>JABDMW010000001.1 GCA_013001295.1 Hyphomonadaceae bacterium
GTAATACGGGGTAGTATTTGCGTACCAAATTGAGGTATATTCTGTGTACCAAATTTGGCGATGAAACCATTTAACTAATTGTTTTTATTAGTTTATTATAATTGGTGAGTTGCCGTGTGGGCGCTCCGACGCTGACTAAGGAACAACTGCGGTTTTTGTGTCTTTATGCTGATATAATTTATAGGTTTTTTATCTACCAACGCGCTTGGACATATCGACTACAACGCGAGGATTATCCAACCTGTCAACATTGCTCCTTTCGTCAATAGTTGCGGAAATTTGCTCCGCCAATTCGACAAGGGAATGATTGGTTAGATGCGCATAACGAGCGGTTGTTTGCGCCTGAGTATGACCTAGCAATGCACCTATCATCGGAAGACTTGCGCCATTTGATGCAGCAACACTTGCAAAATTATGCCGTAGATCATGTAGTCGGCAATCTTCAATTTTCGCACGATGACGCGCTTCGTTCCAAACTTTGGGAACACCTTTGTAATAATCATCAATTTTGTAAGAAGGAAACACGAACTTTGAAGATTCAAACCTGGGGACGAGTTTGATGATATCCAAGGCCGCTTGTGAAAACGGGATAATTTTCGCACCTGTTTTAGATTTTCCGAAACGGACGAACTTTCGCTCAAAGTCTATCGATTTCCACTCAAGTGTTTCGATTTCGTTTTTACGACACCCTGTCAACATGAGAAGCCGAATGATTGCGACACCACGTTCAAACTTCGGTTCAAGTGACATTTCAGTTAATATCTGTTCCAATCTCGTTTGCTCATCTCGGCTGAGATATCTCTCTACTTTCCTGCTTGGAGGAATGATTATGCCAGACGCTGGATTCACGGTAATATGTCCCTCTCTCACTGCGTAGCTTAAAACGGTACTTAAAATTCGAACAACCTTCCCGGCCGTCCCTTCGCCGCCTGTGACGCGCGCAATCCCGCGAAATCCAGTCTTTTCCGTTACAGCTGTTTTACCTCCGGCGACATCATCGCGCATTTTCTCGATGTCTTTTCTGGTAAGTTCTGAAAGTTTCACTTTTCCTATGAGCGGTATGACATGTCTCTTTAACTGGTTGCCATTACTTTTGACGTCCCTTGGATTACGCAATGTTCCAAAACGTGGGCCGCGCATGCGCGAACGAAGCGCATCGGTTTGGAGCCACTTTTCAATGGCATCGGACACTGACATTTCCGCGTCTCTTCGTTCCTTTGCAGCGCGCTGTATTTCAACCCGTTGCTTCACAACATCCTCACCTGCTTGCATCTTTGCAATGGCTTCCACTGCTCTCTTTTGCGCCACAGCAAGCGACATGGCCGGAAAGGTTCCTAATGTCATTTTCCGTTGTTTCGCAAGCCGTCCAGAACCTACGCGCCTTTTTAAAATGAAGGCCTTTTTTCCAGAAGGATAAAACCGTACGCCAAACCCCTTAACCGTTGAACACCAGAGAACTTCATCCTTCTCTGTGGAGGTTTTTGTTTCAATCAATCGTTTTGTAAGTTTAACAACATTTGCCATTTTTCATTTTCCACTTCCTAATTTACGTAACTAAATCATACTGTTATCGGCGATGTGGTACCTTTTGAGAGATGTCCTTCCGTTCACCGAATAGGCGCCAAAAGGTACCACATAGGTACCACGCTATCATGTAAACGCGGGAAGTTCTGGTGTGAAAATACAGAGAAATTATAGTGTTTTCAAAGATTTAGTGACTTTCCGGGTGTATCTAGGTAGCCCGAAAAAATGTACTCCGAAGGCAGAGGTCACAGGTTCAAATCCTGTCGGGTGCGCCATTTGTCTTCCAACGTTCTTAAATTTTCTCGGGCATCGTGAATCCCGCGGTGTTTTACGCGCTTCTTGGCTTTCACATCGCTTGATTTCCTTATAAGAGATCAATTCATGGGTGATCGAACGCATATTCTAATCTCCGGCGGCGGTATTGGCGGGCTAACCGCGGCGATTGCTTTGGCGCAACGCGGCGCGAAAGTCGACGTGTTTGAGAAGGCGCCGAAATTTGAAGAAATCGGTGCCGGTATTCAACTTGGCCCCAACGCGATGCATGTGCTGTCAGCGCTGGGTCTAGAAAAGAATTTAAAAAAACTGGGCTTTGAGCCGGCAGCCGCGACCTTACGGGATTACAAGTCCGGCAAGCCGGAACTGCGCACCCGGCTAAAATCAGTCTTCAAAGACCGCTACCGTCAGATCTATCTCAATATTCATCGGGCTGATTTGCATTTGATCTTGCAAGAAGCGGCCCTGAAAGAAGGCGTCAAAATCCATATGGACGCGCCCGTAAACTCCTATTGGCAATCCGTCGATCATGTGATGATCGAGGCCGGGGAAAATGCCTTTAACGGAGATTTCCTGATCGGTGCGGACGGGATCCATTCAAAAATCCGCGAAACCATGCAAGGCGAACACAAACTGAAATTCACAGGCCATGTCGCGTGGCGCGGCACTGTGCCGACCCATCGCCTGCCGCGAAAATTGATTCCGCCGGAAGCCAATGTCTGGCTTGGGCCGGGCCGGCACTTCGTTGCCTATTACGTCAATGGCGGCGACAAAGTGAATTTTGTGGCGGTGGAAGAACGCGACAGCTGGGCAGAAGCCGGCTGGAACATCAAAGGCAATGTCGGCGATGTTCGTGCCGCCTTCACGGGTTGGGATGAGCGGATTGGCAGGCTGTTGCGCGAATGCAAGGAATGTTATCTTTGGGGATTGTTTGACCGCGAACCCTTGGAGACCTGGTCGAGCGGGCGAGTAACCCTGCTCGGGGATGCTTGCCATCCTATGCTCCCGTTTATGGCGCAGGGTGCAGCCATGGCCATCGAGGATTCCTATGTATTGGCAAAACACTTGATGGACCGCGACCGCGGTTTTGAAACCGCGCTTGAACGCTATGAAGAAGACCGCAAACCGCGCACGACGATGATGCAAAAAATATCCCGCGAGAACGGCGAGCTGTATCACCGCAAACCTTTGGGTGACCGCATTCAGCGCAAGATGATGTTCAAAGCAGCAAGTATCGTGACCCTTGCCGCTTATGGCAAACTCGACCGCGTTTACGGGGTCAATGTCACCAAGGACTAATGAAAATCGCGGCTGTAGAACAGTTTCTTGGCTTGCTCGCGCGGGTGGCGGGCGCCGACGCCGTAGCTGATGCGCGGTTGTTTTAAAGCGGGGCGTTGCTGCCCGGCCGGTCCCCCTTCCTTAACCGGGATCGGGCGTTTGACTTCATCGGCACTGCTATAGGTTGGATCAATGGCCCCGCCTGCACTTTCTACGTCCCCCATGGTATCAAGCAGGTGGGAGTAGTCCTCAATCCTGGTCGATATAATATGGGTGACAATGCCTTCGCGTTGCAGCTTGCCATGAATTTTGAGGAGCCGGCCACTCATCACCACCTTGCGGTTGGCGTCAAAGGTTTTGGGCCAGACGATCACATTCGATGCGCCGGTCTCGTCTTCCAGCGTTAAGAAAATCACGCCGCTGGCGGTGCCCGGGCGCTGGCGGGTAATTACCAGGCCGATGACTTCGACCCAACTGCCGTCAGGGATATCGCGTAAATCCCCGGCTTGCACCGCGCGACCCATTTGCGGACGTAACAATTCCACCGGATGATGGCGCAGGGTCAGGCGCATGGAGACATAATCCTCAAACACCTGCTCGCCAATGGTCATCAAGGGCAGATCGGCGGCAAAATCCTCGCCCCCTTCCCCGTGTTTGGTAAATAGGGGCAAAGGCTTTTCTCCACCCAATCCTTTGACCATCCACACCGCGTCCCGGCGCGTCAGCCCATGGGCAGCAAAGGCGTCTGCCTCGGCCAGGCGGGTAAGCGCAGCCCGCTTCAAACCGGCCCGGCGCCAGATCGCCTCGACACTGCGGTAGCCATTGCCGCGCGCAGCCGATAGCCAATGCCCGTCCTCTTCCTTGAAACCTTTGATTTGTCGAAACCCGAGCCGGAGCGCCAACCCGCCATGGGCGCGCGGCTCCAGCGTATTGTCCCAGAAACTGCGCTCGACACAGACGGGTCTGACCTCGACCTCATGGGCGCGGGCATCGCGCACGATCTGGGCCGGGGCGTAAAACCCCATAGGCTGGGCATTGAGGAGCGCACAGGCAAACACTTCCGGATGATGACATTTCAGCCAGCTCGACACATAGACCAGAAGCGCGAAACTGGCCGCGTGACTTTCCGGGAAGCCATAGCCGGAAAAGCCTTCCAGTTGCCGGAAACAGGCATTGGCAAATTCAGGGTCATAGCCGCGCTTAAGACAGCCTTCGATAAAGCGGGTACGGAAAGCCTGCACCGTGCCGGGTCCGCGAAAACTGCCGAGCGCGCGGCGGAGCTGGTCGGCCTCTCCCGGCGAAAACCCGGCCGCCACCACGGCGATCTGCATGGCCTGTTCCTGAAACAGGGGCACGCCGAGTGTCTTACCCAATACGTCTTCCAAATCTTTGGACGGAAAACTGACCGGCTCAAGCCCGTGGCGGCGCTTGATAAACGGATGCACCATATCGCCCTGGATTGGACCGGGGCGGATGATCGCCACCTCGATCACCAGATCATAAAACGTGCGCGGGCGCATGCGCGGCAGGAAATTCATCTGGGCCCGGCTTTCCACCTGGAACACGCCGATACTGTCGGCGATGCACAGCATGTCATAGACGGCCGGGTCTTCCTGGGGCACAGAGGCCAGCGTGTAGTTCTGCCCCTTCCAGTCCCGCAGTAAATCAAACGCCTTGCGGATACAGCTGAGCATACCGAGCGCCAGCACGTCGATTTTGAGCATGCCGAGCACATCGATATCGTCCTTGTCCCACTCAATGATGGTGCGGTCCGCCATGGCCGCATTTTCCACCGGGCACAGCTCGTCCAAACGCCCACGGGTAATGACGAACCCGCCCACATGCTGGGAGAGATGGCGGGGAAACCCGGTGATCTCACGGGTGAGTTGCAAGGTTTGCATCAGCCGGCGATTGGTGGGATCCAGCCCCGCCGCCTTTACCCGCTCTTCGGCAATTTCTTTTGATGACGTCCCCCAGACCTGCGAGGACAGGGCCGCGACCACATCATCAGACAAGCCCATGGCTTTACCCACTTGCCGCACGGCAGCCCGGCTTCTGAAATGCACGACGGTCGAACAAATCCCGGCCCGATGGCGGCCGTATTTTTCATAAATATGCTGGATCACTTCTTCGCGGCGCTCATGCTCGAAATCCACATCAATGTCCGGCGGCTCATTGCGCACTTCCGAGATGAACCGCTCAAATACCATGGAGATCATTTCCGGTGAGGCCTCGGTAATGCCGAGCGCGTAACAGACCACTGAATTGGCTGCTGAGCCCCTCCCCTGACACAGAATATGTTGTGAGCGGGCATAGGCGACAATGTCGTGCACGGTGAGGAAATATCGCGCGTAGTCGAGCTTGGCGATCAGGGCGAGCTCCTTCTCGACCATGCCCCGGACTTTCAACGATACCCCGTCCGGGTAACGTCGTACCAGGCCTTCCTCGGTCAGGCTGCGTAACCGCACATCCGGGGCCTGCCCATCGGTGATTTCATCCGGGTATTCATATTTGAGCTCATCCAGGCTGAACGGGCAGGCTTCGACAATCCGCCCCGTATTCAGGATCGCTTCCGGGTAATGCCGAAACAGGCGATGCATTTCAAACTCGCCCTTAAGCCTGCGTTCCGCATTGGGTTGCGCCATCCTGCCCAGCTTGTCGATCGTGGTTTTTTCACGGATACAGGACAGCACATCCGCAAGCCGCCGTCGCTCCGCCACATGCATGAGCACATCGCCCAGCGCGACCAGTGGCAGGCCGGTTTTTTCCGCCTGTTTGGCGATCGCCGCAAACCGGGTTTTGTCCCGCCCATCATAGTGTGGGGCCATGCCTTGATAGACATTGGCCTTGAGCTTCTTTTGGAGCTGTTTGGCTTTTCGGACGGAAAATTTTTCTGTCAAGATCAGCACACACCCCTCCCCCCAATCGAGCACATCTTCAAAATAAAGCTCGCACTTGCCCTTGGTGGTGCGCCGTTTCCCGAGCGTCAGCAGGCGCGACAAACGTCCATAGGCGGCGCGGTCGGTTGGGTAAGCCAGAATATCCGGCCCGTCTTCGAAGCATAACCTGACCCCGACCAGATAGCGCAGGCCCACCTCCTTGGCCGCCGCGTGGGCGCGGACAATGCCGGCAAAGGTATTGCGGTCCGTAACAGCAATCGCCGACAGGCCCAGATCAGCCGCGCGCACCACATATTCCTCGGCGTGGCTGGCCCCGGTCAGGAAGGTAAAATTGCTGGTGATACTGAGTTCCGCATAGCCCATGGCGCGCCCCTACGGAAACCGGCCGGCGACGAACCATTCGGGCGGTGTCGAAGCCGGGTGGGACATCAGCCACAGGCGCGGCCCCTCACCCGTCTGCACGCGCCAATAATCCCGTACCGGTTCGGCACGCGGTTGCCACCATTCTGGCGACAGGCGTTCCGGGCCATCGGACATTCGGGTTTCATAATTCGCGCCGCGCCAGGCAAATTTTTTGGGTGGACGTCCGGCCTCCAAGGTGCGCAAGCGCTCAGGTCTGAACAGGCGTAAAGGTCGGGGCCGCTCAGGTTTGGGCCAAGCCTCAACCATGGGGGCTGATACCGCATCCACATCAGCGAACTCCCGTTCGGGAATATGACTGTCACGGGGTACGAACCGGCGCACCCGATCAAAACCGAGACGGTTACCAAGGGCGCTGATCACGATATCAAGCCCGTCTTCCACATCATCCTTGCCGCTGATATGACGCTGCACCGGCACTAAAGGCTCAACACTTTCCGCGATTAGACGAAACCAGTCTGCGCCAAACTTCATCCTGAGATCCGACAGGGGTTTTTCAAATTGCCGAATAAGCACAATCTGGTCGCGGGTCGGACGGGCGAAACCAACGCGCAGCACATGATCCCCTGTATCGACACACCGGACCGTGAGGGCATAGCCGCGCGCGCCCATGCAGGCTTTTTCAAGCCGGGTGCAAACGGACGTCGAGAGACGGTCCAGTACTGCCTGCACATCGCCTTGCAAACCAATTGGGTCGGGCAGGTTCATGCGCGCCGCAAACACCGGATCAGCCGCCATCGGCGCCACCGGATCAGGAATATGCCCGAGCACCTTGGCCAGCCTTTGAGAAAATGCGAGCCCATAGCGCTTGGCCAGATCCGCTGACTTCATCCGCGACAGGCTACCGATATGATCAAGTCCAACCCGGCGCAGGGAAATCGCGATAGCGGGCTCAATACGCAGAGCTTCGACCGGCAAAGAATGAACGGATTTGGCCGTCTGCCCGGCGCCGGCAATCATATCGTCATGACCATAGCGCGCCAGCGCCCATGCTGCGCCTTGCGTATCGGCAATGGCCATTTGTGAGCGAATTTGCATATCAGCAAGCTGCCCCATGGCTTCGGTGCGCATGGCTTTCTCCCCGCCATACAGATGCGCGCAGCCGGAAATGTCGATGGCGAGCCCGTCCAACCCGTCCAGCGCGCCCCAGGGGGACAGGCGGTCGGCCCACCGCCGCAGCGCCCGCAACAAAGCCTCTTCGCGCACCGGGTCGGCTGGCTCGGTGAGCAGTTCCGGGCACAGGGCCCGGGCATCCGCCGCGCTCATCCCCGCAACAAGTCCGGCCTTGATACCGGCGTCGCTGATATGGGTCAGGCGCTTGGCGTTTTTAATCTCGCGCGTGATGGCAAAAACGCCATCAACACGCGGGTCCTGCCTGCGCACACGCCGATCAAGCGGCAGACGCGGCAACCATATGGACATCACCCGACGGGCCATCTTCTGCCTTCCCTTTCCTGTGCGCGCGCCAACCGACATGCCATGTGCCGGTGCGCCCGGATTTATTTTTCTGTAAAGACCAGCGCCAACTTTGGCCGCAGGTGTCCGTGCGTGGTAAAGCCTCGCATTGCCACCGGGTTTGCGCCGCCGAACTTTGCGCCGCCCGGCCAATCACAATGAGTCCCAAAGACCGGCCGGCTTCGGCCGCCAATTGCAGTCGCCGGCTTTCCTTCAGATCCGGGCCCATGCCCATTTCGGCAATCACGCCCGCCACCCCACCGCAACGCAGGGCCTGTTCCGCCGCCCACAAAATCTCTTTTCGGTTCTCACACCCGGCCGTGACCAGCCGTCTGGGGTCAAAAAAAGCCTGCAGGGCCGTCGGGGCCAGCGTACGCACCTGCGCCCCCCGGCCGATCCAGACCAAGGGACCGGACAGCTTGGCCGCCATAACCACAGCAAACGCATCCGCTGCCGTACCGCATGCCTCGTGCACCCGCCCGTTTTGCAAAACAATGCCTGTATGGGACAGGGACAGGCTCGCCTGACGGCGATAATATTTGGCTTTTCCTTGCTGCATGTTCTCTATTTGTTCTTATTTAAGAACAAGAGTCAAGAGGGGCGGCCTGCTTTCCTGTGTATAAGATTAATCACAGACGAATGAGGTATCGTCCTTCATAGGTTTACATTTGTCAGGCCATCCAAACTCAACCCAATAATCATACAAACCGACATTGCGGGCAAAAGTTTGAAAATAGGGATGCTTACGCAAGTCCGGATCCGTATTAGTCCAGAGCTGATAAAAACTATCATGATCCCCATCAGGATCTTCTTCCAGAATACGTAATGCTTTTTCACTTTCACCGGACATCAGATAAGCCGGCATGAGAAAATCATCATCATTGGCCAAAACCGGAAAAGCCCCAATACCCTCATCCACTTTTTTCTGTTTGCTCATAATACCAATAAAGAAGTCTGTGAGAGCATCCACCTGATTTTCGCCAATATATTGATCATTAAACGATGCCAACGCCATCATTTTAGCCGCCGTTTCGATATTGCCACGGCGGAATTCAACAAATGAATTGCCATTAACCCCGTCACTCAAACCAAAATCTTCTGCCCGACGATAGTAATAATCGGTTTTCTCCATATCGTCTTTGTTCTGGGCCACGACCCCTGCCACCAAGTTCAAAACCGCAGACTCCGGTTCTATTTCCAACGCCTTTAAAATTTTCACCTCGGCCCGTTCCAGATACCCGACATAGGTCAAAACCTCTGCAAACCATTGCAAAACAACCACATTATCCGGATCCAAAGCTTCGCCCAATTCATAATATTCTACGGCGTCCTTCCAGTTGTTTTGGTCGGCCTCGATCACACCCAAGACCGCAAAAGGTTCAGACAGGGATGCGTCTAGATCAGACGCTTTACGGGCGAATGATTGTGCCCGTGATCTTGCGATTTCTTTGGGTACGTCCAGATAAATATGTGAAACGACGTGAGCCGTGGCCAGACCGGCGTAAGCCCGCGCATAATTGGAATCAAGTTTTATTGCGGCCTCAAAACTGTCAATTGCTTTGGACAATCCAAGACCCCTTCGATTGAGAAACCGCCGCGCTTCCAGATAATGTTGAAACGCTTTTGTATTTTCGGTGCCAGCATCAAAAAGAAGTTTGTTTCCGGGTTTACTTAACTCCACGCTCAAGGCATCGACAACATGTTTAGCGATATCATCTTGAACAGCGAAAACATCTTCAAGTTTGCGGTCATAGGAGTCAGACCACAAATGGTACCCGTCTTTCACCGCAATCAACTGCGCCGTTACCCGCATTCGGTCTTGGAAACGCCGGATGCTACCTTCTAAAACATAAGCAACATCCAATTCCCGACCGATTTCTTTAACACTGGCGGACTTGCCTTTGTAAGCAAAACTTGAAGTCCGCGCCGCGACTTTCAAATTCTCAATATCTGCCAACGAGTTGAGCAGTTCTTCCGACAAGCCTTCAGCAAACAACTGGTCACTTAGTTCAACACTCATCGATACAAATGGCAGAACAGCGATCGAATTTTCCGGAACAGTTTCAACAGGAGATGGCCTGGACTGCCGCGCCACCATAAAAGCAATCAGGGCCGCACCAATCAATCCCAGGACAACTAGGTGCCGGCTCTTAAACTTGGTATTTCTTTTTAAGTTTTTGTTTGAAGAACCGGTGTCAGAATCGCTTTCTATCGGCGATGAGAAAGTCACGGGCTGAGTTAATTGATACCCGCGCTTGGGAATAGTTGAAATATAATTATCGCTAACACCCGCATCGCGAAACGTTTTGCGTAAAACAGAAATGACACGGGTAACGCTTTCGTCTGCACCATGTTCAACATTCCAGACTTTTGCAATCAAGGTTTCCCGACTGACAACTTCCCCATTGCCTGCAGCCAAGACGCACAATACGTCCATAACACGTGGCTCCAAAGCATAAATTTGGTCTTCCCGGACAACATGGTTTCGCGCGGGATCAACGCTAAATTCACCCAGCATAAAAGTTTTATTTCCTGTTGCCGCACCCAAGGCCATTACATTCTCTTCTTATTATCCGCAATGTGTATGCCGCCCGCTGCTGACTTACATTTTTCAACTAGCACAACCGATCGAGCTTGTCTGCACATATCGTATTGCCGAACTTAATTACGTGGATTTGGACCCACTTAAAACATTGATTTTATGATGATTTTATCCATCCAAACAAAACCATCATGTTTTCTGAAGAAAAATTCGGGTATCCCGAACAAAACATTCAGGACGTTGAGATTTGAATGTGGCATCTCAGGAGTGAGCCAGGAGAGGGCTCGGGGCGCACAGTGTAAGGTCGGTAGATTGAATACAATTCTACCGACCTGCACATCAATTTATACCACAAATCAGCCCCTTAACAAATTTAGGGAGTCATTCATGATCAAAACATCTATATATTCCATCGCAATCATCTCACTGTTGGGTGCAACGGCGGCGCATGCAGAAACATTTACATACAAATCCATAGAAAGTAGTGAACCAAAAGTGATCGGTGGTGTTGGCCAAAGTGGTGCCGATTATTATGCATCAAGTTGGAGCGGGACGACAGACGTCAAAAACGCCGATGGAACGTCTTACAAAAGTTCATTCACATGTATGTCCATGACTCAACCTCCAAACAGTCAAATCTTTGCGACGCATGTTGTCTGCGACATGACCTCGCCACGCGGAAACGCAAGTATGGTGTTTGGGTGCATTCCGTTAAATGCGGAAAAGACTGAAATGAATTGTATGGGTGGTATGTCAGGAAAATCCGGGACATACCAAGACCGTAGCGGGACAATAACTGCTCATATTACACCTGATGGCAATTCCGGTACGGGTCAATGGAATTGATTTAGAACTGAAAATTTGGATCAAATTACTGATCGCCACGCGGACAGCTCCCCCTTCAAGTTGATCTATGCGTGGCGATTTTTTATTTTCAAAAGCGTCAACAATCTCCCTGTTTACTGCGCTTTTACCCTTCAGCTCTCGTTAATATTGGATTTTGTAAAGATTTAACGTAAGGTTAATCCCAAAAATTCAAAGGATCTGTTTATGGGGCGTCAATTTTCCAAACTTTTGCTTGTGGGCGCTGCTTGCGTTGTTACCGGATGTGCATCAACAGCGAAAGGGATCTCCCAATCCAGCGTCATGAAATCTGCTAAAGCTGAGCAGTTGAAAAAAAAAGCCACGGCCGGCACTGTCCTGGCCGTCGTGCGGTACCCGGCTTTTGTCGATAGTAATGCGAAAGATGCCTATTATAAAGCCTTTGGTCGCAACGCGATTGGCGGCAGAGCTTCATCTTATGATGCCGGGTCACCTGAAGTGCAGGCTCTGGCTGACAGTGTTGTGCTCAAATCCAACTATTTTGCCCTGTCCCTGTTCAAGGAGTTGGCCGCAAAATTACCGGAACATTCCGTCCTCCTTTCACCGCACACGATTAAACTCGCTGACGATGGCTCTTTGACATCAGAACCGATGACCCAGGCGGAAAGCCTCGCTAATGTGGTGACCGTCGACTTCACCAGTTATACCTTCCCGGATTCCAAAAAAATGATGGGGGGCGAGCCTCTAACATTCGGTGATCTGGTTACACCATTGGTAACTGTTCGGACCGACCACCGCGCCGCAGCGCCGACCCAGGGCTTACTGATGGCCAGCGCCCCCCTATTGTCGCGCGCAGCGGGGAATGGACGTGCCAGTGTTGATGAATCATTGCGAAATTTACAAAACGGCAAATTGGATAGTGCGACGCCCGAACTCGATTTTGTCACCTATCTCAATAACGACCCTGCATTTAACGTAGCTTCCAAACCGCTCTCTCGATTGCCAAGCGCAAATACAGTCCGAAAGGTTCCACTCGAAAAAATTAAGCTGGACACCGTGGCGATTGACTCCCTTGGCGACGCGCAGGCTGGTGCTGTTGATCCTCTGAAAACGGCGTTCTCAAAGGGAATGGCCAATCAGATTGTTGGCATGATCAACAAGACTAATATCAATAAAGCGTCCATGATGCGCCGGGCCTCTGCCATTTCGCAGTTCGATCAAAGTCTCGCCGCGTTGACATTGGTCGGCGGCAAGGATGCGGATTATCAATCCCGGTTTAAATATGCGGAACGATTGCTTGAGGCCGAGCAGAAATACCTTTCGGTTCAGTCGTTACGTTTATTCGACGGAATCCATAACGGAGAAATGGGCGCGCAAGTGCGTGACATGTTAAAAGCTGAATATGATGTTCTCGAACAACGTCGTGATTTGGCGCGTAAACAAAACACGGCAACAGCGCTGGCTATTTTGGGGGCTGTCGCTGCCGGTGCTACGATCGCAAATGAAAGTGACAGTCGGGATGGCGTCAGTTACGGAGAATCGTTGGCGATTGACGCTTTGATTAGCGCCACCATTTTTGCCGGATCCAAAGCATTTTCTTACAAAAGCCAGTCCAAATCCGTCGGAAGCAATTATCTGACCTCGATCGTGCCAGCATTGGAGGAACAAACCTCCGTCCAGGTCAATTTGATCGATTCAAACGAGACAATCACAGCGATTCGATTTGAAGATTTGAAAGAAAAATTACAATCGCTTTACACCGAAAACCAGCGCTCGTTGGAGACAGTCGCGACGCGGTGCGGCTATACCCATACTGGCTCCACAAAAACCGGGACATGGCTCGGTGTTTGTGAAAACGGCCTGGCGGCCGGAAATGGCATTGGCGTGCTCCGCAATGGGGACGGTACTGCTATTGAGTATTTTGGTTATGCCAAAAATGGTCAACCGCAAGGGCCCGGATATATGATCCACCACAAACGCAATAACAGTTATGCGCTCGAGGGTCATTTCACAGCGGGTCAAGCCGATGGCGTCATGCGCGTCACAAAATCCGGCATCCCAGATACATTGCAAATGTATTCAGCAGGACAGCGGTCAGGTTCGGTGCCTGCAGGTGCGATCAACGCGTCTCCATTCCGAACACCACCGGCCAATAAAATCAGTGCCGCCCGATCTCAGACCTTGGCAAGCGCGCAATAATGAAGAAAAAACTGCTTATATCCGGCTTTTTAAGCCTGATCGCCAGTCCAGCGATTGCCCAAAGTTCAGCATCTTCTGGCCCTGAGCCGGTGCAACAGGTTGCTGTCGCTGCGCCGTCACAAGAATACTGCATCACCGTGATGTCAGGGTTTCCCAACGATGCCCTTTTACCGCGCTATCAGTTTTTCAAACTGACCCAGGAAATGGCGGTTGATGCGACCCCGGGGTTTCGCCGGGCGCTCGAAAAATACGGTGACGGCGATGTGGAAGCCGACGCGCCCATCACCGATGTTATTGAAGCCATTGCCAATCCGGTTCTGAGACAAGCAGCACCCGAACTAGCAATATCTTATATGGATCATTTGATTGATTTTGCGCAGACCTGCGAACCTTACGTTGCCGGACAGGTTTCAAGCCTGAAAGCGTTCGATGCAAATCTTGCCAATGATGACACGGTAATCGCCGAAGATGCCTTGTTTTTACGTCAGGTCCTTTCCGACTCCCTGTTCCGTCTGGACGCCAACAAAGACCTGATCCACGGTGCCGATGTCACCGTCTATGCCAATGCCTTGGTTCGCACGCGCGACCGGATCGAATTTACCTCATATTCAGCTGATGTCGACGAGCTGGAAGCTATCTATATGACGGATCTGGATGGAAGGTTGGCGCGGTCCAACGATCTAATCAACAGTGAAATGAACCGCGAAACCCTTGGTGATGCTGTGACCCTGTCGGATGATATGAACAAGCAAGCCAAACAAAAAGCTGACCGCGAAGCCGTTCAAACTCTATTGAGAATTCTTAGCCGGTACTGATGCGATCCCGGCGGCGCAACACTTCCGTTTTTTCCATATCAGCGCTCGACTTGTTCGCGGCGGCCTTGGGCGCATTTATCCTGATCGTGCTGGTTCTGTTTCCTTATTATCAAATGGGCGGGACAGACGTATCCATGGAAGAGCTGGAAGAATTCGTACAAAAACGGCGAATGGCGGCAGCAACAACGCAAACTGAAATGGCCCAGATCCGGGCAATCCGTGCCGAAATTCGCCTCCTCGACAAGCAATACCGCACAACCGAAGAGAATATGTCAAAAATCCAGGACACGATTTTGGAAGTGCAAAAACAAACCGCCGAAATTGAAATCCCGGATCCACCGCCTATTCCGCGGCCCGTCCCGGTTCCTGATCCGATCCCTGAACCACCGCGCAGTGTCGGACGCGGTGTCGAGTTTTCTATTTTAGGCCTGGCCACGTCCAAAAAGAAAATCGCCATCGTTGTCGATATGTCAGGGTCCATGAGAGCTCATACCGATAAAGTCACAGACGCACTGAATGAAATCGTCAGCCAAATGAAGCCCGACAATCAATTCGTCATTCTTGGCTATCGCGGGGGGCCGACCATTGAATCCTTCCCGCAAAATGGGCGCATGCAATCCGCCAACTCATCCATGGTCGCGGATGCGCAAAGCTATATCGCCAGCATGCCAAGACGCTTTGGCGGCGGCACACCCACCCAGAATGCCTTAGTCCGCGCGCTCAACTTGAAACCGGAAGCCGTGATCTTACTGTCTGATGGGGCTCCTGATGACGGGTCTGCAGGTACCATCGTCAGAAATATCACCAATCGCAATCGCGGCCGCGCTGAAATCCACACCGTCGCGATCGGCGATTACACGCAAGACAAACGCCTGACACTGTTTTTGCAGGAACTGGCCAATCGCAACCGCGGTGATTTCGTCGGGAGGGCCCGATGAAAAAACGTCCTGATCGGCAAATTGAAATTTTCTCCTTATCCGCGATTGATTTGTTTGCAGCCGCTATGGGTGCATTCGCATTGCTGACCATTGTACTGATCCCGTATTACCAAAAAGAGGTTCGAGAACGGACACCGGAAAACGCGATTGCCGATCTGGCCCGCGCTGCTGAAACTAGTGCCGTTGAGTCTGAGATCAAAAAAAAAGCGCTGGAACAAAAACGAGCGGCGTCAGCTGCCAATGTGTCCGATATTAAAAGCCAGGCTGATAAATTGCTGGCTGAGCTTCGGGCCGCAGAAGCCGCATTGCGTGAAAAGCAGGCTGAAGCCGAACGTGCTGTGGTTGTTCCGGAACCTGTGGCCGAACTGCCGGCACCCGCCGAAACGCCGAAGAGAGCATTGGTCTCGTTTCGGTTTCTCGGCATGAAAACGACGAAAGACGACATTGTTGTCGCGTTGGACATGAACAAATGCATGGGCGGTCACGAAGCCTCGATTGAGAAGGCGGTCAGCCGTATCGTCGATTCCCTGCAGGACAATCACCGCCTTAAAATCGTGGGTTTCCAGCAAACCGATGCCGGGCCACGCACCAGCATCTGGCCCTACGGCGGCAATTTACAACGGATCAACAGCTCGACCAAAAGTGCAGCCAACCGGTTTACCAAACAACTAACCGGACGTTTCGGCGGGTCCGCATCGATGCTTGATGCCTTCCAGAAAATGCTCGACGGCCCCGGAGAGTCTATTTTTCTGGTCAGTGACGGGCTACCAAACCCGCGCGCTAATGGCGGGCTTTCACCCAATAATCTCGCGCGTCGGATCACCAGTATGAATGGCGGGCGCAAAGAAATTCATACCGTTGTCGTTGGCAACTATTTTGATTACCAAGGAACTGTGGAATTTATGGAAAACCTTTCGCAGTCCAACAAGGGTCAGTTTATGGCACTCGCCTCTCCAACAAAAGGGGTATGTGACTAATGGAACAAAGGGAATAAAATGAAACAAGTTAAAACATTTCGGAGACTTTTTGTTTATCTGGTCGCCGTTACCGCTGCGATCGTTTTTATCGGTATTCTGCGCTATACGATGGGCGAACAATTGCAGGAAATTCTGCTCGACGCCGACGCAACATTTTGGCCATTTACTATTCAAAATATTATGTGGGTGGCTTTGTTCCTTGGTTTTGGAGAATTGTTTTTGCGATGGAGCGCGGCGGCTGATGAAGAAAGCCAGCTTAAGCGTGGGTATTTGCCAACAGATGATCGCAAACTGAAACCGGAAACCATTGATAAAATCCGCGACGGCATTGTCACGCGCCGGTACGGGAAAGAAGCTTTTCTGCCACGTATGATCCAACGCACGCTCGATCAGTTCAAAGTCTCGGGCAAATCAGATCAGGCCATCTCGGTTCTGAACTCTTCTTTGGAACTTTACATGCATGAAATCGATTTGCGCTATTCCATGCTCCGCTATTTGACCTGGTTGATCCCGTCGCTCGGATTTATCGGAACGGTTATGGGGATCATGTTTGCCCTGCAATATGCGGGGGTCCCCGCCAACGCGGAAGCCGAAGACTTCCTCTATCAGGTTACCAATCGCCTCGGCGTCGCCTTTACAACGACATTGCTGGCACTGATTATGTCGGCCGTGCTGGTGCTGATACAGTCCATGATTCAATCGAAAGAGGAACGGGCGCTCAATGAGGCGGGCCAATATTGCCTCGACAATCTAATCCTGCGTCTGGAAGACGGGGAAAACAAGTGAGCGAACGTATCGACTCCAATTGGACGCCGGTAGGGACGCTCCCCAATCATTTAACCCTTAGAAGCTCACGTCTGAAGTATTTCTTTTCGTTTTTTCTTAGTCTTCTTTTCGTTGCAGTTGCAATTTGGGCCTTTAATGGCGGTGTCAACGAGTGGTGGGTTTGGGTTACTTTGATACTGTTTGGAAGTGGGGCCTTACTTTCACTGATTATGTTGTTCAACCCATCAACTTTGCATCTAACGCGTAAGGGCTTCGAACAGACCCACCTGTTCAAATCCAAATCTTTTGAATGGCAGGATGTTTCAGAATTCAACGTCATGTCAGTCAGAACTGGAAATTTTTCAAATCAGAGCTTTGTTACGTTTTCGCGTCTGGACGATGAGGGAAATGTGATCGCGGATATTTCAACGAAATTGCTGGGAGGATCCGCTTCACTTGCGAATACATTTGGGATGAACCCAAAGGCACTGGCCATTCTTTTGAATAAATTCAGAGACCGTACGCTGACTGAAGGACCGAACGCTCCAGCGCCAATCGCGTCAAGTTTCAGCGGTGACGTAAATTCCCCTGACGATAGTTGGCAGCCGGTCAATGATGGCGGCGTCCTAGTATATACGCCCGGGGATGAAAAAGCACCGTGGGTCAAGTGGGGTTTGAGCACTGTCCTGCTGGCGACCATTGCGACAGGCGCGCTTTGGCTGGTCTCTCAAACAATTGTAACGGATGATATCCCGACAGACCGCCCACGCGTTGAGCTTCCAACGAGCAATGGCGATGAAACCGAAGAAGCGGAAACACCTAAATCATCTGATGAGGAAGCCTGGGTGCGCGCGCTCGAGAAAGACACACTTGGAGGCTACCGCGAGTATCTTCAGCAATTTCCGAACGGGAAATTTGAAGAAGACGCTCAGGAACAAATCGATGCCTATGACAACAAGGCCTGGGAAACGGCGGAAAACCGTCAAACCATTGCCGGGTATGAAGATTACCTAGAGGCATGGCCGGAAGGGCGACATGCCAGTAAGGCCCGCGAACGTATCGCGGAAATGAAAGCCCGCGCGGAAGCGATCACCAAAGACGCCAAGGAACGTGCAGCCCAGGAAGCGGCAGATTGGGATCGGGCCGCGCGTGAAAACACAGTTGCAAGCTACGAACAATATCTTTCCAAACATCGATCCGGTGCCAATGCCGGTGAAGCACAAAACCGCATTGACCGTCTCAAAGCCAGTGCCGCTGATGAAGCCGCATGGACGCAAGCAAAAACCGCCAATCGAGCTGATGCCTATCAGCAATATCTCACCAGCTTTCCGCAAGGGGCGCATGTGGCCGAGGCCATTGCCGCCATCGATCAGCTGAAGCCCGCACCGGGACGGGTTTTCAAGGATTGTGATGTCTGCCCGCCCATGGTCAGCATCCCGTCTGGAAACGCGTCTTTGGGCGCCGAAGACAATGAAGCGGATGCCCGGCCAAATGAAAAACCGCGACGCCCGGTCACAATCACAAACATGTTTGCCATGGGCGTGACCGAGGTCACCTTTGCGCAATGGGAAGCGTGTGCCGCCGCCGGGGGATGCCCGGCCCGGCCAAGTGACAATGGCTGGGGAGGTGGAAAACGCCCGGTGATCAATGTCAGTTGGGACGATGCCCAGAAATATGTCAGTTGGCTTTCCTCAAAAACCGGACAGAGCTATGCCCTGCCCAGTGAAGCGCAATGGGAATATGCAGCCCGGGCTGGCGAAACCGGCATCTGGGCCGGGGGTTCCCCGACCGCATTGTGCGCATTTGCCAACGGTGCCGCCCAGGAAAGCGGGTTAAAATGGGCCAATAATGCCTGCACCGACCCCTCCAGTGACCGCACACTCCCCGTCGGAACATTGGGATCGAACAAATTCGGCCTTAAGGACATGATCGGCAATGTGGCGGAATGGACGCTCGATTGTAATACGCTTAATCTGCGGGATGCGCCTACGAACGGCGAAGCAGATCAACGCGGCAGTTGTAATCAGCGTTCTGTGCGCGGCGGATCCTGGTTCTCCGGCGCTGCCGATGTCCGATTTGCGGCCAGATTGATGCAAAGACGCGGGGACAGCAATGATTTTACCGGGTTTCGGGTGGTGCGAAAAATAAGTAACTAATTGAATATAAACAGTAATCCACCTGAATATTTGCTTTGAGGGCTGTTCATAGCGCAGTCAGGTATATTGTGCTATTTATGCGCCATGATGAGATCGCTACTCCTTGCATTTGCTCTAACCACCTCGCTTGTGGCCTTGTCCACCGTGCCTGCCTATGCGCAAACGGATCAGACCGATCAATCGGAGGAAGACTGGCGTAAATCGCGCAAAAAGCGCGATACATCGGATATTTTCGAAGATATCAAAAACTCAGGCGTTTTTGGGTCCGGGACCATGCAAGGCCCACCAAATCCTGTAGAAGCCCTCCCTGAAGACTCGCGTCGCCATATCATGAAGGAGCGTGCCCGCGTGATCGCGACGACTGAAACCGGGCAAGCGCCCGATACAACGTATAATCCGAGTGAAGAAGCCAAGAACGACCCGGGTCTCGCGGAACAGGAAAAAGAAGCCTGGGATGTGATCATGACGGATATGAAGGGCACGGGCGGCCAAGGTCAGCCCGGTGATGGCCCCAATAAAGTTGCCGTCGCCGGCCAAGGTGGCGCCGGAAGCCCGTCAAACTCGAACATGCGCGGCGGATCATCGCAAAGCGTTGCTGATATCTTGGCCCAAATTAAAGGATTAAAATCAGGTAGCCTTGGCGGCGGAAGCGGAACGCAGGGATCTGGCAGTGGCCAAGGCCCGCTTGGTACAGGCAGTGGTTCCAGCCATTCCGGACCGCAAGCGGGCAGTCAACAATCTGGCAGTGAAGGTCAATCACAACAAGGACAACAGGCCGGTCGGCAAGTCGGCACTCAATCTGGTGGCCAATCTCAAGGGCAATCACAACAGGCTCAAGGTCAGCAAGGGCAAGAGCAACAAGGTCAGGCGCAACAGGCGAGCGTGCAAAACGGCGCCCAAAGTCAGAATCAGGGACAGTCTCAAAACACGGATTCAAGTGCTGACGCCAGTGAGCAAAGTAATTCATCAGCCGACAGTTCTCAGGCTGCGTCTGAAGCTGCTGTTGAAGCAAAAGCAGAGGCTGAAGCCATGGCTCATGCCCAGCACGAATCTATTGGTCCCCTAGACCGGATCAAACACGAACGTGCGACCAGCGGAATCGGGAGTAATACAAGTGCTTCGGATTTCTTGAAAAAGAAAACTTCCGACTAGCGCTGTCCGCAATTTGACGGGTAAAATTGTTTTGACGCCGACTGGCAGTGAAAATACGCATTTTCCGTAAATTTAGGCAATCGCAGGTAAAGATTTGTCGATTCCAACGCCAGAAGTGCTTCGCATCGGCAAATTCTTGCAGATTGAGGCATATTTTCCCCTTAAAAAACTCCTATAGAAAAATTATTTTTCTAAATTGCCTGTTTTCGCAATAAAGTGGCAAAATCGACTTGTTTTCCCGCCCTCGCTTCCGTAAAAGAACAGCATGGAAAAGAAATCCGAGATTAAAGTATTGACGGTTGCGGATCAAAAAGCCGCAAACGCTGATAAACGTGTGCTCGGATCCCTCATTCTTGTGGGTCTTCTTAGTGTGCTTCTGATTGTGACACGAGGCATGAGCGGGTTTTAGAGTTTAGCGAAAAATTCAAAACACCCGCTCCCTGAAAAGAGCGGGTTTTTTTATGGATAAAAAAATGAAAAAACGCAGTGATGCAATTGTTAAAGGACCGGCGCGTGCGCCGGCGCGTGCCATGCTGCGTGCATCCGGTATGGATGACGAGGCCTTTGAGCAACCCATGATTGCCGTCTTCAACACATGGACCAATATGGGACCATGTAATATGGACCTGGATAAACTAGCGGTTCCGGTACGTGCGGGCATCCGCGCTGCTGGTGGCTACCCCGTGGACTTCAATTCAATCGCGGTTTCCGACGGTATCACCATGGGTTCAGAAGGTATGCGGGCCAGCCTGATGTCGCGGGAAGTCATCGCTGACAGTATCGAACTGGCCGTGCGCGGACACTCGCTGGATGGTGTCATCGTTTTAGTGGCCTGTGACAAAACCATCCCCGCGGCAGCCATGGCGCTGGCGCGGATGAACATACCGGGCGTCGTTCTATACGGTGGATCGATTATGCCGGGTAATCACAAAGGCAAAGATCTGTCTGTGCAGGATGTTTTTGAAGCGGTTGGCGCCTGCGCGTCAGGATTGATCGACAAGGAAGAGCTCAAGGAAATTGAAAAATCAGCCTGCCCCGGCGCAGGTGCATGTGGTGGTCAGTTCACGGCTAACTCCATGGCTATGGCGATGACCTTCCTCGGCCTGTCGCCCATGGGGGCCAACGATATTCCTGCTATTCATGAAGACAAGAACGACGCTGCCTTCCATGCCGGTGAAATGATTGTCTCATGTGTGAAAGAACAGCGCCTACCCCGCGATATCATTACAAAGACCAGCTTGATGAATGCGGTTATTGCACTATCTGCCACCGCAGCTTCAACCAATGCTATCCTGCACCTGCTGGCCATCGCCACGGAGGCCGGCATTGAATTTGACATTGATGTATTTGACGAGGTTTCACGTACGACGCCCGTGATTGGAGATTTAAAACCGGGCGGGCGTTATATGGCGTTTGATTTATACGAGGCCGGTGGATCAGGTCTGATCGGCAAACGCCTGATCGATGATGGGCGGATTGATGATAATATTACGGTCACGGGCCGGACATTGTTCGAAGAGATTTTTGAGACCAAGGAAACGGACGGACAGGATGTTGTCTTGACCTTTAAACATCCGGTTAAATCACGCGGTGGCTACGGCATTCTTTACGGCGATCTCGCCCCTGAAGGCTGCGTTGTGAAACTGGCCGGACATGGCGGCCTGTTTTTCGAAGGCAAGGCCCGCGTATTTGAATCCGAAGAAGAATGCTTTGCAGTTGTTGAACAAAACGGCATCAATAAAGGCGACGTGATTATCATTCGCGGTGAAGGCCCAGCCGGTGGCCCCGGCATGCGAGAAATGCTGGCTGTGACAGCGGCTCTTGTGGGCCAGGGCATTATTGACGACGTCGCGCTTATTACAGATGGGCGCTTCTCCGGCGCCTCCTATGGTTTCGTCATTGGCCATGTCGCCCCGGAAGCGGCACACGGCGGCCCGATCGCCTTTATCAAAGACGGCGACATGATCACCATCGATGTGGAAAAGAACGAAATTAATGTCGATGCAGATTTGAAAGCGCGCGCCAAAAACTGGAAAGCGCCAAAACCAAAATATCCCAGCGGTTATTACGCAAAATACGCGAAACTCGTTGGAAGTGCGTCCAAAGGCGCTGTCACCTCATTCCCGTTTAACCAAGACTAAAAGAAAGAAAATCCATGAGCCTTGATATTTACTATGATAAAGACTGTGATCTCTCGATCATCAAAAAGAAAAAAGTTTGCGTGCTTGGATTTGGCTCGCAAGGCCATGCCCATGCGTTGAATTTACACGATAGCGGCGTTGACGTGGTGGTCGGGTTAAGGACGGACAGTTCAACGCGCAAGAAAGTTACAGCATCTGGTCTAACTGTGAAGGATACAGCGGAAGCCGTCAAAGGTGCAGACGTCGTGATGGTCTTGACGCCCGACGAGCATCAGGCCCGTATTTACCGAGAAGATATTGAACCCAACATCAAGGAAGGCGCAGCGCTTGCCTTTGGTCACGGCTTTGCCATTCATTACGGACAAATCGCGCCGCGTCGTGATCTCGACGTTATCATGGTCGCGCCTAAAGCGCCCGGACATACGGTACGCAACGAATTCGTCAATGGACGCGGCATCCCTGATTTGATCGCTATCGCTCAAGACGCCAATGCCGGGCATGCTTTGGAGCTTGCCAAGTCCTATGCGTCCGCAATTGGTGGTGGACGTACGGCGATCATCCACACGACATTTAAAGACGAAACCGAAACGGATTTGTTTGGCGAACAGGCCGTTTTGTGCGGCGGAATTGTCGAGCTGATCAAAATGGGTTTTGAGACCTTGACCGAAGCCGGCTATCCACCGGAATTGGCCTATTTCGAATGCCTGCATGAAACCAAGCTGATCGTCGATTTGATCTATGAAGGCGGTATTGCCAACATGAACTATTCGATCTCCAACAATGCCGAATACGGTGAATATGTTACCGGTGAAGCCGTCGTGAACGATAGTTCGCGCACAGCCATGCGCCAAGCTTTGAAGGATATTCAAAACGGGGTTTATGCTAAAAACTTTATTCAGGAAGGTGCGTTGGGCTATCCAAGCATGACAGCCCGCCGTCGCAATATGGAAGCCCATCAAATCGAGCAAATTGGCACCCAGTTGCGTGGCATGATGCCTTGGATTTCAGCCAACAAAATCATCGACAAAGAGAAGAACTAGCACTCTAGCTACCGTGAGACAGATATGACCGTCAAACAAGCCACACCCGCACCAGAGCCCGTCGCCAAATCAGGCGCGCAAATTCTGGTCGACTCCCTTGAGGCCCAAGGGGTGGATATCATCTTTGGGTATCCGGGTGGTGCTATTATGCCGGTCTATGATGTACTCCCAAAATCGAATCTGACACACATATTGGGGCGGCATGAACAAGGGTGCGGCATGGCCGCCATTGGATATGCCCGCGCCACTGGTAAGGTGGGAACTTGCTTGGCAACTTCC
Organism: Hyphomonadaceae bacterium; assembly: GCA_013001295.1. Taxonomy (GTDB): domain Bacteria; phylum Pseudomonadota; class Alphaproteobacteria; order Caulobacterales; family Maricaulaceae; genus Robiginitomaculum_A. Next base: position 23,677 of record JABDMW010000001.1, read on the forward strand.
GGCCCCGGCGCGACCAATCTGGTTACATCAATCGCTGATGCCTTTCTTGACAGTGTACCGGTCGTTTTCATCACCGGGCAGGTGACTTCGGATTTAATGGGGACGGACGCGTTTCAGGAAGTCGATATTTTCGGCATTACGCTGCCTGTCGTCAAACATAGTTATATCGCCCGTGACCCGGCTGATATTCCGGGCATGGTGGCTGAAGCTTATTTCATTGCCGCCGAAGGTCGTCCCGGACCGGTCCTGATCGACCTTCCAAAAGATGTCGCCAATGCCATGACAACAGAGCGTCATCGCTGGCGTCCCTACCCGAAAGTCAAACCGGAAATGGGCGAAAGCGCTGAGATCGCGCAAGCCGAAAAACTCATCCGCGAAGCGAAGAAACCGCTGCTTTATATTGGCGGCGGTATTGCTCAAGGTGACGGTGTTACCGAACTGCGCGATTTGATCGAACGTACAAAAATACCGTCGGTTTCAACATTGAAAGGCTTAGGGGCTCTGCCGTCCGACCATCCGGATTTTCTTGGCATGCTCGGCATGCATGGCTTGAAGGCGGCGAATTACGCGGTGCAGGAATGCGATCTGTTGATTGTCGCCGGGGCCCGGTTTGATGACCGCGCGACAGGCAAACTCGATACATTCGCACCGCACGCCAAAGTCATCCACATGGATATTGATCGGGCTGAGATTAACAAGCTTCGCAAAGTAGATGTCGGCCTCGAAGGCTCCCTGAAGAAAAACCTGAATGCACTCAACCCCGGTGATCTCGACATCGAAGACTGGCGCACTCTATGTTTTGATCGACGAACAGAACATGAGTGGGATTATAATGCCCCGGGCACAGGCGTGTATGCCCCTAAACTCTTGCATGATCTATCCCGCCGTGCGCCCGAAAGCGCGATCTTTACCTGTGATGTTGGCCAGCATCAAATGTGGGTGGCCCAACATTGTTATTTCGATGACCCAAAAGACCATATTACATCGGGCGGCCTCGGTACGATGGGTTTTGGTGTTCCAGCCGGACTGGGCGCGAAAATCGGATGCCCCGACAGAACCGTCATTACAGTGTCCGGCGATGGCTCGATCATGATGAATATTCAAGAGCTCGCCACACTCAACCGTTACGGCATTCCTTTAAAAATTGTCCTGCTCGACAACTCCGCTCTCGGCATGGTGCGTCAATGGCAGGAAGTATTCTTTGATAAAAACTATTCAGAGGTCAATCTAGATGACAACCCGGATTTTGCCAAAGTCGCGGAAGCATTTCAAATCGAAGGCTTCACGGTGCGGACACGGGATGAAGTTGACGCCGGTATCGATCGCCTGCTTGAGGCCAAAGGTCCAATCCTGATGCATGTGAAAATTGACCCGAATGAAAATGTCTGGCCTTTGGTTCCACCGGGCCGCTCCAACGCCGATATGATGGAGCGGTAGATGGGTAAATTTATATATTTCTTGCTCGGATTAACGTCGCTGATCGCGCCGCTGGTATACGCGATGAATGCAGCTAATAAACTGTATACAAAATCATTTTGGGAGTTTTACCCGCTGTTTATCAGCGGGGTTCTCCTCGCGCTCGTGTTTTTTTACTTATCCGGTAGAAACAGTAGGTAAGAATAGAGATTTTTATGAGTGAATTACAAGCAGATAAAACCTTTGAACGGTCCGGCGTTTCCGGAAAACTAAAAATAGTCTTGAATGATGTGTCCGGCACATTGCTGCGCACGCTCGGCACGATCGAGCGGCGTGGTTATGATTACCGCGATGTCCATTGTACCCAACGCGTCGATGGCGACTTTGATCTCCTTGTCCATATTGAGGATATTGGCGGACCGCGTAATCTCGACATTTTGTGCAACCAATTGGAACGTCTTTATAATGTTGTGTCGGCTGAAAAAGTCGGTCGCCGCAAGCATGCGGAGCGTGCATCATGACCCAAGATCATGTGAAAATTTTTGACACCACGCTACGAGATGGCGAACAGGCGCCGGGTTTTTCAATGGGTGGCGCACAAAAACTGCGCCTCGCCCATGCGATTGCAGAAATGGGCGCTGATATTATCGAAGCCGGATTTGCAGCTGCGTCCCCGGGCGATTTCGACGCTGTTAATACGATTGCCAAAGAAGTTGAAGGCGCGACCATATGCTCGCTGTCGCGTTGTAATGATGGCGATATCCATGCCTCAGGAAAAGCGATTGCGCCCGCCAAATCCGGACGCATTCACACGTTTATTGCGACCTCGCCCTTGCACAGGGAATACAAGCTCAAAATGGACAAGGACCAGGTGATTGAGCGCGCCATCAAAGGCATCACGCTCGCGCTTGCATATACCGACGATGTTGAGTTTTCCGCAGAAGACGCCATTCGCACCGAACGGGATTACCTTAAACAGGTTGTTGAAGCCGCTATTGATGCAGGTGCAACCACGATCAATATTCCGGACACGGTCGGCTATACAACGCCAGAAGAAATCACAGATCTTTTCACCTTCCTGACAACCGAGGTTGCGGGAGCAGAAAAGGCGGTATTCTCAGCCCATTGTCATGATGACCTCGGCTTAGCAGTTGCTAATTCACTGGCCGCTGTGCGCGGCGGCGCCCGTCAGGTCGAATGTGCGATGAACGGTATTGGCGAGCGGGCTGGCAATTGTGCCTTAGAAGAAATTGCCATGGCCCTTCGCACGCGCAAGGATTTCTTTGGTGTCGATACGCAGATCGACACCAAAAAAATCTACATGGTGTCAAAGCTGTTGGCCTCTACCACGGGCAACCCGGTGCCACGCAACAAAGCGATTGTTGGTAAAAACGCCTTTGCCCATGAAAGCGGTATTCATCAGCACGGCGTGCTCGCCAACCGGGAAACCTATGAAATCATGAAGCCGGAAGATGTCGGTATAGAACAGGATAACCTCGTACTTGGGAAACATTCTGGTCGTGCAGCTTTGCAAAATCGGGCACAAAAACTCGGCTTTTCATTATCGGACAATCAATTGAACTCCGTGTTTGTCGATTTCAAAAACCTGGCCGACAAGAAGCGAGAAGTTTTTGATGCCGACATCGAAGCCCTGATTTTGGGCGAAGCGATCAGTACGGGTGGCCCCTGGAATATTGACAGCTTGTATGTATCGGCAGGTTCTGACGCCGATAACTCGCCGGAAGCCAATATCACCCTTTCTCATGAAGACGGACGGGTAGAGAAAATTTCGCAAAAGGCTGGCGGTCCTGTCAATGCAGTTCTGATGGGCATCAACAAAGTCACCGGTCATGACTTACACCTAGATAGCTTCAAGGCGCGCAGCGTCACTGAAGGTGAAGACGCCATGGCGGAAGCCGACGTGCGCGTCAGCTCAGGCTATGAAAGCTATCACGGGCGCGGCACGTCGACGGATACCATCCTGGCAACGGCACGGGCGTATATCGATGTGATCAACCGTATCGAGAGGCGCGCGGCGCGCAATCACAATCAACAACCCATTGCGGCACAGCATTAGAGGAAGCATTGGCAAAGTCACTCTTTGATAAAGTTTGGGAACGCCATGTGGTCACGGACGAGACACCGTCCAATCCGTCTGTGCTCTATATTGACCTGCACCTCATTCATGAAGTGACAAGCCCGCAGGCTTTCACCGAACTGGGTACGCGCGGATTGTTGGTGCGGAGACCTGACCGGACACTGGCAACGATTGACCACTCAACACCAACCTTGATCGACGCCGATGGGCACCGACCTTATGTAACGGCGCAGGCGGAAAAACAGGTCGAGACCTTATTTGAGAATGTTGAGAAGCACGGCATTAAAATTCATGGTTGGGATAGCCCAAACCGCGGCATCGTCCATGTGATGGGACCGGAAGTCGGGGCAACCCAACCGGGTATGACGATCGTGTGTGGCGATAGTCATACGTCGACCCATGGGGCTTTTGGGGCGCTCGCCTTCGGGATCGGGACAACACAAGTCGGGCATGTCCTCGCTACGCAATGCCTGCTGATGCGCAAGCCCAAAAGCATGCTGATTCAAGTTGAAGGTGAGCTTCAACCGGGTGTGACCGCAAAGGATGTTATCCTCGCCATCATCGCGAAAATCGGTGTGGGCGGCGGTACAGGGCATGTGCTAGAATATCGGGGTCAATGCTTTGATGACATGAGCATGGATGAGCGCATGACCGTGTGCAATATGTCGATCGAGGCAGGTGCGCGCGCCGGCATGATCGCTCCGGACCAGACAACAGTCGAGTATTTGCGCGGTCGGGAAATGGTGCCGGAAGGCGATGCTCTTGATGCCCTCGCCCAAGAATGGCTTTCCCTGCGTTCTGACCCGGGATGTGATTTTGACAGCATCGTCACCATGAACGCCGCCGAGATCAGCCCGATGGTGACATATGGCACCCATCCGGGCATGGCCATGCCGATTACCGGAATTGTCCCGGCAGCAGCTGACGAGGCAGAAGAAAAAGCCCTCGAGTATATGCACTTGAAGGCGGACGCACCGATCGCCGGTACGAAAGTAGATCGCGTCTTTATCGGCTCGTGTACCAATTCGAGATTGGATGATCTGCGTGCTGCCGCCAAGATTATGCGCGGGAAGAAAGTGGTCGCTGATGTGACTGCGATCGTCGTGCCGGGTTCCGAACAGGTTAAACTGGATGCGGAAGCCGAAGGCCTGCACGACGTGTTCACTTCAGCAGGCGCAGAATGGCGCGAACCGGGATGTTCCATGTGTATCGCTATGAATGGTGACAAAGCTGCACCCGGCGAACTGGTGGTCTCCACGTCCAACCGGAATTTTGCCGGTCGGCAAGGCCCAGGAGCCCGAACCGTCCTTGCTTCCCCGGAAACGGCGGCAGCGGCTGCTGTTACAGGTTTCATCACTGATCCCAGAACCCTGGAGACAGCGGCATGAGTATGAAGTCTTTAAAAATTGTCACGTCTAAAACCTTGGTTTTACCGGCGGCGAATATAGATACGGACCAGATCATCCCTGCCCGGTTCCTAACCGTGACCACACGCGATGGTCTCGGTAAACACGCCTTCAATGATTGGCGGTACAATGACGACGGGTCCGAGACCGATCATTATTTGAACAGCGACGAGGCCAAGGCCTGTGAAATTCTGGTTGGCGGACATAATTTCGGCTGTGGTTCTTCACGTGAACATGCACCCTGGTCCCTGACGGATTACGGTGTCCGCGTGGTGATCAGTTCTGAAATTGCAGATATTTTTCGGACGAATGCGGTCAAAAACGGGTTGCTTCCGATCGTCATCGATAAGCGCGCTCACCAATGGTTACTTGACCATCCAGGTGAGGAAATAACCGTTGATCTAGAAAATCAGGAAGTGAGACTGCCCAAGAATGGCGGCACTTTTAGTTTCGATGTCGATGCATTTTCAAAACATTGTTTGATCGAAGGCGTCGACGAGATGGGATATCTAGCCTCACAGACCAACGCCATTGACGCATTCGAGGCCAAGCGATGAGTGATATCCGGTTTACATATGTGCCCGGCGACGGGATCGGCCCGGAAGTCGGCGCCGCTGCGAACAACGTCTTGCACGCCATGGCAGAAAAATATGGTCATGAGCTAAAAATTGACAAACATTTGATCGGCGGGGCAGCCATAGATGCCATGGGTACGCCATTGCCCGCGAACACGTTGGCGTCCTGTCAGGAGACCGGGGCGATATTGCTGGGCGCAGTTGGCGGGCCAAAATGGGACCATCTCAAAGGGGCTGACCGTCCCGAGTTAGGCAGCCTGCTGCCCTTACGTAAAGAACTCAATCTTTACACAAATATTCGCCCAGCCAAGCCGCACCCGGCGTTGATGGACAATATTCCACTCCGACCGGAATACTTACAGGGTGTGGACTTCATCGTCGTTCGTGAACTGACCGGCGGAATCTATTTCGGTAAAAAAGGCCGAGATAATCTCGGCGCCTATGATGAGTGTCGGTATTCGGAAGCCGAAGTGAAACGCATTGCGGTCAAGGCGTTTGAACTGGCCCGCACCCGGCGCAAGAAAGTCACCAGTGTTGATAAATCGAATGTGCTGGAAACGTCGCGTCTTTGGCGGGAAGTTGTGATCAAGACTGCGGAAGACTATCCGGATGTAGAGCTGGAACATCTTCTGGTTGATGCCATGACCATGCATATGCTGACCCGTGGGCAAGAATTCGACGTCATTTTGACCGAAAACATGTTTGGCGATATACTGACGGATGAAGCGTCTGTGTTGTGCGGGTCGATGGGTGTGATACCTTCTGCCTCATTGTCAGATGGCAAGGTCGGCATGTATGAACCGATACACGGCAGTGCGCCTGACATAGCCGGTCAGGGAAAAGCCAATCCACTCGCGATGATATTATCGGCGAGCTGGATGTTACGGACAAGTTTCGGATTGGATGACGAGGCGAACGCTATTGACGCCGCGGTGGATGCCGCCCTTTCGGGTGGACACACCACAGGCGATCTCGGTGGATCATTGTCCACGTCTGACGTTGGAAACTGGATAGGAGAATATGTGCGTGGCTGATTTGGCCCACATTGCTGAACAGATCGACAATGCGGATATTTATGCATTGGCGAAACGCACACCTGTTGAAAAATGCCACAAATTATCAGAAGAACACGGCACCTCGATCTGGCTGAAACGCGAAGATCTACAGGACGTATTCTCGTTTAAAATACGGGGTGCGGCCAACCGCATCAACAAGATGAGCGTCGATGAACGCTCTCGCGGTGTCGTGGCCGCAAGTGCGGGAAACCATGCGCAAGGGATTGCCGCTGCCGCCGCCCATTATGATACCAAAGCCGTAATTTTCATGCCGGTCACGACCCCTGCTATTAAAACCAAGGCCGTGGAAGCTCGGGGGGCGGAAATCCGGTTGGTCGGCGATACTTATGATGAAGCCTGTGACGCTGCCATCGACTTCGCCACTGAAACCGGTGCTGTCTTTGTGCACCCGTTTGACGAACCGGATGTGATAGCCGGGCAAGGCACGATCGGAAAAGAAATTCTGGAGGATATGCCCTCAAAACCTGATACTGTTTATATCGGCGTCGGTGGCGGTGGGCTGATATCAGGCGTCAGCGCCTATATTCAAACCCATAACCCGAAAACGAAAATTATTGCCGTTGAACCCGTGGGAGCTTCGACATTAAAAACATCTTTGGAAGCCGGAGCGCCGACCGCTCTTAATTCGGTAGATGGATTCGCAGACGGTGTTGCCGTAAAAATGATCGGCAAGAGTACGCTCGACATTATCAAATTGGTTAATCCTGAAATCGTGCTGGTCAGCAATGATGAAATATGCGCAGCCGTCAAAGATATATTTGAACAAACACGAACCGTTGTCGAACCGGCTGGCGCCCTCGCCCTTGCTGGCCTGATCAAACATGCTCAAACGGGGCAGGCCTCGTCCGGTGACAATGTTGCGATTGTTTCTGGTGCGAATGTCAATTTTGACCGCATCGGCCATATGGTTGAACGCGCCGAGCTCGGCGCCGGCGGCGAAATCCTGTTCTCCGCCACCCTCCCTGAAAAACCGGGATCGTTTCTTCGCTTTTGCCAATCGCTCGGAAACAGCGCCGTAAGCGAATTCAATTACCGTTATGCCGATAGTGATGAAGCCAATGTTCTGGTGGGGATTAAAATCAAGAACCTCGAAGAAGGCCAGAAAGTTATGGCTTCCATCGAAAAGGAAGGCATGCATGTCACGGATCTGTCGCATAACCGGCTCGCCAAAGAACATCTCCGACACATGGTGGGCGGTCGCGCCTCGGCCAATATCCCGGAACGTATTTACAGTTTCGAATTTCCAGAACGCCCGGGCGCTTTGCGCGATTTTTTGACCACGCTCGACGGGCGCTGGAATATATCCCTGTTCCATTACCGAAATCACGGCTCGTCCGCAGGACAAGTCCTGTGCGGATTCCAAATTCCAAACGATGATGAAGCCGACCTGGAAGCCGGTTTGGAGAAAACCGGCTTCGCGATGAAAAATGAAACCAACAACCCTGCCTATCAATACTTCCTGAAAGCCTGATCATGTCTGATAAAATGCTGAAATTCATCAAAGTAGAACGCGAGATGCCTGCCAAGCGTCCCGCAGATACGCGTCGTGAAGATTTCACGGAAATTTATGGCGATTATTTGAAAGACAAGGCGCAAGAACAGTCTTCGCGTTGTTCACAATGTGGCGTTCCATTTTGTCAAAACGCCTGTCCTTTGCAAAACAATATCCCCGACTGGCTGATGTTGACCGCCGAAGGTCGCACCCAGGACGCTTACCGGGTTTCCGCTGAAACCAATTCCATGCCGGAAATTTGTGGCCGTATTTGCCCGCAAGATCGTCTATGTGAAGGTTCTTGTGTTATTGAGCAGTCTACCCACGGCACGGTTACCATCGGTGCTGTTGAGCGCTATTTGACCGACACGGCGTGGGATGAAGGCTGGGTTGAACCTTTAAAGCCCCGCACGGAGCTCCCATTATCTGTTGGCATTATCGGTGCAGGACCGGCAGGGCTGGCCGCCGCAGAGTCGTTGCGTGAGCAAGGGTGGCAAGTCACGGTTTATGATCGCTATGACCGGGCTGGTGGCTTGCTGATTTACGGTATCCCGAATTTTAAACTGGAAAAAGATATTGTTGAACGCCGGACAAAACGTCTGGAAGACGGGGGCATTAAATTTGTCCTGAATACTGACATCGGCAAGGATATCAGTTTTGAAGACTTGCAAAAGAAACACGCATCTATATTGATCGCCACCGGCGTCTATAATGCTAGATGTCTGGAAGTGCCGGGGTCCGGCTCTGGTGGTGTGATTGAAGCCCTGCCGTATTTGCTCGATTCGAACCGCCGTGGTCTTGGTGATAAAGTTGCCGGCGAAACGGCGGCCGGTAAAGACGTCGTCGTTATCGGTGGTGGTGACACTGCTATGGACTGTGTCCGCACGGCAATACGCCAAAAAGCCAAATCGGTGACGTGCCTGTATCGACGAGACTACGCCAATATGCCGGGCAGTCGCCGCGAAACCGCTAACGCCCAGGAAGAGGGGGTTGTGTTTGAATGGCTCGCTGCGCCAAAGGCCTTGCATGACGAAAAAGGTCAAGTGAACAAGGTTCGAGCCGCACGCAATCGTTTGGGGCTGAAAGATACGTCTGGCCGGGAAAGTTTCACCGAAGTTGAAGGAGCGGACTTCGATGTGAAAGCAGACCTGGTCATTCAGGCTCTGGGCTTTACGCCAGAGGATATGCACGAACTATCACCGGATTTAAAACTCACCCGGTGGAATACGATTAAAGCCCACCCGACCAAATTTGAAACAAGTATTCCCGGCGTGTATGCTGCTGGCGATATTACCCGAGGGGCCAGCCTGGTTGTCTGGGCTATCCGTGAAGGCCGCGATGCAGCGGATGCAATGCACGAATACCTGACGGCGCAAATGGTTTCTGTGGCTGCTGAATAGAGAATGAAAATGACTGATTGGAAAAAAGACTACGAGAACAAACGCGATCAATTAATCGCAGCTAACGCCTACAATCCTGAAGATGAGCACGATGCCTGTGGTGTCGGCCTGGTCGCCAGTGTCGACGGAACGCCGCGGCGAGATGTCGTCGCCCTTGCCATCCAGGGGCTTAAGAATGTCTGGCACCGAGGCGCCGTCGATGCCGATGGAAAAACAGGTGACGGCGCGGGATTGCTGATTGATATTCCTGTTGAGTTTTTCAAAGAAAAAATCGAACGTACGGGCCATAAGGTCTCATCACAAAAAATCGCTATTGGTATGTTATTTTTACCGCGAACGGATTTCGGCGCGCAGGATGCTGCGCGTACAATCGTTGAATCCGAGCTCCTTAAAGGTGGGTTTTACATTTACGGGTGGCGACAGGTTCCAATCAACTTAGACGTATTGGGCCGGAAGGCTGCCGATACGCGCCCGGCGATCGAACAGGTTATGTTCCGCGCGCCCAAATCGTACGATTTGGCGAAACTGGAGCGCGAACTTTATATTGTTCGTCGGCGGATTGAAAAACGCGCCATAGAAGCCGCTATTCCAAGTTTCTATGTCTGTTCTCTGTCGGGAAAAACCATCAGTTACAAAGGCATGTTCCTCGCAGAGCAAATTGACGAATTTTATCCGGATCTAAAAGATGAGCGTTTTGTTTCTCGCGCCGCGCTGTATCACCAACGCTATTCCACCAATACTTTCCCGCAATGGTGGTTGGCCCAGCCCTTCCGCATGCTGGCTCACAACGGTGAAATAAATACGGTTAAAGCCAATACCAATTTTATGAAAAGCCATGAGATAAAGATGGCCTCGACGGTTTTCGGCGAACGCGCCGGAGATGTGAAGCCGGTGATCCAACAAGGCTCTTCCGATTCTGCGTCATTAGATGCGGTATTTGAGCTGTTGGTCCGCGCCGGACGTCCCGCGCCTTTGGCCAAAACATTATTGGTTCCGGAAGCCTATTCCAAGCGCGGCGATCTGATGCCCAAGAAATGGCGGTATTTTTATGAATATTGTAATGCGGTGATGGAACCCTGGGATGGGCCTGCTGCCTTGGTTGCTTATGATGGTCGCTGGGTCATGGCAGGACTGGACCGGAATGGACTGCGCCCGCTGCGGTACGCCGTCGATGAAAACGGGCTTTTGGCGGTTGGATCTGAAATGGGCGTTTGCCCGATGGACGAGCGAACAATTGTTCAAAAAGGCGCGATCAAACCTGGCCGCATGATCGCCGTCGATATGGACGATGGTGAGTTTTATCACTCCAACGAAATCATGGACAAATTGGCGGACGAAAACCCCTATGAAAATTGGGTCAAGAAAACCATTGATCTGGATAAAAAACTCGCGGGCAAAGAACCGAAACCTGCATTTACGGGTGATGATCTTTTGCGCAAACAATTGGCCTGCGGCCAAAGCATGGAAGATCTCGAATTGATCCTTGCACCAATGGGTGAAATTAAAAAAGAGGCGATTGGGTCTATGGGCGATGATACACCATTAGCGGTATTGTCCGATGTCTATCGCCCCCTTTCCCATTTCTTCCGGCAAAAGTTCTCCCAGGTCACAAATCCGCCGATCGATCCACTTCGCGAAACCCGTGTCATGGGTCTAAAAACCAGGTTTAGGAATTTGCGCAACATCTTGGCAGATGGGCCAGATCAAACCGACGAAATGTATATGCTCGACAGCCCCGTGCTAACCAATGGCATGTATGAACGCTTCATCAAAATGGTTGGTGAGAAACAAGCAGTAATTGATTGTACGTTTGATGTACCTAAACCAGGATCACGACGCGGCAGTGCGCTTAAATCCACGCTTAACCGGATTAAGAAAGAGGCTGAACGGGCCGTAAAATCCGGCGTCGAAAACATTATCTTAAGCGATGAATTACAGGGCGCGGACAAAGCAGCCGCGCCGATAATCCTGTGCGTCGGGGGTGTGCATACGCATCTGGTTTCCAAGGGACTTCGGTCTTCTTGTTCAATATTGGTGCGGTCCGCCGAGTGTCTCGACACCCATTACTTCGCAGTTCTGATCGGTGCCGGGGCCACCGCAGTGAACGCCTATCTCGCTCAGGACAGTTTAGCAGACCGTGTCGAGCGCGGGCTCTTGAAGATTGATGCGAACGTTGCCACTCAAAATTATAAATATGCCATTGAGCAGGGTCTTTTGAAGATCATTTCAAAAATGGGTATATCCGTGATTTCATCCTATCGGGGCGGCAACAATTTTGAAGCCCTCGGTCTCTCCCGGTCAATGGTCGACGAGCATTTTCCGGGTATGACCAGCCGGATATCCGGTATTGGCTTTGCCGGTCTTGAGAAGAAGCTATTGGAAAACCACCATAAAGCCTATGATGAAAACCTGACCCATCTTCCCGTTGGCGGTTTTTACCGTGTGCGGGCCAAAAGCGAACGCCATGCCTATGGGGCACAAATGGTCAGTCTATTGCAATCAGCGGTACGAGATGAAAATTATCCGGCCTATAAAGATTTTTCGGCAATGGTGACGGCGCAACAGCCAATTCAAATCCGTGATCTGCTGGATTTCAAACCTGCGGGAAAACCGATTCCGTTGAGCCAAGTCGAAAATGTCAATGAGATAAGAAGGCGTTTTTGTACACCGGGCATGTCATTGGGCGCCTTGTCGCCCGAAGCGCATGGAACTTTGAATATCGCCATGAACCGCATTGGCGCTAAGTCGGTTTCCGGTGAAGGCGGTGAGGACCGCTCCCGATATAAGCCTTTGCCAAATGGTGACAATCCAAACTCAGCTGTCAAACAAATCGCGTCGGGCCGGTTTGGCGTCACAGCGGAATACTTAAACCAGTGTCGGGAAATCGAAATTAAAGTCGCGCAGGGTGCTAAACCCGGTGAAGGCGGACAACTTCCTGGGTTTAAAGTAACGGAAATGATCGCAAAATTCCGAAACGCGACACCGGGTGTGACACTGATCAGTCCACCGCCGCATCACGATATCTATTCGATCGAGGATTTGGCCCAGTTGATTTATGATTTAAAGCAAATCAATCCGAAAGCGCGCGTTTGCGTGAAACTTGTAGCCAGTTCCGGTGTTGGAACGATTGCAGCCGGGGTGGCCAAAGCCAAGGCGGACACGATTTTGATTGCAGGACATAATGGCGGCACGGGCGCGTCTCCGCAAACAAGCTTGAAATATGCAGGGGTGCCATGGGAGCTAGGTCTTTCCGAGGCCCATCAAATCCTGACGCTCAACAATCTACGTGACCAGATAACGTTGAGAACAGATGGCGGCCTGAAAACAGGACGTGATATCGTGATCGCTGCAATGTTAGGCGCTGAGGAATATGGTCTTGGCACTCTAGCCTTGGTGGCCATGGGGTGTTTGATCGTTCGGCAATGCCACAGCAATACCTGCCCTGTCGGCGTGTGCACGCAAGATCCGGCACTGCGTGATAAATTCACCGGTAAGCCTGAGCACGTCATCAATTTGATGACTTATATCGCAGAAGAAGTTCGCGAAATCCTGGCCTCACTAGGTGTAGCGTCTCTTGCAGAGATCATCGGTCGCACGGATTTGCTTTCGCAAGTCAGTCGCGGCGCGGAACACCTAGATGATTTGGATCTCAATGCCGTGCTGGCGCGCGTAGATACGCGTCCGGTTGAAGATCGCCGTCATATCCGCAATGAGGTGCCCGATACGCTCGACAGTCAAATTTTGAAAGATGGCAAACAAGTGTTTGAGCATGGTGAAAAAACCGAACTGACCTATAGCGTGCAAAATACGCAACGGGCCATTGGAACGCGGACGTCCAGCCACATTTACAAACGCTTTGGTGTTCGAGGTCTGCCGGAAGGGCAATTGACTGTCCGCCTTCGCGGATCAGCCGGGCAATCCCTGGGCGCATTTGCCATGAAAGGCTTGCGCCTGATCGTAGATGGCGACTCCAATGACTATGTAGGTAAAGGCTTGTCCGGCGGTGAGATTTTTGTCGCTCCGCAAGGCCAAAGCAAAATCAACGCCCATGAAAGCACGATTATTGGCAATACCTGCCTGTATGGCGCCACGTCAGGCACCTTACTGGCCGCGGGTCGCGCCGGCGAGCGCTTTGCGGTGCGCAATTCCGGCGCAGAAGCCGTTGTTGAAGGCTTGGGAACCAATGGCTGCGAATACATGACGAATGGTACAGTCGTCGTGCTCGGCAGCGTCGGCGATAATTTCGGGGCTGGTATGACCGGCGGCATGGCGTTCGTATACGATGAAAACGAAATGTTCGAAAAAGCCGTCAACGCAGACAGTATTGTCTGGCAACGTTTTGAAAGCGCCCACTGGGAGCAGGTCTGCAAGGATCTGATCGCCAAACACGCAGAAGAAACTGGCTCTGAATTTTCGAAATCATTACTGGCCGAATGGGAATTGGAACGCGGCAAGTTTTGGCAGATCGTACCTAAGGAAATGCTGACCCGTTTGCAGTTTCCTTTGAAAGACGCGGCTTAATCTGCCGCGTCAATTATTCGGGGTTGTAATTCAAGATTGGCGATAACCATTTTTCCGCTTCGAGCAGACTAAATCCTTTGCGATCGGCATAGTCTGCGACCTGGTCTTTGTCGATTTTACCGACGCCGAAATAGACGCTGTCAGGATGTGAAAAATAAAGCCCGGACACGCTGGACGCCGGGGTCATCGCCAAGCCCTCTGTTAAAGACACGTTGGTTACGCCTGGGCCGCCCAAGAGTTTAAACAAGGTTCGTTTTTCCGTATGATCGGGCTGTGCCGGATACCCGGGCGCCGGTCGAATACCGGCATATTTTTCAGCAATTAATTCTTCGCTGGCAAATTTGTCACCGCTTTCATATCCCCAGAAATCGCGCCTGACCCGTTCATGAAAATGTTCAGCCATAGCTTCAGCCAGACGGTCCGTGAGAGCCTGGAATAAAATTCCATTGTAGTCATTGTTATCTTTTTTAAACGCTTCCGCGCGGTCATATTCCCCGAGACCGGCGGTCACACAAAACCCGCCGACATAATCATTTTCCGGCGCGATAAAATCGGCGAGCGCGTAATTGGGTTTGCCAGCAGATTTAGCGATTTGTTGACGAAGCGTATGGAAAGTCGCGAGCGTTGCGTTTCGATCTTCATCGGCAAAGACATGCACATCATCAATGTCAGGTTTCGCAGGCCAAAAACCGACCGTCGCTTGAGCCGTCACCCATTTCTCTTCGATAATTTTATCCAGCATAGCTTGCGCGTCCTTGAATAAATCACGCGCCGCCTCACCATAGCGTTCGTTTTCAAGAATGGCAGGATAACGACCTTTCAGCTCCCAGGTCGCAAAGAACGGCGTCCAGTCGATATAGTCCCGCACCAATGACAGATCGTAGTCCGTGAATGTTTTCACACCTAAAAAAGATGGTTGAGGCGGCGTATATCCATTCCAATCGATAGCAAATTTATTGTCGCGGGCCTTTGCGATGCTGGTTCGTTTTTTCGCGGCTTGGCTGTTGGCATGGGCAATACGGGTCTTTTCATAGTCTTCCCGAATTTTGTCTTTATACGATTCCCGGTCATTACCCAGCAATGTGCCGACAACCCCAACGGCCCGCGAGGCGTCCTGCACGTAAATGGCCGCGTTGTTCTTATAGGCTGGTTCAATCTTGACGGCTGTATGGGTTTTACTTGTCGTCGCCCCACCAATGAGCAGAGGAATGTCCATATCCAGACGCTGCATTTCACGCCCAACATAGACCATTTCATCCAGGCTGGGGGTAATAAGGCCAGAAAGACCAATCATATCCGCTTTATGTTCATTGGCCGCTTCCAGGATTTTATCACACGGAACCATGACGCCCAGATCCACCACCTCATACCCGTTACATTGCAAAACAACACCAACAATGTTTTTACCAATATCGTGCACATCGCCTTTAACTGTGGCCATGACGATTCGCCCATTTGATTTGTCAGCCAACCCCAACTCTTCTTTTTCCGCGTCCATATACGGCATAAGATGGGCGACGGCTTGCTTCATCACGCGGGCCGATTTTACCACCTGCGGCAGGAACATTTTCCCTGATCCAAACAAATCACCGACGATATTCATACCGTCCATGAGCGGACCTTCGATCACGTGAAGTGGACGTTCTGCTTGGAGCCGGGCTTCTTCCGTATCGTCAACAATGTGATCGGTTATACCCCGAACAAGTGCGTAGCTAAGACGTTCCTCAACCGATCCGTTTCGCCATTCGGTATTTACGACTTTAGCTTTTTTCTTACCGCCGCGGTATTTGTCCGCGATTTCAAGCAATCGATCGGTTGCGTCGTCGCGACGGTTCAAAATGACATCTTCAACATGCTCACGAAGTTCATCAGGGATATCGTCATAAATGGTCAATTGACCCGCATTGACAATCGCCATGTCGAGGCCGGCCGGTATGGCATGGTAAAGGAAGACGCTATGCATAGCTTCGCGCACCGGATTATTGCCGCGAAAGGCGAAACTGACATTTGAAAGCCCCCCTGATACACGCGCATGGGGGAGTTTTTCTTTTATCTGTTTGCAGGCTTCAAAGAAGGCGACGGCATAGTCATTATGCTCTTCGATACCCGTTGCGACTGCAAAAATATTGGGATCAAAAATAATATCTTCGGCAGGGAATCCAACATTTTGCGTCAGCAAATTATAGGCACGCTCACAACATTCAAATTTATGCTCGGCGGTTTCCGCCTGACCATGCTCGTCAAATGCCATGATCACAGCCGCCGCTCCATAGCGGCGCAATTGTTCGGCGTGTCTAAGGAATTCTTCCTCCCCTTCCTTCAAGGAAATGGAATTAACTACTGCCTTGCCTTGAACGCATTTCAGGCCGGCCTCAATCACTTCCCATTTTGAGCTATCGATCATGATAGGGACGCGGGCAATATCCGGCTCGCTGGCCAGCAATTTCAAAAACGTCGTCATGGCTTCAACGCCGTCAATCAAACCATCATCCATATTAATGTCGATGATCTGGGCACCATTGCGAACTTGCTGCAACGCAATCGCGAGCGCTGTCTGATAGTCATTGTCCACGATCAGCCGTTTGAACTTAGCCGAGCCTGCGACGTTGGTGCGTTCACCAACATTTATAAACGTAGAAGAAGCGGTCATATTATCCTGCGAGGGCGAAGGGTTCGAGGCCTGAGAGGCGCAAAGCCGAGCCGATTTTTGGAATTTTCCGGGGAGCGGTATTTGAAACGGCTTTTCCGATGTACCCGATGTGATCAGGCGTGGACCCACAACAGCCGCCCAAAATATTGACCATGCCCTCTGCAGCCCAAGAGGCAACGTGTGAACACATGTGCTCGGGGGTTTCATCATATTCACCAAACGCGTTTGGCAATCCAGCATTTGGATAAGCCAGAATATAAGTATCTGCGACTTTGGAAAGGGCCTCAATATATGGGCGCATATCCTCAGCACCCAAAGCGCAATTAAGCCCGACTGCAAATGGCTTCGCATGCGCAATCGATGTCCAGAACGCTTCTGTGGTTTGACCGGACAATGTGCGCCCCGAACGATCTGTGATCGTTCCCGAAATCAGGATGGGCAATTTTCGACCCTTCTCTTCAAACACCTCGCTGGTGGCATAAATCGCAGCTTTACAGTTCAAAGTATCAAACACCGTTTCTATCAAAATTGCATCGACGTGATCAAACATGGCGAGCATTTGCTCTTTGTATGTGGCCACGACTTCGTCAAAGCTGACCTCTCGGTAGCCGGGATCTTCAACTTTCGGTGACAACGATAATGTCTTACTGAGGGGGCCGACGGCACCCAAAACCGCGCGCGGTTTATCGGGTGTCTTTGCCGTCCATTCATCGGCAACGCTTCGCGCCAACTTGGCGCCGGCCTCTGCAATGGCAGGAGCATTGTCGCTCATACCATAATCGGCTTGGCTGATACTGGTCGCATTAAACGTATTTGTCTCAACAAAATCGGCACCAACCTTAAAAAATTCCTCGTGAACGGAGCGTACGACATCCGGATTTGTGATACTGAGGAGATCGTTATTTCCCTTAAGAGGGCTATCCCAGTCTGAATATTGAAGACCACGATAATCAGACTCGCCCAGTTGGTATTTTTGCAACATTGTGCCCATCGCTCCATCCAAAATCAGGATGCGCTCCGTTATCGCTTTTTCAATTTTGCTCCAGATTTCAGACATCAGGCGACCGCTTTCTTTTGGCTTTGAAAACCAAGAATTTTACAGACTGAAAATGCCAGATCTGCTTTGTTTAATGTATAAAAATGAAGGTCTTGAATGCCTTGATCTCGCAGATTTGACGCCAAGTCTGCGACCGTCGTCGCTGTTACAAGCAAACGGGCTTGGGGGTCATCTTCAAGGTCTGCATACAATGCTTCCAACCAATTCGGCACTGCAATTGCACACATTTCCGACATCCGCTTGAGCCCTTTGAAATTTGGTTGCAGCATCAAGCCGGGAACAATTGGAATCTTGATACCAGCATCTAGAACCCTGTCTTGAAACCGCAGAAAGGTATCAGTCTCAAAGAAAAATTGAGTTATCGCACGGTCGGCACCCGCGTCTATTTTGCGTTTCAAATTATCAAGTTCAGCATCCCAGTTTTGGCTTTCGGGATGAAGTTCCGGATAGGCACCAACGGACACTTCGAATGGAGCGACGTTTTTTAATCCCGCCACCAGATCGCTGCCATAATTATATCCGCCCGGAATTGGTTTATAAGCATTGCCAATTCCTGATTCAGGATCGCCACGCAAAGCAACAATGTGACGAACGCCTGCGTCCCAATAATCCTTAGCGATTTCATCGATTTCTGACTTGAGAGACCCAACACATGTTAAATGGGCTGCTGGCCGGAGCTTTGTTTCATTTACAATTCTTGCGACCGTTTTATGGGTTCGTTCCCGCGTACTGCCGCCCGCGCCATAGGTTACGGATACAAATTTCGGATTAAGTGTCTCAAGCTTTGTAATGGTATTCCACAGCGTCTCATTCATCGATTTGTTTTTGGGTGGAAAAAATTCAAAACTGATATTGAGATCTTTTTGCGCGTCCGCATCATGATTGGCAATAGATCTAGTATTTTTCCTCAAATTCTGAATTTCTGAATTGCGTTGCATTGTCTTTGTGCCCTACACTTTTTCCAATAGTTTGAATAAATCTTGGAGTTCGGACGCTTGATCCGAGATGTCTTCTAAACCAACCGATAAGCGAATCAAGCCTTGATTTATGCCCGCAATTTTCTGTGACTTCGCATCCATCGCTCTGTGAGTCATTGTTGCGGGATGGCAGATTAGACTTTCCGTTCCGCCAAGGCTTTCTGCCAGTTGAAATAACTTCGTTCCTCTGAGAAATTTATTGATTTCATCATCAGTTGCGTCCAACTCAAAGCTCAACATAGCGCCGGGACCTGATTGCTGTTTTTGCGCCAATTCGTATCCGGGATCAGATTTAAGACCGGGATAATAGACTTGTGAAACGCGGGATTGGGTTTGTAAAATCTCAGCGAGTTTGATGGTGTTGGCTTCCTGTATATCAATACGCGCATTCAGCGTTCGTAGACCGCGCAAGGTCAGATAACTGTCAAACGGCGCGCCGGTAACTCCTGTGCAATTGGCCCACCACTGCAACTCTTCAACGTGATTGGGAGTTTTAGCCAGAGCAATGCCGCCAACTACATCCGAATGTCCGTTTATATATTTTGTCGATGAGTGAATGACAAAATCAGCCCCAAGCGAGAATGGCAATTGACGGGCCGGAGACAGAAATGTGTTGTCACATACAACTAATATTCCGGCATCATGTGCGATTTTACAAAGCATCGCGATATCAACCACGCGCATCAGCGGATTGCTCGGGGTTTCAATTAAAAGAATGCCGGATTGGTCTGCTAGCGACGCCTTTACGGACTCCAGATTTGATTGATCAACAAATTCGACTTTACAACGGCCTTGTTTTTCCCGGGCGCGCAATAAACGATGTGTGCCCCCATAACAATCATGCGGTGCAACGACAGTTGAACCGGCGGGAATTACATTCAAAACTAAATCAATTGCCGCCATGCCGGACGACGTCACAACGCCACCCGCGGCCCCTTCGAGTTTGGAGACAGCATCTGCAAGCCCATCTCGATTAGGGTTTCCGCTTCGCCCATAGTCGTAGCGACCCATATCTTCTAGCCCGTTGAATTTGTAGGTTGAACTGAGATACAGGGGCGGGATAACGGCATTAAATGCACTGTCGGTTCCGACCTGCGCATTAGCACATAAAGTTGCCGTTTTATATGGTTTATGCGGCACGACGCTCCCCCTGAACAAAGTCCGAAATCAGAGGTCCAAGAACATCATATTCTTTCAAAAATGAATCGTGCCCATAGATCGAGTCGATCGTGACCAATTCGGATGGTCCAGACAGCAATTGATGCAAAAGCTCAATTTCACTCGGCGGCGCCAATTGGTCTGAATTTGTAGCCACAAGGAGCGTAGGCGTGGTGACTTTTGACGGATCTACTTCGTGTAAGTCTATGGACTCAGACAGCGCCAAAAACCGCATGGCTGGCATAATCTCGTGATATTTTTCGCCACAGCTCTCCAAGTATCCATCAACATCAAAACGCCGTGGATCGGAGGAAATTTGTTGGCCTGCAAATCGGATCGAGAACTCTTCGGCAGAACGATACGTCGTCATCGCCAATTCACGCGCGATCTTCAAACCTGAATTTATGTCGCCGGCGGCTATACCCAGCTCAATCGCTCGACGCTCAATGCCCCGCCAAGCTACGCCCATGGGATAAGGTCGATGCGACGCGCCCAGTAAACATTGTTTTTGAAACCGTTCTGGGTTTTGTTCTGCAAAGGCCAACAAGACCATAGCTCCATAACTGGTCCCGATTGCAGCATGGGCCGTTTCAATCTCCAAATGGTCAAGCAAAGCTCCAAGTCGCTTTGCTTGATCATGAGTCGTTATTGTCACCCGTTTTTGGGTGTTCTTGCCGGTCGGTGCCAAATCAAGCCCGAGCACCTGATATTGTTCGAGATCGATCGGACCTCCAGGATAAACAAGGTCTGTCCACCACCCATGTCCGTTTTCCTTATTGTCTGCCAAATACCGAGAAGCGGATATTCCGCCTCGGATAACAATCAGCGGCGCCCCGGGTTTTCCGTAAAGGCGACCGAGAACCACATCGTTTTCAAGGCATTCGCCGTGTTCCAATATATTGTCGCCCAAATGAACTTCTATATCGCGCGCCATAAGCACCTTCCTAACGGGCGCTATTCGAACGGAAATGGACAGAATGGAGATGAAGGCTCTGCCTTCTCCCTCATCTGCCGTTCGCTGCCTATTCAGCGTCCGCAGGACTTAGCACCTATCCAGAACACAATTGTGTCCGGGGTTGCTCCAGCTTCAAAGGGCCTTTCCCTCAGCTGGTCTTGATGAGTGGTTTAAAAATGATCGTAAAACATCTCCTGGTCAAGCGGTTTTTTGCTCGTCGAGAAAATCCTTTAACAAGGCGGCATATGGTTCGCTATCCTCGCCCCAATACGGCGTTATCTGGGATAGCGCCGCGTAAACACCTTCGTGGATCAGTGATTTCGACGATCCGGCGCCCCCTCTCAAGTCGCAATACGACAACCAATATGTGAAATGAGCCGCTAAACGCTCCGCCAGAACATCCTGCTCCCCGGGGTTAAAAAACAAATGATTTTCGTTTTCCAATTTCTTTAATAAACCCATGAAAGTGTTGGCTTTGAGCGCCAACAATCTTGAAAATTTGGGTTTTAGGTTCGGTATCCTATCTAATATAGATGTGAGATTGTAATAGAAAAACCGGAAATCAAATATTTCCTCAAAAATGATATAGAGAAAAATCCAGTTGTCTTCGATGGCGAGTGGCTTGTTAATCGGTGCAGCGAGCACTTGTCGAAGCTCGGTTTCAAAATCCGAAAAAAGCTCCTCAATGATGACGTCTTTACCCTTGTAATGGTAATATAGATTTCCCGGGCTAATTCCCATCACCGCTGCAATGTCGACCGACGAAACATTAATTTCTCCCTCATTGTTAAACAAGGCGAGACTGGTGCGCAGGATTTTATCCTTGGTTTTTGAACGCGGTTTGGGCGGATTTGACACTGCCGATTATTTTTTCGCTTTTGACGCCGGTTTCTTCGCTGCTCGCTTTGCTGGCGCACGTTTTCTTGGAACCGCTTTTTTGGGTTTCAGCAATGCTAATATTTGGTCGAGTTTTTCTTCAACTGCTTCGAGCCGGTCTTCAATATCATCCCGGTCAGCTCCATCCGTTTTGCGAAGACGGGCGCGCATTTTTTCGATGCGGTCGTCGATGTCCAAAGACCCGACTCCGGTTTTTTCCATAACGTCCTGGGCAATATCTTTCCCTTTGACACTAACCATGGTTTCGATGACTTCACCTTTTTGCACCAATTCGTCAAATACTTTACTGGTACCACCGGAAACCTTTGACAGTGTTTCTTGTGCTTCACTAAAGGCTTTGCCGTAAGCGCCGATTCCAGCCAACCAAATCCGGCGCGCCGTATCGCCGCTGATCGGATTTGCTTTTTTTGATTCCTTTTTCTTACGGTCTGCCATATCGAGTTTTCCTATGCTGCTTTGTTGTTTAGAATCGGCGGTAATAAGATGTCCTTCAAAGGGGGCATCGGCACTTCCGGCTCTTCAAAAAAGTCCCGGATGATTTGAATGGATTCGTCTCTTTTGGTCAGCAAGAACAAATGTCCTGCGTCTTCGAATTCATAGAGGCGCGACCCTTTGATCATAAAGTTTAAGATTTTCGCATTGGCCAATGGTACAATATGATCTCGGTCACCAGCGATGATAATAGTCGGGACGCGAATGAAGCGAAGGAAAGGCAGACTTGACCAACCCGCCATACACATGAGCTGGAACATATATCCTTTCAGACTCGGTGGAGACATATGTTCGGTAAACATGCCGAAACCGTCTTCACTGTCTCCGTACAATTCTTCAAAATGAGCTTTGAGGAAATCCCGATTTATATATCGCTTTGGCGAACCCATTTTTGAAATTGCGCGCATGTCTCCAGGAACCATTGTGATCCCGGGAGCGGTGGCACACAGAACCAACCGTTCCGTCATCTTCTGATATTGAAAAGCGAATTGCTGGGCCATACCGCCGCCCCAGCTGACGCCAAGAACATCGACCTTTTTATAGCCATGCATATCGAGAATTTGTTTGGCAGCTTTGCAAACCCACCACGGACGATATGGCACTTTGGGGTCCGGAGAACCACCGATACCGGGCATATCAAAGGCAATTATATCGCGGCCGGTGAAATGATCGGCGAAGGCCTGAAAAATATCGAGATTGGCCCCTATACCATTAAACAATAATAAGGGTGTGCGCTTTCCCGCGCCTTTATCCGTTCCTGTCCAGATCGCGGTCCGGAGTTTTTGGTTCCCGACCTTGGTATATGTTATACTCGGTAAATTATGATGATGGTCATCATCGAAATCTTCGGACATTGCAGATCCTTTTTTCTGTTTTTTTGTCATTATAGTTTCACTTAGGTGAAGACGTATTCACCAGGTGCTTTCACAGTTGGCGGGTGAGATTTGTTTCCAAGTTTTTTTGGAGAATTTTTCAGCTCGCCGGAGCGGGCGCCGAGCCATTTATCCCAATATTCCCACCAAGACCCCTGGTGTTCTTCAGCTCCTGCGAGCCACTCGTCGCTCGTGGCTTCGATCTTCTTGTTTGTGAAGTATTTCGCTTTCGGATTTCCGGGCGGGTTTAAGAGCGATTGTATATGGCCCGCATTTGCTAGGACAAAATCAATTTTACCGCCAAACAACTGGGTGTTTCTGTAACATGCGCGCCACGGTGTAATATGATCGGTAACACCCGCAATCATAAACCCGTCAATTTCAATTTTACTCAGATCGATTTCGTGTCCCATAAATTCAACGGAACTTTCTTTCGCAAACCGCTTGTCTAACGCCAGATCCAAATAATCGGAATGAAGCTGCGCGGGCAGGTTTGTCGTGTCATCGTTCCAGAAAAGAATATCGAATGCAGGCGGTTGGTCACCCAGCAAGTAATTGTTGACGACATAATTCCAGATCAGATCATTGGGACGCATCCAGGCAAATGTTTTGGCTAACTGTTCGCCTTCTAAAATCCCTTTTCTGCGAGACATTTTGCGCGCTGCTTCAATGGATTTATCACTGACAAATAAGCCCATTTCGGTGTCTGACTTGTCGCCATCAAGCACACAGACTTGCAAGGTGTAGGTATTGACGCGTTCATCCCCGCGGGCTTGTAATTCATTTAAGAATGACGCCAGCGTAATGCCACCTGAACAGGCACCGGACATGTTAATTTTCTTGGACCGTGTTATTTTCATGACGGCGTCAGTCGCCTCGATTAAGGACTGGACGTAATTTTCCAATCCCCAGTGCGAATGCTGTCGTTGCGGATTGCGCCAGGATATCGCAAACATCTGATACCCTTTTGACGTATAATATCTAATTACGCTTTTTTCCGGCGACAAATCGTTCGCATAAAATTTATTGATTTGAGGCGGGACGATAACGACCGGAATTTCATAGACTTTGTCCGTCGTCGGTTTGTACTGGATTAACTCGAGCATTTCGTTTTTGTAGACAACGCTGCCTTCAGACGTCGCAAGGTTACCACCCACTTCAAATTTGCTTCCGTCCACCATCGACGGCATCCCGCCATTATTGCGCAGGTCGTCATAGGCGTTTTTCATGCCATTGATGATCGACATACCACCGGATTCAAACAAACGTTTCATCGCAGCAGGATTGCCCAACAGGGTATTTGTGGGCGCAAGGGAATCGGCAAGGATATTAAGCAGGAAATTGACCCGCGCTTTATCGTCTTCAGCGATACCACTATCATCGATCCAGCCTTCCATGCCTTCGCGCATCGCGAGCCATGATTGCAGTCCGTATTTATATACCTTGTTATGTTGCCAGGTCGGGTCCATAAACCGGCGGTCTCGGAGTTCCGGTGCCAGTTCTGATTTTCCCTGAACAATTTGCGTAAGTTCTTTGCCGTATTTGGCCAAGTTTTTAGCGAGCGGTTTTGGTTGTCGTACGGCGTGTCCCACCAACACCCCCATGGACTTCAGCAATTCGGCACGCCTTACGCCAATTAATGAATTGATTGACGTCGGTGAATCCGCCGCCTTTTTTTCCATATTCTCAATTTGCTTAGCCATTTATCACTCCACGCTATTTCCAATATGCTTAAAAAGCTTTGATGAACAAAGAAAATTCACCTTTTTGGGCGTTTTTTTATGCACCGAACACAAAAAACGGCGCCACGCGGGCGCCGTTCTTGAAGGCAATTAGAACCGATTAGGCTGCTGTTGCAGCTTTCGCTTCTACTTTTTCAGCTTTTGCTTCTACTTTTTCAGCAACATTTTTTGTTGCTTTAGCAGCGCGTTTTACAGGTTTCTTCGTTGCTTTTTTCGCTTTTGTTGACAATTTCTTGTTCAAACGAGTGATTTCAGCTTCGAGTTCCTCGACGCGGTCATTTGCAGCCCGGGGGAGAACTGAGCGGACTTTGCCAACTGTACCTTCAACGGTTTTTTGAGCATTACTGCGAAAATCTTTTGCAAAATCCTGAGCAGCTGTTTCCAGCTTTTCACCTTTTGCAGCCAATTCGTCGTAATTTTTACCCGCAGTTTTAACGACTGGGACAATGCGCTCATATGCGGCACCATAGAGGCCAACATATGCGCGGAAACCTTTGCGAACTGCATCGGTTGTTTTTTTGATTTGAGTTTGAGCTGTTTTAGCCATGATTTCTTCCTTTAGTTTTTGGCGGGCCTATTGCCGCCGTTTCAATTCGATAATGAAGAAATAGGGATAAAATTTAGAAACCTCACCCTAATTTGAGAATCCCGGCTTTTTAGGGATATTTTTGCTGCCAATCTGCGCCGATTGTGCATATTGATGATATGGAAACCGGGCATAACCATCACGGACATAATCACAATCATGCCGACGGGCACGCTCACCACCATCATAATCACAAAGTAAATGACGGAAATGAAGGCCGGATGGCTCTCGCCGCCGGGCTGACAGGTCTTTTTATGGTTGTCGAGGTCATCGGCGGATGGATATCGGGATCGCTGGCCTTGCTTGCAGACGCCGGGCATATGCTCACCGATTTTGCCGCGCTCTCGCTGGCATGGCTTGCATTTCGAATGGCTAGACGACCGGCGGATTGGCGGCGCACATTCGGATTTGACCGATTTGCTATTCTGATCGCATTCGTAAATGGGCTGACGCTATTTCTAATTGCCGGGTTTATCATTGTCGAAGCCATAAAACGGGCAAATTCGCCGATTGAGGTGATGGGGCCAACGATGATGGCTGTCGCCACAGCCGGGTTGATCGTAAATCTTCTCGTATTTTACATCCTGTCGGGCGCGGATAAAAACAATCTCAATGTCAGAGGTGCTGCATTGCATGTTTTAGGTGATTTATTGGGGTCTGTCGCAGCGATTATAGCTTCCGTCATCATTATTTTTACCGGATGGATGCCAGTTGATTTGGTCGTATCGGTGGTCGTTGCTTTAATTATTCTCAGAAGCGCCTGGTACGTCATTAAAGAATCTGCTCATATTTTGTTGGAAGGTGCGCCCGAAGGGCTGGATCGTCGTACGATACGTACCGAACTTTTGGCCGCCTTTCCCAATTTGAAGTCTGTCGACCACATCCATGCCTGGTCTATATCGCAAGAACGTCCAATGATCACCTTGGAGGCACAAATCAACGCGAATACAAGCATTGATGAAACGACCAAGGCTTTAAAGGCGCATTTACTGGAAAAATTTGGAGTTGCGCATGCAACCGTTGAAGTCACACGTGGCAACGAAAAGGATTAATCTGGACATCGCCCCATTTAAACCGAAGGAATCGATGTGCCGTCTTCAGCGATATCGATATGGCCGTCGATTTTTTCATACCCGCACGTTTCATAAAGGGGAATGCCGGCTAAAGTAGCCGTCATCTCCACCCGTTTAAACCCGGCCTTTTTGGCTTCTTGCTCACAATGAGAAAGAACGAAACGCCCGACGCCGCGCCGCGTCCAGTCCAGATGGGTATACATATCAAGTCCCATGCCCCTGTGGGAGGCTGAAACCTGTTCAGGTGTCAATTAAGTGGACTGAAGGGTCGAGATCGCCAAATTCATGGCATCAAAAATCTCGGCCACATCTACTATAAGCATTTGTTTTATTAACATATTTTTTACTTATATTCCTTGTGGCATAAATGACACAATTGGGAACGAAAATTTCCGCAAAGACGCTTTCTGTATTGTTAAGTCCCGGTTTTTCAGTCAGGATTTGCCCAGATTGACAAAATCTACAATAAAATAAACTCGAAGGAAGCCCCTCATGAAAAATATAACCCTCAAATCGCAACTTGCGATCAGCGCCTCCGCGCTCTTAATCGCGACGTCGTTTAGTACGGCGTCTTTCGCTCAATCGAGCGGTGAGACAGCGTCAGCAGACGAAATCATTACAACCGGTACCCGCCGGAAAGCCCGGTCAGCAGCTGATACGCCTGCGCCGGTTGATGTGATCTCTGGATTGGAATTTACGCAAAATGCGGCCAATGATGTTCAAGATCTACTTCGGACTGCTGTCCCCTCTTACAACGTAAATACTCAACCAATTTCGGATGCGGCCTCAATCGTACGCCCCGCCAATCTTCGTGGGCTGTCACCAGACAATACATTGGTCCTTTTGAACGGTAAGCGTCGCCATCGTGGCGCGGTTATCTCATTCCTTGGCGGTGGTATTGCCGATGGTGCGCAAGGTGTTGACGTTTCTGCGATCCCATCAATTGCCCTCAAGCAGGTCGAAATCCTACGTGACGGTGCCTCCTCACAGTACGGCTCGGATGCGATTGCTGGCGTGATCAACTTCAAACTGAAAGATGCGGCTGAAGGCGGATCATTCGAAGTTAAATATGGTTCGACTTATGAAGGTGACGGCGACAACTACTCTATTGCCGGCAATGTCGGTCTTCCGCTCGGAGACCGCGGTTTTGTGAATATTTCAGGCGAATATGGGGATACAGACGGAACTTCCCGTACAGCTCCACGTACTGACGTCACAAATCTCATCGCCGCCGGTAACACCGCAGCAGCAGACTTTTTGACAATTAACTCTTATACCGACGAAGCTTCACAATATTGGGGCCAGCCTGACGTAGAAGATGATTTGAAACTGTCAATCAATTCAGCTGTTGAGCTATCCGATAACGCCGAGCTTTATGCTTTCGGTACCTATGCGGAACGCACAACAACGGGTGGTTTCTTCTATCGAAACCCAACAAACCGTGGCGGTGTATACGCAGGCCCTACTGTTGATCCCGTCACAGGTGCAGCAGATCCAAATGGTGTGCCTTCTGTTCTTGTCGGTGACCTGGACGGTCTCGGCGTCGGCGGTGCTTGTCCAGCAGGTATCCCGCTCACAGCAGGTGGCGGCCTCATTCCTGATCCAACCGTTTTGGCGGCCGTTACAGCTGATGGAAATTGTTTCTCATTCGTTGAAACAATTCCAGGCGGCTTTGTTCCACGTTTTGGCGGCGATTTACGCGATGTTGCCATTAACGGCGGTATTCGCGGCGATATCGATGTCGGCAACGGCTTGTCTTACGATTTGTCTGCAACGCACGGTAAGTCAAAAGTCGACTTTTTCATTAAAAACACTCTGAACGCATCCCTTGGACCGAATTCACCACGTGACTTTGTTCCCGGCGGGCAAGAGCAAATTGAAACTGTTGTCAACGCAGACTTCGGATATGAAATCCCTGTGAATGGATGGGCGTCTGACCTCGGTGTCGCATTTGGTGCTGAATACCGCAAAGAGACGTTTGATCTTTTCGCCGGTGATCCAAATTCATTTGCTTTGGGCCCATTGGCTGACCAAGGGTTCTCGTCAAGTTCAAACGGATTTGGTGGTTTCCCGAACAGCTCGTCTAACTCGCAGGATTCTTACGCGGGTTATCTCGACCTCGAAGCTGATCTCACAGATGCATTCACTTTAGGCGCTGCTCTTCGTTATGAGGATTATTCGACATTCGGTGATACTCTCGACTATAAGATCGCTGCTCTGTATAAGCTGACCGATAATTTCCGCATTCGCGGTACATGGTCGACGGGCTTCCATGCTCCAACGGGTGGTCAGGCAAATATCACAAATGTGACAACACAGAATGTTAATGGCGTCTTGGTTGACCAAGGTACATTGCCATTGAACACAGCTGCCGGACAACTGGCTGCGGACTTTGTGGAATCGACAGGTGATCGACCAACATTAGGTGCTGAAGATGCTCGCAACTTCTCCTTCGGGTTTGCCGCCAATACCGGCCGTATGGAATGGACGGTTGACTACTTTAATATCAAAGTGGATGACCGTGTAGCACTGGGTGCCGATATTGACTTCTTAGCTGCACTGCAGTTTGCAGGTGCAACTGCCACAACAATCGGTGGCGCACTGACAGAACTAGATGCAAATGGCACGATTAATCGACAAGACTTCTTAGGTTTAGATGACTTGGCGCAGTTCCGTTTCTTCTCCAACAGCTTTGATACCAAGACACAAGGTATCGACGTCGTTGGTCGGCTTCCGTTCGAATTTGCGGGAGGTAACTCAAACTTTATCTTGGCCGCTAACTGGACAGAAACAGAAGTCACGAGACAAGGTACGATCTCGGCTAGCCGTGTAGAGTCTCTCGAAGATCTTCTGCCAAACGTCAAAGGTAGTGCGACATTTACCCATGAAAAAGGTATGTGGCGTGGATTGCTCCGTGGTAATTATTACGGACCATGGCGTGATACCGGTAACGGTTTCGATGCCGGCGCTCAATTTATTGTTGACGCTGAAATTGGAGCTGAAGTCATGGACGGTGTTGAAATCATGGTAGGTGCCAATAATCTGTTGGACAGCTATCCGGATGAAAATCCTGGCCAAGGCGGTTCTGGACAACTTTATCCTGAAGCTGCACCGGCTGGATTTAATGGTGGCCAATATTATATCAAGGCCCGTTACACATTCTGATCTATTAGACAACTTAGAACAAAGCGCCCCCGGTTTCCGGGGGCGTTTTTTTTATGATTGTGACAAATTAATTGGGGCGGGGAAGTTTATAACTTTCCCGCCCCTTTTCTTTCCGCACAGGTGATGTGGGCACATGCGCGTTAAGAACTGCATACGAACGCATAAAAATATAACTAACGCCGTCTAAAAACAATATTCGTGAAAAATTACTAACAAAAACCGAAGTTTTATACGATTGCGCTTTTTAAATCCGCCCCATCGTTATTTATGATCGCTTTATCGAGGGTTTGTCCTCTCGTGAGGACCTGCCTTGTCATCATAAATTCACGGGGCCTGTTAACCGCGTCCACCGCCAGCAATCGGTCGCCCTCAAAATAGAACGCTGCAAAACTTCTGCTGCCAGTGATATCGCCTCTGATCACGACAGAGTCGTGCCCTTGCGACAGTCCGGCGATCTGAAGCTTCAAATCAAATTGATCTGACCAGAACCAAGGCAGGCTGTTATAGGGTTTCGGATTTCCGTTAATTGCGAGTGCCGCTGTTTTCGCTTGTTCTGTCGCGTTAGGGACAGACTCAAGTCGGATGTGACGATCGTAAATCGGATTGTAGTGCCATGTGACATCGCCTATGGCATAAATATCAGGGTCATCTGTACAGGCAAATTCGTCAACTTCGATGCCGTTGCTGACCTGAAGTCCGGCCTGTTCTGCCAATTCCGAGTTAGGGATAACGCCAATCCCGATTATGACCATATCCGCATCCAGATTGGTATCGCCTCCGGTCAGCACTTTCAGGCCGGAATCGGTTTCTTGGATTTCAGATGCCGCGACCGATTCAAGAATTTCAACCCCCTCCTCCGTATGGACACGTTTGTAAAACATGGACAGATCGGGTGCAGTCACCCTTTGCAGGATACGTGGCATGGCTTCCAGAACCGTGACATCCATGCCCTGCTTTCGCAGGCTGGCTGCCGTTTCCAGTCCGATATAACCGCCACCAATAATCACGGCTGATTTACCGGGAGCGACACTGACCTTGATCGCGCGCACATCGGTCGCATCTCTCAAATAGAATACATTATCGAGATCTGCGCCGGGAACAGGGAGTTGTCGAACCCGCGCGCCTGTGGCCAAAACGAGCTTTGAATAAGCGATCACCTCACCACTGTCTGTCGTTACTGTCCGGCTATCGCGGTCAATCGCCTCTACACGCACGCCAAGCTTGAGTTCAACCTCGGCTTTTTCGTAGACGCTCGCAGGGCGCAAAAGAATGTCGTCATGGCTTTTATCGCCCGACAGGAAATCCTTGGAAAGCGGCGGACGATGATAGGGCAGCTCCATTTCATCCCCGATCATGATGATTCGCCCGTCCCATCCCCCCTGGCGCAAACTGACAACGAATTGCGCCGCAGCATGACTTGCGCCTACAACGATACATGTTTTTTCTGGAGTTGATTTCATAGTCCCCGCCTGGAATTTTGCATCAGAAATAGCACCAAGCGTTCAAAATACCAACAATTCTATTGCGCAGAAAAAAACGGAGGCCAAAGCCTCCGTTCAAATAGAAGATATCAATTAATGACCTAGAGACCGCCCGGGCCACAATCGTTTTTCAGATAGTCCAAGATGGCCGTATAATACTTCATATTATGATCATAACGGTGGGTATATAGGAAGTGATCCGCTTTTTTCAGCGTCAAATACTTCATGTTGTTCTTACCCGCTTTTTCCAAGGCTTTCTTATACTTGGTGAAGTGCTTGTAAATCACGCGGCGATCATGTTCCGGGTGAATGAGCAACATAGGCACATTGACCTTTTCGACCTCATCCATTGGATTTATGCCGTGTTTTCCACCGCGCTGGGCTGACAATTCGTCAAAATATTTGAAGGTGGTATTTTTACGACCGTTATAAGACATCAGCGGATCAGCCACGAATGCGCCTGGAATGGTACACTGGTAGATGTTATTCTCACGAGATGCGGCAACCAAAGCTGCATAGCCGCCATAAGACCAACCGAACATCGCGACGCGATCCGGATCGACCAGGCCTTTGCTGATCAAATATTTTGCCCCATCATCTTTGTCATCATTCATACCTAAACCATGCTCATGCCAGGTTTTGATGTAATGGTTATAGCCATGCCCTAGAGAACCTCTGTATTGCGGTTGAATGACCATATAACCATTATTGGCCAACATTTGGCTCCACTCATCATAGACGATGACTTCCGGGACATATGGCCCGCCATGCGGCAAGACGATCAGTGGATGCGGGCCCGGGCCTTTCGGCTTGGTTACATAGGCCGGGATCATCAATCCATCGCGTGCTGGGTATTTAATATACTCGACTTCAGAATAATCCGAATCTTTCAACAATGGATTGCGGCTACCAAGTTTCATCAGCTTACCATCCTTGAGAAGATAAGAAGTTCCTGAATCTTTTGGTCCCGAATTGGTAACAATCATCGTATTTCCATCGCGGGAACGACTTGAAACACTCATTGAGAATGCATTTTTGATTGATGGACGAATTTTGTCGTAAAGCGCTTTCTCTTCTTGATCGAGCCAGTGACGTTCCAACTTGGCTCCCTGATAGCGAGCCGCCACGATCTTATCATTACCGGCCCAGAACATACTGCTTCTGGAAACACCGGTAATGTCCACGTCTGGGCGACCATAGACTTTTGTCAGGAATTTAGAATTGTTGAAATCGTATTCCCAAAGAGCGACAGTGTCTTCGCCATTGCGCGCAAGTGCGTAGCCAATACCTTTGGGTGCACCAGGTTTATCACCAATAAATGTAAATTGATTCTTCTCAAAATCTTTATCCTTTTCGCGGAAAAGTTCGCGCCAGCTATCTTCGCCTTGGTTCCGGTAATAGGTAATAATCTCGTCCGCAGCTGCGTCTATACCTTGGGAAAGTCGAGGATATCCATCAATGTCAAATCCGGCTTGCGGTTGTTTACCGCCCCCCTTCATAACTAGCGTTTTACGTCCCGAATAGACGTCAAACTTATAATATGATCTCGGGCGAAAAGCTTCAAATGGATCATCGGAAACACTTCCCGCCGGACCGCGACTGGTCGCAATCAGAATTTTTGTTGGCTCTTTTGGCAAGGCGCCTTCGAAGCTAAATGAACCCGAAATCTCGGTAAATTTCTTGTCTTTCATGGAATACGCAAAGGATTTGTATTCACGAATGTCCTGCTCGGGGCCCTTCATTTTGTTTCTAACGATTTGCATCGCTGACCCAAAAAATACGTCGTCGCTGACCCAACCATCGATGGATAGGATTTCCATCGGTTTCGCGTTTAAGCGCACGGGTTTTTTGGATAAATCATCGGTTTCATAAACTTCAATCACCGGGTCGCCATCTTTGGATTCGATTTTCAGCAAAGACATGTATTTGCCATCGGGTGATACTGAGACGTTTGAAACAGCGTCGCGTACCGCCCAGTATTCAATTGGTACCGGGTTGGCAGAAGATCCGTTTGCGGCAGTTGTTGCCGTCGCAACAGCCGGGGCGAACATGGCCGCGATTGCGCAACCAGCGATTAAAAATTTTTTCATGGATGATCCCGTTTAATATTCATGGAGAATTTATTTTCTCCCTATTATTGCCAAAAAAAAACCCGCTGGCAATGTGCCAACGGGTAATTTTTACAGTTATCTAGTTAGGACTAGAAGTTCTTGCGGAGGCGAACAAAGTATTCACGACCATTCAAGTCATAACCGGCACCGATTGGCACGTTTACAACTGAGAAGACCTGGCTTGGATCAACAAGTGGTGGATCCGTATCCAGGACATTGCTGACACCGACAAGAATGTTCCAGTCGTCGCCTTCATATGTCGCAGACACTGAGTGTAACCAGTAATCATCAGCTGAGAAGACCGGACGACAATCAACATCGCCGAGAGCTACACCAAGACAGGTTGTTCCCGCACCGAAGTCGGGTACAAACTCTTCGTCAATCGTGACTTCGGTTTGGTAACGCGTTGTCCAAGCCGCACTCCAACGATCAACCGAGAAGCCGACTGTTGCGTTTCCGCGCCATTTCGGGAATGCAAAACCTTTTTTCAGTTCTTCTTCGTCAATCAAGCCGGCATCGTCAATATCAATCGTCTTACGTGAATGATTGTTGTTGGCTTGCAAGCGACCAAAGAAATCGACGTTCGTGCCAAACATTGCAACATCATCTTTGTTGAAACGCATGTTATAGTCGACACCTTTGGCGATTTCGTTGGCCCGGTTAATGAAGCTAGAGTCAACCAGATCAATTACGCCCGGATTATTCACATCATTAAAGTCACGTGTGATCCGTGAACAGAAGGCTGAGCCTAGATTTGCCTGACCAGAATAACAATCTCCGATAATGAAACCAGCAGTTGGCTCAATGATCGTTTGTTCGATATCGATATTATAATATGTCGCACCAAATTCGAGATCAAATGCATCTGTGAACGGCTGGTCGAAAGAGAAACCAAGTGTGTAACTCTTCGATGTTTCCGGATTTAGATCCAGCGCACCGCCTGAGTTAATTTCGACACTGTAGGCAGAGAACTGACCTGCTAGGAAACTTCTCGGGTCAACACCGGCAGCTGTACAGTTATCCAAAGTTACCTGACTACGCAGATCCTGTGACGCATCATACGTCATAGTCAATGCGTTGTAAGCTGCATCCGGAACCGCACATGGATCTGTCAGCGTACCAAAACCGGTTTGTCCTGAAAGGAACAATTGACGCAAGTTCGGCGCTTTGAATGATGTGCCATAGGTACCACGAAGCAAGAGTGAGTCGATTGGGCGATAGCCCGCTTTCGCACTGTATGTTTCGTTTGTTCCGTAGAACTCGTCATCGGTTAAACGGCCGGCAAGCTCGACATTGAACTCACGGAAGCCAGTTGTTCCCAGTCCAAGTGGAATAAAGGCCTCACCATAGACTTCTTTGGTTGTCCGCGAACCTGCGCCACCTTCATCTGAGAAGAAGCCGAAGAACAGGCCATCGGAAGCCACAGCATCCGGTTGGGAATTCAAATGATCTTTACGCCATTGCGCACCCACGAGAAGTGATGCATCGCCACCAGGCAAGGTGAAGATGTCACCCTGGATAGCAAAATCAACTGTCGTCAAAGCGGTGTGTGTATCAAAGTCACGGCTATCGAAGAGATAATCCGCTTCAGCTTGTGAGGCGAAAGTTCCGCCATTTGCTGTTTGATAAAGCGATGCAGCAAACAAGTTCACAGGAACACAGCCATTGATAACGTCAGCTGTCAAACCAGGGTTTGCCGCAACATCACACGGCGCGTTACCGATTGGTGCGCCGCCCTGGCTGTTACCAAGGGCAAAGTTCAAACGGTCACCGCGAATACCGGAACGGGCAGAACTGCCGTCAGCATAAGAGTGCACGGCTGAAAGGTCAAAAGACCAGTCTTTGAAGTCGCCGAAATTCATCATTGGCAGATCACCGCGAATACCCGCAACAAGGTGGGTTTGACGGAGCTCTACTTCTGTAACGTTCCGGTCGCCTTGTACACCAACGACAGGACGCGCCGTTGTTTGTGCCGCTGGCGCTAATCCGAGGCCAAAATTGAACGGGTTACACACGCCTGGTCCAAAATTAGCCAAGCCAAAACAGTTATCCGTTCCTGAAAGATCCGGATTTGTGTAATAGTTTTCAAAATTGGCGAGATATGTTGGGTTTGCCAGCACATCATTGTACGCTTGGTTACAGTCCACACCGCCTGCCAGTGTATTACATGGGTTGAACGGGTTGTTTCCAGATACAAATGGAAACAATTGTGGTTGTTGAGAGATCGCAGTAATGTCGCGAGCTGTATACAGAGCTTCGAAGTACGGCGTGACATTCATCTCACCTTCGAGCGTGTATTCGCCAATTGCCATCACACTGATCTGGTTCTGCTCATTGACGAGCTGACGAACATCATCTTGCTGACCGTTTGGTGAAAATTCAAAGAAGTTCACATCGCGGACACCGTCGCCATTTCCATCAATTGGAACGCCGAACAGAGTAGATTCACTAAATCCTGCGATGCCTGTATTATTGATCTCTGGCTGATAATAAATTGAGCCGAATGAACCGGCGATAAAGCGTTGGGTCAATCGAGTCGGACGACATTCACTGGTAGGGACAGTCAATCCCAACTGTTCGCCAACATATTGATCCTGAATAGCTACCGTGCGGATTTCACCGCTTTCTGTGATTTCACGGTATGTTTCACAACCAGCGAGGAAGTCGCGGTCATTCGTTGTCCATGGATCCTGGTAAGTGTACTCAACAGCACCGCCGATAAAACCACGGTCAGCATTCACACCGTAGCGGGCGCCGATTGTGTAATCCTGGCCCTGGCCGGTTTCTGGTGTATCGGCTTCTGCTTGCAGCTCCAGTCCATCAAAGTCATTTTTAAGAACGACGTTCAAGACACCGGCAACAGCGTCAGAACCGTAAACTGATGACGCACCGTCAAGGAGTAAGTCATACTGGTCAACCATGGTACGAGGGATCAAGTTAATTGATACCTGTGCCGGCGCCCCTTCCACACCCGCAGGTGAAACACGACGGCCATTCAATAGAACCAGTGTACGGTCAGCACCAAGACCACGAAGATCAACAGTTTCTGAACCCGGACCATTATCGAGTACGAAGCCCTGGAAAGTAGAGTCAATTTGTTGTCCACCCGCTGCAGATGAAGACTGAAGAATTTCAACCGGGTTAAACAGACCTTCTTCGTTGGCAACGTCTGTATCGATAACCTGAAGTGGCGTGATACTGTTAAATGTGGTCTTCTTTAGACGTGAACCTGTAACGATGACTTCTGTATCATCGTCTGCTTCTTCAACAACAGGCGGTGTCGTTTCTACAGTCTCCGCCTCTTCTTCAGCGGTTTCTTGCGCATAAGCTGGAGCAGTTGCCCAAAATGCTGAACCAATCAGCAATGTTGAGCCCAGCAGCAATTTTCTCAATTCCAAGCTATTCATTAAATTTCCCTCAGTTTTCGGTATTGGATAGAATAATCCTCATTACGCGCCGCATATCGCCAGGTAAAAGCTTACCGGAACGCAATCATTAAGGTTCCTTAATCATTGTCCCTTCCGTTTGCAACACTGGAATCTCCGCTTTTCTGGTAAAAAGCAAGAACCGTGACATAAAAACAACACCTGCAAATTCGCTTGCAAAATCAACGCACGTATGTGAAATAATCATCAACAATTTCAGATACTTAGTCTTTATGCCGAGAAATGTGGTTGCGCGGGAAGAATATTTCGATATATATTGATAAACGATAAGTAATCAGCATAATTTGGCGGAGCGCGCCCAAAAAAGGAAGCAGCAATGACCCTACCCTCAATCTTAAAAACCAGCCTATCAATTGCCATTTTGAGCTCTGCTTGTTTTGCTGTCCCTGTTCAAGCGCAGGAAATCATCAAAATTGCCAGTCAAAGTGATGATTTACCGTCTCAATTTGTTGCAAGTGCCAGTTTCGCTGAGTTTGCGCCGAAAGCGCAGAGCAGCAACGCCCGCCTGGATTATGAAATTTGGGATGAAGCATTGCAAAACGTCGTGCTGGACTTAGGACCATCGACACGTCAGCGCGCGTCACGACCGCAAACACAAGTTGGCACACGCATGGTCAAAGGGCATAAATCCGCGTACCGTCTCGAAGGCACGCGTGTCACATTTGCGTATATCAATGACGAATATAAAGCGGGCCTGATTGCGTATCGCAAAGATCTTGAATGGGTTGCTTCGAACAATGACCTCACAACTCTTTCACGCGATGAACAGCTTGCTTTTTGGTACAATCTTCACAATGTGACACTGATTGAACAGATTGCGTTAAACTATCCTGTCGACAACCCCGATCGCATCAAGATTAAAATTGATGGCAAAAAATACAAAATGGATGAGGCGAAGATCATCACAATTCGCGACCGGAAATTATCCCTCAAAGACATTCGCGAAAAAATTGTCTATCCGAATTGGCCTGATCCGAATGTCATATATGGTTTTTACCGGGGCAATATCGGAAGCCCGGGCCTGCCGCGCTCGGCTTTTCGCGGCGACAATTTGGATTATTTACTCGGACGGTCAGCCGACGAATTCGTCAATTCCTTGCGCGGCTTCAATTCAACCACCCGCAATCGGTATGTGTCAAAAATTTACGACGAAGCCAAGCGGTTCTATTTCAAAAACTGGGAACCAGATTTACAAGCACATCTGCTGACACACGCAAACGAATCCGTTCGGTCTGAAATTATGACTGACAAGCCCCTGAAGATCGATTCTTATGACATCAATATCGGCGATTTGTCCGGCGGACGTCGTTTGGCGTCCTCTGGCCTGGCGAGCTCTGGCGATTTGAGTATGTCAGCGGAAACAGCGCGCCTGCTCGCAGAGGTTCGTAGAAAACAGGACTTCCTCAGACGCAATGACATGGTCAAGAGAAACACCGGATTCGTCATCATTGAGGACCTTGTTCCAGAAGACAAAAAAGGCCAATAGCGCCGCAACATTTTCGACCTGACAGGATATTTTTATTCCTGCCGGATGTCGATGATAGCGGCGGATTACGGGATAGTCGGTGTCACGTAAGGCGGCGGTGCTGCTGATCCTGGCGCGACCGATCTCTCCGCAGCGGTATCCTTGTCAGCTAATGGTACGACCTACGAGAAGTTCACATTCGGTAGCCCGTTTGATT
Organism: Hyphomonadaceae bacterium; assembly: GCA_013001295.1. GTDB lineage: Bacteria > Pseudomonadota > Alphaproteobacteria > Caulobacterales > Maricaulaceae > Robiginitomaculum_A. The sequence continues at coordinate 62,005 of JABDMW010000001.1, forward strand.
TGGACGGCTTGACCGTAAATTTCGATCCGTAGAATTCGAGAGTCACAATAAGAGTAAAGGCGGCGAAATCTTCGCCGCCTTTTTTATAAAGTAAAATTAAATTCCGTTGCGGGCATCTTCCCCTTTTATTTTTAAAAACCGCATGCGGAGCCCCTCACATCATTTGATCGCTCATTGCAACAATTGGCGTGCCGTTTTTGCGATCAGTTTGACACCATCCCTAATATTTTCGGGAGCTATAGACGTATACCCCAACCGAAATTGATTAAAGGGACGATTTTCTGATGTGAAATGGATATTCCCGGGCTCGATGAGGACACCGACCTCCTGACATTTTTGAGCCAATTTAGGCGTATCAAGCTCTCGTGGCCCCGTAATCCAAACGGACGACCCGCCATTGTTTTGGGCGACCTGCCAGCCAGGGAGGTGACTTTCAAGACTTTCAAGCAAGATCTGCCGCTTCATTTTATTGGCACGCACCAAGGATCGTAGAAGGCTTTCATGATGCCCGCGAGACAGGAAATAAGCAGCCGCGCGTTGATTGTTGGCAGCCGGGTGACGCATGATTAATCGGCGCAAGGCACGCGCTTCACGAATGAATGGCTCGGAACCGACGAGATATCCAAGCCTGAGCCCAGGTGCCAGTGTTTTTGATAAACTTCCTAAATAGATCACACGCCCTTCGGCGTCCTGCGTCGCTAACGCGGGAAGTGGGGCACTCATATAATTGGTTTCAGCCTCATAATCATCTTCCAGCACAATGAAATCATGCTCGTGGGCAGCTTGCAATAGCTGTTGACGGCGTGTTGATGGCATCGTCACTGTCGTCGGCGATTGATGCCCCGGCGTGGAAAAAACCACATCGCAATCGGCGACATGATGATCCACGACGAGACCGTTCTTATCGACATTGAGCGGTTTCACCTTATTGGTGAACAGGCCCGCAATATTACGGGCATCGGGATAGCCGGGGTCTTCGAGACCGAAGCATTTTTCGTGATTTAACAAGAGTTTTAAAGTAATAAAAAGAGCGTTCTGCGCGCCAACGGTTACAAGAATTTGAGACTCGCCTACCCATAGACCGCGCCTTGGCAATATACGTTTGCGAATCTGTTCAACCAGCAATTCATCATCCCGATCAATTAGATCCTGAGACCAGTCTGTAATTTCCTGCACGCCGACCGCATCGCGCCAACATTCCCTCCAATGCTGCACCGGAAATATTTTTGGATCCAATTGCCCATAAACAAAGCAATATTTATAGTCGCGCCAATTCGTGGGTTTGACGATATTGCGCTCCTCACTGACATGCATTGTCAGCCGATCGTTCCACGAAATACTATTGTTCTTTGTGAGTTTGGTTTGAGACGGCTCCCGCTCTACAGCGACAACATTGTCGACGATTTCAGGATTTACATAAAACCCACTTCTCTCACGTGATTTCAGATATCCGTCCTCTTGCAATGCTGAATAAGCCAGCACCACCGTATTGCGCGATACGCCGAGTTGTTTTGCCAATCGCCTGCTGGCCGGCATCGTTGTCTGTGGAGCGATCCGTCCCTCTATGATTGCCAACGAGATTTGGTCTTTCAGTTGGCTTTGGAGCCCGCGTTCTGCACTGCGATCAAGATCGAACCAAAAATCCATATTTTTTCCGATTTTCCGTAACTTTATATGCTGATGAGCCCGTATAAATCCCGGTAACTTTTCATCTGGACGCACCTTATCATGAGTTTTGGCCCTAACTGAAGATAAAAATTTTCTCGTATATTTTCGAGCGTGAAAAGCGCCAGTTCGGGCAAGGTCACAGCTGCAAAAACTCTAGAAAATATGCGTTGGTATACATGACTTTATCAAATCGACCTGATCCTGACATTGTCGAAATAGACCGTAAATCTGTCTGGCATCACCTAACCCAACACAAAATGTATGAAACGAAAGACCCGATGGTTATCGTCAAAGGTAAGGGGATGATTGTCACTGATATCACCGGCAAAGATTATCTCGATGCCACGTCCGGCGGCGTGTGGTCTGTTAATATCGGGTATGGTCGTCAGCGGGTCGCAGATGCCGTCTCTGAGCAACTCGTCAAAATGTGTTATTTTGCAGGATCCGCGGGAACTATTCCGGGCGCCGTTTTTGCGGAAAGACTCTTGGAAAAAGTGCCTGGTCTCTCGCGCGTCTATTATTCCAATTCCGGATCAGAGGCCAATGAAAAGGGCTATAAGATGGTCCGGCAATTGGCGCATTTGGAAACCGCGGGCAAGAAGCACAAAATCGTTTACCGCAACCGGGATTATCACGGGACAACAATGGGTTCGCTCAGCTCCTCGGGACAGGAACAACGTAAGGCTCAATTTGGCCCCTTTGTGCCGGGATTTGTCGAAATGGAACATTGCCTCTGCTATCGCTGCCCGTTTGGCAAAACGTACGGGGAATGCAACATTGAATGTGCGCGCGACCTTGAGCGCGTTATCCAAGAAGAAGGCCCAGACACTGTGGGGTCCGTTGTGCTTGAACCGATCACGGCAGGCGGTGGCGTCATTGTTCCTGTGCCCGAGTATTTCCCGATCATCCGCGAGATTTGTGATAAATATGGCGTCCTCTTGCATTTGGATGAAGTGGTTTGCGGATTTGGGCGGACAGGTACCTGGTTTGGATATGAGCATTTCGATATCACACCAGATATTGTAACAATGGCGAAAGGAACTGCCAGCGGATATGCCGCCCTTTCTTGCACGGTGACGACAGAAGACCTGTTTAACCGGTTTAAAGCCGCACCTGACGACAATATGAGCTATTTCCGCGACATCAGCACTTTCGGCGGATGTACAGGCGGGCCGGCAGCAGCAATTGCCTGTCTGGACATTGTCGAAGAGGAAGGCCTGGTCAAAAACTCCGCAGACATGGGAGACTATCTCATGGATGCCCTGCACGGCCTCAAAGATAAACACAATCGAATTGGCGACGTACGTGGCAAGGGCCTGTTAGCGGGCTTTGAGCTCGTCACAGACCAAAGCACGAAAGAACCGGTTTCTGAAAATTATGTCGCGGATATTGCTGGTCATTGCCTGCAGCAAGGCTTGATGATCGGACGAACCAATAGAAGCCTGAACGAGTATAACAATACGGTCTGCTTGACCCCTGCCCTGATCACGGGGAAAAGTGAGATCGACGATATAATTACGATGATAGATACTGCGCTGTCTGAAACGCCTCATCGATAGAACAAGCTTCCATTATTTTAAATCACAGGAAATTCACATGACAAAAATGAACACAGAAGAAGCATTTGTAAAAGTATTGCAAATGCACGGGATAGAGCACGCTTTCGGCATTATCGGGTCGGCCATGATGCCGGTTTCCGATTTGTTTCCCAAAGCCGGTATCACCTTCTGGGACGTGGCCCATGAATGCAATGGCGGCATGATGGCGGACGGTTTCACCCGGGCCTCCGGCAAAATGTCTATGGCCATCGCCCAAAATGGTCCCGGTATCACCAATTTCGTCACGCCGATCATGACGGCATATTGGAACCACACACCTTTGTTGTTGGTAACCCCTCAAGCCGGCAACAACACGATGGGGCAAGGCGGTTTTCAAGAGGTCCCGCAAATGCGCATGTTTGCAGACTGTGTCTGTTACCAGGAAGAAGTTCTTGACCCGACCCGTATCGCCGAAGTTCTGAACCGAGTTATCCAACGCGCCTTCCAGCACAGCGCCCCCGCGCAAATCAATGTGCCGCGCAATTTCTGGACCCAGATTATCGATATTGAGCTTCCGGAAATCGTCCGCTTGGAACGTCCACCTGGCGGTGCAAATTCGATAACCAAAGCTGCCGAGCTTCTCTCGGAAGCCAAGTTTCCGGTCATGCTGAACGGCGGTGGTGTGGTTATTGGCGGCGCAATCGACGCATCCAAAGCACTGGCCGAACGCCTCGACGCTCCGGTGTGTTGTGGATATCAGCACAATGACGCTTTCCCGGGTTCTCATTCCTTACATGTGGGTCCACTTGGATACAATGGCTCCAAAGCGGCGATGGAATTGATCTCGAAAGCCGATGTTGTGCTGGCTTTGGGAACCCGTCTCAACCCCTTCTCGACCCTGCCCGGATATGGCATCGATTACTGGCCGGAAAACGCCAAAATCATCCAAGTTGATATCAATGCGGAACGAATCGGCCTGACCAAGAAAGTCACCGTGGGCATCCAAGGTGATGCGAAATTGGTGGCCGAGCAAATTCTCGATCAATTATCGCCCAGCGCCGGCAATGCCGGCCGTGACGACCGAAAGGTCCTGATCTCAGAAACCAAATCCCGGTGGGCTCAGCTTTTGACGTCAATGGAACACGAGGATGATGATCCGGGGACCAACTGGAATGAGTATTCACGCGACCGCGAACCGGACCGGATGAGCCCACGGGCTGCATGGCGCGCCATCTCATCAGCCCTGCCCCGCGATGCAATTATCTCCTCGGATATCGGCAACAATTGTGCATTGGGGAACGCTTATCCATCATTTGAAGAAGGCCGTAAATATTTGGCACCGGGCATGTTTGGTCCCTGCGGATATGGCCTTCCGGCTATTCTGGGTGCCAAGATCGCCAAACCGGATGTGCCGGTTGTCGGGTTTGCCGGCGATGGGGCTTTCGGGATTTCCATGAACGAGATGACGGCGTGTGGCCGCGGCAATTGGCCGGCAATTACGCAAGTTATTTTTCGCAACTACCAATGGGGCGCGGAGAAACGCAATACGACTCTGTGGTACGATAATAATTTCGTCGGCACAGAACTCAATCTCGGTGTTGAATATGCCAAAGTGGCGGAGGGCTGTGGTGTGCGCGGTGTGCAAGTCACGACCATGGCAGAACTGACCGCAGAACTGGCAGAAAGCGTCCGCCTCCAGATGGAAGAAAACGTCACGACATTTATCGAGGTTGTGCTCAATCAGGAACTGGGCGAACCCTTCCGTCGCGACGCCATGAAAAAACCGGTTGAAGTCGCAGGTATCAATCCAAAAGATATGCGTCCACAAAAAGGCGCTTAAGGTTTAACGCGCTCTGATTTTGGGTCATGCGAGGGATTATGTCTGGCGACGGAGGAGTTTTTCACCTGGATACAGGTTGACGTAAGCTGGGTAGAACTCAGTCCTCTCTTGCTACGGATGTAAGATCGCGACCATTGGCCAACAATTTGTATAGGCTGCACACGCCATCGTGGTCAGTGTAGCAACCTTGTAACAACCGATGGCCTTGCTTGCCATCAAATGCGGTTCGACCGTGCAATAATCTATAGTTATCCATCATGAGGAGCGTGCCAGGTCGGAATGGAAAGCTTATTTGAAATTCAGGACTGTTGGATAATTCGTTGAGGCGACGACGTCCTGCATAGAATAAATTGAGTGTTTTTGGATCGAGAGCTGGCACAAAATCGACTCTGGAACTCAATCGTATGCGTCGGACGATTCCTATGTGGTCCCGTTCGATCGTCGGGCCAAAGTTTTCCAGAATTGCGGACGGCCCTTGATATCTATACCGGACAATAACGTCTTCGAGAATACGCGCCTGTTCGGGTTCCTCGTCATGCAAGCGGTCCGCGACTGCAATGCCGTCGACCAATGTCGACAATCCACCAGAAACGTCGTTTGTTAGGCAATGCAAAAATTGAATACCCGGAATGGGATCTCGGTAAGGATTGTCAGTATGCGCTGCCAGCGCGACATCCTTGTAGGCCGCGTCAGTCGCATCGGGCTTTGTTTCCACGTTGAAAATCTTACCCCAGTTCGTATCTCGAACATACCCGAAGCGACTGGCCAGCTGGAGCAGGCAATCGCGCTCGGTGGGGGTGTCGCGCATGATACAAAATCCATACGTCAAAAAATCATCCAGCATGGCCTTTAGATTTAGTGGATCGTTCAGGTTACTCCATTTCACATGATCACTAAATTTGAATCCGGTTTTCCAAGGTTTTGGAACGGGTAAATCTTCCGGATTTTCTCGCCATCCAATCTCATGTTGTATTTTGGTCAGGCTGATATTGGATTGATACCCATCATTGAATTCCACGTCCAGCCTGTCGCAATCCGTTACTTCACATTGCGTAATTTTCAAATCCGCCGGCAATGTTGAATGATCGTAAAGTCGCTGATAATTGATCGTATCGAAGTCGGCAGGCCCCTCTGTTCGCTCACGTATCCATAATGGATGAAGCAGTTTGGAGGCGTTGTTGGTGTTACGCAGAACGATTCCTCCGAAATCCGTGTCCAGTTTCACATTTACCTTTTGTTTCTTCATGGCAAATCTCCGCATTACGGACTTAATATATTCTCTTATTTGACCCCGATAAATATACAATTTGGTTATGGCGCGCGCAAAATTTTCTAATGATTGGATGGGTGGCTGAGAATAGCGGAAACTTTAGACGGCCCATTCCACATTATTCCGTCCCCTTATATATCGAAAACTAGAATCCTAATGCGACGATATTCGATTGTTGTAGCTCACAAAAAGACTAGTATTTATCCCTTATGCAGCGAGGATAAATTGCGGTATTCAGCTTTCAACATTCTCAAACAAGCACTCACCGGCCATAATGGTTGGAAACCGGCGTGGCGAAACCCCGAACCAAAACCGGAGTACGATATTATAATCGTGGGCGGCGGAGGACATGGCTTGGCTACCGCGCATTACCTCGCCTCTATCTTTAACAAAAAAAACATCGCGGTGTTAGAAAAGGGCTGGATTGGTGGCGGCAATGTCGGTCGCAATACAACCATAATTCGTTCAAATTATTTGCTGCATGAAAACGAGGGTTTCTATGAATTTTCGCTGAAACTCTGGGAGGATTTGGAACAAGATTTGAACTACAACGCAATGGTATCTCAACGCGGCATTATAAATCTCTATCATTCAGATCCACAACGGGATGCTTACATCCGTCGCGGCAATGCCATGATGCTTAACGGTGCAGATGCCGTGCTGTTGGATGCCGACGAGGTTCGGCGGAAATGCCCATTCTTAAATTTCGACAATGCGCGTTTCCCGATCATGGGCGGTTTATGGCAACCACGCGGTGGGACAGTCCGACACGACGCTGTTGCCTGGGGCTATGCTCGGGCAGCCGACCAACGGGGCGTTGATATTATCCAGAACTGTGAAGTGACGGGATTTAAAATCGAGAATGGCAAATGTACCGGCGTCGATACATCACGCGGGTTTATCAAGGCCAAAAAGATCGGCGTTTCCGTGGCGGGCAGCTCCAGCCGGGTTATGGCGAAGGCCAGCATACGCCTACCGATTGAAAGCCATGTTTTACAGGCCTTTGTTTCTGAGGGCTTAAAACCTGTTATTCCAGGGGTCATCACCTACGGCGCAGGCCATTTTTATGTCAGTCAATCCGACAAAGGCGGGCTCGTTTTCGGCGGCGACATTGACGGATACAATTCATACGCCCAGCGCGGCGGAATGCCGGTCGTTCAGGATGTGTGTGAAGGCGGTATGTCTGTCATGCCGATGATTGGAAAGGCACGCATACTCCGCATGTGGGGCGGTATTGTCGACATGTCCATGGACGGCTCACCGATCATCGACAAAACACATATTGACGGGCTGTATTTTAATGGCGGCTGGTGTTATGGGGGATTTAAAGCGACACCGGCGTCCGGTTATTCATTTGCCCATCTGATCGCCACAGATACTCCGCATAAAACGGCACAGGCCTACCGCTTCGACCGTTTTGAAAAAGGGGGGATGATCGACGAAAAGGGAATGGGCGGTCAGCCCAATCTGCATTAGCCATGATCATCAACCACCCCCTTCTCGGCCCTCGCGACGCTTCTGAATTTGTTGTTCTTGGTGATGCGTCTTTGATTGATCGCCCCAATCGTAAATCCGAAACGGCAGCCCGCGATTTTTATGAATATCAATATTTACGCAACAATCCGGCCGGTGAACACCGTGAGCTCTGGTTTCACGAGCAAGGCGACCGTTCCTGGCTTGTTGTGACCCGAAATACGCTAACACATAAAATAACGCATGTTGAACTCGCGCGCGAATTTGCGCGTTCACAAGGGCGTTCAAAATGAATAGTACGCGCCTAAGTTCCGGCGGTCTCATAGACCGCACCCAACCGATCAATTTCACATTTGATGGAAAAGCCTACCGCGGTTTGGAAGGTGATACGCTCGCCTCTGCTTTGATCGCCAATGGTGTCAAGCTTGTCGGTCGCTCATTTAAATATCATCGTCCACGCGGCATCATGAGTGCCGGGTCAGAAGAACCAAACGCTCTTGTAGAAATTCACAAGGGTGAAAGCTGCGAGCCCAATACGCGCGCCACAATGATCAAATTGTTTGAAGGGCTCGATGCGAGAAGCCAAAACAGCTGGCCGAATTTGAAGTTCGACATTATGGCTCCGCTGGACCGAATGGCGCCGTTCTTAACCGCGGGATTTTACTATAAGACATTCATGTGGCCCGCCGCGTTCTGGGAAAAGCTGTATGAGCCATTTATCCGCCGATCAGCCGGTTTGGGGTCGCTTGCAAAAACGCCTGATCCCGATCAATACGATAATGGGTTTTTACATTGCGATGTCCTCGTCATAGGGGCAGGGGCTGCGGGCCTCATGGCGGCAGTCACCGCTGGTCGTTCGGGTGCACAGGTGATTATTGCAGATGAAGATTTCAAAATGGGCGGCCGCCTATTGAACGAGACTCACACCATTGACAATGATCATGGAATTTATTGGGTCTCAAAGTCCGTTGCGGAACTCGGAACAATGCCCAATGTCAGGATGATGCCAAGAACGACCGTATTTGGCGCATTGGATCACGGCACATATGGCGCCGTTCAAACTCATTCTGACGCAATCGCTGTAAGCGGGCCAAGACAAACAAATTGGCGTATCTTTGCGAAACGCACAATCTTGGCAGCCGGCGCGGTTGAAAGACCGATTGCTTTTGCAAACAACGACCGACCCGGCATCATGTTAGCAGGAGCGGTGCGCGCCTATGCCAATAGGTTTGGCGCGTTGACGGGGAAAAAAATTGCACTTCTTGCAAATAATGACAGCGCACTGCGAACCATTGAAGATTTGACGGCAGCAGGTGCGGAAACACATTTGATCGACACACGTACCGGATCGCACATCGTGGACGTTAAAGGTACAAATTCTGTCAGGGCCGTTGTCCTCAATAGCGGCGAAAAGATTAATGTTGATTGTGTGGCTGTATCCGGGGGGTGGAACCCGAATGTTCATTTAACCTGCCATAAACGCGGACGGCCTGTTTGGAGTGATGAACTGTCTTGTTTCCTTCCCAACCCCGATGATTTGTCTGCCGACATGAAAGTTGCTGGCGCGGCTAATGGTCGATTTTCGACCCATGGCGCGTTGCAGGACGGCGCTAGACTTGCAATAGACGCGGTCTCTGCACTTGGATTTGATTCTAAAAAGCAGTCGCTGCCACAAGCCGAAGATTCCCCCCCCAACATTCACGCCTTCTGGTTTGTTGAAGGAAAAAAACGCGCATGGGTCGATTTTCAAAACGATGTCACGACCAAGGATATCAAACTCGCTCATCAAGAAGGGTTCATTTCAGTCGAGCATCTGAAACGATACACAACACTCAGCATGGCAACAGACCAAGGGAAATTATCCAATGTGGTTGGCATGGCAGTTATGGCTGACGCAACCGGGAAAACAATCGCGGAGACCGGCACAACAATATTCCGCCCCCCTTATACGCCGGTGTCTATCGGCGCTTTGGCCGGCCCTCATCAAGGCAAGGATTTTAAACCGACGCGTTTGACGCCCAGCCATCAATATGCTGCCGAAAACGGTGCGACATTTGTCGAAACCGGATATTGGAAACGCGCGCAATGGATTGCGCGCCCCGGTGAGCAAGGTTGGCGCGACAGTGTTGACCGTGAGGTGCTGATGACCCGAAATTCCGTGGGCATTTGCGATGTTACGACATTGGGTAAGATTGATGTGCAAGGTACTGACGCCGGTAAATTCCTCAACTTTGTCTACGCCAATACATTCTCAACCCTCAAAGTTGGAAAATGCCGTTATGGATTGATGCTTCGAGAAGACGGGATGGCCATGGATGACGGAACAACCGCCCGACTATCGGAAAATCATTATGTGATGACAACAACGACAGCCAATGCTGTCAGTGTATTTAGACATCTTGAATTTTGTCGACAATGCCTGAAGCCCGACATGGATGTGCACCTGATTTCAGTGACAGAGCAATGGGCGCAATACGCCGTCGCAGGCCCCAATGCGCGTAAGCTCCTGCAACATATTGTCGATCCGGAATTCGATATCTCCAATTCAGCCTTCCCTTATATGGCTTGCGGTGAGATTACGGTGTGCAAAGGAACCCGTGCCCGACTATTCCGGCTCTCATTTTCAGGTGAACTTGCGTATGAAATTTCGGTCCCCGCTCGCTATGGAGACAGCCTGATCACAGCCTTGATGGACGCGGGGAAAAAATATGATGTCATCCCATATGGTACAGAGGCACTCGGCGTCATGCGTATCGAAAAGGGACACGCGGCAGGAAATGAGCTCAACGGTCAAACCACCGCAAAACATCTCGGGCTCGGCAAGATGATTTCCAAGAAGAAAGACTGCATTGGGAATGTATTGTCGGAGCGCGAAAGTCTAAACTTGGAAGACGGGTTGGAACTGGTCGGATTCAAGCCCGTGAACAAATCAGAGAAACTTCTCAATGGGGCACACTTCATTGGGATAGATGACGACGCCAATGCGGAGACCGACCAAGGTTATATGAGTTCGGTCTGCTATTCTCCGATGCTAAAATCCTATATAGGTCTGGGATTTATTAAATCGGGAAGCCGGCGCAAAGGTGAAATCGTTCAAGCTATTGACCTTTTGCGCGGCTCAAATGTCGAAGTCGAAATTGTATCGCCGCATTTCTTCGATCCAGATGGGGGGCGACTCCGTGTTTAAGCTCATCCCTCAAATGCCATTGGGTGGCGTATCCAAATCCTGGGCAGGGTTAAACATTGCGGAAGTCTTTTCCGGCGAATTGGTATCAGTCGCATTTGATGACGATAACTCAAAAAAACTCAACACCCGGTTTAAGAAAAAATATGGCGTCGTGCCCCCAGGCCCAAACACATTTGTGAGTATTCAAGGCGGATCAGCGTTTTGGTCAGGCCAAAATCAACTCATGCTCTTGTTGGATGGTGAAAACATCAACGCTGACAAGGATGTTGCAATCAAGCTCGATGGATTAGCCTATACAAGCTTGCAAAGCGATAGTTGGGCCTCTCTAACGGTTGGCGGTGAACGGGTTTACGATGTGCTCGAGCGCTTTACGGCCCTCGATTTGCGCCAGCCTCGTGACGGTTTTGCGGCCCGAAGCAGCGCCCACCACATGGCCGTTTTTATTTTGAAATTGAGTAAAACAAAATTCCACCTTCTGACTCCCAGGAGCTCAGCCCAATCTTTTTATGACGCTCTTTGTCATACGGCGGATAATGTAATATGACGTTTTCGCGCGAACGAAAAATTGGCCAGACACCAACATTGCACGATTCACCGCAAATTGGTCCCACCATTCGCGCCTTTAAAGAATTAAAAGAGAAAGGTCTTACACTTCCTGACCTGCCGTCCATGCATCGGTATCAACGCAATCGCATAATGGATCAATTGAAGTCGCGCGGTCTGGGCGGCATCCTTCTATTTGACCCCATTAATATCCGCTATGCAACCGGATCTCACAATATGCAGGTTTGGACGTCGCGGAATGTTGCCCGTGCTACATTTATATCATCGGCAGGATATTGCATTCTTTGGGATTTCGTCAGATGTGAACATTTGACGGCTCATTTAGATGCCATCGACGAAATTCGCAATGGTGCCGGTGCTCTTTACTTTGCATATGGAGATTCGGAAAATGAAGCAGCGGATGCTTTTGTTCGCGAAGTCGTCAGTGTCATGCATGAACATGGATCTGGTCAACAAATCGCCGTGGACAATATGGATGTCGCAACTTCGAACAGTTTCCAATCGCACCAAATCACGACAATCCCGGGACAAAACCTCATGGAACATGCGCGTCTGGTCAAAGGCGAAGAAGAGATTAAAGCCATGCGTTGTGCTGTTGAGGCCTGCGAACTTTCGGTCCGGGAAATGCAAAAAGCACTGAAACCAGGTGTTGCGGAAGTTGAACTCTGGTCAGTACTCCATGCGGGCAATATTGCCCGTGGCGGTGAGTGGATCGAGACCCGTCTACTGGCGTCCGGCCCGCGCACCAATCCTTGGATGCAGGAAGCCGGACCACGCATTTTACAGGACGGTGATTTGCTGGCATTCGACACCGATATGATCGGGCTATATGGGTATTGTTGCGACATGTCGAGAACCTGGCTAGTCGGCGACACGCCGAACTGTGAGCAATTGGAAGCTTTTAAAGTCGCGCATGATCACATCACACAAAACATGGAATTAATGAAACCGGGGACATCGTTTTATGATTTGAGCCATAAAGGGCATCAGCTTCCGGCAGCGTATGTTCCGCAACGATATTGCGTTAAAATGCACGGCACAGGAATGTGCGATGAATTTCCCAGCATTTATTATCCAGAGGATTACATTCAAGGTGCGTTCGATTACCAGTTGGAACCTGGCATGGTATTCAGCGTTGAAGTCTATGCGGGCAAGGTCGGCGGTCAGAATGGCGTAAAACTAGAGAACCAGGTTCTGGTCACGGACACAGGGTATGAAAACCTGACGACCTATCCGTATGATAATAAGTTACTCCCGCGTTAGATTGCGTCCCATAACTTATTGGCTACCCATTTATGGAATACATGCGTGGGCACGTCCATAATGGGTGAAAACTTTCCACCATCAAATTTTATTCCTTGTCGGCCTTTTTGCATTCCTTCCACAACACCGACGTCTTCATTAAAAACGGTTTTCCAAAGCTCGCTGTTTTTGAGCACCATCTCTGTCCACTTTTCTGACGCGATAGACGGATCAGCATAGTATAGCGCAACACGTTCCAACGTTTCCTCCGGACTTTGCGGTAGCAAAATCATAGCGAAGGTATGATCACGGTGAACGCCCAATAATATATTTGGGAACAGCGTGACATATTCGGAAGTCGCATCCCATTTACTGGAAATATTTTCAAAATCTGGAAAGACCGTTCCGTCTTCAGATTTTAGTTGCCGATAAACAGATGATCCCTGGCCTGAATAGTTTTCCGCATCGGCGATATTGTAATGATCCTCCAATCTTGAGTAAGAATTTAACCCCGGATGAATCCATGGTAAATGATAGGACTCGCAATAGTTTTCAGCCGCCAATTTCCAGTTTGACTTTACCCGCATTTCAAATGAACTATTTGGAACGCTGGCATGGAGTGGCTTATTAAATTCGCTCCACCGATTTAAGAGGTGATCATGTTCCTTCTCGAATGCTGGCGCATTGCCCGAAACATTGACGAATACAACGCCAAGCCATACATGGGTCCGAATGGTAAATAAGCCCAGATTTTCTTTTTTAATGCATTCGTGATTGTCAATGCCAACACCGCCCACATGCGGTGTCGCAACTAAATCACCGGCAAAGTCGTAGGCCCAGGAATGGTACGGGCAGCGAATCGGCCCTTTAAGGTTCTTGGCCTCATCAACGAGAATCATGCCGCGATGGCGGCAAGTATTTTGAAAAACTTTAAGATCACCCGTTTTGTCACGCAGGAGCAATAATGGCATACCTGCAAAGTCGATTGGTTTCGCGTCACCTGGATCAGGTACATCGCATGAAAACCCGATCGCTGCCCACGTCGAATGAAAAATTTCGACCTGCTCTTTTAAAAATAGATCCTTATCGGTGTAGTATTTATTGGGGAGCCCTCGGGCTTCACCTGTTGGTTTGAATACGACTTCAAGATCAAGTTTGGACATTTCTTTAGGTCTCCAACCTCACTCATTTTCTTTATTCTCCTTGACATATATCCCACAAGACAAATCCAGCAATATCAATTCTCCTTATTTTCTAGGTTCAAGGCGCTTAATTATTATCGCCAAAATTGGGCTATTGATCATTCGGACTGATATAAGTGAATTAGTGTTTTTTATAAGCATGAAGATCGATTGTTATCCCAATGGCCTTAAGTTACGGGTCGAACGGAAGTAAGGAAATAATTATGGGTATTCCAAATCATTCCAAATATGTCATAGTGGGTGCGGGAATTCACGGGTTATCGACTGCTTACCACTTGGCAGTGTCCCTCAAAAATTCGGGACGCGGCAGCGGCAACGACATTGTCATCTTAGACAAAAACGGGATCGCTTCCGGAGCATCCGGAATTGCGTGCGGTGTCGTCCGCAACAATTACTTTCAACCCGCGATGCGCGAGTTAATGGCCCACTCTGTGGATGTGTGGGAGTCCGATATTGAAGCCTATTCCTATCATCCCGTCGGGTATATGCAGATATCTTGCGAGTTCATGCACGAAGATATTCGAACAATCTTCGAACAACAAAAAGCAATCGGCTATGAGAGCGAGTTAATTGAAGGCACGCACGACTGTGATATTTATATGAAAAACCTGTTCAACGATTGGCAGGCTCAGAACATTACATCGGTGCTACACGAAAAACGTGGCGGATATGCAAATAATACAAAATCCATATACGGCCTTGCTACCAAAGCGGAAGCGGAAGGCGTTCGGATTATTTCCGGTATCGAAGTTAAAGGTTTTAAACGCGCAAACGGTTCCAGTTCTGCGATCTCGACTGTGGAAACACAAAAGGGATCTATTGAGTGCGACTATGTTGTGATCGGCGCTGGTCCCTGGGTACGGGATTTTTGGTCCATGTTGGAATTACCGAAAACTGTTTCCATCAAAAGCAAGGACGGAGCTGTACATGATGGCATCGGCATGTGGACGTTTTGGCAATTGGAAGAAGGTGTGCTGAAGGTCGACCCAAATTTATTCAAAACTAATGACGGAAACATGCCGCCGGTTATGCATGTTGATACTGACGCAGAGCTTCGATCTACGGTCGATAATTCCGTTATTGAATCTGAAGGCAAGATGTGGGGCTTGTATTATAAACCGGACTTTCATTTCGGCGGCGTACAAGGCGGCGCTATGCCTTATCCCGTAACGACGCCGGTTGACGAGTTGCAGCTCGATCCATATGGACCAGCCTCGCCCGAATGGATTTCGTCACCCGAATTTGCGCATATGTGGGTGTCTGCACTTGCCCATTGTCATAAAAGGTTTGAAAGCACGATGGCAAATTTCGACAAGGAACCTTCGGGTGGCGTTGGTTGCTTTACGCCGGACAGTTTCCCCGTATTCGATGAGTTTTTCGAAAATTGCTATATCATCGCTGATTCGAACCACGGATATAAAATGATTGGTGTTGGAAAATTGGTAGCCGACCACATCATAGGCGAAAAAACCCCGCTTCTGGACCCGTTCAATTTTGAGAGATATGCGAAAGGCGACCTTCATCCTGTTTCGAACAGCCCGTTCCCATGGAGTTAAATTATTCGCCGGCCCCGCGTCTGGATTCTTCTGTTGCTTCAACCAGAGTTCTTTTAGCTAGATTATCCAGGAATTGGTACATTTCCTGATCCATGGGTATGCCGTCGCGAAGGCTTTGATCGTAGCATTCATGTGCCCCGGCAAAATCAAATAGGATGTTCGTTCCATCGGATTGCGATGAAATTGTCATTTCGTTTGCATCGACGTAAACGTCTAGACCCTGGGCCCGAAGAGCGGCGTCCACAGAGACGACAGCTTCGAAATCATGGACGTTTATCAGAGAGATATAACAATGCTCTTCTTTTGCGGCCATGGCGGTCACCAAATCGACCAGCATGGGAAGCCCCATCAGTAGACTATTATTGTTGAAATCAATGCAAAGGCCGTTTGGCGTCTTGGAGATGTCGCCATCAAACCCACGAAATGTGGTGCTCTCAAGAGCTTCTTTCATCGAAGCAACACCGGCAAACCCATGCGTTTCTAGCCATAATATATGCTTTGCCAAATCGCCCCAGTCTTGCGAATGCTGAAACAGGCCCTGGAGTGCAAGTTTGAGAAGTGAAGACAGTTCATTGTGCGAGAGATTAAGTATTGTCGACATTTTGAGGCTTAATGGGAAAACACCAGGTATCCTCGGTCGTCCGTCCAATATCGGAAATGAGTGGTGCGCCTTGAAACATAGTATTTCGCACCCAAAGACGCGAACGAGGGTCAAACTTTCCAACGCCAAAAAACGAAAGTTTGCATCGCAGCAGGTGAATTGGAAGCACGTCTTTGTCCAATACATTTGCGCGAATTTCACCGTAGCGGGTGAGTGCCATTGTTTGAATTCGACGCACCATATATCGATGCTCTGGATGTGCCATGACAAATTCGGCGACCAATACCTTCTGATCAAATTCGGTCAAATCATCATAGCATTCGCGCACACAACACGCGATACCCAGAAGCATTTCCTTTTCCGCTCCCGGCTCGCGATACCGATCACCGAGCCGAGGCTCTAATTTCTCCTCTGAACGATACCAAAAAGTTCCGCGGCACACTTTATCATCAAAGTCGATTGATAAGGCCCAACCATATTTATCTTCTATAGTTTGTCTTAGTTTATTGACTGACATTTCGGGAATAAGCGTATACTTTTCGTCCACGTTCAATTCATCTTCCAAATCGAGAAATAGCTCTGGAAATACCTCCAACAATATCGCGTTCAGAAGTTCCTGGGCTTCATGACCATAATTGGCTTCTGCAAAATCCGTAATTTGAGACCAATTTTGCAGGCTGGCATTTGCATCAAACCAGCTTAATATTTGCCCCATGTCTTCGCGTGCTTTGTTATTTATGACATTTTGATCGTGATTGTCCGTCGCAATCTCTTCAAGATGTTGTATCGCCTTCTCAGCCAGACACGTAAAATGTCCGCGCGTGTTCACTTTAACGGCTCCGTATTGTTTAACACGTGCTAAGGCGGCTTCACGGATTTCAATCCAGTTGTTGATCAAAAGTGGATGATTAATCAAATAAGGAGCCATGCCCAAGCCAGTCGCATTGCCTATGCCGACATACCGTTGAATATCCTCGTCCATTACAACTGCCGTTTCCGGTGCGCGCTTTTTTGCAACATAGTTGGCCTGGAAAATGCTGAAATCGCGGATTAGGAAGCACGAAAACATTTCAGCTGCGAATGGTCTGGCAAAGTCATCATATGTGCCATAGACTTTTTGCCAATCTGCCATACCGAATTTGCCGCTCCCGTAAACTGCGGTGGTTCGATAAAGGTAGCCGACTTTCGCCATCGCCTCGAAGTCTGGTTGTCGTCCCGAGGCTAGCCGATCAACCACATAATTGAAATTTCGTGCCGATTTATTGGCTCGTGACAAGGACAGACAGGTCGAATCGACCCGGCCTTTTTCCTGGAGCGGAACATTTTTTCGAAACTCTTCCAATCGATCGTCGCCGACCCTGCCTTCGCACAAGGTCATGGTTATGTCCCACTTTTCTGCGATAACCCGATCGCTTCGTATATTCGGATCGAGATAATCTGCAAAAACAACATAGCTATAAAGAGCAGTTTTCGTCTTTATTTCATATACAACGTGCCCATAGCCTTGTTCACACAGCGAGGATTGCGCACGCTTTATTTCCCATTTCTCATTCAATATACGGCGGACCAATGAACGCATAAAACTCAGGGGATATGGGTACAGCGTCCCGAGCCGGTTCAAGTTCATTACCACGTCTGCGGGACGAAATTTCAACCCCTCGTCAGAGATATGAGGCGTGGTATTTATCATTACTGTGGCTCAAATGAACTTTCAAAGAAACGGTACCAATTCAGACCCATGACCTTCTCGACATCGTCCTGGCTCATACCCTTTGCTATAAGACCATTTGCAATATTTCCAAAGTCTTTAGAGCTTTCGAACCAATCGGGTTGCTTAGGCCATTCCGGATTTTGAGCATTGCCCTCTCCATAATCGGGTTTAAAGGTCCATTTACCTGAGCGCATCCATTCAAGCGTTTCATATCCCCAATTTTGACATAGATCTGAACCTATGCCTATTCGGTCAACACCTATCAAGTCGGCAGTGTCCATAATCATTCCGCAAAAATCATCGAGCGTACACTCCGGACCATTGTTCAAATGAAAAGGATACATAGAAAAGCCGAGCATGCCACCGGACTGCCCAAGCGCTTTCAGCACATCGTCAGATTTATTGCGCAGAGCATCGTGCCAACGGGAGGGATTGGCATGGGTTATCGCTATAGGTCGTTCGGATATTTCGATGGCCTGCAAAGTCGATAATTCCGCACTATGGGACATATCAATCACCATGCCGACCCGGTTCATTTCCTTAATAACTTCGCGTCCCATTCGCGTAACACCGCTATCGCGATCTTCATAACAACCCGTCGCCAAGAGTGTTTGATTATTGTATGTCAGCTGCATGATCCGGACACCTTGCTTATGCAAAGTTGCGACTTTGCTAAGATCATCTTCAATAGGCGAGCAATTCTGGAAACCAAAAATAATACCGATCTTATCGTTGTTCTGGGCAACTAATATATCAGACGCTTTGCGAACGGGCGCAATTATATCTGAATGCTCCTCAAATCGACGCTCCCACTCAGCAATATTGGCGAGCGCTTCACTCGTATTTTCCCAATAGGTAATCGTCACATGAATAGCATTGACGCCGCCTGCTCTCGCTTCTTCAAAAAGCGCACGCGTCCAGTTCACATATTGTAACGCATCGATGATCAGCATGATTTACCCCGGATTTGTATATGCGGTTTTGATAATGGTGTAGAAATCTTTGGCGTGCTCCCCTTGTTCACGTGGACCATAACTCGAGGCGTTTCGACCGCCGAATGGTACGTGATAATCAAGACCCGCTGTTGCCAAATTAACGAGGACGCTCCCAAACGTCGCATTGCGTTTAAAGTGTTCGGCCGCCTTAAGGCCACTGGTCATAATCGATGCGGCGAGACCGAACTCAGTATCGTTAGCCGTTGCTAATCCTTCTTCGTACGACCCAACTTTAATTACGCACGTCATCGGTCCGAAAACCTCTTCGCGGTTGACGCGTGCATCATTGCCCAGCCCGGTATAAATCGTCGGCGGCAAATAATAACCTTCGGTATTGCGCTGAAGACGCTCGCCACCTGTAATTAATTCGCCACCTTCATCTTTGGCCAATTGCATATAGCCCAGAATTTTGTCCATCTGCCCTTCCGTTACGACAGGGCCGAGTTCCGTGCCTTCTTCCAAGGCATGGCCGACCCGTTTTGCGTTAGCGGCAACCGATAGTTTCTCGACAAACTCATCGTGAATTTTCTCATGCACGATCAAGCGTGAAGACGCTGTGCATTTTTGTCCAGAGGCCCCGAAAGCGCCGTGCAAGCACTGGGCGACAGCCAGGTCCATATCCGCATCGTCCATCACAACCATCGGATTTTTACTTCCCATTTCACACTGAATTCGCGCCATGTTCTGAACGGCGGCCTGAGCAATTTTCCGCCCCGTGGATACTGATCCCGTGAATGAAATAGCGTCTACATCTTTTGAACCTGACAGGGCCGCACCAACGTCACCTCCCCCTTGCACCATGTTAAACACCCCCTTTGGTAAATGACGATCTAGAACATCAGCCAGAGCATAACTTGTTGCAGGCGTAATTTCGGACGGCTTTAAAACGATCGTATTTCCGTAAGCGAGAGCCGGCGCCATTTTCCAGGCCGGAATGCAGATCGGAAAATTCCATGGCGTTATCAATCCAACGACACCGACGGCCTCACGGGTAATATCAATATGAATGCCCGGCCGTACGGATTCTGCGCTTTCTCCAATTTGGCGCAAACATTCGGCCGCGTAATATTGATAGAACTCACCTGCCCGGTAAGTTTCTCCCCGGCCCTCTGCAAAGGGTTTCCCTTCTTCTCGGGATAACAGTGTTCCTATTTCGTCACATCTATCGATCAGTTCCTGCCCGATATTATGGAGAATGTTTTTACGCTCCTCTAATTTCGTCGCAGCCCACGCCGGTTGTGCCGCCCGTGCCGCGCCCACTGCATCTGAAACATTTTGAGCATCCCCATTTGCCATGGCGCCAACATCGGTCGAAACATCTGACGGATTGACATTCTTAACTTGAGGGCCGGAAATATCCCATTCACCGTTGATCAGGCTGCCGAAAATATCAGTCATATTAGTCTCCTTCAGCAAATGACAATCTCATCATTTGCGATAATCTGTTCGAAAGGATGTATTCAACAAAATCACCCCGTGGATTATACTCTTTTCCAAAACACTTTCGTCTCATTTGAAACATTTATAAAATTACAGAATTTGTAATTTGCGCGATACTTACCTAGACCTTACGGCTGTTTAAGCCGTTGTATCTTATATCACCCCCGGCAGAATTGAAGGCAATTCAATTAATGGTATAGAATAATAAGCTGAGTTTATCAGTACCGAAGTATCACGGAAAACCGTCTATGCGCTTGGCGAAACTGACAGTTCTGGGAAATCGTTTAGATCAATTTTTGATCGAAGATCATCGAGCTGCAACGACTTTATAATATCTGGTATCGTGTCTACAAGAATTTGGGCCATGGCTTCACCTGCGGGCGAAAAACTCCAATCTTTTCGCGTGATCAAATTTACTTTGCGATTGACGATTGGGCGGATCAAGGGGCGCGATATAATGTTTGGATCTTTGATATGTGCTGCCAATCCCGGCAATACAGTGTACCCGATATTAGCCTTGACCATAGCAAACAAAGTCGTTGTGGTCGTAAACTCGTACCTAGGGTCGTCGATTAATGATTGGATCGATAAGATGTCACGATACCCGGAGTCGAGGAATTTGAAGTCTTGTAGAACTTTCCATGTTAAAGGCGATGACATTTTGGAGAGCGGATGATCAATATGGCATACCATCTCCATCCGATCATCCACCAATGGACGGTACAAAAGTCCATGCCGTTTGCGTAAGTCGCCAGCTATTCCCAAATCAACCTCGTTTCGCTCTAACCTGCGCTGAACACCTTTTGAATTGTCATCAATAATATGGACCGATATCCCGGGATATTTATCGGTAAACTTTTTAACAACACCCGGCAATAATGTGGTGGCAATCGACGGAATCGTCGCAATGCTAACATGCCCGGTTCTCCGATCAGCTGTTGCATTGAGATCTGAAATCGCGGCGTCAAAGTCGCGAATAAGCCTTTCCGCAACTGGTATAAAATTTTCTCCCTCAATCGTTAAAGATACTTTTCGAGTCGTGCGCTCGAGTAGTTTCATTCCGATAGAGTTTTCCAGTTGTTGGATTGCAAGCGATATTGCCGGTTGCGTCCGTGCCAGTTCCTGAGCAGCCAGCTTAAAGCTTCCCTTTTGCGCAACAACGACAAACGCCCGCAAATGCCTCAGCGTTATGCCCAGATGTTTAATTGGCGCGCTCCATATTACAGTTCTTTAATTTTATCATAAACGAGTTGCGACAATTCTATACCGTTGGTCGCAGATGCTTTCCTATTTGCATGACGGCGGTCACCCGGGAGACGTACTCCCTCCTGTGATGTAATTTGTTCAAATAACTTCTCCGAATGTGCAGACCAGCCTACGGAATCTCCCATAAGATTTGGATCTATCGCCATCATAAACTCTCCGCCCTGTGGCGGACCCCCATCATTATTATCTCTGGCAGCGGCTTCGAAACTAAAGCTCTCGCCAATTAAACCGCCTGCTAATAATTCGACCATCATTGCAATTGATGACCCTTTGTGCCCGCCAAAAGCCAATAAAGCTCCTTTTAATACGGCGTTCGGATCTCTTGTCGCATTTCCCGTTTCATCAACGCCGACACCCTCAGGCAATGTGTGACCTTCCCGCGCTGCTACCATTACTTCACCTCTCGCCATAACTGACGACGCTTGATCGAAAACCACGGGATGATTATTCTTTCGAGGCCATCCAAACGCGATTGGATTTGTGCCATAAAGGGCTTTCGTTCCGCCAGCGGGTATCACGGCCGGTTTATAGGACGTACAGGCAAAAGCCAACAGGCCTGCCTCGGCGACAGGTTCAACTTCTGCCCAAAGAGCCGCAAAATGATGCACGCCGATCAACGGCATTGCAGCGATTCCGCAGGTTTTTGCGGCGTCGATTAAGTGAGCTCGCCCCTCTTGTAGAGCATAAGGCGCAAATCCGTTATGTCCGTCGACTTGCACGACGGCGGGAGCAAGCTTCGTAATTGTCGGACGAGCCTTGCCATCAACTTTACCGGATTTAAGTGTTGCAACATATCCCGGTAGTCGCATAAGGCCATGCGAATGACATCCATCGGCCTCCGCTCGCGAAATAGTATCCGCCACCGCACTCGCGTTTTCTTCGTCACACCCAAATTTGAGCAGCGTTTCTTTTGCCAGGTCAAAGACCTCGGAATTGGTCAAATTGATAGTCGCCATTTTTCCCTCTGTGCTTATGTATTTTCGATTGGATACCGATCCAATGTATCGCCAAGCGCTTTTTTTAAAGGCCCGAGCCAAGGCTCATAATTGCGCCATTGTTCGAGTCCGCTTTTGAAAATTGGTTGCCGGACTTGTTCCGAACTCGCCGTTCTCACCGAGCGTTTTGTCTTGTGAAATTCTAAACAAGCTTGCTCAAACGGTAACCCGAGGTAATCCAGTATGCGGCGGATTTGTGTTTCAGTATCAGCTACGACGTCCTCATATTGTACGCGCAAAATTTGACCAGGCAATACTTGGTCCCAATGATCCATAAGATGAACATAATCCCGATAATATGTGCCGATATTTTCCAGTCCATACGTAAACTCCTGTCCCTCTGCAAAGTGCTGCTTGAAGCCTGAGAAACAACACGCCATGGGATGACGGCGAGCATCAATGATTTTCGCGTTTGGCAAGATCAATTTAATCAGGGCAATATGCCGGAAATTGTTCGGCATTTTGTCAATGAAATATGGAGCACCTTGGCGGTGAATGCGCGTTTCTTCTATAAACTGCCCTCCAAAACTTACGAGTTTGTCAGCTGGCAAATCCAGCAGGTTCTTTGGGTATTGCGACGATTCAGTAGAACGCCCTCGTCCTCGTAATCGATAGGCAAGCGACAGGATATTTCCCAATTCTTGAGTCCCATCGACTTGACTGTGGGACGCAATAATTTGCTCCAACAAGGTCGAGCCAGCCCTCGGCAAGCCAACAATAAAAATTGGATCTTGCGCAGGGTGCCCTTTCCCCGCCTGCTTTTCAAACAGCGTCTTTGTGCAATATTTTTCTTGCGCAGAAAGTTCGGCGCTCATCTTCTCCGCGTCATAGCGCATCTGTTTCCTGCCTAGATCATTGGCCTCATTGTAATACTCAAATGATTGCTCGAAACTGCTTTGATCTTCATACGCTTTTCCGAGTGCAAAGAGAAAATGTATGCGGTCGCGGTAAGTTAAATTTCCGTTTTTAACTTGATCATGCATAGCCTGCATTTCGGCATTGGAAAACTCATAAGTTTTCAGGTTGGCCAGCGAAAAATAGGCCTCGCCGAATTCTCGTCGTGAATTAGCCGCCTGTCGATAGGCGCTTACGCCCTTTTCTTGTAATCCAAAAGTTTTGTAGGCATGCCCCATTGACGTCAGCGTCGCGGGATCATTTGGCATTTTCTCAAGAACTTTCTCGAATAACGTTACTGATTCTTCGTACTCGCCTGCTTGCATTTTTTGTATAGCAAGTTGTGATTGAAAAATGGGGTTGTCCGCGTCGCGAGCATACAAGTTTTGTGCCTGTTCCATCGCCGCATCGTATTTCTGTCGTTTACGTAGAATTTGGATAAAGTCTAATCGCAACTGAATATTTTCAGGTTCAAACTCGACAGCGCTTTCAAGCAAAAATTCGGCTTCGACTAACGCACCAAGCTTCTCCCCGATTTGTGATAAAAGGCGCATCCCTTCGACATGAGTAGGATTGGATCGTAAAAATTTTCGGCAAATGTTTTCGGCTTGGACAGGTTTCCCTTCATGCAGGAAATTCATAGCGGCCACTAAGTCGCGCGGCAATTCGCTCAATCGTTTCGCCTGCGCATCTGCTTGACCGGCCTCACCCATTTCGCCAATTTTTTTAAAAATTTCTGCTTGAAATTTCCAACTCGCAATTAGAGCAGGGTTGAATCGCACAGCCCGTTGATAGGCCTGCAAAGCATGAGGCCAATCCTCGGCTGCCTTATATAAATGCCCTTCTTCCTGGTAAGCGCGCCCAAATTCAGGCGTGATGGCTTTAATTTGGTCCAGGGTCTGCATCGCCTGTTTGCTTTGCCCGGAATACCTCAGACAGACCGCACTCATATAGAGCGCGTCAACGTGCGCTGGATTGTCGTTTAAAACTTGAAGTAAAGCGTTTTGCGCGTCGCCGTATTTTCGATCATATATCATTTTTTGCGCGGCGCGAACAATGTCGGCATGCTGCGAGTTATTATGATCTTCGTCTGATTGAGACATGTGTATCCACTAAAAAGCGCCCCGGAAAACCCGGGACGCTTATACCTATCTAACTCCTGTGGAGAATGGAATGCTTATCTGAAATTATAGGCAATACGGGCCCCAATAGTCCGGGGCCTCACAGGTGTAATACGCTCACGATCATTTCCATAAAAACGTGAGATTTCGCCGCTATCGTCAAACAAGTTATTGGCAAAAATCTCGGCCGTCCAGTTGTCACCGGTCAGACCAGTTGCAAGACCAACCTGAGTATAGCCTTGAACGCGATCCGTGTTTTGACGGAGGATGTCACTGTTCGACGCTGAAGAGTATACGATGCTCGGCATAACATGACCTGTCAGCCCACCACCTGTGTCCCATTCGTAACGAGCGCGAAGATTGCCTTGGAAGCTAGGCGCAAACGCGAGTTCATCTCCCTGAACGACATCGCCTGTCGGCGTGATAACGTTGGTGATCTCCGAGTCGAGGAACGAGAATGCGCCGGACAAAGTAAGTCCGTCCACTGAGATGGGCGCGTAGGTAAAGTCGCCCTCCACGCCTAGTACCTTTGCATCCGCAGCATTATCTGAGAAGAACAGATTGACAATTGAAGTGTCGAAAATCGTCGTCTGAAGATTAGTAATGTCGATATAAAACGCACTACCATTGAACCGCAACTGATTGTCTGCAAGCGTTGTTTTCCAACCCAGTTCGAAGTTGTCCACATCATCAGTATCAAGCTCGAAAGGAACCGTAAAGTTCGTTGCTGGTTGGAATGCACCGCCGGGACGGTTTAGCAATCCCGGTCTGAAGCCTTGTGAATAAGTTGCATAGAACAACAAATCATCGTTCGGCGTATACGTACCTGTGACTTTCATAATTACACCAGACGTTTCCGCCTTATCCGGTGCGCGCAAGGCGTTGAATACTTGCGTTGCTTGACCGGTTGACAGGCCCGCAGCCTCGATCGATGCAATCGTGTCCGTTAGATCAAACACTTGATGTAAGGCCTGATTACAAGATCCAATAAATGTGTAGGAACCGTCGCCGTCATAAAGGTCGGAAATATTTGTACCAAATGCATTTTCGTCAGTGCCGCCAGAGTTACAGAATGTCGCGTTCGCGGATCCTTCAAGGTCCACAGCGATATCGTAGTAGCGAGCCCCAACTGTTAAGGCAAACTGGTCCGAAATATCAAAAGTTCCTTCACCAAATACACCGAATTGTTCATCGGTACGGCGTATATCGTTCCGGAAAACAGTTTCAGCTGGGAAAGCACCGGGTGTAACAAAGTCTGGACGAGCATTGGTTTGCGCGAAGTTTGCAACATTGTTCGCACCAAAGGCAACGCCGGGATTTAAAAACCCAAAATATTGGAAGTCATTACGTTCTTTGAGTTCCAAATCAGAGTAAAAAGCCCCCACTGTCGCACGCCAACGGTTTTCTGCAGGTGTGTTAACACGGAATTCGTGAGTTTGAACTTTTGTCTCAGATATTGATGGTACAGCTGAATTCGGCGCATAACACGTTCCCGCTGGCGTACCTGAATAATAGTTTGCATAAGTCACTGAACCTTCGCAAATATAGTAAGGGAGATACTGGCCGACAAAAAGATAATCAGTGTAGTCAATACGTTGGTTTGTATCACGATCGGTGAATGCACCTGTATAGAGAGCTTCAAGCTCACCGAGTCGACCTTTTAAAGTCCAGTTTACATTGTCGAAATCATCCTCAAGGTATTCGTCCTCAAAGCGATTAATTGAGAGTTCACCTTCACCGTCTATATTTGGATCATAGAAGAAAACCCCTTCACTATCGAGTTCCTGATGACCATAACCAACATCCAATGACCAATCGTCATTGAATTCGTGTCTCGCGCTCAAGCGAAACCCGAAATACTGGGTATCGTTGAAATCGTCTTCTGCAATGTTTGAGTTGTCAGCATCGATAAAATTAACATCGCCCGCATCAAGAGCTGCGATGTCGGCTGGGGTGGAAGTGAATCCGCCGCGGAACGGTGCTACGGGAACACCATTGGAACGAACCGTACCCGCTGGACGGAACCGAGCCGACTCACGCAAATTAATTGTGCCTGGCTTGTTATCAATGTATCCGCCTTGGTCATCAAAGTATATGACAGCACGCAATGCCGTATTCTCGCCTACCGGGGCGTTATAAACAGCCTCAGCATTATAGCTCATCTCGCCACCTTTCGTGAAAGATGTGCCCATTTTAAAGCTAGCCTCTTCAACACCAAGTTTCGGCTTGTTTGTAATCAAGCGAACCGTACCGGCCTGTGAACTCGCACCAAACAACGTACCTTGAGGGCCGGACAGAACTTCGACCCGTTCAAGGTCGGCAGCATATACGTCCAAGTTCCGACCTGGTTGCGATAATGGTTGCTCGTCAAGATAGAAAGCGACGTTTGGCGCCAAACCCGCAACACCTGCGATAGACAGCGTTGGAGTTGTAGAAGCAACGCCTCGAATATAAATTGTGCTTTGGCCGGGGCCCGAACCACCGGCTGAAACGCCTGGCAATTGCACCAAGTAATCCGTGAAAATATTTACATTTAACTCGTCAAGAGTTTTCTCGCCCAGAGCAGCTACGGCAATCGGAACATCCGATGCTGTTTCAGCGCGTTTTGTCGCCGTTACGATAACTTCGTCCTGCAGTTGAGCGAAGGCGGTTGACGACATTCCGCTTGTGACGAGCGCACCCAGAGCGACATGTTGCAACATTTTATTCTTAAGCATTTATATTCCCCTTAGTTTTATGAATAGCTTTTCGTGTATGGGCTTCAATAGCCACAACCTCTTCACTTCATAAATGATACACAAATCAAATATTTGTATATATTAATAAAAAAATGATATAAAGCGGCCATATAGGCTTTTTTGGTGTCTTCGTACCGTAAAAATATCCGCAACTGTTGCATAATCGCAACTAATTACTAAAGTTGATAAGTAATATTAACCGAACCAGTTGTTTGACTTATACACGGCAAACAAAACTTCAACTTGGTTACACTGTGTGTCGTTGACGGGCACCGCCGTCCCGCGCAATAAGCCAGATAACTGGCAGAATTAACAACACTTATGCTTATTCTTACCTATCGACGGTGAAGAAAGCGCACTTTAACATGGCAGGAAACCGATATTTAACTGGAATCGATATGCCTGATACCTTGCCCTTTCCAAATCAACGACCGCCGGAATATATGAAGTTTGACTCCGAACCTGAGTTCGACCCAGTTATTCACTTGGACTTACAACAGCCGGAAAGAATCACCTCCTTGTCCGAACTCGGATATTCAGAGCTACAAATTAAAGAATGCCCTTCTGCGTTCGGGGCGAGCTCGGCTTTTAAGATTTTGTCGGACGAAGGCTTAGCGATAATGCGTGATCTTTGCCTGCGCATGTATGACAATCGCAATATAAGTGTTGGAACCGGTGTGAACCGCCTCGGGTCATATATCAGAGGTGCTGGCTATCGCTCCAAATTCATAAAGGACTTTTGCGATAGCCCTGAATTGGCCGAGCACTTGTCAGCAATAACCGGTGTGAAATTGGCGCGCCATTCGGTACCGGCGGTAGCGTGCGGCGTCAATTATGCACCTGAGGATATCCGCAATGCCGTTGATACTTGGCACACGGACTCGGTTGCTTTTGATGTCGTTATGATGTTGTCAGACCCGTCGCAAATTAAAGGCGGGGAATTTCAGTATTTTCACGGGACTAAAGAAGAAGGTCAGGAATTGCTCGGCATAACGGGCGAAGAGGGTAAAGACGTGGAACTTCCGGTAGACCGCGTGATCACCGTGCCCTTCCCGGCCGCCGGATACGGTTTTTTGCAGCAAGGAAATATGATTTTTCATCGCGCCTGCCGATTGACCAAGAAAGCTGAACGCATGACAATGATCCCATCTTTTGTCGTCACGCCGGAAACGGCCGATGACGCCACCAATTCCATAAATATGGCGGGATGGGATGATCCGGGTATTACCGCAGAACTGACCCGTCACGAAGCCTGGCGAGCCTCGGCCCGGCTCGCGTCATTGATCGATCAGGTCAGCTTGCATGATGATGATGAAAGGCTTGCCAAAGAGATAGACGACGCCTTAGCTCCGCTACTGGCATTTCGCGAAAGATTAAAAGCGTGAGCCAAGGCTTGAAAAACCGGTCCGTTCTTGTAACCGGGGCCGCAGGTTGTATTGGTGCGTGGGTTGTCAAACTCTTAGGCGAAATGGATGCCAAGCCCGTTGTCTATGACGTGGCCGAAAACCGCTCTCGTTTACACTTAATCATGGATAACGCCGACGACATTGTTTGGGAATTGGGAGATATCACCGACTATGACCGGCTAACGGAAGTTATCAATACACATGAGATCGACGCCATTATCCATTTGGCTGCTTTACAGGTCCCATTCTGTAAAGCCGACCCGATCGGGAGTGTCAAGGTCAATGTCGTTGGTAGCACGCATATTCTGGAGGCTGCGCGGCAAGCAGGCATCAAACGCCTGACCTATGCAAGTTCAGTGGCCGCACCAGCCATGGGCGACAATGAATATCTGGCCACGCTTTATGGTGCACATAAAATCTGCGGTGAACAAATGGCCGCTGTCTATTGGCAGGATTGGCAGCTTCCCAGCATCGGCATCAGGCCAGGTGTTATCTATGGGCCCGGTCGCGATCAGGGTATGAGCGCCTCCCCGACTATCGCTATGTTGGCTGCTGCGGAAAACAAACCCTACACCATCCCGTTTACCGGCCCGGTCAGTTTTGTGCATGTTGAAGACGCCGCCCAGCGCTTTATCGCCGCTATTGCGCAAGACGGCGAAGGCGCACCGGTTTTTGATATGAACGGCACACCGGAAACGGTGGAAACGGTATTAGATATTGTGAAAGCGAAAACCCGCTCAAATGCGAAGATTGAATATGCGGGCGCACCGCTGCCGTTTCCGGCCATAAAAGACGATGGTGGCCTGGACAGACTGGTTGGCGCCGCACCTTACCGGTCGATGGAAGACGGTATTCAACACACATTGAACGGGTTTAAGGCTGCTAAAAACCGGGGTATCGATATATCGGCCCTCGCGACCAGATTAACGGAGTCGGCATGAAATTAGTGAGAATTGGCGATAAGGGAACTGAACGGCCCGGCTTGGTTGATGATGAAGGGCGCGTTCGAGATGTCAGTTCATTTGTGGATGATTGGACTGGAACAACGATTGGAGACGAAGTTCTATCAAAGCTAAAAGCGCAAAACATTGACCGGTTTCCGCTTGTCGATGAAGACGTGCGCATTGGTGCGCCTGTCAGCAATGTTGGCAAGATTATTGGATGCGCCCTCACGTACGGCAAACACGCTCAGGAAGCGGGGCTCGAGACACCGAAAGAGCCGATGTTCATGCTGACGGCGCGCACAGCAATCAACGGCCCCTATGATGATGTGGTCATTCCAAAAGGTGGCACAGAACTGGATTGGGAAGCAGAACTCGTGGTCGTGCTTGGCAAAGGCGGTTCATATATCCCTGTTGAGGACGCCATGGATCATGTCGCCGGTTATTGCGTCGGTAATGATGTTTCCGAGCGTCAGTTCCAGTTAGAACGCGGCACCCAATGGACCAAGGGCAAAAGCGCCGACACGTTAAAACCTTTTGGCCCGTGGCTGGTCACAAAAGATGAAATCCCGAACCCCAACGCATTGGATATTTCCATTCAAGTCAATGGGGAAACCCGCCAGAGCAGCAATACTGGCGATATGGTGTTTTCCATCGCCGAACTGGTATCAAATATTTCTCAATACGTGACTTGGGAAGCCGGCGACATCATGTTTACCGGTACACCTCCCGGTGTTGGCTATGGTATGAAACCACAACTTTATATGAAGCCGGGCGATATTATGGAGCCAACAATTCAAGGCCTTGGAAGTATGCGGAATAAGGTCGTCGCTTATGAGTGAGCGCGTCGTCATCGTAACAGGCGGGTCTCAGAATATTGGCCTCGCCATTGCCGAAGCCTTCCTGGCTGAAGGTGCCACAGTGATCTCGGCCGACCTCAACCCCCCTGAAAACAGAGCAATCGGCTTTCACAAAACCGATGTATCAAATGAAGTCAGCGTTCTTGCATTGATGTCTTCCGTTGCCGGTGAACATGGACGGCTGGACGTGCTGGTTAACAATGCCGGGATTTGCGTTGAAGTGCCCATCAAAGACATGAGCGTCGAGGACTGGGACAAGGTCATGAACATCAATGTCAAAGGTGTTTTCCTGATGACCAAACATGCATTCCCATTGATGGCCAACGACATTTCGGAAAAACCGGCCATCGTTAATATCAGTTCGATTGAGGGCCTGGGAGCCAACCCCATGCACGGGGTTTACGCGGCGTCCAAGGGGGCGGTGGCCAGTTTCACTCACAACACGGCGCTCGAATACGGTCCGCACGGCATCCGATGCAATGCCATTGCACCCGGCTGGATCAACACGCCATTCAACGAACAATTCCTCGCACAATACCCGGACCGCAACAAAGTCGATGCGGAGATCAAGGACTTGCACCCGGTCGGTCGGCTTGGCTTGCCCGAAGATGTAGCAAATACCGCCGTCTATCTGGCCAGTGACAAAGCCGGATTTATCACAGGACAGGAAATCGTTGTCGCGGGAGGACGAATGGCAAAACTTCCCCTCCCCAACATAGGAGACACCTGATGGCGGGCGAACCGAGAGATTTAAACAACAAAACGGTTTTGATCACCGGCGGCGGCAGTGGAGTCGGTCTGGAATGCGCAAAATTGTTTAAAAGCAAAGGTGCCAATATATTTATTGTCGGGCGCGACACTGAAAAACTGAAATCAACCGGTTTTGATTATTTCGTCGGCGATGTCCGCAATTCAAAAACCGCGGAGCATGCGATTAAAGCCGCGTCAAAAATCAATGATCGGCCGGTTGATGTTTTAATCAATGCGGCGGGTGTTATTCATCGCGCTGACGGTTCGCAGACAAGCGACGGCGATTGGCAATTTGTCATGGACGTGAACGTCAATGGCCCGTTTTATTTCAGCCGCGCCTTTGCCAATCAAAACATCAAGGACGGTGCTATCATTAATGTCTCGTCAACTTGCGGACAGGTTGGCGCAGCAGGTCTTGCCGCCTATTGCACAAGTAAAGGCGCACTGGATCAACTGACCCGAACAATGGCTTTGGAATTAGCCCCACGGGATATCAATGTAAATGCGGTCGCTCCGGGCGCGATCAATTCACCAATGTTGTTTTCAAAGCACGGCGATTCAAAACAAGCGGAAACAGTTATTGAGCGAAATCTTGGTTCTATCCCAATCGGCGCGGTCGCGGAACCCGCAGAGGTTGCCCGAGCGATCTGTTTCCTCACATCTGAAAAGCATATAACGGGGACAATTTTATCGATCGATGGTGGTTACACCGCGTCATAAACCTTAAAATGCCTCAATAGTTTTGCTTAAAAAATACTTTTCCAAATTTACAAATTATTGTCTTTCGCACGCTGGCCCACACGGGATAAGCGCCAAAACAACATGCCAGCTATTCTCCAGATCCACCGCTGAACTCTATGAAAAAATACATTTGATATAAGAAGGAATGGCGCACCGGGGAGGAGAGTGTGAAGTCTATAAAATCAATTACTTTACTTGTCTAACCCGATAAAAAATTAGGATTAAGAATCAAAAAGTTACTATTTTATATGTCTAACCCGCAGCAGAGAACTTTCCGACATGCGAAACAGCGTCTTTGAGAAGGCGCAGCTGCAGCGTCAACGTATTCAGCCACTATGTTGTCCTGCTTTTCTATTTTCTCAACATTTCCATTTTTAGGGTTTTCATATCTTGGAGTCACTACTGTTTGGAATGGTGATTAAATATATATGGTATCTGCAACCGTCAAAATGAATAAGCAATTGGGTCGATAAAAAGGTCAACGAGAATAACCAAGCTGAAGAATGTAACAATTAGCATTCAAGATTTCGCTCATTGCAAATAGCCGACCAGTGACGTATACTACCGACTCCTAAAATCCAACCAAAATGGAACAGGGGGGCGCAATGGAATGGGAAGCAGGTTATGTGGGCGGAGGCGGACAACAACTTCGCGATTTTGTGGACGCGGCAAAAGCCGGAGACGATGTAAAAGTGTGGTATCCAGCGGGGCAAGGAAGTCTCTGGATCCGTCGTTTGAGAAGCGTGGCGATATTCGAAGATGAGGATCAGGGCGTGCCGACAGTGGGCGGGGCGTTGAACGTGATTGACACCAATTTAAGCGGTACGACTGGTCGGGATACGGATAGTCCGCTCTCAAGCGAATGGCAGACCTTCAATACGAGCGGTATGCGGGATCAAGTTAAATGGCCGGAGCGCTCAAACTGTTTCTTTGGATTTATTTGTCGTGGCCGCCGTCCAAGTGAAGCGGAGACCAATCAAGCTAGCATTTCTTGGCTCAAACGGAGTGGCTGGGAAATGATGTATGAGCACGAGGCAAACGGGGCGCCTCGGTCGGGATCCTTTGAGGCCCTACATTTTTTTGTGAGTGAGGGATATGACGTCAAAGTCCGTTATTTTCAAACCTTCAGGGGCCACGATGTTGTTTGGTTTCACAATCTCGATCAGGTAACTGCGGAGCGCGACCCGCGAACGGCAGCCCCAACTTTCGTTGCGGGCATGATAAAAGATAATCCAGCCACAACGTTTGACCTTCAATCGGGGCCATCTTTTACGACGGGCAATTTGATAGTCGATCGACCATATGCGAAAGAATGGCAAATATTCAATACAACTGGCAAAAGGCGCATCGTAAAAATCAGGGAGAAGAACAACGCGTTATTATCGACCGAGCAAAAGGATCAAAGAATGGCGTGGTTTATTCGACGTGAACAACAGGTGGGAACGACGGTGAATATTAAGGATATTGGAATCGCAGGCAAGTTATCAGAAAATCTTCGAAATTGAAATGAGCCGTAAATGTCGGGTGGTGATTGTTAAAGATTAAAAGACCCTCTAAGGAATGGCGCACCGGGGAGGATTCGAACCCCCGACCCCCAGATTCGTAGTCTGGTGCTCTATCCAGCTGAGCTACCGGTGCCTTTGGCCTTTGCGGCTTTAAAACCGCGAACGCGCGTTAAACCCTATTCTAAATCATATTGCAAGTGCAATATCAGTGAAAATCAGAGAAGTTTTTCATAGTAGCGCACGCTTTTCGTCCCCGGCTGCATCTCCATCTCGCCGCAGGGTTTAAATCCCAGACGTAAATGGAATTTATGTGAGCCGGGGTTGTCTGGAATCGTGTTCACTTCACACACCATGCGCGAAATATTGTGTTCGCGCGCATAATCTTCAAAATCTTCGTAGAGTTGCCGCCCAAGCCCCCGTCCTTGGGCATTTTCACCGATAATGACCCGATCTATATAGGCGAAATCATCAAATTTTTGCCGCAGCCAGCTGAGATTTTCGCTTTGGTAAGAACTATCGGCTCGAAATCCAATCAAAACCCCCTCGCCGCGATCAATCTGTCGGGCATAATTTGCCGCAGACAGCAGTTTTTTAAGTCCAGCTATATCGAGAGGTGCAAGCCAATGTACGAAGCGCTCATTATTGGCGAGTATCGTCGGGAGATGGTCAGAATGGATAAAGTCGATCATTTTGAGGCTTCATAAATGCCGCGGGCAATGGACCGGGCGACACACCGCGCGGCAGCCGCGCCCAGCTCCGCGAGATTAACCGGTGCAGGCTCTTTGAGCGGTTTTGCGCCAGTTGACACGGCAAACAGCGTATCCCCGTCGAGCGGCGTATGAGACGGTTGTACTGCCAGCGCCATACCGTCATGAGCCATCGCGGCCAGCCGGTTCAAAGCACGCAAATCCAGATCAGCGTCGGTTGCCACAAACCCGATCATGGTTGACGCGCCGGGCGACTTCATGAACGCAAGCTTGCTATCTGTAGGCGGTTTAAACCGAAAGTTTTCGGGCGGACGTTTTCCACCATATTCGCCGTCAACCTCAAACGGCCAGGCCCAAAAACAATTTGTATCCGGCATATAAGGAGATCCAATCGGATTGGCGGCAATCAGGGCGCCCACCGTATAGTTGCCGACTTTTTCAGACGCCGAGCCCAGCCCGCCATTGTAGACACCCGCGGTCGCGCCGAAACCCGCGCCTGCATTGCCCAATGCAAAACTCTGTTTCGATGAATTCAGGGCTTCCCGGCCCAGCTCTGTAAAAGGAGGCTCAATACCCCAGTCTTTATTGCCGCCATTGGCATTATCAAACAAGATCGCGGCCGGGACAATGGGCGACACTGGCACAGGCGGTGGTGCGGCGCTAAATCCGATACCGCGCGCGCCCAATTCTGCGGTGACGCTGGACGCGGCGTCGAGGCCATATACCGATCCCCCTGATAACACTATCGCATGTACGCGATCTATCAGACCGGAATCACCAAGCGCATCGGTCTCGCGTGTGCCGGGCCCGCCGCCGCGCACATCGACAGCACATTTCATCGGTTCATCCGGCAACAAAACCGTTACGCCGGTTCGAACACGCTCATCGTGGGCCTGACCGATTTTCAGCCCCGCCACATCCGTAAGTAAATTTTGCCTTCCGGTTTGTATTTTTGACACGCTCTACCCTCATCGATTTTCATTGCGGTTTTGCCTGAAATTCTTAGATTGCAGACTAAACAAAGGAATGCCCCGATGAAACCGAAACTTTTGACCCTGATGTTATGCGGCGTGAGCGGTGCGCTTTTGATCAATGCGTGTGCGTCCAACACTGTAGTGAGTCCCAACGTTGAAAATGCCCGTATGGCCGTCGCCGAAAACCCGTCTGCAAAGGGCATGGTTTCGTCAGCCAACCCGCATGCAACAGACGCGGGCATTGCGATCTTGCGAGCCGGCGGTACAGCAGTTGACGCAGCCATCGCCGTGCAAACCACGCTCAGCCTGGTAGAACCGCAAAGTTCGGGTATTGGCGGCGGGTCATTCATGGTGTTTTACGATGCCCAGAGCGGTGAAGTCACCGCCTATAATGGCCGGGAAAAAGCGCCGGCATCTATCGATGCAACCCTGTTCCTTGATGAAAACGGCGATCCGATCCGCCGGTTTGCCGGTATAGCGTCCGGCATTTCAACCGGCGCACCCGGCGCGATTTCTATGTTAAAAATGGCGCATGAAGACCATGGTGCATTAGCATGGGCAGACAGCTTTACGCCGGCCATCAAATTGGCCGAGGACGGATTTGCCGTCTCGCCGCGCATGGCGGGATTGGTGGCACGTTTCGGCGAATATGCGCTTAAGAAAAACAAGGCCTCGCGCGACTATTATTTCCATGCCGACGGAACACCCATTGAAGTTGGCTTTATCCGCGACAATCAACCTTATGCGGACACGCTCAAGGCCATCGCGCAAGACTATCGCGCCTTGTATGAAGGCCCGATCGCCGAGGCTATCGTGGCAACTGTGCGCGAAGAACCGCTTCCTGGTACATTGTCGTTGGAAGATTTGAAAAACTACAAACCAACAAAGTCCAAAGCGCTTTGTTCAACTTATCGAACTTATATGGTGTGCGGCGCGCAACCGCCGGCGTCAGGCGGTGTCGCCGTGCAAAGCATTTTGGGACAGTTGGAAAACTTTGATATGTCGACACTTGGCCCGACCCTGCAAGGCTGGCACGTATTTGCCGAGGCCAGTGAACTCGCTTATGCTGACCGGGATTTGTTTGTTGCAGACCCGGAATTCGTCGACGTTCCGGTCACGCAATTGCTGGATAAATCCTATCTGAAATCCCGTGCTGATTTGATCAAAATGGACAGCACGATGAAAAACGTGCAGGCTGGCGATCCCGTGGGCTTCAAACCGGGAAAAGACGCGACGCCGGACAATCCCGGAACGTCTCATTTCTCTATTGTTGATAAATGGGGCAATGTTGTTTCCATGACCACAACTGTTGAAGCCCCCTTTGGCAGCGAACGCATGACCAACGGTTTCATGCTCAATAACCAGCTGACGGATTTCTCATTCCGTGTCAAAGACGCGGACGGCAAATTGATCGCCAACCGCCCGCAAGCCGGTAAACGTCCGCGTTCTTCCATGTCACCGCACATTGTGTTCGATGCGCACGGCCAGTTCGACTTTGCGACCGGGTCGCCGGGCGGCAATTCGATCATCGCCTATACGGCCAAGACCATTGTCGCCATGATCGATTGGGGCATGTCACCCCAAGAGGCGGCCGATCTGGCCAATGTAATTTCAAGGAATGGCTCAGTCCGGCTCGAAGAAAACAATTTGGCACCGGAGATCATCGAGGGTCTGGAGCTACTCGGTCACAAAGTCGTGCGTTCGAAAGGCGAGATTAGCGGCATTCATATTATCAAGCGCAATGCGGACGGCAGTTACGAAGGCGCCGCTGATATCCGGCGTGAAGGAACGGCCGTTTCTGAATAATTGGACGTTTATGTGACGTGCAACGGAAGAGAGACGTCAAATACGGTCCCGTTTTCGTCCGTGTTTTTGAGGGCGAGATTGCCGCCATTCGCCCGCGCCAATTCCCGCGATATGGTCAGGCCAAGACCGGTCCCGCCTTTCCGCGCACTGGACGTAAACGCCTTAAATAGATTGTCCAATGCGGTCTTGGGGAGGCCGGGTCCGGTGTCTTCAATTTCAATGCACGCTTTGTCATCCATAATTTCCGCGCGAACGACCAGTCGTTTCTCTTCGCTGCTCGCCATCGCCTGCACAGCATTGCGGAATAAATTGTGGAATATCCGATAGATTTGATCCGGGTCTGCGCGCACGACCATATCGGTTGACACCTTGTTAGAAAACCGCACCCGGCCCTCTTCTGCCATAACGTCGCCGGCCGTCTCGCCGATCAGGCTCGCCAATCTAACCGGTTTAGGATCGGGTCTTTCCTCAACACTTTGGGAAAACGACAGCGTAGCCTCGCACAGTTTAACACCGCGCTCGACGGCTCTCACCAGGCGCTGTCCCATTTTCTTGATCCGGTCTTCTTTATCGTCGGCCAATCGGTCGGAGATCAACTGGGCCGATGTCAGGACATTTCTAAGATCGTGATTGATTTTGGCCATGGCCATGCCGAGTGTCGCCAGACGTTCTTGTTGTTTGAATGCGGTCCGAACCCCATCTTTCATATCGACAAATTCATGTTCCAATTGACCGATTTCATCTTCGCGTCTGATCTTGGTGCTATTGCCGATCCGCTTGCGTGGGTCTTCTCGAAACGTCGCCAATCCACCTGCCAAACGTTGAATGGGTCGAACGATCATACGCGACAAGGTCACATACACCATCAAGCCGGTCAAAACAGAGATCGCCAGCGACCAAAGCAAAATATTATGACAATAATCGGTGAGTGCCTTTTTCAGGGCCGCTTGCGGAACCAATACCTCAAGGGCATCTACGTCTTGAACCGTCGGTTTGGACAGAATTCGAATATAGCCCTCTCCATTGCCAAAGAACGCGCGCCCCGTTTCCTTGAAGTTCATGAACCTGTTGGGCGTGCGCAAATCCGCCACGATCAGAGTTGATGATGTCGGCGGCATGCCCAATACAAGTTGGGACCGCCCTTCGCGCTTTTGCGACACCATGCTGACACTCGTGTCTTCCATAAATTGTTTGGACAGCATTTCAGTGCCTTGAAAGTTGGGAACGCCTTCAATGGCCAGCGTTAAAAGACCGGCATATTCTGCACGTTCCTGAAGCCAGTTTTGCCTAAATACCGCGGAGCTTGGGATAAAGATCAATACCTCCGCAATCATGACAAATATAATCGTCATGATCAGCAGTTTTGCGGACAGGCGCCGTTTGAATACGTTCGCGATCATGGCAACAGCCTATAGCCTGTGGTTGCCAAAATCCAGTATCACAATTGCTCACAAAACGGTGGGGTGTGACGTCATTCGTTGTCTGGAATATGCGCCTTATCCACGAGCACGGCCGTAGAAATTTGCCCGAGCAGGTTAACGCAGCTGCGCATCATATCTGGAATTCGGTCAATGCCCAGAATAAGGGCCAAGCCTGCAACAGGTGCCCCGATGGCGTCCAGCGCCGGGGCCATTGTCACAACACTGGATGACGGTACCGGCGCGACTGTGAGCGAGACAAGAAACGTCGCGAAAACGATGGCCCCTGCCGCGCCCAGCGCGATCGGCACATTGTAAACATAGGCAAGGAACACAATGGCGGCACCCTGGAACAGGGCACTTCCCGGACGGTACATGGATGCGCCCAATGGAATAAGGAGATCCGCGACGGTTTCCGAGACGCCTAAATTATTCGTTGTTTCTTCAAGCGAAACAGGAATTGCGGCTGCGGTACTGGTGGTTGAAAATGCGACAGTTGCCGCGCCAACTGTCCCTTTTAAGAACCGCGCGGGTCCGATTTTTCCGACAAAAAACAGAAGCGGCAGATACACACAGAGCATTAGAACGACCAATCCGACAAACACGCAAATGATGAAAATGCCAAGGCTTTGTAACAGCCCCCACCCGAGCCGGGCGGTTGCCGGTGCGATCAAACCGAAGATGCCGAACGGCGCCAACCAAAGGATCCACCAGACAAGTTTTATCAATGCGTCACTAATATCTTCGGCGGCCGCTATCATGCGCTCGCGCCTTTCCTTTTCAAGCGTCCCGGCGGCGGCGGCAAATAGGGCCGTGAAAACAATCAGTGGTAAAAGTGCGCCATCGGCGGCAGCGGCAAACGGGTTGGGCGGAACCAGGCCGACAATAAAATCCATGATGCTTTGCAGTTTCGGGATGGTCGTGCCCCCTACCGACGGCAGTTCAATATCCGGCGCAAACCGCAAACCGATTGTCATGACTGTCATGCCGATAATAATCGCAGGAATAAGCGTAATCCAGTAAAACGCCAACGTCATGCCGCCGATTTTACCGAGCTTCCGTGGATCGCCAAGGCGGGCAATACTTGCAAAAATCACCGAGACCACCAAGGGAATGACCACCATTTTGATGGCATTGATAAAGATCTTTCCAATCGGCGCGGATTCTCTGGCAATGGTGTGCAAAACGGTATTGCCTGTCATGGCCGCCCCTAGTCCGACCGCCAGTCCCAATACAAGGCCGAGTGCGATTAACTTATTGAGCATTTTAACCCTCTTTCGTTTTGCAGCGTTTTACGACTTGGCCGAAAAGCCCGACTTGTGGTTGCTCGTTCGAAACGGCATGTTGACCATTGACAAACACATGAACGACCCCTTCCGACAACAGTTCAGGATTCTGAAAATCTGCAATCGGGGCAAAACTGTCTGGATCAATAACGGCGATGTCCGCCTTAAACCCTTTGTGGAGATACCCGCGATTACAGAGGTTAAATGTATCTGCGACCAAGCCGCTACTTCGATAGAAAAACGTTTCAACGGGCATTATATTTTTGCCGACAACATAGTCCCGATATTTTTTGGGATAGCTGGCATATTTCCGCGGATGCCCTGTGCTTCCGTCCGAGCTTGTCATGACCCAATCTTGCTTCATGAAGTTTTCAATGTCACCGGCATTCATATTAAATGACGCAATCCGAGCGTCTCCTTTTCGGGAAATATCGATCGCCATATCTATTGGGGACATATTGTATTGTCTCGAAAGATCACCCAAATTCCGGTTCTGCCAATCATATTTATCTTCGGTGATCAGAACCGCTTCCGGCCCTCCTCTTTTTCGTAAATTTTCTGTAGTGTCGTTTTTAATGCGATCCAAAAGCTCGGGGTCGTCCAGGCGGTTCATATACTCATCGTGCGACCCGGCTTTCACCCATCTAGGCAACAATGCGTTTGAAATTCGGGTGCCTGAAGCCTGCCATGGATATTGATCCGCCGTAATCTTCAACCCTTCAGCCTGCGCATGTTCGATCTTTTTAATCAAGACATCGCTTTTTCCCCAAACATCGACACCCAGGGCCTTGATGTGAGCTATGTTCGCTGGAATATCGGCTTTTCGTGCAATTTCTATAACTTCCTCGATCGCCGCCTCCAGGCCGATATTGTAACTGGATTCATCACGGATATGGCTGTCATATACGCCGCCGTGTTTGGCTACTGTTTTCGCCAAATCGATAATTTCATCAGTGTCAGAAAAGCTCCCTGGGGCGTAAAACAATCCTGTCGACAACCCAATCGCACCGGCCGCCATTCCTTTGTCGACAAGGTTTTTCATTTCCTGTATTTCGGAGACAGAAGGCGCGCGTTTATCTCCGCCCATAATGGATTTTCGTAAAGCCCCGTGCCCAATAAATAAGGCTGTGTTGGTACCGATGCCTGCTTTCGTAAGTTCCGTGAATTGTGTTTCTAAGTCCGGATCCCCGTAACCGTCATTACCATTGAACACTGTCGTCACACCTTGGAGTAAATAGTTTTTATTCGATCTAATATTCTCGTCGCCCGATAAGAGTTCGGACAGGCTGTGCGTATGGGGATCGATAAAACCAGGAACAACATAGTCACCACTTGCATCAATTCGCGTCGTCGCCTCAACGCTTGTGGGAATCCCGACATAAATTATTTCGTCATCTCTTATCGCCACGACCCATTCTTGCGCGGGGGAATTGTCGCCAATAAACACAAGGCCATTTTCGATAACAGTGTCCGCCTCCAAGACGGGCTGACACGCGATCAATCCGATCATTAATACCGATGTGGCCTGTGCTTTCACTGACCGGTCTCATGTTTTAGCAGCAAGGACATCATTTCTTCGGCAAAGACTGAGGCTGATAAATCAATCGCGTCTCTGGGTGTGGCGTCTCCGACCTCATAAGTGATCGAGGATATACCAAATTTTTCATACATATAGTTTTTGGAAATAGGCTTGCCGGAATTTTTTCGGGGCTCCCGGGTAAAAGGGTAGATTTCATCATCAAGACGGTCATCAACCGCTTTTAGCCAATCGCGGGCAAACATAGGTGGTGTTGTCGGTTCCTCATCGGTTTGCGTATACAGAAGATTGCGCCAGGTGGAATGGAAATCCAGGAAGAAGACGATGCGATCCTCGCCGCTTTCAAACCGTTTGAAGGCGTTTCCAACGGCGCGTGTTTCGGGTTGCAGGAAGGGGCCCCAATCCCGGTTCAGATCGGTGCCGCCTTTGTTGAACCGCCAGTGCCCCGCCGTTACGCCATCCGGATTCATCATCGGAATAATCAAGAGGTTGAAATGGTCCAAAAACCGATTGGCCAGCGGGGTATCTTCTAAAATCGTTTCTGTAAACGGGATGAGCGCTAAGGCCCCGGTCACTTCGGGCGGATGTTGCCGCCCGACCCATACCACATATGGCTTTTCTTTTTCCGGTTCGGTTTGAACTTCCAGCATATGGATGGGGTGCCCATCTATCGACGTACCGATCGAGGTTTTCGTCACATTTGCACGGGCAGCAATTTTATCCGTCCAATTATCGTGCGCTTCTTTTGTGAAAATTTCCTGGGCCGATACCAAGAACGGCCGTCCGTCAGATGTTAAGTCGAGTTCGACATCGTTTTCGTCTATTTTTTCAATCTGCGCTTCGTCCAACCAAGTCCAGGTTTTGCCGTCATTGCTGATTTTTGGATGATAACGGTGTTTGCCGTGTTCATAGGTAAGACGAACTGTCAAAGGCGTGCTGCCTTGTGGATCGACGCGAAAACCGTACCAGGCGCTGTTGTTGATTGGCTCGCCCAGGGGATCAGTATCTTTTTCCGGTTCGATGGTGAGATTAAACCGGGCGCTTGAAACCGTTTCGCACCCATTGACCCGGGCTGTTGCATGGGTCACGGATATCTTTGCCGCATCATTTTCGCACAGTATTTTAGCGCCCATAGGCGGAAGCGCGGATTTTGGAATTGAGGTACAGGCCGCGAGCGTCAGAGCCAATGTA
This sequence comes from Hyphomonadaceae bacterium, assembly GCA_013001295.1. Lineage (GTDB taxonomy): Bacteria > Pseudomonadota > Alphaproteobacteria > Caulobacterales > Maricaulaceae > Robiginitomaculum_A. The sequence goes on from JABDMW010000001.1 coordinate 104,428, forward strand.
ATAAAGGAAATATGTGTGAGCTTCATTCCCGCCTCCCGTTTAATCATTCTTTTTCGTATGTCCGATGATCTCGGCTATTGTCATCGCACTTCCCGCCGCAAATGTATAGCCAAGCGATCCATGCCCAAGGTTTAAGTATATATTTTCAACCACACTTTCCCCAATCATCGGAAGGCCCGAAGGCGTCATCGGGCGGTAATTGGTCCAGAAGTGTGGATCTGCGCTATAGTCGGCTATATCGGGCCAGAGTTTTTCGGCCCGGTCTTTGAGCTCTAGCGCTCTTTTTTGCGCTTTTGCTTCAGATATATTTGCATCCATAAAGCCAGCTATCCTGATCCCACCCTCAATCCTGGTAAATACGATCTTGCTTTTCGGGTCCGTAATACTGGTTTTAAGAGCGGGTTGTTTTACCGGTAAGGTCAAACTATACCCTTGCATCGGAAGGATTGGTCGCGGCGTTCCGATGTTTTTCAATACATTTTGCGACTCCGCACCGAGACAGACGATTATCTTTTCAAACTCGTAATTTGTCTTGTCGGTGATTACCTGCGCGGTAGCTCCGTTGATCCATTCCATTGCTAAGATGGTTTCTCCAAACTTGTAGGCAACGCCAAATTTTTGCGTGCCGGCATATTGGAGGGCCTCGCAATAGGTGATAGGGTCGAGCGACGTATCACCATCGTTATAGGTGGCGCCAACAAAACCCTCTTTCCAACCTTCAAGAGCGGGTTCGTGCTCCAGACACTCAAATCTACTCAGAATTTTCGTTGTTAAACCAAGTCGGGCTTTCACTTGTGAGGCATTGCGCATTGCTTCCAATTCTTGCTGGTCAGCAGCAAGCACCAACTTGCCGACCGAGCTTCGTTTCAATGCGTTTTTTGGAAGCTCGCTTTCAAATATCTCGATAGCCTCTCTGGATTTGATAGCCAACTCGGAACGTTTTTTTAAATTATCGGTGGCTTTTCGGGGCGAACATTCACAAAGAAATTGGATGCCCCAGTTGAGATAGGACGGTTTAAGAGACGGGCTCAAATGAATACCAGGATCTAACCCCAATAAATAGGCGGGAATTTTTCGGCGCGTGGCCGGACCTGCAAAAGGGTCTATATAAGCGTAAGACAGCTGAGCGCCATTGGCATGACTTGCACCCATTGCAACCTGATCAGCCTTATCTATGACGGTGACTTCGTGGCCCAAGCGCGCAAGCGCATAGGCGGTCGAAACCCCTATAACTCCTGCACCTAGAACCCCTATATTCATTGTCGATCCCTATCTGTTTTTGACAAAGTTTCACCGGTCGCCTGATTGCGCAGGAGAGAGTTGCGGAGCAAAAAGGCTCCGCGCAAAATTTGTGTAATCTCTAGAAGTTGTGGCGGATGCTACCGTACCAATATCTTCCACGGTTTGAATGCAGGCTTACAAAATAGCCTCTGGCAAATTCATCAGCCAACGGTGGTTTGACGTCGCCGACATTGCGAACACCAAGGCGAAGCCTGGTATCGCCACCGCCGATTGAATTATCGAAAGTGTAGTCCGCATGAAGATTAACCGTATTGAATGAGTCAACCGGAAGGGCATCGAAGTCCGCATTATTAGTTGATGTATCAAAAACATCACCAACGTGCTTGTAAAACACACCGGCTCCAAAATTGTCCTTATCCCATCTGATCGATCCCGTGTAACGCCATTCAGGGTTGCCATTGCGTTTGATCAAGTCTTGTTGGCCAACAACATCGACCAAGCCATTGATCGTTCCGGAATCAATTGCATCAATTAAGGACAACGCTTTATCAGACGGATTTTGGAAAAACGTCGAGATATGAGCAGCATTGGCTTTGATCTTAAAATCCCCAAACTCGCCGGCATCAAATCTGAATTGTGCGCCGATATCAAAACCCTCGGATTCGCGAAGATCTAGATTGGTGAAAGTTTGGTTCACAAATAGGATTTCGCCCGCGCCTGATGGATCGAGTCCGACCGACGTGAACAGAGCTGCATCTCCTGTATCCGGTGTTCCCCGAACAACATTCGGATTTGAACTTCCTTGCAAACGCAGCAAATAATCCAATGAAATCTCATTTTGGTCTGAGAACAGTCCAACAAGTTTTTCCTGTTCGATACGCCACCAATCAAATGTCAGCGTCAAATTACTCCCGGCTTCTAACACGGCCCCGAGCGAGTAGTTTTTGCTCGCTTCGGGCTCAAGGTCAGGACCGCCTGATCTCACACCCTCTGTCGAAACGCCGTCACAAGCATCATCATTGGTAAATGGACCTGTTCCTGCATCAAGAGCGATCGCCTCACACAAGATCCAGTCTTCACGGGCAGTATTCACACGGCGGATGGCTGTTGCGTTGATTTGTTCCAGATTTGGCGCTCTGAATCCTTCGGAATAAGCACCGCGAATTTGAAATTGCTCAATCGGATGCCAGGATGCGGCGATTTTCGGTTTAAGAACATCTCCTACGTCTGAATAGCTTTCCCCGCGAGCGGCAAGTTGAAAATCGAGAGAGTGTACCAGTGGCACTCCCATCTCAGGGCTGACCAAAGGAACCGCGAATTCCACGAATGCGGAGTAGACATTACGCTGGCCTCGCGTATCCGGTGTCGGGCTGGATCCCATGACGTCTGACAGGAACACCTGCCCGGTTACACTGTCGATAAAAGGGTTTGAGCCGTCGAGACGGTTATCGCGATCATCTTCAAAGAACTGCTTGCGCCATTCAATACCTGCCGCCATCTCGACATTGCCGCCACCGATTGCGAACAGGTTCGGGTTTGAAACCTTGAAATCAGCCAGTGTCAATTTTGTTTTTCCGTCTCGTCTGACGTCAACAATAAATCCGTCAATCGTGCTCTGGTCATTTCCGAAGTTTGGCAAGTTCGTATCATTTACGTCCCCGCCCAGGAATGGATTGTAGGCAGATGCGTCTGCCCGTCCGATGGCTTCTTGGAATAATGTATTACTGACACGATTTGTTTTGTCTTTGGTTGTCGCCTCTGAATGCATAAGGGCTGCTTCCCAATCCCAATCCCCTTTTTGTCCTCTCAACCCTCCAAGAAGGCGGAAGCTGTCATTCTTGACTTCTACAAAGCGCTGACCCGTGTCCAGTGGACGAAGGTCCATAATCCTAATGTCCTGTCCAAACGGGTTATAAAATCCTGATGCCGGAACAATGATCCGTGTACTCGAGAGTTGGGCCGCCGTTTCACGAGCGCGGGAATAATCAGCGTGATAATAGGAAGCTTCCGCAAAGACCTCATTGCCGTTATCCAACTCATGGTTGATGAATCCGAATAGATTGTAGCGGTCAGTATCCCCGACGATATCTCTAAACGCAGCGCGGTCTAATCGAAGCGACGTATCAATTGAGCCGCCATTGTCGATACAGACAGGACCTGGAAGGTCAACCAAACAGCCGGGATTTGTATCCGGTTGGACATGGAAGTCATCGTCACCAACACCGGGAATGCGCGGTTCACCGGCCAGTGTTTCAAATTCACCAAACTGGGTCTGGGTCGACAGGTTTCTGAGCTGCGTATCCCCTTCAAACGGTGTGCCCTCGAAAAAGACGCGCAAGTCTTCAGTTGATGAGTTCCTTAATTCCGTCGCCGGCATACCGTTGCGCAGCATGACATTACCGAACACAGAAATATTTGTCCGGTCTTCATTGAAATTCTTGCCCCATTTGAAACTACCAGACTTTTCATCCAAGCTTGTTCCTTCAGAGCTTCCGTACTGGAGGTTTATCTGCAGACCGTCATAATCATCGTCGAGGATTGTGTTGATCACACCGGCGACTGCATCCGTACCATAAACGGCTGAAGCGCCGTCCCTCAGGACTTCGAGACGTTTAATGCCCGTAACCGGCAATGCGTTGGAGTTGACTGAAACGACAGGTGTTTGATTGACAGCTTGCGTACCGGGGTGATTGACCAAGCGGCGCCCGTTGAGAAGAACAAGCGTATTACCATCGCCAACGCCACGTAAATTTACAGACCCGACATCACCGCGTGCTCCATTTACACCGGTAAAGCGACCTTCGCGGAATGTCACATCGCCGAGCTGCGGAATCGATTGAAGGAGTTCGTCACCACTCACCGCGCCGGTTGTTTCAATATCGACACTGTCTAGTGACGTAACCGGTAGAATTCCAGCTATGTTGGACCCTCTAATTTGAGAGCCAACAACGATGATTTCCTGATCTGGCTCAGGCGCCGTTTGCGCATTTGCGTTGACACACAGCGCGACGCTCGCAGTTGAAATTAATAAGCCTTTGATTGCATTTATTTTTGTCACGGATATCTCCCCTGTTCCGATTTTTATTTTCACGAATACTATTTGTAATCTGGTCGTAAAATCAAATTCAAAGTTGTTTATTGGCTATAGCCTCAGGCTATATGTTATCGATTGCTTATTCTTATCAATTCAATTTGGAAGTAAATCTAAATATAGACTCTGCCAGCGCATTCACGAACTGCATGTTATGGCCAGGCATAGCTTCATTTAATCGCGTAACCACACTGATATCGACGTCAATCCGAGGTTCTATGGCTTTAAACTGCAACCCGGAAACATCACCTGAGAAGGCCGTGATTTCGTCGATTATTGCGATGCCGGCACCGTATTTTACAAGTCGCTTCGCTAGATGATATGTTTCGACAACAAACCGCGAGTCGATGGATCCCGCGAATGTATCTGATAGTTTGTTGTTAAGAACCCGACCAAGAACACTTTTATCATTGAGCGTCACGAGGGGATATTTCTCCAGTGATGCAAGCGGTATTCTATCGCCTGAAGGCAAGGAAATATCCAATGGCGCGACACATACAAACCCGGTTTTTCCCATGGACTTGGCCAGTATTCCAGGAATTTTTGGCGCATCAAAAACAAGTCCGATATCGACCTGATTGGCCCGCAGGGCTTTTATCACTTCGTTGGCGTGGAGGGTTTCGATCTCAATCGTGATATCGGGGTTTTGTTGCGAAAATTTTGTCAGGGCGATCGGCACAATTTCCAAGCCAAATGCCGGCGTCGATGCAAATCGCAGTCTTCCGGTTCGTTGCGATGCCAGAGCCGTCGTAAATTTCTTCAACTCCAGGAAACGATCAAATACCGGCTCCATTTCCTCAAACAGGAGAATACCTTTTTCTGTGGGAATGAGCCGGCCGGACGTGCGTTCGAATAGATCAAACCCAAGTTGATCCTCTGCGTGTTTTAAAACTTTACTCACGGTTGGCTGGGATACGTTTAACGCGCGTGCGGCCCCACTTGCGGAACCGGTCAGATAAACGGCGTGAAAAACTTCAATATGGCGTAGGCGCATTGATGACCCCAACTGACCCGGAAATGAGCCAACACATGTTAGTCTAAGGGAGGAAGAGGGTAGCGTCTAGCGATTGATCAAACGACGAATATTCTCGTCATAATTCCATAGATTTCACAAGTTCCTGGTATATTGACGGCGGGCTGACAGCCTGGGCACGCGATAGGTGCAGCCCCTTGATCATATCCTCATAGCTATTGCAGATCGCGGTGTAGGTCAGGGATAAAAACCGCTCGCTGTCTTCCCATGCCAGACTGGTTTTCCCGGCATCAAATTTCAAGGGTAGTTCAAGCCGTTCACCCCGGCGGACGGCGGCGTCAAATTCCAGCAAGACCGGGTTGATCACTTCGATGGTCGACGAGCCTTTGAATTGCTTCAATACCTGTTTTTCCGCCGCTTTGACTTTGTTGGATAGATCGATATTGGACACAGTTTCGCTCGCCAGTTTAAGCCCCAGTTTTGAAACATAAGCGCCAACCGACGGAACGATGGCTTTGACGGCTACAGTTGCGCCGGCAATAGGGTTGACCAACGCCACCAACCCGCCAACCAACAGCACGCCCTGAAATGCCTTCTCGTCGATTTTGTCGATTGCATCGACCACTTCATCGATCTTGGAACTGACGGCATTGTCCTGCTGACGTTTTTCAGCGGATTCACGTGCGTCAGCCTTCAAGATCGCATGCACCGTCGGCATGGCCGACTGATCCGGCAAATGCAAAACCCGTTGCTTAGGTAAATCATTTAAAGGCGGGACGCCGTCCGGCAGGCACCGCATAATATATAGGCTATATTCGTATTCGGACGTAAAATCAGGAATTAGAAAATAGTGTTTTTCATCAAATTTTTCATGTTGGTAAGTAGATGAATTTTCGGTTGACCCAAAAAGTTTGATTCCGTCAATGGTTGCGCCGACGAACCCGATACCCGCACCTAAAACGCCGCCGACCCCGCCAACGACATCGCCAACGACCGCGCTGGTTTTGGTCACGGTCGACACTGTTGACGCGCCTAACCCTTTCGCCTGCCCGAACCATTTTTTAATGCCCATACACTCTCCTTATATTCAAAATAGGGAGAATTTGTGGATTTGCAAATTTAATAGGTTAGTGGAACTTTGCCAAAATACCGGCGAGCTTGCGGGTTTTCGGGCTGAAGACAGTGTCTTTATACCAGTTTCCGGCTGCGCGTTTTGCCACTTCGGCCCGGGTCGGATAGGGAGAGATATACTTCGTAAACGCAATGATTTTCATTTTGTTGCCCATCGCAAGTCCGACCATTTGAATCAGATCCCCTGCTCCACTTCCGACTGCGGACGCCCCAATGATACGGCCGTTTTTTCGACAGATGATTTTTATGCCGCCGTCCGTATCGCGTTCGGCAATCGCACGATCATTTTCTTCAAATTCCCAATGCACGACGCGGACTGCGTCCCCGTATTTTTCACGGGCCGCGGCTTCCGAATACCCGATATTGGCCAGTTCAGGCTCTGAATAAATGGCAGCCGGCATCTGCTCAGTGTCCGCACTGGAATTAAAAAACGGAACAAAATAGAAATTCTTAATGATGATGCCGGCATGGTATCCGGCGGCATGGGTTAACCCGCCGCGCCCGGAAACATCCCCGACCGCATAAACTTTTGGATTCGAAGATTTCAAGGTATCATCCGTTATGATGCCACCGCGATTGGTTTTAACACCGGCCGCCTCAAGATTTAGACCATCTATGGCGGGTTTACGACCCGCCGCGACCAACAGGTGCGATCCCTTAATCGTGCGACCATCTTCAAGCTCAATCGCAACACCGGCCGCGGTTCCCGCTTTTTTATTGGCGCGGGTTTTGCGGATCAATTTGGTTTTCACGGGTGTGTGAAAAAAGATACCTTCGTCTTTGAGGGTATTGACCAAGACATCGACATGTTCGGGTTCATTGCGCGGCAGTGGCGGTGCGATATCTATGATTTCCACATCACTGCCAAGGCGGTTGAATGCCTGCCCCAGCTCCAGACCAATTGGTCCCGCACCGATAACCAATAGTTTCTTTGGCAATTCTGGCACATCAAATATATTTTCATTGGTTAGATAGGGCGTGTCAGCCAGACCTGGAATCGGCGGTGCCGAGGCCCGGCTACCGGTCGCCACGACAATACGTTTGGCCCGTGTGATCGTGGTGTCCGATTCGATTGTTTTTGCATCAGAAAATGATGCCCGTTCACGGATAACTATAGCGCCTAATCCCTCAAAGCGTTCCTGGCTGTCGGCCGGCGCAATGGTCGCGATTACGTCTTTGATGTGGGCTTTCACGGCCTCAAAATCGATTTTGGGTTTCGCCGCTTTGATCCCGAAAGCAGCGCCAGTTGAAAAAGCATGGGCGTGCTTACCGGCCGCGATCAAAGCCTTTGATGGGACGCAGCCATAATTTAAACAATCACCGCCCATTTCCTCAGCTTCATACATAACAACCGACCGGCCAAGCTGCGCTGCCCCGGAGGCAATCGACAAGCCACCTGATCCGGCGCCAATAATGCATAAATCAACATTGTATTCAGTTTTGGACATAATTCTCTCTTTACGCTTGAAGGGCTAAGACCCTTTATTGTGTGATTTTCTTTTTGACGTATTTTTTGTAGATGATCGGAATTAAGGACAGGAGGATTAACCCTAATATCGGAAGGATTACTGCTGGTTTCGTCAACAAACCCGACAATTGCGCTTCCCCTCCGGCATCAAACACGGCGCCAATGCCATTTCCGATGCTTGCATACACAAGTGTTCCGGGAACAATCCCAAACAGTGTCGTGAAGAAAAAATTTCGAACCCGAATATCGAACAAGGCAAGGACGATGCTTGGCACGAAAAACGGATATGCGGGAATTAGTCTTAAAATGAAAAGATAAGACAATTCGTTTTCCTTTAAACCCGCTTCAAACCTATCCGTATATTTTCCGAACTTTTTCTTGAAGATATCTTTGAAGGCATATTTTACCGCTATAAAAAGTACTGTGGCCCCCAGAGTCGCGCCAAGAATCGCAGCGCCTCCACCCAAGCTTGTGCCAAACAAAAATCCACCAAATATGGTCAAAAAGCTTGCCACCGGAAATGGTAATGACGCTACAACCGCATAAATAAGAACGAAGCCGATCAATGTAATGGCGAAATTATCGTCCTTAAATGCGAGAAGCGCGTCACGGTTTTCTTTCAAAAAATCCTGAGAAAAGTATTGTCCCAAGTCGAAAGCAAAAAAAGCGGCCAAAACGCCAATAATAACGACGAGCGGCAAGACCCGTTTCCACATCGGTTTGGCCTGTGCGTTTTTCACCATGGCAAGCTTAGCGTCCACATCTTGCTCGATTTCCGTATACGACATTATATTAATCTCACTTGTTGTCCGCCTGTCTCATACTAAGCACGGTATGGAAAACACTACAATTGTGATCACGAACGCGTGGGGCTGGGGGCAAGAGTTGTGCTTGCAGGCTTGGAACAATGAATTCCTTTGCTCAACGATAAAAACAACAAAAATATCTTGCTGTACGTGTTAGGTCATTCGACTTTATTCCGGCGCGTTAATGCCCCAATCATAGTCAAATTTATCAATATTTTTTCGGCCCAGCAGCTTTGCGGCGACCTCTTCGTCCGCATACTCTTGCAAATGTTGAATGACTCCTGCTTCCGAGTCGCCAAAGTCCTCCTGGAACCAATTATAAATTGAGGAAACCTGCAACCGGCCTCTATCGGTTGTAACCCCGCGCGGCGAGTTGATGAAATCGCGCGCAGCAGTTTCCAAATCCTGTTCTAACGTCTCTGCGCTCCAAGGCGTTTCTTTGAGGTCTGGACACCCAATCGACGCACAGTTGACCATGTAATGAACCAATGGGGTTTTGAACGTTGGGCGCATGATATCGTGCTCGATATTATCCAAGCTCAGCTTTTCACCCTCGACCTCAACCAATTTCTTCTTCCACGGTCCCGGAAAAAAACCTGATTTTATCTTGCGAATTGATTTAACAGGATAGTTTTCCGCGACGATTCGCACGGTCAGCGCGTTATATAGATTTGCCCAATAGGCCATCGCCTCGTTACGCTCAAAACCTGATGGTTTCTGCGCAGCAAGTTCATCAATGTATTTTGTCAAAGCGACCATATTCTCGGGCGACGCATTGAGGCCCGCATAATCAAAAACGACCAGTCCGTCGATGTTTTTGTTGGTGTAATTCACCAAAACGTTACGCCAAAGGTCGGGCGCTTGTGGTGTGGGTTTGGTTTTCGGTTTCATGGTGTCCTGCATATTAGGTTTTGATTTCGTTGCAAGTGCTTCAACCTGAGCAACTTTCAGAGGTTTTGCCTGAACCAGGTCTACTTTAGGGTATGTTTGCAATAGTCGATTCTGCTCATACGATGAATTCAATGCAAAGGGATCAACTTTAACCGCGAATTTATCAGCCGAGGCTGGCAGTTTAGAGACAGCCTTCGACCGACGATCGACATGTTCGACATTTTGCGCATACCCGTTAACCGGCACAAAAAAAGCAACAACAGCTATTACACCCACGATTGCAGTTGCGGCTTTTGAAGAAAATTCGAGATCGAGCTTCATGCCTGTCCTTACGTTTTTGACACCAAAATGGCCGTCTGTTGATACCGTTAATATCAAACATTGTCGTGGCCGAAATACACTCTTGATCACAAAGGCGTGGGATGAAAGTGAACCATCTTTTTAGCGGTATCGGAAATTTCGGGGGATACAGTGCTATGGCTTGCAAAAAGGCGGGTTCCCACGTACACCCGTGCGCCAAAGAGAAAGTTTCACAATGAATACGACATCATCCGAAACCCCCAACGCCGAATTATCCGCGGGCGACGTTGTCCGGCTCAATTCTGGCGGTCCAAAAATGACGCTTTTGGCCGGTCAAAAAGACGGTAAGGCCAATTGTCAATGGTTTGACCGCAACGGTAAAATGCATACATCCGAATTTGAAGTCGCTGCGTTGGCTCGCTGGATTCCCAAACCCGATATTTGGTCGTAGTTTTAAGCTCCGGGTTAAATACCAATGAGCTGAGACAATTTCGGTAAAATCATTCTAAGTACTTTATGAAAGGACAAAAGCCAGACAGCGGGGCTGCGTATCTGGCTTTCGGGGCATAGTATTCGCCCATCTCAGGCGAAAGCAGCTGAGCACCCCCAACCGCCAATTATAGTTAATAAACAATTAAATGTGCTCCACAAAGGCGTAATTCTTCGCGAGATATATATCTGAATATATGGAATGCTGATGCATACAGCGCAATTGTAAGTTTTTTACAGATTTATTTTGGGAAAAGGAGCAGTAAAAAACGGCAGCTTCAGCTTGACTTGCAAGTGCGGGACGCATATGAACCGCGTCTTGAAAGAATATCCGCTTATTTTTGTACAAATAAGCCCAAATACCGTATTAGAGGCAGTTATGAAACGTACATTTCAACCTTCAGAGCTCGTTCGCAAACGCCGTCATGGCTTCCGCTCGCGTATGGCGACAAAATCCGGCCGTCTTGTGTTGGCTCGCCGTCGCGCAAAAGGACGTAAGCGTCTGTCTGCTTAGGGTTTAGCCTTTAGGCAAAACAGGCGAAACGCTACCGTCAGTAATGACGCATAAAAAATTCAAACTCGGTCGGTTGAAAAAGCGGGCCGAGTTTTTGTTTGTGGCGGAACGAGGAAGCGGCAAAGGTCGCTTTAAAGCCCGTCCGGGCATCGTTATCCAAGCGCGTAAAAACCTGAGCCGGACCGCCGGTATCGATGTCGGCTTTACGGCAACGAAGAAAATTGGCAACGCCGTTACACGCAACAAAGCCAAGCGCCGCCTGCGCGCCTGTGCCCAGGCGATTTTGCCAACCTTGGGCGAACCGGGATACGACTATGTCTTTATAGCCCGGGCCGAGACTGCGACTATGGACTGGAAAGAACTGCAAGCACATGTTGAAAAAGCGGTATTAGCTCTTAAATAAGCTTTCATCCGCACAATAAATACGTATAACACCCGCAAAAGACATTGCGGCATACATGCCGCCCAAACGGGCCTGGGAATATCGATATGGAAATGGAAGATCAAAAACGTTTTGTGACAGCGATGATTCTCTCGAGTGTCATTCTGTTTGCGTACTTTATTCTATACGCTGGCCCCCAACAAAAGCAACTCGCAGAACAGCAGCAACAAGCGCAACTGCTAGAGCAACAGCAACAAATTCAATCGACGGTCAGTACCACCCCGGAACCTATCCTTCCGAAAGGCGTGGATATCACCATTGAAACTCCTACTCTTTCAGGATCATTTTCAACGGTCGGAACAAATTTCAATAATCTCCAACTGAAAAAATTCAATAAGACCATTAAAAAGGGCAGCCCCGTCGTCACCTTACTTGAACCCATAGGTTCAGAAACGCCCGCCTATATATTTGATGGCTGGTCCAATGAAATCGGTGAAACCGGTGAGTTTATCGAATGGAATTTGGAGTCTGGATCGCGTTTAACCGAGAACACTCCCGTTACATTGACGTATGATGCTGGTGATTACACGGTGAAACGGATTGTCTCTATTGACGACAAATATTTGATTACGCTTACCGACACGCTGACAAATACATCTGACTCCCTGATAAATGTCGTCCGTAAAGGGGCGTCCCGGCAACATGGCCTGCCGGAAGGATTACGCAATTTCCCGTTTATTCTTCACGAGGGAACAGTTGGTAGTATCGATAACCATTTGATCGACATGAATTATGGTAAAATTGCCAAAAAAGGTAACGTTTCGCATCAAGGTGAGAGCGGCTGGGTCGGGTTAACCGATCAATATTGGCTGTCTGCAGCGATTGCACCCCAAGGCCAGCAAATGACGGCCAATTACGCCATGAATTTACGTGACAATCAAGACGTCTATGAGGCGGCATACGAACTTGCGCCGATGCAGGTCAGCGCCGGAACGTCGATCGAGTCGGTTGGTTATATTTTTGCCGGGCCAAAAATTCATGAAGTTCTGAAAACATATACAGATATGGGCATCTCCCGAATGGATCTTGCTGTGGATTATGGCAGATTGGGGTTGCTGACCAAACCAATGACATGGGGATTGACCAAACTTGGTAATATGACGGGTAACTTTGGCGTCGGGATTCTCATTCTGACATTGATTATTAAAATCATTCTGTTCCCGCTCAATAACAAATCTTATTCGAGCATGGCCAAGATGAAAGCCGTCGGCCCTAAAGTTGAAAAAATGAAACAACGCTACGGCGATGACCGCATGAAGCTGCAACAGGAAATGTTGGCTCTTTATAAAAAAGAGGGCGTTAATCCGGCGGCTGGTTGTCTTCCGATGATCCCGCAAATGTTTGTGTTTTTCGCATTGTACAAATCTTTGTTTATCACACTCGAAATGCGACACGCCCCATTCGTCGGTTGGATAAAGGACTTGTCAGCAAAAGATCCGCTGTCCATTCTCAATGGGTTTGGTCTGTTCCCATGGGACGCAGTGCCCATAGGCATTCTCTCTTTCCTCGCCATAGGTCCGTTGGCCCTTATGTACGGCATTTCCATGGCCATGACGCAAACCTTGAACCAAATGCCCGCTGATAAAATGCAAGCCCGCATGTTTCAATTCATGCCGCTCATCTTCATGTTTGTTTTAGCACCATTTGCAGCAGGCCTATTGGTTTACTGGGTCTGGAGTAATATTCTTACGTTTCTACAACAATATATTATCACCCGGAAATACGGCGTTGAAACACCGCTCGACCGGTTCTTCAACAAACTTTTTGGTCGTCCGAATAAAGAGGCGACAAATCCGGATGTCGAAATTATTCCGCCCGAAAAACCGGCGAAAAAGAAATAAATATGACCGAGGAAGAGCAGCAAATTTGGCTTGAAAACGGCCGATTGCTGTTTGCACGGCCGGCAGAGTTTATGCTCAGCGTCGTCGCGTTGAAATCCTTGCCTTCGCCCGATTTCCCCGAGATTTGCTTTGCCGGACGTTCGAATGTGGGTAAGTCATCTCTGATCAACGCCCTCACGAATCAAAATGGTTTGGCCCGCGCGTCCAACACGCCCGGACGTACGCGTGAACTGAATTATTTTAATTTATCCGATCGTATCCGCATGGTTGATCTTCCAGGATACGGATATGCGAAAGCATCTAAATCCGACATTCAGGTGTGGACAAAACTGACTCGCCAATTTTTACGTGGCCGTGCACCTTTGCGCCGGGTATTCGTATTGATTGACTCCCGCAGGGGCATCAAAGACCCCGACATTGAAATTATGGCCATGCTTGATGAAGCCGCGGTTCCCTACCAAATTGTCCTGACAAAAATTGATAAATTGAAGAAAGGCGAGCTGGGAAAGGTCGAAAAAGATACAATGGCCAAGCTGGCACGGCGTCCTGCAGCCCATCCAGAAATCCTCGTCACATCATCTGAAAAGAAAAAAGGCTTGGAGATGTTGCGGGCTGAAATTGCCGGTTTAGCCTTACCGGAAAATACGCTATAGGACGCTTATGTTAACACGTCGCCAAGATGAGACAGGTTGGGCCAGCGCCAAAACGCTGTCCGAAGCCCTGCCTTTTATTCAACGTTATGAAGGCAAGACCATTGTCATCAAATTTGGTGGCAATGCCATGGGTGAAGCGGAGTTGACGCGTGCTTTCGCTAATGATGTCGTCTTGCTCCGCCAATTCGGCATTCGCCCGGTTATCGTGCACGGCGGCGGGCCTCAAATCGGCTCCATGTTGAAACGGTTGTCGATCAAAAGCGAATTCAAGGATGGCCTTAGAGTTTCTGATCTCGAGACTGTAGAGGTCGCCGAGATGGTTTTATCTGGTGGTATCAACAAAGGACTGGTTGCGGCCATCAACGCCGCAGGTGGACGAGCCGTCGGTTTGTCAGGCCGCGATGCGGGTCTGATTACGGCTGAAAAAATGCGTGATGATTTGGGGTTTGCCGGCAAGCCCTCGGCAGTCGACACGTCCGTTTTGGACGTTTTGGCAGCTGCAGACCCTGGATTCATCCCTGTTGTCTCACCGATTAGCGCCGGTGCGGACGGTGAAATTTTTAATGTGAACGCCGATACAGCCGCCGGCGAAATCGCGGCGGCACTGGGTGCGGCGCGCCTAATGTTATTGACCGATGTAGAAGGCGTGCTTGACGGCAAAGGCAATCTTGTCACCGATTTGTCCATTAGCGATGTTGAAAAACTGATCAGTGACGGAACGGCGAAAGGCGGGATGATTCCGAAACTCGGAACGGCCATGGCTGCGCGGAACGGTGGCGTCGATGCCGTTGTTATATTGGATGGTAGAAGATCTCATGGTCTTCTTGTGGAGCTCTTTACAGATCAAGGAGCCGGGACATTGATTTCTTAATATGACAATACGATCAATACTTATTACCGTCCTATATTTGGGAACAGGCCTGTCTTTTGCGACAGCCCATGGCCAAACGCCCGAGGTTGAAGTGCCCGAGCAAAAAACACCGGTTTTGGAAAAACAACAGATCGAAATATCGAAGACCGAAGTCGCAGCGCAGCTACCCTGGGAAGTTTGCAATGAGACTTCTTTCATTCAGGAAGTCGCAACAGCGACAATCGCAGACAATACGCCTGGCAATACTATGCTCGTTAAAGGGTGGATAAAATTACTGCCTGGAACATGCCAGGCAGTGGAGGCGGCTAAAGGAACGCCCCGGTTTGTTTACGCCCGGAGTTCCGATGTGCATCAGGGCGGTATTCGTGAGTGGAATGGTCGGTACGAATATTGTGTTGGCGAAGATTCGTTTGAAGCTAAAACGGATATAAGTTGCGCTTTACAAAATATGAAAGCGCGGAGGTTTCTTCGCGTCATCCCGACCGAACACCGGACCGCATTCGTCGAACCGGCGGACTTCGGGAAAAAAGCGCAAACAGCCGGCCTTCAGCGTTTGCTCAAAGACAATAATTACAATGTCACAAGAATTGATGGACTGACCGGAAGACGAACAACCAACACACTCAATAAATTTCTCAAAGACAACGAAATTGCGACCGACATTGATATAGAGAAAAAATACGAGCACCTGGAAACCCAGGCACGCTCAATTCAAGATAAAATTGGCGTGACACTCTGTAACGAAAGCAAAGCCAAAGTCTGGGGAGCTATTGCGTATCAAAACGGCGATGACGTCGAGTCCAGAGGATGGTGGCCTGTCGAAACCGGCACGTGCTTGCGCCCATTCACGGAAAGTTTAAAAGATAGACCGGTGCATTTTTATGCACGCCAGGAAAATGGTACACAAACTGACAAAATCCTGAAGGTCTCTACTAAATCCGCTAAGGATTTGTGTATAGGCGAAGCGAAATTTTCAGCTATTCGACAAGAATTCTGCGAAGATCAGGGCTATATCACCGCCCGTTTCCACTCTCTCCCAACGGATCAAACCGGCGCCCGTATCATTCTAAAAGATGGAAATTTTGCGGACGCAACGATAAGCGGTCTTCGATAATAATGCCCTTTTCACATGTCGATAATTGGATTTTTGATCTCGACAATACGCTATACTCTGGTGACGCCAATTTCTTTAAGCAAATTGACGTTAAAATGACAGCCTTTGTCAGCCGCTTCCTCGACATGCCGCCCGTAGAAGCCCGAAAAGTCCAGAAACAATATTTGCTCGAATATGGAACAACCTTGTCGGGCCTGATGGCCGTTCACAATATGGATCCGGAAGAGTTTTTGAATGATGTTCATGATATAAGCCTTGATGTCCTGGATCCCGACCCCGCGCTGAGGCCCGCGATTGAAACTTTGCCGGGTCGGAAATTTATTTTCACTAACGGTTCGCAGAAACATGCGAAAAATGTTGGTGATCATCTCGGGATTTATGATCTATTTGACGGTGTATTTGCGATTGAGGATGCGGGCTATGTGCCCAAGCCCAAGCCGGCACCCTACGATATGTTCATCAAAGAACACGACATTGAACCTAAGCGCGCCATGATGGCAGAAGATTCGGCCCGTAACCTGAAAATCCCTTTCGAATTAGGAATGAAAACGCTGTTGATAACATCGCAAGCGGACTGGAGTCATGAGCCTGAACATGCCCGGCCGCACACCGGCGAAAACACACCGGATTTTGTTCATGACCACACCGGAGACCTTTCAGCCTGGCTACACGGTCTCGAATTTTAAAACTGGCGGTTTACAAATTCAACCCTCCCTATTAGGCAACACCTACACATTAAAGAGGTAGACATGTCCGACAAACTTGAATCCATTATCGAAGCCGCATGGGATGCCCGTGACACGCTGTCGCCGGCAACAACGGGCGAAATTCGCGACGCCGTCGAAACGGCGATTTCGGGATTGGATGCCGGAACATTTCGTGTCGCCTCGCGCGAAGAAGGTGGACAGTGGACCGTTCACCAATGGTTGAAAAAAGCGGTACTTTTAGGCTTTCGACTCAATCCAATGGCAGAAATCAGCGGCGGTTCGCACGGCCATGTTTGGTGGGATAAAGTACCAAGCAAATTCAACGGCTGGACTAATGCGGAATTCACCAAAGCCGGCATTCGCGCCGTTCCAGGTTCGATCGTACGGCGCGGCGCGCATATAGCGCCGGGCGTTGTCCTGATGCCGAGTTTTGTCAATCTGGGTGCTTATGTCGGTGCGGGTACTATGGTTGATACATGGGGGTCAGTCGGATCATGCGCACAGGTCGGGAAAGATTGCCATATTTCAGCTGGTACCGGCATTGGCGGAGTTTTGGAGCCCTTACAGGCCAACCCAACAATAATCGAGGATAATTGCTTTATCGGTGCAAGATCAGAGGTGGTTGAAGGCGTCATTGTTCGCGAAGGTTCGGTGCTGGCAATGGGTGTATTCATTTCAAAATCCACTAAAATCGTTGACCGGGCCACTGGGGATATCCATTACGGTGAAGTTCCACCCTATTCTGTCGTAGTTCCTGGCACCTTACCTGATAAAAACGGCGGGCCGAGTCTTGCCTGTGCCGTCATCGTCAAAACGGTCGATGCCAAAACGCGATCCAAAACCGGCGTCAATGAATTGCTCCGCGATTAAAATCTCCCTGAAGCCCTGATTTCCTGCTAAATTGATCCAACAAAAAAAACAGGGGGAACTATGACCATACCTATCACCGGGCTGTATGTCGGCCTGACCATTATTCTAGCGACCGTTCTAAGTGCCCGAATTGGCTGGTATCGGGCCAAAGTCGGGATTTCTATTTTACACAACGACAATATGGAAGTGGCGCAGCGCATGCGGGTGCATGGCAACCTGATGGAAACAGCGGCGCTCACGCTCCTCGCCATGGCCGTGATCGAGATTAACGGAGCAGGATCAACGCTCCTCCATGGATTGGGAATTGCCTATATTTTGTCGCGTGTCGCCCATGCCATAGGCCTTAAGCACGACAATATCCGCCATCCTTTGCGGGCGATTGGCGCCATGGGATCAACACTTGTTGGCCTTGTCGCAGCAGGCGTCGCTATATCGCAGTATTTCTGATCAATAAGGTGTTCCGTCTTTATGGCTGAAGACCCGAGTGTCAGTACCATTGGCTGACAAATCGAGATCAACATCCGGATATTGGCAATGGTCCGTCTCGGGTAAGCGACTACCCACGATGAGATAACTTACTTCGGAATCCGTTTTGTTGATCAAATGATGCGCATTCCCATCGCCGGCAGGATGTGCACAGGAATCGCCCGGCGCCAATATCGTTTCGCCGTCATCGTCAATCAAAGATGGATTGCCAGTTAAGATATAAACAAACTCGTCTTCGGCGGAATGCATATGCCGTTGCGACGCCCAACACCCCGGCGGTAAAATGGCGCGGTATGCCCCAAATTGGGTTAATCCTCCTGCCAAGCTGAGTTGTTCTACGCGGCGCCCAGCGCAGGGCTTGTCAAATTTTTCCGGATATCCGGTTCCAACTTTTACGTTGACTTGAGTTGCGTCAATTTTGGGCATTTGAAAGTCCTCTCTTGCTCTGATCTCTTTGATAGGTTACCCGCCCTATATGAGCAAACCGAATGTCATAAATCCGGTTCAATTCGCGGCGGACTTGATCCGCTGTCCGTCGGTCACGCCGAAAAATGCAGGCGCGCTCGATCTGCTGCAAGACGCCTTGGAAGAATTGGGATTCAACTGTACCCGATATCCGTTCGAAGAAGTCGACAATCTTTATGCGCGATTGGGCACGAAGGCCCCCAATTTTTGCTATGCAGGGCACACAGATGTGGTGCCGGTCGGTGACGCCAGCGATTGGGAACACGAACCGTTTGGCGGCCTGATCAGGGACGGCATTTTATGGGGCCGCGGCGCTGCTGATATGAAAGGCGGAATCGCAAGTTTTGTTGCAGCGGTTTCAGCTAATCTCGCCGATGGATGGACGCCTAATGGTTCGATCAGTTTTCTGATCACAGGCGATGAAGAAGGACCGGCGGTTAATGGCACAGTAAAGGTGCTGGATGCGATCGCGGCGCGGGGTGAGAAAATTGACCATTGCCTGGTCGGCGAACCTACAAACCCCAACACGTTGGGAGCAATGATCAAAATCGGGCGCAGAGGCTCCTTAAACGGCGTTATAACAGCTACCGGCACCCAAGGCCACGTCGCCTACCCCGACCTGGCCGGCAATCCCGTGCCCGCGCTATTAAAAGTCCTGACGGCCCTGACCACCAAGAAGCTTGATGATGGCAATGAAAACTTTCAACCGTCAAATCTGGAGGTCACAAGTATTGATGTAAATAATCCAGCCCATAATGTTATTCCGGCCGCCGCGACGGCGAAGTTTAATATCCGGTTTAATACTGAGCATGACGGACAGGATTTACTGCGCTGGATCAACCGGGAGATCGCCGGTGTCGAAAAGGAATTCGAAGGCAAAATCGAAGCGGATCTCCGCTTGCCGGGCCTCCCGTTTTTGACCACGCCGTGCCGGTTTACCGACACTTTGTCAGAGGCGGTGAAAAGCGTGACTGGTCGAAAACCGGAACTTTCCACCAGTGGCGGTACATCTGATGCCCGGTTCATTACAAACTTCGCGCCCGTGGTGGAATTCGGCCTGATTGGCGCGACGATTCACAAAGTGAATGAACATGCGCGCGTCGAGGATATTGAAAACCTGACGGAAATTTACAAACGTCTGCTGATCGCCTACTTTGCCTCATGATTTTGCAAGGCGTCATAAATGCACTTGGTATTGAAGACTGGGAATCGGAGTTTGATCTCTCGCCCAAGGCGCTGCCCCGCTCCTTCATTGCCGTGGCTTTATATATCCCGCTGAGTTTTATCGCAGCGCGGGCCGCGGTGAAATACAATGATGTCGCCGGGCATGTGCCCTATCTGTCGATCGCGATTATCCTGATCCTGATCAGCCTTACCTTTCCATTGGTCGCATACATTTTATGTTCGGTGTTTGATAAACAGGAGAGTTTCCGATCCTGGGTCATTGTCCGCCATTGGGCCATATTGTTTGCCTGGATTATTGTCGCCCTGCCGTTCGGGATTTACCTGATCGGACTGATCCCGTTCAGCGTTGCTTTTTTTCTCGGTATGATGGCATATCTCGGCACATTGGCCATTGATATACGTCTGGCCGCACGTGTCGCCGAATTTGACTGGATCGGGGCTGTATTTACCGGAATCCTGATTACGTCATCGAGCATGATGGTGCTCTTGCTCGGATTGCAACAAATTATCTACTAATAACTGACCTTCACCAGATACAAGCCTTCCGGCGGGGCAACAGGACCGCATTGGGTGCGATCACATGCTGCCAGAGCGTCAGCCACATCCCGCTTGGTCATTTTGCCTATACCGACTTCAGCCAAGGTTCCGGTGATGGAACGGATTTGCTTGTGCAGGAATGACGGGGCTTTGGCCTTGATGTGAATTTCATCTGCGGCGCGCGACACGGTTAATTCAGAGAGTGTTTTCACCGGCGATTTTGATTGGCATTGCTTATCACGAAAACTGGTGAAATCATGCTTACCGACAAGCGCCTGCGCCGCGTCATGCATGGCGTCCGCGTCCAACTTCACGGGGAGACGCCAAACTCGTCCCCGCTCCAAGGCCAGCTTGGGTCTGCGGTCGATGATCCGGTATAAATATTCTCGTGCAGTCGCATCAAAACGGGCATGGAATTCCTGAGCAACGATTTCCGCGCCCAGAACCGTGACCGGCGCTTCTGCCAAATGAAAATTAAGCGCATCACGAACCTTATCGGCGCGAATATCCTTGATCAGGTCCATATGGGCGATTTGCGCCAAAGCATGCACGCCACTATCCGTGCGCCCGGAGCCATACACATCGACGGGGGCACCGTCTATGGCCGCTGCTGCGGTCTCCAGCGCCCCTTGAACACTTGGTTGGTCTTTTTGCCGTTGCCAGCCCGCGTAGGGTGCTCCGTCATATTCGATGGTCAGTTTATAACGGTTCATGAAAGCGTTTCACCTGCGGGACACGGACGACCGCGCAGATATTCGTCTGCATTCATCACGCCTTTCCCGGCCGGCTGTAGTTTCAAGAGCCGCAAAGCTTGGTCTCCGCACGCGATCAGGAGTTCATCATCCAACACATTACCCGGCTTCCCGAATCTATCTTCAACCTTCGCTAAATGGATTTTCGCCCGCTCAAAGCCCTTGCGGGTCGGGAGTTCGCACCAGGCCCCCGGAAAGGGCGACAGGCCGCGAATATGGCATTCCAGTTCTTGTGCGGACTTGGTCCAGTCCAACCGGGATTCCGCTTTGTTTATTTTTTCTGCGTAAGTGGGTTCTCCGGATTGCGGGGTCGCCTCCAAGCCACCGCGCTCCAGCGCGGCAAGTGTACGCGGCCAAAGACCGGCACCAATACGCGACATGCGATCCGACAAGCTGCCTGCGGTGTCATCCGGTTTGATCTTGATAGTTTCAGAGAGCAGCACGGGCCCGGTATCCAGTCCTGTCTCCATCTGCATGATTTGCACAGCGGTTTCGGTGTCCCCTGCCATGATCGCGCGCTGCACGGGTGCGGCACCGCGCCAACGTGGTAATTTTGACCCATGCAGGTTGAGGCACCCCAGGCGCGGTGCATCCAAGGCGCGCTGTGGCAATATCTGGCCGTAAGCGACCACACAGGCCACATCGGCATTTAGCGCTTCCAAGCCATCAATCACATTTGATTTTCGAAAATTCTCCGGTGTTTCCACGGGCAGACCCATAATTTCTGCGAATTGATGCACAGGACTTTTGCGAATTTGCTTGCCCCGACCTGCTCGTTGGGGCGGTTGCGTATAGACACGCACCACGTCATAGCCAGACGCGAGAATTTCGGAAAGAGAGGGTACAGCAAAGTCAGGCGTCCCCATAAAGACGAGGCGCAAAGCCATTACATGGCAACTTTCAGTTTTTCGCCCTTCTGGACTTTTTTAACCGCACGTGTGCGCTTCAGGCGCGACAGATAATCTATGAACAACACGCCTTTCAGGTGATCCATTTCATGTTGGATACAGACCGCATATAGGCCTTCAGCCCATTCGGTTACTTCCTTGCCATTATAGTCGAGATAACGGAGTTTCACCCGTTCCGGGCGCTCAATTTCATCGAACACATCCGGCACAGACAAACACCCTTCTTCATAGGGTTTGAGTTCTTCCACATCTTCGAGAATTTCCGGATTGACGAAATATTGCGGATTGGATTTTTCATCGCCTTTGGCCAAATCCATAACGATCACATTCAATGGAACGCCGATCTGAATGGCGGCAAGACCAATACCGGGCGCGGCATACATGGTCTCGAGCATATCGTCCATAAGCGCGCGTGTTTCATCGGTCACCTTTTCAACAGGTTTTGACACCTGTTTCAGGATCGGATTGGGCACAGTCAAGATCGGTCGTATTGTCATGGCCTTCATGTAGGTTCTGCGCGTCCAAAGGTCAATCCTTAGCATCACTTTGTTCGCTTTTGTTCTATTCCGCGATTGCCAGAATCGTAAAGCTGTGAAACACTGGCGGTATGGATCCAATAATAAGCTATTCCGGGCTTGAGCTTACAATCGTCGAACTTATCCTCGGCGCGGCCTTGATGCTGCTCGGTGCCTTGATCACGGTTATTGTAATGCGGCGCGGCGGCGCACAGTTGAAACAATATCTCAACGAAATGACCCACCGGCATACGGAATTGCAGGGTCGGTTGTCGCAATTTGCCGAAGATGCGTCGTCCCGGGAAGAAAAACTGCGTCAAAGTCTGGATACGCGGCTTGATCAGGTTTCCCATAAAGTCGGGCAAAGCCTGTCAGAAACCCAGGAAAAAAGCACCAAAAACCTGAAAGACCTTCATGAACGATTGGCCTTGATCGACCGCGCCCAGAAAAACATCGAAACCCTGTCCGGCGAAGTCACCGGACTGCAAAACCTGTTGTCGAATAAACAAGCCCGCGGTGCGTTTGGCGAAAAACAAATGCAGGATTTGATCGAAAACTATTTGCCGCCGGATGCTTATACTTTTCAGGCCACACTTTCCAATGGCAAGCGGGCCGACGCGCTGATCCATTTGCCCAATGATCAAGGTGATGTGGCGATTGATGCCAAATTCCCGATGGAAGCCTGGCGACGGCTCGATGAAGCGGAAACTGATATTGGTAAAACAGCGGCCCAACGCAGTTTTCGCGGCGATATGCGCGTGCATATTAAAGCCATTGCCGATAAATACCTGATATTTGGTGAAACCTATGATGTGGCGCTGCTGTTCCTGCCTTCGGAAGCCGTCTATGCTGAAATGCACACCAATTTCCCCGATATCGTCGAAATGGGGTTTGCCCAGAAAGTGATGATTGTCTCCCCGACGACATTTATGGCCACACTGCATACCATGCGGGCTGTGATGAAAGATGCGGCCATGCGCGAGCAAGCCCATATTATCCAGCGCGAAGTCGGCGTGATGGCCGACGATGTGCGCCGGCTTTCTGAACGGGCCTCAAAACTGCAAACCCATTTCAAGCAAATTGAAGGCGATGTTAGCGGTATCCTCACCTCAAGCACCAAAATCACCCGGCGTGCCGACAAAATTGAAAAGCTTGATTTGTCTGAGCCGGACGAAACCGAAATGATTGACGATACGCCCGCAAATGATAAAATTCGCAAACATTTGTAACAGGAAGTCCCATGCCCTCATTTGATATTGTGTCCGAAGCTGATCTTTCGGAAGTCGACAACGCCCTTAACAATCTCGCCCGTGAAATCAGCGTGCGCTATGATTTTAAAGGCAGCAATTCGAAATGTGAATTTAAAGACGGAGTCATTACCATATTTGCCGATGATGATTTGAAACTGCGCCAGATGCATGAAATCCTGCAGGGCAATCTGCACAAGCGCGGCATTGAACCCGGACAGCTTGATTACCAAACACCGGAACAGGCCGCTGGCATGTCCGTGCGTCAACGCGTGCTGATCAAGCAGGGCTTAGAGAAAGAACTCGCGAAAAAGATCGTCAAAGAGATCAAAGGCGCGAAAATGAAGGTGCAGGTCGCGATCCAAGGTGACGAGCTCCGCGTCACTGGCAAGAAGCGCGATGATCTGCAAAAAACCATCCAATTCGTCAAAGACATGGGATTAGAGCAACCGCTGCAGTACAAGAATTTCAGGGACTGATATTCGGTTTGGCGAAGCCAAATATTTGATCGATGTTCAAATATGGGAAATCAGCTTAGCGCATTTATCGCCGTCTCTAAATTCTCCTTCGCCTGCTTTTCCAATTTTTTCTGAAAATACTCATTCTTATAAAGTGGATCGCGTTCGAGGAATTCCGATAAAATATCCCGGCGTTTCTTCTTGAAGATAAAGGTCGGGACGCGCTTATATTCAAACCGCACGTTTTTTTCGAATTGATCGTAAACATTCGCTGGCGCGCCTAGAATCGATAAGTCGATATCGATCATCAGCTTTGCATCCCTGGTAACAGCTTCAACCGTATGTTCCGTGACCATGATCAAATCGAAAACACGGGCCACGACGTCGTCATCTTCAAAATCATTGAGTTCAAAAAACTCCTGCGCCCAAATGGCACTGTCTTTTTCATTGGTTGAAGAAAACGGTTTGTAGATCGCGTCGTGAAACCAGAGCGCCAGCTCTATTTCATGTGGATGATCTGCATGATCGCGAACCGCATCCAGATGCACCAGACAGGCGGCTATATGATCCCAGGTATGATAGGCACGATGCTTTTCACGATAGGCCTTGATCAGGGCGTCATGTGTCTTTTGGTTTTCGCATAGCGAAAACACGTTCATGAGCATTTTCCAACGTGCAAACGTATCAGTCATGATCTCATCATGTCGCATTGATGCGTACGGTCAATAGATTTGGATCATTACCTGCAAAACCGTTTAGTGTTTTCTCTTCATGACAACATGAATATATGTACCCGCAGGCTCGTATTGAAAAACCTCCCAGCCTTCGCTGCCATACCGGTTTAGTTTTTCCTGTATCAGTTCGTCCCGCGTCTCAAAATCCTTTACCCGACCAATTTTAACCGTCTCGACTTTATATCGCCATTTATGATCGTACATTGTTTCGCTCCTAAAATCGGCGTTTCAAGAAATATGTGGGATACATGCCGATGCCGGTCACGACATTGACAAGTTCCCATCCTTCTGACCCCAATCGGTTCAGGCGATCTTCGATATCCTCAAGCTTCTCTGTCGCTTTTTTAAACGCGCCGGGCTTGATCGTCACGGTCCGGTAATTCCATCTATTCTCACGCATAACTCTCTCCTATTTTTTGTTCTGCGGTTGCGTCTCAACCGGGTCAGCTTTGGTTTCATACAGCCGGCCCGCATTGCGAAGCGCATCACGCAACACGTATTCGATTTGGGCATTGACCGAGCGCAGTTCATCGTTCGACCACATTCTCATGGCCTTCAATACATCTTCATTGATGCGCAGCGGATATGACTTTTTCTTGGCCAATGCCGGTTTCCTTTTAGTACAGCGATCCCGTATTCACGACCGGTTGGGTGGCACGGTCTGAACAGAGGACCACCAGTAAATTGCTGACCATGGTGGCGCGACGTTCGGGGTCCAGATCAACAACGCCTTTGTCTTTAAGCTCTTGCAAGGCCATTTCGACCATACCAACTGCGCCTTCGACGATTTTCGTTCGTGCGGCAATGATGGCGCCCGCCTGCTGTCTTTGCAGCATGGCTTGCGCGATTTCAGGTGAATAGGCCAAGTGGGAAATCCGCGCTTCGATCACATGAATGCCCGCTTTGGCCAGACGTTCCTGGATTTCGTGCTGCAATCGGTCTGAAATCTCTTTCGGATGTGAACGCAGGCTGATTTGGCCATCCTCATGCTGGTCATAGGGATAGGCGGATGCCATGGTCCGGATTGCAGCTTCTGACTGGATTTGAACAAAGTCTTCATACCGATCGACATTGAATACGGCCTCGGCACTGTCATTGACTTCCCAAACCACGATGGCTGCGATTTCGATGGGCGAGCCATCCAGTTCATTGACTTTCAACTTACCACTTTCGAAGTTGCGCACCCGCAACGAGACCTTTTTCTTGGTATAAAACGGGTTGTTAAAGCGAAGACCTGGCGTCCGGACGGTCCCGACATATTTACCAAATAAACTTAGAACCGCGGATTGATTGGGCTCAACTTTATATAATCCCGATAAAGTCAGGATCCAAGCCAAGGCTGCAATGGCGATGCCGACGATTGCAAAAATGCTTCCACTGGTTCCTGGGCTGGTCATCATAAATCGCACAAAAGCAATAACGGCAATCGGGCCGAGCGCCAATACTAACAAAAGTATCGGGATTCCGTTCCCGGACTTCACTTCACGTTCTCTAATCTCTGTCATCTCTCTCTCCTTTTCATCCTTTAACTAGGTTATGATATCATTATGATATCTTTTTGTCAAACTTCAAGGAGTCGGTATAAAAAAACCCGCCAAACTCGGCGGGCGTTTTAATTGATGTGTGACTTGGGTTAATAACCACGTTGACTTCGGCATATTTGCTCGACGCGACGGCGTTCGTCACGAATGCGCGCTAAACAGTTTTCATCTTCGCCATCACGAGATCGCGTGCGCAATGGCTGATTTTTCAAAAGATCGGCCATTTTGATGACACCGTCCATATTCCCGTCGGCATCCTTATCAAGCGTATCTGCAACTTTGGTCAGCACCTCTTTAAATTTTGCCAGCGATACCGAGCGAGCAAAATTGGGCGCAAACGCGAAGTTATTGGGTGTGGCATCAATGGCACCCAGAGCATCGACGCGCCAGGCTTCCAATTCCACAAGCGATAAGGCCCCGGTTCCATCAGTATCGGCCCGCTCAAATGCGCGCTCGATGCCATCGCTCACTTCACCTCTGTCGATCTTGTAATCATCATTACGATCAAACCCGGCGAATAAGAGTGCTCCGGTGCGTGCAACGGCGACCGTGTTCCCGGATGTCCCGACCCGTCCTTGCGGCTTAAGCGTCTCGACGCTTTCGGCTTCCGGGTTTTGGACATCGGGACGAGGCGTTTGCGAGATTATTTGCGCCTGGGCGGTTTGAGCCAGAAGAAAGGCACACGTGGTTAAAACTATTGATTTCATGATTTCCTCATCAAAGGTCGCCGAAAGATTGCGGGTTGAGGGCAAAAACGCAAATGAAAATTACACAAGTTTTCTCAGCGGGTAAGCTGTTTAGAACGGGCGTCTGGAATGCATAGCAGCGCTGATGGTGCCATCATCCAGATAATCGAGCTCACCACCGACGGGGACCCCGTGCGCCAATCGCGATATTTTGACATTCGAGGATTGCAAATGATCGGTGATGTAATGGGCCGTCGTCTGACCATCGACGGTGGCATTCATGGCCAGAATCACTTCACTCACTTCGGTCGCCCCTGCCCGGTCAATAAGGTTGGCGATATTGAGATCTTCCGGGCGTATGCCGTCGAGCGCCGACAAGCACCCGCCCAGCACATGGTAGCGTCCTCGAAAAGCGGCCGCCCGCTCCATGGCCCAGAGATCCCCGACCTCCTGCACCACACATATGACGGTATTATCGCGACCCGGAGCCGAACAAATATGGCACGGATCGTTGACGTCAATATTGCCGCAATTTGAACAGGGTTTGATTTTATCGCCGGCCTGCGCGAGTGCATCGGACAAAGGCAACAGCAATTGCTCCCGTTTCTTGACCAGGGCCAAGGCAGCGCGGCGGGCCGAGCGCGGACCCAGACCCGGCAATTTTGCCAACAGGCCGATCAGTCGTTCAATTTCCGAGCCGGCAGGTGAAGCAGACATATGGGCTCCGTTTTGATTCGGGTTAAACCTATGCGCTAATGGCCATAGGCGCCAGATGTCGGGCTGCGTAAATCCGCCGCCCCGTAAAAGTATCCGTCTTTATACATGATAGCATTGGCCCGCCCTAAGGTCGTATGGGCGAACCCGCCTTTTTCATTTTTTGGGAGAATAAAGCCACGCCCGGCGAGGATGTGTAGGGTATCGTCCGATATTCCAGGTTCCGTAATCACCACATCCGGCAACCATTGGTGATGAATGCGCGGCACTGTCACGGCTTCCATGGCATTCATGTCAAAATCCACGACATTCAAGACGTTTTGCAAAACAACCGTAATAATTGTGCTGCCGCCGGGGCTGCCGGTCACGAAGAATGGCTGCCCGTCTTTTTTCATGATCAATGGTGTCATGGACGACAAGGGTCGCTTACCCGGTTCGATTTTATTGGCTTCGCCGCCGATCAAGCCATATCCGTTGGGCGCACCCGGCTTGGCGGAGAAATCATCCATTTCATTATTGAGTAAAAACCCGGCCCCATCGACCGTATATCCGCCGCCGAAACTAAAATTCAATGTCGTGGTGACCGCCACAGCATTGCCGTCTTTATCCATGACGGAATAATGCGTGGTTTGTGGACTTTCATAAGGAAGCTTGGCTGCTGGACGTATCTCAATTGATTTGCTGGCTCGGTTCTTACTGATTGTGTTGCGCAAATGATCCGCGTATGCCGCGTCCGTCAAAGCCGCAACCGGCACCTCAAAATAATCAGGATCCCCTAGGTATTTCGACCGGTCAGCATAAGCACGACGCATGGACTCCACCAGAACATGAATATAGTCAGCCGTATTGTGCCCCATGGATTTCAAATCATATCCTTCGAGGATATTGAGCATCTGGATAACGTGAACGCCACCCGATGAAGGCGGAGGCATTGAATAGACATCGTGGCCGCGATAGGTGCCCTTTACCGCCTTGCGCGTTACCGTTTTATAATTGGCCAGATCGAACAAGGTGATCAGGCCACCACCCTTTTCCATTTCTGCAACAATCAGTTCTGCGGTTTTGCCTTTGTAAAACCCATCTGCGCCTTTTTTGGAAATCAAGTGCAAGGTTCGCCCCAGATCTTTCTGTTTCAGCACATCACCCTGGGCATAGGCACTACCATCTGATTTAAAAAAATACTCTAGACTGGACGGGTCAGCGCTGAGCTCTTCCCAGCTTGCCTTAATGGATTGCGCCATGCCGTAAGATACCGGCAGCCCGCGGTCAGCCAACCTGATCGCCGGTGCCATCACCTCCCGACGGCTCATCGTGCCATACGTATCAAGTGCATCGAGCATGCCCATGACGGATCCGGGAACACCGGCGGACAGGTGTGAATATTGGGCTTTTTTGTTGTCGACTTCGCCGTCCGCGCCCAAAAACATATCTCGGCTGGCTGCCGATGGGGCCATTTCACGGTAATCGAGGGCGATCACATCATCGGAACCGGCAAGTGCGATCATCATGAAACCACCGCCGCCAATATTGCCGGCTTGCGGGTGGGTGACTGCGAGCGCGAAACCTGTCGCCACAGCCGCGTCGATCGCATTGCCGCCTTTTGCGAGAATATCGCGCCCGACTTCTGCAGCAATCGCATCCTGAGCAGAGACCATTCCATTTTTCCCGACAACGGGGTGGAAGGGTGAGCGATCATAACCCGCAAATGCCTGACTTCCTGTGGCGTCCGGGGTCGTCTGAGCGACGGCTGCGATGCTGTAAGAGAAAAACAAAAAGCAGACAATGGCCAGAGCGCGCATGGAATATCCTGTGTTCAGGGAGTTAGATTATGACGGCAATTCCACCCCAGGAGGCAATTGAATATCGCCCATGGCGCCTTTCATGGTTTCCTGTTGTGCCTGATCGAGTTTGACCTTGGCATCATGGAAAGCAGCAATGATCAAGTCTTCGAGGATTTCCGCCTCGTCCTGTACAATCAAAGACGGATCGATCTTTAGCGCCTGCATATGACCTTCACCGGACAGGGTCAGACGCACCAAACCGCCACCCGATTGCCCTTCGGCGGTCAAATCAGCAATTTGCGCTTTCGCCTGCTCCATTTTTTCTTGCATGGCTTTCGCCTGCTTCATCAAACCCATTATGTCTTTCATGATGGTTCCTCATTTTTGTTAAAATCTGCTTTGATTACATTGGATGTGGGTTCAATTTCGCGAAATTCAATCTCCACACCTGGGAAAAGTTCCCGCGCCTTTAAAACGGCGGCATGGTTTTGCTCCATGGCATCTCGGTATTGAGCGGCTTGTTTTTGCGCTTCCATCAAGCTGGGCGCGCCCTCTTCACCTTCGACTATTTCAACTTGCCAGGGTCTGTTGGTTGCTTCCGGCAAATACCGCAACAGGCGTCGCTCGAGTGTGGCGGGGGCACCGGGAGCCGCTTCAAAAATCAATTTCCCGGCCTCATATTCGATCGGGCGTATATAACGACGCATATCATAGCGCAATTCGGTTTCCGTTTTCGGCATGGACGCCACAAGCTCTTCCAGCGTCGCCAGCTTTAACAATGGACCTTCCGGCGCAGGTCTTGGTGTTTGGACCACAGGCTCCGCAGGTTGCGCCTGCGCGCTTCCCCGGGAAACAGGTGCAGCTGTTGGTGTCACGGCCGCAGGCGGACCGTCCGGCACATGTTGTAAGCCTTCTAAGAGTTGGGCCGCCAGCTCTGGCGCCGGGAGATCGCCGGCCACGGCCATACGCAATAATGCCATCTCGGCCGCAGCCAAGGGATCGGGGGCCCGGCGGACATCGTCGTGGGATTTTAGCAAAAGTTGCCACAAGCGTGTGATCTGCCCCATTGTCAATTGTTCGGAAAGCGCCAACAGGCGTTTTACTTGATCCGGTGCCGCATCATATTCGGCGTCCGCGCCCAACACTTTCGCACGGGAAATTTCATGACAGCAATCGAGCAGATCGCGGATGATGATATCGGGCGCTGCCCCTTCATTGTATTGTGCGCGCAATTCTGTCAGAGCGACTTTGGCATCACCCTGGGCCGCATGAGAAAATAAATCAAAGACACGCACACGGTCCGCAAGTCCCAACATAGAGCGGATTTGTTCTGCATCGACCTCCGCGCTACCCTCCGCCTGCACGATGGCTTGGTCCAGCAAGGACAGGCCGTCCCGCACCGAGCCTTCGGCCGCACGTGAAATAAGGGCCAAGCCCTCATCAGACACTTTCGCGCCCTCCTTGTCGCATATCCCTTTCAGGTGTGCAGACAATTCAGCCGCCTCGACACGTCGTAAATCAAATCGTTGACACCGTGATAGAACCGTAATTGGTATTTTGCGGATTTCGGTTGTGGCGAAAATGAATTTGGCGTGATCCGGTGGCTCTTCCAATGTCTTCAAGAGCGCGTTAAAGGCCGCGCTCGACAGCATGTGCACCTCGTCAATGATATAGACTTTATAGCGGGCCGAGACAGGTGCATAGCGCACACTGTCCAGGATTTCACGGATATCGCCTACACCTGTACGTGACGCTGCATCCATTTCCATTACGTCCATATGCGATGATTTGTTGATGGCCTCGCAATGCGTTCCCGGCGGGTCCAGTTTAACGCTGGGCCCTTCATGTGGACCTTCATAATTCAGGGCCCGCGCCAATAACCGGGCCGTCGTGGTTTTCCCGATTCCGCGCACCCCTGTCAGCATAAACGCATGGGCCACCCGCCCGGTCGCAAATGCATTTGTCAGGGTCTTGACCATGGCCTCCTGGCCGATCATGTCTTCAAAGGTCATGGGGCGGTATTTACGCGCCAGAACCTGGTAGTTTTTTGTGGAATCGCCAGAGTCAGTCATTGTGGCGATCTTGTAGCGGTTTAAACGGGATGTGGGAAGAGGTTTACGCCGCGGCTGCGGCCTTCTCCAATTATTATTGATCCACTGGATCAATAATTTTGCTGGGCGAACCTTTTACGAAGGGTGGAAGACTGGACAGCGACCCGAACAAAACTCGTTACGGCTGCTTCGTTCCCGATCTGACCGGGTTGGCGAGACGTCCGTCCGCGCCAGCCTTCCGGCGCGGTTTATGCGCTTCTTGTACAAAATGTGCAAGAAAAAAGATCAGACTGAAAATCAGTGCCATTACCAACTATATCCTAGCCAGGCCGCACTTTGATCGTTAGAGATACGGCTGATTTAAAGGAAGACATATGAGTCCCGATACACCGATTGCGTTTGCCGGCGCCCCGATAGATTTGGCCGAAAATCAACGGACAACCGAAGAATTAACCGCCTTTACAAAAGACAAAAGAGCCAAGGCGATTGTCCTGAATGAGGGGAAGATTCTTGTCGGTGAAGACGGCAAGTTGATCGATCTGCACCCGACCGCTCTTATTGGTAAAAATATCTATGATCCGGGCCCTCTGTTTTTAGGATTGGACGTCGATATTCCGCTGTTTGCTTTTTCTTTGGCTGCACCCGAAGAAGCGGACTTATTTGGCGATCGTGTGAGTTTTCAAAGCCTGCGAAAATTGGCGAGCATGTTGGGCAGTCATGATTTGTCGTTGGCCGGAAGGGCAAAATCCTTGTTTGATTGGCATCGCGCCCACAAGTTTTGCGCGATGTGTGGCAAAGAGAGTAAACCCAAAAGTGGCGGCGTTTCACGCAGATGCCCGAATTGTAGCACCGATCATTTCCCGCGCGTCAATCCTGTCGCCATCATGTTGGTGATCAATGGCGATAAATGCCTGTTGGGCCGGAGCGCAGCCTGGCCGGAAGGCGCATTCTCTGCACTGGCTGGATTCGTATCGGCGGGCGAAACCATAGAAGAAGCTTGCCAACGTGAAGTATTTGAAGAGGTCGGTATAAAGGTCACAAAACCGGTATATAAATTCTGTCAGCCCTGGCCTTATCCGAGCCAGTTAATGATGGGCATGTATTGCTTTACAGATGAAACAGAAATGACGATAGACACCAAGGAAATCGCTGAAGCCCGCTGGTTTACCAAAGAGACAATTAAGGGCGTTTTTGACGGGGCTAACACAGATTTTGTATGCCCACCCGACTTCACCATAGCCCATCAATTAATGAAGGAATGGGTGAACTCTTAAGCAGCAAATAACGACTTGCGAAGACCGGAAAATACAGCTTTCAACTGTTCTTGCCTCCAGATCAATAAGACCAGGCACGACACCCAGACGCAACAGGCCATAACAAATAAAAGACCGCCATCATTGTTAGGGTCAATACCTAACGGCGTGAACAAATGAAAACTGATGGCGCCGCTCATGACGGCAATTCCGATCAGCGCACCCAAGGCCTGCAACCGTCGCAATCCCGGCACAATGCCCAAAAGCAACAAGGCGGAAGCAATAAGCTCGGCACTGCCGATGACGTATTGTGAAAACAGCCCCGTATGCGCAAACAATCCGTCTGCTCCCAAGGAACCGGCCCACTCATTTAAGCGTCCAAATATCTCCTGGGTATTCGGATGATCGGTAAATTTAAACCGTAATGAATCCAGGAAAATTACGCTACAAAACACAGCCAAGGCATGTGGTAGATATTTAAGAAGAGCCTTCATACCTAGTTCTCCAATATCTCCGGCCAGACCGCATTCCCTTTTTCGATAAACCCTTCTGTATCATCTAACCATTTGTTTTTTATTCGCTTATTGAAGTTCAGATACAAAACGCCATCGACAATAGACCAGTGTTTCGGCGATCCTTTCGCCAGTTTATTATTGGCGATCGCCCAAGCACAGTACCCGCCATATGCGGGCGCGTATTTTTCAGGTTCCTCTAAAAACGAAGCGAGGTTGGCTTCCGTAGCAAACCGCCATTGCGCACGTTTGTATTCTGCGAGGTGTTTCATATCCCCTTTGACCGGACTGCCTTTGTGAAAGCTGACAACGTCATATCCGCCTGCCCCGAAATTATTCCGGATGGAGGTATAGACTTCGGCTTTTTGGGCATACGCATTTTCTGCCGATAAAGCGGTGACACTCAGCGGCACAACCAGCAATGCGAACGTTAAATAGATAGTTCTCAACATAGATACTCCCGTCCCAATATTGGTATATTAGGGACGCCTCACGATAAAGTCACGCTTTGGAAACAGGGCTTAAAGATTTCGTGAGGGGTGCGCGAGATATGTTCCGAGCAGATACACATTGTCGGTAAAAAAGCTAAGCTCCTCCATCGCATGTTTCATCGCCGGGTCTTCGGGGTGTCCTTCAACATCCGCATAAAACTGTGTCGCCTTAAAAGAACCTTCAATCATATAGCTTTCAAGCTTTGTCATATTGATCCCGTTGGTCGCGAACCCGCCCATGGCCTTATAAAGAGCAGACGGCACATTCCGGACTTTAAATACGAAACTTGTGACGGTTTTTTCAGACCCAACGGGCGGGATATCAATCGTTTTCGACAACGTTAAAAACCGCGTCGTATTGTGTTCAGCGTCTTCAATATTCTCTTGGAGAATTTCAAGGCCGTATATTTCAGCA
Source organism: Hyphomonadaceae bacterium (assembly GCA_013001295.1). Taxonomy (GTDB): domain Bacteria; phylum Pseudomonadota; class Alphaproteobacteria; order Caulobacterales; family Maricaulaceae; genus Robiginitomaculum_A. The sequence goes on from JABDMW010000001.1 coordinate 138,562, forward strand.
GACAGGCTTGAAGCGATTGCTGCAATATTGTGATCACCCAATTTGGATACACGCTCTGCGGCACCCGCCGTATCCAAATCATTGACGGGCGTGATATTCCATTCTCTCAGTCTTTTTCTGACTTGTGATAAAGCCATAGGATGAGAATAGGCGGACTTGATGTCTTTGAGTTTCGCCCCTGGAACGGCTAATAGATTGTGATGCACAGGCAAATAGTTTTCTGCGATAATATGCAGACCGCCTTCAGGAAGCAGATGATAAATATCGGAAACTCTGCCCGCGACCGAATTCTCCACAGGGATCATGGCCAGATCTGCTTTTCCTTTTTTGACCTCGTCAAAAGCCTCGGCGAAGCTGCGACAGGAGACAGGTTCATAATCCGGATAATACGACGTGCTGGCGAGGTGGGAGAAAGCGCCCGGCAATCCCTGAAAAACAATTTTCTTGCTCATGATTCCCTTCACAATATTAACCGCCTGGCCCGTTCAAGGTCTTCAGGTGTATCGACGCCTTCAGGTGCCGAGTCAACCACAGCAACGTCGATGCGCATGCCCGCTTCCAAGGCACGCAATTGCTCCAATCGTTCTCTTTTCTCCAATGGCGAAACGCCCAAAGAGCAAAATTTATTAAGCGCATTCCGTCGATATGCGTAAAGCCCGATATGATGATATACGGGTCCATCGCCGCTCGGTGCGCTTGCACGCGTAAAATAAAGAGCCCTTCCGCAATTTGGCGTTTCCATGCTTAACACGGCCTTGACAACATTGGGATCAGCGATTTCCCGGGCATCGTCTGTCGCGACTGCCAAGGTGGAGATATCACAGTGAGGAACCTCACTTAAAATACCAACCGCCGCGCTCACTGATAGCGGATCAAGAGTCGGTAAATCCCCTTGCACATTAACAACGCAATCATGTTTCCCATTCGGATCAATAATGTCAACGGCGGCCAACACACGATCGGTCCCGGATGGAAGATCCGGCTCCGTCATGACAGCAGTCCCGCCCGCAGCGCGAATAGCATCCGACACTTCCCGTTCGCAACAGGCGATCACGACAGGCCCGATATTCGCTGCTTTCGCCCGCTCCATGACATGAACGATCATTGGAATACCGCCGATATCAGCCAAGGGTTTACCGGGCAGGCGCGACGACGCCATTCTGGCGGGAATTACCAATATCGGGTGTAGATTTTGTACATTTGCGGTGTTCATAGCTTGGTTTAGCCACTTGCGACCCCATGCCGCAACAATTTTCACGCCAGAATGCTTTAAAGCTTTGCAAAAGCGCTCAAAATTTATATGACATGGGCAGTATTGATAAGGTCGGCGGACGAGTCGACGAAAACACGGGATTTATCCATGAGTGATCTGTTTTTTAACAAAATTGCAGCGGCGGGTTTAGCGGCGGCACTTGGTTTTATAGGCATCAATAAACTTGCCGGAATGGCCGTTCATGCGGAAATCCCATCAACGCCAGCCTATTCAAAATACGTTGCGGGTGAAAGCACGGTCGTGGAAGATATTCCAGCCCCCTTCCCACAAGCGGAATGGATTGCAGGTATTGACCCGGTTAAAGGTGCCAAGGTTTTCAAAAAATGTACCTCTTGCCACAATGCGGACGAAGGCGGGAAAAACAGCACCGGTCCAGCCCTTTGGAATGTTGTTGGACGCGCAGCTGGAACAGGCGCGGATTTCTCTTACTCGAGCGCCATGGCATCGAGCGGAATTGTTTGGAATTATGAAGAACTCGATGGGTATTTGGAAAATCCAAAAACCTATCTCCCAAAAAACAAGATGGCGTTTATCGGTGTCAAGAAGCCTGCTGACCGCGCCGCTGTGATTGAATATTTACGTTTGGCTTCAAACGACCCAATTGCACCCCTGACGGAACCCGCAGTTATCGAATCCATTGAAGATGCTATCGAGACCGTTGTGGAAGATTTGGGTACGGAATCAGCTATTGATGTTGTTGATGACATTACTGAAGACGCGGTAGAAGAAGCGGCGGTAGATACGCCTGATCAGGAACCGGTTCCCGAACTGGACGAAGAAACAACCGAAACCGTAGATGCTATTGAAGATGCTGTCGAGGACGTCGCCGAAGATACGAAAGACGCCTTGGAAACGGCCGAAGAAAAAGTCGACGATGTGGTTGAGGAAATCAAAGAAGCCGTCCCCACACCGGACGAATAATTCTAATACCAACCAAACCGTTTAATTGATGTAATTGGGCCGGCTATCTTCGCGATACGCCGGGCCGCTATATTTAAGGGCTCTGCTTGCACACTCATATGATGCGCATTGGCATGAAGTAGCGTTTTGGAGTTTGTCATAATTCCCACATGACCGTTCCAGAAAACCAAATCGCCACGTTTTAATCCTGACAAACGACTAACGATGTCGACCCGCTTTCCGAGTGCTGACTTCTGCATATCGGTATCGCGCGGCGTGGCGCGGCCAACCGCGCGTAAACTTGAAAGAACCAGGCCGGAACAATCAAGACCATCTGGTCCTATGCCGCCCCAGATATATGGAAGCCCGTTATGCTGCTCGGCTATCGCGACGAAATCGCCCCCTCGAGATTTCGCGGGGATACAATGGTTTTTGTGCACATACCCGACGCCAAAAACCTCATAATAATCTCCGACAGATGCGGTTGTGGCCAGTTGAGCATTCAAAGGGAGCAATATCCGTACCTGGCTTTTCAAGTCCGGTTTGACGAAAACAGGGGCACGCAAAGTTTTTATTCTGTGCTTAGGTTTACCGGGATTTTCCCCGAGTGCGGACAGAGGAACATAGCCGACATATCCTGATTTACCGGTCGCCGGCACTTCCTGCCCCCAAGCCCAACGCCGCTTTACAATATGCACGTTGAATTTGGATCCATATACCAATTGGGTATCCATTTGACTGCCCTTAAACGCGCGTCGGTAAAGTCCGGTAATGGGGACGCGAACGACATAAGGAGTCAGCGTTTGTTTGCTAAAATCGAGATTATCTTTAATGAGCGTTACTCTGGGGTCCGCGCGTTTGACTTTAAGCGACACGGGAGGCGCTACGGGCGAGTGGTTGTAAGGTCTTGGCTTCAAACCGGACCCGCTCGGCGAAATCCGATAAATATCGTGCACCTCGCCCGGTTCTGCGCACCAAAACCGACCGGCCGTCATTCGGATCCGGGCCGCGTGTGATGAAACCATATTGCCCAAGCGTATTGAGCGCGCGTGTGATTACGGCTTTAGTGACATTGAGACGGGTCGCCAGAGAGCGCACGGTATGTGGCGCCGGTTCCAGGTAAACACAGGTCAAAAGTGCCAGTTGGCGCGTGGACAGATCAGGTTGATCTGCAAGCACAGATCCGAGATTAACGCGGTGCCAAAGTTGCAGCGCCTCGGCGCGGCTTAGCTTGTCTTTGGCATTTTGAGAACGCATATCACCCTTAAAAGCAAATCACTTGTCTATGATTCGCACAGGTGTGATTCACCCGTCAAGAAACAAATATTTATCCCTACAAAATTCCGGGTAAATTGAGCCCGTGCTCCCGCGCGCAGGCTTTGGCGACGTCATAACCGGCGTCTGCATGGCGCATGACGCCGGTAGCCGGATCATTCCACAACACACGTTCAAGCTTGCGCGCCGCCATGTCGGATCCATCCGCACAAATAACAATGCCGGAATGTTGAGAATATCCCATCCCAACACCGCCGCCATGATGTAGGCTCACCCACGTCGCCCCTGACGCTGTGTTCAACAGTGCATTGAGCAAAGGCCAATCCGACACTGCGTCCGACCCGTCTTTCATAGCTTCAGTTTCTCTGTTCGGTGACGCCACCGAGCCTGAATCTAAATGATCGCGGCCAATAACGACAGGCGCGGATAACTCGCCACTCGCAACCATTTCATTAAATGCCAGACCCAGTTTGTGCCGTTCGCCAAGACCAACCCAACAAATCCGCGCCGGCAGGCCTTGGAAGTGAATGCGGTCGCGCGCCATATCGAGCCAATTGTGTAAGTGCGGATTGTCCGGGATCAGTTCTTTAACCTTGGCGTCGGTTTTGTAAATATCTTCCGGATCGCCCGACAAAGCAACCCACCGAAACGGGCCAATCCCTTTACAAAATAGCGGCCGAATATAGGCGGGCACAAAACCGGGGAAATCGAAAGCACTTTCAAGGCCTTCATCATAGGCGACTTGGCGGATATTATTGCCATAGTCGAATGTGGGGACGCCGGCTTTTTCGAAATCGAGCATGGCCTGAACATGGATTTTCATGCTGGCGCAGGCGGCTTTTTCAACGGATTTCGGATCCTTTTCACGTCCCTCCTTCCATTGAGACATAGACCAGCCTTGCGGGAGGTACCCGTTTACCGGATCATGGGCCGAGGTTTGGTCGGTCACCATGTCAGGACGAACGCCGCGCGCATAAATTTCTGGAAAAATGTCCGCCGCATTGGCGAGGAGCCCAACCGACATGGCTTTTCCTTGCGCCTTTGCATCGTCAATGAAAGCCAAAGCCTCGTCCAGCGAGGTCGCTTTGGCATCCACATACCCAGTGCGCAACCTGAAATCGATTCGCGTTTCATCACATTCCACGGCCAAGCAAGACGCGCCGGCCATGGTCGCAGCCAATGGCTGGGCGCCGCCCATACCACCCAAGCCAGCTGTAAGAATCCACCGCCCGGAAAGGTCGCCGTCATAATGTTGGCGACCGGCTTCAACGAAGGTCTCATAGGTGCCCTGCACAATGCCTTGGGTGCCAATATATATCCACGAGCCAGCTGTCATCTGGCCGTACATCATGAGACCTTTTTTATCGAGTTCGTTAAAATGATCCCAAGTTGCCCAATGGGGGACAAGGTTTGAGTTGGCAATCAGGACTCGGGGCGCTTCTGCGTGGGTTTTAAATACACCGACCGGTTTACCGGACTGCACGAGAAGCGTTTCATTTTCCTCCAAATTTTCAAGCGAATTCGTAATTTGATCAAAGGCTGCCCATGACCGTGCAGCACGTCCAATACCACCATAGACCACCAGCTCGTCAGGGTTCTCGGCTACATTGGCATCCAGATTGTTCATGATCATCCGGTATGGCGCTTCAGTTTGCCAGCTTTTGCAATTAAGCTCAGGACCAGTCGGCGCTTTTACGCTGCGACTATTCTTAAATCGATCATTCATATTTAATCCTCAAACACGTTCGCGCCTACACTTTGAACGAGCGATGTTGACTTGATCATCATTGCAACCTGTTCAATATCACTTGCCATAAAACGGTCATCGCCCAAAGACGGTACCTTCGACCGTAAATGCATGATTGCAGCCTTCAAATGTGTGCTGGTTTCAATCGGCGCCCGAAGCTCGACACCCTGTGCTGCACACAGCCATTCGATCGCAATAATATTGGTGAGATTAGCCGTCATCTCTAAGAGCCTGCGCGCGCCGTGCGCCGCCATTGAGACGTGATCTTCTTGATTGGCGCTCGTCGGCGTTGAGTCTGTGCTGCACGGATTTGCACGTTGTTTATTTTCACTCATCAAGGCCGCACTTGTGACTTCGGCGATCATAAATCCGGAATTGACTCCCGGGTTTGGCGACAAAAATGGAGGTAATCCATAGCTGAGTGCGGGATCAACCAAAAGCGCGATGCGGCGCTGCGCAATTGAGCCAATTTCAGCAATAGCGAGGGCCAATTGATCGGCGGCAAAGGCAACCGGCTCGGCATGGAAGTTGCCACCGGATAAAATTTCGCCGGTTTCAATATCTACCAATGGATTATCGGTGACCGCATTGGCTTCAATTTCCAACGTTCGCGACACATGGGCAAGGATATCCAGGCAAGCGCCCATGACTTGGGGTTGGCAACGTAGACAATACGGGTCCTGAACCCGATCATCATCTTCCGCATGGCTTTCGCGCAAGGGAGAGCCATTGAGCAAACTACGTAATATATGACCGGCAGTCGTCTGGCCTTTATGGCCGCGCAATTCGTGGATAAAACTCTTGAACGGTGCGGATGACCCCATAGCCGCATCGGTACTGAGCGCACCCGTGATCAGGGCCGATTGCGCCAAGTTTTCCGTTTCGAACAGCCCGGCCAATGCGTAGGCCGTGCTGAATTGGGTTCCATTTATCAGGCCAAGTCCTTCTTTTGCGCGCAACACGATTGGTTTTAATCCTGCCTTTTTGAGTGCCTTGGCGGCGGGCATAGACTTCCCGTTACAATCGGCCTGGCCCTCTCCGATCATAACTGCTGCCATATGGGCCAGAGGCGCCAAATCTCCACTGGCGCCCACCGACCCTTGTGCAGGGACGATTGGTATCACACCCTTCGTCAACATATTTTGCAGGAGGTCAATTAAATTCCAACGTACACCGGACGCGCCGCGCCCCAAAGAATTGATCTTGAGGGCCATCATCAAGCGGACAATTGGAATGGGCATAGCCTCGCCAACCCCGCAGCAATGGGACAGGATTAGATTGCGTTGCAATGTCTGCGTATCTTTTGGACTTATGCGAACACGCGCCAGTTTACCAAATCCCGTGTTGACGCCATAAACGGCGCTGTCGCCTGCCGCCGCTTTTTCAACGATCTGGGCTGATTTTTCACATCGTGATTTTGCTGATGGGTTTAAAGTGATCGCAACCTTATTGCGGTAAACCGCGCGCCAGACATTGAGACCAACCTGACCGGGTCTTATAACATAATCAGATTGTTCGCTTGTCATACGCTACTCATTTGTTCGTCAATTTTTATGCAGCGAACTTCCCATTGAATATGCGCGCTGATAACGGATTGCTGCCCATCCAATAACTTAACTCCGCCGGATGATCTATAGCCCAAATTGCCAAGTCAGCTCGCTTTCCTACCTCAATCGAGCCAATTTGATCATCCATATGCAATGCTTTTGCGCCGTTAAGGGTCATGCCTAATAGCGCTTCTTCCGGCGTCAACCCAAATAAGGTGCAGGCCATGTTCAATATCAACAAGGGAGACGTGATGGGTGAACTGCCTGGATTGCAATCTGTTGCCAAAGCCAAGGGCACGTTTTTGTCCCGAAGCAATTGTATCGGCGGCAATTTCGTTTCCTTTAAAAAATAAAAAGCACCCGGTAACAGCACCGCGACAGTGCCAGATTTTGCAATCGCATCAACACCGTCATTCGACAGAAATTCCAAATGATCGACCGATATCGCCCCATACCGTGCCGCAAGTTGCGATCCACCCTGATCCGAGAGTTGTTCGGCATGAAGTTTGACCGGGAGCCCATGTGCTTTTGCTGCTACAAGGACACGTTCAATTTGATCCGTGCTAAACGCAATATTTTCGCAAAACCCGTCAACAGCTTCCATAAGCTGAGCTTTGGCAATTGCAGGAATCATTTCATTGCACACGAGGTCGATATAAGCGTTGCCGTCGTCTTTGTATTCCGGCGGTAGGGCATGAGCGCCCAGAAACGTTCTCAAAATACGAACATCGTCACCGGAAAGCGCGGTTGCGGCCTCTAACATTTTTGTCTCATTTTCGAGATCGAGACCGTATCCGGATTTAATTTCAACCGTGGTGACGCCTTCAGTTTTTAGGGCTGCAAGTCTATTGCGGGCATCGCGAATAAGATCATCTTTGCTGGCCGCACGTGTGGAAGTGACCGTGGATACAATGCCGCCGCCAGCGCGAGCGATCTCTTCATAACTTGCACCCTTTAACCGCATTTCAAATTCACTGGCGCGATTTCCGGCGAATACCAAGTGGGTGTGACAATCGATCAATCCGGGTGTCATCCAGGCACCGGCACAATCATGGGTGATCTGCGCTTCAAATGCCGATGCATCAGCGGCTGGCCCGGCCCAGCCGATTAAACCGTTCTTAACAACGAGTGTAGCGTTTTCGACGATACCGTAAGCAATCTTGGATTTTGGGTCCATTGTCGCGAGATTGACGTTAGTAAACAGTATGTCCGCTAGTTGGCCCATATCTAGCGCGCTTTAAGGCCGCCGTTTTTCAGCCAATGGTAGATTGCGCGAACCGACATGATTTCACCGCCTTTGGGTTTTGACGGCGAGTTGGTTGGATTCCAACCATATACATCAAAATGCATCCATGGCGTATCCCCGACAAATTTTTGCAAGAACAAAGCAGCCGTAACCGCACCGGCAAAACTGCCGCCGGCGTTTTTCATGTCCGCGATCGGCGAGGACAATAAACTTAAATAAGGCTTCCACAGTGGCATATGCCAAAAGGGATCGACCTGGTCCGTTCCAGATTGCAATAAATTGCTAACGGGCTCATCACGATTCGAGAAAAAAGGTGGGAGGGTTGGTCCAAGCGCTACCCGCGCCGCGCCGGTCAGGGTTGCGAAATCAATAATTAAGTCTGGATTTGCTTCAGCGGCTTTCGTTAATGCATCGCCCAGAACCAGCCGCCCCTCTGCATCCGTATTGTCTACTTCAATACTTAGTCCCTCGCGAGAACTAAGAACATCGCTGGGTCTGAACGCATTTGCTGAAATCGCGTTCTCAGCAATGGCGAGGTACATAGTGAGGTTAATCGGCAAATTCGCCGCCATGATCATTTCGCCGAGCGCCAAGACATGAGCGGCACCGCCCATATCCTTTTTCATGATGCGCATACCGGCTGCGCTTTTAATATCGAGCCCGCCACTATCAAAAGTTATTCCCTTTCCCACAAGTGTAAGTTTGGGATTGTCCTGATTCCCCCATTTCAATTCTACAAGCCGGGGTGGTTCGGCTGCCGCCCGTCCAACAGCATGAATCATGGGATAATTATGCTGAAGCAATTCGTCACCAACAATGCTGTTCAATGTCGCCCCAAACCGATCCGCAACGTCTTGTGCTGATTGTTGAAGCGCCACCGGGCCCATATCATTCGGCGGTGTGTTGATTAAGCTTCGCCCACGGTGCAATGCTGTCACAATATTTGTGCTTTCTTGTGTAACGGCTTCGTTTGAACAAATCAGAACCGGCGGTACTGGTTGATCCTTTATATATTTGTCAAATTTATAGACGCCGAGGCCCCAGAATATCGCAATCAATTCTTCGGTCCACGTGTCAGGTTTGCTCACAATCTCGTAATAACCAGACTTTAATATTGAAGCCAGTGATCCGATCAGAATGGGGCTGTTTGTATATGAATATTCGCTTTTACCAGCCCCAAACAAAATTGTTGAGATTTTGCCGTCTTCTGCGGGCAGGATCAGTGTTTGCCCGGCTTCCGCTAAAAATTTTTGCGCGTTGATGAAATTTATCTGAGGTTCTGTCAATCCTCCAAGATCATCAACAAAACTATCGGGTCGGCAAATCCGTATGGAATTGACCGCTTCGTCGGTCGGAACGGCTTTTTTTTCGATAAAAAATGTCGACATGACCACCCTCTGTCCAAACTTTAATTCAAATTAACTGTGTTCGTTTACTTTTGTTAACGAATTCTTGACCCAAGGCAACAAGACTCGACGAAATATCGCTCGCGACATCGAGGATTCGTTAGTTTTGGAGACCAGCCCTTATGCGCATTAATAGCCACAATAAACTGTTTTTTAGCGTCGCCTTGGCACCAATGGCCTTGTTGGTCAGTGGATGTAGTCTCGCGAGCCTTCCCAAAAACTATTCGTCCATGGAAAAACAAACGATCGAAGAGCTATCCGGGTCGAACTATACGCCCCGCTCTGATGAGGAGCGCGAAGCAATCGCGACGCAGGACATGTTTGCACAAACTGCATTTTGGTCGCGGGAATACGACCTTAACCCCGCTGATCTAGAAGCCGCGATAAATTTGGCGGCCAACTTGCGTAAAATGGGCAACCCTTCAAAATCTATCGAAGTCGCACAGCATACACGGGCTCTTTATCCCCGAGACGTCGACTTAATGACAGAATTAAGTGCATCTCTGATCGCAAACAACGAAACCAATAAAGCCGTTAAACTTATTGACGCAGCGCTTTACCAACGACCTCGCAGCGCTCGGTTATGGTCGCTCAAAGGTGCAGCTATGGATCAATTAGAGCGGTTTGGTGAAGCGCGGCAATATTATACTAAGGCCTTGGGTTTTGCCCCCAATGATCCCAGCATTCTTGCAAATGTCGGCCTTAGCTACGCGCTCGAAGGCGACCCGAAAACCGCGGAAATTTGGCTCCAACGAGCCGCGAGCCTCCCGGGCGCAAACCCAAATGTTCGGCAAAACTTAGCATTGGTTTTGGGGTTACAGGGCAAACTGGACGAAGCAGAGAAATGGGCGAAACAGGATTTGGACCAAGCCGGCGCGCAAAAAAACCTTGCTTACATCCGTTCACTTCGTGGCACATCGACTCCCCCGACTGTAAATTCAATACCAAAAATACAAGTTACGCCAGCGCGGTCGAACAAACCTGCAGCTGCAAATGCGCCGCGGAATGATGGCGGAACCACAACCAATTCTCAAAAACAATATAGATCCAGTACGACACCGTCGAAAATGGCCGGTCGCCCTATACCCGCCCAACCGAGACCAACACCGACCATAACAAAACCCGCAAAGCCTGTAAATTTCGGGACAAAAATAACGGTCGCCGGCGATCCTTCTAAAATGCAGGGTGGCCCACAAACGGTTAGCGAGGCTGCGCTCGAAGTCTTGCGACAGCGCAACACTGCGTTGCGCGATATGCCATCCTCGCCTCGCCCCGTTTTACAAGCGCCGACATCTACTCCTCAAGCCCCGAATACTGTGTTGAATAAAATATCGCAAAATAACGCGCCCAAAGTTGCGATCGCGCGACAACAGCAAGCGCAGTTGGCACAGCGCGCCACATACGCAGCGCAACAAGGGCATCAGCAACAACCCTACGGGCCGCCACCACCGCATGTAAACCAGAACGGGCATCCGGCACATGGGCAAATGATGGTGAATGGACGTCCCGCACCGATGCCGCCAGCCTATAATATGGCCATGCAACAACAGCAGCCACATGTTGTGCGCCCGCCCTACTACCCGGACCCCAGAGCGCCGGCAAGGACGCGGCGGCGGTAAATAAGGTTAAATGTTCAGGCAATAAAAAACCCCGGCCTTACCACCGGGGTTTATTTTGTGGTTGGATGTTCCTGATAAATCTAGCCCAGGTTTTGCTGTATCCGCATTGCTGCAGGCGTCAGGATAACAATAAATAGAACCGGCAGGAAGAAAACGATCATTGGAACGGTCAATTTTGCCGGCAAGGCTGCCGCTTTTTTCTCGGCGGCCATTACCCGCATTTGTCTATTTTCATCAGCCATCGTCCGTAGTGTATCTCCAAGCGGTGTACCATAGCGCTCTGCTTGAATAAGCGCCGTTGAAACGGCCTTGATCCCTGCATGGTTATTTCGTCTTCCCAGATTTTCATAGGCCTGGCGCCGACTTTGTAGATAGGACAATTCTGCGGTTGTGTATGAAAATTCCTCGGCGAGTTCAATGGAAGCCCCAGCCATCTCTCTGGCAACTTTACCAAACGCCATTTCAATGGACATGCCGGATTCAACGCAAATTAAGAGAAGATCAAGGGCGTCAGGAAAAACCGGAGCGATAGATGTCATGCGTTTGCTTGCCGCGTTTTTTAAATACGTTCCGGGTGCATAATAACCCACCAGAACCAATGCTACGGCCGCCAACCAGGACTGGCTAACCGTCCACTCCAATGGGTTTAAAATTACGAAATATAGTATCCCGAATACAAAAAGGATAATCGGCATTGCGAGCCTGAAGAAATAAAACGTATAAATTGGTCTTTGTCCACGAAGCCCGGCTTGGGATAACTTGTCCTTCAAATCAGACGCAGCAAGAATTTTCTCCAGTGATAGATTGTCAACAATTTGCTTGATAAATCCTTTGGATTCAGTCCTTAGCCCACTGGCCTTGTTCAAATCTTCGATACGGGAGCGACGCATGGAGTCGCGCTCATCGGAAACAGCACTCATACGTTTCTTCAATTTGTCGCCCTGCAGCATAGGCGCGAAAATCGTGTATAATGTGCCAGCGGATGCTGCACATACGATCAATGTAAGAACCGTTCGAAACATAGCTAAGGATTCTGGATTCATAACACCGTCCCTAGATTTTAAAGTTGATCATTTTACGCATGACGAACACACCAAACGCCATCATGGCCCCACTTAACATCAAGTTTCTGTGGCCTGTTGGTGTCGTATAAAGTTCCGCCATGTAAGACGGCGAAGAAATACTTACGAGTATCATAACCACTGGCGGCAATGCACCAATGATGATAGCTGACATTTTAGCTTCGGCGGACAAGGCTTTAATTTTTTCTCTTAGGAGTTTCCGCTCGCGCAAGACCTTTGATAAATTGGCAAGTGATTCACCCAGATTACCGCCTGTTGATCTTTGAATTGCCAAAACAGTCCCGAAGAAATTTACTTCAGAAAGCGGCATGCGGTCATACATGCGTTCGATACATGTTTCGAGCGGGACGCCAACACTTTCGGCTTCTACGAGCAATTGAAACTCGGTGCGTACAGGTTCCGGCGACTCATGAGCAATAATGCGCAAGCAGTCTCCGAGCGGAAGACCTGTGCGAACACCCCGCACAATAATATCCATGGCGTCTGAAAAATGAGAGGTAAACTTCTTTTGCCGGCCGTTTACCAGAAAATTTAAAATCCAACGGGGCAATCCGAAGCCAAGGGCCAAGCCAATGCCTAAGGCGATCATTAGTTTGAGTTTAAAGGCAAAGGCTGCGCCGAACGCAAGCACGCCGAGCACCGCTGAAATTAACATGAATGTTTGCGGTGTTGTTTTTAAATTAGCCTGAATCAATTTGGATTTAAGCGAATTGGTTTTCTTTTTCTTAGTCTTCTGCGTTTTTTCTATTTCTTCCAAAGACGCTTCAATTAATTTACGGCGCGACCCGCCGTCCGCTTTCATAAAAGCAAAAACTGATTTTTTATCGTTGTTATCGACACCTATTGATTTGACACGCTTGGATGGGGCACCCCCACCGGAATCGAGGATCAGATAGGCAACAATTAGAAAGCCGACCCCCCCCAAACCTATTAGTATGGTGTTTGGCTCCATTAGCCTTCTCCGGCTTCATCAAGTGCCATCGCAAGGTCTTTTTCTAGATTGAAATACCTGGCGCGATCCCAGAATGCTGGTCGTGCAATTCCCGTAGATTTATGTTGGCCGATGATCTTACCACTGGCATCTTCGCCGTCCATTTCATACAGCAATAGATCCTGCGTAACGATCACATCACCTTCCATGCCCAATACTTCAGTAATATGTGTAATCCGGCGGGATCCGTCACGAAGACGCGTCGCCTGAACCACAACGTCGACAGAACCGACAATCATTTCGCGAATAGTCCGCATGGGCAGACTGAAACCGCCCATCGTGATCATGCTTTCTAACCGGGATAAACCTTCTCGCGGCGAGTTAGCATGGAGCGTTCCCATTGAGCCATCATGGCCAGTGTTCATAGCTTGCAACAAATCGAAGGCTTCCGGTCCCCGGACCTCACCCACGATAATCCGTTCCGGGCGCATCCGCAGACAGTTTTTAACGAGATCTGCCATCGTAATTTTACCCTTACCCTCCAGGTTCGGAGGACGGGTTTCAAGACGAACGACATGTGGTTGTTGAAGTTGAAGTTCCGCGGCGTCTTCGCAAGTAATGATCCGTTCGTCGGGATGGATGAAAGCGGTTAAACAATTCAAAAGCGTGGTTTTTCCGGAACCTGTACCGCCAGAAATCACAACATTACACTGACATGCCCCGATAATAGAGAGCACTTTGGCGCCGGCCGGTGAGATAGAACCGAAATTGACCAAATCTTCCAAGGTCAATTTATCCTTTTTAAACTTACGAATTGTCAGCGTCGGTCCATCAATGGCGAGCGGCGGTGCGATCACGTTGACCCGCGATCCATCCAGTAGACGCGCATCACAAATCGGCGAGCTTTCATCGACCCGTCTGCCGACCTGGCTCACGATTCTCTGACAAATATTCATCAATTGCTGGTTATCCCGGAACCGGATATTAGTTTTTTCCATCTTGCCGTTAGTCTCGATGAACACGTGTTTGTGTCCATTGACCATAATATCGGCAATGTCATCACGCATCAAAAGCGGCTCGAGCGGGCCATAACCGAGAATATCATCACAAATCTCGGTGATAAGTTTACTTTGTTCAACTACGGAAAGACGGACATTGCGAATGGCAATGATTTCATCGACAATTGTTCGAATTTCAGCCCGTGCCGCGTCCGGTTGCATACCGGCAAGAGCCGATACGTCAATTGTTTCAAACAAAGCATTGAAGATCGTGGCTTTGGTTTCGTAGTAAGCGTCAGAAGTTTCGGCAGCCTTCCGGGATGTCCCCTGCGGAATATCGGATTTCGGGGGCGTTAATTCATTCGAAGCCGCCTCAGCCGGTTTTGGCTTTGGGGTTTCAACTTTCAACGCGGCATTACCGCTTGTACGTTTACCAAACATCTAGCTTATTTCCGTTTTAAAATTTTTGCGACCAGAGACTTATTTGACTTTTGACTGTCAATAGCCTCTACGGATTTCGCTTTTTTCTTTTTTCCCAACCCAAGTTTTTTGCCTTTTTTCCCTGATATTTGTGCAGGGAACTGACCTGTTTGCAAACGATGAGCAAGATAGGTTAGGCCTTCATAAGCTGACGCACCGGATTTTAAATCGCTTAACATTTTTCCGTCGTTCGAAGCTTCGGTATAAACTACCGGTTCGTAGGCCAACACGACGGCGGGCTGTAATCCGACAGCCGATGCGAAGTCTTTGACAGGAATTTCCGCAGTCTTAGGGACACCTGTTTTGTTCAAAATCAGGAGTGGTTCCGAATCATTTGGCCTTGCGGCTTTCAAAAACTCGACAAGGTTTTTTGTGTTGCGAAGGTTGGCGAGATCGAGGGTCGCCGTAATAACAACTTCATCTGCGGTTGTTAAAAGCTGACTGCTCCAGTCAGTCCAAACATGCGGCATATCGAGAATAGTCAATGGAGACAATGACCGGACACCATCAACCAACGTTTCATATGCAGTCGATGCGGTCGGCGCCGGTGATCCCAATGAAGCGGACGCCGGAAGGATGGTCAGCTTTTCAGTATGGCGGATCATTATCCGGTCGAGCAACGTTTCATCCAATCGGTCGGGTTCTGCAAGTGCTTCCTCGAGACCTTGTGAGCTGTCATAGTTAAAATCGAGACCAGTTGTTCCCCAGCTTGAGTCCATATCGACCAGCGACGTCTCTTGTTGAAGATCATTGGCGAGTGCCCATGCGATATTGTGAGCGATGGTTGATGAACCCACGCCACCTTTAGCACCAAAAAATGCCGCAACCCGTCCGACAAATGGTTTATCCGGATCTGAATACAGATCGGATAAGGAGCGAATGAGCGTCAAGGGATGGAACGGTGGAACGAGATAATCGCTCAATCCCTTCTCGATCAATTCTCTGTACAACCGAATATCATTGGCAGCGCCGATCATCACAACTTTTGTTCCGGAATCACATACGGATGCGAGTGTATCAAGCTGCGCGAAAAGTTCGGGACCGCGCATTCCAGATTCAAATAGGATCAACCCGGGGGTATTTTCTTTGTGATAATACTCAATCGCGGCAGGTAACCCGCCCATATAAATTTTTAGATTCGCGCGAGCCATCCGCCAGTCCTGGGTCGTCGCTTGAATAGCACCCGCAGTTTCTGAACGCTCACAAAAAGCATGAATGGAGATGCGAGGGAGCGCTTTCTCACCGCCTTCTCTATTCGTTTCTACCGTAGGGGCGGCAATCGGAGATGCGGCCTGTATGGGTGCACTGGGCATTGCAGGTGCCGGCATATCAATAGGCGGTGCCATCGGTTGTGCCGGAGGTGCCATATTTGGACTGGGCATGGCAGCTGTTCCTGGTACAGCTTGTGGAACAGGAGCAGTTTGTTGCGGCTGTAGCATAGGTGGTTGTGGTGTGGGTTGAACAGCCATGGGCGCCGTTTGCGGTGCTTGCGGGACTGCGGCCGGATAAGCTTGAGCCGGTGAAGGATAGGCTGTTGGCGCACTGACAGGAGATGTTTGCGGCTGTTTCATAGTTTCAATTCCGTTTCCTTTTGACAAACTGCCAATTCATTAGTTCTCGTCAAACTTTAGTTCTCACCCGCGGACACTTCTTGACCACCCGGTCTCGGTGTTGCTGTCGTTTCGCCAGCTGCATATGCATCGATCACGGTAGAACGTCGGATCATAGTTGACGGTGTTAGCGCATACGGTGCTAGAAGTTGTCGCGGATCATCGATCATCGCTGCCAGGTTCGCCGTTTGCGCACATCCGAAGTTACCATAAGGTTGATTGGTTGAGGTCAATGTTAAAGACGCTCCCTGCTGACAATCAATTGGCGCTGTCGTCAACCTGCGAAAGGAGACAACGACCGGCGCTGGAACGTCGCCTTTGGCTTTATAATTTCCCATTTGTATCCCGGATCCCGGAATACCCATGCTTTGCATTCTCGAGGAGATGGCGGATTTTGCTTGCTGAACACCTAGTCCCTTAGTCGCATTCTCAGGAATATTGATGTACATAGGTCCTTGCCCGGATTGCCCATACAAATGAACAAAATCGGTAACAGCATCCTGATCTCTTGTTGATAAATTCAGGCCAGATGGCTGCGTATACAATTCCAGACGTTCTACAGTTTCAGCGACTGTGATTTTATTGCGAAAATGTGTTGGCTCAAGTGATGGTTTATAGGTCGTACATGCCCCCATCATAACCCCAATGATACCAGCCGTTATAACCGATTTGAATTTTGGAGAATGTGTAATTTTTTGCTGACGCATTTTTCTGTTCTCCTAATCTACATTATGTCCGAAAGGACCAGTTAATCCGCCTTCCGGTTTTTCGTGGCCGTTTTTCCCGTAGACTTTATTGAGCCGGCCTAAAAACGCCGCCTCGCGGTCATTCGCGGCAACAAACCCGTCGAGCGGCGTTTGTAATTTGTCCGGATGTGTTGGATTGACCAGGTACGGGGTGACGATAATAACAAGTTCGGTTTCAGTTGTCTGATCATCGCGATTTCTAAACAGTGCGCCTACGCCGGGGATATCTTTTACACCTGGCGTTCCGTCTGTTGATTGCCGGCTTTCCTCACGAATAAGTCCTGCAATAACCATGCTTCCACCGGCCGGCATCTCGACGACTGTATTGGCACGCCGTACACGCAGACCTAAAATGTTGGCGCTCCCGGTTTCAAAAGCACCTTCAGTTGTCGGTTCTGAGACTTCGGTCGAAATATTCAAAGAAATACGGCCTTCATTTAAAACGACGGGCGTAAACCCAAGTGAAACCCCGAATGGTTTATATTCGAACTCCCGCTGGACCTGTCCATTCTCATCGACGAACACATTTGTCAAAAGAGGAAATTCGCCCCCGGACAAGAAATTGGCGGTTTCGCCGGAAATCGTTGTCAGAACCGGTTCGGCCAATGTGCGTACAAGACCGACACTTTCCAATGCTGTTAAATTACTGGTCAAACTTCTGACTGCGCCACCGCCACTGTTTTGCCAGTTGACACCGCCTTGAAATCCAGCGCCGGCACCCAGTGACGCATTATTGAGAAGACCGATACTGGCATCCCCCAATTGTCCGAGGATATTGAAATCAATTCCCATTTGTTTGGTCACAGATCTCTGCATTTCAACGATCCGCACTTTCAACTGGACTTGGTCGTTGGCTTTCGAAGTCATCAAGTTGACGACTTCACCTGGCGCGGCGCCATTAGTTTCTTCGCCCAACCACAATTTAGCCAGATTAACGACTGTTTGCGATGTTCCCGCGTCGGCAATTTCTCCTGACAGGACGATATTATTATTAATCGCTTCAGCTTTGACGGTATTGCCAGGCGCGTGCTTGGAAATAAGCGATTTAAGTCCGTGTAAGTCTCTCTCTACCCGTAATTCCAGATTGAGAAGCTCTTCACCGTTGCGACCGTAGAAGAACGCGTTCGTCTGTCCAGGCGATTTGCCGACCAGTAAAACTCTTTTTGAAGTATGCACGACTGCATCGACAATTGCCGGGTTTGAAACAATGACGTCCGCTAATCCTGACGGCAAATCAATGATTGTTGATTTACTAAAAGGAATTGTCATTGAACGCGTTTCAGCCTGGTGCGGCTTCGCATAAGACGTCGGAGTCGCTTGGTGCTTTTTCACATCAGAATACGATCGTGGTCCGGCTTGGGCTGACAATGCCATTGTCATCGCTGCGCCTAGAGCAAGGCTTGTCGATATTTTTCGCGTCCATGTATGGTTCACTAACATTTTATTGTCCTTGTATCGCGACTTGCTGCGTGCGGCCGTCCCGGTAAATCGTCATGGAAGTTACTTGGCCGGTTTCTTTTCGGTCGACGGTGGCTGCGCTCGGAATAAAACCAACACGGCGATTTTCCAATCCTCTCAAAATCAAAGAAAGGTCGCCCGTCGACTGCGCTTCGATCAGAGCTTCAGAGTCATTTTGAGAAAGTTCCAGGAGTGCCGTCGACCCGACGACGGTTGCGGCACCTTCAGGCCCGTCGCCAAAGATTTGGTCAATCGCCAAAACGTGGACGTTTTCAAAAACCGTTTTCGAAATATATTGGTTGGTTGCGGGTCCAGCCGTTTGAACTTCGTTTTTAAGCTGTGTAGTTAAAACGACATCGACGCGGTCACCGGGTTTGATAAACCCACCCGCTGCTGAATCAACAGATATACGGGTAGCGATTGCTCGCATACCCGGCTTAAGTAAAGCTGACATTTGTCCCCGGTCGCCAGATAGAACCAGTTTTCTTTGAACTATCGGCTCTCCTGCATAAATAGCTGTGCGCGCTACGGCGGTGTTAAGTTCCTCGATCGCACCAGGTCTGTTGACGTCATCGATCAGGTTTTCAGAAAGCGCCTCATTTGGCCATTTCGTCCATTGCAAGTGATCGGGTGTGACACGTGTCCCCATAGGTACATCCAGTGCGGCAACCAGGACTTTCACATAGTTGACTTCTTCAACTATCGGCTGCGGTGTCGCTGCCTGAACGGGGTTGACTACCGGCGCAGGCGTAGAAATTTTTTGGAGTTGCAGGAAAGCACCGACGGCGACTACCCCCAGAACACCCACTAAAATCAGTTTCTTCGTATCCATTTGCCCTCACAGGTGAAAATCGTAGTTTCGAATTAAAGTTAATGCCTCATTTGATAAAGCATGGTTAATAAGCGTAAATTTTGTCCGATATTTTTCAAAAATTACGCTAATCCTGCTGCATTTAGGTATATTTGACTCTTTGGAAGCGTCACGAGCGCCCCAAAAGCGAGTGCCAATCCGTACGGCATTCGTTTTTCGTCTTTGAACATTCTGTGCATCCAATCGGTTGTGAGGATCCGAACCGGCAGATATTTACGTCCAATGAGAAGGAAAAGTGCGAGAATCCCGCCTGCAATGGCCGTATAAAACAAGTAATAGGGCAGATCCGCCCACACCCACCAGAGCGATGTCGCAGCAAGTAATTTGGCGTCTCCGCCGCCCATCCACCCCATGGCAAACATTCCGACGCCAATCGCAAAGAACATAAGTCCAACAAGGAGATGAGTGCCAAATTCAGCCCAGCCTGGCCAGGCAAAGGGAATGACGACAAAAAATCCCGCAATCAGAACCAAACTTATCCAATTAGGGATGGTCATACTTGTCAAATCGGTCCAGGAGGCCGCCAACATGCATCCGGCAAAAATAAGTATGATGAGCAAAATAACCACGGTTTTCTCCGATTTAATCTTTGAGGAATCCGGGTTTTTTTCGAAACTCGGCCCGCCAATCGACGCATTAGCTAACAAAACAGAGTTAACGGGTGGTTTAAGTTATCTAAAAGCAAAAAAAACCGCCCTTT
Source organism: Hyphomonadaceae bacterium (assembly GCA_013001295.1). GTDB lineage: Bacteria > Pseudomonadota > Alphaproteobacteria > Caulobacterales > Maricaulaceae > Robiginitomaculum_A. Next base: position 158,451 of record JABDMW010000001.1, read on the forward strand.
CGGGCGGTTTCCAATTCAAATTCCCTAAGAGGGAAATTCAAACAAAAATGTCAGGCTTGAATTAAGCGTTGTTCATTTCTGTTGAGATGTCGTTGAACTTGTTCGAGATGTTATTACCAAGAGCTGAACCAGCAGCGATGATACCAACAGCGATCAATGCAGCAATCAAACCATATTCAATTGCAGTAGCACCAGACTCGTCTTTTACGAAACGTGTAACAAAATTTTGCATAACTAACTCCCACGTATGCCTAACTAAAAAAGGGATAACCCCAACAGGGACCATCCCCTGACAAATGCAACCTAGCGCGCAGGAATTACTTTCAATTTAAAAATCATGGTAAAAATATGGTAAAATCAAGGTGTTATATCTTTTCATCAGCACTGTCTCCAGCTTGGCGTAAATTCGTACGCTGTATAGTAATGTATAGACGCGAGCCGAACGGGTGGGGATATTTGTAAAAATTATTGAAGGTTTCGTCTTTCAACCTTCTTTTTGTAAACCCTTCATTCACCACATCGCGATATGGATGGGTGAATCAAAAGGAAACCAAGATGTCATTTTACCGCCCCAAATTAGTAAAAACCGCCTTAGCAACGGTTGCCGCGCTTTTGATGGGAACGTCGGCCAACGCTGCCGATCATGTTGTAGAAATCAACAAGACAAGCGTTTTACGGCTTTCGCGTCCTGCGTCCGCTGTTGTCATCGGTAACCCTAAGATCGCCGATATTTCAGTTCATTCGAGCGACACATTACTCTTGAGCGGCCGGGGTTTTGGGACGACAAATATTTTGGCATTTGATGAATTCGGACAGACCATTATGGACTCAGAAATTCAGGTAAATGCGCCACAGTCTGCTTCTGCCGTTCGCGTCAACAATGTTGGAGAGGGGTATCGGACATTTAGTTGCAATCCTCATTGCCTACCGGCCCCAATTCTTGGCGACACACGCAAATTTATATCTGATTTTGAAGGAAAGAACGTTCAATCGACCACTACGACGGCAACAGGTCCGCTATCGTCATCCATTCAAAGTTCGCAGAATTTCACGCCTCCAGCCCCGGAATTGCAGCGCTAAACAAGCTGCTTGTTCAGACGTCTTCAAGGTTGGTTAACCACGTAAATTAAACGCAAATTAGGTGTTTAATGCTAATTTCCCGACAATAGTAATTGTGGGAAAGCAGATGCTGTTTAAAAAACAAAAAAATAAAAGTCGCCGACGCAATCAGCTTTTGCGAAAGGTCGCCCGTAATGACGATGGCGCGACCGCAGTGGAATTTGCTATTTTGGGCTTGCCTTTTGCAGCCTTGTTGTTTGGTATTATCGAAATATCTGTCGTTTTTATTCTAACAACCAATACCGAACATGCATTAAGCGAGGTCTCTCGCGATATTCGCACAGGTGAATTCCAAAGTGGAAGCGATAATGCAGCCCAACTCAAAACAGATATTTGTGCCGCCATGAGTGGACTCGGAAATTGCAACAAGTTACGGGTCGATGTTGTCAGAGCCGCAACCGGAAAATTTACTGAATTAAGTTTGCCAGAATCACCGCCAGCGTGCTCTGGTACCGCCGCTGAAGTTGAACAATGTGAAAATGAATCTCCGGATATGCCTGCCGACACATATGTATCAACAGCTAGTGAAGATGTCGTAATTGTCAGAGTCCAATACGTCCATCAATTGACAATTCCGTCCAAGATTACGGGTTTGTCCAATTCAACAGGTAATACCCGGGTTATCACATCGACAACAGCCTTCAGAAATGAACCTTTCTAAACGAGGAAACGGGAATACGGATATGTCTAAGAAATTCTTCCAAAATACAGCCATTGCCCGAACGCTAAAGAACCGTGATGGTATCGCAGCTATTGAATTTGCCTTGATCGCGCCAATCATGATTGGCCTCTATATCGGTTTGGCAGAAATTTCGCTATTGGTAACCGCTGATCGAAACGTATCACATGCTGCTTCTGTTACAGGCGACCTGGCAACACAGGTGGAATCTTTGGACGTCGCGGAAGTTGAGAATATTTTCCAGGCAACGATTGCCGTCATGAATACGAGTTACGCAAAATCTGCCGACGTTACGGTCGATATGCGTAGCTTTGAAGTTGACTCAGACGGCAACAAGGTCGAAATCGGATATGCAAAATTGGGGTCAGGACTGCCGACAAAATTTGATCCATCCGGCGTGAATTCAACGTTATTGAACGAAACCTCCGGGCTTGTCGTCACCCGCATTAGTTATAACTATAAATCTCCATCGCGGGAATTTGTAGGCACACCAACGCTATCTGAAACGTTTATGCTCAAGCCTCGGAAATCGGCAACGATACCTTTCGTGAACGGCGTAGGATCGACTATAACATGCAGCTTGTCGCTGGTTTCAAGCAAAACCAAAGTGACCTGCGCATAAAATCTACGATACGGTATACTTATTTTTTAGCTGATCGCGTTCGTCATCGCTGATACCGATTACGGTTTTCAAATAATTATCAATTGGCCCCATAGCGGACAATGATGCGTCTAAAAACGCTGGGTCGACACCAAAAATAGGACGAAGTGCGTTCGGATCGAATGGCCGAACATATTGCTTTTCCATCCTGGTCGCCGCCATTTTTAGTATCGGACTTATATCCACAGCTTTTTGGGTTAGCATATATTCTGCGGTTACATCATCCAGGCTGACACCCAATGCAAGGAGCAAAATTGCCGCAAACGTTCCCGTGCGGTCTTTTCCCGCCGCACAATGAACATAAGTGTGACTGCCCTCTGATGCCATATGCTGCAAGCTTTGACGCGTCACATTAATAAACCCGGGGTCATGTGGACGTTTGGTGTAAGATCCCATCATATATTCATGGGCCTCTTTTGGGTGGCTCAACTCACGGATTATGAAAATTTCATGAGGGGCTAATTTATTATCAGAATGTGGCGATACGGCATCATCATAGACAAATGTCGTCGGTTGTTTAAATGATTCCCAATTGGACGCTTGGCGTTCGCGCTCAGGCGCGTGGCGAAGATCGACAACAAGATCAATATTGTATTTCGCCAATTGAGCTTGGTCTTTTTTAGACATCTTGCTGAGCTGGGCTCCGCGCAGCAATTTACCTTCTTTGACACGCCCGCCGCCATCAATAGCCAAGCCGCCAAAATCCCGCACATTGAGGATATTGTCAAACTTTAGAATTGATCTAACGGAAGCCATTTGTTTAAAGGAGTTTAGTGTTCGTTGGCGCTCACTTCAAGTTCACCTGATTTAGCTGCAACTTTGGCATTTTTGGCTTTTTCAAACATGCCCCAGACGCCTTCTTCACCGTGCCACTCGCCCTGGCTGGCGCCTTTGGAATATTCAGTCGCACGCGCCTCAAAGAAGTTCGCATGTTCGACACCGTTCAAGATCTCTGTCAACCACGGTAGCGGATGCTTTTCAATGCCGTATATCTTTGGCAATTCCAATTGCTCTAACCGCCAGTCGGCAATATAACGAATATAGGATTTAATGTCGGCGCTCGTCATGCCTTCAACAGGGCCCATCTCAAATGCAAGGTCGATGAACTTATCTTCCAGGCCGACAACAGTTTTACAACAATCGATAATATCGTCTTTGACGGTTTGCGTTACACATCCCGTTTCTTTGGCGAATGCATGGAATAATTTGATCATGCCCTGACAATGGAGGCTTTCATCGCGAATTGACCAGGTCACAATTTGCCCCATGCCCTTCATTTTATTCTGGCGTGGGAAATTCATAAGCATAGCGAAGGACGCGAACAATTGGAGCCCTTCCGTGAAGCCGCCAAACATTGCCAGTGATCGGGCGATATCTTCATTACTGCCTGTCCCGAATTCTTGCATGTAATCATGTTTTGCCGCCATGGATTCGTATTCCATAAAGGCGGAAAACTCAGATTCAGGCATGCCAATAGTTTCAAGCAACAATGCATAGGCCGCAATATGGACGGTTTCCATATTGGAAAATGCTGCCATCATCATTTTGACTTCGACCGGTTTAAACACACGTGCATAATGCTCCATGTAATTGTCATTGACCTCGATGTCGCCTTGCGTGAAGAAACGGAAAATTTGCGTCAGGAGATTACGCTCTGGGTCTGTCAGATTGCCGGCCCAATCTTTACAATCTTCGCCAAGCGGAACTTCTTCCGGCATCCAATGTACCTGTTGTTGCAAACGCCAAAAATCGTGAGCCCAAGGGTACCGAAAAGGCTTATACCCAATGGATGGTGTTAAAAGGCCCGGTTTTTCTGTTCCAGTTAAGATTGAACTCGCCATCGAAATCCCTGTCTATTCTGCAGTTATGACAACTTTCGACCCCGCGTCGAATTGTCTATATCTTGTGTTTATGAATCAACCATATCCATATCTTGTATGTCGACTACCGTGCAAGTCTACAATTAAGTTTTCATGAAAAAAACTGTGAACAAGCAATCGGAGCCGAAACAAATATCCATATGTCCCTTAATCAAACCTCGCAATTTTTGATAAAGTCCGATAATTAAAGCCAATGAAATTAAGTAAGAGGATAAGCCGTCCACGTGTGATCTTTGCGTCGTTTATGGCGATGATGATCCTCGGTGCGAGTTTTGCTTATTTTCAAAGATTCGTTGGTGGCGATTTACTTGACATGGCAACGTCCGGATCCGATGCATTTGCAAGACTTGGAGATTTGACCGCAGAACAAAGAATTGCTCATGTCTGGATAACGTTAGTTCCCGACAGTCTATACCCTATCGCTTACGGCACTTTTTTCGCAGGCGCGACATTGTATTTAGCCGCGTCAACAAGACCGATACTGGCTGTTCCGGCCCTGGTAACCGTCGTCGCCGATTTCAGTGAGAATATCGTGCAAATACTGGCATTGTCAGGTCACGAAAATTTACTGGCTGCAAAGTCGGTTTTAACGCCTTTAAAATTTTCAGCATTTTGCGTGATGTTTGCCCTTTTCCTGGCGTGCGCCATATTTGCTCTCATCAAATTTGCAAGACACAGAAAAATCGGATCCGATGAATAATCAAGAACACGCTTTGACCCTCCGTGAAGCCGATACGCTGGCACGCCGAGGCGACTTGTCAGCAGCAGCCAATCTCATAGAAAAACTTTTGGTCGCAGTGCCTGATCATTCGCAAGCCCTGACAATGTTAGGGCGGATCTATCGGGCGAACAATCAATCAGAAAAGGCCGTCTCGATTTTGCGAAAATTATGCCGCGTTGACGGTCAAGACTTTTGGAGCTGGTTTGAGCTGGGTGAAGCTTTTGAAGCCAATAGCGATCTTGTCGGTGCAGTAAACGCATTTCTAAAGGCCTGGTCACTTAACAAGGGCAATGCGCGTTTCGCACTTTATGCAGGATACGCGCTTTGGCAAGCCGGTCGGAACGAAGAGGCGCTGCAAGTGTGGTCGATTGGCAGTGATATGGATCCGCTGGTCAGGATCGCTCACCTCCGGCCTGATGCAGATCAGACCACGCGAATAAAGTCAGAAACAGCTGATAATGAACTCCGTCGGTTTTTTACCCAAATGTATCAAAATGGGCTTGCGCGGTACGAAAACCCAGAGCGACTTTTATCTGCAATGTGGCCTCAAACGCATATAGGCAATGTTGAATACAAACGTGAAAACCAAAAACCCTATATGTTTTACGCGCCTGATCTTCCTGAAACTCCAGTATTTGAAACGTCGGAAATTCCGTGGGCTCAAACATTAAAAAATGCGACTCCGAAGATAATTCAGGAACTGGAAACTTATCTCGAAAATACACATGATTATGGCCGTCCCTATCTTGCACATATGTCAGACGGCGAAGAAAGCTGGGAACATTTACGTGGCAGTGAAGACTGGAATGCTCTGCATTTATATAAGGATGCAGAGAAACAATCCTGTGCGAGCTCATTCCCTGAAACTTTAACAACGCTTGAAGACGCTCCCTTGGTGGAGATGTTCGGAACACCGATGGAAGTTTTTTTCTCTGTCCTTAAACCAAATACCCATATCCCGCCGCACTTTGGATTGTCCAACTCCCGGCTCACAGCCCATCTACCACTGATCATTCCCCGTGACTGTAAGATCAGGGTCGCCGATCAAACGCATCATTGGCGGCGAGGCGAACTCTTTTTATTTGACGATAGTTTTGATCATGAAGCCAGAAATGACAGCGATGAGGTTCGGGTCGTTTTGATCTTCGAAACATGGCGGCCGGATCTAAGTGCAGATGAAGTCCGTGCACTTCAGCACAGCATGGAAGTCCGCTCTCGGTGGCTACAAAGCCGAAAAATTCCAGTTATCGAAAATATAGAGTTGGTTTAGCGACGCCAGGTTAAAGACAAAGCGGCCGCGTCTTCGTCATAGCTATAATTTTCCGCTTTTGCCTGGCGTTTATAATAGGTCAAAGCTAAATCTGCTGATCCGAGCCGATAGCCAAGACCAGCTTGGGCGTCGCCAACGATAATACGATCTTGCAAATGGAATTCACCACTGGTTAGTCGACGCACACCTGTAGGTGTATACGTAACAGCCTCGGCATCAGCGCCTGCAAAGAAATACCAGGTATTCGACTTCATTTCTGAGCCTTCGCGTAGGTTGTCGCCAACCCGAACCAGAGCACCGACCAAGGCACTTTTGCTGTCATCGTCAAAGCGCAATCCGGCGCGTGGGGTCAGCTGCAAATTCAAACCGTCAAATTTTCCGTGGGTAATGTTCTTTGCGTACCCGACATCAATACTTTCGATACGGTTGGCTTCACATTCCTCAGCGGTTCCCAAACACAGGCGATCACCCAAATCAAGTTTGAATACAGATGCGTTAATATTGCCATTTGGAGAATCAAATAAAGTTTCGCGTAATGCAGAATTTAGATTGATCACCCCGTCTTCTCTTGGCGGTGCAGCAAAGCCCGTGTCCAAGCCAGGTAATTGAATATTTCCGACATTTAACAAGTCTTCAGCGGAAAGCAGGTCACTGGCCAAAACTCCCTCACCGAATTCATCCTCGGCAAACTGTTCGCCAGTGTTAAAATCGTCAGAACTGGCGGTTTGAGAACTCGCAGCACTCAGTCCTGTACTTTGCGTTAGAATAGAAGGATCCCAGCTGTTGCGGTCGAAGAAGCGGGCATCATTGTTTATGTCGGTGACGCGTGGCGCGCTTAATTCTTCAGGTTTTAAGTCAGCGGGCAATCGATCTGTATCTGCTTTGTCGGATGCAATCCGTGCCGCGACCGGCGTTTCAACAATGTCTGTATTGGTTTCGACAGATTGCGCTGAAACAGATACAGAGAATAAACAAGAAAGCGATACCCACGCGCCGAAGCTAGCCGTTCGTGCCAGCGTTTTACAGGGAAATCCCAACTTATCTACGTTTTTGCCCATTTAATTCCTGAATATACGCGTTTAAATACGTAAGTTTTCAATTACATCCTAACACTTCTGTTATAGCAGTTATATGACAATCGCGATGAACTAATCATTAATCTAAGTTAATGATGCGTTTATGTCACAGTTTTAGCAACTGTTAGTTGTGCTCAGTATATAATTAAAGCATGCGCCCATCAAAATGCCCGTATGACCTCGGCAAGTCTGTGCAAATCGTCACGGTTGGCCCATAAAAGAAAGGCCGCCGTCGATATTAATCAACGGCGGCCTCAATTCACAGATTATTGGATATTTTAAACTACTGGCAAGCCAGACATTCATCATAGTCCGTTGGCGCTGCAGCTTCCATAGCCTGTTCCATCTCGCTCTTATTATCATTGAGAGATCCGGCAAAAGCCGCCCGTTGAACAGATTTTGACCGGCAATAGTAAAGCGACTTCACACCTTGTTCCCAAGCCGTCCAGTGTAACATGTGTAAATCCCATTTATTGACGTCGCCGGGGATAAAAATGTTTAAGGACTGTGCTTGGCAAATAAGCGGGGCACGATCAGCCGCCAATTCAATCACCCAACGCTGATCCAGCTCGAACGCGGTCCGGAATATTGCCTTCTCATCTTCTGTCAGTTCATCCAGATGCGCAACAGACCCCTCTTGCTCCAGGATGCTTGTCCAAATTTCAGGTGTGTTGATACCTTTCTCTTCGAACAAGGCTTCGAGATGTTGGTTCTTCACCGTAAAAGAGCCCGAAAGTGTTTTATGGGTATAAATGTTGGCAGGGATTGGCTCAATGCCAGCAGATGTTCCGCCGCAGATAATTGAAATCGACGCTGTTGGTGCCACGGCCATTTTATGGGAGAAGCGTGCCATCATACCAGCGTCAGCAGCATCCGGACATGGTCCCCGTTCGTGCGCCAATTTCACACTCGCCGCATCGGCCCCGGCACGAATGTGCTTGAACAAACGCTTATTGAGAGCCTTCGCCATTCCGCTTTCAAATGGAATTTTTTTAGATTGTAACAAGGAGTGGAAACCCATCATACCCAAACCAACAGACCGCTCGCGAGTTGCGGAATAAACAGCGTCTGACATTTTTTCAGGCGCCCGATCGATGTAATCTTGCAAGACATTGTCAAGGAACCGCATCAGGTCCTCAATGAAGCCTTCTTCGTTTTTCCATTCGTCGTACTTTTCGGCGTTGATTGATGATAAGCAGCAAACGGCTGTGCGTTGGCGATTGTATTTGTCCTTACCTGTCGCCAACATAATTTCAGCGCACAGGTTTGATTGCTGAACGCGCAGTCCCTGCTCTTTCTGATGTTTGGCAAGTGCATCGTTTACCGTATCAGAGAACACCATATATGGTTCACCGGTTTGCAAACGCATCTCTAGAATTTTTTGCCATAGCTTTCTGGCATCCACCGTTTTGAGAACTTCATTTGTCTTGGGTGACCGAAGCGCAAATTCTTTGCCATCACGAACCGCATACATGAATTCGTCTGTAATATTTAATCCGTGATGCAGGTTAAGACTTTTACGATTGAAATCACCGCTCGGCTTCCGAATTTCTAAGAACTCTTCGATTTCCGGATGGTGGACATCGAGATAAACTGCTGCTGATCCGCGCCGCAGGCTGCCTTGAGATATGGCCAAGGTCAGACTGTCCATCACACGAATAAACGGAATAATGCCTGATGTTTTTCCCGCGCGGCCAATGGTTTCACCGATAGAGCGGACATTTCCCCAATAGGTACCGATCCCGCCGCCATTCGATGCAAGCCATACATTTTCGGTCCAGCAGTCGACAATGCTGTCGAGACTGTCATCGACAGCGTTCAAAAAACATGAGATTGGCAAGCCACGATTGGCGCCGCCGTTGGAAAGTACAGGTGTCGCCGGCATAAACCAAAGTTTTGACATATAATCATAAAGGCGCTGAGAGTGCTCGGCATCGTCGCCATAAGCTTCGGAAACCCGCGCGAACATGTCTTGATAGCTTTCTTCTGGTAGAAGATAGCGGTCTACGAGCGTTGTTTTACCAAAATCAGTCAGAAGATTATCACGACTGCGATCAATTTTTACGCTGTTTACGACTTTTAAGGGTGATACTTCAGCAGATCTATGCGCGACCTTTTTAAATCCGCGAGAAATTGGCCTTTCCGTCTGGATTTCTTCCAATTCCGCTGCGTTCGCCACACTCGACTCTTCTGACATATATTTCCCCCGGTCTGGTCCCTGAAAAGGAGAATTCCCCTCAGGTCGATTTAAAATTCAAGAGCGACGAAGACCCCCCTCGTATGAATTGAATCATACGCTCGATCGTTCATCAATTTTTGGAGAACCGTTTGGTCTTCGCACTACATATAGTGCCTATCTGCTTCTCCCCGTCAATCCCTTGTGTGGAGATCATGGGAAGTTTTATGTTAATAACCAGTTAAAAAACACGGTTAATGGAAGCCTATTTTTTAAAAAAGCTATTTTTTCTAAGGGCTTGGCTCGAAAATTTATTTATGAATTTTTTTCGATTTTTTTTTATATTTTTTTTGACTGTTATAATATGAAATTCATTCTGAATTCGAACTCTAACTAAAATACTATATATAGGTGTTGATCAGACACCCTTTCGGGTGGTTGATTCTACCTATAAGGGCAAAAAATATCGAAACAGTTTTGGATCATTTAGTGGTCGAATCCAGGATTGACCCGCTTCAATTTTCGCATCAGCCCTGGCCAGACCAAGTTGTCGCCCAGACCCGGTGTAAAAGCTGCGGCCCCTTGTTGATGAACTTTGACTGACATTTCGTCTGATTCTTCGTGAAGATATCCCTCTCCACCAACAGCCTGCGCCAGGATCTGGGTTTTGCATGCATTTTCCAGAAAATACATGCGCAAAAATGCGATTGCACAATTCCGCCCCATTGTCAGCGTTCCATGATTTCTCAACATCAGGAGGTTTTTCGTGCCGATATCTGCGATTAACCGCTCACGCTCATCAAGATCAAGGGCAATGCCCTCATAGTCATGGTAGGCCAGATCCTCTAGGACGGTCATTGAGAATTGCGTGTATTTTCGCAAGCCCTGTTTTTGAACCGATACCGCCACGCCGTAAGGTGTATGTACGTGCATGACGCACCCGGCGTCTTCTCGCGCACTGTGGACCGCTGAGTGAATGGTAAATCCTGCAGGGTTTATGAAGTAAGGTGTTTCACTTTTTATATTTCCGTCCATATCAATTTTGACAAGACTCGATGCCGTCATCTCGTCAAACATCACACCGTACGGATTAATAAGAAATCTCTCCTCTCCATCCTCGTCCGGTAGACGAGCCGAGATATGGGTAAAGACGAGATCAGTCCACCCATAGAGAGCTGCCAATCTATATGTTGCAGCAAGTTCCAAACGTGCTTTCCACTCCGCATCGGAAACCTTACCTTCTAACCGTGTGACTTCCGTCGGATCGGGAATATCGAATCCGGCAACTATTCCAAGAACTTCCGCCTGTGTATCCATTTCAGCATTCATCGCCCATTCTCCTTTTGCTCCAGCATATCAAACTGTGCTCATTTTAAAACGATTGATTTTCATCTCTGGAATCCCTCACTGCTAGAATGGAAGATAGCCCTGAGCAGCCATCTTGATAGCAGATTTGGCAAGCCCGGCCTTCACCAAAACCCGTAGACGAGAATATCCCGACATGAGCGCTGTCGCTTTTGCCAGACCTCCTTGGACTGGCAACGGCCTAATAATGAGGGCTCCCGAATTCGGGAGCCCCTTTTTACGCTTTCAAAGTCAGCTGGTCGTCCGAGACGCCGACTTTTATATTTGCGCCGTCCATGATCTTGCCAGCCAGAACCTGACGCGCCAATTCATCCTGAAGGTTTTTCTGTATCACGCGTTTGAGCGGACGTGCGCCGAAGGCAGGGTCATACCCCTTTTCCCCCAACCACTTACGGGCCTTATCATCGAGCTCAATCGTAATGTTACGATCACCGAGCCAGCCTTGCAGACGTCCCATCTGGATATCAACGATTGCGCCCATATGTTCTGGCTTCAGTCTCTCGAACAATAAAATCTCATCAAGACGGTTTAAAAACTCAGGGCGGAAATGTGCATTGACCCGCTCCATGACTTGATCGCGCGCTTTTGAAACATCGTCCTTATCGCCTAATGCAACCAAGAATTCAGCTCCGATATTCGACGTCATAATAATCAGACAGTTTTTGAAATCGACCGTGCGGCCCTGCCCGTCCGTTAGACGGCCATCATCCAATACCTGCAACAAGACATTGAAGACATCGGGATGGGCTTTCTCAATTTCGTCGAATAAGACGACCTGGTAAGGGCGGCGGCGCACGGCTTCGGTAAGCGCTCCACCTTCATCATAACCGACATAACCCGGAGGGGCTCCGATCATGCGCGAGACCGAATGCTTCTCCATATATTCAGACATATCAAGGCGGGTGATCGCCTGTTCGTCATCGAACATAAATTCCGCCAAAGCCTTGGTAAGCTCGGTTTTTCCGACCCCGGTCGGCCCCAGGAACATGAAAGAACCAATCGGGCGAGCCGGATCCTTAAGACCGGCCCGGGCACGCCTGACCGCGTCGGATACCGAATTCACGGCCTGTTTTTGGCCAACGACGCGTTTACCAAGCTGCTCTTCCATGGCGAGCAGCTTCTCGCGTTCGCCTTCGAGCATTTTTTCAACCGGCACGCCGGTCCACCGCGACACGACGGCGGCGATCATGTTCTCGTCAACAACCTCTGCTGCGAGGCTGCCGTCGTCTGTATCTGCTTCTTCAGCCAGGCGGACCGTCTCTACCAACTTAGGAATATCGACATGTTGGAGGCGGCCGGCGGCTTCATAATCGCCGCGTCTGACAGCGTCCGCCAATTGATTGCGGGCCTGATCCAGTTTCTCCTTGGCGTCGGCCGCGCCCGCGAGCTTGGCTTTTTCCGCCTGCCAGGCAGAAGTTAGCTCTGCGCTTTGCGCTTCCAATTCCTTGATTTCTTCCGTCCTTTTTTCAAGACGTTCTTTTGACGCCTTATCTTTTTCCTTCTTTAAAGCCTCGACCTCAATGCGCAGCTGCACCAGGCGTCGGTCGACTTCGTCCAAGGCTTCCGGTTTGCTGTCGACCTGCATACGCAGGCGTGATGACGCTTCATCCATCAGATCAATGGCTTTGTCGGGCAAGAAGCGGTCGGTAATATAACGATGGGAAAGATTGGCGGCTGCAACAATGGCACTATCAGATATACGGATTCCATGATGGACTTCGTATTTCTCTTTAATACCGCGCAGGATCGAGACCGTGTCCTCAACGCTCGGCTCGTCAATATAAACCGTGAGGAACCGCCGCGCGAGCGCCGCATCTTTTTCTAGATGTTTGCGGTATTCATCCAGTGTCGTCGCACCGATACAGTGAAGCTCACCGCGGGCCAATGCCGGCTTTAACAGATTTGCCGCGTCCATGGCACCGTCGGTTTTACCGGCCCCGACCAGCATATGAATTTCGTCAATAAACAAAACGATCCGGCCTTCGGCCTTTTCGATTTCTGCCAGTACCGCTTTCAAGCGCTCTTCAAATTCACCCCGGTATTTGGCCCCGGCGATTAAGGCGCCCAAGTCCAGAGCCAGTAAATCTTTGTCTTTGAGGCTCTCGGGCACATCACCGTTGATTATGCGCAGGGCCAGACCTTCGGCGATGGCGGTTTTGCCCACACCCGGCTCCCCGATCATCAACGGGTTGTTTTTTGAGCGGCGCGACAAGACCTGTATAGCGCGGCGAATTTCTTCATCCCGGCCAATCACCGGATCAAGCTTACCGTCACGGGCTGCTGCGGTCAGATCGCGTGTATATTTGGTCAGCGCTTCATACGCGTCTTCGGCATTTTCACTGTCAACGGGATTGTCCCCGCGCATCGACTTGATCGCTTCGGCTAGACTTTGCGCATTGACGCGTGCATCCGCGAACAGGGAATTCAGCTCTTTGTCTTCAGATAGAACCAGTGCCAGGAACAGGCCTTCAACCGTGATATATTTGTCGCCAGCTTTTTTGGCGGCCGCTTCAGCTTGGGCAAAAACCTTAGCGCCCGCATTACTCATGATCAGGTTTTGTGCGCCACTGCCTTCAACGGCCGGGATCTTGCCAAGAGCCGTTTCAACGTCTGAAACCAGACCATTGACATCACCGCTGCTGGCGCGGACCAGATTTTTGCACAAGCCCTGATCTTCATCAAGCAGGGCGCTGAGTAAGTGTACCGGGGTAAGTTGTTGGTGCGACCGCGTCAGCGCTACATTCTGAGCAGCCTGCACCGCACTTCGGGCTCGCGCCGTATATTTTTCGATATTCATCATTTTCTCCATATGGCCTGAAAGGCCGAGTATTCAATTCCTTGGAATAGAGATGGGAAGTGATGAAAAATTGTGCAAGGTCAAAAAATCCATAAAAAGCAAAGTTCGTTCAATCGCCTTTATTTCGACCAACTGTTTATGGTAGGGCCACTATATGAATCCCAACCCAAACCTTAAAACGCCTCTCGCGAAATCATCCCTGGTTTTGATGTGGGTTATGCTGATCATCATCGTTGCAAGTCTGGTTGGATCTGTGTTGATTTTCAGAGGATATCTCGGCGGTGGACGTTCTGCTATTGGCGTGATGCAGGCCTTTCTGATGTGTTTGGGCGCCGGCGCTATTTTGTACGTCCCGGCAGCCGTTGTTTTTGCTATGGCACGTTCGGTTCGCGCTAACGGACCAATTCGAAAAATCGGTGGCTTCACGGCACTATTGGCTATGCCCGTCTGGGCTTATGGCGGCCTCGCATTGATGTATTATCCCCAATTTTGGATTTGGGGCTTATTGGCTCTTACAATCGGGCTTTATTTATCATTCTGGGCCGTAATTGTTTTGAAACACTGCACTTGACAAAACCGTCACGGATTTGTGCAGTTGAATTACTTGAGAAATGACTGATTTGACCTATATTAGTGGCAAGAGAGAGCAGATTGCAATTGCTTGGAGACTGCTATGACAACCGTGAATAATACGCTTCGCCACATGAAAACATGGGCCTTAATCGCCAGCGCCGCTGTACTAACGGCTTGCGCAACCGCTACCCCTTACCAACCCGCTGCGAATGCTGATGCCCGCAACGGATTTTCCGAAGTCCAGATCGAATCCGATCGCGCCCGAATTTCTTTTGATGGCAATTCGCTGACCGACCGTGAAACTGTCGAAACCTATCTCTTGTACCGGGCCGCTGAGTTGACCAAACAGAAGGGCTATGACTATTTTCTGCTGACGGAACGGGAAACGGACAAAAAAACCCGCATACAATCAACAGGGTTTAATGACCCTTATTACGGATTTTTTGATTACAGCTATTTCCATCCCCGCTACGGTTGGAGCACCCCGTATTTCTACCGGCCTCTGCACCGTCGTTCTGCGTTTGGACCTTCACGGTTCGGATTCCATGATCCATTCTACAGTCGCTGGGGTGGCTTCGGGAATGATTTCGATTATCGGGAGATCACTCGGTACAAGGCGAGTGCTGAAGTGAAATTTGGACGTGGCGCCAAACCCGCAGAACGCGACAATGCTTTTAATGCCCAAGAAGTTCTGGATAATCTCGCCGAAAAAATCATTTATCCGGAAGTTAAATCTTAAGACGTGACGACGCGTCGGGGGGCCATTAAATTGACATCGGCCGCTCTCGTTTCGGGAGCGGCTTTCTCTATGTCAGGATGCCGGGACACGAATCGATTGCGCAACTGGACAGGTACAGCCATGGGTGCCCCCGCATCCATCAAGATCCGCGCGCCGCTGGATCTCGATAGCAAAAAACTGGTTCCGGCCGGTATTACCCTGGCGCAACGTATCGAATATGTCGCCTCGCTCTATATCGAAAACTCCCACATATCATTTTTGAACCAACATGGGCTGATCAACCCGGCATCGCCGCATCTCATCAATATGATCAATTCCGCAAGGAAAGTTTCAGAATCAACAAATGGCGCTTTTGACATCACCGTTCAGCCTCTTTGGGAGCTTGCCCGCGCGATGGAAACTTTGGAACATGACCAGGCAACAGCTGATGCGCTTTGGGCCGAGGCCCGCGCCAAGGTGGATTACCGTGCGATTGAGATCGAGGGGCAAATGGTGCGATTCACCAAACCCGGCATGAAAATAACATTGAATGGGATTGCGCAAGGCTATGTAACTGAGCAGGTATCTACCCTTTTGCAATCACGCGGCGTCAAACACGGGCTCATCAACTTCGGCGAATACAAAGGCTTTGGTAAAAACACAAATGGCAAACCTTGGCGCGTCGGCATTCAAAATCCGGTAAATGTTTTGGAAGCTTTGGATGTCATTGATCTGCGCGATCAAGCGGTGGCGACGTCCGCAGCCGGGGCCGGCTATGTGAGCGAAC
This sequence comes from Hyphomonadaceae bacterium, assembly GCA_013001295.1. Classification (GTDB taxonomy): domain Bacteria; phylum Pseudomonadota; class Alphaproteobacteria; order Caulobacterales; family Maricaulaceae; genus Robiginitomaculum_A. The sequence continues at coordinate 174,273 of JABDMW010000001.1, forward strand.
AAATATCGCATATTTTTGATGCGCGCTCTGGGCGGCCGATAGGTTCGAAACCGGCTTTTGCCAGCGCCAGCGTTATACACCCCTCCGCTACCTTGGCTGATGCTTACGCCACCGCATTTACATTGATGGATGAGGATCACATTCGCCGGATATGCAAAACCCAAAAAGGCATGCGGGCCATTCTGGTTCGTCAGGACGCTGAAATGGTTCGAATTTAACGACGCACTTCAATCAGAAGTTAAACATTTTGTGTTACTCGCGCCGGATGGTTTCGATCATCATATTCGGGTTTTTGCTTGGGGTTATGCGTTTCTTCAGAGTGCATACGGGTGCCAACCTGTTGTCGTGTGTTACGATCATCGGCAATCCGAACAATGAACATCGTAATGATAATATCTTCGACAACTCATTTGCATTTTTCACAGTAATCTTATCGATTGTGCTTGTTTGGCTACTTTTTGATGACCAGTTCACTTTTGGCAATGGATATATCACGCAACATTTCGGTTTGGTTGTCCCGGATAATTCAGGTTTGGGCAATTTCGGGTTTGCACCGATTAACGCGTTGGGTGCCTTCGCAGGTATTTGCTTGGGCGAAGCTTTTCGCAATATTGTCCATTTATTTGAACCCGCTGTCGAAGACGAAACACTATCCAATGGAAAACGCAATGCGGCATGGGTTACACTTGACCCCCGCACGCAAGTGGCAGCTGAATTGTGCGCGAAAATTTATGAGCTCAACGAACGAACAAGCAGAATAGCGATGGCGGCAATTTCCTCGATTTATCAAATTCGCGACGCGCAAAAGCCAGCAGTCCAAAATATTCTTGATCAATATCCGATCCGAGCAAAAAAGATATCGTCGATCCTTAAACCCCTGAGGATGGGTCTCGGCGAAAACCCGACTGATCGGACGCTGTTTTTTGAACAAATCGTCAAAATCGGACTTGCGTCCGGTCATGCCAATCCCCGGTATATTGATAGTTTGAAAATGCTTGCCAAATTGTTGAATCTTGATGCCGGCGCTGTCGATAAAATTATGAACGCAAACGGGTTTACAGAAACTGCTGGCCACCAGTCTTGGTCACAGACCAGAGATCAACAACAATCTTCCCAGTCGTATCATTCATCGGGATACCAAAGGCAATCACACACATCACGTCCCCTGAATGATACTGAAAAACACCTCGCCACGCTTGGCCTTAAGAAAGGGGCGACGCAGAAAGAAATCAAATCCGCGTACCGGAAACTGGCGAAAAAATACCATCCCGATCTTTTGAAATCTAAATCCCTATCGGACGCCCAGATCGCACAAGCTACGCAAGCCATGCGTGACATTAATGCTGCCTATGAATGGCTGGAGGATTAGTCACCAGCCTCTAGGTTAAATCGGTTGAAAACTCGCAAACAAGATATGCTCGCGAAGGAAGATTTACTCCAAATGGGCGCAAAACTTTCTGCGCAATATGAAGCGGGCAATGATGATTAAGGGCGAAGGTTCAAAATCTATTCGCCGCCCTTTAGTTTCGCCAATTCTTTCTTCATTTTTTCGCGTCGGGCGCGGCGGACATCGGTAGTGGTCCACATATAAATACCCGTTACCGACAATAATATAAGCAGGATCGATGCGAGACCCATGAGCCACGTGCCGATCTTGCCAAAAAACCGGCCGGTATGAATATCAAGAAGAATGCGTGAGGCCGGCATGCCGCGGCCTGCAAAACGATCCAGAACTTTTTCTTCGATATTCTCGGGAACGGGTCGTGTTTGCATCGCTTCAAACGTGGCAGATGTCTGGGACCGCTCGACCAGGGTTCCGTCTTCGAGCGTGAGGATATCTTCCTCGCCATTGGTGATAAATATGAATTCTCCCCGCCATCCGGCACTCAGCAGGGGCTGCTCAAGCGGTATAGGATCGGCTTCACCAATATAAATAAGATCGTCCACAAAGACGACCCATTGTTGTTTGCCTTGCGCATCAACGATGGGAAGACCGACCGGCGCACTTTCGGGTTCAAGGTTGTAGACTGATTTGACCAGCCCGCCGCCCCAGGTTTTCTGGTCAAGATCCAGCGACGTCGAAAACATCAACAACAGCCCGGTAATGGAAAGGATTAAAACAAATAATGCGGATGTGATTCCGATGCGGCGATGCCACCTAAATAGAGTCCGAGAGGTTTTGGGACTCATTTGGCAGTTGCCGCTTCAGTGTTCGATTGTTGGACCACTGAATCAAAATAGAGCGCCAGACGGGCAAGTTTATTAAGTGCCCGCACCGACAGGGTCGCGCCGGAAATACCGTCTATATCTTCATCGAGGCGCCATTTTTTAGACAGTTTGGCACCGATAAATTGACGCGTAAAGAAATCCTGTTTCACTTCCCAGCCATGGCTTTCGCGGTAGGCCAGTACGCGTAGTTTTTCTATCGCGCCTTGGTTGACCGAGACGCCAACTGTGATCGGTTTGTATTTCCCGATTTCTTCCAGAACCCATACCGTCCGCGCGCCTTCCGTGTGATAGCGCACGCGAAGACCTTGGAAGTTTTTGTGCCCCATAATCTTGGCGACATCTTTTTTGAGGTCTTTTGTCAGCCAGAGGGTTTTTGATTGAGGGATGGTTTCGCCAAAACTGGCGTCAATAAAATGCTGTTGTTCATCAAAATGATCAGAAGCCAACGCTATTGTTGCAAAAGATGCGCACACAAACAGGGTTATAAACCCGGTCATTACCCCTTTGTTGCACATCATTCTCATTCGCGTCTTATAACATCTTAGAACTGATAGCCAATGCCTAGATTCATGGAATTAACATCGGTATTGGAATTTTCCGGGCGCTCATTGATATAATCCATTTTCAGAACCACATCGGGAATCGGCCAGAAATTGATCCCGAACACATTGCGCTTGACCCCCGTATCATTGTTGAGACCGGCATTGTTATCCCAATCAGCATAACGATAGAACGCGCCGAGTCTCGCGTCGGGAAGCATGCCCATGGGGGTATTAAATGCATAACTCGGCTCTATATAAAATCCGCTTTGCTTATCGCGGCCCGTTAAATCAACTTCGGCGCCGTCCAGCGACCAATTGGCATGCAGGGCACGCAGGCCAAACCCTTTGAATTTTGCATCGATATGTGATGTCCAGAGAAGCGCACTTACATCCTTACCGGTCAGCCCATCGCCGGCGCTTTGCGTGACATCACCTTGATAATAAAGAGAGCTTGCTACCCGAACACCAGGAATTCCGGAGTATTGAATGCGGCCGGTATAAGCTTGGGAATTAAACGGGGCTTCTGCCACCTTCTGACGACCCGACCGAATATTGTAACCATTGGCAGCATTAAGTTCCAGACCAGAGGATATCATAGCGTCCCAGGACAGCCCGGTAGAACCGATATTACCGCGCGCTCCAAGCCCGGCCTCCCACCAGGTTGTCGGGATAATGTTTTTTTCAACAGCGGGACGTTCCACACCGTAAAAAGTCGGCGGTTCATGAATGTCATTGAGTAATCCGACCGGAACCAAATGCAAGCCACCCCATACCTGGTTGTTTTCGCCGAGATCAAGCTCGACAAAAGCTTGTTCAAGTTCCACCTCACCCGGCTTGCCATCCCCGGCGAGCGCATGCTCTATTTCGAGCTCTGAAAAGAAGCGAATATTATCGGTAAATTCATGCCCGATAAACAAGACGAAACGGTGGAAATCGATTTCGTCTTTAGCCCCACCTTCATAATGGACTTCGCCGTAACCGCCAATGGACAGCCCGTCTAACGCGCTGTTTCCGCCCGCCCCTTCAATTGCACCGGATTCAATAGCATCGGCGACGCTTTCCACGGACTGCTTGACTTCAATCTGCTCGACCTTGCTCTCAGCCAGTTCGGTTTGCAGTTGATCAATCAATTTTTGTTGTTGTTGTATGACGGCCCACATTTCAGCGGCGCTTGGGACGGCGTCCTGTGCGGATGCAAGTTGGGTCTGCAATATCGCTATCAATGCCAGACCGGTTCCCGCCAACATGAATTTAGTTTTTAACATATCTATCTCACTTTTTGAGAATGGTTCTCAATTGCAACACCTTTATTGCTCTTGCGACTTATTCGCAACAAGATTCTTCAGATTTGCGTAAAGGTGTGACAATTTGCCGGTTTATTCGACTAAACAGACATTCGCCCTTGAAATTACCGCAGAAATAAGGGAGTAAGCCCCCTATTCCTCACTCCAGATAAAAGGGCGACTTCATGAGCTTTAAGGGCAGTAATTTTAACGACCGGATTTCCGAGCAAAAAAAAGCTAAATTGGAAATGCTTAAACGTGCCCAGGCCAAGAAATTGTCGCCGGAGGAAGCGGCGAAAAAAGCGGCCGAGCGTGCTGAACGTGCGGAGGCCCGTAAAATCCGTCAGGCGGAAAACGAAAAGAAGCGTAAGTTTAAAGCGCTGCAGGATGCTGCCTTAAAAGCCGAAAAAGAAATGAACAAAAAGCGGAACAAAGAGCGCCTAGCTGCAGAACAAAAAGCCAAACGCGATGCTAAATATGCGGCACGTAAAGCCAGAAAATAAACCTTAAACTTTCCAGCCCCAATGCAGGGCGCAGACACCGCCTGTGTAATCTTCATATGAAACGCGTTTAAAACCGGCTGATTTCAACATATCAGCAAAGGCATCCTGCTTTGGAAATTTACGGATACTTTCGACCAAATATTGATAGCTATCGCCGTCGCCCGCCAAGACTCCGCCCATTTTAGGGATCACATTAAAAGAATAAAGATCATAGATCTTGCGTAGCCATTCTGTCGGCGGGGTTGAAAATTCAAGACAGTAAAACCTGCCGCCCGGCTTCAGGATACGCCGCATATCACGCAGCGCCATATCACGGTCCGTCACATTTCTGATTCCGAAGGCTATGGTCACCACATCAGCATAATTATCCGGAAAAGGCAGACGCTGTGCATCCCCGCACACGCGGGTCAAATCCAGGCCTTTGTCTTTACGAGCATCAATCCCCGCTAGGAGCATTTCTGCATTGATATCAACGATATATGCTTTTGCCGGATCGCCGCCACGGCGTACCCTGACATCATCGGCTCTTTTGATAAATCTTCGCGCCAAATCTCCGGTGCCGCCTGCGATATCCACATGGACTTCACCGGGCTGTGGGTTAATCTTGGCGATTGCCATGTCTTTCCAGATCCTGTGGACACCCATCGACATCGCATCATTCATCACGTCATAGCTGCTGGCGACGCTGTCAAAAACGCCGCGCACGCGCCCTTGTTTCTCTTCAACAGGAACCTCTTCGAACCCGAAATCGATTGTCTTGTCTTGTGCCATGCTTAACGCCTGTTATTACTCTTTTCGTCTAGCCGGATTAGCCACAAATGACCAGTGGCCATTATAACGCAGGGGATTTATGCCAGAGCTACCAGAAGTCGAAACAGTCCGTGCAGGACTTGCCCCGGTGATGGAGGGGCGCAAATTCACGAGGGTAAAACTGAACCGTGAAGATCTGCGTTTCCCTTTTCCAAAAAGCTTTATCAGGCGCCTGGAAGGCAAATCACTTATTAGCCTGCGTCGTCGAGCGAAGTTTTTGATGGGTGAGCTCTCGAGCGGCGAAACCCTGATCATGCATTTAGGCATGTCAGGGCGTTTCACCATTGAGACCGGGTCTTGGCCTGCGGACGACACACCGACAAATCCGCAGCACGACCATGTGATTTTTACGATGCAAAAACTTGGCAGCGAAAAACAAGGGCCGACGATTATATATAATGACCCACGCCGGTTTGGATTTATGGAGTTATTGGGACAAGGTGAAAGTGGTCGGCTGAAAGGCTTGGGCCCGGAACCGCTCTCCAATCACTTCAGCGGGCCAAGCTTATTTGAGAGTCTAACCGGCAAAAAAGCGCCGATCAAATCCGCGCTTCTGGATCAACGCATCGTGGCGGGGCTCGGAAATATATATGTGCTCGAAGCTTTGCATGCGTCACACATTTCCCCGATACGGCTGGCGAAAGACGTCACGCAGGATGAAGCAGCGCTTCTGACTACCGAGATCAAAAAAACACTGGAGCTGGCGATAAAAGCCGGCGGGTCGACGTTGAATGATTTTGCAGCTGCAGATGGTGCACTCGGTTATTTTCAACACCGGTTTCAGGTCTATGGAAAAGAGGGAACAGCCTGTCCGACCCCCGCCTGCACGGGCAATATCGAGAGAATTAAACAATCAGGGCGCTCCAGTTTTTATTGCCCGAATTGTCAAATTTAGCCCGTGACTCTTTGATATGAAGCGCGTAAAACGCCTCCCTTAGATTAAAGGAGGCATCAATTGGCCTATAAAACATTAGAAGTGACAACTGAAGGTGCGGTTTGCACAATCAAGCTGAACCGCCCTAAAGCGCTCAACGCATTGTGTGCTGAATTGACGCAAGAATTGTCCGAAGCTTTAACCAAGTTGGACAAAGATGATAAAATCGGATGCGTTATTCTCACCGGGTCGGATAAGGCGTTTGCAGCCGGCGCCGATATCAAGGAAATGCAGTCCTGGGAATATCTGGACATCTATAAGAATGATCTATTTGCCAAATATGCGGAAAGTGTCGCCCGGTTCAGAAAACCGATAATCGCTGCTGTTGCCGGCTATGCGCTGGGTGGTGGATGTGAAATAGCCATGATGTGCGATTTCATCATTGCCGCAGACAATGCGAAGTTTGGTCAACCGGAGATCAATTTAGGTGTGATGCCAGGCATAGGTGGTACTCAACGATTGGCGCGGGCTGTCGGAAAATCCAAGGCCATGGATCTTTGCCTCACAGGCCGGATGATGGACGCGGAAGAAGCTGAACGCAGCGGTCTGGTATCCAGGATCGTTCCACTGGATGAACTTATGGAAACGGCAATGGATGCGGCCAAGAAAATTGCCGGGCAATCCCAGCCTATTGCCATGATGACGAAGGAAACGATCGACGCATCATTTGAAATGTCCTTGACCCAAGGGATTCAATTTGAACGCCGTTTGTTCCAATCCATGTTTACAACCAATGACCAAAAAGAAGGCATGGCGGCTTTTGTTGAAAAACGGGCGGCTCACTTCAAAAATAAATAAGCGCGCTAGGCTGTAAAATTACGATGTAATTAGCACAAAATCAGGTTGACGCCTCTAATAAGGGGGTCTATACGCGCAATTCAAATTTTACGGGTTCTTTGACCCGTACTTAGAGGATATTATGGCGAATACATCATCTGCTAAAAAATGCGTCCGGAAAATGGCACGCAAAACAGAAGTCAACAAAAACAGACGCTCAGCTGTGCGCTCAACATTACGCAAAGTTGAAGAAGCGATTGCATCCGGCGATCAAAAAGCTGCGCGCGAAGCCCTGAACGCCGCGGAGCCGGCTTTGATGAGCGCGGTCAGCAAAGGCGTGTATCATAAAAACACAGGCGCTCGTAAAATTTCACGTTTGTCCAAACGTGTTAAAGCCCTCGGCTAAAACTGCACACATTCTGATTATTTAAACCCGGCCGTTCAGCCGGGTTTTTTATTGGGGCGCACCTTCAGACTGCAACACTGAGGCGATTACAGTTAATCATTCTCTCGTTTTGACTATTGTCCAAATCATGTTGAAAAAATTTTCAAAAAAATATCAAGTTTTTTCGACGCCAAGTGCCCGTGAAATTTACATTTTTTAGAGTCAAGTGCACAAAGTCGAAAAAAGTTAACTTTTGTCCGTTGACGCAGCCGATTAAACCCTTTTTAAAAGGGGGGTGGGGGGCCACTGGGTTGGGTTCTCTTTCGAGGGAAAACTAGAAGAAAATCGTCGATTTTTTTTCTGGAATTCAATTTTTGTATATTATTTTCAATGGCTTGCTACATTTAAGCCATACGAAGCGCATGGGAACGGATGTGAGTGACTGGTGGAATAACATTCCTGATAATCCGCTCGCACCGATAGATAATAAGAGACTTAATGTCCATGAGTAAAACCACTTACACAAACGAGATAGCCGCCGGAAATGCGCCAGCATTACAATCTGGTTCGGCTCTCGAAATTTGGAACATCGTTCAGACCGATCTCCTCAAAAGATTAGGTGATCGCGTGCACAAATCATGGACCGGACAATTAAGCTTTTTCGGCGCAAATGACACAACTGTCGCACTCACAGCGCCGTCTAAATTTATTGCCGGACGCATAGATGCTAAATATGGCGATCTGGTCAAAACACTATGGGCACAACACGACTCCCGTCTCGTGGAGATCGGTGCTGGCTCCGAAATTAACTTAAAAAAGCTCGATACGCCGCCTCCGGCACTAACCCATGCAATTCAAAATCCGGTGCAATCAAGTGAATCCGACCTTAAAACCGGTCGTTTCACCTTCGACAATTTTGTTTTGGGCCCATCAAATGAACTCGCCTACGCCGTCGCCAAAAGGGTCGCCCAGTCAGACGATTGTCAATACAACCCTATCCTCATCCACGGACCACATGGTATGGGGAAAACCCATTTGTTGCATGCGGTTCGCACAAAAGCCCTGGAAAACAATCCGGGTCGAAGAGTGCGACTAATTTCTTCTGAACAATTCGTTGGCAGTTTCGTGCAATCCGTCCGCGCATCTGGCCGCGGCGAGATTGAAGCTTTTAAAGCGGGTCTGCGCGATGTCGACCTTTTGATTATCGATGATGCCCATTTTATTGCTGACAAGCCCGGTAGCCAGGAAGAGCTGCTCCACACGCTCATTTCTTTGGTCGATGCTGGCAAGCAAATCCTGTTGGCCTCTGATCGGCATCCCCATGCTATCACAAAAGCCAGTGAGCGGTTAAAATCTTATCTGTGTGGCGGATTATTATGTGATATTGGCGCGGCAGATTATGATCTTCGGTTGCGCATCCTGGATAGATTGATTGAAAAGCGTCGCAGCAATGGCCATCCTTCGTTGGCCATGCCCCAAAATGCCCGCGATCACTTGGCTGCCCGTATTAACGCAACGCCAAGAGACTTAGAGGGCGCATTCAATCAAGTTGTTGCAAGATCTGAGTTTTTAGGCCGCCCATTGACTCTTGAAAGCGTCCAAGAAGCCCTGGAATATACAAGATATTCAGGCGGTACACGTCCAACGGTTGATAAAATCCAACGTATTACGGCAAAAGAGTTCGGTATTTCACTTGATGAAATGATGTCGAAACGCCGCGCCCGCTCTATCGCGCGCCCTCGTCAAATTGCCATGTATTTATCGAAAATGCTGACAACACGGTCATTACCCGACATTGGACGCAGATTTGGTGGCCGCGATCATACGACTGTGATTCACGCGGTAAAACGGGTTGATACGCTGCGGGCAGAAGACAGCAATTTAAATGCACATGTGGAAAAAATTATAGAGGCATTGAAGTCCGAATAAGGTGTCAAAGTCCGTAATTTATTGTCAGTAAACCAAAAACTTAACTCCCCCGAAATTCCAATAAGCGCCTCAAACAAAACACTTGGCGTGACGGTCTTTTTGACTATGTTAACCGTTCAAGATTCCTGCCGTAATGAATCGCGGCAAAACATACGAATATGACACACAACACCAAGTGGGCTTGATATGAAATTCTCAATGGAACGCGCGGCACTTCTTTCCGCACTCGGGCATGTTCAAAATGTCGTCGAACGTCGAAATACTATTCCGATTCTTTCAAATGTGCTGATGCACGCGGATGGCAATGCCGTCAACTTCGTTGCGACGGATTTGGATATCGAAATTTCTGAATCCAGCTCAGCCAATGTTGGCGCTCCTGGTGACGTCACAGCGCCCGCTCACACACTGTATGACATAGCGCGAAAATTACCGGATGGAGCTGAAGTGTCGCTTCAAATCGGGACCGATGGGCGTCTGGACGTTGATGCGGGAAGGTCGCACTTTACATTGCCGCTGCTGCCTGCTGGCGATTTCCCGAAAATGACGGCGAACGACTTTACGCATGAATTTAAGTTAAGCGGTGCTGAACTGGCGCGACTGATTGATAAAACCCGGTTTGCGATTTCCACGGAGGAAACACGCTACTATCTTAACGGAATTTATCTGCACGGTACTGACGGCAAGCTTAGGGCTGTGGCGACAGATGGTCACCGTCTGGCTTTGGCGGAAATGCCAACACCAGCTGGCGCAGAAGGTCTACCGGGCATCATTATCCCGCGCAAAACCGTAGCAGAGCTTCGTCGCCTTATTGACGGTATTGGCGATGATATCGAATTGTCCGTCTCAGAAGCGAAAATCCGTTTCAAAGTCGGCTCGGCCATTCTCACTTCAAAACTGATCGATGGCACGTTTCCAGATTATGACCGCGTCATTCCCAAGGGGAACGACAAAGAACTCGTCATCGACAATAAGGTTTTTGCAAGTGCAGTGGACCGTGTGGCGACAATCTCTGCTGAGAAATCCAGAAGTGTCAAAATGACACTGGATAAAGACGCGCTGGCTTTAACTGTGAACAATCCCGAGCACGGAAACGCTCATGAAGACTTGGCAGTTGATTATGGATTTGACGGCCTCGAAATTGGCTTCAACGCTAAATATCTGATGGATGTCAGTGGTCAAATCGAAGGACGAGACGTGCATATCCATTTGTCAGACCCCGCCTCTCCTGCATTGGTTAAAGATGCGGAAGACCCGAACGCTTTATTCGTCCTCATGCCGCTAAGGGTTTAGGCAAATAAATCCATTTATCGAAAGCCTGCTCCTAACTAATTTCCGCTCCTACAAAACGCTGGATGTTCAATTTGATGGTCGTCCCGTGGTGCTTTTCGGCGAAAATGGTGCAGGAAAAACCAACTTACTGGAGGCCGTTTCCCTGCTCTCGCCAGGACGCGGCTTGAGACGATCTGCCTTAAAAGATTTGTCCTTTCGCTCAGCTCATAGTTCGGAAATGACAAATTGGGCAATCTCTGCAAAACTTCATGCCGACGACGACGTAAAAATTGGCACGGGCCAGATCCCGGGCAAGCCCAATCGACGTCTCATCCGGATTAATGAAAGCAATTCCAGTGGCACTGATCTCACCAATTTATTGACCTTGAACTGGTTAACTCCCGCCCAAGACCGGCTTTTTGTCGGTCCTGAATCCGACCGACGTAAGTTTTTTGATCGATTGTGTCTTGTATATTTTTCTGACCATGGCCGGACCAGCATTGCCTATGAAAAATCCCGGGCAGAACGCAATCGATTATTGAGTGATGGGATTGAAGACGACTATTGGTTTGATGCGCTGGAGACGGATTTAGCCGAACGGGGCGCGCATATCGCCAAGGCTCGTTGGCAAACGTTACAACGATTACAAGGTGAAATATCTGCGCGCCCTGAATCGGTATTTCCAAAAGCAAGTATCTCGCTTCAAGGAGAGGCGGAAGATTTATATGCGGCTGGGGCGGATGAAATTGACGTCTGTGAGTATATCAAAGATGTGTTGATAAAAAACCGGCACATCGACCGCCGAGCGGGGCGTACATTGCGCGGCGTACACAAAACTGCTTTGGTCGTGTTGCATCTTGAAAAAAATATGCCGGCCGCAGATTGCTCGACGGGAGAGCAAAAAGCACTTCTTATTGGGCTCATACTTGCACATGCCAATTCTCAGAAAAAGCTGAATCCTGATGGCCAAGCGCCGATCCTTTTATTGGATGAAGTCGCAGCGCATTTGGATGAACATAGGCGTGCGGCGCTCATTGAAGAACTGTTACAGCTCGACACCCAGGTCTTTATGACAGGCACAGATTTTGATCTTTTCACCGCCTTTGATGGCCGGGCACAGGTATTCAAAGTAAAGGACGGCGAACTTCTCGCTCAATAAGCCCGCCAAGCATCCAGCACATGTTTAATTTTTAAGCGACGCAAAACAAAAATAACATCAAACCGGACATCGCAATCTTCGTAAATCCGATTTGTTTGTCGAAATTGTGCGGCAGCACTTTCAATGCGCCTAAGTGATCCGGCATGCAAGCTTTCCTGTGCTGCCTCCAAAGTCGGCCTTTGTTTGACCTCGACAATGGCAATGACATTCCGGCGCCAGGCAATGATGTCTATTTCTCCAGATCTGGTTTTATAACGACGCTTAATAATTTTATATCCTTTCATCCGCAAATATAACGCCGCATAGGTTTCTGCCCGCCGCCCACGCTTTTCGGCTGTGATCCGTGGATTGTCTCTAGACATCTTTGATTTGTAGCGCGCGTTTATAGATGTCGCGTTTGGCGTGACCTGACAGATTAGCAACTTCTTCACTGGCTCGTTTTACACCGAGATCACCAATAAGATCTTTTAAGGCTTGATCAATCGTCGCCTCATCCCATTTTTCAGCGTCGGTAGATGAACCCACCATCAGGACGATCTCGCCCCGCAATTTCGTGTCTTTGAGTTCATCGATCAGTGACGACAGATAACCACGTTTTATTTCCTCATACTTCTTGGTGAGCTCTCGTGCGATTACAATTTCGCGTTCGCCCAATTCAGAGAATAAATCTGTAAGCGTTGCATGTAGTCTGCCGGCACTTTCAAAGAAGATCATAGTCGCGCGCATGTTTTTCAATTCTGCGATTGACGTCCGTCGCGCGCCCGATTTGGGCGGTAAAAAACCACCGAAATAAAAAGCATCACTGGCCAGACCTGAGGTGACCAGCCCTGTGAGCACAGCACTGGCACCCGGGATAGCAAAAACATCGAGATCAGCATCAATTGCCGCGCGTGCCAGCTTATATCCCGGGTCTGAAACAAGCGGCGTTCCGGCATCTGATATCAACGCGATACTGGCGCCATCTTTAATGGTATCGACCAATTTTGGCACTCTTTTGGCCGCATTGTGGTCATGATAGGCCGTTAAAGATGCATCAATGTCATAGGCCTGCAAAAGTTTTCGGCTTTGGCGAGTGTCTTCGGCGAGAATATGATCTGCAGAAGCTAAAATATCGAGGGCTCGTATGGTAATATCGCGCAGATTTCCAATCGGGGTCGCGACCAAATAAAGTCCGGCTGTCAAGGGCTCGGATTTAATCGTCAATGGTGCCGGCGAAAATGCGGACGGGGATTGCGTTGTTTGGCGCACCCTTTTAGAGTTGTGTTTAAAAGTGTCGGGCAAAGCATGTCCGTGTGAAAGTTTTAAGGGTTAATCTATGTCATTGTATCCGGTTTCCAGGCTGAAAGCGAGCGCACTTGTGCGGACCTTTTTGATTATCTTCGCGTCCAGTGTGATTATGGCTGGCTGTACAACAACACGTCCCGCTCCGTCTCCAAACCAACCGCAACAACAAACACCGCAACAACAACCAGACCCGCAAACGCAAACACCGGAACAGCCTGTCGAAGTTCCCAAAGATCCGGAAACTGAACAACCGCCGGTTTCGACGACCAGCCGCGACGGCCTGACACCACCATTTATGGCCGGAAAAAAAATTAAACGTATTGCACTATTGCTGCCGTTTTCCTCTGGTTCAGATCGCCTGCGCGCCGAAGCACAATCGATGTTGCAAGCGGCAGAATTATCGTTGTTTTCACGAAATGAAGACGACGTTCTCTTGATCGCCCTAGACAGTGCCGGAACCCCGGACGGTGCGCGCAATGCAACCAAAAACGCCATTGCGCAAGGTGCTGATGTCATACTCGGGCCTATTCTTGCAGGGTCTGTTAAAGCCAGTGGGCGAGAAGCGCGACGCGCCGGTGTCCCGGTCATCGCATTCTCGACCGATACAACAGTGGCGGGCGGAGGGGTTTATCTCTTAAGTTTCCCGCCGGAAGCCGAAGTCAGACGCGTCACCCAATTTGTCGCTGAATCCGGTGCACGCAAATTCGCATTTTTAGGCCCTGACTCAACTTATGGAAAACGTGTCCTTGGTGCCTACCAACAACATGTCCGCAATATTGGCGGCATAATCAATGGTGTCGAAACGTATACCGGAAACGATATCTCGGTGATGCAAGAACCGGCTCAGAAACTTGCTCAACGTTTTACAAATTCCGTTGCAGCCAGCGGCGGAGACAATGTGGCATATCATGCGGTCATGCTTCCTGAGGGCGGAACTCCGCTCCGTTCGCTCGCGCCACTTCTCACGTATTTTGAGGAGGACTTGCGTGGCGTGCAGCTGATGGGTACCGGGTTATGGCACCGCGATGAAGTTGTGCGAGAGCCCGCCCTGAAAAACGGCGTATTTGCCGGTCCCGATATGGAAGCCCGACAAGAGTTCAATGGCCGCTACGACGCAACATATGGCGCCGAGCCAAGTCGGTTGTCGTCTCTAGCTTACGATGCAGTGAATATTGGTGCTTATATCGCGAGTATAGACAAACGGGATCAAACGCGGGCGCTTACGGAACCTGCAGGGTTTTACGGCGTTGACGGATTGGTACGTTTTACAGCCAGCGGGACACCGGAACGCGGACTGGCGGTTTATCAGGTCCGTAATGGCCGGTTTGTTGTTATCGACCCGGCCCCCAAAACATCAGACGGTGCATTTTAAGGTTCATTCAACAAAGTATGTGACACGGAATCTAAAACCAAGCGGCCCTGTTCGGTAGCCATCAGTTTGTCTCCATTCTGCATCAGCAAGCCATCTCTGACCAATTGATCAACAACCTCTTCTGGCAATTCGCACCCTGACAGGGCTCGGAACTTAGACAGGGATATACCTTCAGATATACGCAAACCCATGAGGACATATTCCTCGGCCCGTGCCTCGCAGCTCATCAATTCTCGCGTCGTCACTGGCGACGTAAATGATGCTCCCCCCTCCATATAATCCTGGGGTTTTAGCGTCGCGATTGTAGCGGTTCGTTGACCTGCACCTGTTAATCGGCCATGTGCTCCAGGACCGACGCCGACATAGTCTTCACCTTGCCAATAGAGCTTATTGTGGCGGGATTGATCCTTGGCTGTCTTGGCAAAATTTGAAACTTCATACCGGTCGTATCCCACTTCACCTAAAACATTGCCGACGAGGTCAAACAAATCAGCACTTTTATCTGTATCCACTACTCGTGCATCGCCGCGCTGCTCAGCCCGTGCAAATGCGGTTTTATCTTCTATAGTCAATTGATAGGTCGAGATATGCCCCGGCTCGATTGCCAAGACTTGTTCAAGCTCTCGCCTCCAATGATCAGTTGTTTGTCCCAGCCAACCATAAATAAGATCTGTCGAGACACGCGGAATCATATCCACCGCCATTTCCAAGGCACGGCGCGCCGACTTACTGTTATGATTACGACCCAAAAATTTCAATACATCGTCATCAAAGCTTTGCGCCCCAATGGAGAGGCGTTCAATACCCACGGATTTCCATTGCGATAACTTTTCGCGCGAAATGTCGTCGGGATTGGCCTCAAGCGCTATTTCCAAATCGACGTTCGGGTCCCAAAGTGTTTGCACTTCTTCAATTATCGCCCGCAAATGATCGATCGACATCAAAGACGGGGTGCCTCCGCCAAAATGAATGCTGGCCAATGTGCGCGACCCGCTGGCTTCTCGCCAGGTTCTTAAATCGTCGACAATTGCTTGCGTTAACTCAAACGCCAAATCCGGCTTGTTTTTGTAAATATTAAAATCGCAATAAGGACACAAACGTGTGCAAAAAGGCCAATGCACATATACCCCGATTAATTCGTTATCCATCCGGGAACCAGGTTTTGATAAATTTGGCGAAAGCATCGGCGCGATGGCTTTTTGCGTGTTTTTCATCAGGGTCAATTTCGGCAAATGTCAATTGATCACCCAGAGCTTGAAAAATCGGATCATAGCCGAAACCCTTATCCCCGCGCGGCGGCCAGACGATTTCGCCTTCCACCTTGCCTTCAAAGGTGTGGATGTCGCCATGGGGGAAGGCCAAAGAGAGCGCACAGATAAACCGGGCCGTCTTGGGTCCGCCCACCTTTTGCATTTCTTCAAAAACTCGGGCCATGGCATAATCAAAATTGCGCCCACCTTCTGGGAGTTCCGCCCACCGCGCAGCATATATGCCGGGTGCACCGTCCAGTGCATCAATCGCCAACCCGCTATCATCGGAAAGCGCTATCAACCCGCTGGCATCGGCTGCGGCCTTGGCCTTTAACTCTGCATTTTCGGCGAATGTCACGCCGGTTTCGTCCGGCTCAGGAAGATCCAGTTCCGCCACGCTCACAGTTTCAACACCGAACGGCTGTAACAAGTCGCGAATTTCGCGGACCTTGCCTTCATTGTGGGACGCGACAACAATTTTTCTAATAGTATCGATCATATCGACTTGTATAGTATCTCTCCAATCGCAATTATATAGGTGTTTGGCTCACAAGGCTGTTAATTCGGGCTTGCTTAACTATGAATTATTGTTTATCGATAATTTTGATATGAATGTCGAACCTTTATACACCGAAGAAGGCATGGCGGCCAAACCCAGTGCGGCCAGCGCGTTTTTTCGGAAACTCATCACAGTATTATGGTGGTTAAGCTGGGCTTTTTTCTTGCTCTTCGCCGTATCTCTTATCGTGGCGTTGCTTGGATGGGCCGGAGTAGAACCTCTTAAGAGCCAGTTGTTTGTTGATACAGACCCTGTCTCTGCATTTATTATGCTTTTGAGCATGCTTGTGCACATTTCTGTCTTTTTGATCATATTGAAACAATTGCAAAATGTATGCAAAACTCTGGCAGCGGGCGATCCTTTTGTACCAGAGAATGCCCGGCGATTACGGGTTATCTGGATCGCCGTGGCCTGCGGAGAATTATTACGACAAGCCGGAACCTTCCTGTTTTCGCATTTAAGTTCGAAAGGCATAATTGCTTACTCGCCTAGCGGAAGTTCGGCCGACGGATATGACGTTACAATCGAGCTTAGGGTCTATGTCTGGTTTTTGGTCTTAGCCTTAATCATTTTTGCCGAAGTATTCCGCGAAGGTGCCCGCCTTCGTCAAGAACAGAAATACACGGTTTAGGAGACAATATGGCCATACGTGTAAATCTTGATCGTATGCTTGTTGAGCGCCGCATGTCATTGACGGAGCTTGCGGATCGTGTCGGGATCACATTGGCAAATTTGTCAATTTTAAAGACGGGTAAGGCCCGGGCCGTGCGCTTTTCAACACTGGAGGCCCTGTGTCGTGAGTTGAATTGCCAGCCCGCAGATCTGCTGGTTTATGAGCCGGACGAAATTGAAAACGGTGTCGCCAAAGCAGCTGAATAGCTAGCCGCTGATCGCTTTCATTTGAATTGCGCACAATTCGCCAATGCCTTTCTGTGCCAACCGCATCAATTCCGAAAACTCTTCTGCCGCAAACGGTGTATCTTCAGCACTGGCTTGCACCTCAATAATACCGCCCGTACCACTCAAGACATAATTGGCATCTGCCTGAGCGGCGCTATCCTCGGTATATTCCAAATCCAAACGACAAGTTTCATCCACTATTCCGCAGGATACAGCCGCGATCTGATCGGTCACTGGATTTGCCTCAAGTTTCCCTTCTTCCACAAGGTGCTGGCAGGCGATATTTAAGGCCACCCATGCGCCCGTAATCGAGGCCGTGCGTGTGCCGCCATCGGCTCGAATAACGTCACAATCCAGAATAATTTGCCGTTCTCCGAGTTTTTTCAAATCAACGCCGGCACGCAATGACCGGCCAATCAAACGCTGGATTTCTACCGTCCGGCCACCTTGACCACCGCGCGCGGCTTCCCGCCGTCCACGCGTGTGTGTGGCTCGAGGCAACATGCCGTATTCAGCCGTTACCCAGCCCTTGCCTGAACCTTTCATCCAACGCGGCACATTTTCATCGACGCTGGCCGTACACAAGACATGAGTATTGCCACACTTGATCATACATGACCCTTCCGCATAGGGCGAAACCCCGGTTTCAATAGATATTGTTCTTAATTCGTCCAAAGCACGGTCGTAAGGGCGCATAGTCCACTCCATAAATTTAAAGACCACTCCCTACCCCACCAATGGCCAATTGACCACCTCGAAAATCGGATGAATATCAATGACTAAAAAATGCGCAAAAAACTTGCGCGGGAAACCTGAAAACGGCAAAACGATCGGCATGAGTTTTATTGCCCCGTCATTGTCATTAACGGATTTGGATAGTCGCGCCCGCGATGTGTTTAAAGACATTGTCGAAAGTTATCTTGAAACCGGACAACCAGTGGGATCTCGTACGTTGTCACAAAAGAATCGCGGGAAAACAGGCCTTTCTCCAGCCTCAATCCGAAATACAATGGCCGATCTTGCCGACCTTGGCCTCTTGAGTTCAGCCCATATCAGTGCCGGGCGGACGCCAACCCATAAGGGCCTACGGATGTTCGTGGATGGCCTGTTGGAACTTGGCGAATTGAGTTCAAACGAACGAACATCAATAGAAAAGCAAATGTCTGGAAATGACCGTCATATCGATACTGTATTGGAAAATGCATCCAATGCCTTGGCCGGTTTGGCCGGTGGTGCAGGATTAGTATTAACACCAGCCCAAAGCGGCACTCTCCGACATGTGGAATTTGTCGGACTTGACGGCGGCCAGGCATTAGCGGTCATGGTTTATGAGGACGGACATGTGGAAAACCGGATCATGTCCTTACCGTCGGGCCTTATTCCAGCAGCCCTCGACCAGGCCGGGAATTTTTTATCGGCACGCTTGAAAGGCAAACGCCTGACTGAAACCCGGGCCGATATTTTAAAAGAAATTAAATCCGGGCAAGCCGAACTTGATAAAACCGCGGGTGAATTGGTCAAACTGGGGATTGCCAGTTGGTCCGGACAGGACAATTCTGCAAAAAATCGCAATTTAATCGTCCGCGGACGCGCTCAACTCCTTGACAATGCGGACGTGCAAACCGATTTGGAGCGTGTACGATTATTATTTGAGGATTTAGAACGAAAAGAAGAACTTATTGCCCTGCTGGATGAGGCTGAAGCCGCAGAAGGGGTCAAAATATTTATCGGATCTGAAAACCCGTTGTTTAGCCTTTCCGGCTCAAGCGTTGTGGTTGCCCCTTATAGGGGATCTGATCAAAAGATTATCGGTGCGGTCGGTGTTATCGGCCCAACGAGATTAAATTATGCCCGTGTTATTCCGTTGGTGGACTACACGGCGGGAATGATAGGACGCCTGCTGCAACCCAACAAATAATGCAGGCAACAGTATTTAAGGAAGTAACTCGAAATGGCAAAAAAACCGGAATTAGAAGACATTGATCTTGATGGGCTTCCCAGCCACGATGAATTGGATGCACTGCAAGCCCAAATCGATCAAGCCGCTGCGGACACCAAGAAACGCGCCCACGCGAAGGCCTCAGACGAAAAATCTGACAAAGGTCATGACGGAACAGGCGAAATAGAATCTGAGCTTAGCGAACTTGATGTTGCGAATGCGCGCGTCGAAACTCTGGAAACAGAACTCGCGACGTTAAAAGATCAAGCCTTACGAGCACTTGCCGACGCCGAAAACACAAAGAAACGGGCGGAAAGGGAAGTAAAAGCCGCCAGCGCATACGGGATC
>JABDMW010000002.1 GCA_013001295.1 Hyphomonadaceae bacterium
GTTACCGCTCCGGATAATGTCCGCAGATGGGTCCGGTTTACCTGGCAACCCATCGAAGGCGTTTTGAACACGGACCCGGCCAAGACCCCGGTTGATGATTATCTGGACGCCGAATTACGTGATCGCCTGAGCGGGCAAGGCACAGCACGGTTTTCCCTGATGATGACGATTGGCGAAAACGGCGACGACATGGACGATCCGACGCGCCCCTGGCCCTTGCACCGGATGAGAGTCGCAATGGGAATATTGACGATCGACACCGTCCTCGACGCGGAACAGCAACGCGAAAATATAGAGAAAATGAGCTATAATCCATGGCTTTTGACCAAGGGCATCGAGGCGTCAGAAGACCCCGTTCTTCGCATTCGCAAGCAAGCCTATGAAATTTCAAGCAAAGAACGCGGCGCCAATGCCTGCCCGTTTTCAGGGAGCTGAAGAATGTCGAAAACCGAAGGATGGTTTGCCCGCTATGTCGATACACTCCAAAGTCGGGGCTGGTTTAAATTCGTTTCAAAATATATCGTCGTCCCTTATTGGATCTGGCGGGCGCCGAAGCCAAAACTGCCGGGCGGGCCGCGCGTCTCGCCGCAGCCGAGCGATAATATCCAACGCATGATGAACCTGATCATGCCGCTGAAAGACCCCTCACCGATTGGGCGCGCGACAGCGGTCTCCGTCGTGGCCCAGAATGTGGATGAAATTTTCGCCGGGCTGGATAATGTCGGCACTGTGCATTTCGCCCGGTTCTTGCTGCTCGATGACAAGCTGTGCATGATTTCAGCCTATGACGGCGATTTCAGCAATTATATCCGTGATTTCATTGTGACGGTTGGCAGCGTGTTTGACGAGATCATGACGCAGATTGACGGCGGCGACGATCTGATTCCAACAGAGCACAATGTCGAAAAGTTCATCGAATGGGTGCACGAGCACGATCTGTTTCAAGCACCGGACTACCCGACACACATGTTTGCCTTGCAGGATGAAGCGATCGGTCGTGAGCCCAACAAGCCTCCGCACATGATACAATCTCTGCCCCGGGATCTGATTTTACAACTGCACGCCAATCCAAATATTTCATTGGGCGGCGGGTACCGTTCCTATCCCGGCTTTACGGCCGCGCAAGTCCGCGACAAATTTGGAGTCGGATGGTGAATATCGAAACCAATATACAAAATACAAAATACCGGCCTGAGGACATACAGGGTAATATTGTTCGGGGCTATAATTTCAAATATGTGCGTCACCTGATCCTGGAGGTCAGCGACGTCAAAGCGGCGCGCCGATTTTTGGCGGCGTCTGTCTCTGACGATAGCGGCGATGTTCCCTCGATTACCCGGGAAACATCTTGGAAAAAAAAGCCGGAATCCTGCTTTAACATCGGCTTTACATATGAAGGGCTGAAAGCGCTTGGCCTGTCCCGCAAGCAATTGGCTTCATTTCCAAAAGAGTTCGTTGAAGGCATGACCAAACGGGCGCTCAAGATCGGTGATTTCGGGGAAAGTGCGCCGGAGACCTGGCCGGCCCCATTTGATCAGCCGGACCGGGTGCACATTGTCGCGAGCGTCCACGCCAAAAACATAAAATCCATCGACGGCATTCAAGACATCGTTGCACGATCATTCAATGTGATTGGCGTCCGCGACGGACGCGCACTGGACAAGGGCAAAATTGTTTTTGGATATGTCGACGGCATTTCGCAGCCCAAACTTAAGCATGTGCACGACCCCAGTGAAGACAAAGATGACCAGCCGATCAACCCGCTGGGTGTTGTCTTGCTTGGGTATCCAACGCGGCTCGAAGGCGTCCTGTTCAGCTTGCCGCAGCCGGAAAAGGAGCTTGGGTTTAACGGGACGTTTAACGCCTTTCGGGTCCTGTCTCAAAACGCGGCTGAATTTGAAACCTATCTCACGGAAGCGGCGGAAGACTTGTTGAAACACAAAGATATAGACCATTTATTGCCCGCTAAAGAGGTTAAATTATTTGGCAAGGGCCACACCCGCAAAAGCGCAATCCGCGAAATTGTGGCGGCGCAAATGCTTGGGCGCTGGCGCAATGGTGTCCCCTACGAAACATCTCCGGATACCCCCAACCCCGATCCAGAAGTCTCGCTGACCAATTTCAACTATGGATATAAATCCCGTTGCCCTGTCGGTGCACATATGCGGCGCGCCAATCCGCGCGGCGGCCCGATTGTCCAACATGTCGCCAATCGGACACGACGCATTGTCAGGCGCGGCATGGTTTACGGTCCTGATTTTGATCCAAGCAAACCCGACAATGAAGAACGCGGCCTGCTTGGCAACTTTATCGGCGCCAATCTGGGCGCGCAATTTGAAGCGATCATGTATGACTGGCTTAATCTCGGTCTGCAGCACCCCGATATTACCGGCTCCAATGACCCGATACTGGGCGCAAATTCGCGTGAAACCAGTTGGTTTGATTTGACGTTGAAAAACGGCGGGAAAATTCGCCTGCGCGGATTCCCGCGCTTCATTACCTCGCGGGGCGGGGCCTATACGTTCCTGCCGAGCATCAGAGCCGTCAAATATTTATCTGATTTATCCGGATAATTTCCGTTTTATTGTTTCGGCGTAATCTTCCGAATTTGATCTGAGCGTTTGCCCTAATTCAATTCGGCCAAGGCCGTCTCGATCCGGGTTAACATCGGCGAGTTTCCGATCGGTTTGACAATCCGTTGCGCTTCAACCAAATGATCGCGTGCGAGCGTCTTCTTTTTCTTGATCTTGTACAGCATGCCAAGGATCAACTCACAGCGGGCAAAATAATGACCATTATGATCAAATTGCGGGTTCGCGCGCACCTGTTCAATCAAGGATTTGATCCGCTTGGGTCCTGACAAAATAACCCCCATCAAAGGCCGCATATTGTTCATGAGCACTTTGAGAGAGGCTCCGCCTTCGCCAGAAAGGACAGCGATATAGATTTCACACAGATACAAGCGGTACCAATCGGCAGCGGGCTGATAGCCTTCGTTTTCCCGACGCCCTATCGCAGCTTCGATATATTGAATTCCCTCGCCTATTCGTTCGTCCATGGCGAGACCCGTCCCATACATCACATCCGGGCCGGACAAGAATAACAACCAGCCATTGTCCTGACATAGATCGATGTAAGATTGCACCTCATCCATCGCGCCTGGTTTTTCGAGCGGGATCAGCGCACAATTCCGAGCAGAACTCGCAATGGCGGTGTCGAACTGCACGCGCGATACGCTGAGGGCTTTTTCAGATAATGCCAACGATTTTTCATGATCATCGCCAAGCATGGCAATAAGGGCTTTCATGGCCGTCCCGTACCCCAGGGAACGGGGATCATTTCTGGAAGCCCCGGCTTCCAACAGATTATCCGCCTCTTTATGCGCCTCAGCTACCCGGCCCCGAATGATCTCGTTCCATCCGATCGTCGCCAGGTAAAAATTTTGAAGATAGGGGTCGTTAAACTGCTCGAGCGCAGCTTCTGTTTCCTGCTTTTTCGCTTCGTAGTCATCATTGGATATCGGCGCGCAATAATTTGAAACGGAAAGCTCACTCACCAAAGCATAAGCGCGGGAAACGGGATCACCCAGGCGCGCCGCCATTGCCGTCAATTCCTCTCTCACGCTCAATGCATCCAAATATCGTCCATTGCACACCAGGCAGGCGACATAATGATGCAAAAATAAAACATGATGCCGCGCGTCCCCAATCTCGGCGAGGATTGGCCTGACTTTGTCTGCCAAACCAATTATCGTTTTCACATGCAGCGAAATGTTGGAACAAAGTGCAAAATCCGCCAGGAAGGCCGCGAACCCCTCTTTGCTCGTACACGACGGGTCGCGTTCATACATATCCAATGAAGACTGAAAGTAACGGAAGGCTTCGTCAAGCGAGAAGAGTCCCAAGCTTCGGGCCCCGGCTAAGGCGCTGTATGCAAATGCCTGATCGTTGCGGTCGGTTTGGGCATAGTGAAAGGCAAGAGCGTCCGCGACTTCAGCCAGGCGCCCTTTATTGCGTGCTTCCAAAGCTTCTGCGATCCTAAGATGCAGGGAGGCTTTACGATCTGAAACCATGCTTTGGTAAATCGTTTCGCGTAACATAGTATGTTTGAAAAGATAGTCTGAAGACTTGGATTTACGGTAGATGAGATCCTGGGCTCTCAGCCGGTTTAATGCCGCGTTCACTTCATCCGAATTTCCAGTTACACGGGACAACAATTCCGGGTCGAAACGCCGGCCAATGGCGGCGGCCACCTGAATCAGGGCGCGATCCGCTTTGTCGAGGCGATCAATTCTGGAGGCAAGCAAACTTTGCATGCTTGCCGGTAGAACGCTTTTGGACGATTCCGCATCAAAGTCCACACCGTCCGATCCGATGCTTAACGCCCCCTCTTCCAATAAAAACCCGAGGATCTCCTCGCCGAACAAAGGATTGCCCTCGGTCCGTTCATTCAAGCGGTCCATAAGCGCGTCCGGAATAGCGTCAACACCGAGCCAGGATTCTGCCAGATGGGCAATGTCGCTTGCGGCTAGCGGTTCAAGCACCATTTTCTCTATTTTGGGTGTTTTCAGCCAGTCAGGATTATAGTGCGGCCGCCGCGTCGTTATAATCAAAATGTTCTTCAACCCGTCATTTTCGATAAGCTTCAGCAGTAATTCTTGAGACGATGAGTCGATCCAATGAATATCTTCGATCGACAAAATAATTCGAGCATCGCTGTTTTGCGATTTTAGCAATGCTGTGAGTAAATCACGTGTCCGAAGACCGATAAGAACACCGTCAAGCCCGTCGAGTGCGTTTTCGGGTGGCGAATGTCCCAACAGATTGAGTAAAAGCCCCAGGTTTTCAAGCGAATTGACTCTTGAACGCTCAAGACCGGCCTCGAGTTTTTTCAGTATGTCCGCGCGTTGTTCTCCATCCTTTAACTCGAATGAACGGCGGACGATTTCAATAAACGGCAGAAACGGGATCTGTTTACCGTTAGTCGAACAATGTCCTTTCAGAACGGTGACGACATTTGATTTTGAGTGCTTTAAAAATTCAAAAACCAGGCGCGTTTTCCCGAGGCCCGGCTCAGCAACAATATCAATCCATTTGAATCCGTTCGGGATATCTTCGAGCGCAGCATCCAGTTTCCCCAACTCCAATTCGCGTCCGACAAATTTACTCAACCCGCGCGCAAGCGAGGCATCAAACCGTTTGGTATCCGGGCGAATAGATTGGAGTTGCCAAAGTTTCTGGACCTTTGACATGCCCTTGATTTTGCTTTCGCCGTGCAAATCAATGTCGACGACCCATTCCACAAGTCGGCGCGTCGCATCACAGACCAGACAGCCGCCTTCGGGCGCAAGAGATTCAATCCGGGAGGCTAAATTTACAGTGCTTCCGATGGCCGTAACAGGAGAGTTTCCCCCTTCGACGGCGGCCATCATCGCCACGCCTGAGCTGACCCCGACACGCATGCTGGGACGGATATTAAACAGTCGCTCAAATTCATCTGCTGATTTTGCAAAGGCAGCCTGAATCGCGAGCGCGGCCTGGCAGGCCCGCAGGGCGGCATCTTCCTGGGCGTCGGGAATGCCAAATAAGGCCATGATACTATCGCCGGCAAAGCTCCTGACAGACCCGCCGTATTCCCGAACCGTGCTGGTTAGCCCCTCGTAGATTTTTTGCGTCAGCTCGAGTGCTTTTTCTTCGCCCAGCTCTTCGGAGATCGCCGTATATCCGACCATGTCCGTGAAAAGTACGGAGACCTGTCGACGTTCCACGGCGCGGGCCGGCTGGGTCGGAGATATGAGGGTATCATCAACCATGGTTATTTTCTGGTATAAAGAACAAGCGGTATCCTCCGTCCATCAAGGCGCTTAGCCCATTATAGACTAAGCATTAAAGGCCAACTTTAAACCGGGCCGCGGCCAGCGGGTTTTGTAAATCCTTCCGGTGCTTGACGCCGTGATATAAACGTCTTGCATATCCTCACCGCCAAAGCACAGATTGGTCGTGAATAAATCAGGGACGGCAGTGTGCTGCGTTCCGCCGGTCGTTGGACAAAAAGCGGTTATACCGCCAAACAGCAATGTGCCGACGCAAACAAGTCCCCCCGCTTCCACCTTGAGGCTGTCGACCCATTGATAGTTTGGCAAGGTTTGCACGACCCGCCCGGGCATGGCCGGCAGCGGTCCTGGCGCCAGCTTGCCTGGTCCCAATATTTCGAATGCCCAGAGCCGTCCCCACAATGTGTCAGACACGTAAAGTGTCTTACCGTCCGGTGATAGGCCCGCCCCATTTGCCGTCGGAACATCAGCGGCTTTTACGATCAAACTTCCATCTGCTTTCGCGTAATACACGGCACCTTTTTTGATGACGTCCAGATTAGAGGTCCCGGTTGCCGTGAACCAAAAATCACCTTTACTATCAAACACGATGTCGTCTGGTGAGAGGAGTGGTTTCCCATTGCAACAGTCATAAAGCGTCTTTACCGCTCCGGTTTCTAAATTAACGCGCTGGATCGACCCGCCCTTATAGGTGGACGGCGGGCCTTTCGGATTAGGCACTTTGATCATCTTTGGCTGGTTCTCACCCGGGTTTGGATTCGGGATATCCATGAAGCTATAAGCGCCACCATTGTTGCAGATATAGGCTGCACCATCAGGTCCTATCGCCGTCCCATTGGGTCCGCCGGGAAGCTTCGCGATCACAGATATTTTTCCGTGCGTATCAACTCGCGATAATGTTTGTCCGCTGATGTCGACGAATATTACTGACCCGTCCTTCATGGCCACAGGCCCCTCAGGAAATCCAATCCCGCTCGCGAATTCTTCAAATTCTAATGACATTTTGTCGCTCCCTTTTTTCATCTTGTTTCCGTGCGCCGTCGGAAGATGTTGCAGGCATGACATCCGTGGACACCGAAGGGTATATGATGGTTAATGTTTCAGCAAGGTGCGAATAGCGAAGTCATTGTAAACAATCGCAAAATACCGACAAAAGCCTGCCTTTTGCGCTTTATCGTCAAGCGTTTTATCGATTGAGATCGGTTTAATTTTCGCCCATACCGCGCGTACGAAAAAGGTTCAATCTAAGGCTTTGGATTGTATTGAAAAATCAGTGTCGAAAGCGGGGGTAAAGTCATCGATAGAGATTGAGCGTGGCCGTGTGAACCGTGAGATTCCGCATCCAATCCCCCGAGATTTCCTTTGCCCGATCCGCCATAGAGCGCGCTGTCCGTATTGAGTTTTTCCTGCCAGTGACCGGCAAATGGGACACCGATCCGGTACGGCGCACGCGGGATCGGTGAGAAATTACAAACCACGAGAGCGGGAGCTTTGCGGTGCTTATCCCAGCGCAGGAACGAAAGGACATTATCCGCCTGTGCACCGCCATCAACCCATTCAAATCCTGCACTTTCACAATCCTGTTCATAGAGCGCGGGCGTATCGGCATAAACCCCATTCAAATCGCGGATCAGTGATTGTGTGTTTTTATGTTCGGGATATTCCAGCAAATGCCAGTCGAGGCTCTGCGCTGCTTTCCACTCTTCGCTCTGGGCAAATTCGCAGCCCATGAACAGGAGTTTTTTTCCGGGATGGCTCCACATAAACCCAAAATAAGCTCTCAGATTGGCGTGCTTTTGCCAGCGGTCGCCCGGCATGCGATCAAGCAAAGATCCCTTGCCGTGCACAACTTCATCATGGGAGAGCGGGAGAATATAATTTTCCGAGAACGCATAGTCGATACCAAAGGTCATTTTGTGATGATGATGACTGCGGTTAATCGGGTCCTCCGACATGTATTCAAGCGTGTCATTCATCCAGCCCATATTCCACTTAAAACCAAAGCCGAGCCCGTTATGATTGGTCGGCGCTGTCACGCCGGGCCAGGCCGTGCTCTCTTCAGCGATCGTGAAAATACCGCCAGGGATGCCATTGAGTTCAGCATAGGCATCGGCATTCATTGATTGTAAGAATTTGACAGCATCCCAATTTTGGTTGCCGCCGTCTTCATTGGGAACCCAGGCATCGGCTTCTCGTGAATAATCCAGATACAGCATAGAGGCGACCGCATCGACCCGCAGCCCGTCCAGATGGTATTCTTCCAACCAGAAGCGTGCGTTCGACACCAGATAATTGACGACTTCGCGCCGCCCAAAATTAAATATCAGCGTATTCCAGTCCGGGTGAAATCCTTTGCGGGGATCGGCATGTTCATACAAATGTGTGCCGTCGAACTGCATCAAGCCATGTTCGTCACTCGGAAAATGACCAGGCACCCAATCCAGAATAACGCCGATCCCGGCTTTATGACACGCGTCGACGAAAGCTTTAAATTCCGTGGGCGTGCCAAACCGCGAAGTGGGCGCAAACATACCGATCGGTTGGTACCCCCATGATCCGTCGAACGGGTGCTCAGTAATCGGCAGTAATTCGATATGGGTAAATCCCAGATCTTTTACATAGGGGATGAGCTGGTCGATGAATTCTGCGTAGGTCAAAAACCCGTGCGCGTCAGGTTTGCGCCACGACCCGAGATGACATTCGTAAATCGAGATCGGAGCCTCACGGTTTTGATGCTGATACCGCTTTTTCAACCATTTATTGTCCGCCCATTTGTAGGTTGACAAATCTCTGACAACTGAAGCTGAGTTCGGGCGTAACTCAGCACCGAATCCAAACGGATCGCATTTATAGGGTAGCAATGCTCCGTCCTGATCACGCAACACAAATTTATAGGCCTGACCATCCACGACACCTGGAATAAAAAGCTCCCAAATGCCGCTTCCACCGCGCGTCCGCATGGGATGAGTTGTACTGTTCCACAAATTAAAATCAGCACTGATACACACGCTTCTTGCATTCGGTGCCCAAACGGCGAAGCGAACACCTTTAACACCAGCCTGTTCCATTATATGCGCGCCCATGACGTGAAAAGCATGCGCATGGCGACCTTCAGACAAGAGGTAGAGGTCCAGGTCACCGATACTCGGCAGGAATTGATACGGGTCGACTTTGCGGTCTTGGGTGTCGCCATATGACGCGGTCAACGCGTAACCGGATTTGATTTTTGATGCGGGAATTTTTCCTTCAAAGAAACCACGATCATCTATTCTTTGAAGCGTTGCCAACGCTGTTTTACCTTTTTTCGTTGTGACAACCACACTGTCCGCATTGGGCAGATAAGCGCGGATGACTGACGATTTACCGGTTTTATGCAGCCCGAGAACCGAGAACGGGTCGGCATGCGACCCGGATATGATTTTATCGATTTCCCTTTGCTGCATGAGCTTACCTTATGCCCCCCCGGGCGCAGGCGCTGTTTCAGCCTGCCAGATATCTTTGGCATATCCCCGAATGGTTCGGTCGGAAGAGAACCACCCCATGCGCGCGGTGTTTAAGATCGCCTTCTTGGCCCATTCTTGGGGCTGTTGATATACCTCATCAATTTTGCGCTGCATGTCCCAATAAGCTTCGAAGTCTGGAATGACCTGGAAATAGTCATGATTTTTGAGGTTTTCCAGAATATCTTTGTATCGCCCCGTATCACCATCCGCGAAAAATCCGCTTTCGAGCTGTTTGATAATTTTCTGGAGACGAGGTGATGTCTGAATAACTTCGGATGGTCGGGCACGACGGTGTTGGCGATCTGCCACTTCGTCAGCCTCCATCCCGAAGATAAAGATATTTTCATCGCCAATATGCTCAAGCATTTCCACATTTGCGCCATCGAGGGTTCCGATGGTCAACGCGCCGTTGAGGGCGAACTTCATATTTCCGGTCCCGGACGCTTCGAAACCGGCCGTAGAAATTTGCTCAGACAAATCAGCGCCGGGAATCAGGACTTCTGCCGCCGTCACGTTATAATTGGGTAGAAAAACCACTTTTAATTTGTCGCCGATATCGGCATCTGCATTGACGACCTCAGCGACATCATTGATCAATTTGATGATCAACTTGGCCAGAAAATAGCTGGGCGCTGCTTTGCCCGCAAAGATTTTGACCCGTGGCTGCCATGGTGCTTTTGGATCTTTTTTGATCGCGTTATATAAGGCGATCGTTTCGAGAATATTCATCAGTTGACGCTTGTATTCATGGATGCGTTTGATTTGAATATCGAACATCGCTTCCGGGTTTACGGTGACACCTGTCCGCTCAAGCAAAAACGCAGCGAGCTGTTTCTTATTCTCCGTTTTTGCAGCCATATATTTAACTTGAAAATCTTTGTCGTCGGCCAGTGGTTCAATTTTCTTCAGCTGTTCCAAATCGTCGATCCAGTCTTCGCCGATTTTCTCAATGATCAAACCGGACAGGCCCGGATTACATTCCAATACCCAGCGCCGCGGTGTGACGCCATTTGTTTGATTGACGATTTTGTCGGGATACATTTGATGCAAATCGTGGAATACGGTCTTTTTCATCAACTCTGTGTGCAGTGCTGACACACCGTTGACTTTGCGCGAACCAATAAAAGCGAGGTTGCCCATGCGCACCCAGTCCTGCTGATAAGGGTGTATAACCTGAATACCGGCAATTACATGGTGCTCCAAGCCAACTTCTAAAGCTTCTTGGTAAAAAGCTCCATCAATCATGTCGATGATTTGAAGATGGCGTGGAAAAATATTTTCGAATACTTCTTTCGGCCACTTTTCCAAAGCTTCCGGCAAAAGCGTATGATTCGTATAGTGAAGCGTTTCGCGGGTGATTTCCAATGCCCGGTCAAAGCTGTAATTATACTCATCCATGAGCAAACGGATGAGTTCAGGAACGGCGATTGCCGGGTGCGTATCATTGAGCTGGATCGCGACATGGTCACCAAGATTGTCGAGGCTCTCGTAATTCATGAAAAAGCGTCTGATCAAATCCTGCAATGATGCCGACGTAAAAAAGAATTCCTGTTTGAGGCGCAATGCCTGACCTTCTGCCGTATGATCACCGGGATACAGGACTTTAGATAGCGATTCGGCGAGAATTTGCTGATGGGCTGCCGCCATGAAATCGCCCTCATTGAATTTTTCCAAATTCATCAAGTCGGCTTGCCGGGCTTTCCACAGCCGCAATGTATTTACATGTGCGCCTTTCCATCCTGCGATCGGCATGTCGAATGCAACGGCATGGATTCGCTCGGTCGGAATCCAGGTAGAGCGACCATCTTCGTCCGTCTCTATACTCCCGCCGAAATCGATGTCGTAGGCGACTTCGGGACGCCTAAACTCCCAGGCATTCCCTTCGACCAACCAATCCTCAGGTTCTTCCAACTGCCACCCATCCTCGATCTCTTGACGGAAAATGCCGTGCTCGTAGCGGATGCCATACCCCATCCCAGCCACGCCGGTCGTTGACATACTGTCCATAAAACACGCTGCCAACCGGCCCAGGCCGCCATTACCAAGCGCGGCGTCCTGCTCCGCATGTATAACGTCGTGATAGTTAAGACCCAGCTTTGCCAAGAATGTTTTTGCCTCATCCGTCAGCCCAAGATTGGTGAGGTTGTCCTCGAGCATGCGTCCAATCATAAACTCCATCGACAAATAATAGACGCGCTTTTGTTTTTTTCGGTAAATCGACCGTGTTGTGTCAATCCATCCCTCGACCATTCTGTCACGAACCGCGAGCGAAAGCGCAACGCACCAGTCGCGCGCAACAGCGTGCGCCACATCTTTACCGACTGAATAAATCAAATGGCGCTGGACTGCTTTGCCCAGACTTTCTTTGGTTAAGTCCTTGGCGTCCTCGAACTTATGTATAACGGCTTTCATGGAATTCTCTTGATTATTACTACGTTTTGTATATGTTATTGACAGCGCTGTCATTTTCTACATAATCATTACGGCGTTTATGTATCGGCGTCCAGTTAATTAAACTAGATTTCAGATTACTAAAG
Organism: Hyphomonadaceae bacterium; assembly: GCA_013001295.1. Taxonomy (GTDB): domain Bacteria; phylum Pseudomonadota; class Alphaproteobacteria; order Caulobacterales; family Maricaulaceae; genus Robiginitomaculum_A. The sequence goes on from JABDMW010000002.1 coordinate 11,874, forward strand.
GGGAAATATGTGCTTTAGTGGGGGCGTATGATGAAAAAATATGACTTTAGTGGGGTTTGTGATGCAAAATAAGGCATTTTCATCCAATCGACGGCTGGCCGAAAAGTCAATGGCATTCATTCTAGCCGGCGGTCGCGGCAGTCGTTTAAAGGAACTAACCGAGGTGCGCGCCAAACCGGCCGTGTTTTTTGGTGGAAAATTCCGGATCATTGACTTCGCTCTTTCCAACGCCATGAATTCCGGCATCAAACGGATTGCCGTCGCTACCCAGTATAAACAACACAGCCTCATTCGTCATTTGCAACGGGGGTGGAATTTTTACCGCGCCGAACGCAACGAAAGTTTTGACATCATGCCAGCGTCGCAAACCATGTCGGAAAACCGTTGGTATGAAGGCACGGCAGACGCGGTTTATCAAAACATCAACATTATCAATAGTCATTCGAATGTTGAATATATTGTGGTTCTTGCAGGTGATCATATCTACAAAATGGATTACGAACTCATGCTCGAGGAGCACGTCAATGCAAACGCAGACGTGACGATCGGGTGTTTGCAGGTGAGCAAGCAAGATGCCAAAGAATTTGGCGTCATGCATGTTGATGAAAACGACGTTATCACCGACTTTTTGGAAAAACCCGAGAATCCGCCTACGATTCCCGGTGAAAAAGACCTCTGTCTGGCGTCGATGGGAATTTATGTTTTCAACAAGGAGTTTCTATTTGAACAACTTCGCCGCGATGCGGCGGAACCGGGCTCTGATCGCGATTTTGGCAAGAACCTGATCCCGTATATTGTGGAAAACGGCAAAGCACAGGCCCACCGGTTCACGAAATCTTGTGTCCGTTCAGAAGGTGAGGAAGAAGCGTATTGGCGAGATGTGGGAACTGTTGATGCCTATATGGAAGCCAATCTGGATTTAACCTCATTTGAACCGGCCCTGAATATGTATGACAGTGATTGGCCGATCTGGACCTATAGTGAACTGGTTCCGGGTGCCAAATTCATTCACGACAAAGTCGGGCGCCGGGGTGCAGCGGTCAATTCCGTTATTTCAGGCGGCTGTATTATATCGGGTGCCCGTGTCGATCAGTCCCTTCTCTTTACCGGCTGCTATATTCACTCTTATTCGTCTCTAAAGCGCTGCATTGTATTGCCATATGTCGATGTGGATGAAGTGTGTCAATTGACCAATGTAGTGATAGATCGTGGCGTCAAAATTCCGAAAGGCTTGGCCGTTGGCAATGAACCAGAATTGGATGCTGAGCGGTTTTACCGGACAAAAAACGGCGTCTGCCTGATCACACAGCCCATGATCGACAAATTGGATCTATAAGTCCCCATGCGCATTCTTTTCGTCGCTTCGGAATGTTTTCCGCTCATCAAGACCGGTGGCCTGGCTGATGTTATTGGTGCCCTGCCGCTCGCCCTGGATGCCCTGGGCATGCAAACACAGGTTTTTCTTCCGGGATTCCCAAGCGTCCTGGCGGGCCTGAAGTCCAAGAAAAAATTTGCAACGCTTAAAAATATTGCCGGTGGCCCTGCCCGCATAGTTTCTGGAAAAAGCGCGACAGGTCTGTCCATTCTGGCGTTAGACGCACCACACCTATTCGACGTTTCCGGAAATCCTTATCAGGACGACAAAGGGAATGACCGTCCTGATAACGCGGTAAAATTTGCAGTGTTTGCAAAAGTCGCCGCGGATCTGGCATCAGGCCGGATCGGAAAAACCCGCTATGATGTTTTGCACGCCCATGATTGGCAGACCGGTCTGGCATCCGCCTATATCAAAGCCATGGGTGAGAAGGATATCAAAACCGTATTCACGATCCACAATCTCGCCTTTCAAGGCAACTTCCCTTCAGAAATCATGGCTGAAATTGGCCTGCCTGAAGACATGTTCAACCGCGACGGGCTCGAATACTGGGAAAAGGTAAGTTACATGAAGTCCGGCTTGACCTACAGCGATCATATTACAACAGTTAGTCCAACTTATGCCCTCGAAATTCAATCCGACGATGGCGGCATGGGATTTGGCGGTCTTCTCAAATCCCGCAGCCACTCGCTCTCGGGCATATTAAACGGAATAGATTTAGACGTTTGGAATCCTGAGACCGACCCCGAAATCGCCTCCGGTTTTTCGGCGAAAGCCATTTCCGGAAAAGCGAAAAATAAAGCGGCCCTGCAAAAGAGAATGGGTCTTCGCCGAGCAAAAAATGTTCCGTTATTCAGCGTAATATCGCGTCTGACGACACAAAAAGGGCTTGATGTGCTGGCTCAACTCGTTGATCAAATCGTCTTGTCAGGGGGACAATTAGCATTACTCGGCTCGGGTGATGATGCCATAGAAGCCGCGTTTCTGGCAGCTGCCAAAAAGCATCCAACGGAAGTTGGCGTACAGATCGGCTATGACGAGCCCCTGGCCCATTTGATCCAGGCCGGAGCCGATGCAACATTTATTCCGTCCCGGTTTGAGCCCTGTGGTCTAACACAGCTGTGCGCGATGCGGTACGGCACAGTTCCGATTGCGGGCCGGGTAGGAGGATTGAACGACACCATTATTGATGCCAGTCCGGCCGCACTGGTGAAAGGCGTAGCAACGGGAATTCTTTTTTCACCAATAACAACACACACGCTGTCCAATGCCATCAGCCGGGCATTTTCACTGTATCAATCGCCCAAAACTTGGGCACAAATGCGGAAAAATGCGATTACACATCCGGTCGGGTGGGACAAATCGGCAAAAGCATATATGGATCTATATTCAAAGCTCCTCAACCCTAGCTGACCATGACAAAACAAATTCCTATTTCTAATGGCGCCGCCTATCCGCTGGGCGCCCATATAACTGCAACCGGAATTAATTTTGCGCTTTTTTCCGCCAATGCCACGCGCGTTACGCTCTGCTTGTTTTCACCGGACGGTACGACGGAAACGGCGCAAATTGATCTTCCTGCCCGCACTGGTGATATTTGGCATGGTTTTATCGATGGCCTAAAGCCCGGCCAGCTATATGGCTACCGCATTGACGGCCCCTACGCGCCCAACAAAGGTCACCGCTTCAATGCTAATAAACTTCTCATCGACCCTTATGCCAAAGAATTGTTCGGCGAAATAATTCAAAATGATGCGATATTCGGGTATGATCTCTGGCGCCCGGAACAGGATTTGAGCTTCGATACGCGCGATTCGGCGCCGTTCATGCCGAAATGCGTTGCCGTTGGGAAATCCAAAACCGTCAAATTCAAAAAACCCAAAACGTCCTGGGACCAAACCTTTGTCTATGAAGCCCACGTCAAAGGCCTGACGAAGCGGCACAAGGGGGTTAAACCGGCTTGCCGCGGCACTTTTTCAGGACTACATGACCCGACCATCCTCAAACATTTTAAAAAAATCGGCGTAACGGCTATCGAGCTCCTGCCCGTCCAAAGTTTTTTCAGTGAGCCTCGCCTGACCCAGATGGGACTAACAAATTATTGGGGATATAATCCCGTCAATTACTTTGCGGCGCATACCGATTATGGAAACCCGGAAGACTTCAAGTCAGCTGTAAAATCATTACATGCCGCCGGTATAGAAGTTATTTTGGACGTTGTTTACAATCACACGGCAGAAAGCGACGAACTGGGACCGACGCTTTCATATCGTGGAATTGACAATGCCAGTTACTATGTTTTGCGCGATGAAAAACGCCACTACGTCAATCATACCGGGACTGGCAATACACTGGACATGACCCATCCGCAGGTGCTTGCGCTGACAATCAGCAGCTTGCGTTATTGGGTCGAAGACATGGGCGTTGACGGCTTCCGTTTTGACCTGGCGTCGACGCTAGCTCGAGGGCCGGACGGTTTCGACCGCCAAAGCGATTTTCTTGTTGCGTGTCGAAACGATCCCGTTCTTTCCAATTGCAAATTGATCGCCGAGCCATGGGATATTGGTCCGGGAGGCTATGTGCTTGGTCAGTTCCCGAAAAATTGGTGCAGCTGGAATGACCGGTTTCGCGATGACGTACGTAGTTTCTGGCGCGGCGATGAAATGGCACATAAAGCGCTTGCCGCCCGCCTGCTTGGTTCAGCCGATATTTTTGATCATTCAGGAAAAAGCGCCAATAGCTCGATTAATTTCATTACGTCCCATGACGGTTTCACCTTGCGTGATGTCGTCAGTTACAATGAAAAACATAACGCGGCTAATGGCGAAAATAATCGGGACGGTCATGGTCACAATCTGTCCGACAATATGGGTGTTGAAGGGCCGACCGAAGATACCGCAATCAATGCTGCCCGCCTTCGCAGGCAAAAAAACCTACTGGCCACGCTGATGCTGTCGCAAGGGACGCCGATGCTGCTCGCCGGGGACGAATTCGGGCACAGTCAAAGTGGCAATAACAATAGTTATTGCCAGGACAATGAGATCACTTGGCTCGACTGGGATGCGGTAGATGACGAGTTGCAGGAATTTATGGCGGAACTCGCCAAGCTGCGGAAAAAATTCCCGCAATTTTCACAAAGTCAATTCTTGCATGGTGAACTCGTCGGTGATAGTGGCGCGCGCAATGCGGTCTGGATATCGCCAAACGGCGATGAACTGCACGGGGCGAATTGGGATGATCCGATCCTAAAATGTTTCGGGTTGGTCTTGAATATAGAGAAAGACGGCGCGGTTCTAATCATTATAAATGCAGGACCATCACAAAAATTCAAAGCGCTTAGCGAAGCCGACTGGACATTCGAACTTTCGACAGCCAATGCGCAAAATCATGGTGATGTTCCAGCCGATGGTGTAACGGTTTACAGCCTGAAAACGCCCTATCTGACAGCCAAGCGCAAACAAGATGTCTTAAGGGAGAAAGCCCGGCGTTACGGCCTGGTTGAGAGCTACCGAGACATTTCCGGCCATGTGCATGTAACAGACGATGCCACACTTACCAGTTTACTCGGCGCACTTGGTACGATTCCGGCGCAAACCTATCCAGATGCTGCCGAAATAACGCCAGTTTACGGCACGGAGATGCTGCGTGAGCATGGCGGTGTCTGGGGTGTGACCTGTTCGCTCTACGGACTGCGTTCAATCCGAAACTGGGGCATCGGTGATTTCGAAGACTTAGCCGTACTGGCCGAATATCTGGCCACCAGGGGTGCAAATTTTATCGGGCTCAACCCTGTCCACGCCTTGTTTCCGAGCGCCTCGCATCTCTATGCTCCTTACTCACCTTCTTCCCGCGAGTTTCTGAACGTAATGCACATCGCACCGGACAAAATTCCGGAATTGAATGATCAGGTCATTGATCGGAAAATGGGCAAGGATACGGAGCTTATCGATTACGCCAAAGTCTATCGCGAAAAATCAAAGGCTTTCGAGTTGGCTTTCAAGAATTTTCAAACGTTTCCTAAAAGCCATGAACGACGCAACGCTTTTGAAGTATTTTGTAAGAAACACGGCGAAGCCCTGAACCAACAAGCCTTGTTTGATGTGCTTTTTGAACAGCTTCCCAAAAACAAGCAAACCTTTGACGGTTATCATAACTTTGCCAAAAAATACCGAGATCCACAAAGCGCGGATTGCCGCAAATTTGCGGCTGAAAACGAGACCCGTCTCACCTATTACAAATATCTGCAATGGATTGCCCATTCTCAATTGGAAGCCGCTCAAGCCCGCGCAAAAAAAGCCGGCATGCGCATCGGTCTCTACCTTGACTTCGCGGTCGGCGTGGTACCGGGCGGCGCGGATGCCTGGCGGTATCAGGATATTTTCGCACAAGACGTCAGCTTGGGTGCGCCAGGTGATAAGGCCAATCCCGATGGGCAGGTGTGGAATCTTTTGCCGTTCAATCCGCATGCTTTGATTGTTCGAGACCTCAATCCTTTGCGGCGTGCGTTATTATCTTTGATGTCGCTGGGCGGCGCCGTGCGGATTGATCATGTTCTGGGATTACTGCGGAGTTTTTGGGTACCGCAAAGCGGCGGTAGTGGCGCATATATCCGCTATCCGTTCGATGCGTTGCTCGCTCTCATCGCCGAAATTTCACAACGGGAAAAATGTGTCGTTTTCGGCGAAGATCTTGGAACGGTGCCGGATGGCTTTCGCGACCATATGGCTGCATGGGAGATGATGGGATATACCATACTCCTGATCGAACGGACTTCATCGGGTGATATTATCCCGCTCCAGGATGTGCGCGAGCTGGCCATAACCGGTTTTTCCAATCACGACTTTCCCACTCTCAGCGGTTTCTGGGCAGGTCAAGATTTTGACTGGCGTGAAGAACTCGGCATTGGCAACGATCCCGCCGCCCTCTCCCATGAAAAATCCGTTCGAGCACATGACAGATCTATTCTTGCGAAACTGGCTGGTCTGGGCGTTGTCCCGTCAAACCTGAACGCTGAATCAATGGCAAAGCTGCAAGCCTGGCTGGCCCGCAGCCCATCCCTTGCCTTTGCCGTGCAACTTGATGACATCATGCTGGAGGCGCACCAGGCCAATGTCCCGGGGACGACAGATGAACAACCCAATTGGCGGCGACGATCAAAACTTTCCCTGGAAGAGCTTGCGTCCAATCCCGATTGCAGCATAATTCTGGATGCAATTTCGGCAGCCCGAAAATCCAAGAAAAAGGAACAGGCATTATGACCAAAACACCCACCTCGTCTTTCGATGGTCAAAAACCAGGGACTTCAGGTCTGCGCAAAACCGTAAAAACTTTCATGCAACCGCATTATCTTGAAAATTTCGTGCAAGCGATTTTTGACTCCGTTCCAACTTTGCGTGGTGGGTTGTTGATCGTTGGCGGCGACGGTCGGTATTATAATCGCACCGCAATCCAAATCATATTGCGCATGGCCGCGGCCAATGGTGCAGCGCGTGTCATGGTCGGGCAAAACGGTATCCTGTCGACGCCCGCAGTCTCGGCGATCATCCGTAAATACGACGCCCAGGGCGGCATTATCCTGTCAGCCAGTCATAACCCCGGAGGGCCCGATGGGGATTTCGGCATCAAATTCAACGGTGCAAATGGCGGTCCCGCGCCGGAGTCCGTGACCGACGCGATCTATGCGCGAACCCAAATTATCGATCATTATTTCACCGAACTCACTGATGACGTCGACCTCTCAATATTACAAAAAACCAAGATGGGAGGCATGCATATCGAGGTTATTGACAGCGTAAGCGATTACACCGAAATGATGGAAAGCCTGTTTGATTTCGAAGCAATTTCAGATTTGTTCACAAATGGAATGAGCTTCTGCTTTGACGGTATGCATGCCGTCACAGGTCCTTACGCCAAAGCGGTATTTAAAAAACTGGGCGCGCCCGATGACAGTGTCATAAATGCGGTTCCGCTGGCCGATTTTGGCGGCGGACATCCCGATCCAAACCCGGTTTATGCCAAAGAATTATTTTCTAAAATGTTCGCCGAAGACGGGCCTGATTTCGGAGCCGCATCAGACGGGGACGGAGACCGGAATATTGTCTTAGGGCGCAAGCTTTATGTTTCGCCGTCAGACAGTCTCGCAATCCTGACCGCAAACGCACATCTCGTTCCCGCCTACAAAGACGGTATCAAAGGTGTTGCCCGATCCATGCCAACAAGCGGAGCCGCCGATTTGGTTGCGCACAAATTAGATGTTCCGGTTTTTGAAACCCCGACCGGATGGAAGTTTTTCGGCAATCTCCTTGATGATGGCCGAATTACGCTATGTGGTGAGGAAAGCGCTGGCGCCAGTTCTGATCATATTCGCGAAAAAGACGGGCTTTGGGCGGTTCTCATGTGGCTCAACATTGTAGCCGCACGCGGTCAATCCGTCACAGAGATCGTTCACAATCATTGGCGGACATATGGTCGGAATTACTATTCACGGCACGATTTTGAGGCGGTTGAAAACGATAAAGCCAACGCCGTCATGCAAAACGTCTTAGATCAGTTGGACACATTGCCCGGCCAAACATTCGGGGTGGAAACCGTCGCTAAGGCTGATAGCTTCACCTATCACGACCCGGTGGATAAATCCGTGTCAAAAAATCAGGGACTACGGGTAATATTTGAAAGTGGTAGCCGTTTCGTTTTCCGCCTGTCCGGAACCGGTACGGTTGGCGCAACCCTGCGACTTTATCTTGAAAAATATGAACCTGCCAATGGCGATCTCGATAAGGACCTGCAAGAAATGTTGAGCGGCATTACAAAAATAGCCGATGAAATTTCAGATATAAAAAATATAACTGGCCACAATGAACCCTCGACTATTTCGTAAGGTCGGATTTCAATGAAAAAGTCGTTTTAGCGCCTTACATCCAGGCTTTCCTGGCCCATGGCATATTCCACGTCAGATACGTCCACAAGATTGAAATCGCCCCGAATGGAATGTTTCAGAGCACTGGCTGCCGCGGCGAAATCAACTGTTTTCTGCTCTGACATACCGGACAAGATGCCGTGAAGAATACCGGCGGCGAACGCATCGCCGCCGCCGATACGGTCTACAATACCGGCCGCATTATAAGATTTGGAAAACCACCTCCCCTTGCGGGAGACGATTTCTGCCGTGATCCGATGATGATCCATGGTCAACGTTTCCCGCGTGGTCGCGGACATATATTCAAGATTGGGAAATTCATTAAAGGCACGTTCGAATGCTACCGTTCTATCTGTAAACTTCTCCCCCAGTATAAGACCAATGTCGCGCTCGTTAATGAAACCGATCGTTGTTTTTGAGAGCAACTCCCGGATGACTTTAGTGCCATCGCCGCCCCAGCTATCCCAAAGCTGGGAGCGGTAATTGCCATCAAATGAAACCTTCACACCGGCATCCAGGGCTGCGTCCACAGCCCGCAATACGGCTTGAGTTGCATTGCCACTTACGGCCGGCGTAATGCCGGAGATATGGAGCCAATCTGCGTCCTTATAAATAGGGCCCCAATCAATAACTTCAGCATCTGCCTTGGAAAATGATGAACCTTCACGGTGATATGTAACGCGGGACGGGCGGACCACGGCGCCGAAACTTATAAAATACAGGCCCATCTGTCCGGGACCGTGAATTATCGACGAGACGTCGACACCCTCTTTTCTAACCTCTGAGAGCGCGGCTCTGCCCAGAGAATTCGCCGGGAGAATAGTAACTAGTTTAGCTTGATGTCCAAAATGAGCCAAGGATACCGCGACATTGGCTTCGGCTCCGCCGGCATGGACATGCAGAGTTCCGGTCTGTAGTAGACGTTCACCATCCGGCGCTGCCATACGCAACAATAATTCTCCAAAACATACGATGCGACCGCCCATTTTATCCTTCCCTTTCAGGATAAAGCCTAGGCGAAAATGCACGGAATGGCTAGAGACAGCAAGATTTCTCGGATATCACTCTGTCGGACGCTCCTGATCCAACAAATCTTGTTCGTCTGCTTCTTTGAGCTCTTCTGCGACCTTTTCTTCCAGATGGGTATCCGGAGATATATCAAAGCTTTCCAGATCCCCCGGTTTATCGGCTGTTTTGTCGACAGGTTTGTCCGCCGGTTTTGCCTTCTTTGGTTTCGCAGCCTTATCTTTGGTAGCGTCTGTCTCATCAATCAAAACACCGGCCCCGTCCTCAACGCGCAATCGGTAAATCGGCTCCGGAAGTGAAAAGCCTTCCTGTTCCAATTTGCGCATAACCGATTCAATCGCCAGGCTACGCGAGCGGGCAAAATTGACCTGTTTTTGGTTTACCCATCCATAAAAGGAAATCAGGATATTGGAATCACCGACAGAATCGATCACGGCTGCCGGCTGCGGATCGTTTAGAATAAAATCGTGAGATTTAAGCCGGTCGATCCCGATTTGCATCGCCGCGACGGGATTATCATTTGAATCAACGCCCAGGGTGAAGTCGAAACGCCGCTCCGGATTGGTTGTGTAGTTGATGATGATCCCCTTAAACACCTGTGAATTCGGAATACGGAGATGATTGCCGTCCAGAGTCATGAGAACAGTCGCCCGACTGGTCAGCCGGATGACAACTCCCTCTTTATCATTGATCAAGACATGGTCTTTGGCGCGGAATGGCTGGCGCACACTCAGCATAATACTGGAGACATAGTTCTCCAGCGCATCCCTGACAGCAAATCCGATCGCCAGTCCGAGAACACCGGCACCACCAAGAATAGCCGCAATAAAATTCGTAGCGCCGAGGAGATTAAGCGCGACGATCGCGCCGAAAATCAGACCGCCCATGCGCAAAATCTGGGCCATAAATTCTTCGAAAAATGAATTGGGCACGATCCATCGCCAAAGCTTCTTAAAGCGCGCCACCCGATCAAATATGAGGTAAATCAGAACGAAAACGATAAACGAGAGCGCGATCAGCGGTAGTGCATGATAAAGCGTCATCGCCCTGTCTTTTGTCGACTCCCAGAGCGGTTCAATATTGCCTTTCAATTCCAGTGTACGGCTAATTTCATCATTGACTGAGATCACACCTTCGAGACGCCGCGTCAGGTTCACAGCTTTCTGGGCTGCGTTCTCATTGGCGACTTCGCCAGCCAATGTCACGATACCGCCATCGACTGTTGCAGTAACTCCTTGCAAGTCCTCAAAATCTGAAAATATGCCCGTGATGCGCGTGGTGATATTTTTATCCAGTCGTCTGTCGGGCGTCAGCTCGATAATCGGTTCGGCTTCCGGTTGTTGTGACTTTGCCGGCACTTGCGCAAAAGAAAACGCGCTCGCCGAAAACACAAAACACACAACAAAGAGCGCTCGAAAGATAACGTTCTTGTCCACTAGTCTTTTCATAATCTCACCACAGGCAGATTTAATCACATCAGCAAATCTATTCAATTGCCAACAATACAAATTTGACTCCCGTCAACAGAATGCCTGTTCCGCATCCAACCGGCTTATGTCATTTTGGCTCAAATTAATTGCCAGCCCAGACATCCAAGACGTATCGGCCGTCTTTGGCCATTTGCACCATCCAGTTTTCAGCGACTTCGAGCGCGACCTCATTCTCTTCTGCGTATAGGTTGGTCAGTGTGCGCTTAACGTCCGGCTCCATGGCGGCCCCGTCGCCGCACACATAAATCACAGCGCCGGCCTCAATCAGCTGCCAGACCCGGGCACCTTGTTTGCGCACCAGATCCTGCACATAGACCCGTTCCTTCGACAGGCGGGAAAAGGCGGTGTGCAATTCGACAATCCCGTCTGCTTCCGCTGCTTTCAATTCGTCCTCATACAGGAAGTCCTGCTTGGGATGTCGACAGCCAAAGAACAACATTGCATCGCCCAGTTTCTTGCCTTTGTCTTTTTGGAGCGCGCGGTCCTGCACGAAGGCGCGGAAGGGCGCGACACCTGTTCCGGGTCCAATCATGATGATGGGGCGTGACACAACTTTAGGCAATCTAAAATCCGATGTTGGTGGTTTGATCACCGCCTGGATCGTATCGCCCACTTCAGTATCTTTGAGATAGTTCGAGCACACACCTTTGTAATGGCCTTTACCGGAACGTGCCGGGCCTTCTACCACGGCAACCGTTATCGCACACTGGCCGGGGTTTTGATGAGGAGATGAAGAAATCGAGTAATAGCGCGGTGAAATCCACGGGATCATTTCCATAAACACCGCAAATGGCAATTCGCAGGCCGGATGTTCTTCGAGCAAGTCCAGAACCGATTTTCGTTTGAGATAGACTTCATTCCAATACAGATCCTCGCCGTCTTTGGGCGCTGCGGCCAAGGCTTCAAATTTCGGTTTGGTATTGGGACATTGAGTATAGCGGGCCAGAACCGCCATATCTTTGCGCGAGGCAACGGCCTGGGATTCGCCAAACACTTCAGCCAAGCGCTTGACAGAAAACGTGCTGCCATTGGGGAATGGGCTACGACGACCGCCACTGACATCCACGCGGATATAGGTATCTTCATCAAAACCAAATCGGGCCATGGCGCGCTCGACAGTTTCCTTACTATTGACCGGCACAACGCAGAGATGGTCGCCGGGTTGATATGTTACGCCTTCCGGCAGCGCGACTTCGATATGGCGGGTCGAGCGTCCTGACGCGTTTTTACCCTTCTGGGTTTGCAATTCGCGGTTTTCCAAAATCGTCATCGGTACCGCATTGGTTTGCATGGCGACCGGATTGGCCATCACACTTTCGGCGATCCCGACCGTATATAACGGTTCGGCATTCGCCGTATCCATCATATCGATATCCAGAGACAGGGACTTGTTCAGGACGGGCCACAGCGCATCCGACCAGGCATGGAAATCTCCGTCGAGATCCGCGCTCGCATCTCCCTCACCCCGCTTCATGATTGGCGTGGCGCCCAGCTCTTCAAGGCTTTCATCGATCAATCGGGGGACGGTCTGGAACGTCGCCGCCCAGTCGCGACTGCCACAACCAAACACGGCATAATTGACGTCTTTGACATCACCGGGCCTCGCTTTTTTCAAATACTCAACAAATTTGACCGCATTGTCCGGCGGCTGACCATTGTAAGAGGCTGAGACAATCAGGACGGCCCCGTCTGTCGGCAGTTTACCGGCATAGGCATCCAACGGGGCCAGCTCCGTCGTAAACCCATTGAGATCGCCGATATGAGCCAGCTCGCGGGCATAGGCCTCCGCTGTGCCGAGGTTGGATCCATATAGCACGCAGAGTTTCGCACCGTGCTTGGCCTTTTGCGCCATCTCGGGCTGCTTTTCAATTAGTCCAGACTGTGCAGCCGAGCGCACAAGCCCCTTGCGCAGTTTCGCCTTGATCATAAACCCTTCCGGCTTGATCGAAAGTGTTTCCTTCACATCCAGTTGATAATTTTTATGATCAAACAGCTGGAAGCGTTGCAACAACATGCCCAATACCAGAATGGCTTCCTGCAGTGCGAATTGCCGCCCGATACAGGCCCGCTGACCATTACCGAATGGCTTGTAGGCATAGACCGGTCGCTCTGCTTCCGCTTCGCGTGAAAAATGATCAGGGTTAAACCCATCCGGATCATCGCCCCAGATTGACGTATCGCGATGCAAAGAAGGAATAAGCACGGTCGTGAATGTACCCTTCTTTATCGGGTATTTTCCGCCGATAATTTCGTCTTTAAACGGGGTGACGCTAAACGCCGGCGCAGTTGGCCACAGGCGCAACCCTTCCAAAAGGATCGCACGGATATAATCGAGCTTGCCGATTTGCGCGATCGTCGGGGCTTGCCCGATATCATAGCCAAGAACCTGATCAACCTCGGCATAGGCTTTGGCTAATACGTCGAGATTCTTAAGCAAATAATACAGGGTAAAAGACATCAGGCCGGAGGTGGTTTCGTGCCCGGCAATCAGGAAGGTGTTGATCTGGTATCGGATATTTTCATCCGACAGACTTTCGCCCGTAACCTTGTCGACACCGGCCAGCATAAAATTGAGCAAATCGTGCTGATCGCCGCCGCCTTGGCGACGTTCGCGGATAATATCATCCACCAATTTGTTCATGAAGGCGACATCCTCGCCCATTTGCTTGAGGCGCCCTCTGAGAATGGTTTTCTCAAACGGCAGGCCCTTTTGCACCATGCAAGTCTCGAGCGTCCGTGTCAGCGCGCCGATAAACGGGTGAAAATCTTCGCGGTAAAATGAATTAAATCGGTAATCAAAGCCGCACAACCCAATGGTATCGAGCGTCAGCCCCGTCATATCGCGCACGACATCAATCTCTTCATCCGCGTTGAGCCGCTCCCATTTCAACATCAGCTGTTCTGCGATATCGACCATCATTGGAAGATAATCCACCATCGCTTTCTGACTGAATGTCGGCATTAAAATATTGTGGGCTTTCGACCAGTTAGGATCGATCGTATCGCCGGTAAACAAGCCGTCGCCGCCAATGGCGCGCACACGTTTCAGCGGCCCGCGGACCGTTTTGTCAAACCGGGTTTCGTCGCACAATTCCTTGACCAGTTCCGGTCCGGAAACGATGACAATCGGTTTGCCCATCATATCGAGCCAGTAAATCGGCCCGAGCTCTTTGCTGATCTGCATCAGTCCTTGAAGCGGCTTTTTCCCGTCGACAGACAAAATGTTGCCAAGCACCGGCGTGCTGTCAGGCTGTGGAATTGGATGCAGGCGGTTCTTGTTGGACATAATCTCCCCGGATCATTGATCAGGGTATTTTATAAGGAGATTAACGGACGCGCGCGACCCTTATTTTTGAAGCTGGAAAACCGTTTCTAATTCCGGAGCGAATTTTCAATTTTTCTCTTCACTCTTCTCTTTTAAACAGAGTGATGATTTTCTGAGATCGAACCCGAATCAAGGCTTCCTCTTCGGCGAAGCCGCCACCACAGCTGAACAAAAAACGAGCAATAAAAGCCAGCGGATTCTACGTTCGTCCAGTGTTGAAAAGAAATCAATACCTCTAAGCAATAACGTCAACAATACAGAGAACAGGAAGAATATTAGAAATGAACCTAACCTTCTCTTCACTTGTAGACCTCTGATTCTACCATTACGGGTTCTCGTTTCTAATTCTTCTTAATACACCGCAGGGAGTGCACGCCCTTAGCGCGGGACGACAACGGGATTGGGTGATCGGCCCGGTCGCCCTCAAGCGGGTCGCGGATCAGGTATTCACCATTGCGTTTGCCGACGATTAACACCCAGTGCTGAACTTCGCCGCGCAGAAAAATTTTAACGACCGGGTATTCATTATTGGCCATGCAACTATCAATGTTAGCATGGGAAGCGGAATTAAATACGCGCGCTGAATACTTCCCATCCGTAGCCGTAGAAATCGCCGACCATTTCAGCCAGCCGCGATCGGTAAATCCTCGTGCCTTGATCAAGTTTTGATTGAGGATGCGGGGCGTCACGAAATCCTGATCATAATTGGTGATGGCATTGGCAACGCTGGTGACGGTACAGCCAAATTCGCGCATGGTTTGATTGGTGTGTCCGAGCGGGTCGTAGGCCCATCCCCGTTCGTCCTGCCTGAAATTCGATTTATCAGTGAGCATATAATTGGCCGGGATTCTTTTTGGCAGCAAACGTTCTTCGGCTTGAGGTGCGGCTTCTTTCTCTTCAACCATATCTGTGTCCGGGTCATCAATGTTAACCGGCTCGTTTTCCATAACATTTTCCAAAACACCATCCACAACCGGCTCTTCAACGATAATATCAACCTCGATAATGGTCTCGGTCGGCGAGATCGGCTCTTCGCTGATTTCGGTAATTTCCGGCTCGATTTGTTGGACGGTATCAGCCTCAAAGATATGCGGATATTTGCTATACAACCACACAGCCGCAACATCGACATTGAGCGCAATAAATAAGGCCAGCAATATAAAGCTGTTTTTCAATTTCGGTCTCCACGCCCCCCGGCGCATTGAAGCGATTCATATTCAAATCGCTATTTGACGATCAAAAACGGCAATTTAGTGGCACAAGATTGATCAATTCTTAAGCTTGTTCCCGAGGCGGATTTACACATAAGATCATGGTTTGAAAAGTGATAAATTGCAGCTATGAAATTTGTTTCATATGTTTATGATATGGAGCTGAGTAAACATCCCATTTGAGACCAACATGCACACTTTTCAAACGGTATCCGATATCAGAATTGACCCGCAAGGTGCAGCAAAACTCGACGTCTATGTTGAAGGCCTGTGCCCAAACAAGCGCATCGCCATTATCACCGATAAGGGCATTCGCGGCTTGGGTTTAATGGATGCGGGACTGGCCGCGCTTGAAGAGGCCGGATACACGCTGATGATCTTTGACGATGTGGTAGCTGATCCGCCCGAAGAAATTGTCTTAAAAGGCGCCGAGGCGGTGCGGGAATTTGATGCCGGGTTGGTGATCGGCTTTGGTGGCGGCAGCCCGATGGATACGGCGAAAGTTATCGCGGTTCTGGTCGGCAGCGGCCAGGATTTGCAAAGCATGTACGGCGTTGGCCTGGCAAAGGGGCCGCGTTTGCCGCTTATGTTGATCCCTACAACTGCAGGGACCGGATCCGAAGTCACGAATGTCGCGATTATCACGACGGGAAAAACCTCAAAAATGGCGGTCGTCGCTGATCCGCTATATGCGGACCGGGTGCTGCTCGATGCGAGCCTGACTTTTGGATTACCAAAATCGATCACGGCCGCGACCGGCATCGATGCCATGGTGCATGCCGTCGAAGCTTATACCTCCATTCACAAGAAAAACCCGATTTCAGATACGCTGGCATTAAGCGCCATGCGTAAATTGCGCGGGGCGATCGTCAAAGCCTGCACGGACGGCAATGATGTGGATGCGCGCAATGACATGCTGATTGGTGCTATGTTGGCCGGGCAGGCCTTTTCAAATGCCCCGGTGGCGGCCGTGCACGGTCTGGCGTACCCGCTCGGCGGGTTTTTCCACGTACCGCACGGGCTTTCCAATGCGCTCGTGCTCACCGAAGTAATGAAATATAATCTGTTGAAGGCAGACGACTGGTACGGGGAAATCGCCGGGGATCTCGGTGTCGGTCGCACAGGAGCCGCACTGGTCGATGAAATGCAACGCATCAAGGATGAAACCGATGTGCCCCAGACCCTGACAAGCGTCAGTATTCCAGCCGATGCCATCCCGATGATGGCGGAAGATGCCATGGCAAAAGACCGGGTTTTGATGAACAACCCACGCGAAATGACTTATGACGCCGTGGTAAAAATCTATGAGACGATTCTTTGATGCGTCCTGAACCGCAATCTCTGGATTCCTATCCGCACACATTGACCATTCCAACGCGCTGGAATGACAATGACGTTTACGGGCACGTTAATAACGCGATTTATTATCTGTATTTCGACACGGTAGTGAACCGTTATCTTGTGGACAATGGATTGTTGGAGATCGGGACCAGTGAAACCGTTGGGCTGGTCGTCGATACGGGCTGCGCCTATTTCGCGCCGATCAGTTTCCCGGACGATGTGGTTGCGGGCCTGCGCGTGGCCAAGCTTGGATCATCGAGTATTCGCTATGAAATCGGCCTGTTTCGCAATGAGGAAACCACCGCGTCAGCGCAAGGGCATTTCGTGCATGTTTATGTCGATGAAAAAACCCGTCGTCCTAAACCGCTCTCTGCGGCAATGAAAACCCAATTGGCGAAACTGCAGGCGTAAACGGGACCGGCATGCGTAAACTGTTTTTCCTTGTTTGTTTTCTGGCCGTTTTTGCGGGCGTGTTCCTGATGACCCGCGCCCCATTCCCGAACACGCCAGCCAGACCAGCGACAGGACAGCAAACAACAATGGCACTGAATGATCAAATGATTACCTATTACGCGCAGGGAGATGGTCCGCGCGTGGCTTTGATGGCCAGCGCCGGCCGTGAGGCCAGCGATTTCAACGAGTTGATCGAGGAATTGGTCAGTGCTGGCTACCGCGCCGTGGCGATTGAAGCCCCGGGCATAAATGGCACATCCATGCTTGAGGATCCAAGCCTGTACAATTTCGCGACCCATGTGGAAGCCGTGATCAAGAATGACAAAAACACCAGGGACGAAGGCCCGACATTTCTGATCGGTCACGCTTTTGGCAACCGCGTTGTTCGGGCGGCCGCACACAAATATCCAGATTTAGTCAACGGTGTTATCCTTATCGCCGCAGGTGGTGAAAAACCGATTGAGCCGACAGCCGAAGCCGCGTTAAAAAATATTTTTAATCCGATCAGTTCATTTAAAAAACGGCTTCGCGATATCGACTATGCGTTTTTTGCGGAAGGCAATGAAATTCCCAAATACTGGCAGCGGGGCTGGCATACAAAGACGGCGGTTTTACAGGGCAAATCAAAAACCGAAACACCGGAGACAAACTGGCTCGCCGGCGGCATCGGCCCGATGTTGGTCGTGCAGGCAGATGCGGACCGGATCGCACCAAAAGAGGATACAGCGGATTTACTGCTGGCCCGATATCCCGACCGCGTAACGGTCAATACGATTTCAAATGCCGGCCATGCACTGCTCCCGGAGCAACCGGAAGCCGTCAGCAGAGCGGTTCTTGACTTCTTAAAATCCTATCACCCGACGGGGTCTGATGACTAAGTTTGTAATCAAATCTGCCGCAATGAAGAAAAACTAGATGAGCATTTCCATTAACGGCACTTGCGATCCCGCATTTCAAAACGTCGCGGAAGCGTTTGAACGAAATTTCGTTGAACGCGGCGAGGTCGGGGCAAGCGTCTGCGTTCGCATTGCCGGCGAAACAGTGGTTGATCTCTGGGGCGGGTACACATCATCTAAGAAAAAGCATGAGTGGCAGGAAGATACGATCTCGATTGTGTTTTCGTGCACAAAAGCGGCAACTGCTTTGTGCGCGCAGATCCTGATCGATCGAAGCTTGCTCAAACTGGATGAGAAAGTCGAGGCCTACTGGCCGGAATTCGCCACAAATGGCAAAGAAAACGTCACGGTCCGCATGATGCTCAACCACTCGAGCGCGGTGCCGGCCATCCGCAAACCAGTTAAACCGGGTGGCTTTGCAGATTGGGATTATATGTGTACCCGGCTTGCCAAAACAAAACCGTATTGGCAGCCGGGAACCGCAAATGGCTATCATATGGCGACCTTTGGGTGGACAGTTGGTGAATTGGTCCGGCGTGTGTCAGGCAAATCACTGGGTACGTTCTTCAAAGACGAGATAGCAGACCCGTTAGACCTTGATTTTCACATTGGACTGGCAGAGAGCGAATTTGCGCGCATGGCCACGATGATCCCATTTGTGCCCTCACCTTCCGACTTTACCTCGGATTTTGCCAAAACAATCATGAGCAATCCCATGTCGATACAATTTGCGGCACTATTGAATAATGGCGCGTGGGATTTCAATGCCGAGAAATATTGGAAGGCCGAAATCGGCGGAGCTGGTGGGGCGTCGAATGCGCGCGGGTTGGCTGGAATGTTTGCCCCCTTTGCAGGCGGCGACGGTACTTTCTTATCAAATGACCGTATCGAAGACATGCGTACGCCATCCATGGAAACCGATAAGGATAAAACCCTCTTGATCCCGACCCGTTTCGGGCAAGGATTTATGCTCAATATGGACAACCGGGAGACGACGCCTGGAGAAGGCAATTCTGCAGTCATTGGCGACCGGGCTTTCGGCCATGTCGGCATGGGCGGTAGTATTGGCTTTGCTGATCCTGAGGCTGATCTCGCATTTGGATACAGCATGAACAAAATGGGCGGTGGTATCCTCTTGAATGAACGCGGACAATCCTTGGTCGACGCCGCATATTCTTCACGCGCGTAAAGACTATACCTAACATTATATTTTGATTACATTGAGGCTATGGTAAGTATTGCAACTTTTACCGAAATGGCCCTCGCTTATGAAGAAGCAGGTGAGCAACCGCATTTCCATAAAAGCTCGTTTCGCGTGCGTAAAAAGATTTTCGCGACACTGGACAGTCAGGAAAATACGGTCGTACTCAAATTATCCAACCATGAACAATCGGTGTTCGCCGATCTGGCACCGGGCATTATCAAACCGGTCAAAGGATCGTGGGGTGAGAAAGGCTGGACGGAAATCGATTTGGAAAACGTCTCTCTCGATATTTTGAAATACGCTCTGACGACGTCCTATTGTCGCGTCGCCCCGAAAACTCTGGCGGCAAAATACGCGACGTCAAAGTCCTAAGGCTTGTATTGAAAAACCTCTTCAAACGGTTCACCGAACACCTGGGCAATACGAAATGCCAACACCAGTGACGGCGCATATTTGCCGGCCTCGATCGCGATGATGGTTTGCCGGGTCGCGCCTACCCTCTCGGCCAGATCGGCCTGCGTCCAGTCGGTTCGCGCCAACCTAATACGTTTGATCTGGTTTTTGACTTCGCCTTTTTTGCCACCCATGATTTACGCCCGGTACGCCAGGATCATGGAAAGGCGTTTGATAATATCGCCGACGAACAATGATCCCATCAAAACGAAAAACATGTTGGACGGCCCGAGCACAGAGAATGGTGGATCGTATTCAGGTGAATAAGCATTTTCAAAAAGCAGGTGAAAAATAATCACATTGATCGCCGCATAGATAAACCAATGGCTATATTGCTCCGCCTTTCGTTCG
The DNA here is from genome assembly GCA_013001295.1 of Hyphomonadaceae bacterium. GTDB lineage: Bacteria > Pseudomonadota > Alphaproteobacteria > Caulobacterales > Maricaulaceae > Robiginitomaculum_A. The sequence goes on from JABDMW010000002.1 coordinate 31,915, forward strand.
ATGGCGATATCTCTCTCATCTTTTTCCCGTGGTTCGAAGTCCAACTCGCCAGCACCCTTATTTCTCTGAACACTAAAGATACCCGCGATAACGGCGTGCGCAATAATCGTAAAAATAATCAAACCGACAAAGATTTCGATCAGACCGCCCGGAGAATGCTGAACGATTTGAAATCCGTCCCACATGCGCTGATAAAAATACCAGAATATGCCGGCAGTCGTTAACAGAGATACCCAACTATAGGCTTCGGTTGGACTCATATCCTCAATATATTTCATGTCAAACTCCTTACTTAAATGTAAAACATCTTTTACATATATAGCCGTAAGAAATTGCAATGTAAAACTTTTTTTACATTATATTGGTTTTCGCTTAAAAATCAGCCGATTACGGGTAATTTTTTGGCACGACTTTCGTCCAGATAGCGGGCTGATTTGACATTTAACGTTCCGTCTTCCAAGTCAATCAGCAAAGGATTTCCGGTCGGAAACTCGTATCCGGGGATATCTTCATCCGACACATCGAACAAATGTTTTAGCAGGCAGCGGAGCGAATTGCCATGGGCCGAAATCAGGAGTGTCTCCCCTGCAACGATCTTCGGTGCAATGACGTCATCAAAATACGGCAACACGCGCTCCAACGTTAATTTCAGGCTTTCCCCGCCCGGCAATTCCTTGGGGTCGATGCCCGCATAGCGCGGGTCATTGGACGGATGATATTTGTGTTCCGGCCCAACAATCGGAGGCGGTGTATCAAAGGAACGCCGCCAGATATGCACCTGCTCATCGCCGTGCTTATCGCGGGTCTCTTGTTTATTGAGCCCGCTGAGCCCGCCATAATGCCGTTCGTTGAGATGCCAGTCCTTGGTGACAGGGATATAGCATTGGTCAAGTTTATGCAGGGCGATCCAAAGCGTGCGGATCGCGCGCGTCTGATATGATGTGAAGGCTTCATCAAAACGAATGCCTTCAGCGGCCAACAACTCACCGCCGAGCCGCTCTTCATTCTCGCCTTTTTCAGTCAGGTCAACATCGACCCATCCGGTAAACCGGTTCTGCAAATTCCATTCGCTTTGGCCGTGTCGGCAAAGTGCCAATATAGTCATAATATATCCGTTGTTAGTTGTTTACTCTGGTTTCTCATACATGTGTAAGAACCGATCCGTTTTACGACGGACAGACGGATCAAAAACATTCAAATTATAATCATCTTTCGAATTGGCGAGAATATTACTGGCCTGTTTAAACACCAATCCCGCTTCGGCGACGCGCGCCTTGACCGTGTCGGGGTCAATCCTATGGGTCGTGTTTCCAGTTGTTTCCGGCGCACCGGGCGTCGCTTTATGATCCAGAGCAATAAACTTTCCACCCGGTTTCAGAACACGATAAATTTCCGCATAGCTCTTCTCAGGTGTGCCGAATGTATTGCCGTCTTCGGGGGTAAAGAACAATTCGTGGGGCCCAAGAAACCAGGTCACGACATCAACACTATCATCTGCGATTGTTTCAAACGCGTCGAAATTGACTTTCAAATGCTCGACATTGGCGAACCGGTTTCCGTCTTCCCCAAAACGCGCGGCCAAGTCCTCGGGTTTCATAAAGGCATCGAACGCGGCTGGGTTTTGTCGGATCACTTTGCCTTCAGCCCCAACCAGATAAGACAAGGCTTGTGTGTAATAGCCGCCGCCAGCCTCCATTTCTAAAACCGTCATGCCGGGCATAATACCGGTAAATTGCAAGACATCGGCCGCCTTGCGGACCTCGTCATCGGCACGGTCTTGGTCGCTTCTGTTTGGATTGAGCAAGGCCATTGTTACGGCCGCTTTATTTCCATCTTGTTGTACAGTCTTTTCAATGGTTTCCGGCACGCCGGCCATTTCCGATTCAGACACCGATTTCTCTGCGCTGGTATCATCATTACCTTGAGAGCAACCCGCAATAACCATTGCAGAAACGCTCAGGCTTAAGATCAGTAGTTTGTTCATATACAACTCCATTCGCCCCCAGATTATTTTGGACAAATTCTAATGTGCGTCATTCCAGTTGTGGGCGGCTTTGGCATCAACGACCAAAGGAACGCTGAGATTGACCGCAGGTGCGCACGCATTTTGCATAACAGCTTTTGCGGTCTTTATCAAAGTGTCAGCTGAAGATTCGGGTACTTCGAACACCAATTCATCGTGCACCTGCAGCAGCATCAATGCACCTTCAATATCGGATATAGCATTCGGCATACGCATCATGGCCCGGCGCATAATATCCGCCGCCGCACCCTGGATCGGTGCATTGATCGCCTGACGCTCGCCAAAGCCGCGCATGGCCCCGTTTTTATCATTGATGCCTTTGATATGGCATTTGCGCCCGAATATGGTTTTTACATACCCGTTCTCTCGCGCCTCATCCTTGGCAGCTTCCATATAGGTTTTAATCCCCGGGAATTTTTCGAAATAGCTTTCAATATATTCCTTGGCTTCAGTGCGGCTGATCCCGAGATTATTGGCCAGGCCAAAAGCGGATATGCCGTAAATAATGCCAAAATTGATGGCTTTCGCACGGCGGCGCACCGACGAGTCCATGCCTTCAATCGGAACGCCAAACATTTCACTGGCCGTCAATGCATGAATATCGACACCGTCCGCAAAGGCCTGTTTCATGGTTTCCAGATCGGCGACATGGGCAAGAATGCGAAGCTCGACCTGTGAATAGTCGGCCGCAACCAGGGTATTTCCCGGCTCAGCTACAAACGCCGTACGAATTTTGCGCCCGTCTTCGGTTCTGATCGGTATGTTTTGTAAATTCGGATCCGATGATGACAAGCGCCCAGTTGATGTCGAGGCTAGAGAATAACTGGTGTGCACCCGGCCCGTGTCAGGGTTGATTTCGGTGGGAAGCGTATCCGTATAGGTAGATTTCAGTTTGGCATAATGGCGCCATTCCAGCACGGCTTTCGGCAAGGCATGTTCGTTTTCCAAAGCTTCCAAGACGCCAGCACCGGTTTGCCAGGCCCCGGTCTTGGTTTTCTTGCCGCCCGGCAGTCCAAGCTCATCAAACAGGATTTCACCCAATTGTTTGGGACTGCCCAGATTAAACGACCGGCCGGCCAGTTCATGGGCTTCAGCTTCGAGGCCCGCCTTTTTCTGTTCGAAGTCGCCCGACAATCGAGCGAGCACCGTTTTATCAACTTTGATGCCGTTGTTTTCCATCTGGGCCAAAACTGTCGGCATGCCGCGTTCCAGCGTTTCATAAGTCGCAGCGACCTGTTCGGCCGCAAGCCTTGGTTTTAAATACTTCCACAGTCGTAACGTGACGTCCGCGTCTTCCGCCGCGTAAGGCGTCGCTTCTTCAAGCGTCAATTCGTTAAACGTCTTTTGTGCTTTGCCCGTACCTGCGATTTCCTTGAACGGAATCGGCGTATGCTCGAAATACATTTGCGATAAGTTATCCATGCCGTGCGAGTGCAGACCGCAGGACAATGCATATGATATGAGCATCGTGTCGTCATAAGGTGTCGGTTTCAGCCCGTAGCGCAGGAATACGCCCAGATCATATTTGAAATTTTGTCCAACCTTAAGGACAGCCGGATTGTGCAGCATGGGCTCTAAAATATCCAAAGCATCCTGCATTTGAATTTGTTCCGGAGCGCCATCGCCCAACAAATCGCCACCCCCGGTATGACCTAGCGGAATATAGCAAGCTTCGTTGTCGGCAACAGCAAGGCACACACCAACCAAGTTGGCAGCAGCGCTATCCAGACTGTCGGTCTCAAGATCGACGGCGCAATACCCGACCTGGGTGGCGCGCGTCACCCAATGCTTAAGGCGATCAAGATCCTGCACACATTCGTATTTGCTTTTATCAAACACCGGAATACCCGGATCGGCAGCCTGCACAATTTCGTCCATCCGTAGCGAGTCCGTTTCGCCCTCACCCATGGCCGCCATCACCCGTTTGGTTAGGGTGCGGAATGTCATCTCATTAAGGAAACCAAGCAATGTCTCCGGATCCGGATCCTGTATCGCCAGGTCTTCCACCGGAATGTCCATATCCATGTCGCGCTTGAGCGTAACAAGTTCTCGCGACACACGCGCCATATCCGCATGTTCGATCAATTTCTCGCGCCGGCCTTTTTGCGGAATCTCGTGGGCATGTTCCAATAATGTATCGAGATCGCCATACTGATTGATCAACAACGCTGCCGTTTTCACGCCGATGCCCGGCACACCCGGCACATTGTCAGAGCTATCCCCGGCCAGGCTTTGAATATCGATGACCTTGTCCGGGCCGACCCCGAATTTTTCGAACACCTCCGGCGCGCATATTTGCTTGTTTTTCATGGTATCAAGCATGCAGACTTTGTCGCTGACCATCTGCATCAGGTCTTTATCGGATGAGACAATCGTTACGCGCGCGCCTTTCTTCTCTGCCTGGTCGGCGTAGGTCGCGATGATATCGTCCGCTTCATAGCCCGGGGTTTCAATCGCCAGGGCCCCGAAGGCCCGCGTGGCGTCCCGAGTCAGCGGAAATTGCGGAACCAGATCTTCCGGCGGCGGTGGGCGATTGGCTTTATATTCATTGTAAATCTTGCTGCGGAATGTTTTGCCCTTGCTGTCAAAGATCACCGCAAAGTGGGTGGGGCGGGCATCTCCTGTCTGCTCGCGCAACAACTTGAACAGCATATTGGAAAACCCGGCGACTGCACCGATCACCAGACCATCTGTCCGGCGGGTTAATGCTGGCAAGGCATGATAAGCTCTGAAAATGTAACCGGATCCATCAACGAGAACGAGATGAGAATTTTTGTCTATTGGCGCGGAATGTGTCATGGCCGGACTTTGCGCGGGCACGTCCCTGTTTTCAAGATATTTTGACCGGAATTCGAAAATTTGTTAGAACACAAGCGCAAGGGAGGACTTTGAAATGAAATCAGGTCGAAAGAAAAATCTCATAGCCGTGATCTCGGGTATTGTAGCCGGCGTTGCGACTGTATTTGTCGTCGAATCTATTGGGCATATGATTTACCCACCCCCGGCCGATATCGATCTGTCCAACAAGGAAGATATGAAGCGACTGATGTCCGTGATGCCGCTCGGTGCCAAAGTATCGGTAACTCTGGCGTGGCTGGCAGGCTCATTCGTGGCAGCCGCGACGACGCTGAAACTATCAGCAGGCAATAAAAAGGCCAGTTGGATTCCGGTCGTATTCCTGTTGCTCGCGGGCATTGCGACCATGTTTTCATTTCCGCATCCGGGCTGGATGATCGTCGCCGGTATCACTTTGCCTCTCATCGGTGGTTGGCTTGCGCAGAAACTGTTTGCATAGACAATCAGGTTTCGCCCAAATTTTGCCTTTTTATTAGGGTTTCTTTCTCGATAAGAGCATGGGGAGGGCTTTTTCTGGGCAAGGGCTGGAATATTCTAAATGCAAGATGCCGAATTAGACATGTCTGAGGATATTGGGGAGCCGGATACTGATTCTGAAAACAATCCGTCCATGCGCAAACCATTCATGGTCGCGCCTTTTATCGGCCTTCTTTTTCTCGCACTGGCTTTATGGCTTGTCTTTCAAAACATTGGCGCGGACAGCAGCGGCGAAAATGTTGGCCCATCAGAAGCATTTTTAAACTATCAAGACCTATCCAACGAAATGCATACAGGTATTCGCCTCGCACGTCTGGAAGATTTCCTCGCCCAATACGGGGGATCATCCTATGTTATCAGCGCCCGCGCCCGGCAGCAGGCTTTAAAGGTTCACGAAGAGAAATCCTGGGCGAAACTCACAGACGCCTATTATGACCCCGATGCTGATGACGATATCAAAGCCGTCGCGATCAAAGCCTATACGGACATCTGGACGCCGCTCCAACGTCCTGAACAGTTAAAGTCGCTGACTCAAGTTTTGCCGAAAGACGCAATTGTCGGTCTGAACACCAAACCCCGCAGGTCGCGGTTCGCATCCGGCGGCAATGATCGGTTTTTAGAAGGCGCCCCAATGGACCGTTATCCTCGGCCGACCCAGCACCCGACAATGCGCGGCGATGCACCCGAACGTATAGCCGCCTCACGGACAGTGGTGCCGCGAATTCGCGGAAACGCCCGCAAACCATCCTACCCCCGTAAAGCCAAACGCCGGCGCGTTGAAGCCGATGTCGTATTGGCGCTCGATATTGATGACAGAGGCCGGGTCGCCAGAGCACATTTGGTATCTGTCAACGCCAGAAGATATGAAGATGACTTCGTAAAAGCTGCAAAAAACGCGGCCCGACGAACCCGGTATCATCCCAAAACCGTCAATGGACGTGCGGTCTCAACCAGTGGCTTTGTGCAAAAATACGCGTTCAGAAACAGTCGTTGATCAACGCCGGCGACGGCGCGTAGTCTTGGATTTATCTGCAAACAGTTCAGCAAGTTTTTCCGTCATCACACCGCCGAGCTCTTCAACATCGGTGATCGTCACGGCGTGTTGATACCAACGCGTCACATCATGATTGATCCCAATGGCGATCAATTCAACTTCCGAGCGGTTTTCAATCTTATCAATCACCTGATGGAGATGGTTTTCCAACATGCCGGATCGATTGCGCGATTGCGTTGCATCATCGACCGGAGCACCGTCCGAAATAACCATCAGTATGCGGCGCTGCTCAGGGCGGGCCATCAGACGGCCAAAGGCCCACTCGAGCGCCTCTCCATCAATATTCTCTTTCAAGAGTCCTTCGCGCATCATCAGGCCCAGATTGTGTTTGGCCCGGCGCCACGGCATATCTGCGGATTTATATATGATATGGCGCAAATCATTGAGACGCCCCGGATGATCCGGCTTCCCGGCCGCCAGCCAGTCCTGGAACGAAGCCCCGCCTTTCCAGGCGCGCGTGGTGAAACCGAGAATTTCCGCTTTCACGGCGCAACGTTCCAATGTGCGCGCCAGAATATCCGCGCAGACGGCGGCCATCATGATCGGCCGTCCGCGCATAGAGCCTGAATTATCAATCAAGATCGTAACAACTGTATCGCGGAATTCGGTCGCTTCCTCTTCTTTAAATGACAGTGCCTGCATCGGATCGGTGACCACACGGGTCAGCCGGGCCGTATCCAGGATGCCTTCTTCCAAATCAAAATTCCAGCTCCGTTGCTGTTGGGCCAATAACCTTCGTTGCAGCCGGTTGGCGAGGCGCGCAATCACAGCTGAAAGTCCGGCCATATGACCGTCAAGATAAGTCCGAAGCCGGGTAAGCTCTTCAATCTCACATAGCTCTTCAGCTTTGATCACCTCATCATGGGCGCGCGTATACACAGAATAGGGTGTTGGTGCATTGCTGAATTCAGGCCTGCGGCCTTCCTGCTCGGTGGCCTCATCGCTCTCTGTACTATCGCCATCAATATCATCGGCGTCCACAGTGTCAGAGGCATCGGTTTCGTCGTCGTCAAGCGCATCGGCTTCTGAAACTTGCGCAGAGCCCGGATCTTGTTCTTCCTGCTCTTCTTGCGCATTTTGCGGATTGTTGTCTTCATCTTGACGGGACTCATCATCCTCGTCCTCATCGCCCTGTTCGGCATCAGATAGTTCGTCACCCAAATCGAAGGCTTTTAAGAGTTCCTGGGTGTATTTGGCAAACTCGACCTGATCATCCAGATTGTCTGCAAGGTTGTCCAATGCCTCACTGCCGGTGGTTTCGATATGATCTCGCCAAGCCTGCATGATGCCATTTGCTCCATCAGGTAACGCGCGGCCGGAAAAAACCTCCCGGGCAATCAATCCCATGGCTTCCGCCATTGGCGTATCGTCCTGGCTGAGGCCATCTTGATGAAATCCGCGACGTATGCACCTTGCATCCAGTGCTGCGTGCAGATTATCGCTGACCCCTTCCATAAATTTCGCGCCAAGGCTTTCCACGCGAGCCTGTTCCAGGGCCTCACAAATTGCTCGGGCCGGGCCGGGTCTGGGGAGATCTTTGGCAAAAATATCAGGGTCGTGCAGGGCCAACTTCAATGCCAGTGCATCGGCTTGTCCGCGCGATTTAGCGATGGCTACTTGCGTAGGCTGTGTTGGTGGCATCGGTAAAACAAGATGATCGACGTCACCACTTTTAACGAGGCCGGCGACTTCCCCGCCAAACTGCACTTCCAGTTCTGTTTTGCCCGCGAGTGCTTTTGTCGTCGCCGCCAGGACGCGTTTAAAAGTATCGACAGGTGTCTGGGTGGCCACTGCCCCTAAGCCACCATCACGGTGGTGGCGCTTTCAGGTAAATCTTCGCCAAAGGCGCGCTGATAGAACTCTGCGATCACCGGACGTTCAAGTTCGTCACATTTGTTGAGGAAGGTCATCCGAAAAGATTGAGCAATATCACCGTCAAAAATGCGCGCATTTTCAGCCCAGTTCATTACAGTTCGGGGGCTCATCACAGTCGAAATATCACCGGCCATGAAAGCGTTCCTTGTCATATCGGCCACGCGCACCATTTTGGCTAACATGTCTTTACCTTCGGCACTGTCATAGGTCGGTGATTTGGCAAGAACGATGGCCGCTTCTTCATCATGATCGAGATAATTCAGCGTGGTAACAATTGACCATCGGTCCATCTGGCCCTGGTTGATTTGTTGGGTACCGTGATACAGTCCCGTCGTGTCGCCCAATCCGACCGTATTGGTTGTTGAAAACAGGCGGAATGCCGAATGCGGTGTAATTACCCGGTTCTGATCAAGCAAAGTCAAACGCCCTTCGGCCTCCAAGATGCGCTGGATCACAAACATCACGTCCGGCCGACCGGCATCATACTCGTCAAACACCAGCGCGACAGGGTTTTGCAATGCCCACGGGAGGAGACCCTCACGGAATTCCGTAATCTGCTTTCCGTCTTTAAGGACGATCGCATCTTTCCCGACGAGATCAATTCGCGACACATGACTGTCCAAGTTTATCCGGACCAATGGCCAATTGAGCCGGGCGGCGACTTGTTCAATATGAGTCGATTTCCCGGTGCCGTGATAACCCTGCACCATCACCCGACGGTTAAACGCAAATCCGGCCAAAATAGCCTGGGTTGTTTCCGAATCAAACCGGTAAGCCGGATCAACCGGCGGTGTGTACTCACACGGCTTGCTGAAAGCCGGCACTTTCATGTCAAAATCGACGCCAAACACTTCACGTGCGGACACTTCGATGTCCGGTTCAAATATCGGGAATAAATCGCTCATGAAAATACCTTGCCGCAGTCCAGTGACTGCTTTTTATCGTCAGATCATTTCTGCCGATTCGGTTCTAAAAATCTAGGTTAAATTTGTTGTTTTTAATACCTTATAGGCTTTGACCACACGCTGGAAATCCAATTCGGTCGTCCGGTCACCTCCATTGGCGTCCGGATGCAGTTTTTTAACAAGCTTAGTATACCGTTCCCGTACCATTTTCGGGCCGGAGAATTCATCCAGTCCCAGATCGTTGAGCGCTTTGATCTGCAGCTTCGTCAACCGGCGTCTGGGTTGTTCCGCAACAGGCTCATCGCCCTCTTTGAAAATATTATAGCCGTCCGCATAGGCTGCGCCGCCGCCGGTTTTCGATTTCTTACGCGCTTTCGCCCGCTCACCGGTATTTTTGCGCACATCCCAGGTCGGGCGGTGCCCATGGCGGGCGCCAACTTGCCATTCTGTGATGTCTTCGTCCGTCATGCCTGAGAAGAAATTCCAGTTTTTATTGTATTCTCGGGCGTGTGCCTCACAGAAATAATAAAAATCGCGCAGCCGGTCTGGACTTTTGGGCGCGCGACAGCCGCCTTTGGAGACGCATCCCGCCCATTCGCACTCTTTTTCTTCCGGCTTAAGCTTGGAACCCGGGGGTTTAATCCTTATATCCAAGCCCTTAGGACGGTATTTAAAGTCATCAGCCATGTTTCATCTTTCGAGAATTTATTTAGCGCTATTAAAAAAAGGAAACTAAAATGGGGGTAATTGCCGACAGTATCAAGGAAAAACTAACGCAAAGTTTCAATCCATCGCAGTTAGACGTCATCGACGAGTCCCATAAACACGCCGGACACGCCGGTGCTGCCGCTCACGCCGCCAAGCACGGGAGCGGAGAAAGCCACTTTCATGTGCGCATTGTCTCACCAAAATTCAAGGGGATGTCCCGCCTCGCCCGCCACCGCGCCGTCATGGACGTGCTCGCCGACGAAATGAACGGTAAAGTGCATGCGCTGCGGTTGGAGGCGGTAGCTCCTGAATAGACGGAAAAAATAGAGTCTAGTCTGGATCTTCGATTCAATAATACACCTCATTGTCCTTGACCAGATAGTCCCCGGCCAAATCTAGCGCTTTGTCCCAAAGCCGTCCCGCCAAATCCATATCGTTAACCAGCGGATGATCTTTCGCGTGTTTGGGATTGCTGTCCGCGAAATGCAGCCCTGTGACGCCGTCAAGATCAAGGTGTGCAGCGACAAAGCAATGCGTGGCAGCGCCCTGGGCAATGCTTCGGGTCCACGGTCCAGCGAAAGCCGAGATCATTTTGACAATTAGACTTTCGGTATCGTTGGCCAGATTGGTACGGATCACGCCGGGATGGACAGAATTTGACGTGACCTTCGTATCCGCTAGACGCTTGGCCAGCTCTTTACTGAGCAGCATCGAAGCCAGTTTGGAATGCCCATACGCTGTCAAAGCGCTATAGCCTTCACTGAAATCCAGATCTTCAAACTGGATGCCGGTTTTCTTGGGCGCGGTTGTATATCCTTCACTGGCAACAATGGCGAGGCGGGCGCTCGGCGCAGCCTTAACCAACGGCATGAGGTGATTAATCAGCACGAAATGGCCCAAGAAATTGACAGCAAACTGTATTTCAAGGGGCTCTTTATATTTGTTTACGACGGCATAGGGCGGGCACATAATCCCCGCATTGGTCAGTACCACGTCTAAAGATTTGAATTGTTCCTTGATCGCTTTGGCGCACGCGACAATCGAATTAGGATCAGCAAGATCGCATTCAAAGGCGCTTGTTTCGCCCGGTGTTTCGTCGCAAGCCGTGCTGGCAGCTTCCAGTGTTCTGTCCAGCCCAATCACATGAGCGCCGCGCAAGGCCAGTACACGCATGGCTTCTTTCCCGAGGCCCGAACCAACGCCCGTAATCAGGACAGCCTTTCCCGACAGATCAACGCCTTCGGTGACATCTTCCGCTGTGGATTTTTTACCGAATCCTGATGAATAATCTTGAGACAAACCCATTGTCGTCCTCCTGCTTTATTAGGCCGTGTTACATTTTTACAGCTAGTCTATTGAAATCAATGTCAACAAACGCCCTGTGGATCTCGCCTATTTTTTTTCCACATCGCGGACAACACCATCCATAAAGCGCACGCCCCACCCTGCATGACCTTTAGGCGAGGTCGGAGTGGCTTTATCCAGCCAGTCGACGCCTGCAATATCCAAATGGATCCAGGGACGGTCTTCATCAACGAACGTGCCGATCACGGCTCCGCCAATACTGGCACCTGGTCTGCCTGCGGTACTTTTTAAATCGGCGATATCAGACTTGATGGCTTTGAAATGCGCATCATTGAGAGGCAGCGGCCAGACATCCTCTCCCACGCGTTTACCCACCTCCATCATTTTCATCGACAAATCCCAATCATGGGAAATGACGCCCGCATATTCGTAGCCGAGCGCGCGCCCGACGGATCCCGTCAATGTCGCAATATCAATCAGCAGAGACGGGTCGTATTCCTTTTGCACATAAGTCATTGCATCGGACAGTACGAGACGCCCTTCTGCGTCGGTCGACATCACTTCGATGGTTTTCCCGGACATCGTTTCGAGCACATCGCCCGGGCGTATCGCATCCGCTGCCGGCATGTTTTCTGCCATCGCCATAACACCGACCAGATTGGCGTTTGCACTCCGTTTTGCGACCGCATATACGGTACCCGCTACAGCGGCGGCACCGGACAAATCGGATTTCATCGCCCATTGGCCCGTATTGGGTTTGATACTGATCCCGCCTGTATCAAAGGTTATCCCTTTACCGACCAGAGCGACCGGGTCTTCCCCACGCGTCCCGCCCATATAACTGATAACAATTAGGCGCGGATCGTGAACAGATCCCTGCCCAACGCCCATCAATGCACCCATTTTATTACGGCGCATGTCTGAAACGCCAAGCACATCGATTTTGACGCCGGCAACGCCACTGAACAATTCGCGGACCCCTTGGGCAAAACTTTCGGGATAGATGGATTTTCCGGGTTCGGTTCCCATATCGCGGGCAAAATTCACACCTGTCACGACGTGTTCGAGATCCCCTTCATAAAGCGATTTAGATGCGTTCATATTGTCAGAGTGGAATGCGACGGTGCGGTCGATTTCTTTTGCATTTTCTTTGTATTTTGTGAATTCATAAGAACTGAGCGCATATCCCATTGCAATCTGTGCGGCAGCTGTGTCGACATTTGTGTCGAGACCATCAACCATCACACTTAAGTCCTTTTCATTATCTGATGCTTGCGCCACATACCCGCCGAGGTCACGCAAATCCCGCGTCGACAAGTTTTCATCACCTGTACCGATCACCGTTATGCGTGCGAACGGGCTTAACCCGTACAAATGTAGCTTCTTACCAAATTTTCCTTCAAACTCAGCGTCTTTCAAGGCTAACGCCAACCGTCCGTCGGTTTTTTCATTTACGTCAGCGGACGTTCCCGAGAGATCTTCGTCTTCACCCATAAAGATTGTCACATGTTCTTGGGTCTCCGCAGACAATGCGCCAAAAGCGAATTCAGTATGGGCGAATGCAGATGCGGCGAAGCCGAATGTCGATATTAGAGCCAATGCTGAGACCGAGAGAAGACGTGATGAAAAATTGGAAATCAAACGCATGGAAGAGACTTTCTTTTTGCAGGAGGAGGGAAATTTATCCTGGATTAAAAAGAGCGGAGCGCCAGCTGTCAAATAGAGATTGTGAAAATACTGAGATTCGAAAATTATTTGACTTTCTCCCAGTCTCTTGCTCCGGCGACCCATGTCGAAAGCACGTTGATGTCTTTAAGATCGTTCGGAGCGGTTTTAAGCGGATTTTTATCGAGAATAACGAAATCGGCCCATTTGCCCGGTTCCAGTGACCCCAGCATGTCTTCCTGAAAGGCACCATAAGCGTTTTCAGTTATCATGGCATGTAACGCTTCCTCGGTACTCAATGCCTGGTCCATATACCAGCCAGGTACATCTTCGCTTAAGGGTTGGCGCGTGACAGAAAAGTAAAGTGTTTCCATCGGGGTCCAAGGTTCACCGGGAAGGTCGGAATTTATCAACAAACGACCGCCGGCGTCTTTGATCCTTCGCCAGGCATAGGCATGTTTGATGCGCTGCGGACCGACCCGGTCTTCCGCCCATTTGCTGTCCCCCACGGCATGAGAAGATTGCATACTGGCGAGGACACCGAGCGTGGCCATACGTGTATAAAAATCCGGCAAGACCACTTGTGCATGCTCGATCCGCCAGCGGTGATCTACATTCTTGCCCGCAGTTGCTGCTTCATAGATGTTCAGTGTGCGGTTATTTCCCTCATCGCCAATGGCATGCACGGCCATTTGAAATCCATGGATCACCGCCCGCTCTGCTAAAGAATTGACCGCTTTTGGGGTGATACGCTCGGTCGGACGGGCGGCTTCCGGTTTGTCCGCGTAAGGTTCCGCCATCAATGCAGTGCGGGAGCCGAGCGAACCATCATAAAATACTTTAATGCCTCGGATATCAAGGAAATCGTCCGCATCGTCGAGCGGACCGGATTTAAACCAATTGCGCATCAAAGCTTCGTCATTGCCATCCAGCATGCCGTAAACCCGGATCGGCAATTGGTTTTCCGCACGCAGTGTTTTGAAAGCGTCCACATCGGCCCGGGCCATACCGGCCTCATGGATCGAGGTCACGCCGGCCGCGGCCATTTCTTTTAGTCCTGCTTTAATCGCCTGCTGCAGACGTTCGGCACTGGGTTCCGGGATATGCTGATTGACCAACCCCTGGGCCAAGGTCAGCATCACGCCCGTCGGCTCACCGTTTTCGCGGCGTAAGATATCGCCAATTTCGGGGTCGGTGGTATCTTTGTCAATGCCAGCGACTTCCAACGCAGCGCCATTATAAAACCCGGCAAATCCGTGCAGGCTTTCCAAATGTACGGGATTGTCTGGAAACGCGGCATCAAGCGCAGCGCGGTCCGGATAGCCAATGCTTGCGAACACACCTTCATCCCAGCCTTGCCCGATGAGCCAGTCTCCAGGAGTGGGATCAGGATAAAATTTCTTCA
>JABDMW010000011.1 GCA_013001295.1 Hyphomonadaceae bacterium
CCTTATTGGGCGTAGGAACATGGTTCGCGATCGCATTTGTCGGCCATCAAAGTATGATTGACATGGCCACCAAAGCCAGGCCGCTGACACAAAGCCAAGCCCCGCGTCCTTATAAAATGCTGGAAAATCTGTGTATTTCGCGCGGCATGACCATGCCTCGGTTAAAGATTATCGAAACCGAGGTGATGAATGCCTATGCCAGCGGCATTCGCGATAAGAATTACACGATCACGCTGACCCGCGGTCTGATGGATAATTTGGACGACGAAGAGTTGGAAGCCGTGATCGCCCATGAACTCAGCCATATCAAAAACCGCGATGTCAGGATGCTAATCATCGCTGTGATTTTTGTCGGGATTATTTCCTTCTTTGGCGAGATCGTTGTGCGCGGTGTCTTCCGCACAAATATGCCAAGGACCAACCGGTCGCGGCGAGGCGGGGAGGTCAATGCAGCCGTCCTGATCATGATTGCCGTTGCGATAATTGCCATAGCTTATGGATTGGCCATGTTGATCCGGTTTGCGTTGTCGCGCAAACGTGAGTTTCTTGCGGACGCTGGATCGGTTGAGTTGACCAAAAACCCGGACGCGATGATCCGGGCACTGGAAAAGATTTCCGGACGGGCCAAACTCAATGCGCCCGCTGAAATCCGGGAGATGGCTTTCGAAAATCCAAAAACCGGTATTATGGATATGTTCGCGACACATCCCCCGATCGAGAAACGCATTGCCGCCCTTGAAGAATTTGCGGGTGGGCGCCGCGATACACGGAGCCGTCCAACACGTCCTACGATCGAAACATCGCCGCAGGTCGAGACAGCGAAAGCCCGAAATCCTTGGGGTCGTCCGCGCGGATAAATCGAATTAACTTTACCTCTCGCGCCGTTTGCATTATTGATAATCAATAAAACTTACCAACAGGATCTGACATGAAAAAACATCTCTTTCTGAGTGCGGGCTTTACAGCGGCATTGATATTGGCGGCATGTGACAACACAGCGAATGTGGACACAAGCCATGAAGCCGCGAACTTTGAGGTTGCGGGGGTCACCAAAGTTGAGTCCGTCACCAAAAAAGGCGACGAGATTGTCATCCCATACAATAAATATGTTTTGGATAACGGCCTGACAGTTGTTCTGCATCCGGATAAATCCGATCCGTTGGTGCATGTCGACATCACCTACCATGTCGGATCGGGCCGGGAAGACGTTGGCAAGTCGGGCTTTGCCCATTTCTTTGAACATATGATGTTCCAAGGCTCTGAAAATGTTGCCGATGAGCAGCATTTTGGCTTGATCACGGAATCTGGTGGAACTTTGAACGGCTCAACAAATACCGACCGGACCAATTACTATGAAACTGTCCCGTCTAACCAGCTGGAACGCATGTTGTGGCTGGAAGCGGACCGTATGGGCTTCTTTCTGGATGCGGTCACTGAAGAGAAATTTGAAAACCAGCGTGAAACCGTCAAAAACGAACGCGGACAGAATTATGACAACCGTCCCTATGGCTTGCTGCGCGAACGCGTCAATGAAGCCATGTTCCCCGAAGGACATCCATATTCCTGGCTGACTATCGGATATATTGAAGATCTCAACCGCGCCAACCTTGATGATCTGAAAAAGTTTTTCTTGCGCTGGTACGGGCCCAATAATGCTACGCTGACCATTGGCGGGGATATGGACGAGCAGCAGACCCTGGAATGGGTCACCAAATATTTTGGCGGCATTCCGCGCGGTCCGGAAGTTGCAGACCCTGTGTATACAGAAGTCAAACTGGATGAAGACCGTTATATTTCCATGGAAGACAATGTGGCTCTCCCATTGATGTATATGTCATACCCGACAGTGCACGCCAATCATCCGGACGAGGCGCCGTTGGATGTCCTGATGTCTATTTTGGGCGACGGAAAAACGTCGCTACTGTATAAAAACCTCGTCAAAAACGGCAAAGCCGTACAAGCTTCGGCCGGACATGGCTGTGGCGAGCTGAGCTGTCAGTTCACGCTTTTGGCATTGCCGACACCCGGCAACTCCTTGGCTGAGCTTGAAAAAATCGCCCGTGCATCTTTGGTGGAATTCGAAGAACGGGGCGGGGCCAATGATGATGATTTGACTCGCGTAAAATCCGGGATCGTATCCGGCATGGTCTACGGACTTGAAAGTGTTTCCGGAAAAGTCAGACAATTGGCGGCTTATGAAACCTATCGTGACAATCCAAACGGCATCAAAGATGACATTGCCCGTTACGAGAATGTCACCAAAGATGATGTGATGCGGGTCTATAAAAAATACATCAAGGACAAAGCCGCCGTTATTATGAGCATCGTTCCTAAAGGGCAGGCTGATCAAATCATCAAGCCGGATACTTGGCAGCGTTATGAACGCACCATCCCCGAAGACACTGATGCTTCCGGATTGGAATTACGCCCGGGCACCTCGGATTTTGATCGCTCAGTAATTCCTTCCCCGGGACCGAACCCGGCGATCAAAGCCCCTGATCTCTACACAGCCTCAACGCCGGGCGGGTTGAACATTACCGGCGCCGTTAATGACGAAGTGCCGACGACCACGATTCGTATCCGAATTGAGGCTGGACAAACCCGTGAAGGTCTCGACAAACTCGGTCTGGCGTCCATGACCGCCAATATGATGGATGAGGCGACGCTGACATCAACGGCTGAAGACCTCTCCAATGAGCTTGATAAACTAGGCTCGTCGGTGAGTTTTAGCACCGGCGACCAGTTCACAACGGTCAATATCCGTACGCTGACCAAGAATTTGGACAAGACACTCGCCATTGCCAAGGAGAAGTTGACAACGCCAAAGTTCGACCAAGAAGATTTCGACCGATTGCAAAAGCAGCAGATCGAAGGATTGAAAAATGCCAAGAAAGACGCGTCGACGACAGCAACCAATGTGTTTACCAAGCTCGCCTTCGGTGATGATAACAGTTTTGCGCAACCCAATGGTGGCTTGATCGAAACGGTTGAATCCCTGACGCTGGATGATGTGAAAGATTTCTACGCCAATAATTACGGCCCGAAAGGCGCCGAAATTCTGGTGGTCAGCGATCTGGACGAAGGTAAAATTACCAAAGCACTCGCGCACTTGGATGGTTGGGAAGGGGGTAATACAGATGCCCCGGCCATCAACGCATTCCCGGATCTGGCAGCAGGGACACTGTATTTCGTCAACAAGCCGGACGCAGCTCAGTCTCAAATCCGGATTGGTAAGCGTGCGCTCAAATATGATGCGACAGGCGAATATTATCGCGCTGATTTGATGAATTATAATCTCGGTGGTGCGTTTAACAGCCGGATCAATCTCAACCTGAGAGAGGACAAGGGCTATACATATGGTGCCCGGTCATTCTTTTATGGCAATGATATTCGCGGTGGCTACCGGGCTCAGGCCGGCGTTCGCGCCGATACAACTGCCGACTCCATCGTACAGTTCCGTAACGAAATTTCTGATTATCACGACAACGGGATGACAGATCAGGAATTGAATTTCTTGAAAAATGCTTTGGGACAGCGCGATGCACGGGCCTATGAAACGCCGCGCCAAAAACTCGGATTCTTATCTGAAATCGTGACCTATGATCTCGACCCGTCATTCGTTGATAAGCAAAGTGAAATCCTTGCCAATATCACCAAGGAGGAACTCGACGCTCTGGCTGCCAAACATCTCAATCTCGATGAAATGATCACCATTGTCGTTGGCGATCGTAACGTTGTGATGGACAGCATTGAGGGTTTATCGGAAACAATCGTCGAGCTGGATGAGGATGGTAATGCGGTTGAAGAATAAATCAGGCTTGGTTAACCATATCTAACGATTGTTCGTAAATTTGAGGCAGCCTTAACTTTAGTTCACTACGTCACCTACGCATTAATTAGGGGTGTATAATGGATATCAAGGAAATAGGTGCATGTGGTGTCGTGGTGATCGGTGGCGCGGTATACGGGATTAGCCAGTATGGCTTGAACGATGTTTTATCTGAGGAAATTCGACATATTTCCGAAGTCTCAGTGCAAGATCGACCTGCATATATGGAACGAATTGTTGGCGAATTCGCGGAAGCGTTCGAGACCTATTACATAGAAACGGAAACATATGCGTATGTGGGGATTTCCAAGTTCACGACTGCGCCCGGTTCGGGGACATTTGTAGAAACCGTCACTCAGGATGAGCCGGTTCCGAAAAAGGAAATTAAAGGCCTAAAAGCGTCCATGAACGAGATGGATTTTTGCAATCAAGAAGAAATGACCATGTTCACCAATGGTGGATGGACCTATAGTTTTACGATGCAAGACTCCAAGGGGAGCCGCGTGTTCGCTGTCGATTGCAAGCCGGTGCTGAGCAAATTAAGAGGAACCAGCTAATTCGCTACTCAGCGAGGACTTGATCAGCGTGTATAAGAACCCGGCTCATCAGGAAAACAAAAATGCCCCCGACGATGCCGGATAAGGCAATCCCGACGAGCATAGCCGGATAGCCACCAATGTTTTCTAATGGTCCAAGCGCGATTCCACCAAACGAAATTCCGAAATTGGAAATGGCCATATACAAGGTGAACTGGGTCGCAGCGACTTTAACTGAGCACAACCGCATCGCCGATGCTGCCAAGCAAATAATCAGGAAGTAGTTCAAAGACAGAAATCCTATGGCAAACCCTCGAATAAAGCTTGGATTTGTCCATTGGGATTGCGATGCGGCCATGCCTAATGCTAAAACCATTGTCGCCGCAAAGCCAAGCATCGCTGCCCGACGCGGTCCAACACGGTCGATAGATATACCAAATACCACTATACACAAAAATCCTGTGATCAAAGATGCAGTAGCGCTGAGGCCGGAAAACTCGGCGTCGGTCCATCCAGCAACGTTCGTGGCGATCAGCGGCATGCCACCGATATAAATACCATAAGCAAGGCCGCTCATGAACAGTGCCATTGCAACCAATATGCTCTCGCGTGTTAACATTGCCGACCATGCGTTTTTGAACAGGGGAATCCATTTTCCCACATGTCGCGCTAAGCTGGTCTGCGAAGCCGTTCCGGGTGTCCAGGGCAAGAGCCGTTCTCCCGGACGTTCACGAACCATCAAAATTACGACAAGGACAAATGCGACCATAGCAGCAGTGCCCAATACAGCGGTTGGAAATCCGTATATCGGGATGCAATATCCGGTCACGGCTGTGCCCGCGGCTATACCCACTGCTTGCCCGCCAAACATCAATCCATTGGCGCGCGCCCGTTCTGAATCGGGAACCAAATCCACTGCAAGACCGTCAATCGCCACGTCTTGAAAAGTAGTGGCGGCATTGATTGTAAAGGAGAATGCCGACAACAGTGCGATCTCCGTCACGGACGGATTGGCAATCGCCAGCCCCAAAAGCCCCGACACCATGATCAATTGCGCGCCAATCAGCCAGGCGCGTCTTCGCCCCATTGGCAAATAGGCGAACCGATCCATTATGAAGCCGTTGACAAATTTTAGCGACCAGGGAAGCGCTGTAGCGCTGACAAAACCGCCAATTTCCAAGGCACTGGCGCCATTCGCAGCCAGCCATGCCGGTATAGCGAAGAAAAATAAACCGATTGGGACGCCTTGCGCCACATACATAATGAAAATGCAAAAAAATCTTAAATTCCGGTTTTCCGAAATACTCGGCAGAAACGTCGTTCTGTCTATTGCCCCGTCCATTTTATCCCTCGCGCCCACGAAGTGGGTACCGTAGCGGTCAGAGGATTATAAGCAAGCTAATATTCGGGTTGTCTAAAGAGTATATTTATATTCAGTCTTCTCAGTCTTTAATTCGCCATCATTTCCGGCAGGGAGGTTGCGATTTGGGGGACGAAGGCGACGAGTAAGATCACAAACAGCTGAATGCCGATGAAGGGCAGGACACCTCGGTACAAGGCTGTTGTTGTTACCTCGGGCGGGGCGACGCCGCGCAAATAGAACAGAGCAAAGCCGAAAGGCGGCGTCAGGAAGCTGGTTTGCAGGTTGAGCGCCATGAGGATACCGAGCCAGATCGGGTCCATGCCCATGGCCAGAAGAGGCGGCGCGACAAGCGGAACGATCACGAAAGTGATCTCGATAAAATCGAGGAAAAAACCCAATAAAAACATGACGATCATGACAAGAATTAAAGCGCCCCATTGACCGCCTGGCGATGCTTCCAAAGCACGGGCAACCAATTCATCGCCGCCAAAGCCGCGAAACACCAGGCTGAACATGGTCGCGCCGATCAAAATGACAAAAACCATGCAAGTAATGTACATGGTCGAGCGGGACACTTCGGCGAGTGAGCCTTGTTTTCTCAAAAACCACAGCGCCATTCCTGTTCCGATCAATGCCGCACCAGCGAAAAACATCGCAAATGAGACGGCCATTGTTTCATTCATAGCCCAGGATTCTTGATTAAACCGCATATCGACCCCGGTGAGGTCGATGCAGATAATGGAGATCAGACCAATGGTGCCAAACACAACCAACCGCCGAGTGATGACATTGTCGTCGGATAATTTGTACGCCGCAAGCAGGATTGCACCGAGCGCGCCGAGGGCTGCACCCCGGGTTGGCGTGGCATATCCGGACAATATCGAGCCTAAAACGGCGATGATCAGGAGCATGGGCGGCAACATGGCTTTGAGCGTCCGGAAGATGAACCTGCGGACATTGACATTTTCCTGCCATCCCACGGCTGGCGCCATTTTTGGCCTTAGGGCCGCAATAAAAGCGATATAAATGGCGTAACATGCCACGAGGATCAGGCCGGGCAATAAAGCGCCGGCGAACAAATCGCCGACCGATACAACCCCGTCCGATTGTAGGTTGTGCGAGCGTTGGGCTTCCTGGAATGCATTCGACATTTGATCACCTAAAATGACCAAGACGATTGAAGGGGGAATAATTTGTCCAAGTGTTCCGGACGCAGCGATTGATCCTGACGCTAGGGACGGGGCGTATCCCCGTTTTAGCATGGTCGGGAGGGACAATAGGCCCATAGTCACAACAGTCGCACCGACAATTCCTGTGGATGCGGCCAAAAGGGCGCCGACAATGACCACCGAAATACCGAGTCCGCCCCGAACCGGACCGAACAAGTCGCCCATAGCCTCCAATAAGTCCTCGGCTATGCGGGATTTCTCGAGCATAACGCCCATGAATACAAACAGCGGCACGGCGATCAGAATTTCCCGCGTGATCAGCGGAAAGATACGGCCAGGGAGTGCCAACAGGAAACTCGGTTCAAATATCCCCGTAAATACGCCCAGAGCGGCAAATACCAAAGAAACGCCGCCAAGGGTGAAAGCGACGCTATACCCGCCCATAAGCGCCAGGCAGGCGGCTGCGAACATAAACAGGGCGAGGAGTTCAGGCGGACTCATAGACCGGCATCCGGGATTTCATGGTCCTCAAACAAAGGATCTATATTGTTTGGAAGTTCCGGCGGTGTTTTCCCGGTGAGCAACAGGGCGGCTCGACAGGCAATCGAAAACCCTTGTACCAGCATCATGACAGCAAATACCGAAACCAACGTTTTCAACACGAATAGGCCTTGAATACCATCGGACTCGGGCGATCCCTCGAGTGACACCCAGGCAAGCCTGACAAAACTCTGAGCGTTCCAAATAAGTACTAAACAAAACGGCAGGAGCAGGGCGTAAAACCCGATAATCTCGACAAGTGCTTTGCTTTTGGGGCTCATGCGCGTGTGAAAAATATCAACCCGCACATGTTGCCCGGCCAATAAAGTGGCAGCCGACCCGAGTAAGATAACGGTCGCATGAAAATAGGTGGCGCTTTCATCGAACTTGGTCCAGGCCTGCCCAAAGATCGACAGCGCGATGACGCCAAAAGCGACTGAAACCACAAGCGCCACCAGCAACCATTTGATAGTTTCCGCAATGGATACACTCAATTGATCAATCAATTCGATTGTTGAGCGTGCGAAATTCTCCAGAAACATTGATCTGGTCACAACCAAGAGCATGGCAGGCAAAACCACAAAGGGCAGGAATACCCAACCAATTGCCTTGAGCATGAGGCCGACAGTTTTGAGGAGCTCTAAATCCATTTCGCGACCTAAAGGCTGAGCGCAGCTTTACGCGCGGCGATATATTGTCCGTCGCTGATTTCCGTCCAATCGCGATAGTCACCGCGTGCCTTGATATAGCTTTCATAGATCTCACGGGTTTCTTTGTCGGAATTGCCGATTTCCGATACCGCTTCATCACTGATCCTGCCAATTTCGTCCCAGATGTCCTTGGCAAAGATGCGCGGAACAATATTGTGTTTGTCTTTCAACGTTCGCAGCGCTTTCCCATTTTCATGAGTGTATTCGCCAATACTGATATCATTGGCGCTATGGCAGGCCGCCTGAATGATCCATTTATCCGAGTTAGAAAAACTCTCCCAAACATCAAGATTTATGCCCAAGCTTAAGGCAGCACCTGGTTCATGAAACCCGGGGCCGTAATAGTAGGGGGCCTCCCGGTAAAATCCGAAGGCATAATCATTCCAGGGGCCGACCCATTCCGTTGCGTCGATCGCTCCTGATTGTAATGATTGGTAAATCTCTCCGCCGGATAGTTTGACCGCAGCACCGCCCATGCGCCGAATAACCTCACCACCAATTCCTGGCATACGCATCTTTAGGCCTTTGAAATCTTCGAGTGTATTGATTTCCCGCTTAAACCAACCGCCCATTTGATGACCTGTATTACCGGCGTGAAAGCCCTTGATATTGAATTTAGCTGCCAATTTATCCCAAAGCTGCTGGCCGCCGCCAAACTCCATCCAGGCGATCATTTCGCTTGCCGTGAGCCCCAAAGGCACAGCCGTGAAAAAACTAAATCCTTTGGCTTTGCCTTGCCAATAATATTCGGCGGAGTGATACATGTCGGCGGCGCCATTGGACACAGCGTCGAAGACTTCGGCCGCGCCAACAAATTCGCCCGCTGAGAAGACTTTCACTTCGATCCTTCCGTCAGTGGCCTGTTTGACATAGTCAGCAAACCGAACCGCCATTATGCCGAGCCCCGGAAAGTCCTTGGGCCAAGAGGTCACCATACGCAGTTGACGCATATTCTTGCTGATCGCAGGTGCACCGGCGACCGTTTCAGTCGTCGCCTTGGTTGCGGACGGTTTCTTGCCCAGCACTGCAGCAGTCGACGCACCGGTCGCCAGAGCTGCCGCTGCCGCCAATATGTTTCGTCTTTTCATGTGGTGGCCTCAATCCCCGAATCTGAATAATTTTTCTTCGTTATACCAGCCGTTTTTGCCCAACAATTCATAGGGAGTGAAGCGGGATTTATATTCCATCTTTGGGCTATTTTTGACCCAGTAGCCCAGATACAAATAGTCCAGTCCATTCTCGACGCACATTTTGATGTGATCCAAAATCATAAATGTACCAAGACTTCTCTTGGTTTGGGTTGGATCAAAGAAACTATAAACCATCGACATACCGTCGCGCAGGGTATCTGTTATGCAGCATGCGATTAACTTTCCGTTTTCATTGCGGTATTCGATGACATCTGTTTGTGCTGCACAATCCTCAACCATTAATTCGTAGCGATCAAAGTCCATGTCGGACATTCCGCCTTCTTTGTGACGGTCATTCAGATAATTACGCAGCAACTCGTATTGTTCGTATGTTGCGAATGCTTCGGTGACTTCCCGCGTCAGATCTGCATTTTTTCGAGAAATACGTTTAAAACTTTTGTTCGGTTGAAAGTCATGGGCAAGGACACGCAATGATTTGCAGGAATGACAGGTTTCGCAGGCCGGACGATAGATCACATTTTGAGAGCGTCTAAAGCCGGAATGGGTCAGATAATCGTTTAAGTAAGGTCCATTCAAGGGATCGAGGGGCGTGAATATCTTGCGTTCCATTTCTCCCGGCAGATAAGGACACGGTGATGGAAGCGTGATGTAAAACGGAAGTGTTTTAGGATCAAATGGACGAGTCATAGTACAAGCTTAGCCCCGATAAAAAAAGTTTTCAATCACAGTGGTCCATAAACATACGGAAGTAAAATCACATAACTTACCCACAACAACAAGATCAGCGGGATCCCGAACCGGCAAAAGTCGAAAAACCGATAATGTCCCGGTCCAAGAACCAAAAGATTTGTTTGATAGGCAATAGGTGTTGCAAATGAGCAATTGGCCGCAAAAAGAACTGTCAGCACCAGGATTTTTGGATCAATGCCTGTTGCGTCCGCGATGCTGATAGCAATCGGTGCAAACAAAATTGCAGTCGCACTGTTTGATAGTAAATTTGTCATAATTGCGACAAGCAGGAACAAGCCACCGATCAATATTTGCGGCCCGAAATCTTGTAAAGCATTGACGACACCGTGCGCCAGATACGCAGCTCCCCCTGTATTTTCGAGTGCGATGCCCATGGCAAATGCGGCGCCAATAAGCATAAATATTTTAGTATCAAACGACCTAAACGCCTGACGGACATTGAGACACCCGGTCGCAATCATCAACGTCGCACCGCCAAAGGCCGCATGAACGATTGGTAGCCAACCAAAGGCTGCAGCCAATATGACGAGTGCAAATATAATTCGAGCGGCAGCGGCACGACGGATATCTGGCAAATCTCTGGTCGCCCAGTCCAACAAGACCAAATCGCGGCTGTCCCGCATGGCTTCGATTTGTGGCACAAACCCAAAAAGTAACAAAACGTCCCCGGCTTGTAGCCTGATATTGAGCATGCCTTCACGGATCATATGGCTGCGTCTCTGGATACCCAGGACAAGACACCCGGTTTGTCGACGAAAGCCAGCCTGTTCAATCGTGCGCCCAATCATCCGCGAACCGGGCGCGACCACAGTTTCACTGATTGCCATGCGGGCGCTGCCGTTTTTCGGTGATTCGTCAAATCCTGAGATACTCAGCATGCCTTCAAGATATTTGGGGCGAGAGGATAGGAGTTTTTCCAATGACCGACGGGTTGTTGATACGGTCAGAATGTCCTCGGCCTGTAGGGGCTCGTCAAATGGCGGCAATAATTTACGATCGCCTCTGCGGATCATGCGTACCGTCATTGTTTTCAAGCTAGGAAATAATCCGGCTCTGGGCGCGACACCGTCGAGCGGGTGGCCAGGCACAATGCGGATTTCCGCAATATATTGCTGACCCGTATGGGCCCGTTCATTGAGGACCAAAGTGCGTCTCGGGAGCAGCCATTTGGACATGACAATAATATAGGTCACGCCGATAAATGCGAGGATCATTCCGGGCCAGGCAGGCTCGAAAAACCCGATCGTTTCGTCTGTTAGACGTTCTAGAACGCCGGCAACCAGAATGTTTGTAGAGGAGCCGACCAAAGTCGTCATGCCGGCCAGGATACAAATAAAGCTCAACGGCATCATGTATTGTGAAGCGGATCCCCGTAATTGAAGCGCCATAGACGACAGGATCGGGATAAACATGACCACAACAGGTGTGTTGTTCATGAACATCGAAATTGTGAAAGCGACGAAAAAAACAGCGAAAAGCGTTCGTTTTGGATAGGTTTCGAGATATGATCCAATTCGCTGTGTCGGACCTTCAAGCGCACCGGTCTGAAAAATACCTTGCCCCACAGCCAGGAGCGCCATGATGGTAATCAGGGCTGGATCTGAAAAGCCGGAAAGTAAGCTTCTAGCGTCCAAATTTGTTGAATTTTCCGGTGTAAATAATTGAAAGAAAACGAGTAAAGTGGCAAGTACGGCCGCCGAGGTTAATTCGATCGAAATCCTTTCGAGCGCATATGCAAGGACACCGAGGAGGACGATCCCGAAGGTCACCCACATTTGCCAACTCGGTTCGATAACGCTCATTTCCATACAAAATTCATACCGCAGAGATCGAATTGTGACTAGGCGAATATTAATTATCCTGTTGTTTTTGTTTCGAGTCAGCTAAGTCATCTTAAAAAGGAGCCATAATGACAAAAATAAGTTTCCTTGGATTGGGTGTAATGGGTTATCCAATGGCCGGGCACCTTGTCGCAGCCGGCTACGATGTGACCGTCTGGAACCGAACCGGTTCAAAGGCTGAAAAATGGTCTAACGAATATAACGGCGATGCGGTTTCAACAATTCAAGACGCAGTTACTGATAAAGACTTTGTCTTTATGTGTGTCGGCAACGACGACGATGTCCTAGCGGTTTCAAATGAAGCGCTTAAAAATATGAATTCAAATACTATTCTGATTGATCATACGACAGCTTCTGCGAAATGTGCACGGCATTGCGCGCGAGAAGCTAAGGCCAAAAACATTGGGTTTATCGACGCACCAATCTCTGGGGGTGAGGCGGGAGCAATAAACGGTCAATTGACCATTATGTGCGGCGGCGTCCAAGCAGATTTTGACCGGGCTGAACCAATTATGCAAGCGTACGGCAAAGCGGTGAAGTTGATGGGGCCAAGTGGTGCGGGTCAATTAACCAAAATGGTCAACCAGATCTGTATTGCGGGTACGCTGCAAGGCTTGGCTGAAGGGGTGAATTTTGCTCAAAAAGCCGGACTTGATGTCGAAGAAGTGATCGAAGCGATCGGCAAAGGTGCAGCGCAAAGCTGGCAAATGGATAATCGGGCCAGCACGATGGCGAAAGATCAGTTTGAATTTGGGTTTGCCGTAGATTGGATGCGTAAAGATCTGAAAATAGCGATTGAAGAAGCCCAAGCCAACGGTGCAGATCTTACGCTAGCAAAGATGGTCGATGGGTATTACGCAGATGTACAGGCCTTAGGTGGCAATCGTTGGGATACCTCAAGCTTGATTAAGCGTCTGACTGATAAATGAGAAAGTTCATAAACACTGTTGTTTTTATAGCAACTTTTCTGTTCCTGTCGCTTGCATTGATTTTTGCGTTGAACTTTTTCAACAACGATATTGACGTTAAAACTGAACCGGTTTCTGGCCTGGCTCCTGTCTCGGGCGACATATCAATTCTCAATTGGAATATCGGATATGCTGGATTGGGCAAAGATTCTGATTTCTATATGGACGGCGGTGAGATGCTTAAACCACCGAGCCGGCAAGCGGTTGAAACTAATCTCGCCGGCATCCAAACCGTTCTGAAGAATTACAAATCCGATTTCCATATCTTTCAGGAAATCTCAGAGCCAGACATGCTCAACCTGGGTGTTGAGGTGCTTGAAGGCGTCAAAGATCAATTGGTCAGCTATTCCATGCATTATAGCTCGGATTTTAGAACCAAACTCATTCCGACACGCTGGGCGCTGCGCCACGGATTGGCAGTTTTTAGCCGTGTAAACGCGTCACCGGTCGAAATCATACGCTTGAGCAATGAACCCACGAGATTAGGGGGGATTGTTCAGCGGCAATATCATATTGCGGCCACAGAATTTGGTCATGCCGACGGGTCAGACTGGATATTGCTCAACATCCATTTGTCGGCTTTTGATGAAGGCGGTGATATTCGGCTTAAGCAACTTAATGAACTCATTGAAATCGCTAATGATTATTACAAATTCGGCAAGCATGTCATTGTCGGTGGCGATTGGAATATCCAACTTTCGGATGCTGAGTTTCCAAACACGACAAAAGATGAGTTCCTATTTTGGCGGACTAAATTACCACAAGAACAAATCTTGCCCGGCTGGCAAATTATCGTAGATGAAACCACTCCTACTATGCGTTCCAATGAACGCCCTTATAGCAAAGGCGAGAACTTCACATCGATCATCGATGGATATATGATATCTCCAAATGTTGACGCCATTAGCGTCAAAACCATAGACACAAATTTTGAGTTTACTGATCATCAGCCCATCCTTGGAGTTTTTCGGGCGAAAAATTTAAACAGAAACTCCGAATAAAACCGGATGGAAGATTGTGAGCGTTGCAGCATAGGCTATTGCGCCGATCAGGACGACGAAGATATCACTTGTTTTGCTAATCTTTTTAATGGGTTCCGGGCGGTTGATCACACTGATGCGGTCGATCAACGCAAATACCAGGAACCCACCAAATAGAATTAACGAATTTATTTCTCCATTGGCCAGCAAATGTGAAAAACTCCATAAAATTGTCGCCCAGAGCATGGGATGTTTCGCATAATTTTTTATTCGTCCCCGGGGTGCATATGCTGAAACGATCAATATGAAAGCGGGAAGCATCAGAATGTAAGGAGCGCTTCGGGCCCAGGCCGGTGGGTTATAAAGTTGAGGCGAGGGCCGCGCCAAATCATATCCCCAAACCATCAATACAAAGCCAATAAGTGAAATCACCGAATATGTCGCCATGAACCGGGCATCGCCGAGTTTCTTGCGTGTATCGTTTCCAGGTAAGCGGCTGCGAAATGCGGAGTAAAAATGTACGGCAAAGAACATCAAAGCGCCGACAATCAAAAAATACATGAATGAGCCCCTGCTTATTTAACTAGCCGTTAAAATACGTGCAACGTCCGGAGCAAAATAGGTCAATATGCCGTCAGCGCCGGCTCGTTTAATGCTCAACAGGCTTTCGAGCACTACTTTTTGCTCTTCGAGCCATCCGTTTTGGGCCGCCGCCTTGATCATCGCGAATTCGCCACTAACTTGATAGGCAAATGTCGGCATCTGAAATGCATCTTTGACGTCGCGGACGATATCGAGATAGGGAAGAGCCGGCTTGACCATGATCATGTCCGCACCTTCATCTATATCCAGCGCGACTTCACGGATGGCTTCCTGCCGATTGGCCGGATCCATTTGATAGGTTCGTTTGTCGCCCGTCAGCGCCGCACTGGATCCCACCGCGTCGCGGAATGGTCCATAAAACCCGCTGGCGTATTTAGCCGCATAAGCGAGGATCATTGTGCTGTTAAAATCTGCGCCTTCTAAAATTTGGCGCACGGCGCCGATACGACCATCCATCATATCAGACGGCGCGACAATATCCGCACCCGCTTTTGCCAACACCAAGGCACTTTCGGCCAGCGTTTCCACCGTTGGATCGTTGAGGATTTCACCGTCTTCGAGAATGCCGTCATGACCGTGATGGGTATAAGGATCGAGCGCCACGTCCACGATGACGCCGATCTCCGGCACTTCCGCCTTGATGGCCTGCACGGTTTGCGGCACCAAACCATTGGGATTGATTGCTTCCGAACCTGATGTGTTTTTAAGCTTTGGATCAATGTGCGGGAAAATGGCAATCGCGGGAATGCCGAGGTCAACAGCGCGCCGCGCATCTTTGATCGTTTCTGTGACCGATAACCTGTCAACACCGGGCATGGAGGCAACAGGCGTCCGTGCCGTCTTCGAATCAGAAACAAATAAAGGCCAGATCAAATCATCTACGCCCAATGCCGTTTCGCGAACCAAGCGTCTCGACCAGTCATTTTGGCGCGTGCGGCGCATGCGTATCTGGGGGTAAGCACTCATTTTCATTCCGTTTTTTTGTCCTATATCAATTTAAACACCGCATAACCAGACAAATTCGTGCTGAGGAATAACAGATGTATGCGTCATTTAGTCAGTAGAATTTAGTCAATATGTCTTTTATTGATTGATAATACGTCCGTCTTTCGGCAAAAGGGGCTCGTGATGAGCAAAGACTATAGAAAAGAATTTCAAGCATCTGTAGATGCCGTGCGCCAAGAAGGGCGGTACCGCGTATTTCGCGATGTGCGCCGCACATGTGGAGAATTCCCCAAAGCGACATGGTTTAAGGAAGACGACACGGAACAGGACATCGTGATCTGGTGCTCTAACGACTATATGGGCATGGGTCAAAATGCCTGCGTCATTCAAGCTGTCAAACAAGCGGTTGATCACGCTGGCACCGGGTCAGGTGGAACGCGTAATATCTCCGGCACGACCCACTACCATGTGCAGTTGGAAAAAGAACTGGCTGAACTCCACAATAAAGATCGCGCTCTCGTAATGACGTCAGGGTATGTCGCCAATGAAGCGACACTCGGCGTGATGAGCAAGATCTTGCCGGACCTTCATATTTTCTCTGACGAGATGAACCATGCCTCGATGATTGCGGGCATTTCGCGGGCCCGCTGCACAAAAACGATTTTCAAACACAATGATTTGGACGATCTGGAGCGCGCATTGAAAGCCGCCGATCCATCTGTCCCCAAACTGATCGCATTTGAAAGCGTTTATTCGATGGACGCCGATATCGCGCCAATCAAAGAGATTTGCGATCTGGCTGAAAAATATAACGCGCTGACATATCTGGATGAGGTCCACGCCGTTGGCATGTATGGGGAACACGGCGGCGGCATTGCCGAACGCGACGGATTGATGGATCGCATCGATATTATTCAAGGCACGCTTGCCAAAGCCTTTGGCATGATCGGCGGCTATATCGCGGCCAATGAAGATATCATTGACGCGGTTCGCTCTTTAGCGCCCGGTTTTATCTTTACAACATCTATCCCGCCCAGCACGGCGGCAGGCGCGCTACGCAGTGTCAGAGTATTAAAAGTCAGCCCGGAACTGCGCGAACAACATCAAGAACGGGCAGGGGCTTTGCGGTCCCGCTTAAAAGCAGAGGGTTTCCCGATCATTGACGGCGAAACACATATTGTTCCGCTCATGGTTGGCGATCCAATTGCTTGCCAGGAAATCAGCGACAGATTGCTGACTGATCATGGGATTTATGCGCAACCCATCAACTTTCCTACCGTTCCACGCGGCACAGAACGCTTGCGGTTCACGCCAAGCCCATTCCACACAGATGCAATGATGGATGAATTAATGCTTGCATTGCGTGAAATATGGTCGCTATACGACCTGAAAACGGAGCAGGTTGCTTAAGTTTCCAAGCGCTTCCCTTTAATTGAGATCGAAATGAACGCCGAAATTACCTTGTCCCGGACATTTACGTTCGAGGCCGCCCACAGCTTGAATCTTAAAGGCAGTACTGATGAAGGTTACAAACGCCTGCATGGTCATTCTTTTTTGGCGACGTTAAGCGTCAAGGGAAAGAAGGCGGACATCGATCATTGGTTGATGGACTTTGGCTCATTTGATCCCATCATTGAAAGTTTGAAAGAGAAGCTCGATCACGCCTATTTGAATGAATTGGACGGCTTGGTGTCGCCCACGCTAGAAAACCTGTGCAGTTATATTTACAATGAAGTCACAACAATATTACCGGGACTGCACGCCGTCGAAGTCGCGCGTCCGACCTGTAACCAGTCGTGTAAATTGGTGATTGGCGAATAGGGCAATCAATTAACAGCGTTTCAGTACCTGCCTAATCCAGCGATATATTCAAATAATTCCTGTTCTTCTTTTTTACGATCATATGTGTTGGCTTCAACTATGCGGGCCCGCTCGACACGCTGTTGCACCGCATCGTCTGCGATTGAAGATGAATCTTCCGAATCCGCATTTGAGGTCTGTTCGACGATAGGCTCATTACTTATATCGACATTCGTCTCGTCCGCGATCGCCTCATCGCCGGAAAGTTCCCAGACGTTTTTCTTGAACCAATCGGTCAATGCTTTCAAGTCGTCGTCAACCATAAGTGCCTATCCCGTCGCAGACGAATCTAAATCAAAGTGTGGCAGTTAAATTGCACAAAAAACAAGTGAAAATTGAGTTGCAGTTTCCTGAACACGATGGGGCATATGATAAACTTACGTCGATCATCTCCGGGCATCGAAAGAGACCTGACTTAAGACCCGATTAAGAGGTGGCCGATATTCTTTTTCAAGCGAATCGGGGGGGCACATACATGCACAATAAGAATTTCATTAAGTGGGCGACAATTGCTTTGGGGCCTGCTTGTATATTTCTTTTGTTTGTAAGTTCTTATTCCTTACGGTTGGAGCAAGGTTTTATTCTGAATGATCTCAATTTTCTGATCGGCCGGGATCTGGTCAACACCTGGCAATACGGTGTTGCAGCGTTTACCGAAAACCCGGCGCTGAATTATGATCCAGGTGTCTATAATGCCAAATTGGATCAAATCATTCCCGGCATCGACTATCCGTACCAGCAATGGTCGTATCCGCCGCATTTCATGCTGTTGGCGGCGCCATTCGGATTTATGGGATACAATTTGGTTTTTGTAGCATTTCTTCTGACCAGTCTGGCTCTGTACTGGAAATTTATCATGAAGCCGTTTGAAAGCATTGATGTACGCTTGGCCCTTTTGCTAACGCCGCCGTTGTTCTTTTGCCTGATCAGTGGCAATTTATCAGCTTATATTGCGGTCATTTTCGTTGTCGTGTTTCGCACGATGGATGAACGCCCGGTACTGGCGGGCATACTCATCGCGCTTTTAACCGTCAAACCGCAGGTCGGGTTCTTGTTCCCGGTCTTCCTGTTGGCGAGCGGCCGGTATAGGGTTTTTGCTGCGGCCACGATCGCGACCCTTGCCTTTGTTGGCGCATCGATCCTGATCCATGGTTTGGCGCCGTGGGAGACCTATATCAATGCCGGAATAGGGCAACAGGCCAATTTGATCACTAATAGTGAAATCGGGATTCTCGGGCTGATGCCGACTTTAACAACGAATTTGGGTATTCTCGGTGTTCCCATGGAAACAGGCACGCTTATTCAGATAGCCGTCGCTATTCCACTGGTTGTCGCCATGATCTGGGTGTGCCGCAAACAACAAGACCCGTTTTTACAGTATGCAGTTTTTTTAGGCGTCAGTTTTGCCGCCACACCGTATCTGATGATTTATGATACGGTGGTTTTGGCTTGGTTGATTTTATCACTTTTGGTGATGTATCCCGCCAAATTTATGCAAAAATCGATATATCTATTGTTGATGTTGCTACCGATTATTGGCGTTGTGCTCGTTCAATTCGGCATCACCGGGACATATCTCATCATGTTCGGCTTGGCGATTTGGACTTTACAGGCTGCCTGGCCAAAACCTAACCTAGTCCAACCTCCTTAAAAGAAAGACGATTTATGCCGTTTTTAAATCAATTGGAACTCAACTCCCTCGGGTTCAAGCGCTTGGGTAAGAATGTGCGCATCAGTGAAAAAGCGTCCATTTATAACGCGGATCAGATCGAAATAGGGGACCATAGTCGGATTGACGACTTCTGCGTTATCTCAGGCAATGTCAAAATTGGCCGCAATGTCCATATCGCCATATATTCACAACTCAGCGGCGGCAGACCGGGCATTGAAATGTGTGATTTTTCAGGCCTGGCCTATGGCTGTCAGATTTTCGCCCAATCGGATGACTATTCCGGCACGACCATGACCAATCCTACAGTTCCAGCCGAGTACAAATCGGAAGCAGAAGCGCCGATAACAATTGGGCGTCACTGCATTATTGGCACAAACAGCATTGTCCTGCCTGGTGTTCACATCCAGGAAGGGACATCGGTCGGGGCCATGTCGATGGTCACGAAAACCACCGAGCCCTGGTCGATTTACTTCGGTGCGCCCGCTAAACGCATCAAAGCCCGCAAGAAAGATTTGCTTGAACTCGAAAAGGCGTATTTGGCGTCAGAACAAATCAACTAATACCTGATACTTGTTTTTGAATATTTTAAAGTAAATGGCGGATGGGGAGGGATTCGAACCCCCGATAGACTTTCACCTATGCCGGTTTTCAAGACCGGTGCATTCAACCACTCTGCCACCCATCCGCTGGAAAACTGCGTTAGCAAGTGTTGATAGGCTTAGCAAGTCCCAGATTCAAAAACTGTGCGTTTAATGTGAAAAAACCCCGTAAGCGCTAGAGAAGGCGACTTTGACGCCCGTATTTTTAACGTTTTGCAAACCCTGAATTCTAAACAGTAATTAAGCCTGTCTTCTAACTTGGATTTAAAGTTACCGCTTTATGTTGATCTCATAACGAAAATACCGGGGCAGTCCCGACAGCCATATTTCAAAAGAAAATGGCTATTGGAATTAGGTAAGGGAATTATTATGGTGGGCACTACAATTAAGAAGCGTAAGAATTCAATATATATGGCGAGTATAGCAGCATTGGCGGCCATGGGCATGTCGGCTTGCAGCACAACATCGGTCGTTCACGTCGCCGATGCGAAAGCCGCTCCGATTACTTTTAAATTAGACCAAGAGCTGGTTCAAAACGTTGCGACCACCCAACCGAGAACACCTTCTTATTCAACAATACCGTATACAAGCGCACCGGTTTACGCAGAGCCAGCAGCGCCCGTATACAGTGAACCAACACGTCCAGCCCCCCGGCCCATTCTACCTACGCCTGAGTTTGATCAGCGTTCGGTAGACCGTGATCTTTATGCGCATCAAAGGGTTGGCAAAAGATATTCCATTATGGGCAAGTCATATACGCCAAAGCATCAGCCCGGTTACGACAAAACCGGAACAGCATCCTGGTACGGCGATAAATTTCACGGCAAACCGACAGCAACCGGTGAGCCCTATGATATGAATGACATCACGGCAGCACATAAGACCTTACCGCTGAATAGCATGGTCTTTGTGACAAACCTGGAAACAGGCAACGGCATGATGGTCCGCGTTAATGATCGTGGGCCCTTTGTTGATGGCCGCATCATTGATCTCAGCCGCGCTTCAGCTAAAGCTTTGGGGCTGTTTAGCTCTGGTTTGGCTAAAGTCCGCGTTCAATATGCGGGTCCGGCTGACCCAATGGCTGCAAAATCTGCGATTGCGCCGGCGCCGCGTCCTGTGGCACCTGTTTACGAGCAGGATGAAGAACCGGCTTTGGTTGTCGAAACTCCAAATTATCAGCCGCTTCGTGATTTGGGCGAGCAATCAACGACGCCGGCCGCACCTGTCGCATTGCCGCAACAGCAATTTCCGTTCCAGCCTGTCACGCCACAACAACCGCGGCAAGACTGGAGAAATGCGGTACCACAAACAGTACTGCCTGAATCGCCGCAAGCCGTTCAAAGCCCTCAAGGCGACGAGCCTGTGACGTTGACAATAACCGGCCCTGTGCATCTCGCATCTGATAAATCTGATCCGCAGGCCAAGGCGAAGTTTATCCCTGCTGTGAACTACAGGGAAATTCCGGCTAAAAAATAGCATTCTATGGGCCGAAGCCTTTACCTTGGCCCCCAGCTATGAAATTCTAACAGGAGTGCTTCGGCGCTCCTTTTTGATTCTTAGCCATGGCCCTACCAATGAGACTATTTATATCTTCGATTGCCCTCTTCCTGGCATTCTCCTTATCGGCATTATCATTTGCGCAGGATGACAACCGCTATTTCCCGACACCTGCCAAACATTTGATTATTATCGATCACGATAGCGGCGAAATCCTGTTTGAGAAAAATGCACGTGTCCCGATGGCCCCGGCCTCGATGACAAAAATCATGACGGCCAGCGTTGTATTTGATCGCTTAAAGTCTGGCACGCTTTCGCTCACCGACGAGTTTGAAGTCAGCGAGAATGCGTGGCGGCGCGGTGGCGCGAAATCCGGATCATCGACCATGTTTCTTGATCTTAACTCCAAGGCCAGTGTCTCTGATCTCTTGCGCGGTGTTATCGTTCAATCCGGTAATGATGCGTGTATTGTTTTGGCAGAAGCAATTGCCGGCAGCGAAAGCAATTTCGCGAAAATGATGAATGACAAGGCCGAGGAACTCGGCTTAACAACCGCGAACTTCAAAAACTCAACGGGATGGCCGGATGATGAGCACGTCATCAGCGCTTATGATCTGGCCATTCTTTCAAGCCATACGATCAATGAGCATCCCGAGCTTTATAAAATCTACGCCGAGCGAAGTTTCAAATGGAACGGCATTACCCAGCCGAACCGTAACCCGCTATTCGGGGCTCGTTCACATGGCGCGGATGGCTTGAAAACCGGACACACAGAAATATCGAAATATGGCTTTGTCGGATCTGCCGTGCGGGATGGCAAACGTCGTATTTTCGTGGTCAACGGACTGGAAAGCAAAGCGCAAAGACGTTTAGAATCCATCCGGATTATGAATGCGGCATTTAACGCCTTTAACAGCTATGGCCTGTTCAAATCCGGCGATAAAGTCGGATCAGCAGACGTGTATATGGGTGTGGAAGCAACGGTTCCGCTGATCGTTAAATCCGATGTCAGCGTGGGCTTGCACAAGGCGCAGCGCTCGGACCTGAAAGTCAGCGTCCAATATAAAGGACCCGTCGCCGCGCCAGTCGCTGAGGGTGACGAGATTGCAAAATTGGTTATATCTGCCGAAGGAATGGAAGACCGCAGGGTTCCCCTGTATGCGGGCGCATCGGTTGCCCGGAAGTCATTCTTTGGCCGTTTCATCGCGGGTATACTCCAGAAAATAAGAGGCTAGCTCTATGGAACGCGGAAAATTCATAACGTTTGAAGGTGGCGAAGGCGCGGGCAAAACGACACAAGCCGAGCGCATTGTTGAAGCCCTTGGCGAGGCAGGTATCGAAGCTATTCTGACGCGTGAGCCTGGCGGCACTTTCGGCGCGGAAGCGATCCGCGACCTTGTCCTCGCTGGCACGCATGAACGATGGTCCGGCATGACAGAACTCTTGTTGATGTATGCCGCGCGGCTGGATCATGTCGAAAAATTGATCAAGCCGTCTCTGGAACGGGGTGTCTGGGTTATATGCGACCGTTTCAGCGATTCCAGCATGGCCTATCAAGGACATGCGCGCGGACTGGGCGCAGATCGAGTTGCCGCCGTTCACGCAGCCGTCATGGACGGATTTGCGCCTGATATGACCATCTTGTTTGATATTGACCCCATCCTGTCGCAAAAACGCGTTCAGACGCGCGGTGAAGACCTTTCACGGTTTGATACAGAAGAGCTCGAGTTTCACAAAAAGCTTCGCACCGCGTTTCTTCAAATCGCTGACGAAAATGCAGACCGGTTTCATACAGTAGATGCTGCATCGTCTCGTGACGCCATTACAATGCAAATCCAGCATGCCATGATGCAAAAGTTTCCGGACATCAAGCTTGGCTAAAGGGGACACATTCGTTGCTCCTGAAGCCGATCAGGCCGATGGCTGCCCGCATCCACGCGAGGTTTATGACCTCATTGGACACCGTTCAGCTGAGCAATTGTTCGCCAAACAATTTGCGGACAATAAACTGCATCATGCCTGGCTGATAAACGGCCCGAAAGGCATCGGTAAAGCAACGCTGGCCTACCGGATGATCCGTACGGTTCTCGGCGGAAAACCCAATACGCCTAGGCATTTGGATGTGCCGCCGGAAGATCAGAAAGCCCAGCGAATACAATCGCTGGGACATGGTGACTTTCTGCTGATCCGGCGTCCATATGACGAAAAAACCAAAAAACTGCGAACAGAAATCCCGATCGCAGAAACACGCAAGATAAGCTCATTTTTCTCGCGAAAAGCTTCGGAAGGCGGATGGCGTGTATGTTTGATTGACTCGATAGACGAAATGAACCGCAATGCGACCAATGCCGTCTTAAAGACGCTCGAGGAGCCACCCGAGAAAGCCTTGATCATTCTGATATCGAAAGCGCCTGGACGGTTATTGCCAACGATCAGGTCACGGTGTCTCAATCTACCATTGCGTCCCGTACCACCCGATGAACTCCAATCGTGGTTGGACACGAAATGTGATGCCGACGCAACCGATATCGCTGCAGCCGTTCATCTGGCGAAAGGCGCGCCCGGGAAAGCCTTGTCTCTTATCCAAAACGCGGAAACCGTACTCAGACCGCTTCAACGTTTTCTGGACGGGTTTCCAAAGGATAATTTGCGTACGCTGCATTCAATCTCGGACGCACTAGCCGCACCGTCTGCCGTTGTCTCGTACGACCTATTTTGGGACTCACTGGACGAGCTTATAGGAGCGCAGGCCATCTATGCGGCGACAGGGGAGTGGAGGAGCGCGTATGGTCCGATCACCCTACAAAAAAGTCCGGAAAACTGGATCCAGCTGAAAAACGATCTTAATGATATGCGCATGGCGCAAGCCGGACTGAACATGAATAAAAAGACTGTCATACTGAATGCCTTGTCCCAGTTCGGAGCCGCCTGATGTTTGTCGACAGCCACGTCAATTTGCACGGCGAACAGTTTGAAGACGATCTTGATGCGGTTGTTGAACGCGCCTGGGCCCGGGACGTCTCGACCATGTTGACGATTTGTTGCAAATTATCAGAGTTTGAGCCGGTGTTAGCGGTCGCAGAAAAATTCGATAATATGTTTGCTTCAGTGGGCACACACCCGCACGAAGCCCGCGAAAACCCTGATATAAAGCCCGAGGACTTGATTGAGAAATCCAGGCACCCGAAAGTCATTGGCATTGGCGAAACCGGACTCGATTTTCATTACAACTACTCGGACCGTGATGTTCAATTCACTAATTTTCATTCTCATATTGTTGCCGCGCGTAAAACTCAATTGCCGTTGATCATTCACAGTCGCAATGCAGACACTGAAATGGCTGATTTATTGGAAACCGAGATGAAAAAGGGTGCCTTTCCAGCGCTTTTGCATTGCTATACGGGCGGTGAAGACCTCGCCAGACGCGCTGCTGATCTTGGATTGTATTTCTCGCTCTCAGGCATTTTGAGCTTTAAAAACGCCAATGCGTTGCGGAAAATCGCCAGATCTTTGCCGGAAGACCGGATCCTCATCGAGACCGATTGTCCATATTTAGCGCCGGTTCCTTATAGGGGGCGGCGAAATGAACCATCATATGTGGTCGAGGTTGCACAGGCACTCGCAGATGTGAAACAATGGAGCTTGGAAACAACCGCGCAAAAGACCAGCGAGGCGTTTTATAATTTATTCAAGAAAGCGACACGTCCGACATGATCCGAAATTTAAAAGTCACATTGCTCGGTACGGGATCATCGGGTGGCGTCCCGCGTGTCGGCGGCGATTGGGGGGCTTGTGATCCCAAACAGCCCAGGAATAGGCGGCGTCGATGTTCAATTTTAGTAGAATATTGGGAAGGAAAAGAAACTGTTCCGCAAGAAGAAAAAACGATCGTTCTTGTCGACACTTCGCCAGATCTGCGCGAACAGTTATTGGATAGCGGGACCCGTCATATCGACGCCGTATTGTTCACTCATGATCACGGTGACCAAACCAATGGTATGGATGATTTACGTGCGTTAGCTTATAGGAAACGCACCCAAATACCTGTTTTTATGAATGAATTTACAAAAACTGCGCTCTTGCAGCGGTTTCGGTATTGTTTCGAAAAGCCTGACGGCCGCATTCATCCACCCATCTTAGATTTACAGGCTCTTATTCAAGGCGGAGAAATTTTAGAAATTTCAGGGGCAGGTGGTAAAATCAAGGTCGAAGTCTTCGAGGTCGGGCATGGAAATGTCGATTCATTAGCATTCAAATTTTGCGATCAACTCGCATACTCACCAGATGTTCACACAATCGACAAACAGGCATTTGAGGTCTTGGATGAGGTTAATGTCTGGGTTGTCGATGCTTTACGGTACCACGAAAGCCCATCACACGCTCATGCCGATAAAGCATTGCAATGGGGTGCCCAAACCCGTTGTAAACAATTGATCTTTACCAATATGCATATTGATATGGACTATGGAACGTTGCGTTCCGAGCTGCCGGGCAATCAGGTCGTTGGGTATGACGGTATGGAAATCCACCAACAGTTTTAGTAAACATCGTAATTTCGTTCAATTAAGTTAGCTGAAAATGATAAGCTATTGAAAAACGACCACTATTTGCGAGATTCTGTATATTAGCTCAACAATCCATAGGAGCATATATTTCTCATAATATACATTATGCGTGTAATAAGTGTAGCGATGCAATGTGGCAGCAACTTACTCAATTCACTGCCCTCAGTATCAAGTGTTTTGCTCTGATACTTGCCGTTACGATGTTATATGGGATGTTTGGTTAGTTTATCGGATATTGAGGCAAAGCTTCGAAAGCATGGTTGAGTGCCTCGCCCCATCCATTAGAAATTGCCATAAAATCGGGATCGTTTTCTTCAATTCTGATTTTTTTGCCCTCTTTTAGGCTATTGGCTTCATAAAGATGGATGTCCAATGGCATACCGACAGATAAATTTGCCTTCAGTGTTGAATCAAACGACACGCAAAGTAATCTAACGGCATCTGAGAAACTCATTTCAGGGTCGAAGGCACGGATAAGAATAGGACGCCCGTACTTGGTTTCTCCAATTTGAAAAAACGGCGTCTCGTCACTTGCCTCAACAAAATTGCCCTCGGGATAGATAAGGAACAGTCGCGGCTTCATGCCTTTAATTTGGCCACCCATTATCAGTGTTGCACCAAATTTCGACTCCGCCTCAGAGCCTGTATCCGCGTGAGTATCGACTAATTCCTTGAGCGTATCGCCGATCAGACGCGCTGCCTGAAACAAGGTCGGGACTTTCATTAGTGTTGGATTGCGATTTTTTGGGGCCTTTGATCGTTCATCCAACAAGCTTACGACCGCTTGTGTCGTTGCCAAATTCCCGGAAGTCATCAAAGTGATGACTCGCTCGCCCGGCTTGCTCCAGGTAAACATTTTTTGGAATTTAGAAACGTTATCAACACCAGCATTTGTGCGGGTATCTGACATAAAAACGAGGCCATTATTCAGGCGAAGTGCAGCACAATAGGTCAATTTTTTTTGATTCCAAACTTGAGTTATAAGTCTATTGTTGCACTTGAATAGAAACAACCAAATTTTCTTGCTGGGCACCGATTATTACGCCTGTGCTTGGTGCGGCATCACGATAATCCAATCCCCTGGCGATTTGAACATAACGTTCATCAGGGCTGATCCCGTTCGAGACATCAAAACCAACCCACCCTAACCCGTCGACATAAGCCTCAGCCCAGGCATGGCTGGCTTCTTGATCGATACGCTCATTCATCATTAGATATCCGCTTATATAACGGGCCGGGAAACCCAGCTCTCGGGCAGCACTGACAAAAATATGCGTGTGATCCTGGCAGACGCCCTTCCCTGCCATTATGGCCTGTTCCGCTGTCGTAAAGGTATTGGTCTCGCCGGTTTGATAAGAAACCCGCGACAGGATTAGCGCGCTCAGCTGATGCAAAGCTTGCAGATTATCGGGCGACGTTGAACCGATGTCTTTGACGAGCTCAGACACACCTATTTCATTTTTTGTAAGCGCGGTTTGATGCTTGTAAAACCACAGAGGCATAGGTTCATTATGCTGCCCGGCGACACCCGATGTCGGGTAGGTCTCGACTTCGCCTTCAAATGAAATCACCACGTCTTTTGCGTCGGGCTTCAGAAGAATGAGATCTACGTGGTTCTCGAATTGATCCATGAATTGAACTTGCGGTTCGGCACCTTCCAATGACAATTCCCATGAGAGGATTTTTTGAGCTTTGTTTGCCAAAGGACGTAATCTGATTTGCTGCAAAGCGTAGCTGGCCGGCGTTTGATAATGATAGCTTGTGGTATGTTTTATCTTCAGGTGCACGGTTATGCCGTAAACCGGTAGTCGGTTTCGATTTGGGCAGACAGGCCGGCATTTCGGGCAATAAAATCTTGCAGGAATTCATGAAGACCGGAACCTATGATGGCCGAACCGGTTGATTTGGTTAAAAACTTCTGGTGCTTTTCAGCCAAATCATGCGCAGGAGTTCTGCGGCCATAGTCACTTTCCAATGCCGACAAGGTCGTATTTATTTCGTTATAACAGTACGCAATTGACCGGGGCAGCCTGACATCATGGAGAAGAAAGTCGACGATGGCGGCCGGATCGACCTCGCCGCCATAAAGCCAATGGAATGAACGTTCAGCAGAAGCGCAGCGCAAGATCATTTCCCATTGGACGCGATCGAGCGAAGATCCTACAGAGGCGCTTGATGGCAACAAGACGTAATATTTCGTATCCAGGATTCTGGCCGTATTGTCGGCACGTTCAATTAACGAACCCAGGGACACAAACCGAAAGATATCATTACGTAGCATAGTACCGTCTATAGACCCGCGCACCAATGCCGCCTGTTGCCGGATTTGTGATAGCAAATCCCGAAGCTCCGAGTTTTTGAGTTCGCCTTTAAACGCATCCTCCAATTGAAGGTAGGTAGCATTGATTGCTTCCCAGACTTCCCGTGTCAACGCGGTCCGGGTCATGCGGGCGTTTTCACGTGTTGCGCGCAGGGTATTTGCGACACTACCAAGATTGTCTTTGTCAGCGATTAAAAAATCAACCACGGTTTCCGATCGAATTGCGTCATATTTCTCAAAATATGCGGTATTGCCGCCCGCCGTCGTTAAAACCGACTCCCATTCGCTAAGTTCTGAGCGCGCAGTCGTGAGCGACAGACGGTAGCCAGCGTCGACCAATCTCGCTGTATTTTCCATCCGTTCCAGATTTCGCATCATCCAGAACAATCCCGAGGCCGTGCGTCCTAACATTTTACTCATCGCGCAACACCCATGTATCTTTTGTGCCGCCGCCTTGGCTGGAATTCACGACCAAAGACCCCTCCTCCATGGCGACCCGCGTAAGTCCGCCCGGGACCACTTCAATTGCCTTTGGAGACACCAGAACGAATGGCCGCAAATCAACATGACGTGGCGCGAGTCCGGCATCA
The DNA here is from genome assembly GCA_013001295.1 of Hyphomonadaceae bacterium. GTDB lineage: Bacteria > Pseudomonadota > Alphaproteobacteria > Caulobacterales > Maricaulaceae > Robiginitomaculum_A. Next base: position 28,489 of record JABDMW010000011.1, read on the forward strand.
GTCAGAATAGGAACTGTTGACAATGACAGCGTAGGTTGCGCGATATAATTACTTGGTCTTGCTTTGAGTTTTTCTCTGAATTTTTCGATTTCTGCTTTGTTCGCAGCAGGACCAACCAACATGCCATAACCACCTGAGCCATGAACCTCTTTGACGACCAATTCCGACAAATTATCCAATACATATTGCAGAGAGGACGCCTCGGAACACCGCCATGTTTCGACATTTTTCAGCAAGGGTTTTTGCCCCGTGTAAAACTCGATAATTTCCGGCATGTATGAATATAGGGCCTTATCGTCGGAAATCCCTGTCCCCGGCGCATTGGTTATGGTGATACCACCCGCTCGATACACATCCATAATTCCCGGAACCCCAAGCATCGACTCGGGATTAAAATTCAAAGGGTCAAGATATTCGTCGTCAACCCGGCGATATAGCACATCAATCGGCTCAAAACCGCAAGTCGTCCGCATGGCAATGCGCCCATCGACAACCCGGAGATCATGCCCTTCAACCAGCTCGACTCCCATTTGATCGGCCAAGAAAGCATGTTCAAAATATGCAGAATTATGAACACCAGGCGTCAGAACGGCGACAGTTGGTTTTCCGTTCGTCCGAACGGGTGCACATGCAGCGAGAGATCGCCTGAGGAGTTGCGGATAATCACTGACACGCTCAACACCGACACGGGAGAAAAGTTCGGGAAATATTTTCAGCATAGTTTCCCGGTTTTCCAACATGTAGGATACACCGGACGGCGTTCTGGCATTGTCTTCCAACACAAAAAATTCCCCAGGACCCGTGCGTACTAAATCAGTCCCGACAATATGCGTATAAATCGAGCCCGGCGGATCAACGCCAACCATCTGTGGCAGGAAAGCTTCGTTATTCGAAATCAATTCAGTTGGTATTCGTCCGGCGCGCAAAATCTCTTGTCGGTGGTAAATATCGTGCAGGAAGGCATTCAGTGCCTTTACGCGCTGCTCTATGCCAAGCTTTAATTTATTCCACTCTTTGGCACTAATTATTCGCGGCACCATATCGAAGGGAATAAGGCGTTCATCCGCTTCGGTCTCGCCATAAACATTGAATGTTATGCCTGTTTGACGAAAAAAATTTTCCGCATCTTTGGCTTTTCGTTTGAGCCGACCAGCATCTACATTTGAGAACCACGTATTATATTCTGTGTATGGTGATTGAATATTCCCATCAAACCCATGCATCTCATCGAAAAAGCCATTTTTTTCAGCCATCCCACATAAGTGCATAGTAGGGCTTTGACCGCAAGACTATACCCTAAAAGACACGAGGTTTATCGGATGTGCACATATTGAGTGCAATCTTACTCCGCATTTCACGACGTATACGTTTGCGCCCAACCTAAACCTAGGAGTAAAAGTTTTCATATTTTGCCCGTAGTGGTTTCTTGTCGATCTTTCCCGTCGCCGTCAGCGGCATTTCTTCAATAAAGATGACATCGTCGGGCACCTGCCATTTCGCGTGTTCACTGGCCACCAGATCCAGAATGCTTTGCTTGCTTGGGTCACAGCCTTCCTGCTTCACAGCGACCAAAAGCGGCCGCTCTTCCCATTTTTCGTGTTTGACACCAATACACGCCGCGATATTCAGTTCCGGGTGCCCTACCGCTGTGTTTTCAATATCGACTGAGGAAATCCATTCGCCGCCCGATTTGATGACATCTTTGGCCCTATCTGTGATCTGCATAATCCCGTATTGATCAATATTGGCGACATCGCCGGTGTCAAACCAGCCATCATCGTCAAGGGCACTTTCCTCCATTTTATAGTAACGTTCGACGATAAACGGGCCTTTGACCAACAGGCGTCCGAACGCGACACCATCACGCGGTAATTCGTTTCCATCATCGTCGACAATTTTCATATCTACATAAAAGGCAGGTCGTCCTTGTTTACACCGAACGGCCATACGCTCCTCATAGCTTAATTCATCCCAGAATGGCAGTGGCCGATTGATCGTGCCGAGCGGGCTCATTTCCGTCATACCCCAGGCCTGTATCACTTGCACGCCATAGTCTTTGTCAAAACGTTCGATCATAGAACGCGGCACGGCTGAGCCACCGATAAAGGTTTCTCGTAAATGCGGGATTTTTAGGTCATTGGCGTCGAGATAATCAAGAAGCCCGGTCCATACAGTGGGCACCGCGCCTGACACTGTACATTTTTCCTCTGTCATCAGTTTATAGACACTGGCGCCGTCCATATGCGGCCCGGTCATAACCAGTTTGCCACCAATCATTGGAACACCAAAAGATAGGCCCCAGGAATTGGCGTGGAACATCGGCACGATCATCAGAAATGAGTCACAGGCCGTCATGTTGAATATATCGGCGCCACCGGACACCATGGCGTGGATCATGTTGGAGCGGTGGGAATACAGAACGCCTTTCGGATTTCCTGTTGTCCCGGATGTGTAGCACAGTGACGAAGCCGCATTTTCGTCAAGTGTCGGCCAATCGTAAGTGCTAGGTTCGTCTTTGATCATCTCTTCATAACAATGTACCGGGATTTTAAATCCAGACGTGTCGGGCATGTTGTCTTTGCTGGTCAGGACAATGATGCCTTCAACTGTTTTAAGTCGGTCAATCACATTTGCGATCACGGGCAGGAATGTCGTGTCGACGACCAGAAAACGATTTTCGGCGTGATTGACAATATAATCCAATTGATCCGGGAAAAGACGGGGGTTGAGCGTGTGGCAAATAGAGCCCTTCCCTGCAATGGCGTACCAGCACTCCAAATGACGCCAGCTGTTCCAAGCCATGGTCCCGATCCGGTCACCTGATTTTAAACCGAGTTTATCGAGCGCGTTAGCGAGCTTCTTAACGCGGTCATACAAGTCTGCGTAATTGATACGGTGAATGCCGCCTTCGACTTTGTTGGTTACGACTTCGACATGACCATGCCAACGCGCCGCATGTTTGATAATGCTGACGAGATTAAACCCGTGTTCTTGCATATTTCCAGGTATCATAAGGCTCTCCTAAGGTCGTACAATTTCAAACCAGAACGGCGGCTCTTCAATCAAGGCGAAGAATGAACGCAAGGCAAGCGGATTACCATCTATTTCCAAGTCTCCGGATTTGCGTAAATCGCCAATACTGGCAGTTTTCATGTTAATCTTGTCCAATGCATCGCGAGTCAGTTTCAATGTGGCCTTTGCATCAGGATCCGTCATGCCCATACGGTGGTGCAAGGTGCCATTGCTCAAGATCAAAGTCGCGCTTTCGTCTGTATCGGTAACGACAAAATTAATGCTCATGTCCTTGCCTATGGCTTTCTCACTGTTGAGTCGCACGGCAAGCAAGTCAAAATACATATTGAGTGGAATAGCGCGAACCATATCCGGACCGGATGTGTCCGCCCGGGGTAAGTCGAGGACCCCTTCCCTGAGTTCCTTGGCACCCGTCATGTAGAAGTTTCGCCACGAACCAGATTCCGTCATATATCCGAGTTGGGTATAGGTGTCGGCCAGAAGATTTGCTGCCTGTTGATTGTTCGCCTCCGCGAATATGACATGGTTCAGCGCTGTGGCTGCAAAGCGGAATTCGCCCTTGTCGAAATCAGTCTTTGCTTTCTCGATCACCGCATCAGCACCGCCCATATATTCAACATATTTAATTGATTCATCGACCACATTGAGGGGGTTTAAATTGGCCGGATTGCCGTCGAAATATCCGAAATAAAGTTGATATTGCGATTTCGAATTGTGGCTGACTGTGCCGTAATAATCCCTGTTGGCAAAGTTTTTCGCGAGCGCATCCGGCAAATTCATTTGATCCGGTATTTCGTGCATTGTGACGCCTTGGTTCGCGAGAAACAGCGTCCGGTCATGGATATAGCGGTACAGATCGCGCTGATCTTCCCAGAGATCAATCACGGCTTCGCTCCCCCAGACCGGCCAATGATGCGACCCGAAACTCACGTCGGTGATATCACCGTAAGTATAGACGGCCTCATCGATGTACTGGCTCCAAATCCGGCCATCACGGACTTTCGCCCCGCGCGGTGTCAACATATTGTGCAGCGTATGATTGATAATTTCCGCCTGGCAGAATGCTTTATACTTTGGAAGATAAAACATGAATTCCGAGGGGGCCTCAGCACCAAGCGCCATGATAAACTGCATTTCGACGCCGTCGACGGTCACCGATTGCCCGGTTTCCCTGACATCGATCGTTGGTTCCATCAGCCCTAGAATACCGGTGGATATGGTTTGACCCAATCCGACACCGACCTGACTGTCCGCACGTTTTGGCAAAAGGCTACCAAACATATAGGACGCGCGCCGGCTCATCGCGTTCCCGGCCAGAATGTTTTCACTAACCGATTCCAAAACAAAACCTTCTGGGGCGATAATTTCCACCCCCTGCTCGACGTTGTATTCGTTGATGAGTCCCCGAACGCCCCCGAAATGATCCGCATGTGAATGGGTGAAGACCACTGCTTTAATCGGTAGCACGCCGAGTTCCTGATCGATAAGTTTTTTAGCGGCCGCAGCTGTTTCGCGGCTAATTAGCGGATCAACGACAATCCAGCCTGTATCCCCCTTGATGAAGGTCACATTTGAAAGGTCGTAGCCCCTCACCTGATAAATACCGTCGACGACCTCATATAGGCCATGCTTGGCATTGAGCTGGCTTTGACGTTTCAAACTGGGATTAATCGTGTCAGTGCTCTGATCGAGAAAATCATAGGCGCCGAAATCATAAACCGGGGTTCCGTCCGTCGCCTTGATGACCGTGTCGTCCAACGTTCCGATAAATCCGCGATCAGCCAATTCGAAATCAGTGGTATCTGAAAAATCCAGAAACTTTTCGACAGCGCGATTGTTGCGTTTAACCGCATCTGAAACGTATTGAGTAGGTATGGAGGTCTTGGCTTCGACATCGGTTTTGGGTGTTTCGCCCGCCTGGCATCCAAACAGCAACGCTGAAGCGATCATTGCGGTTGCGAGTTTTTTAATCGTCATCAGATATCTCTCATCGCCTTCGTTTTATACAGCAGCTATATGATCTTCTTTTATCATATCCGCCCCTTTTTCGGCAATCATGATCGTCGGGGCATTGGTATTGCCGGAGTTCACATTGGGCATGATCGAGGCATCTATGACGCGCAAGCCATCAATACCGTGAACACGCAATCTGTCATCCACGACCGCCATGTCATCATGCCCCATTTTACAAGTGCCTACGGGGTGATACTGGGTGTCGGCGCGGGCACGAATGTCTGCCTTGAGCTCTTCGGTATCGGTCGTTCCCGCTTTATAAAACGGTTTACCGCGTACCGCATCAAAAGCGGGTGCTTCCAGGATTTGCGTCATAATCTTGGCCCCCTTCACAAGCGTGTCCATATCCCGCTCGTCTTTCAGGAATGCCGGGTCAATCGCGGGTGGGGCTGCGGGGTCAGCTGATTTGAGCCATAAACTGCCGCGGCTTTTGGGGCGCAACACGCAGACGTGACAGCTATAGCCGTGTCCCCAATGCAATTTACGTCCGTGATCATCAACCACGGCCCGTACCATTACGAGCGAGACATCCGGTGATGGCTCCGACCGGTCAGTGTATAGAAACCCGCCGCTTTCCGCGAGATTGGAGGAAAACATGCCCTTGCGTGTGCGGAAATACTTAAAAATTTCACCGAGTGTTCGAAACGACCCCATGACGGAAAAACCGAGATTATCCTTCACCTTGGCATCATACGAAATCACATAATCAATATGATCTTGAAGGTTTTCACCAACCCCCTGCAAATCATGCAATTGCTGGATTTCGTGGTTCTCTAGTTTCTCTTTCGGACCAATACCCGAAAGGAGTAAAAGTTGCGGTGAACCAAATGCGCCACCCGAGAGGATAACTTCGCGATTGGCTAAAATAGTTCGGGATTTGCCTTTGACCTTGCACTGAACTCCGGTAGCGCGGCCATTTTCTACCAATACTTTCTCGGCTAAGGCATGTGTGATGACAGTCAGGTTGGGTCGGTCCATATGGTCATCCAGGAAGGCCCGCGCCGTGTTCCAGCGTTCGCCGTCCTTGTGGGTGACCTCATACATGCCAATCCCTTCTTGCTCCGCACCATTAAAGTCATCGTTCATGGGAATTTGGTTTTGCCGCCCGGCTTCAAAAAAAACCTCACTGATCGAACCCGGACTGCGCACAGGCTGAACATGCAAGGGACCGCCCTGCCCGTGATACTCATCAGCACCCGCTGAGCGATTTTCACTTTTCTTGAAATACGGCAATACGTCTTTATAGGACCAGCCCTTATTGCCGAGCTTTGCCCATTCATCATAGTCGGCTTTATGGCCCCGGATATAAATCATGGCATTGATACTGGAAGAGCCTCCGAGGACTTTGCCCCGGGGTTGATAGCCTCGGCGCCCATTGAGGCCCTCTTGCGGCTCGGTTTCGAAACGCCAATTCCGCTTTCCAAGAACCATATTCCAAAGCGTTGCGCCCGGCGTAAGAACACTCCAGTGCTTATGGGTGCCGCCTGCCTCCAAAAGGCAAACCGACACATTGGGATCTTCGCTGAGTCGACCGGCTAATACACAGCCAGCTGATCCTGCGCCAACAATGACAAAATCATATTTCTCAGTCATTTAGACGAACTTCTTAAGTATATTGAGGAGTTTTGAGGTCTTTTCAGTATACGGGGGAAACATCATTTTCCCGGAACTGAACCGGCTTTGGAAAAACACGCCCTTCATATGCGAGAATGTCCTGAACCCATCTTCACCATGATAAGCACCCATCCCTGACGGTCCAACACCACCAAACGGAATATCTTCCTGAATTACGTGCCAGGCACAATCATTGATCGTCACTCCGCCGGAAATACTCTCGGTCAGGACTTTATCCCGTTTGTCTTTGTCTTCGCCCATCCAGTAAAGCGCTAATGGCCGATCTCTTTTCTGGATATAATCCAAAGATTCATCCAGTGTCTCGCTGGCGACAATCGGCAAAAGCGGGCCAAAAATTTCTTCCTGCATGATTTTCATGTCCGGCGT
>JABDMW010000014.1 GCA_013001295.1 Hyphomonadaceae bacterium
ATGTTTTCACATCGCGTCATTGCCGATCATTTGCGTTCATCGTCCTTTTTGATTGCCGATGGCGTGACGCCATCAAAAGAGGGGCGGGGCTATGTACTGCGCCGGATCATGCGTCGCGCCATGCGCCATGCCCATATCCTGGGAACGCCTGAGCCGCTCATGCATCGATTGGTGCCGACATTAGTCGATGAAATGGGCGATGCATTTGGAGAACTCAAACGCGCGCAGGAAAATATCGAAACGACCCTTTTGCAGGAGGAAGAGCGCTTCAGACGTACGCTGGGACGCGGGACCGCATTGCTCGACGATGCGACAGAGAATTTAGTCGAGGGCGACACGCTCCCGGGTGAGGTCGCTTTTAAACTATATGACACCTACGGTTTTCCGCTCGACCTGACGCAAGACGCCTTGCGGTCCAAAGGTATCGATGTCGACATTGAGGGCTACAACAAAGCTATGGCCGTGCAAAAGGAAACGGCGCGAGCCCATTGGTCCGGATCTGGCGATGCCGGTTCCGATGCAATCTGGCTCGAACTGCGCGAAAAACACGGTGCGACCGCGTTTACCGGATATACCGTACTGTCTGGTGAAAGCAAGATTGTCGCGCTGATCGGAAACGGTGAGTTGGTCGAGGAAGCCCAAAAGGGCGACGAAATTGCATTCATCTGCCCGGTAACGCCGTTTTATGCAGAAAGCGGCGGGCAGGCCGGCGACAAAGGACATGCAAAAACCGCTTCCGCTGAAATTGAAATATCAGATGTTCAAAAACGCGCGGGCGACGTTCATGTCCATATTGGCAAGGTGACAGCCGGGACATTAAAAGCGAATGACAAAATTGAGCTGTTCGTTGACCCTGAAAACCGCACCAAAACCATGCGCAATCACAGCGCGACGCATTTGGTGCACGAAGCACTGCGGCGAGTACTGGGCACCCATGTGACACAAAAAGGTCAGATGGTAGACGGTGAGCGCATCCGGTTTGACTTTTCACACGGCGCTGCAGTGACGGCAGATGAATTGGCCGTGATAGAGACACAGGTCAATCAGGAAATTCTGAAGAATATAGAAGCCTCAACTGTGATGATGGCCCCGGATGAAGCGATTGAAGCCGGGGCGATGGCGCTTTTCGGTGAAAAATACGGCGATGAAGTACGGGTATTATCACTTGGGTCGGTACCTGAGGGTGAAGAGCATGCATATTCGGTCGAATTGTGCGGCGGGACACATGTATCCCGCACAGGCGATATTGGCCTGTTCAAGATTGTCAGTGAAGCTGCCATTGCCGCCGGTATTCGCCGGATTGAAGCGGTGAGCGGTGAAGCTGCGCGACTATATCTTGAAGAACAGGCCGGTTTTGCCAAAGCTGCGGCCGATGCATTGAAAATCAAGCCGGAAGATGTCCCGGCTCGACTCGCATCAATAACAGCCGAAAAACGCCAGCTTGAAAAGGATTTAGCCAAAGCCAAGAAAGAACTGGCGCTTGGGGGCGGCGGCGCTGCTTCCGGCCCGGAAGACATAAATGGCGTCAAGTTCTTGGGTCGTGTGCTCCAAGGCGTCAGCGGTAAGGAGCTTCGGTCAATGATCGAGGAACAAAAGCAAAAACTGGGCTCCGGTATTGTCGCTTTTGTGGCCGTCGATGAAGGCAAGGTCGCGGTGGCCGTTGGGGTGACTTCTGATCTCACCGACGCTCACAACGCTTCTAAACTGGTCAATTTCGGCGCTGAAAAAGTTGGGGGACGTGGTGGTGGTCGCCCGGAGATGGCGCAGGCCGGCGGTACGCAGGTCGAGAATGCTGACGCAGCACTTGAGGCGATTAAAGCGGCGCTGACATAAGTTAATTTGCACGTGGATGCAGCGTTAAAAAGAACTCTAATCATTGCCGTAACCGCCGTTATTGGCCTTGGTTTTGCCGCGTGTACGACAACAATTTTAACCGATGGAGACACCGAAATGAGCGACGTTACCAAAATCAATTATGTTGAATTTCCCGTCTCGGACATGGCAGCGACCAAGAAGTTTTATACTGAGGCCTTTGGGTGGGAATATGTCGACTACGGACCGACTTATTCATCGTTTTCCAATGCCGGTATCGACGGCGGGTTTGACGCGGAAAGCGGAAAGAAGCCCGTGGCGGAAGGCGCGCTTGTAGTGATGTATGCGCCCGATATCGACGCCTGCCTTGATCGTGTGACGAATGCAGGCGGGACTATCGTCAAGCCTATTTTCGATTTCCCCGGCGGTCGCAGGTTTCATTTTCTGGACCCGAACGGTAATGAATTGGCCGTTTGGTCCGAGCAGGCTGAAAATTAGAGATTTTTCAAACTCTGGACATTATTAAAACATAGATCTGTCACTGTTGCGGGGTATCGGCTTCGTCTATGTTTGATCCGCGGTCCTATTTACATGCTAAGCGCACCGTTTGGCACAATGCTTTTGTCCAAGGCCCGAAGACACAATTTATCTTCGAGTTTATAAGTTTTGGCGTCAAACAGGCTTGGGCCTGCCTGTTTGGTGGCTTGATGCTGGCGGTTTTGCTCGGGACTTATTTATACTACCCCGAAAATGCAGCCTTGGCCCGCTATGACTTCATCACAATCATGGCAATTTTGATTCAGGGGTGTTTACTGGTCTTCAAACTCGAAACGCTGGAAGAAGCCCGAATTATCCTGATTTTTCACCTTGTCGGTACGGTGATGGAGATATTTAAAACCCATGTCGGCTCCTGGGTGTATCCCGAGCCTAGCGTGCTGCGCATTGCCGGTGTACCTCTGTTCTCCGGCTTTATGTATGCGTGCGTGGGCTCTTATCTCGCGCGGGTCTGGCGCATCTTCGATTTTAAATTTACCCGATTTCCGCCGCTCAAATGGCAAGCCCTCATTGCCGTCCTCGCTTATCTCAACTTTTTCACCCATCATTATGTGCTGGATATTCGAAACGTATTGTTCGTGGCCTCGGCGATTTTATATGTTCCGACAATCGTGTGGTTTAAACCGGATGAGAAGCATCGGCCCATGCCGCTACTCATCGGTTTAGTTCTCGTCGCCTTGTTTATCTGGTTTGCCGAAAATATAGGGACCTTTGCCAAGGCCTGGGTTTATCCGGGGCAAGCAAATGGATGGGCTATGGTGTCGCCGGCGAAGCTCGGGGCGTGGTATCTTTTAATGCTGATTAGCTTCGTTCTGGTCGCGTGGGTGCATGAAGCGGAAGAGTATGAGTCTTAGCTTATCAGGGCTGTGCGGACACAGCCCTGACAATAAAGTAGATTCGGCTATTCAATAATTGGTGTTAGTTTTCCCGGAGCGATTATGCCATTGCCCGTTCGAAGTTTTCAGCAATCGCTTCCAGATAACCGGTTGTCGAAAGCCACCCTTGCTTATCGCCAACGAGAAGCGCCAAATCTTTGGTCATTTGGCCGCCCTGGATGGTATCAACAGTTGTTTTCTCAAGGCCTTCCGCAAAGTCGACCAAGGCCTGATTGTCATCAAGTTTGCCACGATGAGCAAGACCACGTGTCCACGCAAAGATTGAAGCGGTGGAATTGGTCGATGTAGACTGACCGTTTTGGTGATTACGATAGTGGCGGGTCACTGTCCCGTGGGCAGCTTCGGCTTCCATAGTCTTGCCATCCGGGGTCATCAAGAAGCTTGTCATGAGGCCCAGAGAACCAAACCCTTGCGCAACCGTGTCCGACTGCACGTCGCCGTCATAGTTCTTACACGCCCAGATATAGCCGCCATTCCATTTCAGTGCGCAGGCCACCATGTCATCGATCAGGCGATGTTGGTATTCGCCGCCGAACTCTGCAAATTTCTCAGCGAATTCAGTTTCGTAAACTTCCTGGAAAATATCTTTGAAACGGCCGTCATAGGCTTTCAATATAGTGTTCTTGGTTGAAAGGTAGCATGGCCATTTGCGTGAAATGCCGTAATTGAAGACAGCACGCGCGAAATCTTTGATCGATTGATCTAGATTGTACATGCCCATCGCAACACCGGATTCCGGGAAGTCGAAAATTTCTTTTTCGATGGTCTGGCCGTCTTCGCCTTCGAACTTCATCGTCAGCTTACCTTTGCCAGGGACAAGGAAGTCAGTGGCTTTGTACTGATCGCCGAACGCATGTCTGGCGATCACAATCGGCTGTGTCCAGCCCGGTACGAGGCGCGGGACATTGTTACAAACAATCGGCTCGCGGAAAACTACGCCGCCGAGGATATTCCGGATGGTCCCATTCGGTGAACGCCACATTTTTTTGAGGCCGAACTCTTCAACACGTTGTTCGTCCGGGGTAATGGTCGCGCATTTAACGCCAACATTATATTTCTGGATGGCCTTCGCCGCATCGACCGTGATTTGGTCATCGGTCGCGTCGCGGCTCTCAATGCCGAGATCATAATAATGGAGATCGATATCAAGATAGGGGAGGATCAACCGTTCTTTGATCATATCCCAAATGATCCGCGTCATTTCATCGCCATCAATTTCGACGACCGGATTTTTTACCTTGATTTTTGCCATAATTGCCTCTGTATCTATTGGGAATTTGATTTGGGCGTTACTTAGCACTCAATATCTCAATTTAAAAGGCCAAGCTTCCGATAAACGAAAGAAAATTCATGGGTAAATCGCTTAAAAATCAATTGGGTGAAGTCGTTGAGAAAACCGAAAACACAGGTCCGGCCCCTGTTGTCGTTCTCGTAGGCACGCAGCTCGGCGAAAATATCGGCGGCGCGGCACGGGCCATGTTAAACTTCGGCCTGACCGAGCTCAGATTGGTTAAACCGCGCGATGGTTGGCCAAGCGAGCCTGCTGTGGCGATGGCTGCCGGCGCTTCAGAAGTTCTCGACAATGCCAAACTATTCGAAACGACTGCCGAAGCGGTGGCGGATCTGAATTTCATCATGGCGGCAACGGCGCGGCGACGGGAAATTGAAATCCCGGTCATAGGCACAGCGGCGGCCGGGACGCAGTTTCGGCAGTGGCAGAGTGAAAATCAGAAAACCGGAATTTTATTTGGTCCTGAAAAAGCGGGATTGGTCAATGAGGACGTGGTTTTGGCGGATTATATCCTGACCTATCCGATCAACCCGGCTTTTCAATCTCTGAACCTGGCGCAAGCAGTTGGCGTTTTTTCTTATATTTGGGCATCGGCCGAAACAACGGCCCCACCAAATGTATTTCAGGACGATATTGCATCTCCCGCCACCCGGGATGATCTTGTGCGCATGTTCGAACATTTCGAAACCGAGTTGCAAAACGCAGGGTTTTTCTATCCGCCCGAAAAGATGCAATTGATGAAGCAAAATATCCGCGCGCCATTTATTCGGGCGCGCATGACGGAACAGGAAGTGCGCACCATGCGGGGCATGATCAAAGCTTTGGTCAAGGGCAGGGGGCGTCACCTAAGCAAGTGAGATACGGCTGGCGCGCCACCCATCATAGCAAAACAAGGCGACGGCGCTCCAGATGAACCCGAAACAAATAATGTGTGCTGTCGTTAACGCTTCACCATAGGCTAGCCCCACGACAAATTGCAGTGTCGGCCCAATGAATTGCAAAAACCCGAGGGTGATCAATTCGAGCCGTTTGGCGGCGAAAGTAAAGGCGAGGAGTGGGATGACCGTGATCGGTCCGGCTGCGATCAACATCATTTTCATGTTGATCGACCCATTGAACAGTTCGAGATTTCCCTGCGTGTACAGATAAGCCAGATAGGCGAGCGATGGTAAAAACAGCAAACAGGTTTCGACAAAAAGTCCGGGCATCGCGCCGACATCTATCTGCTTGCGAATAACTGCATATCCGGTCCAGCTTGTTGCCAATATCATGGAAACCCAGGGAAATTGTCCGCCATATATGGTCAGAACTGCAACACCGATTGTCGCAAATATGACAGCCAGAAGTTTGTATTTACCGAGATTTTCTTTGAGAAACACGGTGCCGATAACCACAAAAAACAACGGATTGATATAATATCCAAGGCTGGCTTGAAAAATCAGGTCGTTTTGTACAGCCCAAATGTAAAACCCCCAATTGACGGCGATGCAAACAGTCGCCAGCATCAAGAATTTCAGCGTGTTTCGGTTGCTGACTGCGGCTTTAACGTCCGACCATTGTTTGCGGAATTGTACGACAACCGCGCCAAAAACCACTGACCAGATGATCCGGTGCGCGAGAATTTCCAGTGCACTCGCGGACTCGGTGAGTTTGAAATAAACCGGAAATACGCCCCAAATCACAAACGCTGCAATTGCCGCGAGAAGGCCGGCGTGGTCCGTCAGTTTTAGATCAGAATTTGAGGGCGAAGACGTCATTCAACCCCCATGTCACAGGCATAGGGGCTTGGCTACCCGGATATTGTGCAAAATCAGGTTTATTTGAGGGTTTTCAGATGCAATAAACCCCTTGACTTAGGGAGATTGACGCGTAAAACACCGCATCCCTTAGGGATATTACGGGTTGGTGTGGTGCCGCCGTTGCAATCGCTGTCGAATGGGTCGACAAGCCGGACCACGTCGAAAAGAGAGTGCATACGCATGTCTAAACGTCATTCTACCAAATATAAAATTGATCGCCGTGTTGGTGAAAACATCTGGGGCCGTCCTAAGTCTCCAGTCAATAAACGTCCATTTCCTCCGGGACAGCATGGCCAAAACCGTCGCGGCAAATTATCCGATTTCGGTACGCAGCTT
>JABDMW010000032.1 GCA_013001295.1 Hyphomonadaceae bacterium
CGGCTGTAGAAACGACGACGAGGGGACAATGTGCATGTTGTCCGTAATTGATGAGCGTCCGAGGAGCATGCGATAGCCCATGGTTTCGCGGTTTGTCAGGGTAATGTGGATTGGCCATGTTTGGCCATTTATGGAAAGCGGACTTTCAATGACAAACCGGGATTCACTTTCCCCGTTGGAGCTAACGACCATGCGCCGCCCAATCACCTTTGCCGAACAGACTACTTCAATGTGCGGATCGTCCGGGTTTGGGTGCATGATGAACCTGACCTGGGGATTCCGCTCACTCCCAAATGGTTCGACCGCAACCGCGTGCAATGCTGATGTTCGGGCACCTGTGTCAACCTTGGCTTTAATTGCTGGCAGGCCTAATTTCGGCAAGGACACCCATTCTTCCCACCCCAATGATATGTTTTCGGTCATATGCGGCCTTATAAATCACTTATCTAATGCGTCCAAACGCTTTACGCCGCCGATAGGACAGTTTAACAGGTAAATCCAGAATAATGTCTGCCCCGTAAACAATTATATGTGGGCAAAGTGTGAGGGATAAAGATGGCTGAACGCGAAAGTATGGAATACGATGTCGTTATCGTTGGCGCAGGCCCCGCAGGACTGTCGGCGGCAATACGGCTCAAGCAACTTGGCGGTGATGAGATCAATGTCGTTGTCTTGGAAAAAGGATCTGAAGTTGGCGCCCATATTCTTTCTGGCGCTGTTTTGGACCCCTGCGGATTGACTGCTTTGATCCCGGATTGGAAAGAAAAAGGTGCGCCTCTCAAAACTGAAGTCAAAGAAGACATCTTTTTGAAACTGACCGAAACCAAGTCGTCGAAAGTCCCTAATTTTATCATGCCGCCATTGATGAATAATCACGGTAATTATATTGTTTCCATGGGCAATGTGTGCCGGTGGATGGCAGAGCAGGCCGAAGGGCTCGGCGTCGAGATATTCCCAGGCATGGCGTGTTCGGAACTGGTTTATGGCGAGAACGGCGAAGTAAAAGGAGTCGTTGCCGGTGAATTTGGTCGTGGGCGCGAAAATAAAACCGATGGCGCGGGCTATGAGCCGGGCATGGAATTGCACGGAAAATATGTTTTTCTTGCCGAAGGTGCTCGTGGATCCTTGTCGAAACAAGCCATTGCGAAATTCAGTCTTGATGCAGATTGCGATGTTCCGAAATTCGGTCTCGGCATGAAAGAAATCTGGGACGTTAAACCGGAAAATCACAAAGAGGGTCAGGTGACCCACACAATGGGTTGGCCTCTCGACAGCAAAACCGGCGGTGGTTCATTTATGTACCATCTGGAAAATAATCAGGTTTATGTCGGCTTTATCGTCAATCTCGACTATAAAAACCCGCACCTGTATCCATATATGGAATTCCAACGCTGGAAACACCATCCCAAAATCGCAGCCGTTCTTGAGGGTGGAAAACGGGTTTCTTACGGCGCGCGCGTTGTGACGAAAGGGGGATTTCAGTCGATTCCTAAATCTGCGTTCCCCGGTGGGGCTTTGCTCGGATGTTCCGCTGGCGGGCTCGTGAACTTGCCACGCATTAAGGGTAACCATAACGCCATGTATTCGGGAAAAGCGGCAGCTGAAGCCGCCTATGAAGCAATTCAAGCCGGTCGGTCAGGTGATGAACTCTCTGCCTATGATTCAGAACTTCGTTCGGGCCCGATTGGAAAAGATCTGAAAAAGGTCAAAAACGTCGCGCCCCTCACAGGTAAATACGGGACCAATGGTGGTATGTTATTGGGTGGCATGGACATGTGGTTTAAGACCATATTCCAGTTCAATCTTTTTGGCACTGTCAGTCACGGCAAAACCGATGCTGAAGCAACAGGTCTGGCTGCTGATTATCCCGAAATTGAATACCCTAAACCCGACGGCGTGTTGTCTTTTGACCGGCTGACCAATGTCAGCTTTTCCGCGACTAACCATGAGGAAGAGCAGCCGTCTCATCTCGTATTACAAGACCCTTCGATCCCTATCGAGGTCAATGTGCCGAAATATGCAGAACCCGCTCAAAGATACTGCCCGGCCGGCGTGTATGAAGTTTTAAATGATGAAAAAACCGGCGAGAAACGCTTTCAAATCAATGCGCAAAATTGTGTGCATTGTAAGACCTGCGATATTAAGGACCCGAGCCGGAACATTGTCTGGACGGTCCCCGAAGGCGGGGGTGGTCCTAATTATCCCAATATGTAATTTGCATTTTGGATTTAAAGCCGGGTTCGGTAAAGAGAGATATGCCAAAAACAAAAACAGTATTACTGGGGGCAGCAATTGCCTTGATGACGTCCTGCACGACGTCGACTGCACCGAATTATAACAGTGATTACGGCCTGTCGCCGGCCGCAATGTTGTACGGCGATTATCTCGCCGCCAGTTACGCAAGCTATGCAAATGACGCTGAAGCGCGCTCAAACTATTATTCACGTGCTTTTGCGAGACAGCCGTCGGATGTTGTTTTAGGTCGCAAGGCGATGGCAGCGGCACTCAACGCCGGGAATTATCCGCTCGCGCGCACGCTCGCGATTGAAGTTAGCAACCTCGATAAAGACGACGGATTATCCCGGACTATTCTCGGGTCTCACTCATTGGCTAAAGGTCAATACGCGGATGCCCTCGAAATCCTCGGTGAAAGCCGCGGCGGTCCGGCTATTGACGACGTTAACAGTATGATGCGGGGATGGTCGCAATACGGTCTCGGAAACACAGACGCCGCTTTAAACTCGTTTAAAAACATGCGCGGCGGCAAGTATTTTGAGCTTTTAGGGACATTGCAATCCGCGAAACTCAATTCCGATGCCGGACAGTTCGAAGCCGCGGACACTGCATTCGCCGAGATAAACGAAGTCGGGATCTCAGCGATTGAAACTGTCCTGTCCGAATCCAGGTCTTTCGTAAAACGTGGCAACCCTGACAAAGCGTTAAAGAAATTACAAAAATTCGCAGAGGAAAGCGGCGGGGTTGTTACTGGCCCGGCCCGCCTATTTCTAGATGCTTTGGAAAAGGGCGAAGAAATCGACACGGATTTGACACCGGCCGAGCAGGCTTCACGAGCCCTAACGGAACCGGCATTCGGATATTACGGTCAACAAAGACAATATGAAGCGGCAGAGCTATTCTTACGGACCGCGCTTGAACTCGACCCAAAAAATGACAAAGCGCGCTTGTTTCTGGGAAGCGTTTTGGAAGATATTGAGCGCACGGTCGAAGCCGAAGAGCAATATGGTAAGATCGCGCAGGATTCGCCCTACACTGTCTCTGCCAGGCTTTCCGAAGCCAATATTAAATTCGATTCAGATGCCGATGAAGAAGGTATCGAGATCCTCGAAAACATTTATAAGACGCACCCGTCCAAAGTGACAAAGGAAGCGATTGGTCGCGCCTATCTCATATTGGAAGACTATGAAAGCGCGCTTCCATATTATGATGCGCTCATCGCGACCATGCCGGAAGAAGAGCTTGAAAAAAACCCGATGCCGAAATATTTGCGCGGTATTTGTCTCGAACGGTTAGGGCGATGGGAAGAAGCAGTCGACGAATTTGAATTCGTCCTGAAACATCAGCCCGACAACGCCGATGCCCTCAATTACCTTGGCTATACCTGGGTAGACAAAGGCGTCAATTTGAACAGGGCATTCACGATGATCCGCAAGGCGGTCGAGTTGGAACCCCAAAGCGGTGCAATCATCGACTCTCTTGGCTGGGCACATTACAAACTCGGTCAGTATTCGGAAGCCCGGATACAGCTGGAAAATGCGGCGGAACGTTCGCCGAGCAGCGCCACAATTATTGATCATCTTGGTGACGTGTATTGGAAACTCGGCCGGCACCGCGAAGCCGGGTATCAGTGGGAACGCGCACTTGAACTTGACCCGACGGATAAAGAACGAGCAGCGATTAAAGCGAAACTCAAAGGCGGGTTGTCCGCAGCTCCGTCCAATAACTAAAACAGACGTATGACGACCGGGTTTCCCCTTTCTGAACCAGCACGGGCTAAAATCAATCTGACTTTACACGTTGGACCGCCAATAGGAAATGGCTATCACCCTTTGAAAAGCGTCGTGGTCTTCGCAAATATCGGGGATATCGTCGAGATGCGCCCCGCACAAGGTGATAAATCCACATTGGTGATTGAAGGCCCCTTTGCGAATGGTCTGGCAAGCGATCGAACGAATTTAATTTTAAAAACGGCGCAGCTTTTAAGTGATGAAAAATTCGATTTAAAACTGACGAAAAACCTGCCTATCGCTTCGGGTATTGGCGGCGGAAGTGCGGACGCGGCGGCCACAACCCGGCTCATCGCGCCCGAAAATATTGATCAAATCACAACTGACCTCATGGCGATTGGGGCTGACATTCCGGTTTGCCTGCGGTCTAAGACGTGTTTGATGGAGGGCAAAGGGGAGCAACTTACACCCTTGCCGAATTTAGGGTCGATAAATGCTGTTCTGGTTAATCCTGGCGTCGCAGTTTCGACCGGTGAAATTTTCAAATTATTTGATCAAACCAAACCAACGTCAGCGAACCTGGCCGTGGAACTACCCAATACAACGGATTTGATGGAGCTGGCCAAATGGGGACGAAATGATCTTCAAGACGTGGCAATTTCGATCGCGCCGGAAGTACAAACTGTTTTGGATGCATTGTCGGAAATTGAAACATGTCAATTGGCACGGATGTCCGGATCAGGTGCTACATGCTTCGGTCTTTTTTCCAGTCGTGATCAAGCTGTCGACGCATGTGCCGGGATTAAAGATGAAAATCCGGATTGGTGGTCTGTGGCGACTGTGTTAGGCGATACTGTATGAGCTTCACCGAACCTGTTCCGATTTTGATACATCTCGCTGCATTTGCAATGATGGTCTCGTTAGCGATTTCCGGGTTTATGATCGCAGCAGGCCTTCTCGACAGGCCGGTTGAGCGTTCTAATCATCAAGACGATGTACCCACAGCAGGTGGCTTGGGAATTGTCGCAGGGGTCGGCGCTGGTTTATTGGCGCTTTCAATCTTCTATCCGGGGCTCGCGAATAACAGTCTGATGGGGTCCTTGCTCGCTGTTCTATTGGGCGTTGGAATGGTCGGGATGATTGATGATTTATATAACACGCGCGCGTCTGTTAAATTTGTTTTTCTAGTCGCTTTGGCCTCAACCGCCGTGGCAACTATTGGCCCGCCAACATCTGTTCCGATTTCAATTCTCACGCTTCCCATACCGGTTTGGTTTGCATTCGCGGGATCCGTGCTTTGGATTTTCGTCATCACAAACGGGGTCAATTTTATGGATGGCGCCAATGGGTTAATGGGCGGCTTTATGTCGACCGCTTTCTTATTTCTAGCAGCGATTGCATTGATGTATGGAGCGATCAATACGGCCATATTGGCCGTGATACTCGGGGCATCAATTGTGGGATTCCTTCCTTACAACTGGAAGCGGCGCGCTTGTATTTTTTCAGGGGATGTCGGCGCTCTATTCGTCGGTTTTGCCTATGCCGTCAGCGTTCTTTTGTTGATGCGCGAGTCCGGCTCTTCAGGCCTGCTCTTTGTTGGCCCGTTGTTGGTCTTGCCATTTCTAACCGATATTCTATTGACCATGCTCCTTCGGGCCCGTCGTAAAGAAGATCTAATGGCTGCCCATTCTAGCCATATGTATCAGCGTTTGATTAGAACTGGGTATAATCATAAGACCGTGTCTATCGTTTACGTGGGAAGCGCTTGCGTCGCCGGTTTCACCGCATTAGTCGCAGTGAATACCGGATTGCACCGATCTTTGTTTTTTCTTGGATTTATGATTTGTTTTTGGGTGTTGATCTATCTGACGCTTCATCAAAAACTATCTAATGGACCCGATCCACAACAAAAATAGCGAGTTCGGCCAGGGCCGACTTCCATTCGCTGTCTTCAAATAGATCGAGAGCTTCGATCGCATCGTCGGCGTGCAGTCGCGCAGCTTTCAATGTGGCCTCGATCGCGCCTTCTTTGCGTAAAAGAGAAATAGCGTGTTCCAAATCAACATCTTCTTGGGCATTTTCCGTAACAACCCGTGTCCAGAACGCAACGGCATCACTATCGTTTTTGTTTTTCGCTTGATCAAAAGCATAGATGATCGGCAAGGTCATTTTGCCTTCTCGGAAATCGTCACCTATAGACTTGCCTAAGGCGACTTCAAACCCGCCATAATCCAGCGCATCATCAACGAGTTGAAAAGCGAGGCCCAATTCCTGTCCATATGTTTGCATCGCTCTTTGGTGCTTATCATTCAGTTCAGCCAGGACGGGTCCGACTTCGGCGGCAGCGGCGAACAGCGCAGCCGTCTTGGCGCCAATAACCTGACGATAGGTCGATTCACTCATGTCAATATTGCCAATACTAGCAAGTTGTTGAACTTCGCCTTCTGCGATCACACTCGAGGCCGTGGAGAGGATTTCCAAGGCTTTCATGGATTCGGTTTCAACCATGAGGTTGAAAGCGCGTGCAAACAGAAAGTCACCCACAAGAATGCTCGGCGCATTTCCCCAGATCAAATTCGCCGTTTTCTTTCCGCGACGTTTTGAACTTGTATCGACAACATCATCATGCAGCAGCGTCGCAGAATGGATAAATTCAACAGCCGCCGCCAGATTATGATGTCCCGTGCCCTGATACCCGCTTAAATGAGCACTTGCGATGGTAATTAAGGGCCGCAATCGTTTGCCGCCTGCACCAACCAAATGTTCGGCCAAGTCCGGAATCATGCCCACAGGACTTTGCATACGGTTGCGAATAATCGCGTCGACCGCATCCATATCATCTGCCGCTAAATCCAATAGGGTTTCAATCGGGGTCGGCGCGCCGGTTTTTATTCGTTTTGCTACGCTCAAAAATCTCTCTCGCTTTGCCCGCAATGTAAAGAGAAGCGCGGAACGCGGCAAGTCACGATGTTAACAATATTGTCGCATGTGGCTCCGCAAAGAACGGAGCCACATCCACGCTTATGCGGTTTGTTTGACCTTGTTTCTCACTTGCAACATCATCAAGGCTGCATCGGCAACTTCCCGGCCTTTGACCTTGAAATGATCAAAGAAGAACTGGATTTGCTCTTTGCTTTCTTGAAAATTATGGGGTGTAAGAACCGCCGAGAAGATTGGCACATCCGTCTCAAGTTGGACGCGCATCATGCCATCGATCACGGCGGTCGAGACGAAATCGTGCCGGTAAATGCCGCCATTGACGATAAATCCAGAGGCGATAATCGCATCGTATTTCCCTGATTTAGCCAGATCTTTGGCCAGCAAGGGGATTTCCAGAACGCCTGGCACATCGAAAATATCGATTTCGTGCAAAACACCGGATTCCTTCATGCGCTCAGCGCAGGAAAGATAGCATTGATCAACAATTTTCGCATGCCATAGCGCTTTGACAAACGCGATGCGAAGAGTGTTGGTTGAGTTTTCGGGTAATTGACCCATGGTTTGCTCCTTTTTACAAAAACGAACCAAGGCGTACGAACGTCAGTTCGACTCAGAGGCGAAAGGCCCGCGAATCTCACGTCTTTTCATTCTCTACCATCCGGACTTTAACCGTCGGCTTCGGAATTTCACCGAATCTGCTGACCCAGGTACAATTGTCACTGTACGAGGCGCTCGCGGGCTACAAGGCTCTAGACCTCTTACCGCCGGTGGGGAATTTCACCCCGCCCTGAGAACAACTCCACACGATGTGAAGCTAAGATCAGTATATCGATAAAAACCAACATGTCGAATCGTCAATTTCAGATAATCTAAAAAATAACTGTCGCTTTGGCTTAAGGAGAGCGTTAGATATCGGCCATGATTGCTGTGATAAAAACCAATAATCCCGTCACGATCAGTTACGCGCGTTCGGTCCTCAATGATGAGGAAATTGATTGTTATGTAGCAGATACCCATGCCAGCATAATTGAAGGTTCAATCGGTGCCATTCCGCAACGAGTGATGGTACTGAAAGAAGACGCTGAAGACGCGCGCAAAGCCTTGAGCAAGGCCGGTCTTGAGGCTGAGCTTTGCGAGTCTTGAACCAGGACGTTAGGTTTTACAAAGGGGCTGTCCGCGCTGATCAACCGGCAAATGGATATCGGGCCGGCAATGATGCCTTGCTGCTGGCGGCCAGTATCAGGGCAAAACCCGGACAAAAATGCTTGGAACTTGGGACGGGAAGTGGTGTGGTGCCGCTCTTGGTAAATCATAAATGGCCCGATCTCGAGCTCATCGGAATCGAGAAAAATAATGAAATGGTTCGCCTTGCGCGCGAAAACACCAAATCTCATGACAATATCGCTATTGTAGAAAGCGATATCCTGGAATTACCCAAATCCTGGCATCTGCAATATGATCAAGTTTTCGCCAACCCGCCATTCTTTGATGATTTCGGCGCGGTGCGCATGTCCCCAGCCAAAGCGCCGTCCTTTGTTAATGATGATGTAGGGTTGGAAGACTGGATTGCCGTGATGTTGAAAATGCTGAAACCACGCGGTATCGGCACTTTAATCGCCCGCGCCGATAGCTTGGAAAAAATATGCCATTCACTTTATGGCAAAGCGGGTCGGCTTCGGACTTTACCGATTCATTCATATGCCGACGCGCCTGCAAAGCGTGTTTTAGTACAGTTTCGCAAAGGCGTGAAAAGCGAAAGCACCATCTTACCACCGCTGGTGATGCATGATGATGGTGGAAATGACCGGTTTTCAGCCCAGGCCGAGAAAATCCTGTGCGGCGAATTGCCCATAGATATGAACGCCTAGCCACGATTCCCGCCTTGCAATTGATCCATTCACTCCATAGTTTCCGAGGCAGAATTTGTAATTGACCAGAGATTCCCATGGTGCAATCAACGCCCCTTTCGTTTCAGGATTTGATCCTCACCCTTCAACACTATTGGAGCGAAAACGGCTGCGCCATATTGCAGCCGTTTGATGCCAATGTGGGGGCAGGAACCTTGCACCCGGCAACCGTTTTGCGCTCTCTCGGCCCAAAGCGCTGGAATGTGGCCTATGTGCAACCGTCCCGCCGCCCGGCCGATGGACGTTACGGTGAAAACCCCAACCGGTTACAGCACTATTATCAGTTTCAAGTCCTCCTGAAGCCCAACCCACCGGACATTCAGGATTTATATCTGGGCAGTCTGGAAGCGATCGGCATCGATATGGATCTCCATGATATCCGGTTTGTCGAAGACGATTGGGAAAACCCGACCGTCGGGGCCTGGGGACTTGGCTGGGAAGTATGGTGCGACGGTATGGAAGTATCGCAATTTACCTACTTCCAGCAGGTCGGCGGTCTTGACGTCGATATGGTTTCCGGTGAGCTGACCTATGGTCTGGAACGCCTCGCTATGTATGTGCAAGGCGTGGAGAGCGTCTATGATCTGCGCTTTAACAATGACGGGCTGTCCTACGGGGATGTGTTCCATCAAAACGAGGTTCAACAATCTGCCTATAATTTCGAACATGCCGATGTGGATCGGCTGCAGCGCTGGTTCAAGGACGCCGAGCAACAGTGCCAAGCGCTGTTGGCGCTGGATAAACCATTGCCTTTGCCTGCCTATGAATATGCGCTTAAAGCCTCACACTTCTTCAACCTGCTCGATGCGCGTGGCGTCATCTCTCCGACCGAGCGTGCCAGCTTTATCAAGCGTGTACGTGATTTGGCGAAAGGGTCTGCCCAAGCCTGGGTCGAATGCGAACAGCAACTCATAGCGGAGGAGGCGTAATGGCTGAGCTCCTGTTTGAAATCTTTTGCGAAGAGATACCCGCGGGCATGCAAGTGCGGGCCGGGGACAACTTGGCCAAAGCCGTCACCGAAGGCCTGATCAAGGCTGGACTGGATGTCAAGAATACGTCTGTATTCACCGGGCCACGTCGGTTGGTGTACCATGCGGACATCCCATTGCGCTCACCGGACATCAAAGAAGAACGCAAAGGCCCGAGAGCAGGGGCACCGGAAAAAGCATTGGCCGGTTTTATGCGCGGTGCCGGCCTTTCCGATATTTCCGAAGCTGAAATCCGCTCCGATAAAAAAGGCGATTTCTTTGTCGCCATGATCGAGAAAGAGGGACGCGACGCGGCTAATATTCTGGCAGAGCTTATTCCCGATGTGATGAACAGCTTTTCCTGGCCGAAGTCCATGAAGTCCGGCACGTCCAGTTTCAGATGGGTGCGCCCATTGCAATCTTTGCTGTGCCTACTTGACGGTAAAGTCGTGGATTTTGAAGTCGGCGGTTTTAAGTCCGGCAATACGACAGAAGGACACCGCCGATTGGGCCGCGGCCCGTTCACGGTCAAGAATTTCGCTGACTACAAGAAAACTTTGGAAACAAAGGGCCATGTCATTCTAAGCGCTGAAGCTCGTAAAGAAATTATCCTGAAAGGCGCTAAATCAGCGTGTGCCAAAGCTGGTCTTGAGCTGGTTGATGATCCGGGTTTGCTCGACGAAGTTGCGGGCTTGGTCGAATGGCCCGTTGTTATGCTTGGCGATATGGATCCGTCCTTTTTGAAATTGCCGGGTGAAGTCATTCGCTTATCTATGCGCGCGCATCAAAAATATTTTGCCGTGCGCGATCCCAAGACCGGAGATCTGGCGCCGAACTTTATTGTTGTAGCCAATCAGGTGGCGCCGGACGGTGGCAAAGCCATTGCGGCAGGAAATAGCCGTGTCCTTTCTGCGCGGCTTGATGATGCGCGCTTCTTTCAGGCTGAAGACGCCAAACGCACACTGGAAAGCCGGTTTGATGATCTTGACGGCGTTGTCTTCCATCAAAAACTCGGAACGATTAAGGATAAAGCCGAACGGGTCACGGCGCTCGCCAGGGAACTGGCACCGATTGTTGGGGCTGATCCTGATAAAGCGGAAATCGCTGCGAAACTCGCCAAATGTGATCTGGTTACCAACATGGTGGTGGAATTCACGTCCTTACAAGGACAGATCGGCCGGTTGATGTATGAAATTGAAGGCGGTGATAAGGATATCGCTGTCGCCATCGAAGATCATTACCGCCCGCAAGGCCCTGCCGATAAAGTCCCTACCAATTCTGTTGCAATCGCGGTCGCGCTCGCGGATAAACTCGATACCTTGGTAGGGTTCTGGGCGATTAACGAAAAACCAACCGGATCCAAGGATCCTTACGCACTTCGCCGCGCCGCGCTCGGCATGGTCAGGTTAATACTCGATAACAATATCAGGCTCGATTTATCCAAACAATTGCTCAAAGGTTGGGCCGTTCTTGAAATGGATAATATGCAAGATCCAGACACGTCTGGCCGCTTGTCTGACGGGACGATCAGTGGAGATGAACGCGCAACCATCGACAATCTCGTATCCTTCATTATTGACCGCCTGAAAGTTCATTTGCGGGATGAGGGCGTGCGCCATGATTTGATTGATGCTGTATTTACATTGGGCGAAGACGATCTTGTTGCCGTGGTCAATCGTGTCGAAGCACTGCAAAGCTTCTTGGCAACCGACGACGGTGAGAACTTGCTCGCCGGGTACAAACGCGCCGCCAATATTTTAAAGGCCGAAGCCAAAAAAGGTGAGCTCCCCACTGACGAGCCAAATAAAGGCACGCAAAAAGAAGAAACCGATTTGTTCAAAGCGATTGAGGCGGCGAAGCCAAAAATAGATACAGCGCTTGAAAAAGAAGACTATGCGGGCGCCATGACGGCGTTGTCAAAATTGCGCAGGCCTATTGATGCGTTTTTCGATGAAGTCACGGTCAATTCCGACAATGATCAAGAGCGCCAAAATAGGTTGGGTCTTCTAATAGAAATCCGTAAGACAGCGAGAACAATGGCTGACTTTAACAAAATTGAGGGTTGATGATGGGCGCGTCTCAAAAATGGGTTTATGGATTTGGCGGGGGTAAAACCGAGGGTGATGCCAGCATGAAAAACTTGCTGGGCGGTAAGGGTGCCAATTTGGCCGAGATGGCGGGGCTGGATTTGCCGGTTCCCCCCGGATTTACCCTGACCACGGAAGTCTGCACCGCTTTTAATTCAAATGATAAAAAATTCCCGGACGCGGTCGATGCGCAAGTTGAAAAAGCGCTGAAAAGCCTGGAGTCCAAAACCGGTAAAGGATTTGGCGACGCGAAGAACCCATTACTTGTCTCGGTACGTTCCGGTGCGCGGGCTTCAATGCCGGGGATGATGGATACGGTTCTCAACCTCGGGCTCAATGACGAGACAGCCGCCGGTCTTGCGGAACTCTCTGATAATCGTCGATTTGCGCTCGATAGCTATCGCCGCTTTATCCAGATGTATTCCAACGTAGTGCTCGATATGGAGCACTACACGTTTGAGGATATTCTCGAAAATCACAAAGACAATAACGGATACTATTCCGACACGGAAATGACGGCGGACAATTGGGCCGCTCTTATCGAAGACTATAAAAAGGCCGTGAAGGAAGAGCTCGGACAAGACTTCCCTCAAGATCCGAAAGACCAACTTTGGGGTGCTATTCGGGCCGTGTTTGAAAGCTGGATGAATGAGCGCGCAATTGTTTACCGCCGCTTGCAAGACATTCCGGAAAGCTGGGGCACCGCTGTCAACGTTCAGGCCATGGTATTTGGCAATATGGGCGACACGTCAGCGACCGGCGTCGCTTTCACACGCGATCCCAGCACGGGTGAAAACACCTATTACGGGGAATACCTGATCAATGCCCAGGGCGAAGACGTTGTAGCGGGAATTCGCACACCGCAGACCCTGACAAAATCCGCACGGGAAAACATGGGCGACAATGAGCCCAGCATGGAAGAGGCCTTACCAGAAGTCTACGCAGAACTTGCGGATGTGTTTGCAAAACTGGAAGCCCATTACCGCGACATGCAGGATATCGAGTTTACGGTCGAGCGTGGCAAACTTTGGATGTTACAAACCAGAACCGGTAAACGGACAGCAAAAGCTGCTCTTAAAATCGCTGTTGATATGGCCGCCGAGGGGATGGTCAACGAAGATGAGGCTTTATTACGGGTTGATCCCATGTCGCTTGATCAGCTTTTGCACCCAACGCTGGACGCGAATGCCAGTACCGATTTGATCGTCACTGGACTGCCGGCGTCACCAGGTGCGGCGATTGGGGAAGTCGTCTTTAACTCAGACGAAGCCGAACATTTGGCCAAGGCCGGACACAAGGTTATTCTTGTACGCACTGAAACCAGTCCTGAAGATATTCACGGCATGCACGCAGCACAGGCAATCGTCACCGCGCGCGGTGGGATGACGTCGCATGCAGCCGTGGTGGCCCGCGGTATGGGCACACCATGCGTGTGTGGGGCCAGCTCCCTGCGCATCGATTATGATGAAAGCGTTTTCAGCGTCGCCGGTCGCGAGGTTAAAAAAGGCGAAGTCATCACGGTTGACGGTGCGAGCGGAAAAGTTTTCGCCGGTGCAGTTGATATGGTTCAGCCGGAGTTGAGCGGTGATTTTGCGAAATTGATGGAATGGGCGGATCGTGCCCGCACGCTGGGCATTCGTACAAATGCGGAAACGCCGGCAGATGTTGAAACAGCCAAAGGATTTGGCGCGGAAGGCATCGGGCTTTGTCGGACAGAACATATGTTCTTTGAAGCCGACCGTTTGGCGCATTTTCGAGAAATGATCCTGGCAGAGGATAAAACCGGTCGCATCGCCGCTTTAGAGAAAATCCTGCCGGTACAGCGTGAAGATTTTGCAGCAATATTCCGGATAATGGAAGACCGCCCATGCACCATTCGCCTGTTGGATCCACCACTACATGAGTTTCTCCCGCAAGGTGAAGCTGATGTGGAAGCCGTCTCGGCAGCGACGGGATTGTCAGCTAGGCAACTCATGGTGCGCGCAAAAGAACTGCACGAATCCAACCCAATGTTGGGACATCGCGGCTGTCGTTTGGGAATTTCTTACCCCGAAATCTATGAAATGCAGGCACGGGCAATTTTTGAGGCGCAAGCTGCTGTCAAAGACGAGACAGGTGTTGACCCGATAGCCGAGGTCATGATCCCGCTCGTATCGTCTTACAAAGAGTTGGAAATCCTGAAAGGCAGGATTGAAGCCGTGGCCAAATCTGTAGCTGAAGAAAGCGGCAAGGCGGTCAATTATAAAATCGGCACGATGATCGAGCTGCCACGGGCAGCCTTAAGGGCGGCAGATATAGCCAAACACGCGGAGTTTTTCTCGTTTGGTACCAATGATCTGACGCAAACGACATTTGGTTTATCGCGGGATGATGCATCGAAATTCCTGCCCGATTATGTGGCGCAGGGGATTATGGAAAAGGACCCGTTCGTGACGATCGACCAGGACGGAGTCGGCGATTTGGTTCAAATTGCGACGGAACGCGGACGAAAAGCTAAAGCTGATCTGAAGCTCGGTATATGTGGTGAGCATGGCGGCGACCCCGCATCCATCGATTTTTGCCATCGGATTGGCCTGAATTATGTGTCATGTTCACCTTATCGTGTACCGATTGCGCGTTTAGCGGCGGGTCAGGCAGCGATTCGGGCGAAATCGCCTTAAAACGCAAAAACAGCTCAAAACGACCAAAATTAACCAAAAAACCGGAAAAAAGCCGCGATTTATGTGATTTAACGCACATTGGCACCGGATTTGCTGTGTTAGTCTCAAGATTAGGGTGTGCTTTCTAAGTCACATTCCTAAACCAAGTTGTAAATTACCTGTACAGACCCAATCTGCGGGTCTAGACGACACTGTTTTTTGGAGCTAGAACGCGCCGCAATGACGAATAGTCGACACATATTCCTGGGCTGGGGATTGGCACTTACCGTGACAACCGCCGCTTTTGCCGGATTGCCTAAACTGGCAGATGCGTCAGCTATGGCCAAAGATCAAATGCGATGGGAAAATCGAGCTGTGGCATTCCAAACCACGAATGAAACTGCCCGGTCTGCATCCGAATTCGCTAAAACCTATGCATCTCTGCATTTGGATACATCGATTTCCAATTCCTGGATGCGCGATTTATCTGTAACAACGTCACTACGTGGCAGAAGCCAGAGTGTAATGGCCAATGCAAAAGCAGCCAAAACTGAACAGCAGTGTCTTGCCGAGGCAATTTATTACGAAGCCAGATCAGAACGTTTGCCAGGGCAAAAAGCGGTCGCCGAAGTTGTGCTCAACCGCGTTAATAGCAAGCACTTCCCGAATTCGATATGCGGTGTGGTTTACCAGGGCGCACACCGGACGTCTGGGTGTCAGTTCTCGTTTACCTGTGACGGTTCGATGGACAAAATGCCGAAAGGTAAATCCTGGAAAAATGCGCAATCTGTCGCTGATCATATGATTATGGGTGTAAGCGCTCCGATGACTTGGCGTTCAACCCATTATCACACGACGGATGTCAATCCGGCTTGGTCAAAAACGTTACGTAAAACCCGTAAATATGACACACATGTATTCTATCGTTTCCAACCGCGGTCATACAAGCATCGCCCGGTCAGCGCCGCACCGTAATTCTTTTATTTTTCGTTTGCGTCGAGTCCAATGTCAAAGTTGGGTGAACTGTGAGTCAAAGCTCCTATTGAAATAACATCGACACCTGTGGCTGCGATATCCGCGACTGTGCGGAGATTGATGCCGCCCGATGCTTCCAGAGTGACTTTGCCTTTCCCCAATTTCACACATGCCTTTAAATCTTTCAGTGCCATATTATCGAGCAAGATCACATTCGGGCGATGACGCAGCACTTTTTTGAATTGCTCGACCGTATCCACTTCAATCGAGACATGACACATATGGTCGGCGTTTTTCATGATAGCTTTAACAGCTTTTTCGACACCGCCAGCCAGAGCAATGTGATTGTCCTTGACCATGATGGCGTCCGATAAAGACTGTCGGTGCGTAAAGCCTCCGCCGTGCAGAACGGCGCGTTTTTCGAGCGCGCGTAAGCCCGGCGTTGTTTTGCGCGTCGCCGCGATCCGGGCTTTCCGGCCTTCGGTTTTTTTGACGAATTTCGATGTTAGTGTCGCCACGCCGGACATTCGACCCAGAAAGTTGAGCGCCACGCGTTCGGCCATCAACATCGAGCGTACCGGACCTTCGACACTGGCGATGATTGTGCCTTTTCGAACCGTACTTCCGTCGCCGTGAATAACCGTCAGTTTAATTGCCGGATCGACCAATTCATAGGTTAGAACAGCTGCCTGCATGCCTGAAATAACGCCAGTCTCCCGAGCCCGGAAATAGAGCTTGCCGGTTGCTGTCGCCGGTATCAGCAAATTCGCGGTCACGTCCCCCGCATTGCCGAAATCTTCTTCCAGTGCCCGGCGGACGATGGGTTCAAGCACGATGCGTGGCAAAGGTGGGTAGGTATTCATGGGTCAGTCCAACATGTCGTAAGTGAAATAAGTTGAGCGCGCTTGACGCTTTGTTTTCGTGAAGTCTTCGCGGTAATGCCCGCCACGGCTCTCTTCGCGGGCGAGCGCCGCTCCTGCAATCATTCGAGCGGCAATTAACGGGTTGGCTAGACCGACACGATCGATCAATTCTTCTATTGTTCCGAGTAACGCGTTCAACCCTTTCGCATTTCTGCGCACGCCACAGTGCGCGGTCATATTGGTGCGTAAAATTGTGCTGACATCTTTCCCCATGGCGAGCCAGGGTTGCGACTGGATTTTATCGGCTTTCCGCTCCGGCAGGCTGTCTTCGAGAATGGCACGGGCGGCGCGATCACCAAATACACAGGCTTCTAGCAAAGAATTGCTGGCGAGACGATTGGCACCGTGGACGCCAACGGCGGCACATTCACCAATAGCATACAGGCCTGAAATGCTCGTGCGTCCCATATCATCCGTATCCAGACCGCCCATATGGTAATGTACGGCCGGTGCAATCGGAATCAGCTCTGTTCGCGGATCAATGCCGGCATCCATACAGCTTTTAAACACGGTGGGGAAATGATCCGGGAAATGGTCTCCAACGGCCTTTCGACAATCGAGAAATGGAGGTTCATTCGCTTGAATTTGAGCAAATATTGCGCGTGCCACA
This sequence comes from Hyphomonadaceae bacterium, assembly GCA_013001295.1. Taxonomy (GTDB): domain Bacteria; phylum Pseudomonadota; class Alphaproteobacteria; order Caulobacterales; family Maricaulaceae; genus Robiginitomaculum_A. The sequence goes on from JABDMW010000032.1 coordinate 17,015, forward strand.
TCATCGCGCGGCGCGAGTTCACCGTCCTTGTGATAGCGGTCCATGAATCGGCGGCCCTTGCGGTCGACCAATATTGCGCCATCGCCGCGGAGCGCCTCGGTTGCCAATGGGGCAGGGTCTTTCCCAATATCGATTGCTGTCGGGTGAAATTGGACAAATTCGGGATCACGCATTACGGCACCGTGCACAGCGGCCATGCCCAGAGCATCCCCGCGCGCTGATTTCGGGTTTGTTGTAACCGCAAAAAGACCACCAACGCCCCCCGTGGCCATGATGGTGACATCCGCTTCAATAGCCATCAATGTCCCATCATCTTTACGGGCCATCGTCCCGGCAATGCCGCCTTTTCCGTCAGAGAGCAGGCTTTCCGCCCGCCATCCGATCAAGCCGGTGATATGATCTGCGGCCTGAGATTTTTTGACCATAATATCGATGATCGCTTTCCCAGCGAGATCGCCTTTGACGCGCGCGACCCGCGGGCGGGCATGAGCGGCTTCGAGACTGAGGACCAGATCACCCCGTTCATCGGTGTCAAAGGGGACGCCCAGTTTCATCAGATCACGAACCCGGTCAGGGCCTTCTTGGGCCAAAATCATCGCGATGCGCGGATCGACCAGCCCGTCGCCCGCGTCAATTGTGTCCGCAGCGTGACTTTCAGCCGTATCGCCAGCTCCAATCGCTGACGCAATACCGCCTTGCGCCCAAGCACTGGCGGCGCCTTTATTAGATCGCCGCGATGTTAAAACAAATACCGGTCTTGGGGCCAGTTTCAGAGCTGAAAACAGCCCTGCTAAGCCTGCACCTACCACCAGTACCGCACCTGCGGGCAGGCGCGTGGTTTCGACATCCCCCAATGCCATATATTATATCACTTTAATGGGCTTATGGGCCGCGAGTGGATCGAAATGCCCTTTCTCTGCCGGTGGTGGCAGATCGATCATACGCTGCACCGCGCGCAGGGCTTTTTTCTGCATGCTTTTGGGAACCTTTACTTCATGAACTTCGTCCCGCAAGCACTCATGAATATTTTCCAATGTGATCCGCTTCATATGGGGGCACAAATTACATGGTCGTACGAAATCGACATCCGGATTGGCCATAGCCACATTGTCCGACATGGAACATTCAGTTAGCAGAATGACATTGTTCGGCTTATGGTCCCCGACATAGTCGCTCATGGCTTTTGTAGATCCGGTGAAATCACTTTCTTCGACAACTTCCGGCGGACACTCCGGATGGGCCAAGACGACAACCCCCGGATTAGCTGCTCGCATGTCGCGTACATCTTGTGCGGAGAACCGCGCATGCACTTCGCAACGGCCATGCCAGGCAATAACTTCAACGTCCGTCTGATTGGCTACATTTTTGGCCAAAAATTCGTCGGGAAGCATGATGACCTTGTCGACACCCAAACTCTCGACCACTTGGACAGCATTCGAAGACGTACAGCAGATATCGCTTTCTGCTTTAACGTCTGCTGACGTGTTGACATAGGTGACGATCGGCACGCCAGGATACCGTTGCTTGATCAATTTGACATCTTCACCGGTGATTGAAGAGGCGAGGGAGCAACCAGCCCGCATTGACGGGATTAGAACCGTCTTGTCGGGGCACAAGATTTTTGAGGTTTCGGCCATGAAATGCACGCCGGCCTGAACGATAATGTCGGCTTTGGTTTTGGTCGCTTCAATGGCGAGTCCCAGACTGTCGCCTTTAAAGTCGCCGATCAGCGAAAAAATATCCGGTGTCATGTAATTATGGGCCAAAATTACGGCGTTTTTTTCTTTTTTAAGGGTGTTGATCGCGTGCACGAGCGGGGCATATGCAGGCCATTCAAATTTGGGAATAAAGTCGCTGACTTCATCATACAAATGGTCGGTCGCTTCTTTGACTTCATCATTGTATTCGAGGTCTTTGATGCCGGCTTTTGACGGGACAGCGCAGACGCCGTTTTCGACTTCCAGGGTTTGGCCGATCCACCGACCGTTTTCCCAATTGTTCAACACTTCACCCATAATGGCCTCCACTTTCCAGCCTATATATAGGGCGTATTTGGCTTAATCCAATGGAATTCCCGGTTACGGGAGTAAAAAGTACAAAGCCATGAGCGCGGCGAGTGCACCTATGACCAAACTTAAGGAGGTTACTAAGGGCATGATTTGCTTTGCAGCGCGTGATTTGAAGTATCCCCGGACACCGGATCCGAGGGTTAGTAGCCCTAATACGGCGAGTATCGGGATGAGCATAGAATTAGGTGCCGTGCCGTCATTCAAATTGCCCAAAACTTGCACGCCTCCAACGGCGCAAACCAATGTCGTTATGCCCAGTAAAATGCCGGATAAATTCTTCATATTCACCTCGCTTATTGGGAAGAGTTTATCGTATTTGATCAGGTTTTGACAAGCTGCCGATTCAACTGCTCAAACCGTTTTAAAAAAAAGGCTTCCGCCTCGGCAACGGGGAGAGGCCGAAGCCTTATGCGTAGATCCGCAGGAGGGCGCGTGAAATACTTATCTGCCTCGTCTATGGAGAAACCGGCTATTTGAACGGCTTCGAAATAAGCGCAGTAAATATCGGCCTTTTTTATGGTTTTTTTCAATCTGGCGGACGGTTTTGCGGGCAGGCCGTACCGCAAATGTATTGCGGTTTCTATGCGGGCTTCAAAATCCTTGTAATCCAGACCGAGTGCCGACTTAAACGGAGAAATCATGTCGCCAATGACATATTCAGCGGAATCATGCAGCAAAGCCATCAACCGGTCTGCGGCGGATGATTTCGGGTTTAAGCGTGCAAATATGCGCTCCACGACAACCGAATGTTCGGCCACTGAAAACGCATGATCGCCTTTGGTTTGTCCATTCCAGCGGGCCACACGGGCAATGCCGCGCGCGATATCTTCAATTTCAACATCAAAGGGGGACGGATCTAGAAGGTCTAACCGACGCCCGGATAACATACGTTGCCAGGCGCGGGGCGGTTTAGAATTATTGGCCATTACCCCGTTTTGCGCACGATGATCAATCCGGCACTGTATCCGGCGCCAAAGGAGCAGATAAGGCCGAGATCACCCGGCTTGAAATCATCGGAATGCTTGTTGAACGCGATGATAGAACCGGCAGAAGATGTATTTGCGTATTCGTCCAAAACCACGGGCGCCTGTTCAATTTCCACGTCTTTTCCCATCACTTTTTTAGCGATCAGGACATTCATGGACAGATTGGCTTGATGTAACCACATGCGTTTAATCTCGGCTGGATCGATCTTGAGGTTTTCAAGCTCTTCGGTGATCATAGCCGCCACCATGGGAACGACTTCTTTAAACACGCTGCGGCCGTTTTGATTAAACAGCTTATCCGTCAGATCGTCGTCCGGCCACGCCAAGTCTTCGGGGGCGTTACGATTGAGAAATCCGAAATTATTGCGGATATTGTTGGAAAATTTCGTGACCAGCTTAGAGCCGACAATCTCCCACGCCCCACTCGTGGCAATATTGTCATCCTCAACAAGAACAGCAGTTGCGACGTCACCAAAAATAAAATGGCTGTCCCGGTCGCGGAAGTTGAGATGAGCCGAACAAATTTCCGGATTGCAGACCAGGACCGACTTGGCCTGTCCCCCGTGGATAAGCCCGCGCGCTGTTTCAATTCCAAATGTTGCCGACGAGCAGGCGACATTCATATCAAAGGCAAAGCCGCCGGCACCCAGGGCTTCTTGTACCTCGATGGCGATGGCCGGGTAACCGCGCTGAAGATTTGAGCAGGCGACGATTACTGCGTCGATGTCTTCGGGCTTGCGTCCGGCTTTTTTAAGGGCGTCTTTTGCCGCGTTGACGGCTATTTCCGCCAGAATTGAAATTTCAGTATCAGGCCGTGCTGGAATGCGCGGTTCCATCACATCAGGATCGAGGATCGGGTCTTTGGAAATGACATACCGGGACTTTATGCCAGACGCTTTTTCGACAAACTCAGCAGAGGAGTGAAATTTTTCGATCAGGCGACCTGCAGCAATGTCTTCTTTGTGTTTCGCATTCCAATTGTCTGCATATTGGTTGTAGGCGACGACAAGTTCTTCGTTTGAGATCGAGTTTTCCGGTGTCCAGAGTCCGGTAGAGCTAATTACGGCAGTCACGCATTCCCCCTGCGTTGTTATTTAAAGTCCACGGTTATAAACGCTTGGGTTTCTGACGCTAGGGCAAATGTCACTTTGCAGCACGTTTCACACTGTCATACACGTGGCAATCAACCAGATGGTCATTAATCATGCCGACCGCTTGCATGAAAGCATAGACGATTACGGGCCCTGTGAATTTGAAACCGCGTTTCTTGAGATCCTTGGCCAAGGCGTCGCCTTCTTCAGACCGGGCCGGGACTTGGCTATTGTCGATCCATGTGTTTTGGACCGGCTTGCCACCGACAAAACCCCAACAATATTCGCTAAAGTCGAGATCTTCCTCATCGCGCATTTTGATGAAGATTTGCGCGTTGGAAATCGCCGCATTGATTTTCAGCTTGGAGCGGATAATCCCGGGATTACCCAAAAGACGTTCCCGATCCTTATCCGTATAGTAGGCGACAATGTCCGGATCCAATCCGTCGAAAGCTTTGAGGATTTCAGGGCGCTTGCGCAAAATGGTAATCCAGGAAAGCCCGGCCTGCATGCCGTCGAGGATAAGCTTGTTAAACAGGGATTTTGAATCGTAGTTCGGCACCCCCCATTCCGTATCATGGTAGTGACAGTAGAGCTCGTCCTTGGGCGGAACCCATTGGCAGCGCGGAATGTCGGGATTGTGGGCCATAGATCGTCCTCGTTATCTAGAGTATATAATCTTTACCGCGATCAATCACCCAAAACATCGCCAAAGCGCCAATAAAATATGTTGCCATCAACTCCGCGAAGCGTAAGTTTTTTGCGCCTGTGCGTGCGATCAAAGCAAATACGAATATCGCCAAGCCGATCACGGCAAATTGTCCAAGTTCGACCCCGATATTAAACAGGAGCAGCGCAAACAGTTCCGTTCCTTTCGGGAGTCCGATTTCGGCCAACGCACTGGCAAAGCCGCAGCCGTGAATGAGACCAATCACGAACCCAATTAAATAGGGGCGGCGTGCAGCCAGACTGTCCTCGCCGGTCTTTTTACGTAAAATTTCCATAGCCAGAAGGACAATGCTGGCTGCGATGAGAATTTCAACAACCCGTATTGGCAAGGTCAGCATGCCGAACGCGGCTAATGCCAGAGTGATACTATGGGCAAGCGTAAATGAAGTCGCGACGCCCAAAATCTGCCGACGTGTCACGAGCAAGGTCAAGCCGATGACGAACAAGAGATGATCCCAACCGCCGAGAATATGTTCGACGCCCATGCACAGATATTCCCGTGTCGAAGATTGAACGGGTCCTGAAAGATCAAGATTGCGGGAGGCAGGTTTTAAGAGCGCAGTTCGTGTCGGGTCATCGAGATATTTGATTTCAACAAAGATATCAGTAAGCGTTCGCTCCAGACCCTGCATCGTTATTTGGCCGGATTTCAAATCGCACTTGAGGTCAAATTGCTCGTTGACCGTATTCGCGCGCAAGGTTTGTGTGGTCTCGCTGCGTTCACAGACATCCGGAAAGACCGGCGTGATGCGCAAGCGTTTGCCGTCTAAAACAGGTTGTTTCCAAAGGACAGTAAACTCGGCCGGCGACGTTTCTTCAATTTGAAGAAAGGCGGGGCGAACTTCGTGGGCAAGAGCCGTTCCAGCAGATAGGATTATCAGGAGGCAGACCAGAAAAATCCGGGTCATTCGTCAACCTCGATATCATATTTATCGATCAGTTCACGCAGGCGCTTATTGTTGGCAGACCGCCGCGTTGTTTCCGACCAAACAGCTTCAACTTTTGCACGCGCATCTTCAAAAGACGGCTGGATTTCGGGCTTAACGGCATTCAGTTTGACGATATGGAGCCCGAATGCGGATTCGATTGGGCCTTGCCAATCTTCGCCAATGAGGTCGAAAACGCTTTTCGCGAAGCTCGCTCCCATTAACCGTTCGAGCGCTATTTGATCGATTGGTTCATAAGATCGGTTGAGCATAAAGGGATCGCCCAAAGTATTCCAATTATCGTTTGAGACCTGCTTGAGGAGGGACGTGGCTACGTCATCAATTTGATCCCCGTGTTTTTCCGGGCTTAAATAAATGTGTGAAAATCCGCGCATTTCAGGCACGATAAATTGATCTTTGTTTGCATCGAACCACGTGCGGAGATCGCTTTCATCGGGACGTTCCATATTGCGCGTATCTTCGATCAGGAAGCGCATTTTCTGTGCCAGTCGTCTTCTGATTATCGTGTCATTGTCACCGAGGCCCAATTTCAATGCTTCACGCACCAGGACTTCTTCTTCGACATGGGCGAACAAGAGAGCCTGCAAATCTTCATCGGTGGGCTGGCGGCGGTTTTCGGTGGCAAAAATAGCAGCTTGGCGTTCCATTTCAGCGGTGTCGACGTTGATTGTGTATTCGCTTTTCGCGACGTGCCGTTCCCACAGCCCATGGCCGAAAAACAGCAAGGTGCCCAGAACAACGAACTGCACGAAAGGCTCTTTCAATAATGAGCGCATAATGACCTTGATTTAGTTTCCGGAATTATACCAGATGGGCGATGTATATGCCCGTTCCTGGATGGTCGGCGGCAGATCGGGGTGACGTTCAACACCAGCCTTCAAGGCGTCCCAGGTAGACCAGCGACAACTTGGGTTTTCAAGAACCCGCACATAGTAAGACACAGATATTTCTGTGTTAAAGTCCGGATCTGTCCAAACGGTTTTGAGCTCTGGATCACCGCTATCGGTCGAGATCGAACAATCGCTCAGATCAACGCTGGCTCCATTAACGGGGCAGCGATGGGTCGACGGGTCCGGAACGCCGCCGTCCGAACAGGCGATATCATATAATGCCTCGCGGGTTTCCCCGTTTTCGTACCAAGATTTCACCATCTGCAATCGTTGTAATGGCGCGTTGCGCGGGTCACGCATGGCCCACACCAAGAAGCTCGGGGCTGTATTGTTTTTCACGAGATCGCCGCCCATGGGGACGCCGCCCGCATAGGCTTTCGCGATCATATCGGCATCATCTAAAAGGTCCGTGTCGTAGCCATAGCCGCCAAACATGCGCACTTTCATGCGCGGGCCCGAGGTCGCATAAGTTTCCTTACGGCGCATGGCTGCAAAAATGCTTTCGCGCGTATTTTCTTCCGCCCAGACCGCAGCCAAACCCGACGCACCCCATTTTGAAAACCAGTGTTCAGCATTCTGGTCACGCTCGACGCCTTCCCAGGTTTTGGCACCGCCGGGAGGTGCAGAACCGCGTGCAACCGGTGTCGCATCCAGAATGCCAACTTTGGACCAATAATCTTTTTCATCAAATGCGCCGCCCGCCACATGTGTGTCGGAAGCACCGATCATCCCGAATTTGAACGGGTTAGCGCCGGTTTCCTGTTCGATTTTCAAACCATTGGCGAGCGCTTCACGGACATAGCCGCCATTGATTTTGGATTTGATATAAGAACTCAACAAATCTTCATAGATTTCGAAGTCAGCCCACTCATCATTAGGTGACAAAGCAGGATGGGTTTCGGATGTGCCCTTAACCTGGGTCATTTCAACGAGCGGTTCGTTCAACATACGCTGTTCTGCATAGGCCTTGTCCAGCGGTTTGCCTTCATAGGTAACCAAATCGAACATTTTACCATCAGATACATTGGAGTTATGCGGGATGGCCATAACGTCCCGTCCCGCCGCCCGCTCGGTGTCCATCCAGTCCCACAAATCTTCCGGGTTGGTGGAATCCAAAGTGGAGAATAAACGTTTTGGCGCTTCATTTTCAAACACGACATTGCGGTGGAGATTGCCGCCGGCAAAGCTCTCATCTCCAGGACGAACGGTAACGGATGTATATTCATAGGCCGAAAATGTCGTCAGCTTTCCTGGCTCATAATGGCGGTTGGCCGCATCGATCGACTGTTTCCAGGCGCTGTCAACAATGTCGCGGTCGTAAATTTCTTCGAACGGAATGCCGCTACGCACGGACCCCCCGATTGTAGCGAATGCCTGCGTGATCAATTCCGGGTCCGTACCAAACATGGTTTTAGCCAACTCGACCTTGGAAAGTGGGTGACCATCGGTGTCCATGGCTGGCAGAATGCCCATATAGGCGCCATGATCAGTAGTGCCGACGAAATCGAGCGGGTCACCGCCGATTTTGATCTCGAATCCAACCGGGTGCCTAACCGCTTCGCCCTTGGCAAACCGGTACACATCATCCGGCGTGCTCCGCACATTGAAAATGTAAGCGTCAAAGGAGTTCTTTGTGTGAATGTGGAGGTCGCCAAAAAACACGTCTTTATTGGGGTTTTTGACGATTTCGCTAGCAGCTGACTCCACAGTTTCAGCCGGGGATTTTGAATGATCTGTCTTGTTCTCTGTCCCGGTTTGCCCGCCACATGCGCCCAATGTTACCGCAAGGATACTTGCGCTCAAAAATTTGTTCATACCAATCCCCTTTGTTATGCAATTTTTTGCTTATTGGTTTTTTGTATCGGCTTTAGAGGCGAGAATCCAGAGACAAATTTCAGTCTGAAATTTCTTCATAGTGAGAAGTTCCAGATGTTTTATCACCACTCAGCCATTGCCACTGCATATCGATACAAATTGTGCCTGCTTCATTGAGACTGAAATGGGCATCGGCTCGCCCGGCTTTAAGCTCCCCTTCTGTTGTGAGGCAATGGTATAAAAGTATTGCTGTATCCGGTTTCATAAAAAGCCCGGTAATGTGGCCGATTTCTATGTCGCCGCCCGCGTAATCGGCAGTAATATTTTCGCCTGACTGGCTGAAATGGAATATGGTATCGTCGGTGACGGTTCCATTTACCGTATTGTGTACGGGATAAAAGCGTCGACCATTGAGATTAAAGACGCTCACAACTGTTTCTCCATACCAATGTTACACCGTGCATATTGGGGGTGAGGACCTTCAAACATCACAGTCCAGCCTTCGCGCTTGTACAGCCGGATGGCCGCGGCGTTGATTGTATTCGACAGGAGATATATCCTTGATAACCCCAATTGATTTTTGGCGTAAGTCTCAACTTCTTCCATGAGAACCTTGCCGATTCCCCGTCCTTGAAATTTCGGGTCGACGGCCATTTTTGTCAGCTCAAATTCGCTGTCGTCATCCTGTTTCAGGGCGCAGACGCCGGCGACTTTACCGTCAATGTGCACGCTAAAAACAGAGTTATAGCCGTCGACATAGAGTTCGGGATGGTCAGCCATTTTTTGATCGGACGGCTCGACAAAGTGAAGCTCCTTTATCCATGCGATATTGAGCGCAGCGAATGCGGGCAGGGCGGTTGGATCATTGCGACTGATCTCCAATTTATCCCTCCTGTATCGTGACCTCGTGTTCATTGACGGTGATCGGATCGGTCGCGTCGGCTATCTGGTCAAGCCGCAACAAAGCCATCGCGTGATTATTATGTACATGTAGCAATTTTCCCAATGTGCGACCACCCGATTTTAGTTCATCGCCGATCTCGGCAGGGCCGGATAGTTTCACCACACCCATTCGTTTGCGAACCTCAGTCTTGCGGTGCATACGGCTGACCACTTCCTGCCCGACAAAGCACCCTTTTTTGAAGTCGACACCGTTGAGAAGGTCCATATTGGCATCCGCCGGGAACACTTTTTCAGTTTCAAAGTCCCAAGCACTGTCCGGGATACCAAGCGAGAGCCGGTGCGCATTATAGTCGACACCGTTGTTTTCCAGATCGAGGGCGCCACTTTCCGCCAACAATCGACGACCCAGGTCGGAATGACGCGGATCCTCAAGCCCGATATCACCTTCGCCGTCCCACAATGCATAGACATCATAGTTATCACTGACGTCCTTAAGGTCAATTTTAGCCCGAAGTTTATACATTTTCAGACGCAACAGGAGCGTCTTGCCGAATTTCTCCGGCGATTCGATCAGGAATTCCTGATCGGATTTTTTGTGGACAAAGAAGTCCGCGATGATCTTGCCTTGCGGCGTCAGCAAAGCCGCAAAGGTTAAATCCTCGTTGAGGTTGTTCGTGACCAGACCGTCCAAGAACGCATGTGCGGTTTCGCCGGATACCGAAATAATTGATCGATCTAATTTTGCGATGGGCATGAAGTCTCCGTGTTGGCGTTCTCTATATCTGGGGCGTTCTTGGACGAGATCAAGGCTGTCTAGGTCACTTTCTGGCGATGTTTAAACACGTCCGTGTCCCAGCTCTTGGTTGTCACAATATCTTCGAGTGCGTCCATCGTATCCCACACATCAACAAAGCGCAGGAATAATGGTGAAAACCCAAAACGGATCGTGTCGGGCGTGCGGAAATCCGACTTTATGCCCCGCGCCGCCAAAGCCTGTACGATTGGGTAGCCATGATCATCAAGCAAGCTGACATGCCCTGCACGTTGATCTGGATTGCGCGGTGAAGTGGATGTGAGACCCATCGTGTCGGCGCGTGCCAAACAAATTTCGCTTAAGCATTGTGCTTTCTTCATGATTTGACCGGTATCGACACCGTCAAAAACTTCGAGAGCCCCCGACATAGCTGAGAGCGATAGTATACCTGGGGTGCCGGTGACAAACCGGGCGCAGCCATCTGCCGGCTCATAGTCCCTTTCAAAAGCAAATGGACTTTTGTGGCCGAGCCAACCGGGCAGGGGCGAAATCAAATCACTCACGATTTCCGGATGCGCATAAATATACGCCGGTGCACCCGGGCCGCCATTGAGATATTTATAAGTACACCCCACGGCGAGTTTTGCACCTTTGTCCGTTAGGTTGAGCGTGATAATGCCGGTGGCATGGCTCAAATCCCAAATGATGAGCGCACCGGATTTTTGGGCCTTTTTTTCGTAAGCTCTAATATCAATGATCTCGGCGCTTCGGTAATTGACCGCGCTTTTGATCAAGACGCCACCTGTAGCCAGGGCATCAAAACCTTGGCCATGGGGAACCCGGTGAAATTCAGCGTCCGATAAATCAGACAATCCCTTGGCAATATATTGATCTGTCGGAAATTCATCGTCTTCGATGATGATCGTCATTGACCGACAGAGCGGCAGGGCTGCTGCGGCCAGTTTGAAGATGTTCACAGAAACGCTATCGCAGATAATCACATCGTCCGCGTTGACGCCAAGTAGGGGCGCAAGTTTTGAGCCCGCTTGTTGCGCCAGATCGATCCAACCGGCACTGTTCCACGACCCGACCAGCCCGTCTGCCCATTCTGTTTCCGCGGTCGTTTGAACCCGGGCTAAGGCTGAAAACGGGGCCGGACCCAAAGAATGCCCGACCAGATAAATTGTGTGATCAGGCAGTTTAAATTTGCTTCGACAATGGGCCAGCGGATCCTGCGCATCCAAATTCTGGGCGTCATTACGTGAGTTAGGAATATGAAAGGGCATTCCAAACTAATGCCCGATTGGCAGATAAAGGGCTAGCGAAATTGTTCAAACTCTTGCCATGAACCTCGCATTCAATCACAAGAACCTATGCGGTATTTATTGATTTCACTTTTATCCAGTTCAGTTTTTCTTTCGGGGTGCTCGACCATGACCGATGCGGAGCAACCAATAACCGAGACTGTGGAATCCAAGCTCATGTCTTGGGCAGATTTGACAACGCGGCCCCAACCCAGCCCGACAGAGTCGATTCGCGTGGGAATAGGTGCAACAGATATTGTTGATCTCTGGATTCCCGAGGGTAAGGGACTGCACCCGACAGTTATAATGATCCATGGGGGGTGTTGGCAAAAGGCGATCGCCGATCGAACCCTGATGAATTACGCCGCCGAAGATTTGCGTCAGAAAGGACTGGCGGTCTGGAATATCGAATACCGCGGTGTAGATGAAGAGGGCGGTGGCTATCCGGGCACATTCCAGGACGTTGCCAAAGCGATTGACGCGCTTCCAGCTCTTGCTGAAAAGTACAACCTCCGCGCAGATAAGATCGTGGCGTATGGTCATTCCGCCGGGGGACATCTTGCCACGTGGGCGTCATTGCGGGGCAATCTGGATCCCTTGAGCCCTACGTTTGTCGAAAATCCCACAGTTATCCACGCAGTAATCAACTCGGGCGGTCTCGCGGATTTGAAGGCCTCGACACCCGTGACATTGCAAAGCTGTTTGGCGGAAATTGTTGACGATTTGACGGGGCCATCAAGTGCTACGCGCCCCGATGTATTCTCTGATACATCGCCGGCCGAAATGTTCCCGGGTAGTACATTCCACATAAGTGTTAATGGAGATAAGGACAGAATCGCGCCGCCAGAATTGGGAATTGCCTATACCAAACGGGTTATGGGTTCAGGAATGAAAGCGCAATATGTCGAAGTGCCGGATACAGGTCATGTCGAGTTGATCGCACCGGACACGGACGCATTTGACAAAACGGCTGAGCTTTTGATCGAATTTTTCGACTAAATTTTAATTCTTCTTACTGGTCCCGAACCATTTGCGAAAAAAGCCGGACACGGCTGTTTTCTTTTCAGCGAGGTCATCTCCTGCTGCGTCTGCGGCGCTCCCGATTTTGTCGGCGATCGGGTCGACATGCTTGGTTTTTAAGTTTCTAAAGAACCGACGGATCGACAAAAAGCCAATCAACAACAGACTCAAAAATACGATATTGAACCACGGAATTAAAAACGTGTTCGGTCCGTCGACGCGTTTGATTTTATAAGCGTTGGGAAAAGCGGAGAACATTTTGATCCGCCAGCCATAATGACTGACCGCCACCCAGGTATCATCTTCTTTGCCGATGCTTTGCGCTTTAGCATTGAGGTCAGCGCTGTCAAACTTGAAGTAGGGTGGCCAAGCCCAATTGGTATCCTCATTGCGGTAAACTTTCGGTTTGCCGTTTTTGCCAGTTGTGTTGATAAAACGCACATCACGGGTGGCATTTTCCTTGGTATTGGCGTCCGGCTGGTCCCAGAACCAGACAAAGCCGCCGACATCCATTCGTTTTACGTCGGCATTAATGACCTGCACGATATCGCGCTGCGGCAGATAATAGTGCAGCACTGCACCCAGCCAGATCAGGAAAGCTCCTTTTAATATGCGTCGTATCCAAATCATGTCTGCCTCCTTAGCTGCCTGTGTGCGCTAAAAATATAAGTATGGCGGCGATTGCCGCCGGGAAGATATAAATCTTCAAGGCCAGTCTTCGGCGCGTGCGTTTATTGTGTTCAACAAGACCTTCCTCGATAAAATCTTCTTGGCTGATGTTGCGTTCCATATCATCATATTCGGCCTTCAGTTTATCACGTTTCTGGATGCGCGAGACGACCGAAATTCCGACATAGATGACCGTCAAAATAAAAAACATGACGACTAATTTGGAAATAATTCCGATCATTTTTTCCACCTCTTGTTAATCGCTGAACCCCATGGATCGACCCTTAGTTTTGCACTTCCGTCTTGCATGCTGGGTTCCGGCCCAAACAGTTCTTCGCGCGCACCGGCCTTGTCGATCACATACTCGTCCGCCAAAAACTTTGACACATATTCCCGCTTTGGGTCTGACCAGGAGCGGTAAGCATTATAGAACGCGTCTTTGTGGCAGATAAACAACTGTCTGAAATCGAGTGGTGACAGTTCTGCCAACAACATATTGATCAGGTCTTTATTTTTATGCTGGCTGGAGCGGAACGCATAGAAATAAGCAGGGTCTTCGGGCTCCAATTCCGGGAAGGTTCCGCCCATGCTGGCCCAGCGCCACATCTCCATCAGGCCTTTATATTCCGGTGGCATTTTCGATGCGTATTTGCGGCTCATGTGACGCATTTGCTGACGCGTCATATTTTTTAGTTTGTCGCCTTCATTGGCAGCTGTGGCAATTGTGATGAAGTCGAGCTTTTGCTGCAAGATCGCCGCGGCTTCTTCGTCCGGTGCCGACACAATCAGTTCGGTGAGTTTCAGATCATACATGAGTTGGGCGATGCTTTTGCGATCCTTGATATCGAGCGCATAATCCACCGGCAAATCATCGGTCGGCAGGGAGGGGTCATGCATGATGACTGTCGGGCGCTCTAAGTCCCGAAACACATATATGCCGCCGAAGTGGGTCGTATAATAATTGCCCTGCTCATAGGTCATGGATTTGAGCTTGATCGGGTTGCGCTGAATATTGCCCGTGCGTTTCGCCATTTCGATCATCTGAGCGATCAAGACATCATCCCACCAGGCATCATCGCGCTTCATGAAATCTTCAATATGCTTTGCCAGGGCTTTCGATTCCTTGACATGTGATTGCACGGTGTCAGCTTCGATTTGAATTTGATTGATTTGAAATAGATCTTTCGGCGTGTCAACTTTGAAGACGGAGTTCAGCATTTCGCCGGCCACGGCTTCACGTGCCGTCAGCGCGAACAGCTGATCTTCATTTTCTTCAATGAAGTCGCGCAAGATAGAGCGAGACGTCGAGAAATGAGAGTTGAGCAAAGGAGCGGTTTTCTGATCCGTCGTCATTAAAATAAACTGGCGGTTAAAGCCCAAATGATTGAGATACAGATTGTCCCCGAATTCGTCACCGATCTCGGGCGAAAAGCCGGATATATCGATGTGAAACTCGGTGAGTTCTGTTTCTTTGTTGATCAGATGCTTTAGCGCGCGGTTATAGCGCGCGACCATCGCCGGCGAACTAATTTCAATCAGATTGCCGTACATCAGGCCGCGTCGGACGAGGCGCATCATCGGACAAATCTCCGCTTATGTGAACGACCGGGTCTCATCCACGGTCTTTCAAATAACGACGCTTTGCTTCTTCCATGCGCTCCATGTCGCGCACCGCGTTTTCAATCGCGACCTCGTCGGATTTATCGGCATAGCGGAATTCACTATCAGCGTAACGGTTAATCTCTTGAATGACCATATCGAGCGTGATCGGCTTGGACAGCTTGCTGATCATTTTCTTTTTGGTGTCATAATCCTTGGTCAGGAACTTATCCGGATTTTCCATCCACTCATCCGGAAGTTCAAAATCCATAGCGCGGACTTTGACGGCATCGGTAATGTTTTTAATCGCCCTTCCGGTGAAACGTTCGTCGGCTTCCTGGATCCCTTTGAGATAGGTGCCGAGTTTGGCGATGGTGTCCATGCGGCCAATGTCCGAGGAGATCCGATCAAACACATTGAGAAGCTCTTCCTCGAGCGGGCGGGAGTGTTTGTCATAACTGGCCGAGACCGCCTTCTTGACCTCTTGAGCGGCAAACAATTTATGCTTGCCCACCGGGATTTTGTGGTTGTCGCCCATCAGCAGATGCAAAATATCAATATAGTCTTCGCGGGATTGCGGCCCGTCGACCAGAAAGCGCGCAGCGGCGCGTTGGCGCAACGCATCATCGACATTTTCCGGATAGTTGGAAAACATCCCAAATGTACAATTGCCGCGCACAACGGTATTGGCGCCGGCAAAGCTTTCCATCAGGACAGCCGTAATCTCAAGCTGCCCGGCGCTCGATTGCCGGTCACCCCTTTTGCCGGCGAGCTGATCAATATCATCAATTGTGCCAAAGCCGATCACATTCGGATCAAGCACGTTTTTGATAAACGCCTTTGCGTTTTGGGCTGACTTGCCTTGATAACTGTCAATGCTGTCTGTGGACAGGTTTTGGTAGCGGAACGGGTAATTGGCGTTGGCGCAATAATCATTGATCAGGCCGGCCATCATCTGGATCAGGGTGGTTTTACCCGTGCCCGGGGCGCCGTCGCCCATAAAGGTGAAGATAAATCCGCCGAGCTCCGCAAACGGGTTGAGCTTGCGTTCGAAATCATAGGCCATCAACATTTTTGACAGCTTCATGGCCTGATATTTGGCGATATGGTTGCCGACCACCTCATGGGGTTTTTTGAACGTCATGGTCAGCTTGGTGGATTTCCCATGCCCGGAGGGGGTAAAGCCATTGATCTCGAAATCATCGGCTTCAACCCGGTAATTGGCCGACGTAAACGGCGCCAAGCGCGGCGTATTGGCGGCGCGCAGCTCAACCTTTTCCATCAGTTTTTCAAAATAGGCGATGACAACGGGGATGAGCTTGTCTTCACTGGTCGCGAACAATGCCAAATCCTGATCGAGCTCCCACAACGCGCCGGTCAGCGCCATTTGCGGGTTATCGGTCAAAACTTCTTCAACTTCGCCAATATCGACCGAGACGTCAGACGGATCGGCATGGGCATTGGCTAACAGGAAGCCGGACATATTTGCGAATACGTGCAGGCTGATCAGCGAGTTCGCGGCCAAAAGTTCCGAAAACTCACCGCCTTTATTGCTTGCGAGCTTGCCGGCAAGGTTGTCTTTCATCAACTCGGTCAAACCGGTCTGATCCGCGTATTGATCGGCAACCAACATGGCAGTTGCCAAGGCGCGGCGTAGACTATGCAAAACACCCGCTTGCATCGGGCTGGTGAGCGGATCATCCGGATTGGAGCCCATGACCCGGTCAGCTAAATGCACACCTTCCGGGCGGGCGGTATTCTGCGTGACAAGTCCCGGCGTGGTGGAACGAAATCGGCGGCGTGTGCCGATGCCTGTGGATTTTTCTTTGGCAGGCGCCGCCGCGGCTGCCGATTTACGGGCCAGGCGCGGCGTATGATCAAACCCGTCGAGTAGGGCAACGGCGGCCGTGTACTTCTCGCGGATCAGGTCTTCTTTGAGTTCCATTTGTGCAGATGTGGTTGACATATGTTCCTCTTAATAACTCAAAATGCGGGAATTATTCCCGACGACATATTTGCGGATCCCGCGTAAACTCGGATGGTTTTTTTCTTCCAAAACCTGATAGGCCCGATGTGGCAGAATCAGCGAGCGACGGATATCGCTGACGCCCTTGTCCTGTGCCTCCAGATCGCGCTTATCGATGGCGTACACCTCACGCTCGGCCGAGCTGAAAAATCCGGTCTTTTCCGAAGTGGTTTTTTGCGAAACCAGACTTTCGATGGTCCAGGTCAATGCCCAATCTAGGCCTGGTTCGCCGGCAGCATCGGCCAACACATCGCGCAGCGGTCCGTGCTGCTCGGTGAATTTGTGGCTATACATGGGTCCAATATGAAAGCGGCGCAGCATTTTCGGGTGCAGGTTGGGGAAGTCACGGTCGAATCCACGTGCAATGGTCAACAGCTTTAGCGACGACATAGACTGCGCCATCAAATGGCTTTGCACCCGCGGCCAACGCCGCTCATCCTTGGGCAAGGCTTTCTTGCCGGAATCCTGAATTTCCATCAAGTACACTTGGGGGACATTGGACTCGGAGTCATATTTGGCCCAATAGATCAGGTATTTACGGCGCTGGCCGCGCTTTTGCGAACCGGTCCAAATCACCTGCGGATCGTTTTGTGACAGGAACAGTTTCTCGCTGTTTAAGTATTCATAATATATCCGTTGTGACATGGCATATTGCAGCTTCGTCGGGGCGGAGCGCTCGGTCAGGATATGATTGATCATATCCTTCTTCAGGCGTTCCTGAGAGGGCAGGGACTTCAAGTGCTCCTTGGCCTGCAGGGCATCCGCCGCCATTTGCAGCGTTTCCGAGAACACCGGAAAGCCGCTGTCGCGCTTGTCAATATTGAGCAGGGTTTCAGAATGATCGCCAACCCGGTTCGCCATCAGATATTTATAGGACAGGGCCGTGAAGGTGGTGGACAGACCCTCCAGATACCATTGCAAAATGGTCGCTTCGGGCGTGGTGATCAACTTCTCTTTCTTTGACAGCTTGGTCACCTCTTTGAGGTGCTCATTAATGCGGGCAAATTTCGCGAAGTATCGTCGTGTGGCCTGCGCCCCTTCTAGAACCTTGTGATCGTGCGTAAGATCCACTTAGGCTCCATAAGCGTTTTTGTCGTGCATTTCGACGATCTTTTCAAACCGGCGAGCGAAGCGCTCATCTGCCTTGGCTTTTTCTTCCAAAACCTTACGGGCAAAGACCATATGATCTTCGTGCTTCTCCATCATATCCGCCATATGCTGATTGGTGGCCGCACCAATGGCTGACATGGCCGCTTGCGCTTCCTGGTCAGTTGCCACGCCGATCTCGTTGATCTTGTGGGCCACGTCCTGCTGCTGCGCGGTCTTCAAGGACTTGGTCAGCGCATCATACAACACGACGCGTTGTTTGGTGTCGGTGGCGAGCTTATTGATCAGCACCATTTGCGTGGCTGACTGATTTTGCAAGCTGTCGACCCAGCTTTTGCCTTTTTCGATATAGCGCTCCAGCGTCTGGCTCTCGGCCAATTTGACCTGCTCTTGCTTGGCCAGTTCATTGTACTGGCCATTGATCTCGGCCAGCTGGCTTTCCAGCTTGGCGCGTTTGGCGGCGTCCTGCTCGACGGAGATTTTACCCTCGAGCTCGATGATTTTCGGATCCAGTGCTAAGAGTTCTTCCTTGACGTTTTTCAAGAAATTGACAGCATTTTCGCGGTCCACCAAAGTCTGTGAAAGTTGTACTTCCACGCGGCCTTTGTGGGTCTCCAGATCATTGAGCTGCTCTTGCAACATAGTCTGGATCACGTTGGATTTGCCGATCAAATCCTGCAATTTGTCCTCGATCGAGGCCGTGCGCACCCGCTCCTGGCGCATGCTCTCGGCCCGGTTCTTCGAGAAGATGCCGATAAATTTCTCCCACCCGGTTTTGGACCGCATGGCGTCAAAATCTTTGGAAAATCCGGCCGTAACATCGTCGAGGCCCAAGATGAGCTCGGCGATATTGGCATTCATCAATTCCGAATGGGCATGCACATCATCGAGCGTTGCATTTTCAATATCGATGGTGATATCGGCGCCGGTGGACATTTTGTCCCGCGCTTGCTCGATCCGGCTCGAAAGCTCGGCTATTTTTGATTGGGCCGCAGCCACTTCTTTTTTCGATTGTTCAATTTGTGCGTCTAAACTCGCCATGGTCTCTCCCCATTCATTCACGTTTCTTACCACCCAACATAGGGAGGTTTTGTAGTTTTTCAATCGCTGGCTTGGGGAAATCGTACGGGAAAGGCGGAATTCTAACATCTTCCTCTTTGGGCATATAACAGCTAGTTGTTGTTAAAAATTACGGATTTACGGTGACAGTTACCGAAATCATTGTAAACGCGTGCACGAACCCCAGACAGCGTTTATTTAAGCGCTGAAAATTTGACCCCGGTCAAGACGACCGCTGCACGCGAACACACATTGGGCGCAAAGCATTTGAAAACAGCGGAGCGAATATGAATTATCATTTTTCAAAAACGGTGGATCTTCCTTTTGACCAAGCGATTGAGCGGGCAACCGCCGTTTTGCAGGACAATGGATTTGGCGTGTTGACGACGATTGACGTCAAAGCCACGCTCAAGAAGAAACTGGATGTGGATTTTCGCCCCTACACCATTCTCGGGGCGTGTAATCCGACCTTTGCTTATCAAGCCCTTCAGTGCGAACCGCATATCGGCACTATGTTGCCTTGCAATGTCATTGTGCAGGATATGGGCGAGGGTGGGATGGAAATCTCGGCGGTTGATCCAATCGCTTCCATGAACGCCATCGAAAACCAGGATCTCGGCAAGGTCGCCTATCAGGTCGAAGAGCTGCTCAAAAAGGTGATTGAAGAGATCTAGCCGTCGACACTTTGCCTTGGCAGGCGGGACGATTCGGTTATAGTACGGGCGTATAAGTGTTCACCTGAAAAGCTGTTGAGCCGCATTCCCACTTGGAAAGCTTTCATGATTTCATTTTCTGACCTCGAAGCTAAGATAAAAACGATATTAGAGCAGGGCGGTCCACAAAATGGAAAAGCGATTATCGACGCCTTGCAAATTGAAGATCATTTGTTGATTTGGAAGGTTTGCCGCCAGTCTGATTTATTCAGAACACTAAATTGCGCGCGGTATTATCTTCGCTATGACATAACGCGGGATAACCTCTTGCGTCTCAGCCCGTCTGTTTTAAGGGACTTTATGTCCTATAGCTTGGTGTATCTTTCTCATCAAAAAACCGACGCAACGCAAAGAAGCGCGCTTTTGGCCAATAAACACCGGTTGATTAGCCTTAAAAAACTAAAAGTCGCCCGGCGGGCCCTGCTTTCTTTGGACGCAGATATTCAAGAAAAGCTTAAAGAAAATGCGTGTTGTTTCATTGCCGGTGATATCTCCTATTTTCTGGCACACGAAGAGCCGCGTTTACACAAGGAACTTGAAACCATTGTTCATGGCTCCGACATTGATATATTGATCGTTCACAGTAATGACTTTGATCCGAATATTGTCGCCGACGCGGAAAAACAAATGTTGGGATTTAAATTTCGGGCGTTAAAGGATCCAAGAATAGGGGAGGAGGTCGACTTTTTGTTTAAACCTGTCCGCAAAATGCTCGATCAGTTCAAATACTCCAATATTCATGAAAAGATCGCCTGCAAGATACTTTATGAATCAATTTTCTTGTTCGGCCGCCTCGACATGTATGAAAAACTGCAATCGGACCTTGAATTTTCGGGGACAAAGGAAAAAATTGAAACAGATTTTGAGACGGCTCTATTGGAACGTCAAAACACAATAAAAAAAATATTTGATTTAACCATGTTTAACTACCCAAAACTCGACCCTGAGATAGAGAGCCTGTTCTTTTTCTCACAAGAGCGGCTTGAGTTTCAATAGCTGAGGCGTTTCAGCCGAGTTTAGGCTCTTGCTAACCGCGTAAAAACGCCATATACGCACCACAAATAACACAATTTCCATCAATTTTGAACTTACAGGACAACCGATGAGCACGAACGATTATAAAGTCGCCGATATTTCTTTGGCCGATTGGGGCCGCAAAGAGATCAATATTGCTGAAACTGAAATGCCGGGCTTGATGGCCTTGCGTGAGGAGTTCGGTGACAAACAGCCGCTTAATGGCGCACGTATAGCCGGATGTTTGCATATGACGATTCAAACGGCAGTATTAATCGAAACATTGACCGCACTCGGTGCCGAAGTCCGTTGGTCATCGTGCAATATTTTTTCAACCCAGGATCAGGCTGCTGCCGCAATCGCGGCAACAGGGGTCCCTGTCTTTGCCTGGAAAGGTATGAATGACGAAGAATTTTGGGAATGTATACACGCAACCGTTAAAGGCCCTGATGGCTGGGTTCCAAATATGATTTTGGATGATGGCGGTGATTTGACCGTTCTCATGCACAATGAGTATCCGGACTTGATGGACGGCGTTAAAGGCCTTTCAGAAGAAACAACAACCGGTGTGATGCGCCTTTATGAAATGGAAAAAGCCGGGACGTTGAAAGTTCCCGCCATCAATGTGAACGACAGCGTCACGAAATCCAAATTTGACAATCTTTACGGCTGTAAAGAAAGCCTGGTTGACGGCATCAAGCGCGCCACAGACGTCATGATGGCCGGGAAAACGGCCGTTGTTGCCGGTTTTGGCGATGTCGGTAAAGGTTCAGCGGAAAGCCTGCGCTCCCAAGGCGCCCGCGTAAAAGTCACGGAAATTGATCCGATCTGCGCCTTGCAGGCCGCGATGGAGGGTTATGAAGTTGTAACCATGGATGAAGCGGCGCCTGAGTGCGATATCTTCGTCACCGCTACTGGTAATAAGGACGTGATTACGGTTGATCATATGCGGGCTATGAAAGACCGAGCGATTGTTTGTAATATCGGTCACTTTGACAGCGAGATTCAAATTGAAGGACTGCGCAATTACACATGGGAAAATGTGAAACCGCAGGTCGACGAAGTTGTCTTTCCGGACGGCAAACGTCTGATTGTTTTGGCAGAGGGCCGTTTGGTCAATTTGGGCTGTGGAACCGGCCATCCAAGTTTTGTGATGTCAGCAAGTTTTACAAATCAGGTTCTGGCGCAGCTGGAAATCTGGGACAACCACGAATCCTATGAAAACAAGGTATATGTACTGCCGAAACATTTAGATGAAAAAGTGGCGAGTCTGCACCTGTCTAAATTAGGTGCAAAACTGACGGAACTGTCAAAAGATCAGGCCGACTACCTGGGTTTGAAGCAAGAAGGTCCGTACAAGCCAGAACACTATCGTTACTAAGAAAGACTTTAATCAGGCGGTGCAATCGTGTGCCGCTCAACCCAAGCCTCTATCTATAATAATAAAAAGCGAAGAGCCTTAAATCCAGGAGTGCGCCATGAGCCGCCAATTTTTTGATTTTACCTCTGAATCTGTTTCCGAGGGACATCCCGACAAAGTCTCTGACCGGATCAGCGATGAAATCGTCGATCTTTATTTCCGCGAAAGCATCAATGACGGGATGAGCCCGTGGGATGTACGTGTCGCGGCTGAGACCCTGACAACGACCAATAAAGTCGTTATCGCCGGGGAAACCCGAGGAACCGACAAAATTACCAATGACATGATCGTTGAAGCCGCGCGTTCTGCCATCAAAGACATTGGCTATGAGCAGGATGGTTTTCATTGGGAAACCGCCGATGTCGACGTACTTTTGCACGCACAAAGCGTCGATATCGCCCAGGGTGTTGACCAAGGTGCCGGCCTGCACACTGAAGAAGGGGCTGGGGACCAGGGCATTATGTTTGGCTATGCCTGTAATGAAACGCCGGATCTAATGCCGGCACCGGTCTATTACAGCCATAAAATTCTTGAACGCTTGGCAACGGCTCGCAAACACGAAGGTAAAACCCAGCTCGGCCCGGATTCAAAAAGCCAGGTCAGTGTTCGTTATGATAACGGCAAACCTGTCGGCGCTTCCGCGATTGTATTGTCTACTCAACATCTTGATGCCAGCATGACGTCAGCCGACGTTGCCGATCTGGTCAAACCGTATATTTATGAAGTCATGCCGGAAGGTTGGATCACAGACAAAACCATTTGGCACATCAATCCAACTGGTAAATTTGTCATTGGCGGTCCGGATGGGGATTCAGGCCTCACAGGCCGTAAAATCATTGTGGATACGTACGGCGGTGCGGCCCCTCATGGTGGCGGCGCCTTCTCAGGTAAAGATCCGACCAAGGTTGACCGCAGTGCAGCCTATATATCTCGCTACCTGGCCAAAAATATTGTTGCAGCCGACATTGCTGATTGGGTCAATATTCAGTTGTCCTATGCGATCGGTGTGGCCGAGCCAACATCCGTCTATGTGGATATGGGCGGCAAAGGCAAGGTGAGTGAAGAAGCAGTCGAAAAAGCCATCCGCGAAGTCATTTCTCTGACACCACGCGGCATTCGTTCGCACCTTGATCTCAACAAACCGATCTATGCCCGCACAGCTGCTTATGGACATTTCGGCCGGACACCTGACAATGAAGGCGGATTTAGCTGGGAAAAAACGGATTTGGTTGAGGCGCTTAAGAAGGCATTGTAAGCTTTCAAAATCCGCAGCAAGAGAGGAATTCATGGCAGATAAAGTTCTTGTGACCTGTCCCCCTATGTTGGGTTTAATCGACGAATTCTACCCTGTTTTTGAACAATTTGGGCTGCAAGGTATCGCAGCAAATGTTGTGCAGACACTGAGCGTGGATGAACTCGTCGAAATATTGCCTGATTATGATGGCTGGATTATCGGTGACGACCCTGCAACAGAAAAAGTTTTTAAGGCTGCTAATGCTGGAAAACTAAGGGCTGCGGTTAAGTGGGGCGTGGGGGTTGATAATGTCGATTTCAAAGCCTGTGAAGCTTTGGGTATTCCGATTATCAATACTCCAGGTGTATTTGGCCGTGAAGTCGCTGACGTAGCCATGACATATGTGTTGGGCTTGGCGCGCGATACTTATTTTATTGACCGGGAAATCCGCGCCAATAAATCCTGGCCCAAGCCCCGCGGTGTTTCCACCTGGAACAAAACGGCGGCGGTTATTGGATTTGGAGATATAGGACGTAATACGGCGAAAAGGCTACTGGCCTGTGATATGACCGTCAAAGTATATGACCCTTTCTACGAGCCGGTACCGGGATTAGAGGTTATTCCGATGACATGGCCTGAGGGCTTGGATGATGTGGATTTTCTCGTCTTTACAGCGCCTTTAAACCCGCAAACACACCATATGTTCAACCATGATATTTTACCACGTCTCAAAAAAGGAGTGCGGCTAGTTAATGTCGGGCGGGGTCCGGTCGTGCAAGAAAGTGCATTGCTCGAAGGATTAAACTCCGGATTGATCACATCCGCAGCGCTTGACGTCTTTGAGGTCGAACCGCTCGCGGATGATTCACCGCTTCGTAGTTTTGATCGATGTATATTCGGATCACATAACGGATCCAATACAGTTGACGCCGTCAGGCACGTTAGTAAATTAGCCATTGAATCACTTGCCGGTTTTTTGGAGCGGACTAGAAAATGAAAAAAGCCGTTTTGATTACAGGCGCCGCAGGCGGAATCGGGACGGCTCTTTCTAACGCGTATCAAAATGCAGGTTGGTTTGTTATCGGCACAAGCCGCAAAACGCCTGAAAATATAGATGAATTAAATGCGTTTATCGCATGTGATTTGCTAATGCTCGCATCAGATGATCTGGCGCGTGATGAATTTGTAAATGCAGTTTTGGAAGTCTTATACACAAACAAAGCGGAGCTGCATTCGCTTGTGAATAATGCTGCTCTGCAAGTCTTGGGCGGTGCTGATGATCTCACTGCAAAACAGTTCGAGAATAGCTTTGCCGTCAATACACTTGCGCCATTTCGGTTAACACAAGCCTTTCTGACAAATCTTGAAACTACCAAGGGCTCCGTTGTCAATATTGGGACGGTGCACGCCCAATCGACTAAAAAAGGCTTTGTCGCGTATGCAACAACCAAAACGGCGATGCATGGGCTGACACGCGCCTTGGCTGTTGATCTGGGCGGAAGGGTGCGCGTGAATTGTCTGGCACCGGCCGCGACGGCCACGCCTATGCTTATGGCCGGATTTGCAGGTCGGGAACAATCATTTGAAAAACTAGCGGAGTCGCATCCGATCGGGCGCGTTGCCAACCCGGCCGAAGTAGCGAAAGCGGCGGTGTTTCTATCCTCAAACGATGCCAGTTTCATCACAGGTTCAACATTATACTGCGACGGGGGTGTTTTATCCCGTCTTCACGACCCGGAATAGCCCGTGGCCAGGGTAAAGTGCATTTGGGAGGCGCAGGCCACGCTCGGCGAAGGTCCGATCTGGGTAGCTCATGAACAGACATTATACTGGGTGGATATAAAAGCACCATCTATCCACTGTTATCAACCTAATACTCAAGGCAAGAAATCCTGGCCTTTGGACGAAAAAATCGGGTGTCTTGTTTACCGGCCGAATGACGGATTTTTGGCGGGGCTTGAAAGCGGATTTGCGCGTGTTGAATTCGGGGACTCCGGCACGGAACCCATAATCAACAAAATAGTGGATCCCGAACCAGACCTGCCGGGCAACCGATTCAACGATGGCAAATTGGATACGCAGGGTCGGTTCTGGGCCGGCACCATGGACAATGCGGAAACAAAAAAATCCGGATCGTGGTGGGTATTGGATCATGACGATCAAGTTTACCAAATTGACACCGGGTATCAGGTGACGAATGGACCTGCCTTTGATGAGGCGCGAAACCGCGTGTATTTGACGGATAGTGCGGCGCAAACGATCTATTGTGCGGAGAAGAAGTCCGGTATTGGAATTGCGAACAAACGCGTGTTCTGTCAATTTGGGGAAGGGGATGGATATCCTGATGGCATGACCACGGATGCAGATGGAAATTTATGGGTGGCATTTTGGGATGGAAGCTGCATCCGGCAATTCGATCTGGATGGTAACATTATTCGTACAGTCAACCTTCCAATACCCCGTCCAACAAGTCTTTGCTTTGACACGAACAGATCCGCTTTATTCGTAACAAGCGCCCGAATAAATTTATGCGATCAACAGATTTTTGATGCACCTTTATCAGGCGGCTTATTCGAAGTCATTGTATAGAAATAGAAATTCAAAAAGGAATAAAATGGCAAATATTCTCGTCACGGGCGGCGCAGGTTTTATAGGTTCGCATACATGTGTCGAACTTATAAAAGCTGGCCATAAAATTGTTGTATTAGATAATTTTGTAAATTCAGATGTCGAGTCACTGACGCGAGTAAAAACAATTTGTGTTACGGATTTTCCGGTAGAAAAAGGCGATGTATTGGATACCGGTTTTGTTCGAAGTTTGCTAAAAAAACATAAGATAGAATCCGTAATTCATTTCGCTGGACTTAAGGCTGTTGGTGAGTCCGTTGAACAACCATTGGCGTATTACAATAACAATGTTGTTGGTACATATAGCCTTTTGTCCGCGATGAATGATGCGGGCGTTCATAAAATTGTTTTTAGCTCGTCAGCAACTGTTTATGGAGATCCTCAAGTTTTGCCCTTGACTGAGTCACACCCGCTCTCGGCAACAAACCCGTATGGCAGATCTAAACTGATTGTAGAGGATATGTTGAGAGATTTATACAAATCTGACAATCAGTGGCAAATAAGCATTCTTCGGTATTTCAATCCCTGCGGTGCGCATCAGAGTGGATTAATAGGCGAGGACCCAAAAGGAATTCCCAATAATTTAGTTCCATTCGTCGCGCAGGTCGCGAGCGGAAGACGTGAAAAGCTAAATATCTGGGGAAATGATTATGATACACCGGATGGAACAGGTGTCCGGGATTATATTCATGTCGTAGATTTGGCTGAGGGACATGTAAAAGCGTTAGAGAGTTTATCTGTTGGTTCAGGGTGTGTGGCGGTCAACCTGGGAACAGGAAAAGGCTATTCAGTGAAGGAGGTCGCGACCGCATTTGGGAATGCAGCGGGAACGGCTATACCTTATATTATCGCTAATCGCCGGCCTGGCGACATTGCAAGTTGTTATGCGGATTGTTCCTTTGCGAAAGAATATTTGAATTGGTCTGCAAAACGAAACCTTGTCGATATGATGACAGATCATTGGAGATGGCAACAAAACAACCCGGATGGTTATTCGGATTGTACAAATTAAAGCTTGGAATTAGCTTGTTATATGAAATGAAAAAACATCAGGAATTTTAATCGTCATTGCTTGATTTTATTGCCGTATTCATACACATAGCAGCGAGGGTTAATCAACTTAAGTGAATTGATAAAACTGTATGGGGGATCGTATGAATCAAGTATTGGCGGAGAACCTGCTAACAGATTCGAAAAATTACCCTTTAGAGCAATTAAACCGGTTAGTTCGAAAATATTATGTGAGATCTACGGAAGAATTGGAAACTTCTATCAGTGTGTTTCAAAAACCCGGCAAAAGTTTCTAAGGATGTTTGAATGAGTTTTAATTCTTACGGCGGTATCATTTTCGCAATATTAGTATTGTGCGGTTACCATCTTATCCGGCGCCATGACCGCCAAAATATATTCTTACTTTTAGTAAGTATATATTTCTATGCAACGTCGAGCATTCTTTTTACAGGTTTATTGATCTCGACGATTTATGTCGGATTTTCGGCGGGGCAAATTATTGAAAGTGTTCGCAATACCGGAAGAAGTGTAAGAACAATTACAGCTTTCGCTATAATACTGCTATTGGGTATTTTGGGCGTATTTAAATATTACAATTTTTTCGTAGATAGTTTTGCCGCGTCGATATCTATGTTTGGCTTTAAACCATCGGTATCGACTTTAAACATCGTCTTGCCGGTCGGCATTTCATTTTACATTTTTCAAACTATCGGCTACTTGATTGACGTCGTTAGAAAACAGACTAAAGCTGAAACGAATCTGATCGATTTTGCGTTATTCGTTTCATTTTTCCCGCAATTGGTTGCAGGCCCAATTGAAAGATCGCAAAATTTTCTCAAGCAAATTAAGGTAAAGCGACCACCTATAACAAATGCGGATGTAACGTATGGGCTTTTTCTTATTATCCAGGGGTATGCCAAGAAAGTAGTCATTGCCGACAATTTGGCGCCCTATGTTGATGCGATCTTTGAACACAAGGACATCTCGTCCCCGCTAATTTGGGTCGGGTTGCTTTTGTTTGCCATTCAAATTTATGGCGACTTTTCGGGTTATACAGACATTGCGAGAGGGTATTCGCGTTTATTAGGTTTTAGAATATTACTCAACTTCGATCGACCTTATGCAGCCCGGAGTCCATCGGATTTTTGGAGAAGGTGGCATATTTCGTTGTCCAATTGGTTTACCGAATATGTATATTTTAGTCTGGGTGGTAATAGGTCGAAGTCATCTGTTAGACGCGGAGGAAATGTACTTGGTACAATGACATTGAGTGGACTATGGCACGGAGCTTCATTGAACTTTATAATTTGGGGTGCCTATCACGGTTTAATTATTTTATTAGGACGAGTATTCAGTAAGATTGTTCCGAAAGCGGTTCGGCAATCAAAGGCTTCAACTGCACTTGCTGTTTCTCTCACATTTATTTTAATGTTGTACGGATGGATGTATTTTAGAATTACCGATTTCGACCAGTTGATAAGCTTTCACCACGCAATAATTTTTGAATGGGGAGGGTGGGAACCTGCTTTGGCTTTTCTGTTTCAAGGAACGATTTTTTTAGTATTATGGCTTGTCATCGATATTATGGAGCTTCATTGGATTAATATTCATGCGCATGAGGTAAAGAATTATCGGGGAATTGGGATTTATATGGGTTTTATATTAACGATAGTTTTCGTCCTACATGCCGTTGATCCAAGTGCATTCATATATTTTAGGTTTTAATGATGAAAATTGTTAAGCTTTATTCGCAAGGTGTTATTGCCCTAACAACCGCGCTAATTTCTATGGTTTTTCTAGGTTTTGCGTCTCAAGATAATACTGTTTTGGGGCCGACACTATCTCCTCCAAGCTCAAACCAAAACATTTATGTAATCGGGAATTCTATGTTTGGAACGGGTCTAAATTTATCAGGCTTACGCTCGGCATTTCCTAATGAAACTGTCGATTTCGCGTATTACAATGGCTATTACACTTCGATGTGGAATTTAGCAATAAATAGGGGAATGAATGAGCAGACCGTGCCAGAAACGATAGTTTGGGGGTTTCGGCCGACTTATGCAATTTTGCCAGCGTTTCGCCAGAATACTCCAACTAAGGAGTTGGACTTTGCTAAAGATATGCCAGATCGCCACCGCGACATACTTGTTAATGCGGGCGACCCGGCCTTTGCATCAGCGGAAGGAGTTGAAAGTAGTCCTTTGCCGGCCAATAATTATGAAACGACAAGTTTAGAGCCATTTGAAGTATTGGGAGCTAGGCTTACAGCAATTTTTAAAACGCCATTTGAGGCTATGAACGGCGAGGTAGATTTATTGGACTCGGGCGTTGCTAACGTATCTTCAATACTATCGCGAACCACTGTTTCTCAGTTTCCCAATTTAAATTTATTTGACGAAGTTGGCAATAAGCGAAAACCTAATGATCTGTTAATTTCCTATGTCACTGGAGGTGAAATTCAGGTTGCTGATGGTTTGATTGTGGATAATGGTGAAAGATTTATAACAGGTCGAGAGGTAGAGTTTTCAGATTCATTTGTACCTGAGATTTACTCGTCAATACAAAAACTTGATGCGAAGCAGGTGGTGGTTATATTCAAACCCGTATCTGCATTTGATAAACCGTTACCGCAGGGAATTCAGAAATATTATGATGATGCGGTTAAGTTTTTTGAAGAAATGAATGTTACGGTTGTCGATCTAAATGTGGATCCCGAGCTATCTTTGGAAATGTATGCAAAGGGAGACCATTTTAATGAATCAGGGCGCAAATTCGTAACGGGCAGAATTATCGAAGGTATCGAAAAAACAAGACGATCAAATCGCTCCAGAGTCGAAGATAAATGTTTGGCCAGCATAGAACTTGCGCTGAAATCAATGAATTTTAACGTACTGGCGTCTGAACAGTTACCAGATCGCACCCTTTATACCATAGAGCAAACAGACGATAGCGCGGAGCCCGCTTCTGTAATTTGTAAATTTGACACTAACGGACTAACTGAACTAGTTTATAGGAACTCCAGAATGCCGCGCAGCATTCTGCCACAGCCCTCGGTAAGACCCGGAGAGTTTAGAAGGCTATCGGGTTTAGCCCACCGTCCCTTGACGACTAGTGATGCTGATGGCGGCATCGTCAAGTACTATGCACGGTTAGATTTTCAAGCGACTGCTGCCGGAGAATATTGCCTGAGCGTGCAACATTTTTCAGCGAGCGAAGGACAGAATTCCATCTTCGTTGCAATTGACGGGTCAGGATGGGAAGCTGTCAATTTACCGGTCAACTCCACCAGACGCGTTATTACTGAAATTAGTTCACCGCGGCTTTCTATAAATAATCCTGATGTATACCCAATTCGAATTAAACATCGTGAAAATACGCTAACTTATGGGTTTTCGGTGGAACGATGTTCAGCGCCCTAGGCCGTGTTGAAGGACGATTCTTTAAAGAAGGTTAAATTGGGTCAGATACACGAAATCTCTGATCTATTTTTGAGGATATGAGCAATTACAAACCTATTGTTCAAAATATTCGCGAAATACGCACACGTCTATATTAGAAATTGCTAAAGCGAATCATTTAAGCATTGAAGCGTTAGTGCTTAGCTTCAAAATACCAATCATTCGTCAAACTTTCCCAATTGTCAGTACTGGACTTTCGATAAATATCATTGATTTCAGAATAACCGATTTGTTGGAATATCTTTTTTGTTCCCTCTTCTGAAATTTCCCAGTCTATGTGAGTTCTGTTATTCCCGATATCCTTGGTTTGTGTGCTGTAAAATGATCGTTCGCTATTATTATGGATATACTTTAGCATTTCGTATACAGCATTGAATTTCTGATGATAGATGACGCCCAGACAGAAAATAAAATCAAATTTTCCTAAATCTTGGGCAATTTCGCTCGAGCTTTTTACACCATCGAAGGAGTATTGAACAATTTCAACATCGAGATCAAATTGTTCACATACAAATTTCGCTTGCTGGCAGTATTTGTCTGAGTAGTCGACACCAACCAGCTTTTTAGGGTTGAATTTTGATAGCTCAATTAGATTTCCACCTGCATTGCAGCCAATATCTAGAATAGACTTGTCTTTAAAAATCCCATCTTGAAAATATGATCCAATATATTCCTTCCAGAGACCGGCCTTTGCACGACCGGGCCCAGTTGAAATGCCATTCGGAAAGTCAATTCTTTCCCAAAATGGACCAAGAGCTTCTAACTGTTTTTCAAAATTCATTACATTTCCTATAAATGCCGGATTGCATAGATGCGATTGATTGCAAAAAATTAGTTTTCGCATGACGAAGTTCGCCAAAACAGTTACTTTGCTAATCCAGATATGTCTATAATTAATTAGTTGCAAATCGCAACAGTTGGATTTGAAAACGTGTTGAAATTAAGACAAAATTGTCTATCTCGTTCAATCTGCCTCTTTAGAATTCACGTGATCGAACTGATCTTTATGGAACAAAACCGCAGGTAAGCGTTCGCGATTAAAATGATAGAGTTCAACCGCTGTCTTGCGACTATTTCATTGCCTAAGATCGTTTGAATTTGGGCTTAACGCTTCTGAAATTCGCCAGTTTCAAATCTGATTAGAATCTTATTGCTAACCTACGTACTAATATGTTGCGAAATAATAAGAATGTCGTAAAACCTGCCTTAGAAAGTGACTTCGAATGTAACATAGTTATACTCATTACATCCGAATGTTCAATCTCTGCAATTTCTCTATTTCTGAAAAGGTTGACCGGTTAAATGTTTAAATCACTTAAAAGCAGAATGAACACGTCTGATCCGCAGCGAGACAAATTGGTGGTGTCAGATGATCTAAAAATCGTTCGCTCGCAGCTTCAAAATGCAGGTGTTGATATTGCAATTGTTACACATGCGACTGAATTGGTTCGTGATTTTGATGTATCAATTTTCAGTGCGGACGGATTGCTAGATTTTTGCAAAAGAATAAATATTAAGCTTCAAGACGGTAGAGTCAAAAAACTTGCCTCAAATGACCAGTTTACGGGATCTAAAGCAACATTTGGGAGTGCGGGAAAACTATTTAGCGATAATCAACTTCCGGTTTTAGCCAGTTTATTTCTAGTATCAGGGATAATTGCTAATCAGGAACGGGACGTGTGTTGGGATGTACTTGGACAAAAATTCGCCCGGTCGAAAAATTGGCAATCTGCAAAACATTGCTTTGAAATTATGCTTGAAGTCGGTGCAGGCAGTTTTTACCGATATTGGCACGCAGCCATTGTTAATTTCGCAATAGGTGAGATTAGCCATGCTCAGGAACTTTTGGCATTGTGTGTCGAGCAGGTTGGAAGCGCGGACGAAGAAGCGCGTGTTTTACCGTTAAAAGCCATCGGGTTTGCCGCTAATGAGCAATACGATGAAATTGAGAAACTCTGTTCAGGGGTGGACGGCAATTTAATGGACGGTCTTCCCGAATGGATTAAAGACCGCAATAAATCTGCATTTGAAGGAATGGTGTTGTCGGCGATTGCAACGGCATCGAAGAAGCAGCAAAAATCATTCGACGTTCTCCAAATGAGGTTGCCGCATCAATTAACCAGCCCGGAATTTTGGCATGAAGTCGTTTTAGCCGACCCTGATAATGTTGATAACATCCGCAGGTACTTATCAGAAGAGCTAAAAAGTAAATCACCGAAAATCGACAATAAGTATTTGGCGGTTCTTGAAAGCCAACCGACACGTAACGCGGCAGATTTGCCGCTATTGATTGCCGGTTATGTTTTAACGGGGCGGAATGCAGATGCAATAAGGTTATTGACAGAAGAAAAAACCGGTGGCGCTAAACTTAGGTCGGCGCTGGAAAGCGCTTGTCAACGCGTTTCTAACAAAGGGTCTTGTCTTGAACTAATAGAAGTTGCTTGCCGACAAAATCCCAAAGATAAAGGCCTTCAGTTGTTGTTTGGATTGACTGCCTATGAAGCCGGTCAACAACAAATAGCCGCAGAATATTTACTCCCATTAGCAACGAGTCGCGGAAAATTCAAGCTGGATTCAAGCGGGTTGCTCGCGTTGGGAATCGCGTTGCAAATGACCAACCAGCCGAAAAAAGCAATTGAAATTTTGTCAAAAATCGCCCCGTTCGACGCGGAATGGCAGGAGAGCCGACGATTATTACAACGAATTGCGTACCAAGTGTCAGATTTTAAATTGTCAGTTAGCATAAACGAAGAATTCTTGATGGCGGACAGCATGGATATTGAAGCGCTAATTGGCGCGATGTTCGCAGCACGCGCAATGAATGATCACCGAAAATCATGCGAATTCGCAAGTCGATTAGTGTCGGCTGCGGAAAACGGCTCCGACATATATTATAAAGCGATTACTGTGATGGCAACCGAAGCAGCGCTTTCGGGGTCTGATGCGATCAAACGTCAAGCTAATGAAAAAATATTATCAGAAAAATTTGTCCAACGGGCAAATTGGAACACCGTAATGCAGATGGTGACTATTTTTGTCATGCTAGGGAATTATCAGCAGGCCTTTGAGACGGCGCGAAAGCTTCATGGTCGAAACGCAAAAAGCCCAACAATATTGAGGCTTGTTGCTTTGTTGCAGAACTTTGTGGATACGCGAAAGTTAGACCCAATTCCTGAATTTACGGGAAAAGCAACGAACGCGGTTTCAGCGGAACTGCATCTTCTCGACGCGCAAGCTCTGGCGAAAGTTGGTCGAATCAAAGCCGCGATTGATCGTGTGGTTGCTGTTCAAGAGGGCGGTTATGCGAGCGATTTAACCAACAGGCTTCTTGCCAATTATTATCTCGAAGCTGGGTATCCCAAAAAGGCAATCCCACAACTCAAAAGACTGCTAAAAATAAACAAAAAAGACCTGACTTCCAAAAATAATCTCAAGGTAGCCGAATCGCTGGCACAAGAAATAAACGCTGAAACATCGGAGTCTGAACGGGAATCACTTATTGCAGCCAGCCAAATGGAAGATTATGAACCCGATGACAGCATGGTTCTCGATTTGCGTGGCAGCCCGCAAGTTTCAATCGTCGTACCTTGTTACAACGAAGCGCGCTTTCTCGCCGATTGCTTAAACAGCGTATGGATGCAAACGAACCCTTTTTGGGAATGTATCATCGTTGATGATGTGAGTTCAGATATTTCACCTGAAATCGCAAAAGCATATTGTAATGCTGATCCACGATTTAAGTATATTCGGCACGATAAAAATAAGGGGCTGGCAGGTTCCAGAAATACGGGACTCGCGGCGGCCCGCGCGCCTTACGTAACCTTTTTAGACAGCGATGATTATATTACCTTAGACTCTATAAATTCCAGGTTACAGGTTCTTGAAAAGAATACGGATCCATTTATTGCCGGTGTCTATTGTAAAATACGGTCAAAACCGGAGCATGTTTTGTGCTCGCCCGACGTGATTAAAGTGAACCGGGCGGATGAATGTGTTGTGAAAAATTTTAAATCTTCCGGGTTTGATGCTCCGTTTAATGCCCACGCACCGCTCATTAAAAAGATTGCGATAGATAATGTTGGCGGGTTCACGGAGTCCATGCGTCATGGTGCTGAGGATTGGGATTGTTGGCAAAGAATGATGCGAAAAGGGTACTATTTTGAACCCTCGCGTTGGGACGGTGGATTCTATCGCCAAAAGCGTGGCAGTATGGTGAGATCACTATCGAAATACCACGTTGCGGAAGCAGCAAAAATGTACCGAAGGGTCAGTGAACGGTCCGAGAGAGGTAATTCTAACGGACCATATGAGTTCATTTATCCGACCTGGGTTTATCAAGGGATTAGTTCCTATTATCAACGGGCTTTGCGGTTTGCTGCAATGGCTCATATGAGCGGTGATTTGGACGGCTTCAACGAAATAGTTGATGGCATGCCCGGGTCCTTAGAGATGTGTGATGCACTTAAGATTTCGACCAAAACCTTTGTTAAACAAGGTGTTGAAAGGTTTTTGTCAAACACCGATGAAGTTATTGGCACAACCAATAGAAGAATGTTCAAGGAAAATGCGACCGGGGAAATCAATGAGAAAATTCGAGATATTTTGAGTGAGCGACCCTTAAAAGCGAACATTGAAAATTTCTTTCCCGTTCTTCAAGGTAAGTCTCGTTCGCGCAAGACGACTGCGAGATCTGGATCCGTGGCACCCAATGCTTCGACTGGGCACTCCAAGGTGCCCAGTTACGTCAAACTGGAAGAATCAAACGCACAATTGGCAGATTCCGACCGGCTAAAGAAACTACAAAATATTCACGCGGGAGAACGAGTGTTTATAGTTGGAAATGGCCCGTCACTTAATAAGATCGACCTTTCAAAATTGGAAAATGAATACTCGATTGCGGTAAATGGAATATTTTATAAGACTGAGCAATCGGGGTACAAACCAACTTATTATGTTGTCGAAGATACATCCGTTTTCAAAGAGAACATTCCAGAAATTATAGCGTACGATGTCGAGAAGAAATTCTTCCCAACCATATATTCGAAACTTCACCCGCATGACGACAATACCTATTTCTTCAGAATGAACAGGGGGTTCTATGAGCCTAA
The DNA here is from genome assembly GCA_013001295.1 of Hyphomonadaceae bacterium. Taxonomy (GTDB): domain Bacteria; phylum Pseudomonadota; class Alphaproteobacteria; order Caulobacterales; family Maricaulaceae; genus Robiginitomaculum_A. Next base: position 52,569 of record JABDMW010000032.1, read on the forward strand.
AAGTCCAAATTACTGCGTGCCTAGATTTTCAACGGATTTTGCCGAACGTGCTTATTGCGGCCAATCTGTAACTTTTATTAATTTGCAGCTCGCCTTTTATATGGGCTTTACCGAAGTTTATTTAATCGGAATGGATTTCTCTTATGTCATTCCAAAAAATTTCGAACGAAAAGGCGATATTATCACGTCTACAGACGACGATCCCAACCATTTTCATCCTGACTATTTTGGCAAAGGAAAAACCTGGAAAGACCCGAAACTGGATCGAGTTCTCGCAAATTACCAAATGGCTAAATTGGCATATGAGACGTCGGGTAGAAAAATATATAATGCGACAGCCGGAGGAAAATTGGAATTATTTGAACGCCGGGATTTCGATTCGCTTTTTAAATAGAATTAGTCAGAAATAAAATGAGGAAATTGAATGCAGCAATTTAGTGTGCCGGTCGTGCATGAAAGAAATCGGATTGGTGCTTTCATACACGGAGTGACAAGAGATCAATTTGTTTGTGTGTGCCGATTGCATCAGTGACTTTAAAGTTCCCAAACGCCCATTTCAGTAGGTCTTAAATTTTTACGATCTTGTCGCCAATTTAATAAGTTGCAATCAAACAATGAATGATCGGAATTGAGTCAGAAAGCTATTTATAATTTGATTGATTTGTTTAAAGAACAACACAGTGGTGGACTTTACACGTTTTATGTTCCCTTATAAACCGGCAAATGAAGACACTATCGTTCCAATTTCTGATTGGGACAAATTTTTAATTTTCCCAATCGGTAATTTTTATGGGTGCGAGGCAAAGATCAGCAATAAATTGGCCTCCTCTGGAAGAGGAAGAGCGACGTGGAAGTGCGACAGTTCGACTTTACCGCCCGGTATTTCAGACCGGGAAGCATTTGGGTCGTGCGTTAATTCGCGAAATCCTGGCGCCCTATCGAGAAACAAAACTGAGCATTCTGTGGGCCTTATTGACACCCGTCGTGCCTATAACGGCCTACGCATTTTTAAAAATTTTCCTAAATGCATTTCCGAGCTCTGACGGGATTGATCCAGCGGTGTATATCGCTGTTGGTGTGACATTGTGGTTTTGGATGCGTGATATTGTATTCTCTGGAGTTAACGGTCTTAATCGTAACAAAACCATGCTGGCGCAATCTAGATTCCCTTTGATCAATACAATCTTGATTGCACAGGGGAATGTCATATTCGAAGCCAGCATTCGCATTGTATTTACAATGGGACTTATAGCCGTATTCAGCTCGTGGTCTTTTGCCGGTATTCTCGCTGCTGGCGTAATGATGTTTGTCATGGCGGTAATGAGCCATGGAATCGGGTTGGTTTTGGCTGTTGTTTGCGCCAGTTCACCAGACTTTAAGAACCTGTCCGACATTGTTTTTAGATATGCGTTTTTCGTTAGTAATGTCCTTTTTCCGCTTCCCAAAAATGACTGGACTATCTGGTTGTATTGGCTGAATCCATTCGCTATTGCAATCGACAACACACGCTATTTAATCGTATACGGGGAACCGAAATCATGGATCGAAATATCGGCACTCGTTGTTTTAGCGCTACTCGTTTTTATGGCCGGATCCCGTCTATTCTATTTTGCAAAAGATCAAATACGTGAAACACTTATCTAAATATTTTTCTACAGCTAACGCCGACGACGTCGAGCTTGACGAAATTGACAAATTGTCAGGTCAAGATTTGTCTGATTTTGTCGATGCTGCAAGCGGTTCCCATCTGGACACCAAAGAAGACCGTTTACTAACCGTTTTTAGCGCATTGCGAAAAAGCACTTTGTCTAACAAATGGCATACGATTCCGGGGATGCGGGCTTTTTTGCTGGAGCATTATGGGCAAAATCCATTTCTACCCGCGGATATCCGAGAACTGGAATTTTCCAGCCGGGCTATAGCCCCAAATCCTTCAGCATTCATAAGTGATTGGATTGAGGAAAAGTTACCCCTTACTGATTTTGAAATCCCACCTGCTGCGTTGTTCGATACAATCAACAAGCTTCCTTCCGTACGAGATCGTTTCGTTGCGAACAATTTACACGACAGTTCGTATTTTTTCTCTAAATACACAGAATGGCATATTTCGCGGGTATATGCCGAACTAGATAATTGCAATTCTGTTGTCGACATCGGCGCGGCCTATGACGGTTTCGCACAAACCTTGTGTGCGTTCAGTGAAAAGCTTGAAATAACGCTCGTTGATTTGGCATTTCCTCCAGGGTTAAGGAACAAACATAAGCAAATAAAACAGCTGGGTGCAGATGCTGGCGATATGAACCAAATAGCGACGGGATCCGTCGATCTAGTGTGTGTTCACAATGCATTTGAACATTTTGCGTCAGATTCCGATATGCGATGTATACGGGAAATCGAACGCATTCTCAGACCGGGAGGCAAAGCCCTGATCACGCCGTTTTTCTTTGCGGCAAAACATTCCGTTACCATAAATCCGGCAGCTTGTTTCCTTTTTGGGAACACAGACGAATTAACTCAATATGTTCGCGAAGAACTTAATGAAACCGGCGGACGGTTGGATTTCAACAATAATATTGTCAGTCCTTATGCGCGACGCTACGATTTAGAAACAACGCAAAAGCGCATTCTGGCGACCGCAAAGAATATGTCTGTGATGTTGAAACGGGCTACTTTTCCAGTCGATTTTGTGGAATCATTGGCGCTTGAATCAGCTGCAGAACTATTACTGGTCCCGAAATTGTACAAAGACAAATTGTTTTATTTTCTTGAGTTTACAAAAAATTGAATAAAGCGTCTCACAAATTAGAAACACGACCACCGATTTCCAATAATGTTGTAGAAGTTAAAGGGGTTTGGAAGAAGTTTTCAAAAACGCGGTCCGGCGCCAGACGCAACATGCTTTCAAAAACTGGCAGGGCATTTTTTGGATTGCAACCCGGCGAAACAATTCTTCGTGAAGATGAGTTCTGGGCTGTTCAAGATCTTTCATTTGAACTTCAACGCGGGAAAACCTTGGGTATCCTTGGACTGAACGGCGCTGGAAAAACAACAGTCCTTAATATGATCGGTGGCATGATGTTGCCCGACAAAGGACAAATTACCACAGTTGGTGCGATTGGCGCTTTAATGAATTTGGCAGCCGGCTTTCAACCTTCTTTATCCGCGTATGAAAATATTCTAATTGGCGGCGCGGTACGCGGTTGGAGCATGGAAGAGACAGAGAAACGGGTCCCCGACATCATATCATTCGCCGAACTCGGCGAACATTTATCTCGAAGGCTGGCTGATTTTAGCGCAGGTATGAGACTTAGACTGGCATTTTCAATTGCAGTTCATATGCAACCTGATTTGCTTCTTATCGATGAAGTTCTGGCAGTAGGTGACCACCGATTTAGGGCTAAATGCCAGGAAAAAATCAATTCGATGCGCGAAGACGCGTCAGTAATAATTGTATCGCACTCAGTTCGGGATATTAGAGAATATTGCGATGAATGTTTGTTGATTAAAGATGGGGTTCCTGTATTTAAAGGTGATGTGGAAGAAGGGCTATCGTTGTTGTTAGAGTCATACCACAAAGGTAGTATCAGTGCAGGTTCAGTAACAAAAGCACCTGTTGAAAATAAACCGGTGGCGGCTTTTATTTCTGAAACGGATTTGGAAGATGCTGTAGTATCTTCGTCAAAAAATAAAGCCGATAAATCTGAACGTGGTCGTGAATTAGTCGTAAACTACTTTTTTAAAACAATCACCGAATGTGATGCATTGACGCTCGGCGTTGCCATTCGAAGTATTGGAAGCGACCCTATACTCAGCGGGATATCCAGTATAAATGAGATGGGTGAGCTGCATGCCAATGCCGGTCAAAAGATAAGCGCAGAAGTCGTGATTGATACGTCTGTTTTGAATCCTGGTCGCTATTCAATTGAAGCTGTAATTGCAAATGCTGACAAAATTTTGTTTCAGGGCTCGCTGGATACGTATGAAGTATTTACAAATGAAGAGTTTACATGGGGCCCCGTTGCACTCACTGCGAAGTGGCAAGTAGGCTAATAATTCTATCCGCTAATAAATCGATTTCTCTTCAAAGCAACAGTTTTAGGGGTTTGGGCGACAATATGAAATCCGTTTGTCAATAAAAACGGCATTGCAGTTCCCCCTTTGCCGGTCCAGCGTCCGTTCTCATGCCAGACATCGTCGAAAACGATAATTCCATAGTCGGGCAAGATTTCGGCTATCCGTTTGCAACATTTTAGATGCATTTCCCAGCAAGCCTCGTTGCTGATTTTTTGTCCCAATACTTTCTTATATCTATTTTGACGCCCCTCGCTGTGGTTTGGATGTTCAAAGTCGTACGCGTCGAGATAAATATAGGTAGGGTAAGGGGGCTCGAGTTTAGCCAGGTAATCTTCGCCCAAATCGCAAACCATAGTTGCATATGGATGGTACATTTTTGTAATATACTCAGCGTTTTTGACATTGTTTTCATCCATATCGACGCTTGTAAATCTTGTTCCTATCATACGGGCGAGACAGGCAAGTCTTGACGTCGAACATTGGGACCAAACGGTTTCACGCGTCATTCCAATTTCAAGTATGTGTTTTTTTGCGAAATCTTCAACCGGTTTGGTTAAATAGTCATCTAAGATAAGCGTAATCATCATTTCATGGCCATGTACGGCCGTAACAGGAAGTTTATCGGGGCGGGACGCACGGATGGGATTTTGGAACCCTTTGGGGTTTCTCAGGGCTTTTTGCATACACCGTAGGATTAATTCGAGGTCGGCACTTTGAACCGATTCAAACTGCCGCCGTACCGTGTCCATTTCAGTTTTCATGGCGGACTTATACGATTTATAATCTTTGTCCAAATCAACGAGGTCTTTTCGCAAAATTTCAAGTTTTGCTAAAATTTCAGAATCGCTGGATGTTTTAGAGGCCTGAACGGCGACTTGTTTTTGAGGTGTCTTTTTTGAAACGACCTTTGCTTTTTCCGTTTTGCTGGTTGTAGCGTTAGACGATTTATTTTTAGGAGCCGTTGCGTTTGGATTTTTGGCGATCGTATTTTTTGAAGGTTTACCGGAGCTCGAAGGACTTGTCTCGGTTTCAATTGGTTTTTTCATGGTTTACTTATTCCGACGGTTTTCTAGGACGGCAACAGTTTTATTTAAGTGCGCGGCCAAATGAGCAATCAGTAAAAACAATAGCAGCTGCGCCAAAAACACCATAAATATAGCACCTGCTTTTACGACTATCGAATCCGTTATCGTAATCATCGTCAACGCTATCGCCAGCAAGACCGCACTAAACACGCCCACGACTCCTTTCCAACTCAATGTATATTTTTTGAAAAAACTTAGCAGAGTATAATTCGTGTTTGCCACACTCGCTACTTTTTCAGGACTACCAACTTGCCTTCGGTATTCAAATGATTTTGGAATTGTCTCGGAAGCTAGCACGAGTTCTCTTAAAAAATCCATTTTATAATTTTCTATGGAAAACCGCGAAAATGCAAATGATTGTGCCATTTTTCCTAATTGGAGTCGTTTCGATGGCGAATTCGTTAGTTTGGTCAATGCATCGCTAAGCTCATTTGGATCCCTGGTTTTAATTCGAAAAGCCAGGTTTAGCTCTTCGAGCGTGTCCAACGTGGCGAGACCATCCGGCCCATATGCTATTATCGGTGTGCCGGAAGCGCAACACTCCGGTAGTTTATTGGCAAACGAATACTTCACATAGCACTTTGTGTCGTCGTCGAAATTATAGGTAATCAGGAGAAGATCAGCTTGCGATAACCATTCGCGATACGCTTTGTTAGATAATGTTGATACGGATATTTCTACGCCATCTAATTCCGCGAATTCATAGTGATATTTCGAAAACCAATGTTTTTGTGTCATAATCTCGAACCGAACATTTTGGCCTACAGAGTTGAGATGACTGACTGCTTGAGCGATATCTCTTACACTATCTATACTCATATCAGCGGCCAAACCGCCAGCATATCGAATAGTACAATCTGATTTTCGCGCTTGTTTGCGCTTAATTTTTGACCATTTTTTTGGTGATACGCCATTGTGAAATTTCTTGAATTGGGCACCATAGCGCGAACCAAATGCACCGCTCATTGCATCTGAAATTGATAAACACGCCGCGGCATTCTGACATAATTGTTTAAGATCATTATCGATTTTTTCGCCATATTCTGGGTTATGCAAAATTAACCTTGAAGGCCAATCGTCCATAAGCCACACGGCATAAGGAACGCCCAATTTGGACAATGTTTGCATGGCAAATTCATGAAAGTGCGGATGTTCGGCGACCGGGCGATATAAAATAATATCAGGGTTGAATTTATTTATCGCCTCTTCAACATTACTTTTCGGTGTCGGGCCATTGTCATCAAACCGGTCAAAAACCTCATATTGATTTGTTCCTGGCACGCAAATTTGTAAAAATCGATCTTTTTGCCAATCTTCAAAATATTTGGCCGTCAAACTGCCGGTGGCCGAAGCTCCCCCCGTTTTGTTAAAATCGAGCAAGAGTGTTTTTGGCTTTTGAGAATCAGCAAAATTTTTCGGATCAGAAAACAGGTCCTCATAATTTCGCCTTTCAAATACATCCAATTTACCACCCACCGTCGCGTTGAATATTTTGACATTGATGGATTCAGTCACCTTTTTAGCTTCTTTGTAAGCCTCCAGCATTTTATCAACTTGTGGATCGTGCCATCGATTGCCCTTGCCAAAATAGTCCGGATGAAAATGATTGGTATCGTCTGACTTCATATCTAAAACAGATGTGCCATACGATTTCGATACTTTCGTATCTGCTGGAATTTCGTAGTCAGCGTCTACGCCAATCAGATATATTTCTTCAAAACCGAGATATGCAGCAATCTGCATCGCGGAAAATACAACTGTACATCCGGTGTATGTAATTTCGTCTGCTTGTGTTGAAAAGTCGAAACCGTGCGGATAGCTAATTCTGGGTCGATGATTGTAGAAAATGCATTCATCGTCTTGTTCGATACAATATGCCAGATATGCGGGAAAAAATTTAATTGGTCCTTTAAAATCTTTGATTTGTTCGGCGCGGTCCTCTGCGACCAAATGGTCTTCGACAAGGTAAAAAGTAGGTTTCCAATTAACATCGCCCGATTTTAAGAAAAAGCCGTTTACTGCGAAGGTAATCTCGTTATCGAGAAGAGTGAGATCGGTTTTTTTTAAACTTGGACCATTGCCGATAATGAAACACCGTTTTTTGCGTCCTGAAAAATGTTTTTTTAAAGCTCTTATACGTGGTTTGTAAATTTGATTTAATTCCGTTGTGTAGAGTTTTTCCACACGTTTGAGCCCTTCAATTTGATCCTCGAGTGGGATTTTTTCGGTTGGGAGATAAATTGGTGATCGCGTGGGCAAACGCTCGACAAGTCGGGACTTTTCCGATTCAAGCGTATTCTGCGTCTCTGTATTGTTAATCACCTTAAGATCCATTTCCGATGCGATACTATCTGGCGACCAAGGACAATTTGTCCAGATCCCCGCGTTTAATAAAAACTTTATATCCGATCATGATCACACTAGACCGAGCTTTTTCACATTCCCAATATATAGCTTTGTTGTGAGGGATTTCAGCGTCCCTGTAAATGAGTTCGGCGTCCTTTAGGGACTCAAACCGAATGACGAATATTTCAAGGTTTGGCAAGTGCTTGATCAGCGTTCGTGCAATTGTTGGTAAGGATTTGGCTTTCAGTAATATCAGCAGATTAACATTTTGTAGATCGGGAATATTCAATAACTCTTCAAGACCAATGTATTTATGTATTTGCGCGTATTTTAGACCGGGATGAAAATCATTGCTTACTTGTGACTTTGATACTTCAACCGCGTACCGCCCTTTTATGCCTGAGACTGCAACCGGGTAGAATTGTATATCGGAATTATTGCCCAAATTAGTCGAAATGGCCGATTGTGAACGACTGATAGGTGCAACGATTTTCAGTGTGGAATTAGTATTAACGAACCTACCGATAGCATTTAACGCGATTGACGGTTCATCTGGAATACCTATGAACAATGCCAACGGACTGTTCAGATCCGCGAAACTGCAGATTACATGCGCCAATCTGCAACAATCTAAAGGCTTTTCTGGTGGTTTGGGCCATTTGTGTGGCGGCATAAATTTAATTTCACTTAACAAAGTTATTTTACTCAATTTATCTAAAACTATTCTTCTTTTAATACTTCGCTTAATTTTACTTTTTTAAATACATCAAGTTTCCCGTTTCTCGTTGCATCCAGTATTTCCCGTCCAGAACTTTCAAAAGCGATTTTTGCTTCTCGATATGCGGCTTCCGAGGTTTCGAGGTCCGGTAATTGCCACACGCTGCCTTTGCCGAAATAGTCAGGATGGAAGTGGTTTTTATCGTTCACAAGCCTTTCAACTTTTGTGTGCGGTGCCAATTTTGTCTCCCCCGTTTCTAGTTGATAATTGTGATCAATCCCAACTAAAATAATTCTTTTAAAACCCATCCAATAAGCAAGTTGCAGTGCTGAATACGTAACCGTGGAACCCACCGAAATATTTTGAGTAAGGTTTTTATGGAAGTGTGTGCCGGCGAGTGTTCTAAAAAATGCACAATGATCTGAATTTCGAAGCTTCGCACGGCTTTCCCAGTTCGCGAACAACGGCATTTTCAATTGCGAAAAATCTGACGAGTTTTCAGATAACAAAAGCTCATTTACACAAACCATATAAGTGGGTTGGAAGCCAATTCTATCGATACCCATGTATAACCTGTTCAGGCCAATGGTGATTTGACTTTTTAACCCAACTAAATTCATGTCCAACAGACTTGGCCCGGTGCCAACAATGAATCCCGTTTTACCTTGATGGACATTTTTATAATTCAACAGTGATTTCTTGTTTCTTTTTCCAAGACGGGACAATGTCCATCCGGGATCTCGTAACGTCTTATAGATATTTGTTTTCGCCAAGATATTAAATCCCAGAGGACCAAGCAACCTGCGCATAGAGCTATAATTGGCTGAGTCTGTCACTGAAATCCTCGTGAATCGAAAGAAAGTATTTATCGGGCGAATACCATTATGACAATATTGCCAGAAACATTGGGATAAAAGCCAATTAAAAAAAATAAAAAAAATGTATTTTTCCTGAAAAAACAACGTTTAATTCATGTGTAACCGCAGGGTTCAGGTATTGACCAACCATAGCAAGACATGTTCTAAGGGCTCCCAATCAATTGGACTATGTAGGTTTTCATGAACACCGTTTTGCAACCGGATATTAGCATCGTCTATCGAGCTTTGAATGAGGACAAATGGTTCGAAAGTTCGTTACAAGCGCTGCATGAACAAAATTTGGGCTCAATGACTATGGAAGTTGTCCTCGTTGACTCTGGCTCAACGGATCGGACATTAGAGATTGCTGCAAAATATAACTGCAGAATTACGCATATCAAAAAATCCGATTTTTCATTCGGTAGATCTCTAAATCAGGGGTGTGATTTTGCACGCGGGAATTACCTGGTCTTTATTTCCGCTCATTGTATTCCCGCAAATCAGGATTGGCTATTAAACTTGATAAGACCGCTTATAGAGCATAAAGCAAGCTACAGCTATGGTCGGCAATTGGGGCACGATGTGTCACAGTTTTCGGAAAAGCAGATTTTCGCCAAATACTTCCCTGGCGAAAGCCATATTCCACAAGAAGGCTTTTTCATAAACAATGCGAATTCCGCTATTATCGCGGATGTATGGAAAGAGTATCGGTTTGATGAATCCGTGACCGGTCTTGAAGACATGGTGCTGGGTAAACAACTTGTCAATTCAGGGCATAAAATCGCATATGTTGCCGATGCGCCTATTATTCATGTGCATGAAGAATCCTACGAACAAACTATTATACGTTATTATCGGGAGGCTTTAACGCTGAGAGATATCTTACCTGATATCCACATGAACTTTGCAGATTTTGTTCGGTATTATCTCGCGAGTGTATGGCTTGATTTCCGCGCGGCGGGCAAAGAAAAAACCAGAATCAACAAATGGGGAATTGTCAGGTTTAGATTCGCTCAGTTTTGGGGAAATTATAAAGGGCACAATGAAGTCAAGAAACTTTCTCGCAAGCAAAAAGAAGATTATTATTATCCAAAGCCAAAGGTTGAAAAAGGCGTGAACTATGTTGCCCCGCCAAAAATATCTCCGCGCGCATCCGCTGAATAAGCTTCAAAAATAATAGGAATTATTATGTCTAACTCGTCATATGGACTTGTTGCTCTTTTACCGATGAAAGCACACAGCGCTCGTGTCAAATCTAAAAATTTTCGCGATATAGCTGGCAAGCCTCTCTTTAGATGGATATTGGATTCGCTTTTGGCGGTGAAGGAAATTGAAAAAGTGGTGATCAACACGGATGCACGCGAAATATTGGCTGAAAATGGACTGCAAGACGGTGACCATAATGGACGTGTAATGATCAGGGACCGAAAAGAAGAACTGTGCGGAGACTTTGTTTCGATGAACCTTATTTTGGGTGATGATGTCGCATCAGTTTCGGCCGAAGCCTACCTCATGACGCATACAACAAATCCGCTATTATCACCCGAAACCATTGCCTCGATGTTGAGTTCCTACAATAATTCCATAAACGCGGGCAAATGCGATTCACTGTTCACAGTCAACAAAATGCAAACCCGATTCTATACGCCCGAAGGCAAACCGATAAATCATGATCCCAACAATCTGCTGCGAACACAAGATTTGCCTCCCTATATGGAGGAAAATTCAGTTGGATATTTATTTAGTTCTGACAGTTTTGCAAAAACCGGAGCACGAATAGGGGAGACGCCTTTACTATTCGAAACGCCACCGCTTGAGTCAGTAGATATCGATGAACCAAGTGATTGGTTTATGGCTGAATCACTTTTGATGCGAAAAAGTTAAACACACCGATAAGCTGCGGAGTTTTTCGTGATTATAGACATCGTCATGCCAATAGGACATTGGTCGCGGCATTTGACGTCAGCCCTAGAGTCCATTCACAATCAACCTCGTAATTTCAGACTTGCCATTATGGACGCTAGTCATGATCCGCGCGTTAAAGCTGATATTGCGTCAGTTGGATTGAAACCGGACATTTACAGGGATGGTAAGGATAATGGTCAAGCAGATGCAATCGCAAAGGCATGGCTTAGCATGGATGGCGATGTCGTCACTTGGTTGAACGCTGACGATATGCTTTTGCCCAATGTTTTGCGGAATGTTGAAAATCTTTTTTTGAGCGATCCGGAAACCGATGTTTTTTATGCTAACAGCTCAATAAGTGATGATAATGGAATGATCATCGGCTTACACCCTGAGGTACAACCGCATTCAGATATTCTACTTCGATCCAACATAATTTCCCAACCTTCATGTTTTGTGCGCCGCACGGCTATGGAGAGCGTTGGCGGATTGAACCCCGAATTGGAATTCACGATGGATTGGGATTTGTGGGTTCGTCTTCACAATGCCGGTAAATCCATCAAATTCGTTAATGAAATATGGTCAAATGTGACTTGGGAACCGGCTACAAAGACAGCGAGTTTTTCACGCCAAAGGTATAGAGAAATATTCGCGCTCATAAGGCGTAACAGTTCTTTTTATGTTTCGGCCAAAAGCATCTTCGGATTTATGCAGCATCATAAATCTACTTACAAGGACGCTCGAATATCTTTGTCGACGCCAATCAACAAACTTGTGAATTTCTCAATTTTGAATTTGACAGCAACTCAACAAAAATCAATCGAGCTTCACTTCGACAATATTGATGCCGCGGTTAAATGCAATATTAGTGGTGCCGAGGTCGAAATTTCCGAAAAATCGATTCGAGCCAATTTTGATCGAGCTATTGAACCAGGCGAAAGTGTACAAATTTCTGTATGTGCAGATCAAAAAAGTTCAGCTAAATTAATGTCGACTAATTGGCAAAAATAAGTTCTTGATTTAAGATTTTTACTACCCGTATTTTTGCTTATACCATTTATATGTATCTGCAATTCCTTGCTCAAGTGTAGTTTTTGGCACCCATCCCATCTTCTCAATTTTTTCTGAATTCAACAATTTTCGCGGTGTACCGTCCGGTCGAGACATGTCCGTTTCCAAAGCGCCCTCGAATCCCACAATTTTCATTATGATTTCAGCAATTTCCTTTATAGAAAATTCCTTTCCGGTGCCCAAATTTACATGCTCATCTGCAGAGTAATATTTGGATAAAAACACCAAGGCATCTGCACAATCATCAGCATACATAAATTCCCGCAAAGCTTTACCTGACCCCCAAATTTCCATTGAAGCCGCATTTTCTTGTTTTGCAATATGCGCTTTTCTAATAAGGGCGGGAAGTACGTGAGAGTTTTCGGGGTGGAAATTGTCATATTGACCATACAGATTTGTAGGCATCGCAGATATAAAATCACATCCATATTGTTTGCGATAAGCGGCACACATTTTCAAACTTGCAATTTTGGCAATTGCATACCACTCATTGGTCGGCTCCAGGGGGCCGGTCAATAGAGCCGACTCTTCAATAGGTTGGGAAGCGAATTTCGGATAGACACATGACGAGCCAAGATTGACCAATTTTTCAACGTTGGCCCTATAAGCGGCATCAATCACGTTGGAGGCGATTGCTAAATTTTGATAGATAAAGTCGGCGGGGTAACGGTCGTTAGCTGCTATTCCTCCAACTTTCGCAGCTGCCAAAAAAATTATATCTGGTTTTGAGTTTGCCACCCATATTCTAACAGCGGCTTGATCAGTTAAATCGAGTTCGCCTCGGTCGACCGTAAGTAATTTTCCGATGCCCTCTGATTTTAACCTTCGGACTATTGCTGAGCCAACCATTCCATTGTGGCCCGCGACCCAAACCGTTTTTCCGGACAATTGATATGTGTACTTGTCATTTGGCATCTGCGCTTAGGCTATAGTTTTTTCGTGAGATAATTCATGTAAGTCATATTTCACCATCTCATCAACCAGATCTTCGAACGAAGTTGTGTGGGTCCAATCCAATACTTTCTTGGCTTTTCTGGGATCAGCAATTAGCAACTCAACTTCCGTTGGTCGAAAATACCGTGGGTCAATTTTTACGAGAGTTTTGCCCGTTTCTGCGTCAAAACCGATTTCATCGTGCCCGCTCCCCCTCCATTCAATTCTATTGTCAGTTTTAGAAAATGCGAGCTCGACAAAATCCCGAACTGAATGAGTTTCGCCTGTTCCCAATACATAGTCGTCAGGATTGTCTTGTTGCAATATTCTCCACATACCGTCGACAAAGTCTTCGGCGTGTCCCCAGTCTCGTTTTGCATCGAGATTACCCAGATATAATTCCTTTTGTTTGCCTAATTTAATAGCGGCGACTGCCCGTGAAATTTTGCGCGTCACAAATGTTTCGCCGCGCATTGGGCTTTCGTGGTTGAAAAGAATTCCGTTTGAAGCATGAATTCCATAGGCTTCACGATAATTGACTGTAATCCAAAAGGCATAAGCTTTGGCCGCAGCATAAGGACTGCGAGGGTAGAAAGGAGTGGTTTCGGATTGCGGGACTTCCTGGACTTTTCCAAATAATTCCGATGTCGATGCTTGATAAAATCTCGATTTTTTCTCAAGTCCCAAAATGCGGATAGCTTCTAGTATTCTCAATGGGCCGATAGCGTCTGCGTTCGCGGTATATTCCGGGGTTTCAAAACTGACTTGAACATGTGATTGCGCGCCGAGATTATAAATTTCATCTGGTTTGGTTTCCTGCACGATTCTGATAAGGTTGGTGGAATCCGTTAAATCACCATAGTGTAGAAAAAACTTTGCATTATCGTTATGAGGATCAACATAGATGTCGTCAATTCTGGCGGAATTAAACGAAGATGATCGTCGCTTAATTCCATGAACAATATATCCTTTATCGAGTAACAGACGTGCGAGGTAAGCACCGTCTTGCCCTGTAATACCAGAGATTAAAGCCGTTTTAGTCATGTTGATTGATTCACTTTAAACTGATGAATATGTCGCACTTATTACGAAGAATTTCGGTCATATCACAATAAACCTCAATGTCTATTAATATAGCAAGTCGTACCGGTAAAGGAACTTACTCTACGCATAAAACTTTTTGAAGCTTGACTCGAAGCGTTTGCAAATTCGCGGACTTCGAATAAGTTAATTATCTGATGTCGTAACAATGTGGACATTCACATTTTTAAACTGGGGGGCGGCGCAGATCATTGCAGGAGCTAGGTTGTGCACTCAAATCAAAGAACAATTAATTTTGGTCAACTCAGCTTGCTTTTTGATAAACGGGACCCAAGTGTTCAGGCATACGCAGAGCGTTCATGGTTTGAAGAATTCAATAGCCAATTTTACGGGCATATAAATCAATATTTAAGCCCTGAATTATTAGTTGATGTTGGCGCAAATTATGGCGTGGCTTCCGTGTTCATGAAGCAAGCAATGCCCGGACGTCAACTTGTGAGCATAGAACCGAACAGCGATCTTATTTACTTTATTAAAACGAATATTTCGCAAAACGGGTTTTCACAATGTCGTGTGCTTCAGGCTGTCGTCGGTGAGGAAACTAAAGAAAGTGTGTCCTTTTTTATCAACCCACGAGGAAGCCAAGATTCAAGAGTGATTGCAGGAGGACAGAACTGGCGTCAAATCGAGGTCAGGCAAAAAACGTTATCGGAAATTATTGCTGATTATAACGCGAAATCGGCATTCATAAAAATTGACAGCCAAGGTTGGGAGCAGCATATTTTTATTGGTGCGGATCAATTCCTAAAAAGTTCCAATGAGTGGTTGATCAAGACCGAATTTGCCCCAGATTGGCTGGTTTCACAGGGTACCGACCCACTTGGTTTTCTTACTTATCTAATAAAAAACTTTACTGTTGCTGAATTTCCGGCACGATATGGTTTTGAGGCGCATTACACTGACCTTCTTAAAAACACAAAAATAAATTTGTCAGCAGCTGATAGGTTTTTGGATTATGTTGTGAACCTGAACCGGAATAAACGAGGCTGGGTTGATTTATTGGTTGCCCCATTGACTTGAATGTAATCTAACGTCGCGTTGATCGATTTATTCTTTTTTTGCTGGAATTGAACTGAATGAGAACCCTTAAACTCAGCATACCGGAAATTCGCTTGTTTACGCCTTTAATGCACCGAGACGATAGAGGATATTTTGTCGAAAACTTTCGCCAAGACAAATTTGATATAGCTGTTGGTAACCCGACGTTCTTTGTCCAAGAAAATTATTCGTTTTCGAAAAATCAATACACGGTTCGTGGGCTTCACGCCCAATTTGCTCCACACGCGCAGGGCAAACTGGTTCGATGCGTACGAGGAAAAATAAGAGACGTTGCCGTTGATGTACGCCCGGGTTCAGCTAGTTTTGGGCGATCAGTTATGGTGGATTTGAGCGCTGCGGATGCAACCATGCTCTGGGTGCCCGAAGGCTTCTTGCATGGGTTTATTACTTTGGAAGCTGATACGGAAGTTTCTTATAAGTGCACCAATTATTTTGCGCCGGAATATGCCATCAACGTAAATTGGCAGGATCAGGATCTGGATTTAGATTGGGGCGTTGACCCGGCAAAGGCCATTCTGTCTGAAAAAGATCAAAATGCGCAAAGCTTTAAAGAATTTGAGTTGCAGTTTGGTGATAGGGCCTGACATAGTGGATTCGGTCGACAAACGGGATTAAACGAAATATGAAGATACTGGTGACCGGAGGCGCAGGGTTTATTGGTTCGGCACTGATCAGAATGGCCATTGCTAGAGGTCATGAGATCGTCAATGTCGATTGTCTGACTTATGCTGCCAATCTGAACAGCCTGAACTCAGTATCCGAACATTCACTCTACGCATTCGAGAAAGTCGATATTCGGGACAGTGACGCTGTTAACTCGGTAATTTCCCGACATCAACCCGATGCAATTATGCACTTGGCGGCGGAATCGCATGTCGATCGCTCCATTGATGGGCCCGGCGATTTCATGCAAACCAATATAATAGGCACTTTTAATCTTTTACAGGCCGCAAGAGGATACTTCGATACATTGGATGTATCCGCCAAAGAGCGTTTTCGGTTTCACCATATTTCGACAGATGAGGTTTACGGCGATTTGACGACTGACGATCCAGCGTTTTCAGAGCAAACCCCATATGACCCCAGTTCACCTTATTCCGCGTCGAAAGCTGCTTCGGATCATTTGGTTCGTGCCTGGGCGAGAACTTACGGATTGCCGACGCTCATTACCAATTGTTCCAACAATTATGGTCCCTACCAGTTCCCTGAAAAACTGATCCCCGTCGTGATTTTGAATGCGCTGCACGGCAATACTATTCCGGTATATGGAAAGGGGGAGAATATTCGCGATTGGCTGTATGTGGACGATCATGTCGACGCTCTTTTGACTGTTTTGGCAAAAGGGCGGACAGGAGAAACTTACAATATTGGCGGCAATAATGAGCGCACAAACATCGATCTGGTGCGCACAATTTGCACGTTGCTTAACAAGATTGTTCCCAGCAAAGACGGGGCCTATGAAGACCTTATTGAATTTGTCACTGACCGACCTGGGCATGATCAACGCTATGCGATCAATGCAGAGAAAATAGAAAAAGAATTGGACTGGACGCCATCGATCAGTTGGGACGAAGGATTTGAAAAGACAATTCGCTGGTATCTGGATAACCAATCCTGGTGGCGACCGCTGATTGGCGCGGAAGTCTTCGATAAGCGGCGCGGTACGGGTTCAAGAAGAAATAAATGAAACTGGCTATTTTTGGAAAATCGGGACAGCTTTCGCGCGCTCTTCAAAGACAGTTAAATGCAGGTCCGCATACGGCGATGTATTTTGACCGAAACGCTTGCAATCTTGCGTCTGATCCTGCTGATATTTACGAGTTTGCTTGCGATATGCTTGAGGTTGATGTGGTTGTATTGGCGGCCGCCTACACAGGTGTTGAACAGGCTGAAGATGACCAAGAAACGGCATTTGCCGTAAACGCCAAAGCACCGGAAGTGATTGCAGATGTTTGCGCACGCCGTGATATCCCACTCATATATATATCAACTGACTATGTTTTTGACGGCGAAATGCAATCGCCTTATCAACCCGATTATCCTGCTAATCCGCTAAACGTCTACGGTCGATCAAAGCTCGCCGGCGAGAACGCTATTCTTGAAAGACAATGTGAAGCTGTCGTTTTGAGAACTTCGTGGTTGTTTGACGGGAATGGGCGAAATTTTATGACAGCCATGTTGAAAATGGAGGAGAATGGAAAACGCATCAGGGTGATTGGTGACCAAATTGGGCGTCCGACCTATGTTGGCCATCTGGCTGATGCTGTTCTTAAAGTCGCTTCAAGGTTGAACAACAAGAACGAGTCGAAAACAGGAGTTTATCATGTGACGAATACTGGAGATCCGGTCAGCTGGGCCGGATTTGCCCGCGAAATATTCAAAAAATCTGGCACACAATTATCGGCTCCCGTAATTATCGATGAAATTTTGACCGAAGAATATGCTAAAAGGGTCGCTAGACCGGCTTATTCAGTGCTGGATACTTCATCATTTGAGAAGACATTTGGCCTAACTTTACCCGACTGGCGCGATGGTTTAGATTTGGCGTTGGCAGAATGGCGGCAACATTGAAGTGGGAAAGACATGAAACGTAAGGGAATTATTCTTGCGGGCGGAACCGGGACGCGCCTCCATCCAAGTACAATATCAGTGTCCAAACAGCTCATGCCGGTTTTTGACAAACCGATGATCTACTATCCGTTGTCCGTCTTGATGCAAGCGGGCCTGCAAGACATTCTTATTATTACGACACCGCATGATCAAGCGGCATTTCAACATTTGCTCGGTGACGGTCAACGTTGGGGCCTTAATCTTCAATACGAGGTGCAACCGAGCCCTGACGGACTGGCGCAGGCTCTCATCATTGCCGAAGGATTTTTAGACGGGGCTCCCAGCGCTATGGTCTTGGGTGACAATCTATTTTTTGGGCAGGCATTTAGTGACCACATTGTCACGGTCGCCGAAGCTCATACAGGAGCGACCGTGTTCGGATATCATGTGCAAAACCCGGGCGCTTATGGTGTTGTCGGATTTAACGAACACAAAAAAGTAATTTCCCTTGAAGAAAAACCAGCGAACCCCGCATCCAACTACGCGGTTACAGGGCTATATTTTTATGATCAGAATGCAAGTAACTATGCGAAGCAATTGCAGCCGTCCAAGCGTGGCGAGCTCGAAATCACCGATTTGAATAGCGTTTATCTGGACCGAGGTGAACTTAATGTGGAGCTGTTATCAGATGGTACGACCTGGCTCGATACGGGTACGCATAAATCGCTTTTACAGGCCGCAAATTTTGTCAGCGTTATTGAAGATAGGCAAGGGCGCCGTATTTGCTGTCCCGAAGTTATTGCTTATGAGAAAGGCTGGATCGATGCGAGTCAATTGTGCGCCCTTGCCAAGCCGCTCGAAAAAAGCGGATATGGAGAGTACTTGATGCGGGTCGTATCGCGCAAAGTGTAGAAAGCGTGGAAGTAAGTTCGCGCCACTTGATTTCTTTGTCTTTTATGGAATATTTGCGCCTGTTTGACTTAGCACAGATTGATGCCGTTGATCAGCTATCTCTTCGGCAGCAACGCGATAAAACCGGCAAAGATCATCATAGTTAAAATCCAGCGTATACGTTCTTTGTCAAATGTGAAAAAATAATCAAATCCTCTTGAAATTAGAGTGATGAATACGAACACTAGTAAGCAAACCAAGAATGCCTCGAGCCGGTTTTTAACCTTTTTACTTAAATGTTTCATTTCTGTCTCAGGGCTTCGATCCGAAGAAAGAGATTCGGAATTGTCACCTCAATTTTTATTTTTCCGCAGCTTTTTAACGCAGAACCCAAGTGAAAAAGTAATCACAAGCATACCAAGTACGTACATTATTGGAATTCCAAAATAAAAAAGCATGAAAATAATTGGGATGCCAATTATGAAAGCAATTGAGTCTAAAATGAAATCTACCAACAGGTTCACGCCTTTTCTAATTTTCGTCCGTTTACAAATACTTTTTGGTAATTAATCCGAGAATAAAAAGACTGATTATTACAAATGTTATTGATAACGCGAGCGCTGCTTGCCATGAAAACGGTAGAAAAAATAACATTAGGATTTCCGCCGAAAGTATAATTGTAGTTGCCGCTCCCCAAAATGCGCCAATATTTGAAATACTCATTCGTGTTTCCTGTTATCATGCGAAATAGTGGTTATATTCGCTGTACCTTAATCCTCCCGGTACGGGTCGCCCAGCATAATCGATAGTCGTCGGCCGCTTTCTGAAAGCGCGGCGACATCAATAGCGACCATGCTGGAGCAGGTCTGGTAGCGTTCTTTCTGCATATAATAACCGGCGTTAAAGGCGCGGATGAGCTCGCGGCGGCGGGTGCCATCTCCCGGCGTTTCCACATTCATCATGTCACTGGCTGTACGCCGCCATTTTTGATCATCGGCGCCGTAACACAATGTGCGTAGGAAATGCAGCTGGCCTAAGTGATTGGACAAGGCTTCCATGAGATTACTCATTGTAACCATGTTTTCATCAATGCGCTCTTCGGCTTTGAGCGCCTCTTTCTTGAGATCGGGTTCAGCTGGCGTGGATTGCGCCCAAGCGGGTGCCGCCATTATCACAAACAGAAATGTCAAAACAAATCGCATAAAGGCTACATACAATCGCGAGGGGCAGGCGTCATCATATTTTCGCATTCGGGATCATCGCGAACGCATCGCGGATCACGTCGCGGGTTTTATCCCAAGAAATATAATCATCCACTTGGGCCCGATGGATGAAGCGGGCCTCACTGGCATCATCTCCCGCGACGGGTTCGCCTTCGGTCCAGATGGCAGCGTAATCATGCAAGCGGTAGGCGACATCATCAAATTCGACATCGATTTCCGTGATCTCACCGACGATCTCAGCGCGGATTCGCGTCTCTTCCCTCAATTCCCGGTGCACGGCCGCTTCATAATCCTCGTCAGGTTCAATGCGCCCGCCCGGGATCGACCAAGCCCCAGCATTGGGCGGGTTTCTGCGGCGCACGATCAACACCTCGTCGCCGCGAATGACGACGACGCCGACACAATTAACAGGTTCAATGTAATTCATGGATTTTTGATACGCCTTTCGCGCAGTGCATGCTAGG
>JABDMW010000038.1 GCA_013001295.1 Hyphomonadaceae bacterium
GATCATAATATCCTGGAAGAGGGGCATGGGCATGAAGGTCGATATGCATAACTGGAATCCTGAATCTGTTGTGTGCGCTATCTATGTCGCTAATTCACATATTGACGCAAGAATAGATTTTAGTCAATAATGTAAAAAGTGTCTAATAAATAATATGCGCGGGGATGACGGCTTTTGGATAATAAATCGGATTTGCGAGGGGAAAGAGCGCTGGTAGCAGGTGCCGGAATAGCGGGGCTCGCCGCGGCGGCAGCTTTATCACCATATTTTCGCGAGGTAATCGTTTTTGAAAAGGATGCACTCGCTGATGAGCCGCAAGTCCGTATGGGGGCCGTGCAGGGCGGACATATTCATACCATGTTACGCGGTGGCGAGGCGGGGCTGGAAGTATTACTGCCCGGTATTCGCCAACAATTTCTCGACAATGGCGCGGTTGAGCTCGATATGGGCGGCGATTATCGGGGGCATGACGGCGGCGAATGGCGCGAGCAAGCTTTTCTGGACATGCCGATTTTGATGATGAGCCGCCCGGGGTATGAGCAGGTAATTCGAAATCGCGTCACTGCATTGAGTAATGTTGAGATTAGATCTGGCTGCCGCGTGAGCGAAATCTTATATCAAAATGGTGCAGCCATTTCTGTTCGATTTTTAAATGGTGAAGACGAAGCCGTGGAAACTGGCGCTCTTATTGTAGATGCGCGCGGGCGGGGCAGCCTGTTACCGGTCGAACTTGAAAAGGCTGGATTTGCAAAAGTACCTGAGACAACTCTTGGCATAGTCATGACTTATGTGTCCGGAAGGTTTAAACAAGGACCGGATTGCGAAAACCCAAATTTGGCGATGTTGGTCCGGCCAACCGCCCCCGAACCCCGCTATGGGATTCTCTGTCCCATTGAAGGCGGTGACTGGATGGTGACCCTGGGCGGGCGGGCTGATACGGTTCCACCGACCGACTATGAAGGATTTTGTGACTATGCGCGCCAATTGGCAGTGCCTGATTTTTACAATGTGTTCAAAGACTGCGAATTGGTTGGACCTTTACGCAGATATAAGAAGCCTACAGCCGATTGGCGGCACTATGACCGCATGGAAAACTTTCCAGCGCGGCTGATCCCGCTCGGCGATACGATTACGTCGATTAATCCGACATTTGGCCAGGGCATGACGTTGGCCGTCTTGCATGCGCTTGCTTTAAAGGCTGCACTGGACGCTTTTGATATTGATGAGCCTGCCTTTGCAAACGTTTATTTCGAAGGGGCAATGAAAGTCAGCGGGGCTGCCTGGCAAATGGCCGGCGCCAGTGACCTGGAATACGATTTTGTCACCGGCGAGCGCCCACAGGGATTTGAACAAATGCAGCAGTTTTCCAAAGGACTAAAGCTGTTGGCCAATAACGATAAGGACGTGCTTCGGACATTGATGGAAGTATTCCATATGGAACGCCCGGCTGCGGATTTGCGTTCGCCGGAATTAGCGGCGCGGGTTATGCAGGCACTTGGCAGCTAGTTGTCCGGGCGAGTTCCTATGCCGAGCGGTGTCGCACAGCCTTGTTCGAAATAGGCTGTTGTGTCGTCGAAAATAATTCGGTCGCCATCAGATGAAGTGAACGAACCACTACACCGACCAAGGGCCCCATGGTGTGATGTGAAACCATCCCGCTGGTGAAAACCGAACATGCAGCGCGACCAGGTCTGAACATCCAGTTCAAGCATGCCCTCGGCACTATTCATCCGTATCTTCCAGGCGGTGGCGTGAGTTTTTAGCGTCAATGGATCCGTCCAATGCGCGAGCTCTTCGATCATATTTTCGGGCTCTGTCATGTCTACGACTCGACCATCCAAGAATACACGCGCTGCAAAGCCGCCACCATTGCGTTGAGCGTAACAGAATACGCTGGCCTGTTCGGTGAAACACCAACCCCAAATATAACTCGATACGGCACCAAGGAGTGCCATCACGTCTTTCCCCGCACCAAGGCATGAACGTTCGCGCACGGCCCAGCCTTGGGTGATCTCATAGGTTTTGCCGTTATGGGTAAAACTACCTTCGGCGCGGCCCAATTGTTCATTCCCGCCAATGCCGGTTTCCGGCAAGTTTTCCCAAAGACCGTGATAGGGCATGGATTTCCCGGTTCCGGTAATGCGTATATTAATATCGACACCCATATGCTCGCCTTTGAGTTCCCAAAAGGGAGGGCGGCAGATGATCTTCCGATTACCAACGGCCCATACTACCTCATCGTCGTTATGAGTGACTTTTAGATCAGTGTAGACATTGGCCGGATCCATGCGGTTACCGACAAATGAATTGTCGCGCATCACGCGGTCTCCGGGCAGGCTTGCCAACATATTGGTTTGCAAAAGACAGCCGTCTTTTATTCCCCAGACGTCGCCGCCGACACGGTAAATTGTACCGACGACCAATACGTCCATATCTCCGGCCCGGCCAAATATGCCGATGCCGATATGGTCCTGGAAATGCTCTTTGAGCTGTTCCGGTGGTAGCTCTTGCACATGGCTGAATTCATCTTTTGCCTTAACGTCCGTATCCGGTTTAAATTTTGCCATGCTTGAGCCTTTAGCTTTCAGTCGATTGATTTTTCCATGCCCAGGATTTCGGTAATATCGGCCCCCGTATCGGCGTCGGAACCGTAACTGTAATCACCCTTGCTTTGGCGCTCATGCAAAGCCTGCATCAAGAAACGGTATCTGTTGCCGGGCGCATCAAACCGTGAATGCATGTCGCGTACAGGGCTTGGCTCCAGATAGCGCGGATTTTGCGGGCGCATAACATAATTGTCCTGTGGGCCGACCTTATAGGCCAGCTTTGGCATGATCCGGCGAAATATCAGAGGGGCATCGGTCAGATTGAATATCTGGTCAACGCGCGAACGGTGGCTGCCATTTGGCACAAAGGGTTGAACATTTGGAATATCGAAGCCGGGCCTAAACCGGGGATAGGAGATGCAAAACCCGCTACGCAAATGAACGTGAAGCGTAGAGCGAAATTCCTGATGTGTCGCGCGAACACCGCCGAGCCATTTCATAACGGGAGCTACCGGTTTGCCGACGACCATCCGGACGCGGGTAAGTGTTTCGGACGTATAGTCGAAGGTAATTTCATCGGATTCGGACTCGCCTTCACCGCCGATGACTTCGCCGTGCAAGAAATCCGCATGGGTAAGATCAAGCAGATTTTCGACAGACAGAGCTGAACAGGCATCAAAGCGGATCGTCGTGCGCATATATTTCGGAATATCACCGTTTTTGGGGAGGAATGGAATATGCGGCAGCAAGGCCATATCCGCATTGCCGGGATTGCCATACCAGGCCCAGATATATCCATATTGCTCACAGACAGGATAGTAATACGATCCGCCTGTAAAAGCCGTCGCAGATGGTTTATTCGCCGCGGTGAACGCGTGAGGGTGGATTTCGGCAGCGTTGGCGGTTCCATTGTCCCGCCATAAATAATAGGGCTGCGAATGCACCATGCGCCGGACGGGATTAGCGGACACATCGGTCGCATGAGCAACAGGAAACCAGGTATCGCGCAGGTCGTAATTAGTCGGGATCCAGTCCTGTTGTTTTTTTGCTACTTTAGCCATTATACGGCCTCCTGAAACTGACTTGACGGCCCGACGAGAAGATTGGCAATGGCCTCACCGTCCAAATGGGAAAAGATATCGATCGGAGCTTTCGTGCGACTAATTTTGCCTGCGTCTTTATGATTGAAATTCACATTTCCCCGCCAGACAATATTGGTCGTGCTGCGCGTGCCGGGGAAAATGCTCATATAAATCTGCGCGACTATTTGTTCCTTATCATCGAATAATTGGTGGATTATGGTTCCGTCTTCAAACGAGGAGATTGTGCGCAGGATAAACGGGTAATCAGTTGCCCATTTACTGGGCGGTTTGCCGCGTCGTATCCATCCTGCATTGCGCTCGACTTGGATGATTCCATCTCGCGTGACGGGATCGCCTAAGAAGAAATCAGTGAAGCCTATATTATGAATTCCGATCAATGTCTCCGGCCCATCCAGCATGGCAAGCCGATAGGCGCTGGTTGCAAGCGGAACAATGACATTCCCGTATAGCGGTAAGTCCTCATTCGCCGCGAAGACCGGCTTATCACCATCCTTGCTAGGTGGGTTTTGACCTGACCACAAAAACACAAATCCGTTGTCTTCATGAACTGAATAGGCGTCAACCTTGTAGCGGCTCGGTACTTTTTCTTCATCTGACAGATTTGGAATTTGCGTACAGGCCCCGCTGGAACCGTCGAAAGTCCAGCCATGATAAGCACACCGCAATTCGCCCTCAATGACTTTACCTAGTGATAGCGGTACGCGGCGATGCGGACAACGATCTTTCAAGGCGCGTACTTTTCCGATACCGTCTCGAAACAGTGCGACTTCTTTGGCTTCATAGCAGACTCGGATAGGCACTTCAGAACCGATGCTTTCACTAAGCGCAATTGGTTGCCATATACCTTTGGAAGCTGTCTTCATTTTATCCCGTTAATTTGCGAGGTAGATTTTTAATTATACATTTAATGCAAATGTGTCTAATAAATATTTGTGCGTTAGGCGACAAAGAAAAAAGTGGTAGATTTTTTCAGCGTAAACAGGGGACTTGATAATGCAGGTCAAATCACTCGATCATGTCAACATCATCACAGATGATCTGCATGGCACGGCGCAATTCTATGCCGATCTCCTGGAATTGGATGTTAGAGACGGACCGCCGCCCATGAAACATGATCATGCCCAATGGTTGTTCGATGTACGCGGTCGCGCCGTGATACACGTCAATGCAGTCGGTGCTTATCAGGTTTTCCCAAAAGATACGACGCCGGGCGAGACCACAGGTGCCTTGCATCATGTCGCATTTGATTGCGATGGCTATGACGATTTGCTTGAACGTGTCAACGCATTGGAGCTGGAATATAAAACCAATGCGGTCAGCTCGATCGGTCTGCGACAAGTGTTTGTCTACGATCCGAACGGGGTTTTGCTCGAACTTAATTTTCGAAATACTTAAGGACGGATGCAATGGATCTTGGCCTAAGGGGAAAGAATGCGATCGTTATGGCGTCGAGCAAAGGTCTGGGCTTCGCTTGCGCCAATGCCCTGGCACGCGAGGGTGCAAATGTCGCAATCAACGGACGTGGGGAAGAGGCCGTCAAAGCCGCTGCTGCCTCGATTAAAAAAAACCATGATGTCAACGTGATCGAAATTGTCGCCGACCTTACAACCGATAACGGTCGCGAGGCGTTGCTGGCGGCATTCTCTGAGCCCGATATTTTGATCCTGAATGGCGGCGGGCCGCCGCCGACGCCATTTGGCAAAACCGATGAGGCAGCATGGGAAAAAACACTGCACGACACACTGACGTCTCCGCTCTTGATGGTGCAAGGTGTGCTTGACGGAATGCGCGCCCGCAAGTTCGGTCGTATTGTCGCGATTACCTCTGCCATGGTCAAAACCCCGCATCCGGTGATGGTACTGTCGCACGCGCCGCGCACGGGACTGACGAGCGTGCTTAAATCGATCTCCCGCGAGACAGTCAAAGACAATGTGACGATAAACCAACTTCTGCCCGAACGATTCGAGACGGATCGACATCGATTTCTGGCCCAGGCCACAGCCGATGCAAAAGGCATCAGTTTGGAAGAAGTAAATGCAGCCATAAAAACCGGACTTGCAGCAGGACGACTCGGCCAACCGGAAGAGTTTGGCGATGCGTGTGCGTATTTATGTGCGGCCCAATCCGGGTATATTTGCGGCCAGAACCTGATGCTCGATGGCGGCAATTATCGGGGGCAGGCCTAGTGACAAATCCATGAGTACTTTTCGCGGCTGGCACGTCTTGGGCGGCAGTTTCCTGAACGCCATGATGGTTGCCGGGGCCAGCGTTTATTCCTTTGGGTTATTTGTCAAACCGGTTGAAGACACCTTTGGCCTCAGCCGCGAGCAAGCCTATCTTGGCATCGAGGTATTCTTCCTGAGTACGGCCTTTTGGGCAATTGCGACAGGTATATTGCTCGAACGTTTTTCGGCTCGCGCCATTTCTATCGCCGGTGGTCTTAGTTTCGGGCTCGGTTTCGCGCTTATTGGAACGGCTGTCCACCCTGCCATCATGCTGCTCGCCATATTCGGACCGATCGGATTTGCCTTTACCGCCGCTGGGTCATTTACCGCGAACGTGTTGGTGACGCGCTGGTTTTCGCGCATGCGCGGCCGGGCGCTCGGGATTGCCGCTGTTTCCACGTCTGCGGGCGGATTTTTGATTGTGCCGTTGTTCGCCGCTCTGATCGAGGCAACAGATTGGCGGCAGGCTTGCCTGATCGTCGCAATTATTGTCCCTGTCATTATTCTTGTCGCGAGCCTTTTAACAATTATTCCTAAACCTGAAGACGTTGGACAGATTCCGGATGGGGAAAAAATTGAAACCGTCGAACGCGACCCTGAACCCTTACAAATAGAGCCGAGAAAAAACCTCGCTCGTGATCCCAATACATGGTTGATCGGGGCGGCAATCGGATTGTTGCTCGGTAGCGACCAGGCCATTTTGACGTCTTTGGTACCTTACGGTATAGGACGTGGGTTTACGCTGCAGGAATCCTCACTCTTGGTAACGGCCGTCGCAGGATCGGCGATCCTGGGTAAATTATTTATCGGCTGGCTGTCCGAACGTGTCGACAAACGCTTATTGTTCCTGCTGGTGGCCGGCCTGAATATTACCTTTCTGACGACATTACTGCTCTCACCCGGCTATTTCGGATTATTGCTCGTGGCAGCCTGCGTGGGCCTCGCTGTGGGCGGCGCTGTCCCGATCTGGACAACATTGACGGCCCATTGCTTCGGACGCGACAATTTTGGACGCGCCCTCGGAGCCATGAATGCCATTACCGTGCCGATCATGCTGTTTTCGTTGTGGATGGCGGCTCGAACCCATGACATGACGGGCGATTATCAATTGGCTTTTAAACTGTTCATCCCGCAGGTGCTTGTTGCCATTGTTATTATCGCTTTCGTCCGGATGAAAAAGGCAGAGATTTAAAATACTGCCACCGCAAAACGCTAACTAATATTGTTCACATAGGTCATGCGTCCACCGGCTAACATCATCGCACAATACATACTGATCTCAACAATTTGTGCGTCATTATAATGAGCCCGAAGAGCCTCAAATTCAGCCAGTCCGATATCTTGAAAGTCAGATGCGAATAAATGGGCATAAGTCATGGCGGCGTGCTCGGCGGGTGAGAATCTGGAGTCGTCAGTCGCAAGACAGGCGATATCGTCTTCGGTGACGCTATCTGTTTTTCGCGCGATCTGGCAGGTGTTGCAATTGGTTGCAGCCGCGATTTTGAGCCGCATCAATTCACGCGTGCGGTCGTCCAGTACACTGTCTTGATGAAAGGCAGTGAGCAAGGATAACCATCGCGTGGCAAGTTCAGGCCGATGGGCCCAGACTTGGACAGGTAGGGGCGTGCTGAGCACGCCGTTGGTGCGAGCATTGGTAATATCTGCTCGCAGGCTTGTGGAAAGCTCGTCCAGCGGAACCGGTTTGATCATTGGGTTGGTTTCCTGAATTGGGGTGGACATATAGGCTCCTGGACGTATTGCTATTTTCTTGACACTTTTGGCATAATTGTTCAGTTTATGCAAAACACGATTTCGACGCATTTACCGGAGCCCGCCCATGTATGATTTGCTTTTGACCGCCGATATGATGGTGCCCGACCCGGACGGCATGGCGGATTTGTTGACTGAAAAACTTGGCATATATCAGCATAAAAACTGGCGGCAGGCTTTTGATAATCACCCCTATATTGCGCATTTCCTGCGTGTGCATAAATCGCTCGCCATGTCACCGACCCGGGTTGAGCCGCAATGGCATCTGGACAAACCCAATCCAGGGGATCCATTCTTCCATGATCATCTGGAGGCGCTACTGGATTATCAGGGGCGGCATCGACCAATGGTCACCCATGCTGTTGTCCTGACAATGACGACTGAAAATTTAGGCGTCTTGATTAACCGGTTACACAGGAATAAACAGCCGTTCCGGCTGGCGCAACGAACCAAGGAAATGCCGTTTGACCGCCTCTGGGTGGGTATGACACCCGAAGCAATTGGCTATCAGCCCAGTGTCGATGGCGGACTATGCATTGAAATTATTCCGACAGAACCACCTCGCTTTCCGCCGGAAATCTTCACTGACCCGCCTCAACCTGTAGACTTTAGCGACGGCGAAATGGTGAGAGTCACGCGGCGCGGTTTTTTGGTGCGCGACCTCGACTATACGCTGCGATGCTGTGCTGAAAATATGGATTTGCATACGGAAGGACCCATCTCCGAATACCGTGAAGAAGGCTATAAGATGGGAAGGTTTTCGTTCCGGGCCAGGACGAGCGCAACACTTGATGTGATTGAGCCGACGCAATGGGACAGTCCGGCCGGATTATATCTCAACAATTGGGGGGCGGGCCTCTATTATATCAGGATATCCGTTGTCAATCTCGCGGCCAAAGCCGAAATGCTTCGCAATAAGGGCGTCGCATTTGAATGGATCGAATCCAGCGAGGCCGTTGAAGGACGTTCACTGATCCGGGTCGATCCGGCCGAGCTTGAGGGCCAGATGTTCGAATTCGAAGAACATGTTGAGTAGAAATTAGGGCTTGATAACTTTCGTTCGAAGTATGCCGATTTTGGCGACTTCCAATTCGATCACATCATTTGGTTTCAGGAATTCCAACCGCTCAAGACCGCTGCCATTGCCAACCGTGCCCGAACCCAGAAACTCGCCCGGGTGCAGGGTTTCTGATTGCGAGACGTGTGCAATAACGTCATCAAATTTCCAGAGCATTTCCCCGGTATTGCCGCGCCCGAATTCCTTGCCATTAACCCGCACGCTCATATCGAGATCATAAGGATCGCCGAGCTCGTCCGGTGTGACCAGGCATGGGCCCATGACATTTGCGGTATCAAAATCTTTTCCCTTGGCCGGACCAAGCTGTCCGCCCATTTCACGACCCTGCGCGTCGCGGGCACTGATATCGTTGAAGATCGTATATCCGAGAATGTGATCGCCCGCCGTTTCTTTGGAAATATCTTTACCCGGGCGGCCGATATAACAGCCCCATTCCAGCTCAAAGTCGAGCATTCTGGAATAAGCGGGCCAGATCACATGATCATCTGCGCCGATCACCGCAAACCGGTTGGCCTTATAATAAATCGGTTGGCGACGAACTGTTTTCAGCACCAGATCGTCAACCGTGGTGTCTGATTCTGCAAATGCTTTCTCCGGGTCCGGTTCGCGGGCTGTCCGCATCCGCCGCGCAGCCGCAAAGCTTTGCTCCAGATGAAGCTCGAAGCACGAGAAATCGCGCATTTGGGCAGGGGGTTGGATTGGCGCGCGTAAATGAACGTCCGACCGTTTGAGGACGGCTTCGCTCGCGGGATCTTTGAGAATATCTGAGGCGAGGGCCAGAGCTTCGTCACAGTGATCGGCGATTGTCTGCACACTGGTCAGCAGAGGTGAAATTTCACCATATCGTGCTTGAAATGCCTGGCCCAGGTCAACGACACTTTGGTCATTGTTGATCAGCGCACCGGCACGTTCATCATTATTTTTTGATTTGAATGTTACGAGCCGCATGGCGTCATCTCCAGTCAGATTTTATTAAACGATAATGACATTAATGTTTAAAATATACAATGACGCGTTTGTATTCTTGTGTGTATAATAGTGGCATCAAATCTAAACCGTAGCGGAAATCATGTCTCAAATTCTCCCCGAAATCACTGACGAAAACGCCGCGTTCTGGCAGGGGGGCGAGGACGGAAAACTGATGATCACCCAGTGCGACGATTGCGCGTTTTACATCCATCCACCTTCGGGGTTTTGCGTCAAATGCCGATCGAAAAATGTGTCACCCAAACCGGTGTCCGGTAAAGGTAAAGTCGCCAGTTTTACCATAAATCATCAACAATGGCTGCCGGACTTGAAAACGCCCTATACGGTCGCGATCGTCGAACTTGTTGAGCAAAAGGGTTTGCGCTTCGTTACGAATATTACGGGCTGCGATCCGGAAACCGTCCATATTGATATGCCTGTTGAAGTAAATTTTCAAAACCACGAAGATGTTTGGTTGCCGCTTTTTTCACCGGTCACAGGTCGTACAGCTTCGTGAAAAAAATTGTCTACATAACCGGTGTTGGCCAATCTGAGGTCAAGCGCCCCAGTTTAAAGTCGGGCGCCGAATTGACGATAGATGCCTGTCTTGAAGCTGTCGCGGACGCCGGTTTGCAGCTGGATGATATTGACGGTGTGGCTTGCTGGCCGGGCGACAATAATAATGGTGCCCCTTTCTCGCCAATCGGTCCGGTTGGTCTTAAAACTTTATTGGGACTGGATGTGAAATGGTTTGGCGGCGGATATGAAGGTCCGGGGCCGATCGCCGGAATCATCAACGGTGCAATGGCGATAGAGGCGGGACTGTGCCGGCATGTATTGGTATTTCGCACAATTACGGAATCAAGTGCACGCTTGAAAGATAAAACGGTCAGTACATTGGGGAAAATCGGCGGTAAAAGCGGACGCGATTCAAACCCGCTCTGGATGAACTACACGCCCTTCAATGTGCATTCGGCGACTATCCTCATCGCCATGTATGCCCAAAAACACTTCCACGATTATGGGCTGACATCCGAACAACTTGGCCAGATCGCCATGACCTGCCGCGCCAATGCGGCCGACAATCCAAAGGCGATTTACAAATCCCCGATGAGCCTGGACGACTATATGAGCAGTCGGGTGATTGCCTCGCCATTGCGTTTGTTTGATTGCGACGTGCACTGTGACGCATCAACCGCCATTATTTTGTCGCGTAAGGATTGCGCCAAAGATACACGCCGAGACCCGGTTTTAATCGAGGCCGTGGGCGCCGGTAATTCACAACCCTGGTCTTGGGACCAGATATCTCTCACCCATATGATCACAAGGGACGTGGCCAAAAATATGTGGTCCAATACCGATCTCAAGCCCAAAGACGTTGATTGCGCTCAGCTCTACGACGGATTCTCGATCCTGACCTTGATCTGGATGGAGGCTTTGGGATTATGCGGCATAGGTGAGGGCGGCGCTTTTATTGAAGGCGGCCAGCGTATCTCCCGCACAGGTGAAATGCCGATCAATACAAATGGCGGACAATTGTCGGGTGGCCGAACCCATGGGCTTGGTTATGTTCATGAAGCATGCCAGCAAATTTGGGGACGGGCCGGTGACCGTCAACTGACCAAATGCGATACGGCTGTCGTTGCGGCAGGCGGCGGCCCATTGGGCGGGAGTACACTGCTAAGGCGGGCTGATCTTTAATCGGATACGCGGTTACGCAAGACGCCAATATTCTCGACCTCGGCTTCGATGAGGTCACCGCGCTGAATATATTTACCCGTACTGTCCCCAACCCCGTCGGGTGATCCGGTGAAGAGAACATCGCCGGCGCGGAAGCTGGATATTTGCTGGACATATTTTATCAGCTCCCCCACACCCCATGTCATATCCCCTGACGTCGCATCCTGACGAACATCGCCATTGACTTTCAAGGTCAGTTTCAGAGTCGGTGATCCGTTTGGGAACTCGTCTTTGGTTACAATCCAGGGGCCGAGGCCGGTGGTGCGGTCCTGGCTTTTGGCGGCAAATAAATCCATGCCGATTTTGGGAGATCCGTTACGTTGTAGATCCCTGGCGCTGACATCGTTTCCAGCCGTATAACCCAGGACGCAATCATAAGGATTGTCGAGGTCAACATTGTCACTGCCGATCACGACAACCAGCTCAACTTCATGGTCGAGTTTCTCCGTGAGAGGGGGATACCGAATGTCGTCATTTGCGCCAATCAGGGCGCCATAGGCCTTGAGAAATGCAACCGGTTTTGAGACCGGGTCGACGCCAAATTCCTCCAAATGTTTTGAATAATTAGCCCCTGCGACAACAACACGGTTCACCGGCTCAACAGGAGGGAGAAACCGGACGGCATTAACGCTTACAAAATCGTCGGATAATTCCAAAGCGGACTTGCCTTCGCCCTTGGTCAAGCGGGGAGCCCATTCGTGAAAACTGCCTTTGATTTCGCGTACTGTACGTTGATCATCCGAGCCTAATGCCCAAAAGATCCGTCCGTCTTTTTCCAGTCTTGCCAGTCGCATGTCGTCCCCCGATTATTCCGCTGCTGCAGCTGAATGCGGCGCCAATTCTATTGCGCCAATTTTTTGCCGCAGCCGTGCGAGTTGGCGCTCATAGCCTTTTACCGATTGTGATTTGATATGACCATAGCCTTTGACCAGGTGCGGCGCTTTAAATAATTCCAGCACGAGGTCTTTGTTTTTAAGCGTGAGCTGTTCCGCGCCCCATTTTACGAGGTCTTCAAATTCGTCGCGCAGGGCGCGCTCCATTATTCTTTCCGCCGTCATGCCGAAAATATCAAGCCGGCTACCGCGTAAAAATTTAAGTTTCGCCAACGGGCCGAACGATTTCAAAAACCAAGCCGGGAACTTGGTCTTTACGGGATAACCGTTGGCATTTTTGCGGGCAAATATCGGCGGTGCCAAATGCACGCGTATTTTCATATTTCCTTCAAATTGGGCTTTTATGTCTTTCATAAACTCAGGGTCCGAATACAAACGGGCAACTTCGTATTCGTCTTTATACGCCATCAATTTATACAGCGATTGAGCTGCGGCACGACTGATATCGCCTGCTTGACCGGTAACTTTGTTCTCTCGTTTCATAATATGTGCGAGGACTACTTTGTATCGATCAGCATAGGCTTTGTTTTGATACAAAACCAAATCGGCATACCGGCGCTCTATCAATGCCGGGACAGAAATTTGACCATCCGGCTTTTCGAGAAGCGTTGGGTTCTCGCCGGCAGCCATACGACGTCCAAGCTCAAATGCGGTCTTATTGGCGTCGACCTTGGCCCCGATGATTTCAATGGCCGAAAAAATCGAATTTCGGCTCAACGGGAGATGACCTTTTTGCCACGCCATACCGAGCAAAACGAGATTGTTATAAATTGTGTCGCCTAATTCCTTCAACACGGCATCCGTCGTATCCGCTTCAAGATATGATTTGGATGATCTGCGCAGATCATCGCTCATGCCTTTTTTGTCATAGGAAAAGTCGCGAATGCCGACAACTTCGGCGCTTGCGGAAATTTTGGTGTTAGCAATAACCGCAGTTTTGTCGGAACCGGCATGCGGACGAATAATCGGGCCATGCGCGACGATCATATCATTGACCAATATGAGATCTGCCGCCCCGCGCCCGATCCGGGCGTTGACGATTTTGGCCGCGTTTTTGGACATCTTAAAATGCGTAAATACCGCGCCGCCCTTTTGTGCCATGCCAAGGGCGTCAACGGCGTTG
Organism: Hyphomonadaceae bacterium; assembly: GCA_013001295.1. Lineage (GTDB taxonomy): Bacteria > Pseudomonadota > Alphaproteobacteria > Caulobacterales > Maricaulaceae > Robiginitomaculum_A. Next base: position 13,445 of record JABDMW010000038.1, read on the forward strand.
ACAGACAGGCCCTCCAGATGGGCCGCCGTGCTGAGCATGGCGCTTAGCGATGTCACGCCCTGACCACCAACACCAGCGAGCACCAGTTCATAGACGTCGTCTTTTTTTAAACTTTCAATTACGGGATCGGTGATGACGGGATGAGCATTGCGCGCTGGCTCAGGTCGCTTGAGTTTAGCACCTCGCAAGGTAACAAAACTCGGGCAAAATCCTTCGATGCAGGATTTGTCTTTGTTGCAAGCGAGTTGATCAATCCGCCGTTTCTGCCCGTATTCGGTCTCAATTGTTTCGACCGCGATGCAATTGGATTTTACCGAGCAGTCGGCGCAACCCTCGCACACGCGCTCATTGATAAAAATACGCTCTTGTGGATCGGGTACAAGCCCCCGTTTGCGTTTGCGCCGCAATTCAGTCGCGCAGGTCTGAACGTAAATAATTGCGGTCACTCCTTTTATAAACCGCAATTCCTTTTGCACCGTTTCCATATCAATTCGGTCATAAAACTGTGTGCCGGACGGGTAGCGCCCCAGAGACTGCATGGCGGCGACATCGTCTCCGACAAGCACCGTTTTCCCCACACCCTCTGCCTTCAATTGATTTGCAATCATAACCGGCGTCAGCGGGCCATCGACGATTTGCCCGCCGGTCATCGCAACCGCGTCATTGAACAGGATTTTATAGGTGACATTGACACTAGCCGCGACGGCTTGGCGGATCGCCAGCAGGCCAGAATGATGATAGGTGCCGTCGCCCAGATTGACGAATATATGCTCTTCATTGGTAAAGGGTGCCTGTCCAATCCAGGAAGCACCTTCGCCGCCCATTTGCGTAAAGGTTGTTGTGTTGCGGGGCATGTATTGCGCAAGGTAGTGGCAGCCAATACCGGCGGTAGCGCGGCTGCCATCAGGGACTTTAGTCGAAGAATTGTGCGGACATCCGGGGCAGAAATACGGCGTCCGTTTGTGGCGTTCGCCAACCGGATTGTCTTGCGAAGCCAAGCGTTTGATCATTTTTTTCATCGTCGGGGTTTTCTGGTTTGTCGTCAAAAACCCATAGATAATTTTCGTGACCAGATCGCCGTTCAGCTCTCCAAAATCCGGAACGAGTGTTTTCCCGTCGCGATCTGTTTTACCAAAAATCTTTGGTCGGTGAGCACCGGGTAAATCACATAGATATTCACGCAGTTGGGTTTCAACCAAGGACCGGCGCTCTTCGATCACAAGAACTTCAGAAACATTCTGCATCGCCGCCGTCGCCCGCCGTTTCTCCAACGGCCAGACGAGACCGGGTTTATACAGACGAATGCCAAGCTTATTGGCTTTTTCTTTATCAATGCCGAGATTTTGCAAGGCCTGCATGACATCGCGGTAAGCCTTACCCTGCGTGACAATGCACAGGGACGCCTTTTTTGTATCAAAGACAAATTTGTCAAAATCATTGTGGTAGGCGAAATCTTCGACGGCCGGCCGACGTTTTTGGCGCAGGCGCGCCTCCTGGTCAATTGGCGTATCATTGAGGCGAATGTGTAAATCATCAAACTTTTCTTCCGGAGTCACGCATTCAAAACCTTCCGGATCGATTGTTATATTGACCGTTGAATCCATGAGCTCGGCGACGACGGTCATAGCCGACCACAGCCCGCTGAAGCGGGACATATCAAAGGCTTTGACACCGAAATAAAGGACTTCCTCGACCGTTGAGGGCGCCAGGACGGGGATTTCCGCATCAACAAAATTATACTCGCTTTGGCCCGGAATGGAGGACGATTTGCAACCGTGATCATCGCCGGCTATGGCGAGTACACCGCCGCGCGCCGACGTGCCGGCGTAGTTTGCATGTTTCAGGGCGTCTCCGGATCGATCTACGCCCGGTGTCTTGCCGTACCAGATTCCGAATACACCTTCATATTTGGCACCTTGGTACAAGCCCACTTGCTGTGTTCCCCAGACGGCGGTGGCCGCCAGGTCTTCATTGATCCCCGGCTGGAATACAATGTCGTGTTTATCAAGGCGCGCCTTTTCCTTTTCGAGGCGCATGTCCAGACCCCCCAAGGGTGATCCCCGATACCCTGAAATGAATCCTGCCGTGTTCCAGCCCTTGGCGGTGTCGATCCGTTTGCGTTCCAGTCCAATACGGACGAGCGCGTCAATCCCGGACAGCAGGATTTTTCCCGTAGGAGCATCGAATCGGGCAGTGCGCAGATCAGGTTTTGTTGGTGTATCCAGCATTGTTCCTCTCAGAGAGGGGAAAAATAAGCGACAGTGCCCGCATTTTCTGTCTTAAAGTTCGCACCAAACCGGTGCTTTGTGCATTAATCATCGCATTTATCGATGGTAATATGCATAAAACAATGCTTTATTAGACAGTATGGACAAAAGTGACCTGAAAATACTGGATGAGCTTCAACGCGACGCGGGACTTTCTACAGCCGAAATCGCTGAACGTGTCGGGCTTTCCCAATCACAATGCTGGCGCCGATTGGCAAGCCTCAAAGAAACAGGCGTGATCCGCGACCAGGTCACCCGAATGAATCGCCGTAAACTCGGTTTTGACGCCATGGTTTTTGCACACGTAAAGGTCACGGCACACGGGCGCGCCAATCTCGATGAATTCACAACAGCGGTAATGAAATACCCGGAAATCACCGAGTGCCATGCTATTATGGGGCCGTTTGATTTCTTGCTGCGGATCGTCACAAAGGACATGGATGCCTATGAAAAATTTGTCTTTGGCAAACTCTCGCGCGTGCCGGGTGTCCAAGAAATCAACTCAACCATGGCCCTGTCGGAAATAAAATCGACATCAGCATTGCCGATTGAAACGCTGATGTGAGATTGGCAGAGATTAGACTAGCCAAATCTCGCCAAATGGGTATTATTAAACATATATTCAAAATATGTCTAAAAAAGAGGTGATATGTCAAAATCCGTGAATGCTGAACTCAAAGAGGCCTTTCAGGGGGTCAGTGATAATTTTCGCGGCACAGTTGATGACCCTTATCCGCTTTACAAAAAAATGCGGGAAACTTCGCCTGTCTATACCGGAAATTTTATGGCCGAGTTGGGGGTGCCCAATATAGCGGGGTCGAGCAAGGATCGCCCGACATTTACACTGTTTAAACACGCCGATGTCATGCGCGTGATGCGAGATGCCAAGACCTTTACCAGCGGTTTTATCGCCGAAGGTCTGGGCGCCTTTTTTGACGGTCTCATTCTAACGGGGATGGACGGCGAAGCGCATAAACGGGCAAGGGCGCTTCTGGCACCCGTGTTTACGCCCTCCACAATTCGTCAATGGCAGGAAGAAAAAATCACGCCGGTGCTCGAAGATGAATTCGTCAAGCCGCTAGCCGCGTCGGGAAAATCGGCCGAACTGATAGACGATATGGGCATGTTTTTTCCGATACGCGTGATTTACGCTCTAATCGGATTTCCCGAGGATAACCCCGATGAAATCAAGCGGTTCGCGGGGTGGGCTATGGATATCTTAGTCGGACCTCAAGAAGATCCGGAAAAAGCTAAAATCGCCGGGATGAAAGCCATGGCGGCGGCGCAGGCGCTCTACGATGCGATGTTGCCTATCGTGCAGAAGCGGCGTGAAGACGGTGCAAAGGGCACCGATTTGATTTCACGTCTCATTCGACTCGAAGAGGACGGAACCAAACTTGATGATCATGAGATTACAACATTTGTGCGTTCGCTCTTGCCGGCGGCCGCCGAGACAACAACCCGAACCTTTGGTTCAGCCATGGCCTTGTTGCTGACCAACCGGGAAAATCTGGAAAAAGTCAAAGCGGATCGCAGCCTGATTTTAAAAGTAATAGACGAAGCCGTCCGTCTGGAACCGACAGCAACGTTTAAAATACGCCAGGCCGCGGAAGATATAGAGATAGGCGGTGTGGCCATTCCGAAGGACGCCATGGTGTCATGTGTTGTCTCTTCGGCCAATCGCGACGAGGATGTGTTTGACAATGCAGACCAATTCAATCCATTCCGCAAACAGAAGCCGTCCTTCGGCTTCGGATTTGGTACCCATATGTGTATCGGTCTCTTTGTCGCCAAAGCGGAAATTGAAAGTGCGATGAATGCGCTGTTCGATCATATGCCAAATATCCGATTGGATCCTGCCTACCCCGCACCGGTGATGACAGGATTGCAATTGCGCGGGCCCCGGGCCGTACATGTTATCTGGGACTGATTATTTTCCCTTCCAGCGCGGTTTTCTTTTTTCAGCGAAAGCCAGGGGACCTTCCTTCGCGTCGTCAGAAGCAAACATCTCCACCATCGAAGAATAGCTTTTTTGGGCTTCAACGGCATGCTTTAGATCGGCTTCATTCAGGCCTTTTTGAACGGTTTCTTTGGAGGCGCGAATTGACATGGGGCTCGCTTCACAAATTATAAGGGCCAGTTTCAAAGCTTTCGTAAGCACTTTGTCGTTTTTCACGACATAATTTACGAAGCCCAGTTTTTTGCCTTCTGTTGCGCTTACCCGCCGGGAGGTCAGTATCATATCCATTGCCCGCTTCTCTCCGATGAGGCGAGGTAAACGCAATAGTCCGCCTTCATAGGCGGCTAATCCGACTTTAGGTTCGGGAAGGCCAAAGCTTGCTGATTTCGACGCGACAATAAGATCGCAGGCCAGAGCAATTTCAAATCCACCACCCAGGGCAAGCCCGTTAACGGCGGCAATCACCGGTTTGTTCAGCGTCCATCGTCTCGTCAGTCCTGCGGCACCTGTATCCGGAAGTTCTGTCGGGTCATCAGCACCCGGTTTGGTTTTTAAATCCTTGCCGACGCAAAAGGCTCGGTCGCCCGAACCCGTCAGGATGGCCACCCAGACCTCCGGGTCTTGTTCAAAATCATCAAAGATGGCGGCAAGCTCGGCATGCGCCGCAGGGGTCAGGGCATTAAGTACCTTCGGACGATTAATAGTGATCAGGGATATCCGACCCCTGGTCTCGACTTTGCAATATTTATTAGACATATATACCTTATGTGTTTAAAAATAATCTCGCGGTTTCTTCGGGCCTTTGCAAGCAGAAAATTAGGAAGGATTTCATAGATCGGAGGATGCTATGCTCATCAAGAATGATGATACGCTTTGACATCGATCACCGACGACATCTGACCATGTAACGTCAACGAGTGAGAATTATTGCTAAATTAGTCGCAGGTCAAAACCGGATATACTCCAGATTTCCCTGAGGTTGTTTGTGATTTCCCTGTTCCAGAGATCAAATTCCCTGTTAAATTTTTAGGGAATTTCGCGAAAACTGCAGTGTTTTCATAACGTTGAGACGAGTAAATTCTAAATACTGGCGCAAAAAAGCAAAAATTCCCTGTAAATTCCCTATTATTCAGGGAAATCGGGCGAGAGCCCGGTTAGCGCCAGACTGCGTCCACCACCAATGGTTATTGTCGATTACGCCAGCAAGATGGATCCGTGCGTGAGTTTGTTAAAAAATGCGGGTCCGGTCGGAACAGAGCTTATTGCGGTTCTTGTATGATTGATTTGCCCCTCATTCATAAACGTATTGGCGACAAATATCTCGGAATTCGACGCGCCATTAAATGACAGTTTGGTGTCGTGTAATTTATGCGACAAAACCGCAAGCGGTGAGTCCTGCTGATCCGTCTTTTCAAAAATCGGAACACCATTTTTGAATTCCTGGGCGAATGCATTGCCGCCGATAGACTGGATCAACCAGTTGATAACGATATATGCGTGATATTCGTCAACCGGGGGGAGGGCCTGACTGTTGTCGGCGTCCACAAATCTTATTTTTATTGTGGCGATCGAGTTGGCGCATTTGGATTTCCAAATTTCCGGTGCGGGTGTTTTTAAATAGGAAAAGCACAAACATACTTCTGAAAGCAAATCGGTGTCGTCGTCAAGAAACGCAATCAGCCCGACATTTGTCAGTGTTTTGATCAGGGCTTCACAGTCTTCAAAATCCCGTTTACCGAAGTCGGTTAGAAAGAATACAATATGGGTGAGTTCATAAAAAAGCGGTTTGTTGAATTTTACGAATTGGTTCGGATTGCTAAAAAATGTCCGGACGCGGTTTACCAACGCGTCTTTTGGATCTGAATGATAGTTGGGTTCCTTGCCTTTCATGGCGAGCATATTGATGATTTCCAGCCTGCGTGTGTCTGATGTTTCTTGGCTGTATAAATCACGATCCAAAACATATTTCACAAGATTGTCGCCCATGTTTCCTTGCATGCCCAGGGTTTCCAAATCCAAAGTAATGCCTAAAAAGAAGCGGAAAAACTGCGGATAAATTTCGCATAGGTTCAGGGCATTATTATATAGGTCGCGATAGAGGTCGAGTGAGGCTGGCGAGAACGCCAGCCCGCTTTTTGCCGAGATGGAGAGCAACTCCCCGTTTTCTTTCAAAAACGGGAAGCTTAATCCTTGATGTCGCGTTTGCGCGAAGGCCTCGATAATTTTATGATTTAACATTCAAGTGACCTCCGAGCAAAATTACGAGCTAGTCAGTGACATTGCGAATGGTTGGAACCTCAGCGCCACCCGTGCCATTGTAAAGATCGCTTTGGGTCAATGTCTTCAATTTGGCATTTGAAACACTGAGAAAATCACCTCGATAAAAGCTTTTGGTGTCAGCGACCAGGTTGAGGGTTTCAGGCGCTTGCGATGCCAAGGTGATATCGATGGCATACACAGAGTTGGACTCTGTAAAGTCTACTGATGCGACTGCTGGATTGGCAAGACAGGTGGCGACAGCAATGGCTGTTGTGGTAAGTAGTAGTTTCATTGGGGTTCTCCTTATGATTGTTTTTCCAATCATTAAGGGAGACCACCGTATGGTTAACTAAAGATTAATTTCATTGTAAATACCACTTATAGTAGATTATTCCACGTGCTCGAAAGCAATTGTTTGAATACCTCATCATATTTTTGGTTATTGATAAATGAAACCCGTTGTTGGAGTGTAGTCAGTCCAAGTGTCGCTAAATTTTTTTCTGTTCGTGCCCGCCAAATGTCATTGTCAGCTTTTATGGCGCAGGCATTCACGAGTAAATTCGAAAGTTTCGAGTGTTCGGAATATGTTTTGACGCAGATCGCGAGGCCTTCTTTCGGATTTGAATGCATCAAGGCGTAACTTGCATCAATAAAAAATACGGAATTATCTCTCTCAGAGTGCAATTGCATAGCTCGATCGGATATTTGTTTGGCATATTCCCAATCACCCAGTCGAAAACCTGCATGTCTTGCGACTTCCAACATCACAACGGGATGGGTGTTGAAGTTTTTTTCTGCCGTCATCAATGTATTGCGCATGCGTTGGGAGTTATATTGAGGATGTTCGGCTTCAAAATATATTTTCGCGACGGCGGTTTCGACGTTGTTACTCCAAGAGTCGCCTATCTCGGCCATTAACTGTTCAATTTTTACCAACGGTTCATCAACTGTTTTCGGCCTGAAGTTTTTAGTCTGATCGAAATAACTTGCGACGAGGCCGCCCAAATTATCCATGTTCCCGGTATTTTCGTGATATGCGTTTTCTAAGCAATTTAGAGACTCAAAATAATCTTCATCCGAATCCGATACGAACGAGCTGTACATAATCGGTATACATTCGAAGTCTATGGAGCCGCGTTTGTTTCTCCACGTCACAGACAGCGCATGCATTGCGACGATGCCGTTTGGTTTCAATATGTCGTTGACAGGTTTAATAATATCAAAAAATAATTCATCAGATTGAATAGTACCAATTTCTTCACTGTGTGACACGAGCGTGCTCGTGAAGTTTTCCGATGCTATAATTTTCTTTGTGTCATCCGAAATTGCTGAAATTGAAATAAGATAGTCGCGTTCATTTTCAATCACAGCATATTGCAACTCGTATCCCGGCGTTCCCGTGTAACGGCATAATTTGGTGTCAGGGACAATATTTAAATGACTAAATTGCGATGCTGCGCCCTTAATGGTTTGTTCGATATAAACATCCAAATCAAAAGCGTTTGAGTGATCAGCGACGGAGACATTGGGTAATATATTTGAACAATGTGACCGATCTTTCGGCCCTTGCAGTGCGTACCCGGTGTAAAACGCCAATACCATTCCCGACGCCGCCGCTGCCATACCTGCAAACTTTCTCGATCTCGGTTTACCCGAAGTGCCAGACGGTGATTTTTTGCCGTCATCGTCATCAATGCGAATATCGACCGTTTCTGAAACATCAGATTGATCTTCAATCTGAATGTTGTAGCTGGCTTTCTTGAGCTCAAGACGAAATTTCTGGCTGTCTTGATTGAAGGTTTTCAGATTGGCTCGCAACCTGAACATTTCAACCCTCACAATGCTGTCGACGCTGCTGTCAAAGTCGGAATTTCTTCCGAATACGTCTACAGCGATTGAGTAGGCCTTTATTTCATGAGTCCGGCCGTCAAATTTTGCATCCAATAGATATTTAAATAGCGCAATTTGGTGGTTGGATGATCCGAGCGCACCACTTTCCAATACTTCAGATAAAATCGCTTCTTTGGTTATATTTTTATTCATTGTCTCGGATTCTGCAGATGATATCCGTCAGTAGCACGCCGTTAACACTTTGTTAACACTTTAAAACACGTTCGTACTTTTTATTGAAGAAAATATTAGCCAGATTGATTGTGTACTCAGTCTCACTTCCGGCCCCCCTACGAACACTGGCCGGAAGTGAGGCGCTTTTTTGGAAGGCTCATGGGGGGCGGGTATATTCAGGTAAGCAGGATTCGTGCTGCAAGCGGATCGGAAACAGGAGACATATCCTTTTAAATCAGCACTTCGCCAAAGTGTGCTTAGTTGGCTTGAAGGATTCGACTACTCATGAATCACATGATTTCTTTTCCACCTATATCTATCAATAACGATTCAAGTTGGTCCACGGCGCTTGGATATATAAATGAAATTTCGAACCAGTCCGAAACCCACAAAATTCTCGACCTTGTTTGGAAACTAATCCGTGCATTGGGAGCCTCCGGATGCGCCTATTTTCTACCGTCTCATTCAAACAAGTTTGAAAACTCATCCGATGTCAAAGTCTACCAGTATGGCACGGCGTTTCAGAAAAGTTCAGAAATGCGCCACAAATACAAACAGGTAAGTGAGGCAAACGAAACCAATATTGAAATTGAAGCGGCCGATGATCGAAAAGGGTCGATAATTTCGATCCCTGTTTTCGGTCCATACAACAGTAAAGCAATTTTCATTATTCACAGCTGGAAGTCGCCCGATCTCATACACGCGACCGAAATTGAGAAGCTCAATTATGTTTTGCTGAAGACGCAGATTTATATTGCGGGAATTGAAGCAAAACAAAAACTTGATTCGGTGGCTTTATCCAAACGTGAAATTCAAGTTCTCGAACAGTTGATCAAGGGCAAGAGTAACAAAGAGATTGCGCACATTCTTGGCGTATCCGTTCATACGGTGAACGGGTATGTACGTTTTTTGATGTTGAAATTAGACGTCAAAGATCGGGTAAGCGCCTGCATGGCCGGCTTGTCAATACTCCAATAAAACACAATTGTAGGGCCTGGGTGCAAAAATAAAGCAATATAGCGCTCTTTGATGAATTTGTGTGCTCGGCCTTAAGCGCGCTCGGCTTAAGGCTATTGTTTACGGTGGTTTGCAAAGCCCGAGGAAACGTATCAGGTCGCATTGGAAAGCGTGAAAGCTTCAATCCTATGCGGCATGACTAAAAACCCTTCCAGAACGCCTCAGGGTCGCGTTTGGTTATACTTGGATCAGTGCAGTCCTGACGCCCACCAATGCCGCCGAGGTGCGATCTGAAACGCCGGTCTTTAGATAAACGGAGCGAAGGTAGCCGTTTACGGTATGTGGTGAAATACCAATTATGTCAGCTATGCTGGAATTGCTTTTTCCACGGGCAACCCAGGTTAAAATTTCGGTCTCACGCGCCGTTAGCGAAATTGATTTGCGTGTATCTTTTAGAACAATGTCGCAAATCTTTAAGTGTGCTTCCCGACACGCCCACTTAATAAGCCGTAACTCTATGGGCGAATGGGTTCGGTCTTCGCGGTCGGCTGTCAGGACAAATACGCCGTTTCTACCTTTACGGCCAAAAACGGGTGCGACGAATCCGGTCGCGTGTTCAGGCATAAAAAAACGCGCATAGAACTTTTTCTGTTTTGAAGAGAAGTTCAGGATCCGGCAGGCTTCTTTAATCGTGAGCGTTTCGCCCGACGCGTTTACGTGCATTGAAATCGGACACGTGAAGATTTTGTGGTCTCTCTTATAGGCCTCCACTGACTGTTCGTTATATCCACGCGCAAAAAAACGTTTCTCGTCAAAGTCATTTGTTTGGTGAGGGGGGAGATGGTGATAGGCGAGCCTTTCCATATTGAAAAACTTGGCGAATTTGTAGAGTGAATCGATGGTTTCATCTTCTGTTTCACATCTTAGTAATTCATGTGAGTAACTATCGAGTTTTTGATCTTTCATGTTGTCCCCCAGGCGCAGCATTTGTTCAATTTTTATACGTTGGAAATTAATCCCATTTGAGAAGCTTTGACAGCCGCCGTTACCCGACTACTGGTTTTAAATTTCAGTAAAATGCGTCGGCAATAAGCGTCCACGGTATGTTTGGAAAGGTCGAGCTCTTCTGCGATCTGAACGTTTGTGCGTCCCTGGGCAATGAGATGCAGGATTTGCATCTGTCTTGATGAAAGAGATAGCGTATTTTCTGTGTCGCCTTTTAAGGGGCGGTCGACGGACCTATTTGAGTGTGTCATTTCAATACAGCCTTTCAGGCTATTGCGTGTTTTTTCTTCCCTAACTTCTTTCCCACAATAAGAATGACCAAAATATTGTGAATGAGGGGCCCATCCCCGACTCGCAATACCAACAACACTATAGCGTGTATTTAGAAAATCATACCTAATTAACGACTTAAATTGAACAAAACGCAGTTCAATGACTCTTTTCACACGTAAATACGTTACCAAAATCGAACTGTTTACTAATAAATCCGATCTGTTCACAGGAATTTATCTCCGATTTACAAACTATTTAAACTTACCTCTCCAAAAAACGAATCACTTACAGAAATTCGTTTATTAGAATTTATCGATACTTTGCGTTTTTTTGCGCGATGAGCACACTGATGGTGTAGGATTTTTTGGCATTCATATTCGCCATAATCAATCCTGCGGCGTTACTATTCATTTCGCGTAAAAAGCCTGCGGCGAATGCGGGGTCCATGGAATCGAAAATTGTCGCCGCTTGCTTGGGTTTCATCGTCTGATACATGGCCACCAAATGCGCCAGATCCTCATTGGCGCCGGCTTTGAGGGTCGCGATCTTTTTATCGAGCTCTGCATTCGCAGATTCTATTCCAGTCAGTTGCACTTTTAAGGTCTTTTCAAGCTCTTGGAGTGCTGCTTGACGTTCGTTCATTTCCGTCGTTCTCAGTTCAAGGCGTGCGCTATCCGCCATCAAGATGTCATGGATGTCGCTGCTCACACATATGTCGTTGCTCCCGCTTTCTTGCGTTTGCATACCATTTGCCTCACTTTGGACGGCTTCCAACTCATGATCTGCGGGGAGTTGGTCATCAGTTGACGATATGTCCGTCGATACAGCGTAAGCCCGGCTAAATACCAACAAAGCAAAGGTAAGGCTTATGATCGATAGAGCCCGGTTTCTCATAACGAAACAACAGAGAATATGTCGAGTTTTTGCTCACGGGCTTCATCGAGAGAGGTCACGTTTTCAGTTGTTTGAATATCGACTGTCCGTTTTACCCGCTCTACATATGACTCGACATCACTGACAGCAGTTAACAAGCTCGCCGCTGTGAACTGCGCTTTTTCAACGGCGGTCGTGAGCTCTTCTTCTATTTGTGTCCCTATTCGTTCGTGCTGGGCCATTGCGGCATCCGTACTGTTGGCAAGTTCGGCAATAAGCGCATCGATTTTTGGCGCTGCTGATTCAGCCTTTGCCAGAAGATGCCGCAAAGTTGTAACTGTTTCCAAAGTTGTGCTTTGAGCATCTTTTGCAGCTTTATTTGTCTGGGTAATTGCATCGGTCAACGACACGATTGACGCGCCAACGCCGGTTTTCAGGCTTTGTAGTTTTTTAAGGCGGCGATTGAGCATGCCGCAATAAAGGCAGGCTAATCCCGATATCAGGATAAGCGTTAGGTCTTGCAGAAGGTCGGTATCTATCATTGTCAAATCTATCATTATCGCACCAAAAAATCAGTTATTAAAACGCCTTGTATTGCATCCGTCCCAATCACCAGTTGGGCGCGGCGCAAAAGTTGTTTTCGTAGTTGAACCATAAAAGTGACATCTTCGATCTGTTCTGTTCGGAGTGATCTGAGATATCCTGTAAATGCATCACGCAGTACCGGGTCGGAGGGATCGATATACAAGTCCTCGCTGTCAATTGCTTCGAGGGTGATTCCAATCTTCAGCATCCGGTCCAAACTAGCTAATGTTAAAGCTATGTCGTCGAGTTTTACGTAGATGAGTTCGTCCTTTGACGGGAACACGCCCTCCAAAGGATCCGGTGCGTGTTCGGCCTCCGCATATTCTGCGACAGGTGCCGGGGCCCGGTTGGGTAACATATAAACTGTACCAAACGATGCCGCTCCCAATGCAACTGCAATCGCCATTTGAGAAATAAACCCCGGGCCCGTTTTTCCAGGCTCGGGTGCAGTGTCATCTGCCGCCGATTTGACCTTTTTATCTTTCTTTTTTGCCATACTAGCACAATATCCTAAAACATCATCACCACTGATGCGTGTAAAAAAATATTACACTATTAAGTAAACGCTCTGTTAATGATTTGTATAATAATAATTTACCCTCAATGGTAGTATTTAACTGCGATTGAAAAAACGATTGTAGGATGCAAATGTTGAAGATATGGCAGGCGATGCCCGTGCAAAAGCGCGTGGCCACAGTACTTAGTGTAGTTGCGACAATTGCAGCGATGTACGTCCTGGTCAGCGTGACTCTCAAACCGAAACTGGACTTACTTTATGCTGGACTCGATCCGGCTGCGGCGGGTGAAGTCATTGCGCAACTCGACGCTGTTGGTGCTGTTTATGAGGTCCGAGGCAACGCCATTTATACCGAGATCGGACGACGGGACTCCTTACGACTTGAATTGGCGCGTGAAGGCTTACCCCGGCAAAGTGTTGTCGGATATGAAGTTTTTGACGATGTGAACAGTTTCGCCATGACATCTGAAATGTTTGATACGGCCTATTGGCGCGCAAAAGAAGGTGAGCTTGCCCGCACATTGTTGGCCTGGCCCACAATTAAAACGGCTCGTGTACATCTGGGAACGCGCAAGAGCTCGGGATTTTCTCGCAATGCGGGCGCCCAATCCGCATCGGTGACTGTATCGACTGCAGCTGGCGTATCACCAAAACAAGCCAAAGCTATTCAATATCTTACAGCACTTGCAGTTTCCGGACTTGAACCGGACGATGTTGCTGTGATCGATACTGTAAAAGGCCTGGTCGCTGGGCCCGGCATGGAACCCAACGCGTCAGAGGTCGGGACAGGTGAGATTGAACGGGCTGCCAACATAAAACGTGATTTGCTGAGCATGCTGGAAGCCCGTGTCGGCCTTGGGAATGCGCGTGTAAATGTTTCTCTCGACATTGACCGACAGCATGAAACAACGGCTGAACGATCATTTGACCCGGATTCCCGCGTCGTCAAATCGCAAACCTCGAGTGAAATAACCGATACAAGTACCGGATCCGACGGAGCAGTGACCGTTGCCAGCAATCTACCCGAAGGGGCAGCCGGTGGCGGCGATCGGACAGCTGATCGAAACGAATCCAGTGAAACTGTGACCTACGAGATTTCGGAGCTTGTTAAAAACACAGAAAAACTACCCGGAGCCATCACACGCATGACCGTAGCTGTCCTGGTCAATGATGCGATCAGTTTCGGCGATGATGGTGAAGTCATCCGCGAGCCGCGAACCGAACAGGAATTGCAGGCCTTACAGGACCTTGTGTCTATGGCAGCTGGCCTGAATACGGAACGTGGCGACCAGTTAACTGTCAAAAACCTATCCTTTGATGTGCCGGTTGCTGCAGATGCCGTGGCCAAACCGAGCCTTCTGGATACATTTTTGCAGCGATACCTCTGGGCCATGGTGCAATCGGTTATTCTGGCCGTTGTTGTTCTGATCCTGGGCCTTTTTGTTGTCCGGCCTCTTTTACGACCGCAATCTGGCGAACAGGAGCTGGGGCTGCTTCCAATGAGTCTCGACACGGAAGGAAACTCCATGGGCTTGCCGGCCGGTGGGCCTGCAGGGCACTTGGCAGCTCCGGAGCCTACAGATCCAATTGAAGTTTTGAAAGCAATGGCGTCCGAGAAGCCTGAAGATGCTGCGGATATTCTATCGAAATGGCTCGGTCAAGAAGAGCAGGTGGCCAACTGATGTCCGCGTCTCAGTTTAAAAAAATCGAGCGAGTTGCCGAAGCTGCGCCTGACCAAATAGACAGCATTATTGAAGATGCCACACTCAATGGATCGCTTGTGACGCCCAGTGTTTCGCTGTTTCATCGCTTGCCGAAAATAACTCAAAAATCCGAATACCTTACCGATGCAGCGTATAAACCATCAAATGGCCAAATATCAGACGATATCGAGGGGACCAGCTATGAAGATGGATTGCGAGATGGTCGGAAAGAAGCGTCATTGGTCTATTTGGATACGATCAAATTATTAGAAACATCTCTGCAATCACTCAACGACCAATATCAGTTGATTAGGTCGGAAATTGAAATGAGCCACTTCAAAGCCGTTGCGACGACACTGAAAGCTATTCTACCACAATTGGCAGAGCGTAGCGCGGTCAGTCAAATTCAGGCACTTGTAAAAGACCTCTGCTCTGGATCGATTGATGTCAGTATTCGGCTACACATCAATCCAGGCCAGGTTGACCAAATCAATATGCTTGTAAACAGCGACCAAGAGAGGGAAAGCCTCGTCAAAATCATCCCGGATCACAAGATCGATCTAGGCAATATTCGATGTGACTGGGAGGGTGGCGGTGTGGAAATTGACACGAATTCTGTCGTCCAGCAGTGCCTCGCTATCCTTGACTCCGCACTGGTTAATGAAATCCAAAACGAAGGGCAAGACCATGGTTAAAGCTGCAGAGAAAACCACCAAAAAAGATAAGGATATCCCGGTCACAGAGCGACGGGAAACCAATGACGGGAATACCTATAAACGTTCGATTTATGCCCTGAATGTCCCCGTCAAAGTTGTTATCGGCACCGCTCGTCCAACGATTGCCGAGCTTCTGAAGTTAAAGAGAGATTCCTTGGTGAAATTGGATAGCAAGATTGAAGATCCGGTTGATTTGTGCATCAACAATCGTGTCATCGCTCGCGGTGAATTGATCGAAACCGATCCTGCAACGGGTGAGATCGGCGTTCGTTTGACAGAGATCGTAGATATTTCCGAAGACATGCTGCAGTGACGTTTATGAACGCCCGTTCATTTCAAATTCTGGTGCGTACCTTTGCCGCAGTCATCGTTTTGTTCGGGCTGGGAATAGCGGGTATTGATGCAGTTGCGCAAGTTCCATCCGGCGATGACACAGCTGGTCTCTTGGAGCAATTGAGCGGGGCAGATGGTACGCCATTCAGTGCCGAGATCATCAAACTTTTTATTATCGTCACAGTGTTAAGCCTTTCCCCGGGTATTGCAATGATGATCACATGTTTACCGTTTATGGTGATCGTTTTTTCGTTTTTACGACAGGCGATCGGACTGCAGCAATCGCCGCCGAATATGATGATCATGGCATTGGCGATGTTTTTGACATTCTTTGTTATGGAGCCGGTTTTCACCGATGCCTGGGATAATGGTCTGACCCCGTTCATGGATGGTGAAATTACTGAAACGCAGGCAGTGGAACGCACTTTGGCGCCCTTTAAAGTGTTTATGCAATCTCGCGTAGAGCCTGAAACCACACAACGGCTGGCCGCCACAATGCCGGAGCGGGGTTTTAATCTGGAAGGGGAGACACCGTTTACGCTTCTGGTGACGGCTTTTATGTTGTCTGAAATCAAACACGCTTTTCAAATAGGGTTCGTCATTTTTCTTCCCTTCTTGATCATCGACCTCATAGTCGCGTCGATACTGATGGCGATGGGGATGATGATGGTGCCACCTGCGGTCGTTTCTCTCCCCTTTAAACTGGCGTTTTTTGTCATGGCCGACGGCTGGATGAAGATTACTGAAGCACTTTTACAAGGATATGGTGGCGTATGACGACCCGAGCAAACACCGCAATGCCGAGCATTGAATTGTCGGTCCCACAGACTTCGCCGATGAGCACACTAAGTCATCCGGAAAAAGCTGCGATCGTAATAGCGCTACTGGGCGTCGATAGCGCGGGTCCGATTGTCGAGAAAATGAATGATATGCATTTGCGCCGTTTCGTTAATACGCTGGGCGACATAAACCAAATTCCACGTCGGGAAATGTTAAGTGCAGTTGCCGATTTTTTATCCGATCTCAAAGCTCAAAGTGGTGGATTTAAAGGTGGCGCGGACACGGCGCGTCAACTTGCCGAAAATCTATTTGAGACAGAGAGGGCCGCGAATTTATTTGATGATTTACCGGCCGTCGTCGTCAGAACGAATGATAGTCAAAGTGATGTGTGGAGTAGTTTTAGTCAAAAAAAGACTGCGCAGATAGTCAGTTATTTATCCAAGCAGAGAAACGAATTTGTTGCCATTGTGTTGGCGCAAATGTCTACGGATAAGGCGGGTGAAGTCCTTTCTGAACTTCCTGAAGAAATGAGCGTGGTCTGCATTGATAAATTGTCACGCAAACAAGAAATCGATCCAAGAACCCTTTCAGCGATTTCCGCGGTGATCAAGGCCGAGTTTTTGGAAATAAGTCAGGTTGATGAAGGCAGCAAAGCCGTTTCTCTGGTCAGTGAAATTTTGAGTATCGTTCCGAAAGACCGGCGCGAAGCTGTGCTCAATCATTTGAAAAAAACAGACCCCGACCAGGCCAAGAAGATCGAACAGGGTATGATGACATTCGAAGATTTTCCGGATCGGCTCCCCAGTACAGCAATTCCGATTATTTTCCGTGACTTTGATCAGGAGATGCTCATCAAGGCTTTAAAAGCCGGACAGGATTTGGAGCCGAAAACAACCGAATTTATGTTTGCGAACATATCCCAGAGAATGGCCGAACAATATAAAGAGCAAGTCGAAGAGCTTGCCGATTTGCCTCAGAAAGAGGCAGACGGCGCCATCACAGCAATTATGGGGTTTGTCAGTAAGCTCGAGAAAGAGGGCCGGATCACTTTGATCAAACCAAAACCGGCGGACGTGGACTAGTCTAAAATTATTGGAGGACGAGTTCGGCGTGAAGTGCGCCTGCTGTTTTCATTGTTTTCAAAATATCGATCATTTCCCGCGGCGAGACGCCCAATGCGTTCAGCCCTGCAACAAGATCCGGCAATGTCACATTGCTCTCAACCAAGGCAATATTTCCCGGTTCGCCGTCTTGCACCTCAACATTGGTTCGGGGCAGGATAATACTTTGACCGCCGCCAAATGGGTTGGGTTGAGAGACCACAGGGGCCTCCGCGATTTTTATCGATAAGTTACCTTGCGCAATTGCCACTGATGATACTTTGACGTTTTGACCCAGGACGATTGTACCGGAGCGCTGGTCAATCACGACACGTGCTTTCTGGGCGGGAACAAGATCAATATTTTCGATCTTGCTGATCAGACGAGCAGGCGATTGAGAAACGCTGGAAAGATTTAGTTCGACAGTGCCCGAATCCAGCAGTTCGGCAATTTTACTTCCCATCGCAGTATTGATTGCCGTTTCGATCCGCTCAGCGGTCGTGAAATCCGGCGAGCGTAGCGCCAACCGTATACTTTTCATTTTTCCAAATTCGAAATTCACTTCGCGCTCTATTCGGGCGCCGTTTGGAATGGTTCCGGCAGTCGGGACGCCTTGTTTAATTGATGCGGCGTCTCCTTCGGCTTCAAAACCACTGATCAGAACGCTGCCCTGGGCTACGCCATATACTTCACCGTCCGCGGCATTCAAGGGCGTCATAACGAGAGTGCCGCCCGAGAGGCTTTTCGCGTCGCCGATGGAGGATACATTAACGTCGATCCGTGAGCCCGAGCGTGAGAATGGGGGAAGTGTTGCGGTAACCAGAACTGCAGCGACATTGTTGGGTCTAAAGTCGCTGCCTTGAATATTCACGCCCAACCGTTCTAACAAGTTGGAGAGAGCTTCTTCTGTGTATGGCGAGTTGCGGATCGTATCGCCGCTACCGTCCAATCCGATGACCAGTCCATATCCAACAAGGTCATTACCGCGAACGCCTTCGACATCGACAAGGTCCTTAATCTTTACTTCCGCGGTCGCCGTCCCGAGGAGACCGAAAAACAGTCCAAAAAATACGAAGCATATCTGAAGGCAATACTTGCCAAATTTCATCATCATTGAATTACCGTACAAAGTTAGTGAGTGTGAGGCTCGCTAAACGCGACGTGATCACATAGGAGGCTTCCAGTTGGACTTGCAGTTGTTGCAATTCGGCGGCGGCCTCAAACTGATCACGTCCAATGATCGCCTGATAGGCCGCGGTAAGGGTTAGGTTTTCGAACTGATCGCGCGCATTGGCCTTGTCGATCGTTTCAGAATATACGCCCATGTCACCTTGCATTGCAATTAAACCAGCCACACCGTCGGCGGTTGAGGTGATCCCGTTTTGGTAAATTTCCATGAACCCTGGGGAATCGGATGGAAATCCGCTGTCTGCAGCTGTTGCTATAACGGCCAAACCGCGAAGAGCGTCCTTTATGACCTGATTGTCTCCGCGAATATCAACTTGAATAACACTACCATCACTGAGTCGAAGCGGTGGCGCCGCATTGGTTCCGCCGAGATATTGCGTGGTTTGAAAGCCGCCGAGCGGGTCGTCAAAATAGTTATCAAGCGCAGCATCAATTGTTGCGGGTGTTGTATTTGCTGTCATGATGGCGCGAATGTCTGAGAGCAAAGCATCCGCACCAGCAAAGGGTGCCGTGTCCGTTGCATCGCCGGATAACAAATTGCGACTGCCGTGCTTACTGCTCAGTGCCGTCATCGCGCTGCGCAGGCTGGCTTCGGCCTCATTTGAAACAGAGGTTATGAGGTCGGCATTGTCGGAATTCACTGCAATTAATGCTTTTGTATCTAAGCCATTGATTGCGTTCCGAGAGCCGTCCAGGGCCTGCGTGATCAGCTCTAGCCGTGTTCCGGATAATGAATTTAAGCGCTGGTTTTGTTCGATATCATTGAGGGCCTTTTGCATCAGGTGCGCGCCGCCCACATTGCCGCCTGTGACTTTGGTGATGTCATCGTGCAGCCCGGTCACCGCCTCATTTGAAACCGTTTGTAACCGTGCTTTTAGAGATGCTGTTATTCTTGTTTGCCGACTGTATGTCAAAAGATCTGGAAAACCTGTTAATTGCATTTCCTCCTCCTAAATCTGCATCAATCGATCGAGCATATCGCTGACCGTTTGGATGACGCGAGCATTGGCCGCATAGGATTGTTCGATAAGGAGGAGAGATTGTAGTTCTTGATCTGTGTCGACCGCGGTTTTGGCGATTTCAGCTTCGTATAGCGTAACGCTTCGTGATGTAGAGCTGGCGGCCGTCGCATCTGCTCGCACGCGGTTTTCACCAACCAGTGATGAAACACCTGCAGCGAGTTCCGTAGATGTAAAATTGCCGACGAGGCCGGATGTACCCGGTGCTGAATTAGCGGATGTAAATGCGTCGAGTAAATTATTGAGAATATCGGCATTTCCGCTGGCTCCAGGTGTCATTGCTCCCAAGCCATCGCGCAACCGCGTTATTTCGCCCCCTTGGGCCGGGTCGATGGTAGCATTTATCCGGAGCCTCGCCGCTGTTCCCGGCAAGTTAGCTGCATCCACGGGGCCGCCGGCATTTGTGAAAATACCAGGCGCCCCGGCTGTTTTGGTTGGATCCAGGGCATCGTCGGAAAAACGGGATATGAGATCGGCGGCAAGGCCATCAACCTGTCCCATAAATTCAGGGGCGATACTGTCGCGCACGGAAAAATATCCAGCGATCACACCGGAATTGATTCCGAAATTACCGGCACCGGTTGTCAGTTCTTGGTCGCCGACCATCAAACCGGAGAGCCCGCCAATTCCGTCTGCGTAGGAAGCTCCGGCCGGGATAGCGCCTGACGGCGTGAATTCTAGTTCATTTACGGATCCTGCGAGCAAAAAGACCCCGTTTTCCGTCATCACATCGATACGGCCGCCTTCACGCGGAAAATCTTTGATGGGTATATATTGAGCAATTGTGTCAAGAAGGCGTTGACGCTCGTCCTCAAGCGCAGCTGTGTCACCAGCCTCCTGGTTCATACCGGATATATCGCCATTTAGTTTTTGAATTTGATAAAGTGCATCGTTGACGATCTCAACGCCACGGGCAATGCCTGCGTCAGCATTGGTTCGCAATGAATTGCCCATCTGCGAAAGATCGTTAAATTGGTTCACCAAAGATGTTGCCGCGCTCAACACGCTGTTCTGGAGCGCCGTTGACTCAGGGGTTAGTGAAAGTTCTCGCAATGAGCTTTCGAAGCTCTCATAAGATGCAAATAGTCCATATTCATCGCCCGGCGCACCCATTTCGCGGTTTAAATCATTGTAGGCTTGCGCAATGATGTCGGTGCGACCCGAAGCAGAATCTGCGTCCCGGCGTAACCGTGTCAGTTGATAATCCTGCTGTCGGTTAACACCGCTAATCGACACACCATTGCCCTGACCACCGACAATGCTCTCACTCAAATTAGCCGTACGCCGGACATATCCGGCCGTCCCGGCATTGGAGATATTCCCGGCCGATACATCGGCGCGAAACGCCGATGCGGTCAATCCG
Organism: Hyphomonadaceae bacterium; assembly: GCA_013001295.1. Taxonomy (GTDB): domain Bacteria; phylum Pseudomonadota; class Alphaproteobacteria; order Caulobacterales; family Maricaulaceae; genus Robiginitomaculum_A. The sequence continues at coordinate 34,407 of JABDMW010000038.1, forward strand.
CTATATGCACTGGAAAGGGCTCTGCTGAGTGTCATGACAAACTCATTTAGGTTACTTTACGATCTCTACTAACGCTTGATATTTGTAGTTTCTTGCAACATTTCATCAACGGTTTGGATGATCTTAGCGTTGGAAGAGTAGGCGCGTTGAGTTTCAATTAGGCTGGTGAGTTCTGACGCAATATCTGTTGTCGATTCCATCAAAGCATATCCGGTCAAATCGCCCGCGGGCCCCGTCCCTGCATCCCATAAATAGACATCTCCGCTACTTGATGAGATGGCAAAGGCTTGATCATTCAGCGCGTCAAGACCGTTCATATTGGGGACGTCCGCGACCGGAATTTGGTATAAGGTACGACGGAAACCTGAGTTGTACACTGCCTGCAAGAACCCTTGCTCTGTAATATCAACCGATTGGAGATCCCCGATCGGTGCTCCGTCTTTAGTGACATTATAAGGTGAAAATGGGGCCGCCAATTGCGTGATACCGGAACTGCTGTTCGGGCGTCCCAGAAATGATGTCATCGGTCCACTAACAACGGCAAAACTAAGTTCTCCGGTGACCGGATCATAGGTGGCGCCAGCACCCGGTGTGATCGTATCAATGGATCCACCTGAACCAGCTGTGTCATTGAAGCTGATATCGAAAGTCGCAACCGGTGTGAGCGGGTCGCCAGCACCGTCGATAACTTCAACAGACCACTGATTGCGTGGACCTGCGGCACTGACATTGGGTGTGAATGTGTAGGTGAGTGTTTGCCCGCGTCCGAGATTATCGAAATACTCAACCGGCAAAGAGAAAGGGTCGCCCGAAGCACCGGCAAGGGATGCTTCAGCCGGCAGATTAATACCCAAGCTCATGCTGCGGGTCGGTGATGCAGTAAACTGGCTGACGTCAATATTTACCGGTACCAAAGCAGAGCTGTTATCGCGGCTTATATTTCCAATTTCGCCATTAGTATCGGCCGGCCACCCCAGTAGAAACAGACCGCTCAATGTGCGTAGGTTTCCGCGTTCATCTGCGGAAAAAGATCCGGTCGGAACTAACATAAAGTCACGTTCTGTTGCGCTTTGATCGACGCCGAATGTATTCGTCACTGGGATCATGCCGCCACCATTGACGGAAATGTCTGTAGAATTACCGGTCGATATCAAAGATCCGGCGTCCGAAATGTTCTTGTAAGATGTGGCGCGGACACCACCGGCGGAATAAACACTAGGACGCTGGTTTATGACCATGCTGGAGAAGTCTACGTCGCTTCTTTTGTACCCGTAAGTCGCTGAATTTGCTATATTATCGGAAATAGTTGCTAGGCGTGTCGCATTGACACTCAAACCCATAACGCCCGCATTTAGAGAAGATGATATCGTCATTTTTAATCCTTAAAGTTGCCGATTGCAACTAAAAAGGGTAAATAGACTCTCTTAATAAATGTATAATTATAGAATTGCACTAAAAGGTTGTGAATCTCCCTTGCATCTTTAAGTGCTGCTTTTCAGAATTGTAATTGATATCCGCCGGTTTTGCGCTGCCATGCCGTCTTCTATTACGTGATCGGTGTCCGCTTTACCTGAAATTTCTGCGATCTGGTAAATCGGGAACCCTTTCGCGACTAGAAGGCGTCTCGCCGTGTTCGCCCGATCGGCAGATAATTCCCAATTTGAGTAGGTCGCGCCGCTCACATAGGCGCGGCTATCCGTATGCCCAACGATTTTCAGGCTGTTTTGCACAGAAGAAAATGATTCCGCAACGATTTCAAGAAGATGGTTTAACAGATCCGAGGGTTGTGCATTGCCAACATCAAACAACGGCTTGTCATTCCCTTCGATCAATTCAATGACCAGGCCGTCGGGACTCATTTTCAGCTGGATATGCTCAGCGATACCCGGGGCTTCCTGGGCCAATGCTGCATTTAATTTATTGATCTCTTCCGTCGGGCCATTATCCGTTTTTCTTGCCGTCGCTTTCTTCTTGTTGTGTCCGGCAGCCTTTACGCCGCTCGCACCTGTCCCATCGCGCGCCAAAGTTTCTTGAGCGAATACAGAATCGCCATTAAGCGCTCCTGAACCGCCGCCTGAAACGGCTGCAATTGGAATGTTGGGATTGAAATAATCAGCAATTCCTTTGCGCTGCTCTTCTGTCGTCGCATTTAACAACCACATCAGCAAAAAGAATGCCATCATAGCCGTCACAAAGTCGGCGTAAGCGACCTTCCAAGCGCCCCCATGGTGTCCATCCGCCGCATAAACCTTCTTACGACGCAAGATTATTGGTCTTACTTCTTCACCCATTACCCAGCCCTTGAAAATGTATCTTGAGTTGTATGTTTAGGGAATGAAGCTGAATATCTGCGTAAGAATTGTAGTTAAAAACCCCTTAATTGTTAAAGGTTTTGAAAGACTACGCTATATATCAGTTGTTTTAGTATAATAATATACAACAATAACGGGTATCCTGATGAATGTGATACAAAAGAAGTCCAAACTCGGTCTTGAAGCAAACGCCAGCTCGCCGGGCGCGTTTGCGCCGTGGGAAGGTGTTCATCATTCGCTTTGCGAATACGTGTCGAAGGAAATAGGTGCCGACGTAATACCTAAAGGGATTGAAATTGATTCAGGGAGCTTCAAAAACCTAGCCAAGGACATGACGGAAGATCTATTGTCATTTAGTTTTGGCGATGCAGATCGTCCAACGATGAGTTTTGCATGTGTTGCACCGACAATTGCCAAAGCGCTAACGGATAAAAGCCTTGGAGTGGATGACCAAGTGAAACCGGCGTCTAAAACCGAACCCAAAGTAGGTCTTTTAGAACTCTTGTTAATGGCGCCGTGCGCAGAAATTATTTCAGAAGCGATCAATGCTCATATTGCATTGTTAGCTGATGATATGTCCTTGCCGGCCATTGCACAGACGTCCCAAAGAGTTGGGCTTACAGATTTCGAAGTCGACCGAGAGATGGGCGATTGGGTTAAACTTGTTTTCCCTTTTGAAATTGAGGAGCAAGGTCAAAAAAGCGACGGTCAGAAGCAAGCAAAAAAACAGGCGGCAAAAGATCAACCGGAGCCTAAAGCAAAAACCGCCTTTTATATATTTCTGCCTAAAAACTTAATGGAAGCGATATCCATAAAGCATAATCTGTCACTTGAAACGACGGAGTTTGATCCAACGGAACCTTGGGCCATTCATATGCGAGAAGCCGTGGACGGTGCAGGCGTTAGTATCAAAGCTGTTCTGGAAACTTGCGATATGAGTGTTGCGGAATGCACACGACTGTGCATCGGCCAGGTGATCCCTTTGCCTGGCGTTGCTTTGCAAGCCATTTCGCTTGAAACAGACACCCAAGGTGGCGCGGTAGAATTGGCTGCCTCTACGCTCGGGACCTACAAGGCGAACCGAGCTGTTCAACTCACTGATGATATACGCGCCGAATTCATATCCGATCTCAGCACGCTCACAATTTAAATACACGATATAAGTGTATATTAATCAAAGATAAACCATTGGTGGTATAACCGAGGGTATGAGTTCTATTCTTGGCATGATAATTACTATAATTTGCGTGTTTGGCGGCTATTTATTAGCGGGCGGTAAACTCGATATCATCATGCATGCCCTTCCGTTTGAAATGATGATTATCGGCGGCGCTGCAATAGGCGCATTTGCGGCTGGCAATGACATTACCACAATCAAGCATACTATGGGTGATTTGGCAGCAGTGTTCAAAGGCGCTAAATGGAAGAAGTCCGACTACAATGATTTATTGTGCCTCATGCATGAATTGGTGCGTATTACGCGGGAAAGTCCCGTTGAAATTGAGGCTCATATTGAGAACCCCAGCGAATCTGCGCTGTTTCAGCAATATCCGAAAATTTTGAAAAACGCCGGTTTTGTTGAGCTTATTTGCGACACCATTCGCTCAATGATCATGAACTTCGACGACGTTTATCAAGTGGAAGAACTACTCGATAAACAATTGGACGGCATGAAAGAAGAAAGTCTTCACGGATCGCACGCATTACAGAACATGGCCGATGCCTTGCCAGCACTTGGGATTGTCGCGGCGGTTTTGGGTGTGATTAAAACCATGGCGTCGATTGACAAGCCGCCGGAAGTTCTGGGCCAAATGATTGGCGGCGCATTAGTGGGTACATTCCTTGGAGTCTTCCTGGCTTATTCTCTCGTAGGACCCTTTGCCAACAAGGTAAAAAGTATTCGAGAACAAGAACATTATTTTTACGCATTGATCCGCGAAGTCCTCGTATCGAGCCTGCATAAAAATCCGACGAATATCTGTATAGAAGTTGCTCGACGTAATGCGCCAAAGCATCAACGTCCAAGTTTTACGGAAGTTGAAGAATCGCTCAAGGCGCTGAAGAAGGCCGCGTGATGAGAGTAGGGGGGAACGACAATTCAGTCTCAAAAACAAGGTGGTTTAAAACGACCCTTCTTTCCGCCCTCCTAATTGGAGTAGCAGGCAATACGGCGCTCGCAGATGAGACGAAAGCAAAGCAAAATGCTGACGTCGCAAAGTCGATTGAAAACATTTTGCAAAAAGCCAGTGAGCAAGGATTTGTCGATCTAAAAGAAACGAACCAAGACCCCGAACCCGTAAAACAACCCGAACCGCACACTCCAGAAATTATCATTGAACAGTTGTCAGCGAGTCCACAAGACGGGATTTCGTGTGCGGTGGCAGATCTTGTTGAACTCACAGACTATTTTGATGTCGCAGCTTACAGCGATATTTCTACAGCTAAAGCAAAAATGCGGTCGATCGATTCGCTGGACGACCGTATCGCTCTTATCAAAACCTATTGGAGTTTAGGGTTAGGGGCCGAAGCTCTGGCTTTGGTGCATTCCGTTGAGGATCAAAGGGTCCCCCTTTTGAAGTCCGTAAGCAAAGTTCTCTCTGGAGACTTCAGCGAAAATAATAAGTTCATATTGAAGCAATATGCGGCCTGCAATGGAAGCGCAAAAATATGGTATAAAACAGCACTTTCGGACTCAAATAGCAAAACACCAGATGAGGCTAAAGTCCTTCCCGATAGTTCGGACTTAGCAGTGTTGGAAGAAATGCCCGTAGAAATTCGGAAGATTTTGACAAGGCGTTTGGGAGTTTTGGCCGCTGAAACCGGCGATCTGCAACTGGCCAAAAAAATGCTAAGATCTATCGAGCCAGACACCAAAACCGGCGACCTTCCAGCTAGTCGCGATGACCATACAATGTATCTGTTCGCATTGATCGACGCGTCTCAAAAAGGTCAAAAAGGTATTCGTATTCTAGAGCGGCTCAGCAAGTTTGATGGCCCCCTGAGAACCCGTTCAATTTTTCAGTTGTCCAATAAATATTCTGCGGATGGACTCTCACCATATCCTGGATTTTCTGATGATCTCAATTCGGTTGCGCAGCAATATAGCGGCAAGGACGAAAGCCGAATGGCAAGTCTGGAGACAATTAAACTTTATCTCAAAAATGGCTCAGCAACTGAATCGATAAAACTTGCTAAGCGCGAGTTGAGTATCGACGACCCGGAACGGGTTGCTGTGGTCACCCTGATTGCAGACCAAATTTTAATCGGGTTAAATGACAAGAAAAACAGCAAACGTATAGGCGCGTTAAACGCATATCTATTTGATTCCGGTTTTTTCAATCCGCTTAAAACCCATGCCGAATTAAAACATGCTGCGCTTGAGGCGGCGCTGGCGCTAAACCTTCCCGAATTGGGGGGGCAGATCTATCTAGATGAAGAGATTGAGAGCCTTGATCAAAATAGTATAAAGCGCCTCACTTTGGCAAAAATGAAAGCCGCTCGTAAAAGCGGTGATGTCGAAAAAGTAATAGTGTTCGCATCGGGCTATAAAGACGATATCGAGTTTAGCGGTCTCCTCATTGAAAGCCTGGTTGAAACCGGGCGCTCGCAAGATGCAATTCAGATCGTTAAAGCGATGCCGCATGGTCCTGAGCGATTTAAAAAACTTGCTGATCTCGAATGGCAAGCTGGTGATTTCAAATCTGCCCATTCAAACCTTCAGTCACTTGACTACGCCATGGGCGGGAAACTTGGCAATAAAAAGCTACAGCTTTCTGGACTGCTAACATCAGTCGAGACCACCTATTCAAACATGATCGTGCCCAACTCGTCTGAAGACCTGGGCGAATTCCAATCCGACATCTCTGACGATATCAACATTGCAAAGGCCTATTTGACCGGTGGATAATGCAACTTACATAAGCCTTTCGCGCCAATCCGGCCTCATGAAAGAATTGAGCGTAATCGCCAATAATATGGCGAACGCCAATACCATTGGCTTTAAACGCGAAGGAGCTATTTTTACCGAGTTTATCAATGCTGCCAACGGCGATATACCGGATAAAGGGCCGCGTCACAGCATGTCAATGGGACGGCTAGGTGCCCATTTCAGCCATTTCAGTTATGGCGAGTTGCGCCGAACAGGTGGTGAGCTTGACGTGGCTATTGACGGAGAAGGTTTCTTCACCGTGGAGGCCCCAGGCGGCGAACGCCTGACCCGTGCAGGGCATTTTCTAACCAATCAAGAAGGGACACTTGTCACGCCGGACGGTATGCCGGTGCTGGATCAGGCCGGAGGTCAAATCCAAATTCCCCAGGAAGTGAACCGTCTCGCGATCGGAGGTGACGGCACAATTAGCGCAGATGGCATAGAGCTAGCGAAACTGGGGATCGTCAATGCAGCGCCAGAGACCATGTCACGCGACGGCGGTAATTTATGGATTGCCCGGGAAGGGACTGAGGTGCTCGAAGAGCCCAGGGTACTGCAGGGATTTACAGAAGACTCTAACGTTCAGCCGGTAGCTGAAATTGCCAGAATGATCGAAGTGCAACGGTACTATGATGCTGGCCAAAAATTACTTGAAATGGAAGACGAACGCATTCGTCAAGTAATCACAACTATCCGACAGATCGGATAACAAACCGGGACAAGACGTCCCTCAAAAAGTAGGAGGTTTAGGATGAACGCTCTCAAAATCGCAGCGACCGGCATGTCGGCGCAACAAATGCGAGTCGACGTTATATCAAACAATATTGCCAATATGAGTACGACAGCTTATCAGCCACGTGTCGCTGAATTTGCGGACTTGTTATATCAACAGCACTTACCGCCCGGTGCAATTTCTTCACAAACCGGAACCATTGTACCCGCGGGTATTCAAATGGGTATGGGTGTGCGTCCATCAACTGTTTCTATGGAAATCGTGCAGGGCGCACTTAGTCCCACCGGCGGCGATCTTGATATTGCGATCGAAGGCCGCGGGTTTTTCGAAATTACGCTGCCGAGTGGCGACGCTGCGTACACCCGTGATGGAAAGTTCAATAGAAACGCTGAAGGCCTGGTCGTGACCGCAGATGGGTTTGAGCTGGCCGACAATATCACCATTCCAAACGATACACGGCGACTATCGATAAGTCGCGACGGCGAAGTTACAGCGTTCTTTGATAACGCAACGGCCGGGCAAACCATTGGGACAATCACAATGACAGTATTCGCCAATGTGAAGGGACTCGAAGCGATGGGCGGAAATCTATACCGTGAAACCGAAGCCTCAGGTGCGCCCATTGTAGGCGAACCCGGTACCGAAGGCATTGGTTTAATGCGCCAGGGATATCTGGAAGATTCCGGTGTCGATGTTGTTGAAGAAATTTCGGAATTAATTGAGGCACAGCGCGGCTATGAGTTAAATTCCAAAATTATTACAGCGGCAGATGAAATGTACGCAGCTACAACCCGGATCCGTTAGATGCGCAGCCTGGTCATATCTATTGCCCTGGCTTTGGTGTCGGCTCCGGCGTTCGGCGCGGAAATTATTGCTAAATCAACATTGCTTCGCGGGACAATAATTTCTGCATCTGATGTGACCACTGAGCCCTCCAGCGGGGCTGAAGCGCATTCGCAATTGGCCGCTTTCGTGGGAAAAGAAGTGAAGCGTACCATTTATGCGGGACAAAAAGTCAATCCAAGTTTTGTAGGGTCACCCATTTTGGTGAAGCGAAATAGTCGTGTGACGATGATCTACAAATTCGGCCCGATGGAAATTACTGCATTTGGACGTGCTCTTGATGAAGGTGGCGTTGGCGACACCGTCACGATCATGAATTTAGATTCGCGAAACCGGGTCAATGGCATCGTCAATTCTGCTGGATATGTGGAGGTCAACCTGTGAAACAATCAATCGTCATAGCTAGCACATCTGTCTTCTTGCTTGCGGCTTGTGCATCAACGGACGCAGTCATGGAGCCAAAATCGCTTCCTGACAATTGGGTGTATAACACGCCGCAGTCATCCAGCGAATCCGGGGCATACCAACCGACACCGGCAGTTGACCGCACACAGAGCGGGTCGAAATCGACATCGTTGTGGAGCAGTAGTCCGCAATCTCTTTTTGGTGACCGGCGGGCCAGTGACACAGGCGATATTTTAACCGTAGTGATTGAGATAGATGACGAAGCTGAGCTCCAAAACTCAATTGCGGAAAATCGGCAGATGGCTGAAAATTTTGGTGCCAACGCATTTTTGGGGCTACCGGAATTGGCGTCTCGCATATTGCCCGACGGCGCGACTTTATCGCCCGCAGTTGACTTGGACAAAACGAGCTCGCGTACGGGAAATGGCAATATTAGTCGCCAGGAGAAAATCACATTGCGTCTAGCCGCCCGTGTCGTATCGGTTAATCGTAATGGCTACATGCAATTGGCGGGTCGCCAGGAGATCATGGTCAACAATGAAATCCGGTATTTGCAAGTTACCGGACTTGTACGCAAGCAAGACATTTCACGTCTAAACACCATTACGTATGACAAGATTGCTGAGGCCCGGATTTATTACGGTGGGCAGGGCACGCTCACGGAATCCACACGTCCGAAAGCCGGCAATAAAATTCTTGGAAAAATTCTACCGTTTTAATTGAAAGCCTGGCGTCATGAAAAAAATATTGTTCCCGGTTCTAATGATTGTATTCGTAGTCGTCGGTGGTTTGGCCGGAGACTTCTTGCGCAATGGAAGTTCCGGTGAAGAAGCGGACAATCAGGCTCGTAAATCCGATCATACAAAAAGCAAGAAAAAAGATGATGGTCACAGTAAAAAGGATGATGGCGATAAAAAGAAAAAGTCGGACAAAAAGAGCAAAGACAAGAAAAAGAAGGATGGTAAGGACGCCAAAGGTGATGATGGTTCCTCTTATGCCGGTGGTGAAAATGTCTATTTAAAATTCAAAAGACAATTCGTTGTCCCGGTCATGCAAGAGGGTGCAATCGAGGCTCTGGTAATTATGAATTTGAATTTGGAAATGAACGATAACGCCCCGGAAAATGCGTATAGCTATGAACCAAAATTACGGGACGCTATCATGCGCGAACTGTTAGCGCTTTCAAATGCCGGTGTCTTCGGTGCCGACCTGACAAGTGCAGAAAGCTACGAAAAGATTCGCGAAAACCTGCTCACAGCGTGTCAGGATGTCATTAAAGAAGGAATCGACAATATTCTAATATTGGACGTCGCGCGTCAGGAGCAATAAAGGCGCAGCCTTCGCGATTAACCAGCTTCAGATGTATTCGAATACAATTGTTGGGCTAGCATAGACGCAATATCTTCCAAAACATTGTTGGCTTTAGCCTGCAATTCCAACCCGGAAAAAGTCGCTAATTGCTCAACAAACTGCGTTGATTCCAGAGGTTCCAAAGGATCCTGGTTTCGGATCTGTGCCGTCAATAGTGTAAGAAATGTGTTAAACTCCTCGCCAGTGGTTTGTTCGGCCGGCGTTTGCGCGGCATCTGTAGCGGTCGCATTTTCATCTTCGGAAAAAGTCGGGCTGGCTTGTCCCGTTGTGATGGCCATTAAGTCCGTAACATTCATAATTATCTCCTATAATAGAATGTTCAAATTATCTTCAGGTACAGACAAGAGTTGTCGCGTGACTGTGCCATCTCCGTCCAATTCAATCATTTGATTGTCTGTCTCATATATAGCAATTGCATGGCTTTCTTTGTCCTTACTAAGATCGCTACCGTTTTGTGCAAGATTTGATTGAGTGTCGAAGCTCAGATCAATATTTCCGAAGCCCGCCAATCTTAAAGATTTCAGCAAAAACTCGGATCGATCACGAAGTTGGGAACCAATATCAGCATTCTCCGCCGAAATGACGGCAGTCACGCCGCGGTTGCCGTCAAATTGAAACTCTACGGTGACGCGTCCGAGCTCCGGCGGGTCCAAACGAACTTGAAGTTTGTTCTGATCTTGCGTGACCGTCGCCAGCGCTTGCGCAAGTTGTTGGCTTGGCGCCGATTTTTGCGTGTGCTGTGCGATATCGACCTGCATAGCGATCGGCGTGCTTATATCAGGCGCGTTCGAAACCAAAGGTGCGATCTGCATGCCGGTAATCGGTGTTATTAAGACAGGCGCAGGACTTTTGCCATTGGATGAAGCAGATTTTACTTCTGCTGTTTCCAAACCACGTCGCTCTAAATTCTCCGGAATTTTAGTCGATGCGTTATCCCATTTGATTTGTGCCGCTGGGTTGGCTCCATCCGTGTTGGCTTTGATGTCCAATCCCGGGCGCTTGTTACCAATTGTATGATCTGGTGTTTCACCGTCCGAATGATTGCCTACTTGCCTTGACGCAATATTGAACAGAATATCATCTGGATTGGCAGTATCATTTGCAGGTGTGGTAATTTCTACCGGTGTAGCGATATTCTGCGCATTGGGTTGGACTGGATGCGGGGTCGAAGGGGATGTGACGGCAATAGGGGCCGAGGTTTTTCCTGTTTTCTCGGTATGAGGAATTGCTGACGACGGGGTGTCTTTGATGAGCTTGTCCAGAGCAGAAATTGGAGCGGCCGTTCCGACATCCGTGCCGAGGATCAAGGCTTGTTCATATTCGGGGTCAATTGTGTTTTCCGGATGTACTGTTTCGGCTTCTGTAAAATCCCATCCCTCAGAGGAAGATAGCTCATCTATCGCCAAAGCATCGAACGCCGAAAAAAACTGTTCCGCATCTTCGTTTGGATTGGCTGTCAAATTGACGGCAATGTCACCTGGTGACGCTGGATCAATTTCCGGATCTTTTGTTTTATTCTTTGCACTCGTAGAGGCGGGAATTTCTATGGGAAATAGCATGCAACTATAAATATGTTATAAAGATTAACTAATCTTTTACGAGTAATTTAATATTAACAATAAATATCAAAAAAAGACATGTCCTATGCTTTCAACCACAATGCCGTTTTCCAATTTATCGATCGCCCGGGAAGCCGACCAATTGTCTGGAGCAATCGACGATAAAAAGGACCAAATCCTTCGTGAAAAAGCAAGGGAGTTTGAGGCCGTATTCATCGGGCAAATGTTGAAATTTTCAGGATTTGACAAAGCTTTGACCATGGGTGGTGGAAAAGATGCCTCTGCTTTTAGTGGAATGTATATTCAGGAATTTGCAGAAAAGATTGCTGACGATGGCGGATTTGGACTGGCGGAAAAAATATATACTCAAATGTCACGTCGCAATGCTGACGCAGCCGTAATTGGTGAGCAAGGAGGTGAAATTGTCTTCTCTGACAGATTGTAACGCTAAAATTTCTGAGATTATCTACATTCTAAAGGAAGAGAGTAAGTTGATCAAAAAGGGGACTTTTTCGGAACTTGATAGAACGCTGCAACTCAAGAGCAAATGCCTTACTGAATTTGATGCCTTGGTATCAACGCTGGATTCAGCCGAAAATATCGAATACATCGCGCCCCAAATCGAGACACTGAAACGATTGGCCAATGAAAACGCGCAGCTCCTCCAAGGCGCTTTTCACGGAATTAAAGCGGCGCAAATGCGACTACGTTCACTGGCCACACAAGAGGCTCAACTAGGCGCCTATAATCGCACAGGCGATACCATCGTATTAATTGAAAACACTGTAAATTCTGAAAAACGTGTGTGACGTTAAGAGTTAAATAACATTTCGTGTATAACAGACAAATACAACTCAGGAGAGTTAATTTGCTCATTAATTTATTGGGGGGCAAATCCGTCAGGACGACGTAGGCGGTCAATGGTGGCCAGATGGAACTCAAATTCCGTCATTTTTCAAAAGCGTATAAAACGCACCTAAAAGGAAAAGACCTATGTCAAGTATTTTAACAAACAGTAGTGCCATGGTAGCCCTCGAAACTCTTCGCGGGATCAACAAAAACCTCGGAATGGTACAAAGCGAAATTTCAACAGGTAAATCGATTTCGAACGCCAAAGACAATGCGGCGATTTGGGCGATTTCAACAGTCATGTCGACTGACGTTGAAAGCTTCGACCAGATTTCAAACTCATTGAACTTAGGTTCAGCGACTGTCGGTGTTGCGCGCGCTTCATCTGAACAAGTCACAGATCTTCTACAAGACATGAAACAATTGATTGTTTCAGCTCAGGAAGAAAACGTTGACCGTACCAAAATCCAGACCGACGTTGCTGAACTCGTAACCCAAATCGGTTCTATTGTGGCTGCTGCGCAATTCAACGGCCAGAACCTGCTGAATTCTACAGGTAGCATTTCAATCCTGTCCTCACTTGACCGTGCGGCGGACGGAACTGTGACAGCCTCAAGCATCTCCGTTTCACGTGTGAATCTGGGTACAGGTGCTGAAGTTGTAGCAGCTACCGCTCTGGCTGCTGCCGATGGTGCTAATGCAACAGCCACCGGTGCTGCAATTCCTGTAAACGACGGAACGAATGACGGAACGCAGACAGTGACGTTGAGCGAAGGCGTTGTTGAGACCGGGACGGTTGCAAGCGTTACCGTTGACGGCACCGAGTTCACGTATACGTCGGTAGCAGGCGATACTAATACGGACGTCGCGAATGGATTGAAGGCCGCTTATGATGCTGCACCTTCAAACGCCAATATCTCTGTAGCCGTTACGGCAGCCGCTGATCCATTGGTCGATGATGCAGTTCTTACATTTTCAAATACGAGTACAACAGTCGCTGGCACATTGGCCGCAGGTTCACTGAAAGGTGGCGTAGCTGCCGGTGCCCTTGAAGGTATAACGTCATTTGACGTCACGACTGATGCAGGTGCTGCATCTGCTTTGGCTGAAATCGAAGGGTTTTTACAAACAGCTATTGATGCGTCAGCTGCCTTTGGTTCAAAGCAAAAGCGTATTGAAAATCAGGTTGAATTTGTCGCGACCCTGACTGACTCGTTAAAAGTTGGCATTGGCGCCTTGACAGATGCAAACCTGGAAGAAGCATCTGCGCGTCTGCAATCTTTGCAGGTTCAGCAGCAGCTTGGCGTCCAGGCGTTGTCAATCGCCAACCAGGGCCCACAGCAGCTCTTGGCTCTCTTCCGATAGGAAGCAAGGCGACAAAAAGTTTCCGAGACGGGTTTCCCGTCTCGGAGATCAGATTTCTAGGATAGAACGGACGCAGGATGACCGCACAACAAATAGCCCACAAAAAATATCTAAACTCACAACGTGAACTCGCATCGGACAAGGCCGTCGAACTCAGAGTTTTCGCCTCAATTACATCTAAAATGCGCGCGGCCGACACAAATGAAATCGGTGGCATGTCAAAGCTAGCGGAAGCGCTTTACGATAATGTCAAGCTTTGGAATTTGCTTTTGATTGATTTAACAAATCCTGAAAACCCGCTTCCACTTGACCTTAAAACATCCATTATTTCTCTTTCTGAATTTACGCAAAAACACACCGTGAAAGTCATGGCCGGGAGAGCGACACATGATGTATTAATCGACATCAACCAGGCTATGATAGACGGATTGCGACAAAGCCGAAGCATACAGGCGATGGCAAATAATCAGACGCACGAGCAAGAAATCGAGGCAGCATAATCATGGCCGGTCTCGTTCTCAGTTTAAAACCTAATGAAAAATTTCTCGTCAATGGAGCACTCCTTGAAAATGGTCCAAAACGCGGACAAATCCGTGTAGAGGCAGACGGCGTTAATGTTTTGCGCCTGAGCGATGTAATCCACCCTGATGATGTGAATACGCCGATCAAACGCGTATACTACAATGCCCAACTGGTCCTGTCCGGCGATATGACAATTGATGAAGTGGAGGCGCAGGTAAAAGACGGTCTCGTCGACCTTCTTAAAGTCTTTGCAGGCACGGAAATGATTAAAAATATTTTGAAAGCCGCAAATGCGGTTGAACATGGACGCTACTATTCGGTACTGTGCGCTTTGAAACCTTTGCTCCATATCGAACAAGAGCTGCTCACGTTGTCACAGCATACGGATCAGAAAGATCAAGCCCAGCACTCATTAGCAGCTGCTGGTTAATAGCTCATGCCATTTACGCCGATTATACCATTGTCAGGTCTCGGGGGATGGAATTTCCTTGAGCGCACACTCGATCGGCAAATGGAAATATATAATAAATCGCCTGATATTGCGCGCGATGTTGAGTACTATCTTGGAAATATAGACTCAATCTCCACGCTTGATGAGTTTATGGGCGACCGTAGAATTTTAAAGGTCGCCTTGGGAGCCTTCGGCTTGTCCGAAGAAATTGACAAAGGTGCTTTTGTCCGAAAAGTTCTGGAAGAGGGTACGCTTGAGGATGACAGTTTTGCCAATCGGTTGAACAATCCAAATTATATCTCATTTGCTCAGGCCTTTTCATTCGGAGACTTCGGGTTTGTGTCAAATGATGCGTCCAACCAACGCATTGTTGATCAATACCGGGATGAAAGTTTCGAAATTTCATTGGGCGAGGTGGACGACGATATGCGTCAGGCCCTCAATTTTAAACGGGAAATCGGAACAATTGCTGAACGGGATTTAACCGAGGCAGGTGGATGGTTTCAAGTCATGGCTTCCCTGCCGCTCAGATCGGTCGTCGAAGCAGCGTTTAATTTGCCAAGTTCGTTTTCCCAGATTGACCTTGATCAGCAAGCCGAAGTGCTAGCCGATCGCGCTGATCAATATTTTGGTAGCCGCAGTGTCGATATCTTTAAAGACCCCGAAAATATTGATGTGGCCATTCGCCGTTTTCAATTGACACGTCAAATTGCCAACGGCCCGGCAAGTACGTCGCCGGCAGCATCTGCAATTACCATTTTATCCGGCGGACTCGGAAGTTCGGGATTGGAAAACCTTATTTTGTCTAACGTCTAATCTGTGGCTTGATCAAGGTTTTCAACGTCGGCGACTGAGGTTGCCTTGATCGTCAATATCTCCGCAAGTTTGTCGAAAGCTTTTGTAGCATCGGCATCTCCGAGGGAGCCAACAAACCCGTCCAGTGATGGGTAAATTTCAATGGCATTATCGATAACGGGGTCCGAGCCGCTGGCATAAAGACCGGATTGGATCAGGGGGCGCGCATCTTCATATGCACCAATCAGGGCTCGACCTTTATTCAATATCTCATTCTCTTCCGGGCTTGCCGCCTCGGGGAGAGAGCGTGAAACGCTACGTCTGACATCGATCGCCGGGTAGCGGCCGCGTTCGGCAATCTCACGGTCTAAAACAATATGACCATCCAGAATGCCGCGCACCATGTCCGCAATCGGTTCTTCCATATTGGAACCGGCGACAAGTACACTAAAGACGGCGGTAATATCACCGGAGCCGTCAATTCCGGGCCCGGTCCGTTCGCACAAAGCCGCCAGAGCCCTGAACGTTGAAGGCGGATATGCCCGAAGGGACGGAATTTCTCCGGCGGTCAAGGCCACATCACGGTGCGCTTCAGCAAACCGTGTAATCGAGTCAAACAAGACCAGTACTTGCTTTCCCTCGTCGCGGAAGCTTTCCGCCGTTGTCAATGCTAGGAGTGCTGTTCTCAATTTGAGGGCAGACGGGTCGTTCGATGTTGCAACGAAAACGATTGATTTCTCCATGCCTTCTTCGCCCAATGTGTTTTCCACAAATGAACGAACTTCCCGGCCACGCTCCCCGATCAAAGCAATGATAATGACATCGGCTTTCGTTCCGCGCGCTAGGGCAGCAAGGAGTGTCGACTTTCCAATACCGGAACCGGCAAATAGCCCCATTCTTTGTCCTTGGCACAGCGGTAGAAAGGTATCGATCGCGGCAATACCGGTATCGAGGCGTGATCCGAGCGGTTTTCTTAAAATTGCCGGGGGCGGTTTATTGCGGAGCGGTAATTTGGTAGGTCCCTCAAGCGGTGTTTGGCCATCCACAGTACGCGCAGAGTGATCCAGAACCTTACCTATCCAGTCACTCGAAGGTGATACAAGACTTTCCGGTTTGAAATATGCGCGGCTTCCCACACGAATACCGAATGGGTCATTGTACATAATCGCAATCGCTTCATCAGGATTCAGGGCAATGATTTCACCTGTCATCATGGATCCGGTTGGTGTTTTAATCTCTATTTGATCGCCTAATCCTATGGCGATGCTCAGCCCCTGTATGTGGACTGATTGTGAAACGACGCGCGTAACTTGACCCCAGATTTTCTTCGAGGATTCTATCGAGGCGAGCGAGACGGCTTGTTCAAATTTTGTCGCGGCTGGATTGACAATCGTCATGCTTTCACTTTCAAATCAGAAGGTGTTATTAATATTTTGTTCAACTTATAAGAGTAATCGTTAGATATTCATTAACCACAAGAAAATGAAGACACCTATATGTTCAACGATATAAAAATATTGCAAAACATGTCCGCGCTCGCGTCTCATGCGGAAAAGCGCCACGCCTTGATCGCTGAAAATATCGCCAATGCAGATACGCCCGGTTTCAAGGCAAAAGATCTTCAGCCTTTTTCCGAAATTTACAAAAAAGCGGCACAGAATGGCCAAAAGATCGGCGCGTTGGAAGCAAAAGTTCAATTGATGGAAGCCGGGGATATCGCATCGCCCAATGGAAACACTGTTTCATTGGAGCAACAGACAATGTTGGCTGCACAAACCAAAGGCGAACATGAAATGGCGCTGGCTGTTTATCGCAAGACGCTTGAAATGATGAAAATGGCTATTGGGAAAAATATATAAAGATAGAATTCGAACATCTCAGGATTTTGATGTTCAACAAGCGAATTACTTAGGAAACGCAGGAGGCGTATAATGAGTTTTAATCCGATAAAAAGCGCGATGCATGCCGCGAGCAGTGGCATGAATGCGCAGTCTTTCCGTATGCGGGTGGTTAGTGAAAACCTGTCCAATGCGGACACGCACGGGTATCAACGAAAACAGATTTCTTTCAAAAATGAATTGGATCGCATTTCAGGTCAAAACAGTGTGCAGATCAAGAACGTTACCTTGGATCGATCATTGGGTGAGCAGTTGTATGATCCAGCGCATCCTCTGTCTGATGCGGACGGATATGTTGTTATGTCTAATGTCGACATGATGCTTGAACTTGCAGATGCCCGCGAAGCAGGTCGAAGCTACGAAGCCAATCTTTCAACGTTTAGACAGGCTGCGCAAATGTATAGCAGCCTGATCGGATTGCTACGGCGGTAGGGGAACAAAATGGAATCTTCATCACTCGGGGCTCTCCGTCAATATGACATAGCCAAAAAGGCGCTCACGCCTGACATGAAATCCGGTCAGGCTAAAGCTGAAATCGGCGCAGACAAAACGAGCGCGATAGCCAAAGGTGCACAGGAATTTGCGCAGGTCTTTGAAAATGTCGATCAGGCAACAAATGCGATGAGCGCGGGAACAGCGGATCCACATTCTGTTGTCGAAGCACTTGCAACTGCAGAAATTGCGCTTGAGACGGCGGTAACGATTCGCAATCGCGTTGTCGAAGCCTATCAAGAACTATTGCGAATGCCGGTCTAGTTCAGACCTCATATCAGGATAATCATGTCAGAATCTGAAATCCTCTCTGTACTCCGCGAATTTCTCTGGGGGGCTGTACAGATATCCATGCCGATCTTGGCAGCTGCCTTGATCGTTGGATTGATTATCGGTCTTTTGCAAGCACTGACTTCTATTCAGGAAATGACCCTGACTTTTGTACCTAAGCTCGCCGTGATGTTGATCGTTTTTTATATGTCCGCCGGATATATGGCTCGCGTTATTGTCGGGCTGTTTGATAGTCAAGTCATTCCCATGATTGCCAGGTAGGAGCCGCCCTATGCCAAAGCTCTCCTGGTCAGCTTTGAAAAACCCAACTGTCATGCTTTCAGTTGGCCTGATGATCATCATCATCATGATGGTTCTGCCTGTGCCCTCTTGGGTTCTCGACGCCGGATTAACGGCTTCTTTTGCATTCGCAATCCTTATTTTTACGATCACGCTTTTTATCGAGCGGCCCCTGGATTTTTCATCCTTTCCCGCAGTATTGCTCGCGTCACTCCTGTTGCGGCTCTCGTTAAATATTTCTTCGACCAAACTGATCATTGGCAATGGCCATACAGGGTCGAGTGCCGCCGGGGGAGTTATTGAAGGATTCGCCATGTTTATCATGGGCGGAAACGTATTTATCGGTCTGATCGTGTTCTCCGTCCTTGTCATCGTAAATTTCATGGTGATTACCAAAGGCGCGGGCCGCATGGCCGAGGTGGGCGCGAGATTCGCTTTAGATGCCATGCCCGGCAAACAAATGGCCATTGATGCAGACGTGGCGGCTGGCGCAATCTCGCATCAAGAAGCGCACGCAAGACGAAATTTGGAACAAGAAGAGACCGCGTTTTTGGGATCACTGGACGGCGTTTCGAAATTCATGAAAGGGGATGCAATTGCTGGGCTCTTGATAACATTTCTCAATCTCGTCGCCGGGATGGCCATTGGGATGGGCGTCCACAAAATCGGGTTTGGCGAGGCAATCAAAAATTACTCGATTCTGACCGTCGGTGACGGCATGGTTTCTCAAATTCCAGCGGTTATCATCTCTATCGCAGCGGGGTTATTGTTAGCGAAAGGCAAAGGTGAAGGCACGGTTGATTTCGCTTTGTTCAGTCAGTTTACCAAATATCCTGCAGCCTTAATTGCAGTCGCAGCGATCATGCTCGTGTTTGCATTTCTTCCAGGATTACCGTTTGTGCCGTTTTTAGTCGGCGCAGCGCTGCTTGGCTTTGCTGCCTATCGCTCAATTCTGGCGCAGGCTAAAGAGACTGAAAAGGAAACGACAGAGAACATTGAAGATAACCGGGACGTAAAACCACTCCTCGGAGACACACTCGATATTGACGAAATTCATGTGGAGCTGTCAAAGGAACTCGTCTCCATTGTAATGGGCGAAGATATGGGCTTTGATCAACGGGTCGAAAAAATCCGCAAATATATCGCCGCAGAATTCGGATTCGTGCTACCCGCTATTCGCCTAACCGACAACTCACTCTTGGATGCGGATACATACAAAATAAAAATTCAAGGCGCAGAGGTGGCATCAAACCTTCTCAAGCCGGGACATGTAATGGCGCTTATTGAGGAAGGTGACCATCCCGAGATAAAAGGCGTCAATACGCGTGAGCCAGTTTACAATGCCTCAGCGCGTTGGGTGCCCAAGGTCGAACAAGACGAGCTTATGATGCTGGGTATTCCAACGGTAGAAGTTACGGAAGTCTTGGCAACGCATCTGCTTGAAATCGTACAGGCTAACTTTACGAAACTCCTGACCCGCCGCTCACTCCGCGAAACGCTGGATACATTTAAAAACGTAAGCGATGCGGAGCGGGCTGCGTCTAATAAAAAACTGCTTGAGGAGTTTTTGCCGGACAAAGTGCCATTGGAAACCCTGCAAGGCGTGATGCGTCTTCTTCTCGAGGAAAGGATATCAATCAGAAATATTCCGGTCATTCTGGAAACCATCGCCGAGGGCAAAGCCACTTTAAATGCGGTGGAGCAATTGGCCGATTTCGTTCGCCATCGGCTCAGCTATCAATTCGTGACAAAGTTAAGAGATGATCAAGGGCGACTGCCACTGGTGCAGATCGGCCCCGATTGGGAAACATTGTTTAACGAACACGAAGTTCGAGATGACACCGGACGCAGCGATATAGCGCTTCCGCCAGAGACGTTTAACAAACTAGCAGACTCCGTGAGGTCGGAGCTGGATACGTCCGCGGTAAAAGGGTGTTATGCAGCGGTGGCAACAAGCGCAAAACGCCGCCGGTTTCTCAGCACTGTTCTGGCGGCCAAAGGCATCCGAAATCCGGTGTTGTCATATGATGAAATTACCGTCTCTGAACGTCCGGCGATCGTCGGCGTGGTTTGACGCGCTAAATGGACGCTTTGTCTCAACTCGCCGAACTCATCCTCGAGAACGCTGAATTCGTTGTACCTGTAATTGCCATTTTTTCGAGAGTGTCTTTGTTTGTCTTTATGTTACCCGGTCTGGGGGAGGTCAACATACCGGTTCGCGTTCGTCTCTCAGTAGCTTTTTTGCTGACATGGATGTTGGTTCCCATGATCGCCCCGACCATTGACGCGCAATCTCTGACTTTGGCCAACTCGACCTTGTTGATCCTGAAAGAAAGTTTTTACGGATTTTTATTGGGGTTTGCGTTTCGCGTCATGGTGTTTGGTCTCCAGATCACCGGCAGCATTATTTCACAATCGATGTCGCTTTCCCAAATCTTTGGCGAAGGTATCACCACGGAACCGAATACGACCATGAGCACACTGTTCATGCTGGCCGGTATTACACTGGCGATAACCATGGATTTACATATCATGGCGATTGGCGTTTTTGTTGGCAGCTTTGAGACCTTTCCGCTTGGAACCTCGCCTGCCGGCGACGAAACAGCATATTGGGTCGCCCAAAGGTTTGCCGGCGTTTTTAGTTTCTCGCTCGCGCTCGCTTTGCCGTTTATGATTCTCAATTTTGTCTACAATCTCATTCTTGGATTTCTGAACCGGGCGATGCCACAGTTAATGGTATCCTTTGTCGGCATGCCTGCAATTACAGGCGCTGGTATTTTTCTCCTCGTTTTATCGGCGGGGTCGATTTTGATGCTCTGGATGTCAGAATATAACAGCGCCTTCAGTGAATTTCCGGGGATCATCCCGTGAGTAGCGAAGGTGCAAGCGACGGCCAGGAAAAGTCATTTGATGCGTCTGAGCAGAAAATCAAAAAATCGAGAGAGCAGGGCGATACAGCGCAGTCAACAGAAACAAGCACATTCGTCCTGTATCTAGGGTTTGCACTCACCGTTTTATTGGCTGGCGACGCGGTCGTTAAAGGTATCTATTCTTCTCTGCTCATTATTATCAGCCGACCTGGACAGGTTGCCAGTAATGTTCTGATTGAGAAACAGGGCTTTGTCTTGCAGGATGTGTTGGGGCAAATCGTTCTCTACGCGTTTCCCGTGCTCGTCATACCCGGAGTATTCATTATTTTATCGCTGGTCATTCAACAATCAATCGTTGTTGCACCTGTGAAGATTAAGCCCAAGCTTTCCAAAATCGGATTAATCTCTAATGCGAAACAAAAATATGGCCCCGGCGGCTTGGCGGAATTTCTGAAACGACTGGCGAAGCTGTTATTTGTGGCAGCAATCGCTTTGTATTATTTTACGCAGGAATTTCCGACCCTCCCGGCGTTAAGCGGTGTTTCTCCAAATTACCTGATTACTGAACTCAAGGATGATGCGCTGAAGCTCTTGCTTTACATGTTAATCGCATCGGCATTTATTGCCGCAATTGATCTGCCCTATAAGAGATTCTCTTATTTCAAAAAACTTCGCATGACATTGCAAGAAGTGCGCGATGAGATGAAAGACAGTGAAGGAGACCCATATTTAAAACGCGAACGTCGAGCGCGCGCTGCAGCACTGACCCAAAGCACAATGTTGCAAGATATCACATCGGCGGATGTGGTTATCGTCAACCCTACACATTATGCTGTCGCGTTAAAGTGGGCCAGGGAGGAGGGTGGAGTGCCTGTTTGCGTGGCAAAAGGTGTAGATGAAATGGCGATGCGCATTCGGGGACGGGCAGATATGCACGACGTGCCTATCCACTCAAATCCACCATGCGCGCGATCTTTATATGCCACGGTAGAAATCGGCGATGGCATACAGCCTGAACATTATGCTGCTGTCGCAGCAGCTATTCATTATGCTGATCAATTTAAGACTGCACCATATTAAGACGGAATAACTGGTTTATGGAAGTGATTAGCCAAATTTTAAAACTAAAAAAGCAATCGGTTGAAAACTCGTTAGCTGATTTTGCAAAGCAACAGGTCGCATTAGACAAAGACATACTTAAGCTCGAGAAGGATCGCGATAAAGGGCGGAGAGCAGCTATTCAAATTGCAAAATCAAATAGTCAGTTAAGTGGCGTCGATCTTCAGATTGCCCAAAAATGGTGCGACCAGTTGACAAGGCGACTTGTCTTCCTTGACGAAAAGCGATCAGCGTTACAAGCTAAGTGTGAAAATTTAAAATCTGAACTTCGCGAACTTTTAGGCAAGGTCGAATTAAGTGAAAGGCAGATCAAGGTCTCTCAGCGCAAAATACAAAATGAGCACGTCGCAGCAGCAGGTGAACGACGGTTGGAAAATTGGCGGCTCAGCAATTTAAATAAAGATTGATCGATCATTTGCAGCTCACGCGTAACGCAAATAAGTGACCGCAAATGGCCCGGCATTACCAGGGTTACCGACTTCAGTCGCCTCGTACGCGCGGACCTGCGTGAGTCGTAGGCAAGCTTTCGCAAATCACTTTAGAAAATAAACACGCTTAAAGTGTGGCGAGCAGCAAAGGAAAAACAAATGCAAAACCAACAATCAATGTCTGTTGAAAAATCCGCAATAAATGCACACGAGCATTTGCCGGATATTGTCGAGGAATACAAGGCTATTTCTCTCAAACTATTCGAATTTTCTGATATCTCCGATGTGACCGCGGAAGAGCAGGCAAAAATAACTATTCGGGAAACAGCGCTGCTGGATCGACAATCCAGTTTGATGGAGACAGCCCTGTCTACACCGGTAACGTCCATAGAAGATGCCAAAGCATTATTAAGCCTATGGCATCTTGACGTTGTTCAGAGTGCCATGCCCGGCAGTCTGGATGCTTCCGATGAACTGGTTGCCGCAGCTTACCATTTTATTTCTAAAACTTAGGCCCAATACCGATTAACAAATAAACACGGAGGTCAAATGAGAATTGCGAAGCCAAGATCTGCAACATATGTAGATATTCATGTTGGCATACGTTTGAAAGTGTTGCGAAAATCCAATCAACTCTCGCAAAGCAATTTGGGAGACGAAATAGGTGTTACATTTCAACAAATTCAGAAATACGAACGCGGGACTAATCGCATAAGTGTAAGTAGGTTATGGCAATTTTGTGAATTTTTCGAAGTGAATCCAGATTTTTTTTACCGCGGAATAAAGCGTCAACGCGCGCGTTCCCCTAATTCTGTAAATCAATCTCGGCACCCCGTTTCTCATTAACTGATTGTTAGTGTATAATAATTAAATACACCAATAAGAGGTATTTCGCACACGTTTTTATCTCTTGACTTGGGAGTGGTTTTTTTCACCAAAGGAAATGCTCCCGCCTAATTCTTGGTTTAGCAATCTATTCCCAACGATCAGTTGCTAAATCAAGATGTCTTTCTTGTGGATTTACCCGCTCGACCAAAGTCGAGCGGGTTTTTTCAAATGATTTGCAAATAACGTTGTGGGATGATTGCTCGTATTTCGATTAGTTCTTATTGTTCGATTCACTGGCCAGCTTTTCGCAAATGCGCAAAATCGAAACTTTGAGATTATAGTCTTTTATGCGCATGAAGTTTTTTACCAATTTGAAGTTCTGGCGCGATAACATAGTTGACCATTCTTGCTGTGTAGAGCTTGGCCTACGCTGATTGTTTTGAAGTTTTTCAATCTCATCAAAAAATTGATTAGGACTCGCGCCGAGAATTTGACAAAATTGCCAAAGACGACCGGCGCCAACACGGTTTTGGCCTCTTTCGCACTTTTGAATTTGCTGGAAAGAGATTCCTGCATGATGACCTAGTTCGGTCTGCGATAGGCCTTTGGCAATTCTTAAAGCTTTCAACCGTGTTCCAATAACCAGATCCAATTCTTTTTCTGAACTGTTATTTTTTTTTCGCATAGCGATTTCCTAATTATGAAAAAATGCACTATTTGACTATCGATGAGGTTACAAACCAGTTCGGTTTATATTAGATATTAGTGAATATCGCTCGCTTTAGTGGCGAGCGTTGAGCCTGTAAAACTATTATAAGTAGTGGCGACAGTTTCAAACATTCAATTTCATTTCAAAATAAACTTCGGCAATAAGTTTGAAATATGCCGTATTGGCTCCGTTTTCGGCAAAATATCATTTATTCCACGGCAGCAACATTTGTTTTTCAAAATCAACTTTATATCAATACATGTGAAATAATAAATCACACGGTAAAGTATATAATAGAATGAAATAAGCATCAAGATCGCTAAACAAGGGGTGGGAGAAAATGAAAAACAAATACGATTTTATTGTTATAGGTGGAGGTCCAGCTGGGCGGCGTGGTGCAATCCAGGCAGCAAAGGCCGGGAAGTCCGTATTGATTGTAGACAAAGGTATTAGAATTGGGGGTGTATGTGTACATACGGGTACGCTGCCGAGCAAAACATTACGTGAAACGATTCTAAATCTCTCAGGATTGCGGGAACGCGGATTTTACGGGCGTTCCTACAAAGTGAAATCAGATATTACAGCCCATGATCTACAAATGCGTTTGCGTCAGACTATTCAAAAAGAAGTCGAGATACTGGAAAATCAGTTTTACAGAAATAACGTTACCTTGGTGAAGGGTGTTGCTAAATTTGTTGGAAAAAAAGAGATCAGTATTACAACTGTTGAAGGGGAAATCCATCGGGTTGTGTTTGACAAAATATTACTCAGCGTCGGCACAAAACCTTTCCGCCCGGACTATATTCCATTCGATGGACAAAGAATATTGGACAGCGATGAGATTCTGGATATTCGTGAATTGCCCCGGTCCCTTACGGTTATTGGTGCCGGCGTTATCGGCCTCGAATATGCGACCATTTTTACGGTCCTTGACATTCCAGTGACCATTATTGAGCCGCGGAAAACCATCCTTGATTTTCTGGATAGAGAGATTGTTGAAGAGTTTATTTCAGACTTGAGGCGTAAGGGTGTCGAGATTTGCTTAAGCACCAAAGCCGAAGAAATTAGCAGCGACAGCAGCGGGTGTACAATTAAACTGGATAATGGACGGGTGATCCGTAACGATATGGTTTTGTTCGCTGCGGGACGTATGGGATCGACAAATTCGCTTGGATTGGTGAGTTGCGGAATTGACGTCGATCATCGAGGACGAATAGAAGTCAATCGCAATACATTCGAGACGAAAGTGTCTGATATTTATGCTGCGGGTGATGTTATCGGTTTTCCGAGTCTTGCTTCTACCTCAATGGAACAGGGGCGAATTGCCGCCTGCCATGCTTTGGACATTCCAATGGCCTCTCCGCCTGACTATTTTCCCTATGGAATTTATTCCGTTCCCGAAATCGCAACGATCGGATTGACGGAAAAAGAACTGAAAGAAAAAAAAATACCGTATCAATGCGGGGTCGCCAGATTGCGAGAAACCTCGCGAGGTCAAATTATGGGCATCGATAACGGCATGATGAAAATGATATTCTCCATGAAAACCCGGCAGCTTCTAGGCGTTCACATTATGGGCGAGGGGGCGACGGAACTTATACACACCGGGCAAGCTGTCCTAAATCTCAATGGTAAGTTGGATTATTTTATCAATAACATTTTCAATTATCCGACACTGACAGAGGCTTACAAAGTAGCGGCGCTCGATGCCTGGAACAAAATGCGACATAACGATCACGAAAATGACACAACCAAACAGGACGAGATCGATATTTGCGAGGGTCCGCACAATTATATGAAATCTGCTTAAAATCTGGAGATCGCAACGATGAGTATGATTAAAGACATTGAATTGGATCATTTTATGAACGGCGTCATTCGACGCAATCCGGGAGAGACGGAATTTCACCAAGCCGTACAAGAAGTCGCAGTCGATATTATTCCGCATATTCGACACAATGAAACTGTGAAGAAAATGCGTATTCTCGAGCGTATGACTGAACCGGATCGTATCGTTTCATTTCGCGTGATTTGGGAGGACGACAAAGGAAATATTCGCGTTAACCGTGGGTATCGGGTTCAACAAAACAATGCCATTGGTCCTTATAAAGGCGGCATTCGTTTTCACCCGACTGTGACACAAAGCGTCCTCAAATTCCTCGCGTTCGAACAGGTCTTTAAAAATAGCTTAACCGGATTGCCTTTGGGTGGCGGCAAAGGCGGGTCCGATTTTAATCCAAAGGGAAAATCCGATCGGGAAATCATGAGATTTTGTCAAGCTTTCATGACAGAGCTTTCAAAATATATTGGACCCAATACTGACGTTCCCGCCGGCGATATCGGTGTTGGCGGGCGTGAAGTCGGATATATGTTTGGTCAGTACAAACGATTGATAGATCGTTTCGAGGGGGTATTGACAGGGAAAGGCGTTGAGTTCGGTGGGAGTAAAATCCGACCTGAAGCGACCGGTTATGGCGTTGTCTATATGATGCAAGCCATGCTGAAACAAAAAAGCCAAGAGATGGCGGGCAAAGTATGTGCCGTCTCCGGTTCAGGAAATGTTGCTCAATACTGTGTGGAAAAATTGCTCGAGCTCGGCGCGAAAGTGGTTTCCATGTCTGATTCAGGCGGTACAATTTATAAGGAAACGGGCATTTCAAAAGATGACCTTTTGTGGATCATGAACCTTAAGAATGTGCGTGGAGGTCGTATCTCAGAAGCGGAAGCCGGGATTGGTGCCGAATATCTCGAAGGAAAACGTCCTTGGCAAATTGAGTGCGAGCTCGCATTTCCATGCGCAACACAAAATGAAATCGAAGCTGACGATGCAAAATCACTCATCAAAAAAGGCTGCAAGGCTATTTCAGAAGGAGCCAATATGCCAAGCACGCCTGCTGCAATCGAAATTTTTCGCGAGGGTAAAATTGTGCACGCCCCGTCCAAGGCCGCAAACGCAGGCGGCGTCGCAGTTTCCGGTTTAGAGATGAGTCAAAACAGTTTGCGCATGAGTTGGTCGCGTGAAGATGTCGACAATCACCTGCGCAATATAATGGCAGATATCCATGACCAATGCGTCGCGAACGGGACAAATTCTAATGGTGATGTCGATTATTTTAAAGGCGCAAATATTGCCGGGTTTGAAAAAGTCTCTAGAGCAATGCTTGCCTATGGCGCAATTTAAACGGCAAACCTATGCATGAAAACATTCAACAAAAATGGCGGTCAGCTGTTGGAATATTGATAGCTGGATCGATGGGTTTCGTACACTTTTGCGCTTTACTTTGGTGCCGCGTAATTAAGACAGAAAATGCCACCACCTACGAGTGCCCGTATCAGGCGGATGAAGGCAAAGCAGGAACAAGCCGGGCGCTATCTGTCTGTCCCGTTTTTATACCTCATAAGGCCGTATAAATTTATTAATCGCTAAAGGTGAATGCTAACCCGCATTTAACAATTGCGAACGGCGCTCAAGCCCGTCTTCGATACCCGCTTGTATCCAGTGTTCAAGCTTTGGTACCAAGATACTTCTCTTCACGGGCTTAAGCATGTAGTCGTCCATATTCGCTTCCAAACAAAGTTCGCGCGTGTATTGATGTGAGTGCCCCGTGACGGCTATTATAGGCGTGTGCGGGAGTTTTCGGGCGGTCTCAAAAGATACTATTTTGTCGGTTGCTTCAATGCCGTCCATTACTGGCATTGAAATGTCCATGAGGATTGCGGCGTATCGTTTCGGATGTGCGTTGAACATACGCACGGCCTCAGATCCATTTTTCGCGAATACAGGTGCAAATCGGGTTTCCGCCAGCATCAAGCTCATGACATTTCGGTTGAGTTCCTGATCTTCGGCCACAAGGATATCGACTTTTCCCATCTCATTAAATCGAGACGGGTTAGGGAAAGACCAACGATCATTTTCGGGACGACGGGGTACGTCAACTGATTGCGTTTTTTCGATAATTTGATTGTCTCGATTCGCTGGCTGCAATGGAAGAACAACTTTGAATTCAGACCCTTTGTTGAATACTGAATTGACATTGATCGTACCGCCCATGAGTTCAACAATTCTTTTTGTTATGCTCAGGCCCAATCCTGTACCACCATACTGCCTTGTTGTGGAATTATCGGCTTGAGAAAATTGTTCAAATATATTTGAAACGGTTTCTTCCTTCATACCTATTCCCGTGTCTACAATCGAGAGTGTCAATTCGGAATTTTTGTTGTCGCCCTGATTCCAATTGGCGCTTACTGTCACGCTCCCTTTTTCTGTAAACTTCAGGGCATTTCCAACAAGGTTTAAAACAACCTGGCGCAGTCTGAGATAATCACCGATAAAATACTGAGGTGTATCTATCGGGATGACGAGCTTCAGATCGATATTTTTCTCGGCCGCAACTGTATTGAGTAAAGCAACAATGTCTGTAAGCATCATTTCAATATCGACACGAGAGGATTCTAATTCTAGTGCATCCGCCTCGATTTTGGAGAAATCTAAGATGTCGTTTATTATTTCCAGTAAAGATTGGGCAGATCGCGAGATTATTTCTACCATTTTGAGCTCTTCAAGCCCCAAGTCTCTTCGCGCGAGCAACTCAGCCATCCCCATCACGCCGTTCATGGGCGTGCGAATTTCATGGCTCATATTGGCCAGGAACTGGGACTTGGCAATTGTAGCTGCTACCGCCTGGTTCTTGGCAATTTCCATTTCCTGCGCTTGTTTTCGAGCCTCTGTTACGTCTTCCAGAAATATTCTAAAAACAGACCATTTTCCGTTTTCTTTTTCCGCCGTCCCTATTGCCTTGATCCACTTTCGGTTCAGTGTTTTGATTGTAATATCCAGATTCCCATTGTTTTTAGGCAAATCCTGGAACGCTTTTTTCAATTTCACTTTGGAGTGAGTATGAACGATTGCCCACAGTCCCTTTTTTAAGATTTTTTCGCGGATAGATTTCGGAACGGACTCGAGAATTGAATCGCTGACATCGTATTTTTTCGTCTTAAAGTCATAATTGCAATATCCGGCATTGCCCAAATACATCGCTTTTTGCAACATACGGTTTTTGTGGAACAGCTTGCTGACATCGTAATTCAAGCAAATTTTTTGGCCATCTGGTAATTTCTTGACGACTACTTTTTGAATGCTGCCATTTGGATATTGGATGAGTGGTAGAGTGTGCTCAGATTGTTCAGGATTGTTGTGTGAGGATAAAGCGTGTTTTGGATTGTAAATTTCCAACTGTTCCAATGGTGTACCGAATCCATCATTGACCAATTTCATGCTTTTTTCAAAGCTGTCTCCGACGACCAAATCGTCAGGGGCAATCTGAAGTTGGTCGTAAACCAGCTTATTGATAAACTTATATCGATTGTTTTTGTCGAGAATGCTGATGCCAACATTCAAATGTGAGTCGATAATCTCGAGAATTTCTGAACCATCGCCGTCGGCTAGTCGTGTAGACGGTATACTTGTATGGCAGACGCCTTTAAGCAGATCGCAAACTTGGCTACTTTCAAGAGAGTCTTTAAAATTTGGAGTCACGCTGTCCAAAGTCATGTAAGCGGGTGCCTCTTTTGCATATACAACTAATAAGAGTAAAAAATATAATTACAATAATATGTATAAAGTGTGAAGGCGCGTAGGTTATCTTGACTTTCGCATGTCTCAAAAATTCAAATTGGAGCAACTTATTCGGTCAGCTCGATATCAGCTCATATGAATATTTAAAACGGTTCATGTTAAATATTTAATGATTATTTGGGAAACACCGTGACTTCAGTAATTTACATCCGGCGTATTCCATAGATTGCTTCGAAAAAGCAAATTTTCTCTGTAAATTCCTTGTTATTCAGGGAATCCAGATGTGAGACGCGGATCGCGTCAGACTTCGTCCACCACCAATGGTTTCCCGCAAAAATACTTGAACCTTTTTTTCATATCGTACTTTGTCCTCATCTCCCCGAAGGTCTCTGGCGCTAAACGCACAAGGGGCTTGCCTGGCATTTTCAATCCTCATATTGTCACCTGGATGAACCAGCACCGCTATATCCTGACCTGCGCGGAAACGCAGGCGCTGGAACAGCAGGCCGAATCTGATGATCATCCCGAAATCTGTGACCGCAAAACCGGCAAATCCGTTTCGGGAATTGAGCTCATGGCACGGGCAGGATTAGCCTGTTTTGATCTGGTCATGTCCCGTTTTGGCGACCGGCCCGGCCGGCCCTTGATCCTTTGCGGGCCGGGCGGCAATGGTGGTGACGGCTATGTCATCGCCAGGCATTTGATCGAGGCCGGTGTTAAACCCTTCGTTTATGCCCTGGGTTCGCCTTCAGGCCATCAGGATGCGGCGGAAATGTCTCGTCGGTTTGCGGACGCTGGCGTTACTGTCATTAAATCCCTGAAAAACATGGATCCGCAAACCATTTCCTTCGCTGTAGATGCCCTGTTCGGGGCGGGCCTGTCGCGTCCTTTTGATCACGCGGACAGTTTGAAGATTTTGCGAGCGTGCCGCACAGCGGGCGTGCCGGTTTTGGCTGTGGACATGCCGAGCGGGCTTGCCGGTGATACGGGGCAGGTTCTGGGTAGGTGCGCTGGCGCGGATTTGACCCTGACTTTCTTTACGCCCAAGCCCGGGCACCTGATCGCGGACGGTCCAAGGCTGTGCGGCAAACTAGCCATTGACGACCTTGGCATTGAATTCGGGGGATTTCCCGCGTCCGTTTAAGAGATAGATGTCAGCGATCTTTTATGTTTCTTTGTGATATCTATACTTCACTGAATGCATCGTTCTAGGCGGCCTTCATTATAGCAAACATTGGTGTTGTGAATGCGGTGTCACCGAACCTACCAAAAAATTTACTATTTGTCAGACAATCGTATTCGTACAAGCAGGCCGTAACGATTTGCCCGAACGAATTGGAACTTTTTGAGTAACGATGCGTTCGATTAGGACTTGAGGTGGACGTCGGTAAGGCGAACACTGTTCAGGAAAAACATCTGCGTTAATTAAAGCGGAGAACTTAGGGAGAAAATCATGGGAATTGAGAGTTTAATTGTATTTTTATTTGTCGGTGGAGTTGCGGGTTGGCTGGCTTCTGTCTTGATCAAAGGTATCGGGTTCGGGCTGTTGGGCAATATCGTTGTTGGGATCATCGGCGCATTTGTCGCCGGTTTGGTTTTACCAGCCGTTGGCATAGCCATCGGCGGTGGGATTATCGGGTCAATAGTCCATGCGACTATCGGTGCTGTTTTGTTCCTTCTGTTGCTTAAAGTTCTCAAAAGAGCCTAATATTTGAGTTACAGATACCTATACTGATTAGAAGAGCGTGATTGTCACGCTCTTTTTTTTTTGGGAACTTTGGGTCGGTTATCGCGTTTTTTTCTAGTGTACCTAATGGAAAAACGAGAAGGAGACAGACAACGATGGCCAGTTTAAAAAAGTTTGAGAACAATCCTCAACAACAACTAATGTCAGAAATAAAGGGAAGTCGATGTGTGATGCTGGGATCTCCCAATAGCAATGAGCACATGCAACCCATGGCTCCACAGATCGATGATAAAAATAGTGAGATTATCTATTTCTTCTCTGACAACACAAGTGATCTGGGAAAAGCTGTTGCGCAAAAGCCAGGCTATGTACACTTGTGCCACATTGATAAGGACTATCAGGCCTGTATTCGTGGCAAGTTGAGCCAACATACGGACAAGTCAACAGTTGACGAGTTTTGGAACCCGATCGTGTCCTCCTGGTACCCTGGCGGAAAGGATGATCCGAAAATGATGATGCTCAAATTTGAGCCGGATTCTGCAGCGATATGGGCATCCGACAAATCGACCATCGGTTTTCTTTACGAGACTACAAAAGCGAATATCAAAGACACATGGCCCGAAGTGGGCGCATCAAAAGTCATCGATATCGCGTAACGTTGCAAACACGGCCGGACCCGGGTTTATATCCGGTTAATGCCAAATGCAGCGACGTGTTCCCCCGGCCGAATACATAAAACCACCCTCAAGTTGATTAATAATTGCTCCTTGCAAGTTCATCCATTCTGGAAAGAAAAAGACACATGAATAGACACCTGTTACTTAGCGCCGCATTTTGTTTGGCTTTAGCACCTACACCCGCTTTCGCCACCGATGGTCCTGTTCCCCATACTGGATTTAACGAAAACATCCCCATTCAAATGATGGGAGATGAGCTCGACCGGCCCATCGCGATGGTCATTGAGGATCGACTGACTACTCCGAAAAAGTTGAAAAAAATTGAAAACGAATTCGGGAGTGCTGGTGCAAAAGTCTTAACGCGCAGTTATGCCGGCCGTCTCTACCGCCCAATTTGGACGGAGGTAGGTGCCGAGAGTTTGCAGGGCGTTGTCGACAATCTTTTCGATCACGGGATCGTATCTGATCAAATCCTTCGTAATGATTTACGGAGAACGATCAAATCTCGCTTTACATCCAAATCGCCGAAGTCGCGCGCAAAAGCGGATATCCAACTTTCTCTTGCATGGCTTCGGACAGCGAAGGCGATCGGCGGCGGACTGAAAGACGAGGGCGGGATGGCAACGCCCATGAAAATCGGCGTTAAGAAATTTAATCTTACGGACTCATTGCTGCAATCCGGTCTCGGGAAATCCTCAACGGAGCTTTTTGCGATGGCTCCCAATACTCACGATTATCAAAAACTCATCGCCGCGCTTGCAACCTACCGGGAATTGGCTGCAAATGGTGGCTGGCGCGGTATTCCTGAGGGGGATGCTATAGAGGTTGGTGATAAAGACCCACGCGTTCCTGCGCTTCGAACGCGATTGCGGGCCGAAGGATTCTATGATCTCGAACAATTGCTGCGGAGCCCTGATGCAGACATCGCCATCGATGTCCTAGATGAAAATACGGTCATTGCGTTGAAAAAATTTCAACGGAGGCATGGACTCAATGAAGACGGCATATTGGGTAACAACACGCTGAAGGCGATGAACGAAAGTGTTGAGTCAAAAATAGATAAAATCTCGGATGCGCTGCATAGGTGGCGCTATCAGGGAGATATGGGTCAGAAATACATTTGGGCCAATATCCCGTCTTATACGGCGACCGGATGGAACCGCGGTAAAAAAGAGATCACGATGCGGACGATTGTCGGTAAGCCTCGCTTTGCGACACCAGAGTTCAGTGACCAAGTTGAATATATGGTCGCAAATCCAAAATGGTATTTACCGGTCAGTATTATCCGTCGGCAGAAAGTGCCGAAATTAAAACGTGACCCAGGCTATGCAGACAAGTACGGGTACAACATTTATGACAGAAAAACAGGTGAGAAAGTCGACGCTTATTCTGTTGATTGGACGGAGCGAGGTGTGGCTCGCAAATATAGGTTTGTTCAAGAGGCAGGGGAAGGAAATGCACTTGGCGACATGAAGATCATATTCCCGAATCAATACTCAGTATATTTACACGGTACGCCAGGAGAACATCTTTTTGAAAAGGCACAACGTGCGTTTAGCTCAGGGTGTGTGAGATTGGAAGATCCGGTCAGAATGGCTAAATGGATCGCGAGACACGATGATGAGGTCGCGCGAACAGACATCACAGAGGCAATTGAAGAAACTGAAAATACACGGTTCGAGCTTGACGAGCATGTGCCGGTTCACATCACGTATTTCCTCGTTACAGCAAATGATGACGGGAGTGTAAATTTTCATCGTGACATCTATAAACGCGATGATGGTATTCGAACCGTCAAGAAGATGGCAAAGCTATATAAACCGAAACCCACAACAGTCGGAGCACATCTCGATGGCGAGTCAGCACATTAACGTGATGCGGAAGAAAAAAATCAGTAAAGCAATCACGCTGATAATAGCGGCAGTTTTTGTTATGGGATTGGCACCTGAAAAAGCTGAACTCACAATCAACAACAAACTCGTCCCGGCTTCAATCTGGCACAAGCTGGTTCTTCCCAACGAAACAATTAATATCAATTTGCCCGAGGGTTACTCTGCCGACATTAGCGGTGAATATGTAAGTGGCGAGTGGCAAACGCCGCCGTCGGCGGGCAACTATTCTTTGGTCGTCCGCAACCCGGATGGGGAGAGAACACATACAGTATCGATATTTGTTATGGAGCCGAGTACGAATATCGACGAACGCGGATACCTAGGCGATTACAGGATTGGATTTTACCCGAAGAACACACCAAAAGGGTTTATCAAACTTGAGAAACAAGACCTAAAAATGAAAGTTTCACCGTCTTTCGCTGTTGGACAATTTCTATGTAAACAACAGCGAAGTACCTGGCCGAAATATGTCTTGGTTTCAGAGGAAAATTTGACGAGGTTGGAACGTTTATTGAAATCTTTACGCGACGACGGTCTCACAGACGCTGATACCTTGTTTGTTATGAGCGGATTCAGAACACCGTTCTACAATTCCGCAATCGGCTCCGCGAAATTTTCACGACATATGTATGGTGACGCATCTGACGTCTACCTTGATCATTCACCTCGAGACGGCGTTATGGACGATATTAACGGAGACGGTGTTATCAATAAAGCCGATGCTAATTTCCTCTACGATTATGCGAAGAAATTATACCGCAAAGATTCCGTAGTGAAAGGTGGACTCGGGTCTTACAGGGCCAACGCGGTACATGGGCCGTTCGTCCATATTGACGCGCGTGGCCGCCCTGCGAGATGGGGACGTTAAAACACACCGACAACTCGGCGATCATCCGGTATAGTCTTTCGGTCGAATGAAAATGTCGGCTGCAGTCATGCTACTTTCAAAAGATCGTCTATCAGTTTCAAGTGTGCTATGAACATCGTGCGTTCTACGTGTGACTCCGATTGGTTGGGTATACCAAAAATGTATGATGAGCGGTTTGAAAGCATATTGAGCAATTTTAGCCTTTACTCTGAGCCGTTTGAAACGTTTTTGGTATCATTTGAATAATAGCGTTGGATCCGGTGCTCTCGTGCGGTAAGTCGGCGACCTAATTTGGTGACGAAGGTGAAACTCATCAGACGAGCTATCGATTTTTTTCGACCGTTGTCCAGCGTGCCTATGTATATGCCCGATTAAAGTCTCGACTTACTGGCAACAATCGCTCGCTTGTACGTTCGATTTTGCCAACGCTATGGGAATTGATTTCGGGGCGGCGATGTGTTTTGCATTGATCTCTTGGGTTACTTTACCGGCAATCAACGTCATTTTCGCATCGTCCCATTCTGCCACAGTCGTCCGGTACTGCCTTGCTTGACCGACTTTTGAGGTATCTGCACTCACAGAAAGTGGTTCGTAGACCATGTTCCCGATTTGGTCGAATATGCGATAGGCGTATTTGCCCAAAGGAAGATCTTTAAATGTTGCGACGCTTGCCGATACGTCCATCTCCAACGTTGAAACGTAATTTTCAAAACCCGGTTTTGAGTCGTATAAGCGAACTGACCATGATGTGTAGTTCTCAACCGTCTTAGGAAGTTCGATGGTCAGGGTCGCAGTTGCCCCGGTCGCTTTTTGAGCTCGCATAAATTCGTTTGCAGACGCATTTGAATACATCGTTAGCGAAACAGTCAGTGCAATAAAAATGTTAGTTGTTAAATTCATGGCGGATATTCCCCAAGGAGTTTGTGTAGCAAAACGTATTGCTAAACTAACGGATCAAACTGGAAAAAGTTCCATGAGCAGACCAAAGATCTACGGTCTGTCGAAAGCAAAAAAGCCCTCTCGAAAGAGGGCTTTTCCTTGGTGTATTCCGACTCTATTTCGAACCAGCGCCCATATAATTACCTGTAATTAAACAAGTCATGTCGGGTTGTGCTGTCGTACCTACAGGGCACGTGACGGTCGTCACAGGTTTCGCGTCAATAGTCGGGACAACGATAGCGTTTGAGGCAATTTCATTATCGCTTTCGACAGAAATAAGCACATCCTTATTGCGTTCCGTACCGGCTGCCATCAGGGCATCATTGTCGGCTTCTGGAAGAATGTCACCATTGCTTTGCAAAACTTCGCCAACAGTGTCATTTACATGCACTGGAGCAACGTCATTCGTCATGGTTTCCCCGGTTTTTAACTGGACTTCGGTCTCCATCTTCATTTTTGCGTCGATCTTTTTCATTTCCATCGTTGCTTTTGCGTCCATGTCCGCGTCGTTCTTCATTTTGTGGTCGTCGGCAAATGCGGGCCCAGCTGCGAAAAGAGCTGTTGCGATCGCGATCGTTGAAATGTGATTAAACTTTGTCATAATATTTCCTTTCTTCGAGTTACATGCGCTCTCCAAAAAGCGCAGACGTTTGACACGCCGTTACTGTATCAACACGCAAAAACATTGTTTGTTCCGAGAATTCCAGACTGGACACTTTGCGGTGAGGCCGAAAAACATTTTCTAGACATACTCTTCCCCATTTATCAGAAGCGACAGAAATTCAGATGTACATAAGATGTCATTTTTGTAATATCATCCACAATATAAATTGAAATTTAAATGAGATAGGGAACCCGTGGAGGCCAAAAAACACCCCAAGCAACAAGATCGCCTGACCGAACTCCGGCGCTACGAAATATTGGATACACCACGAGAAGGGGATTTCGATGATATCGTTGAATTGGCTTCTCAAATTTGCGACGTGCCGATCTCTGTGATCAACCTCATCGATGAAAATCGTCAATGGTTCAAAGCGGAAGTTGGGATCGGTGCGCGGGAAACACCGCTGGAGACATCAATTTGTTCTCACGTTATTCTTGAAGATGATTTCGTTGAGATAAAAGATACTCATCTTGATCCGCGGACATCGGACAATGAGCTGTGTGCTCCAAATGATGGATTACGCTATTACGCCGGCTGGTTGCTGAACACTGAAAGAGGCTTTCCTATTGGGACTCTTTGCGTACTCGACAATAAGCCGAATACACTTTCGCCGTTTCAAAAAAATGCACTGCGAATTCTATCCAGGCGTGTGATGCGCGAGCTGGACTTGCGTCTGTCATTGAAAAACCAATTGATTCTTCAGAATGAAATGGATCACCGCGTCAAAAATTCATTGCAAACGGTGTTATCTATGGTTCGACTGTATAAAAATCGAGCAGATAAAGATAATTGGCAAGACGCTTTCGATGCTGTTACGCGACGCATAGAAGCCGTAGCCGCACTGCATCAGGAACTCCATCAAGCCTCTACGATCGAAAAGGTCAACTTGAAGTCTTTTCTCAAAAATATTGTCACGCTGTTAGGAGAGTCTATACCCGACGACATAACGCTAACTTGTAGAGTCGAGGACGTCCCGATTGGATCGAAAACCGCTTCAGCAATCTCGATCATCGTCAGCGAATTTGTGGCGAATGCAGTCAAACATGCATTTTCGGAAGGAGATAAAGGGCGTATCGCGATCATAGGGAAATTAAGCGAAGCCGATGATCTCATTATCCATTGTAACGACAACGGAACGAAAAAACTGAATCCAGAGTCAAAACAATCCACTGTCGAAGGATTGGGATTACGGTTGATGCAGGCTTCTGCATCTCAAATTGGCGCTATGTTGATGTCGGGACCGAGTGAAAACGGTTTTGTTCTCAAGTTAGAGATTCCTAATCACGATTCGTGAAAATTATTCGCGACGATCCGGAACCGAAGCAGCATAAAAAAAGGCCACAACCCAGTTCCGGTTGTGGCCTTCTATTACTGTTCGAGTGACGGGTTATGCAGCTTCGTCGAGCATGTCGAAGAAACGCTCAGCAGCTTTCACATCTGAGTGCGCACGTGTCAAAATTTCCCGTGCGTTATCGTCCAACTGACCGTCGTCCAGGCAGTCCTGAATTCGGTGTGCCAGAAAGCTTTCGCCGTCTTCAACTGAGTCGATAGCGCCGCGCTCGTCGTCACGGAAAATATTTGCAAAATTCATCCAGCCACGGTGAACTGCGCCGCGCGCTGTGCCATGTGTTGACGGTTCTCCGCCAAGTTGACGAACATAGTTTTGTACTTCATTGATGTATTCGCCGCGACGTTGGGCTCGCTCCTGAAACTCATTTGCCAACGCGAAGCTGTCATCGCATTCCTCACAAGCGGCCTGGTAACCCTTATAGCTATCGATCATCAACCGCGTTACATCGTTCAGCTCTTCGATTGTGTCTTCTTTGGTTTGGACGCCTGGGGTGGGTGTGTTTGTAATATCCATTGTATTTTCCTTTCGTAGTGGTTTCGGTTTAAGTGCCTTCCCTTGCATAACCAACGAACTCGTTCGCCGATGGTTCCGAGAAAATTTAGTTGTGCCCGGTTGCTATGTGCTCGCAATTTTAAGCACCTGATCCTTCGCGGCAGGTTGTGTCTTTGCAAAGCTTCGGAGCGCGAAGGAATTTTTCCAATGTTCGGAAAAACATTGTAGCGCGTTGTGAGGGCCACCGAAGCCCAAGCGCTAGCGTTTCGAGTTATTTTCGTTAGTGGGCCCGTTGATTTGGAATGCATCGCCTTTAGGTCTGCTTTTTCTCGACTTCGGGTCTCTGGTTTTTTCCGCAACATCCTTTTCTTGATTGATGTCAAATGCATCGCCTTCCGGTTTTTCGGTTTTCTTGACCATCATGATCCTCCTTTGCTGTCCGGGCCCTTTTTTGTGGGCTAAATGAATTTACGCTATTCCTCTTCCGACGATCGCTTCTCTTCAGATTTTGGAATGTCCTGGCTCTCTACGTGGTCAGTGTCTTCGCGGTGAAGAGCGCCATGTTTCTTCGGGGTAGTCCGTTTCGCTATATTCTTATCTGTCATTATATGATTCCTTTACGTATGGTGTGAGATTAAGACTTAGCCTGCTCATTGATTCCGCTCTCTGCCAAATGCGACAGTCGGCGGTCGCCCTCGTAGGTGTTATCCAGGCACTTTCTGAGTTTCTTGACATCACTTTTAAAACCGAGCCGCGTTGCGTACGCGGCTGCGGTTCCGTAGCCCGAAATTGCGTAATGGGTCATGCGTTGGCTTTGGGCAATGATCGCTGCATCTTTCACAGAGCGTTCACTATATTCAGTCTTGAAGATATGGTTTTTGGCTTCTTCTACTAAACCAGACATGCCTTTGCAGTGTTTCCCGGTGGCTTTTTTGCCATGCCTCTCACAAATTTCCTTCAACAATGTCATGCCGTCATCTATCCCGTCGACACATGCGCCGATTGCGTCTTTGAGCACTTGATCTTTTGCCGAGCGTTGCAATCTTTTGTGAAGTGTTTTGGCCTGCTTGTCGGCGCTGTAGAGGTCTTTGATTTCATTTATATAGAGGGCGTTCAGGTCTTGGACGGGCATTGATATAGATCCTTTTTCTTTATGATGAACCCAACCAACGCCCAATTGCGTTTATCGTTCCAATGTATGGCTACGGGTCAATCTATTTGAATGTAAAAACAGTAAAAACTCGCGACAAAATTTGTTGTTTCGACGCCTGTCGATTGTAATTTATCGCTTTGAAAATTGAAAAAAAGTGAATAAAAACAATATTATAAAATTTTTCTTGCCCAAACATGGAACAAATAATGCTTGCAGTCGTTTGTTTATCGAAGCGCAATCAAGCCTTCACCAATAGGAGATAAATTATGTTTGAAGGCATACTTGGATTACTACACCTGATCGTCGCAATTTGGGCCATCCTGAATATTTTTGGATCAACCGCATCGCTCGGCGCTAAAATTTTCTGGACATTACTGGTTCTGATCTTGCCGTTGATTGGACTGATCATCTGGTACTTTGCTGGACCAAAATCTGCGCGCCTCGCATAGAGACGCGAGCCCACCTCGAAAACCAAATTTAAAAAGGAGAAATAACATGTCTACATATGACAACGAAAATAATAGTGGTAAGAAATTTGCCGGATACGCCATTGCTGGCATCGCAATTCTGGCCATTGGCGCAGCTGCCCTGTACCTGGTCGACGTGGATCAGACTAAAGAAGCCCGGCTGCCGTCCGTAGACGTCAATGTCGAAGAAGGTCAAATGCCTGCGTTTGACGTCGACGTAGCGGATGTCAACGTCGGCTCGACCGAGGTTTCCGTTCCAACACCGACTATGGATGTCGAAACCAAAACTGTTGAGGTTGAAGTACCGGTCGATGTCGACGCTGGTGTCGAAGATACGAAAATCAAACTTCCGACTATTGAAGTTGACAAGCCCCGGGAAGATGACCCGGCGAACAACCCACAATAAAACAAAAGTTACGCCCCGCAACTAGGCCGCCCTTCCCAGGGTGGCCTTTTTTGTTGTTGGAAACGTTGGGCGATGACCTATGGGGCCTATGGGGGATAGACGTTCCATGGATAGTCGATAGTCGTTAGTCGTCGCGCGGTCGGGCGGGTTTCCTCGCGTAGCCAAGATTAATAAAAAAGGTGGAATTTGGTTTGAAAGACTTTGAGCCGGAGTAGAAGATGGCCTGCTAAGACGGTTGGGACTGTATCAGCGCTTCGAGTGACTTTACTAGAGAACGCGGGTCAAATGGTTTGGAAACCAACGGTGCCGGTTTCAATTCTATGGAACCTAAGACTCGTTCAGCTTTACCTGTCAATAAAATATAAGGCACGGAAATTTCTTCCAATTTTTTAACAATAGGAATGCTATTTTTTTCTCCCAATTCGAAGTCGACCGTGACGACATCGGGTTTTTGCTTTGACAGTATGTCGAGCCCATGATCGACATCGGCAACGGGGCCGAGAACGTCAAACCCAGCGAATTGCAACGCATCCTCGAGGTCCGCTGCTATATACGGGTCGTCCTCAACAATCAGGACGGTCTTTTTTAAACGTGTTTGCATATCTGGTAAACGCCGTATCTTGTGGTTAGTTCCAAACATTTTTCCGTCTGTACAATGTTTAATAAACCGATGATCGGAACCCGATCCGAATGTTAGACGTTATCCCCTTGAAACTAACATTTATCGGACTCAATCATATGTCCGGAGTAGAGGGAATGGCATCAGAAAGTGAAGATCGAACGGCATTAGCTGAGGACCGCACTGATTTAGCGGTTGACCGGACATTGCTCGCCAATGAGAGAACATTTTCAGGGTGGATGCGAACCGGGCTAGCCGCGCTGGGTATGGGATTAGCTTTTCATGCATTGTTCAACCGACTGGAACCCACATGGCTTCCCAAATCTATCGCCACCTTATTTATCTTAAGTGCTCTCATTATCTATCAAACAGCCAAAAAGAAATCTTGTGAGGTTATAGATCGGTTAAACGCGTCCCAAGTCAGCCCTTTTCCAACTCGTAGCACAAAACTTATTGCTCATTTGATGTCACTGGGCGCAATTTGTCTCTTAATTGCGGTGTGGTTTCTAGACTGGTCTGTGTAGGCCCGTATCTGTCTGTGCGACAGGTAGAACAGTACACCTGGCAAATGATTTCCAGGGCGGTGCAGAAGCGGTCACATCGCAAACAATTCCGATATTGAGCGAAGTTTTTGGAACTATATGACAAGCGGATACGTTTTAAAGACATATAACCCGCAGCACTTAAGGAGATAATATGTTTAATAAATCGACTCTCACAATTCTGGCCGTTTCTGGTTTCGCTCTCATCCCATTTGTATCGCATTCGGGAGAAAAACAGGTGGTCGAAAATTCAACCATAAATTCTGCAACGTCAACCGTTCAACTGGAGCGGGCAAGAACGCTAGCAGCCGCTGAACGGCGCGATGGATCAGTTGTGGACAACATCGAAACAGAAATGACCGGCTTTCGCAATCATTTGGTCGACATTGACGATTTAACAAAAGTGACCTCGGACGCCGACGTCGTCGACACCTATACGTTCGAGTATAATGGAAAAGTTTATACGAACAAAATTGTTGATACTGACAAGTAGATCAGATGAAGAAATAAAGCGGGCCTACGCACGGGCCCGTTTTTATTTGTTTTGTTCCAGCTTATAATCGAGTTTCGTCTAACGCCGCGATACCCAAACAACATCTTGATCATATAGCGGAATGCTGGAAATGCTCATCTTGGCGGATCCGTC
This sequence comes from Hyphomonadaceae bacterium, assembly GCA_013001295.1. Lineage (GTDB taxonomy): Bacteria > Pseudomonadota > Alphaproteobacteria > Caulobacterales > Maricaulaceae > Robiginitomaculum_A. The sequence goes on from JABDMW010000038.1 coordinate 76,432, forward strand.
AACGATTTTGCGACTATAAACCAGGTAGATCAACGAGTCGTTATCTTTGTCATAGATCCGCCGAACCGCGAGTTTCTTAAAAATCAAACTTTGCCGTTGTTTGAATACTTCTTCGCCGTTTTTGTCCAGCGCAATGGAGCCTATTTCCAAAGGCCCGGTTTGAATGCATGAAATGGATCCGTTTGAGGGATTTTCAAACCAGTCACCTTTTGACAACCGATCTAAAACGCCGCGATCAAAATGAGCCATATGACAGGTAATGCCTTTGACCTTATTGTCCCTGAAGGCCTCTATTTTTACCTCATTTCCCGTCCAATCGTTATTGATCTCTGCGACTTCGCGATTGTTTCCACCGCAACCGATCAGGAGCCCCGTGCAGCATATTGTTGTGAAAAGTCGCTTCATGATTTCCTCCGGTGACAAAAACACTCATCGGTTTAAAACGCTTGTGACGTAACAAAGTTCCCTTGCCGTTCAATATTACCGATTCCGCAGTTCAAACCCGTTTTTGGTCAGATGGATGTCAATGGTCGGCACGTCTTCACTATTAATTTGATCTGTGTCAAAATTCAGGATTTACATTTTATCAGGTTAATTGTGGGGAGGATTATCTGCCTGATATGTCATTTGTTCGAAATTTCTGGGTTAATTTGGGTCTGGTTCATCTCGTAAGTATAAAATCAACCAATGGAGTTTATTGTCCCAACGATTATTCGTTGTAATTACTATAAAGCTGCGATCTGAGAATGCTTGGAGCAAACTGAGAATGGGAAAGACAAGAAAAATACTAATCGTCGAAGATGATCCTTTCATTGCGATGGATATCGAGGAAGTATTTTTGGCGGCCGGGTACAAAGTACTTGGTCCCGTTGCAGTTGTTGATGCCGCATTGTTATTGTTGCAAAATATGCTTCCAGACGCGGCAACTTTGGATTTCAACTTAGGTAAAGAAACAAGTCTGCCCATTGCCGAAGAACTGGATAAATTGGAAATCCCCTATGTATTTCTTTCCGGGCAGATGGAAAAAGTCGTGGCCAGTAAGCTTGATCGTGAACCAACCATTCTTGCAAAACCTTTCGACCCCGACCTGTTAATGAAAACCATCGATGAATTAACGCACTGACGCCTAATTTAAAAAACTTGATAGGTATGGGTGCATCTGGTTAGCAGATAATCCACTCGGTAGCCAAGCTATCGGCTAATTTCCTCAACTTACCTGTTAAAATGGGATATTGGCTGCCCATTTAACAGGCCTCCGTTGTTGCCCATCCTGCCTGCCGATCTCCGCTCGGTATTCCGAATAATGGATGTAAATTCCACGGCATTGTATCAAAAAAGTCTTTTGAATTCGGAACATACCTTTCAGTTGGCGCGTTCCTTTTGTGACACATCGCGAAAGGAAACAATAATGTTAAGAATAGTTGCATGTTCCATCATGGCAGTTCCGTTGCTCCTAGCAATGAGCAGTAATTCATTCGGCAATATTTTCCCAAGCAAGGTCAGCGAACTGTTGGCACCGCAAGACGAAGGTGGCGCCTTAAAAAGAGTTGAAGAATGCAAATCGGCCGAGATTGGCCTGCGTTTACAGGACGGCGTTATGACGTTCCATTCTATGAGTTATTTGAATGCGGTTTCTGCTGCGACGGCGAATTGTGACCTCGAGAGCGTAAGACTGATTCAGTATCAAAATCCGGGGATGCCAGATATGGAAATACTTCATCAAGAACAGGCTGAGCTATTGGCGACGATAGAAGCGTTGAGCCTAAACGATGCTTTTAATGGCAAAATCGAGAAAGCCAATAAAACCTCCGGCAATCGTGGATACACAGCGGCCGTAAAAATCAAACTGAAGTAGTTGCGCTCCCGACGCCAAAGTTGTTTGAGAAGTGGATCGCTATGTTTTAGTTAATCCAGCGAAATTTTGACAAGATACGAATGTCGGTTGCTGACGAGTATCAGACAGTCAGTCGTCGGTATGAAAGAATAGAGCCTGGCTGATCGCTGCCTTGACGTTATCAGGTTTAAAAGGTTTTGAGATAAGATAGGCCGGTTCCGGACGTTCACCTGTCAGCAGCCGTTCCGGGAATGCGGTAATAAAGATTACCGGCACATCCATTCCTCCCAAAATTTCGTGTACAGCATCGATGCCAGAGCTTCCGTCTGCCAATTGAACATCTGCGAGAACGATTCCCGGCTTCTTGTTGTTTGCGGCTTTGACGGCTTCCGTGTGTGTTGCAGCTATGGAATCTACCGAATGTCCTAATTCGGAAACAAGACCTTCGATGTCAGCCGCAATGATAGGCTCATCTTCAATTATAAGGACATTGGTTCGCAATTCTTTTTCTATGTCGGCCTCGGCTTCTTTCAAAAGCGCGTCAACTTCGGCTTCAGGTTTCCCCATGACGTCTGAAATTTCGGTGGCTGTCATCCCTTCCAATGCATTTAGCAAAAAGGCTTGTCGCGACAGAGGCGTAAGACGCCGAATTCTTTCGGCTGGAGCATCACCATCGGGTCTCGTTTTGTTTTCCAGCAAAGCACCGGTGGAGTTCCATATACCTAAAAACATACGAAATAACGCGACTTTCGGTTCAAGCTTATCGTCCATTATAGTCGGATCTTCTACCAGACTTATCAAGGCGGTCCGGACATATGTATCTCCGGTATCTTGCGATCCAGTCAGCGCGCGCGAGAAGCGCCGTAGATAGGGTAGATAGGGTGCAAATGTATCGGCGTAGCTCATTTTCAATCTCTCTGCAGTTTTATGGAACCAATAGAGTACTTCTACGTTCAATACGTGAAGTCAACCTACTGGACAATTGATAAAAGCTATGAGAACGTAAATAGTTCCCAATTATTTATTTTTATCAGGCACGGAATTTAAAATGAGCGAAAAAGCGAAGAAAAATAGTGATCGTGGCGATGGTAATACCGATTTTGCTAAAGATCCCTTGAAAAACAAAATTGGTACGAGTTTGCGACAGATGTACGATGATGTTGTCAAAGAACCAATCCCTGACGATTTCCTGAGTTTATTGGAAAAAGCAGACTCAAAAAAACCTAAATAGGTAGCTCCTGCTGCTGGAAAGACAACAAATGGAATCGCTAAACGTAGAATCAGATGATCAATCGCGGATCGAAGCACCGGTTGTTTACGACGAAAACGAATTCCGAGCAGAATTGACCTCACTTATTCCACATCTACGGGCGTTTTCACGGTCGCTGTGTGGAAATGCGGCGCTGGCTGACGATATTGCGCAAGATGCATTGCTAAAAGCCTGGAATGCGCGCGAAAAGTACCAACCTGGGACGAATTTGAAAGCTTGGACGTTCACGATTCTCCGAAACCAATTTTACTCAATTAAGCGAAGATCTTGGCGAGCGACAGCGCTCGAACCGGGTGTTGCAGAAGAAACAATTGTATCAGTTGCCAATCCAGATGATTCTGTCCGGCTGAATGAATTGCGCAAAGCACTCGATAAATTAAGCGATGATCAACGCGAGGCTATCGTTCTCGTCGGTGCCAGCGGATTGTCATACGATGAAGCAGCCGAAATCTGCGGCTGTGCAACCGGTACGATAAAAAGCCGGGTCAGTCGCGCCCGAGCGTCTCTCGAGTCGATAATGGAAGACGGAGATTTCGACAATTCGAACGACGGCGTGGGTGCATTAGACGCCATGGACGCTATCCTCAAAGAAGCTGATACCCTGGCAAATAAGTAAACGGAACACCGTTATGATGAACGATTTACGGGTTCGCTTCGGGATTATCCTTGCACTTGCATTGTTACCGCTCCTTGTTTTCTCTTTCTGGCACGCTGCGCAGGATTTTAATTTGGCTAAGTCAAAGCAACGGAGCGAATTGATCTTATCATCCCGTGCTGCGGTATTCGAAGTTGTAGAGACGATCGACTCCGCGAAATCGGTGCTTCGATCCATAAATGAAACGGTTACACGGGAGTCCTGCCAAAGAGAATTTGCACAACTGCTTGAAGGATTTGATCGGTTCGATCAATTGTCTTTGTACAAGTCAGATGGCTCGCAGTTATGCTCCGTTCCCGATACGGATCAAGCAATGCCGGCCAATATCGTCGACAATCTAACAGCGAAAAAACCTTTCAAGGTTCTTACTTCCGTCTTCAACATTCATCCAGATACACGTGGCCCAATGACGGTGATCGCATATGGCCAGTTCGAGAATGGTGAACTCGCGCGAATATTCATGATCGCGTCTGACTCGGAAAGGCTATTCGAACTTGCAAATCTTGATAATATGCCAGACGGCGTGCACGCAGCCATTGTCAACAGAAACGGTGACGTCATCGCTCATCGTTACGCGCTATTTGATCGCATTAACGCTGGATGGATTTCTGAATCGCGATCAAATGGGATATTCGAAACACGCCTTCAAGATCAACATGGAAATTGGCAGGATTTGATACTCTTACCCACCGTAGAAGCAGAATTATCGATAGCTATTAGCCGGCCCGCCAAGACCTTTTGGTCATGGGAAACTTTTAATCCTTTGACGTCAATGCTTTTGCCGGTGCTGGCATGGTTGTTCGCATTTGTCGCAATTTGGATCGCAGCTGATCGTTTGTTGATGACCCATTTGCGTAAACTGAGAGTGGCCACCGCCCGATTTGCACGTGGCGACTATACCGAACGATTGGACAGATCCAGCGGAGCACCGCACCAAATCGAAGACGTGTACAGGAGTTTCAATATTATGGCGGACAGAATTAGTGTCCGGGACGCCAAACTCAAGGATAGCGTCCTTGAAAAAGAAACGTTGCTCCGCGAAATCCATCACCGTGTGAAAAACAACCTGCAAATCATTATCTCTCTCCTCAATATGCAAGAACGTAAATTGACGGATGAGCCGGCGATCCTAGCGGTCAATGAAGCTAGAAACCGTATCAATGCGATCGCGCTTGTCCACCGGGCTCTTTACGAGAGCGATGACATCAGAATGATTGATATGAAGAAGTTCCTGACCGGACTCATTGACCAGTTAGGACAGGCATTGCTCCTCGATAAAAAACAAATTCAGGTGGAAACGAAAGTTGACTGTCGGCCTTTAGACGGAGACCGGGCAATACCAGCATCGTTGTTCATTGTTGAGGCAATGACAAATGCTGTACAACATGGGATACCGAATGGCGGTAAAATTCGCGTTTCTATCTTTGAGGAAAGCGACAATATTATTGTTAGGGTCGCTGACAATGGGTCCGCAACCGTTGACCCAGGCGCCAGTGCAGGAACTGGTAGTAGGCTCATGGCGGGCTTTGCCAGACAACTGTCGGGCACCTTTAACGCGGTAGATCAGGTAAATGGTTATACTGCGGAACTGATGTTTCCAGTTGCTATTTAATTGAATATACATACGGAACTATTCCACTGACCAAACGTTCTATTACTACCATTACAGGAGATTATAAAATGGATAGTAAGTTGAGAAATATTTTTGCAGTTCTAATCACATCTACAGCGCTTGCAGTCGCTGGTTGCAACACGGTACAAGGTGTGGGCGAGGACGTGGAAAGCGTCGGTGAGGAGACACAGGAAATCGCTCAGGAAGCAAAAGACTAGTCGTCTTTCTCTCATTACCACTAATTAAAGTTAACCCCGAAAGGGGTTTTCTTTTACCTGCAAATGCGAGCGAAAGTAACTACTGATCTAAACGGATTGTATTATCGATTATATTATCGGCGTTGACCGGTGTCTGGCTTCACACTTCCCACTTCCATTAATGCATGAAACGAAAAAGCCGCCCGACCACATCTTGAAGACGGGTCTGGGCGGCTAGGTACGTGTCTGCAAAAGGGGGAAAGCTAAGACACGTATTTCTGGATTAATTGTATACTAAACTTGTTTTCCCTGCACAGTTCTTGAAATCGCGGAGATGACAAAAAATAAAAGAAAAATGATAAAGAGGGCATTAGCGATATCTGCCGCTGCGCCAACGAGTCCTGAAAACCCGAGAACGGCTGCGATAATGGCACCAGCTAGAAAACCTAAACTTAACTTAAGCATAATCTGCCTCCGATTTTCTCCGCACTTCCAGGAATGCGTTACTCAATTTGTTGAAACCGTATCTAGACCGTCATATCTCTGAGTTAAGAACGCTCAGAGATGGGGGATGGTTCCAATTCGGTTCGGTTTTTTCGCCATTGCTGGCCTGCAATATATGCATCTCCTGTCCAAGTGATTGGAGTGACCGTTATGTCATCAGCGGAAATGTTGATATGATTGAAACTGGCATCTGCGCCTCTGCTTCGGGTTGATAATGTGCCCGAGCCAATTGATATTACACCTGTATCCCCCGGCATACGGTCCACAAAAAATGGTGCGTGCACATGTCCGGATAGTACAGAATCGATGTTGTTATCACTTAATATCTGGATAGCCGTGGCACCGTTCTCTGTCTCGCGTTGTAGGGGAGACACCTTCGGATACACAAATGGGTGGTGGCATGCCAAAAATTTGAGAACCCGAGGTTTGGATCCATGAAGCTGTTTGACGTGCCCATGTAGTTCATCAATATCGACGACACCGAGCGACCAATCCAATTTAAATTGCATGCCACGAGCCGTGTTCATTTTTACAATCGAAACGTTTTGGTCCGCATAGTGTTTTTCGCTCAACGGTTCTATCGCCTCATTGTATCGGCCAAAAGGATCGAGCGCGCGGTGCAACAACCCGAACATGGGGGTATCGTGGTTTCCGGGCGTAATTATTTTAGGGCCCGGCAGCGTTCTTATCCAATTTCGCGCTGCTTCGAATTCGCTTTTTTTGCCGGCTTGCGTTATGTCACCGCAGATCACAGATATATCCGGCTGTAACCGTTCGGCCATTTCCCGTACAGCAGCGATCGCGTTTTTATCTTCAGTGCCGAAATGAACGTCTGAAAACTGTAAAATTGACGTATTTTTACTCACTAATCCTCACGATCATTTTCTGAGATCTTCGGGGCGAGTATTTTGACGCCTTTTGATTGTAGCTTTCCAATTACTGGCCCGTCCAGTGGACATGACTCACCGTCTAATAACGCCTCGACAGTTTCGGTCGCAGGAATAAAAAAAGTGTCGGCTTGCATGATTTTTGCACTCTCGTCATCCCGCCAGTTCGACCAAAGAGCGTTTAAGCCCAAGCTGGCAACGTCGCGTGCGCTCTCGGGCTCGATTGACGCAATCTCCAGCGCGTGCTGTTTCCCCCGTCGGCCGCGCATCCCCGGACAAGTCAACACAATAGCATCTGCTTCGTGTTCCTCTGTTGAAGGGGCGACCTGGAATTTTATCGGATCAGCGCCACGTATATTTGAGATCGATTCAACTGCTTTCTGGGCAGCACCAACAATGTCGTGATCGCGAACCTTTTCCCGCACTTCCGAAAAACGGGTTGTCTCGCCGAGTATCGCGCCGACATAAAAAGTGTGTCCATTTACTTCGCCGGCTGGTAACCAACGCGGCTCTTTCTGTGACAGAGCCAAACTCAAAACCTCTTCCCAATTGTCAGATCCGTAAATAGCCAGTGGCAGCAAGTTCATTGTTCCTCCCGGAAGCGGAATAAATGGAATATCATGTTCTTTGGCTAGGTCAGCGCCCGTTCGAGACGTGCCATCTCCACCATAGGTCACCAATAGATTCGCACCCGCTCCAATTGCCTCTTTCATCGTTTGTTCCACGACCTCTGGCGAGACAAATCGAACAACTGGACTAACCCCGACCTTAGACATAAAAACGTGTTTCAAGACGTCGGTGATATCAGACGTCGATCCCGACGCTTTGTTAATGACAACGACGGGTCGCGCCATCGCCAAGTTTTGTGCGGGATTAAACGTACCTCGATCATGCGCCGAGTTTGAAGTATCTTGCGAATGATTTTCTGCTCCAAGCCCTTTTTCCGCTTCGCGCGCAAGTGGTTCGAGCTCTGCTTTTTCTAAATGCTCTTTTAGCCTTTTTTGATTGATCTCGGTTATTGTTGAGGTATGCGGCGGCATTACTCTTCCTTGTGCGAGTAGGCGGTGTCCAATGACTGCAACGCTAGTTGCAACGACCGGAGCATTGACTGCCGACCACCATCCAAGCCTTCAGCGGTGGCGCGTGCCAAAGCTTCCTCGCTATCTATCCATGTCCGTAAAATTTCTTTTTTTTCGGAAATGGATAGGGCTTTGTCAGCTATGACATTTGAAGGTGATCCGTATTTGTCTTGCGGTGTTTTCATCGACTTCTTTCCTATTCTGAGTAACTTAAAGTAATAAGCAATAATTCTTGCGGCCTACCCTTTCTCAAGGGCAGGCCTCGTTTCGTCCGGAGAGAGAGAAAACCGGGTCGAACAAAGAAGAAACGCACTCGGGAATAAAAGCGTTCCCAAAATCCGGAAAAAAATACCAATGTTTTTTGGAACAAAGTGTCTGCTCTGCCCGTTAGTTGGATATGAACGCACCAATTCGGGTGCTCAAAACTATAGGAGATTACCAATGGCAACGAAGAAAAATGTCGTCGCAATCAAACAAGATATTCCAGAACAAATCGAAACTCTTCGCGCAGACATTAAATTGCTTGCGGACACCGTCAAAAAGCAGGCCAAAACCACAGCATCTGCCAAAGTCGCCACGGCAAAAGACGCAGCAGTTGAGCGCGTTGACGCAACAAAAGCGAAGTATGATGAACTGACCAGTTCGGCCGAGAGCCGCATCAAGGATAACCCTTTAACTGCAGTTGCTATCGCAGTAGGTGCAGGCTTGTTGCTCGGCGCGGTTACTCGCCGATAGATCTGAGTAACTTAGAGCATGTATCGAATTATAGCATTACTCGCGCCCATCATCATGCGAGCGGGAGCGCATCGATCCACCAAAACCCTCGGTCTATTGTTGACCGGGGGCTTTCTCGTCATATTGGGAATATTCTTGGTGACCTCGGCCGCATTTGTTTGGATTGCAGCGAAATATAGTGTCGATGTAGCGTTTTTGTGCACTGGCATTCTGGCGCTGCTAATTGGTGGCGCAGTTTTCTACTACACCAGAAAAACGAAAACGGGAACGATTGCAATTCCGGAAGGTATGAAAGATGACCCGTTGGCGCGGTACATTCCTGAATCCGTCGCACGCGACCCAATTGTTAAAAAAATACTGGCCCAGATCGAGGCCAATCCGCTGGAAGCTTCGGCCGCAGCCGTCGCACTCGGTACCCTAATATCACGCGAACTATTTGACGAAGAATAGTTTCGCATAAAACCATTCGAAAGAACAAAATGAACACCGAAAAATCATCAGAGAAGCGTGAAGTACTCTCGAAACAAGAAGCAAGAGCTGGCGTCGAAGTCAAAGGCATGCGAACCGTGCTGGTCGTCTCGCTGATACTTGCTGTCGTCGTGATCGGCGCAGTCTTTATCTCGTTTGCAGCGTAGAGATTCGTCTCACAACACGCTCGTCTTTGCACAACCAAATACAACGTATAGCAACATTTTTTAACCCTATGCCAACACATCAGGCCCGGCCCTGCAAACAGGGATCCGGGGTCTTTTTTTGTTGGAAGTTTCTTAGGGTTATAGGAGCGGGCCGACCAAACGGAATACGTTTTCCTTAAACTGTTGAAATCCAGATCTTTCTTCCCAAAATTCGAGGTCGACTTCGTTTGACTTGGCCAGATAAGTATCCGTGAGTTTGCTCATGTCGCTTGAAAAATCAGCGTCAAATACTACCATAGTCACTTCGAGGTTTAGATAAAAGCTGCGCATATCCATGTTTACCGTGCCGACAAAGGAGACCTCGTGGTCGACCAGGACGGCTTTTGTGTGCAGCATACCGTCCGTATATCGGAATATTTTTACACCGGCCTTTAGAAGTTCTCTGTACATAGACTCACTGGCATATTTGACCATTGTGGAGTCGACTTGTTTCGGGACGATGATGGACACATCAAGCCCGCGCCGTGCCGCGTTGGCCAAGGCGAGTCTAATGGATTCATCCGGTACGAAATACGGTGTTATAATCACGATCTTCTCGCGCGCCCCGAAGATCGCTGACACTAGTGTTTCGTAGATCAAACTCGAGCTCATTTCGGGGCCAGAAGGTATAAGTTGCAAGACAGCATCGCGGTTGTGTTGGTTGCTTGGTGTTTCGTTGGGGAGTTCATCCATGGCGTCGCGGTCAAATTCCGATCCAACGGTGTCAAATAGAAAGTCGGTATTAAATACGCACAGAAACGATGAAACCGCATGCCCTTGTACACGAACCATGATGTCGACCCACTCGCCACAGTCTTTATCACTGTTAAAGCACTCGGGGTCGACCAGATTGAAGCTTCCGATATAACCAATTTTCTGATCTATGATCACAAGCTTACGATGGTTCCGTAGATCAGTTCGTTTAGAGATAGACTTGATAGAACCAACGGATAAAGAGGGCTGAATTTCCACGCCAGCATCTCGCATTTTTTCTGGCCACTTGCTTCGGAAGAATGCCCGGCTACCGAGCGCATCTGCTAATATCTTACAATCCACGCCCCGCTCCGCCGCGCCGATCACCGCGTCTAGAACCGACTCGACTTTGCCTGCGGGGTCAATAATATAAAATTCCATCAGACAGGTTTTTTTCGCCGCATCTATATCAGAAATTATATTGGATATAGTTTTCTCTGACGTTGACAGCAATTTGATGGTATTTCCATCTGAAGGGTAAAATCCAGTTTCTTTAGAAATGACCTTTGACAAATCCTTAAAATAGTCTGAGGTTTCGATCTCGCGCGCGAGCTCGTCATCCGCTTCGATGCCGAACGCTTTTTGGTAATATGCCCGGATACGTCGCCCTAGATTCAATCGTTTCCTGCCGAGTTTATGGTCACCGAACAAAAAGTAGAATCCGACACCGAAGAACGGCAGTGCAGCGATAATAATGAGCCAAGCCAATGCCGTATTCACGGCCAGTTTGCGGTAGATTATGCGCAAACCCAGCCCGACGACGATTAGGATATGAAGGAAGAATGTCAAAGGTGTGGCAATCATTAGAATTCTCTCATTTGAGAAGAAACGCGCCAGGGAACCATCTGTTCCCGTATGTGTTGTTAAAATATGGATTCCCCGCTGAAAATCGTAACATTCAATATTCAAGCTGCAATCGGAACGCTGGCGCTGTCGCATTATGTCACGCGAGCGCACCGGCAACTATTTGACAATAATGCGAAACAGAGCCTCCTCAATGATATTTCGGATTATATCTCGGCATATGACATCGCGTTTTTGCAAGAAGTTGATCTGGGCGGACGACGGGCTGGATTTCTGTGCCAGGTCGATTTGTTATCAAGTGCTGCTAAATTCGCGGATTATGCGGTTCAGGAAAACCGGGTCGTCAGGCATCTATCTCGCCACGGAAACGCCATTCTCTCGCAACACGCCCTGCATGATGTCACGGATATCAAACTCCCGGGACGGGTCCAGGGTCGGGGAGCAATTTCCGCTCGAATTCAACGGCATGAGCCCGTCACACTGGTAAACTTGCACCTCAGTTTAGGCGAGCGAGACCAAATCATACAGCTGGATTATATCGCAGATCAGCTTGACCCAAATGAAAACATTATTGTTTGCGGCGATTTTAACTGCGCCCCGACATCGAAACCAATTCAACGGTTCGCAAAAGCATTATCGCTCACGCCCCTCACAAGCAACGAGTGCAAAACATATCCCTCGTGGAAGCCACGCCAGGCTCTCGACCATATTTTAGCATCGAAAGGGATGGACTCTGAAAATATCAAGGTTGATGAAATTATTTTATCAGATCACCGGCCTGTCACCGCTGAGGTTAGAGTTTAAGCCAATCAAAGAGGATACAGTGCAGAATGTAGATTTAGATGTCGACGAGACCCACGCACAGGCAATAGCGTCAATCGAGAAACTCGCGCAATTAATGGATAGTCAATTCACATTGCCCGGCACGAAGATAAAGCTTGGGCTGGACACACTTATCGGATTTGTCCCGGGAATTGGAGATACTATTGGTCTCGCGGTCTCCGGATATATAGTCTCGAGGGCGGCTCATTTGGGAGTTCGGAAGCGGACATTGGGGCGCATGTCTTGGAATATCTTCCTGGATTGGTTAATCGGTCTTATCCCGTTGATCGGCGATCTATTTGATTGGGGCTGGAAAGCTAATAATCGGAATGCAGCACTTTTAAGACGGCAATTCGAGCGACAATACGGCGTACAATTACCTCCAAGTCCCGTTGATCAGGAGCTCGACACTTTAACAAGAAAATCCAATTGAGTAGCGCTTTGCCGTGTGATTTTCAATTACCCAGCTATAAGCGAAGTTTATGAAGTGAGCTGGGAACGTTTTCGACGTATCCACGTTCTTTTTGCATGGGATATCTTTTCAAAATAATAGGCATGAATATATTGGCGACACTTTTTCTCTTCTGCACTGGCCAAACTGTATCAGCGTCGGAACCATGCACAATAATGTCACCAATTTCTGAGGAAACAGGCGAGCGCTGGTGTCTGAACGAAAAAATTCAAGCGAAACCGACGATGCGAAGTAAGCGCAATTTTTCGTTTGATCGAAAATCGATCAGGAAAGCTATTTCTGCCAAATCACAGTCCGCGAGAATCCGGATAACGAGATATATGCAAACCGCGCAAGACTTAGGCCGGGCGCGGATAGAGATGGCGGAAAATCAAGAGGCAATAGTCGGTGTCCTCGACACGAACCAAGTCTTTGACTCGCCGTTTGATTACCCTGAGGAACGACATTTCAGCAAGAAGCGGGAAAACATCCGTGTTGATGCTGGCGTGAAAATGCTCAGACGGTCCTAGCGATGCATGTTCATGCGAACATTGTTGCAGGTCTGCTGAGAATGCTCACTGGCCGATACATCTAGAAGACAATTTCGTCCGAAGGGACAACGAAGTATGATTAAAGAAGAAAAACCCTTAGAATCCCTTCTCGACACAGTCGACGAAGCTGTTGAGATAGCGCCTGATAACAAGCCAAGTCTTCGACAAATCATTGTGTCTTTTGGGAATAAAGCGTTTGGACCTGTCCTCGTGCTCAGCGGTTTAATGTTGATGACACCGATAGCCGCCCTGCCGGGCATGCCCGCTGTTTTGAGCACGCTGATCCTCGTCTTTTCCGCTCAATTGATAATGGGGTGGTCACACCCTTGGTTGCCGGCATTCCTAACTAAAATCAAGCTCAAGCAAAAAGACATTGAGAAAACTGATAAAGCGGTTCGCCCCGTATTAAAAAAACTAGATGGACTTATCAGACCACGGGTTTTTTGGGCCAACAGTGAAAACTTCAGGTTAGCAACGGCCATTCTCAGTATTTTGATTGCGATAGCCATTATACCGTTAGGTGTTTTGCCGTTCGGTGTCGCGCTACCAGGTCTGATCATTTTCACACTTGGTCTGGGTATCATGGCCCGAGACGGTTTGTTTATTTTAGCCGGGTACTCCCTCAGTTTCATATTCGCCGCGACGATTGCCACTGCCTTATTTATTTTCTGATTTTACCGATGGCAAAGATGAACTAGTATTGAATTACGGGTTTATTTGCCAAACCATCTAAATTCATCTATACCAATATAATATACCAAAGCATATAATTGGTGGTACCAATAAAAATGATGAACGGACGGGGAATATTGTCGGAATGAAGATCAAGCACATCCAGGTTTTCGTTTGCTGCCCGGGCAGGAATTTTGTCACGGTCAAAATCACGACCGACTCCGGAGTCTCTGGTCTTGGAGACGCGACTTTAAATGGTCGTGAGATGGCGGTAGTCGCCTATCTGGAAGAACATGTCGCACCGTGCCTGGTTGGGCGTGATCCGCAGTCAATCGAAGACATCTGGCAGTATTTATACAAAGGAGCCTACTGGCGAAGAGGGCCCGTAACCATGGCGGCCATTGCGGCGATTGATATGGCCCTTTGGGATATTAAAGGCAAAATTGCAGGCCTGCCTGTATATCAATTGCTTGGCGGTAAGAGCAGAAAGGGCGTCAACTTGTATGCTCATGCTAATGGCGAAAGCATTGAAGATACGCTGGACAAAGCGGCCGAGCTCAAGGATCAGGGTTTCAAAGCGATCCGTTTACAATCAGCAATCCCAGGATTGCCTGTCACTTATGGCGTGCTGGGCGATAAGAAAGATTATTTTGAATTGCAGGGCAACCGCCCATTGCCGCCTGAAGAGGTTTGGTCGACACAAAAATACTTTGCCTTGATCGCAGATTTGTTCGCACAAGCGCGTGATAAACTCGGCACCGATGTTCATTTACTTCACGATGTGCACAATCGTCTCACGCCCATTGAAGCTGCAAAACTCGGCAAAATATTAGAGCCCTTTGATCTACTGTTTCTGGAAGACCCTTGCATGGCAGAAAACCAGGATAGCTTGAGCGTTGTGCGTACTCACGCCACGACACCCCTGGCGATTGGCGAGAGCTACAACACCATCCATGACTGCCGCGAAATGATCCAGAACCGGTGGATTGATTATATCCGAACCGCGGCCACCCATGCCGGCGGGATTACGGCCATGCGGCGCATAGCCGATTTTGCCAGCTTGTTTGACGTAAAGACAGCGCCCCACGGCGCGCCAGATTTATCACCGGTTTGTTTTGCCGCTCATATGCATCTTGATATCTGGGCGCCGAATTTCGGCATTCAGGAATATGTGGGCGAAGGAAATGCGGAATCCCTGCAAATTTTCAAGCACGATATTAAAGTGAAAGACGGTATGGCTTTTGTTGGCGATGCTCCGGGGCTCGGCATTGAGTTCGATGAGAAAGCCGCCGCGAAATATCCGTATAATCGTTCCTACTTACCGGTCAGTCGGCTGGAAGACGGGACGGTGTGGCATTGGTAGGGATGATAAATGACTGAAAATTTGCGCGTATTGGTGCATGGAACCGGTTTTGCCGGACAGGGACATGCAGAAGCTTTCCGGTCTGTGGGGGCTGAAGTAGTCGGTATCGTCGGTCGCACACCAAGTGTGGTGCAGGACGTTTGCGATACAATGTCGATCCCGTACGGCGGAACCGATTGGGAAAAAGCGCTCACCGACACGAAGCCGGATATTGTCTCGATAGCCACACCCGGCGGGGCACATTTTCAAGCAATCAAACAGGCGATCGCTCATGGCTGTCATGTATTTTGCGACAAGCCCCTGACGACGGACGGTGAAACAGCCGAGGAGCTTTACCGATTGGCGGGTAAGAAGGGCGTGAAAACCGCTTATGCGTCCAGTTTCCGCTACATGCCCCATATCCAGCACGCAAAGCAATTGGTTGCGGATGGGGCGATCGGGGAGCCGCAAGAAGTCGAATGTATTTCTCATTTTAATCTTGAAAAAGACATTCCATTTGGCTGGTCCCACCGCGCCGAGGATGGCGGTGGGCGTTTGAACAATAATTTCACCCACAAATTATCAATAGTGACATCTGTGATTGGCGAGAAAATTTTGGCAATTGCCGGAGATGTTCGAGATGATCTGGGAAAAGCTCCGATCGTCAAAGGTGTGCACAACTTTAAAACCCGCCGCGAGCATATTCCAGACGATCTCGAGGATCCCAATCTCGAGTGGGGCGAGTCCAATGTCGAGTGGAGCTATACGGTGATGGCAAGACTTGAAAGCGCTATGGCCAAGCAGCCGGTCTCGGTTGTGTTCAAACATGGCGGTCTGCAGCCACGCTTTAATGAAGATTACATTGCCTTTTATGGGTCAACCGGTGCCATCTATATTAAAGGTCATTATGGCAGTGGGCCGCTGTATCTTTACGGCAAAGACAAGCAGTGGGCTGAGATCGCTTTGCCCGCCGATATCGCCGCAGACATACCGGATGTTGATGGTGATACAGAGCGCAATTGGCGCTATCTTATCCGTGAGTTTGCTAAAGATATCAAAGGTGAGCCGGTCCCACCGTATCAGACTTTTAAAGAAGGGGCCCTGTACCAGCGCCTGATCGATATTATTCGCGCAAGTGACAATTGGGTGGATGTTACCCAATTGCAGGAATAGCGCCGTTTATGTCCTATGATTATCTGGTCATTGCTGGGTATTTCTTACTGCTGATCGCCATCGGTTTTGGCTTCAAAAATATGGCCGCGAAATCCACCAGCGATTATTTTCGCGGCGGCGGGCGCATGCTCTGGTGGATGGTCGGCTCCACCGCTTTCATGATGCAATTTTCTGCCTGGACTTTTACCGGCGCAGCCGGAAAGGCATTCACGGATGGCTTTGCGGTCAGCCTGGTGTTCTTCGCCAATACCTTCGCCTATTTTTGCGGTTGGGCCTATTTTGCCCATCGCTTTCGACAGATGCGGGTCGACACACCAACGGAAGCGATCCGGCGGCGGTTTGGCAATCAAAACGAATTGTTTTTCTCCTTTGCTTTGATCATCTTCAGTTACATCAATGCCGGAATTTGGCTCAACGCATTAGGTGTGTTCTCGAGCGCTGTGTTTGAAACGGATATCGGCCTCACTATAATAGCTACGGGTTTAGCCGTTCTTTTTGTTTCCGTATTGTCTGGCGCGTGGGGTGTCGTGGCGTCCGACTTCGTTCAAACCTTAGTGGTCGCGACCGTATCCGTCGCGTGCGCAATTGTAGCGTTGGTGAAAGTTGGAGGACCAGTCAATCTGGTAACAGAATTCCCGTCCGATTTTATCATGGGCCCCAATATGAATTACGGGCTGTTGCTGGTCGGAACTTTCGTGTTCTTTCTCGCAAAGCAAATGATCACGATCATGAACATGCATGATTCATTTCGGTTCTTGAATGCAAGAGATTCAGTTAACGCCCGCAAAGCCGCTTTGCTTGCCATGGTGCTGATGGGGTTTGGCAGCATCATCTGGTTTATTCCGCCCTGGGCGTCTGCCATTCTGTATCCAGATGCGGCGGCCGCTTATCCTGAACTCGGCAATAAAGCGGCCGATGCAGTGTATCTGGTGTTTGCCCGTAATGCCATGCCGGTGGGAACCGTCGGCCTGCTATTGGCAGGGTTATTCGCGGCGTCCATGTCATCCATGGACTCGGCTCTCAACAAGAATGCCGGGATTATCGTGCGCAGTATCTACCAACCATTTTTAAAGAAACGAAACAAAGAGGTTAGCGAGAAACGTTTGCTCTATGTCAGTATGGCGTTCAGTTTTTTGAGTGGAATCGCCGTCATTGCGATGGCGTTGTATTTCAAATCCCTGAAAGAGTTCAGCCTGTTTGATTTGATGATGTCCATTTCGGCGATGATACAGGTTCCCATTCTTGTTCCACTTATCCTTGGTCTTCTCATCAAGAAGACACCTGAATGGGCACCTTGGGTCACAGTCTTGGTGGGCCTTTTCGTCTCCTGGTTTATGTTCAATATTTTAACGCCCGATGTGGTCGCGAGCTGGATGAATTTGGATGTGCTGACGCGACGCGAATATACCGACTTTAATTTGATCCTGACCATTGGCGGACAAGTCTTCATCACAGGCGGATTTTTCTGTTTAACTAGCCTGTTCTACAAAGAGAGCAAAGACCGCCACCTCGAGAACAAGCAGAAATTCTTTGAAGATCTCGAAACGCCGGTTATTGCCGGCGCGGAACAGGATGATTATGACCGCAAGCAAAGGTTCAAACTCGGATCCATGGTCTTGTTTATGGGCGCTGGGCTATTGGTGATGACTTTAATCCCGAACCCGCTTTGGGGACGCGCGGTGTTCCTATGTGCATCCTTGGCCATGCTCACGATAGGCACGCTATTAAGACGGAGCGCGCGGTGATGATTTCTACCGGAAGAGGGACGTAAGATGGCAACACAAGCGCGAAGCAAGTTGACGGACAAGCTGGCCTTGTTCCTGCCGGGTATTTTCTTGCTCGGGTTTAATATCGGGACAGGGAGTGTGACCACTATGGCGAAGGCGGGTGCCACCTACGGCATGACCTTGTTATGGACGGTGCTGATATCCTGCGTCGCCACATATATGATGATCGTGACGTACGGGAAATACACGCTGGTGACGGGTGAAACTGCGCTGCAGGCGTTTCGCAAACATATTCATCCCGCTGTCGGTATATTTTTCATCTTGGCACTAACGGCAGGGGTGAGCGGTAGTGTCATGGGCGTGATGGGGATTGTCGCCGATATCAGCTATGAATGGTCGAAAACATTCATCGAGGGAGGCATCAAGCCGATCTTCTGGGCCGCGTTTTTTATCAGCCTGGTTTACTTTATATTTTGGAATGGTCGCACCCAGGTCTTTGAACGCGCGCTCGCCGTGATCGTTGCCATTATGGCAGCGTGTTTTCTCTTGAACTTTTTCATACTCATGCCGCCGCCGGTTGATATTCTCAAAGGGCTCATCCCGTCCGTACCCGACGTGCCCGAGACCAATGGGCAGGGGCCGTTATTGTTGATTGCTTCCATGGTCGGGACAACATTGTTCTCAGGGCTGTTCATCATCCGCACGACTTTGGTGAAGGAGGCCGGATGGACTTTGGGGGATGAGGTTAAACAACGCCGGGATGCACTGTTTGCCGCCGTCATGATGTTCGTGATCAGTGCGGCCATTATGGCCGCCGCCGCTGGGACACTTTATACCGAAGACATTGGGCTAGACCGTCCGGCGCAAATGATCACGCTGCTGGAGCCATTGGCTGGACCCTTGGCCGCATCGATTTTTGCTGTCGGCATTATTGCCGCCGGCGTCTCATCGCAATTTCCAAATGTTTTGATGCTACCCTGGTTGTTATGCGATTACAGCAATTCCGACCGAGACATGACCTTGCCGAAATACCGGATCATGGTGTTTTTTATTTCCCTTTTAGGATTGGTTGTTCCGTTGTTTGAAGCGCGGCCTTTGTTTGTCATGATTGCGTCACAGGCCTTTAATGTTGTGCTCCTTCCCTTGACTGTTGCCTGCATATTATATCTGGGAAATAAACAAAATTTGATGGGCGAACATCGCCACGGTTTGGGTGCCAATATAGCGCTGGTTGCTATATTCCTGTTCTCGCTTGTAACCAGCTTTATGGGTTTTCAGGGTTTGCTCGGTATTCTAGAAGGATTGGTTTAGGGTGTATTGATGAAACAGGAGCGTCGTCATGCGTGAATCTTGGAGGTGGTTTGGCCCAAATGATCCGGTCACGTTGGAAGAGATACGTCAAACCGGCGCGACCGATATTGTCAGCGCACTGCATGATATTCCAATTGGCGAAGCATGGCCGCTGGATGCGATACAGTCTTATAAATTTTTGATTGAAGCAGGAAATAATCCGGGCGCATCTTTGCACTGGACGGTGGTCGAAAGCATTCCCGTCCACGAAGATATAAAACTGGCGGCACCAGGGCACCAAAAATATATCGACGCATGGATCGAAACAGTGAAAAATCTTGGCGCTGCAGGCATTGAAACAATTTGCTACAATTTTATGCCAGTAATCGATTGGACGCGAACGGATTTAAAATATCAACTGCCCAATGGCGCCTATGCTTTGCGGTTCGACCAAGACAAGTTTGCCGCGTTTGATGTATTTGTTTTGGAACGCGCAAATGCCCGGAACGACTACACGCCGGAGGAACTTGAACGGGCGGAACGTGCTTTCCATTCTATGTCATCAAAAGAAAAATCGGAGCTTACCCGGACGATCATCGCAGGGCTTCCGGGCAAAATGACCGATGCCTATACGCTCGACGATTTTCGCCACGCCCTCGCACGGTATGACGGTGTGGATCACGCTGGATTAAGGCGAAACCTGTTTTCGTTTCTCAAGCAAGTTCTACCACATGCAGAAGCAGCCGGTATCAAACTGGCGATACATCCCGATGACCCGCCTTGGGATATGTTTGGTTTGCCGCGCATTATATGCACGCCGGACGATCTTGATCTGTTATTTGGTGATTTACCCAGCCCGGCCAATGGCATGACATTGTGCGTCGGCACCTATGGTAGCCGACCTGATAATGACTTGCCGCAAATGGCGCTGGATTATGCATCGCGTATTCATTTCGCGCATTTGCGCGGCGTCAGTCGTGACCGGGACGAACAGCGCTCGTTTTACGAAGCTAATCATCTGGATAGCGACATTGATATGATCCGCGTTGTTCGCCATTTGCTGGACAATGAACGGGCGTTGGACCGGCAAATATTTATTCGCCCGGATCATGGTCATCAGATGATGGGGGATATGAAAAAAGCCAACAATCCCGGGTATTCGGCAATCGGGCGCATGAAGGGTCTCGCAGAAATACGCGGCGTCATCAAAGCACTATCGGCGATGGGTTCTGAGCAATGAAATCGCCCTATTTTACGAGTGGATTATTTCAACTGATCGCGACCTTTTTGATTGCCGGTGTTCTCACTGGTTGTGCAACGGTCAGCGAACAAGCCGTACGCCTCTCTGATGGTATAGACGCGTCAGCCGGGGGTGGACCTGCCTATATAATCACGACATCAACCGCGACCTATTACCTTGAAAAAGAAGGTGGCGGTCTATCGAGTATGCTCGACGTCAATGGCGTTGATTGGCTCGGGTTTCACAGTGAGAAAGGCTCCGGTCATAAAGGGGAATACCGGGGTTTCCCAAATGCTGTTCACCGGCAGGACGGCAATTATTTTCATGCCATGAATGCCGGTACGGATCCGTCAACGTCGGTCGTTGATATTGAGTCCGGCCAACATGTTCGCATTACCTTCACGTCTGACAACGGTCAGTGGGAAGGACAATGGGATTTCTATTCTGACCGATGTGATTTCACTATGAGCAAAGTGAGCGACGGCTATAAATACTGGGTGCAATATGAAGGTGTTCCTGGCGGTAAAATGGACTCCACAGATTTCTGGTATCGCTCCGGTGACAAACAGCGATACCTGATTGAAGAGCAATCTCTTAGTGATCTACCAGGACCGGAATGGATGGCATTCGGCGATCAAGATTCACCGCGCATGCTTTATGTCGTCAATCACACGGACGATAATCACCCGGACGATTATGTCAGTCGACCACATATGACGGTGCTGGGATTTGGGCGGCGCAATAAAGATAAGTTCCTGACACAACCGCAAACGTTTTCCATCGGGTTTGTCGAGTCGACGGATTACACTGTCGTTGAAAATAACATCAAATATATACTCGATTGAGCAGTGAGTTATAAAGGCGCGATGAAAGCGGGTGTAGGTTTGGTCATTGAAGGCGAACGAAAAATAAACGGAATAACAATGTTCAAATCATTTAAATTACGAGATACGAGGCCAACGTTATGACAGGAGATTTTGAAATGACGACAGATATTGCGAAAGCTTTTACCGATGCACGATTAAATGCCGGGGGGCTGCCGGATTATCCTGGTGCGCTACCGACCACGCTTGACGAGGCATATGCAATTCAGGATGCGGCGATAGACATGTGGCCACATTCAATCGGCGGTTGGAAGATCGGCGGTATTGGTGGTGACTATACCGAGCAGTTCGGTGAGGTCAAAATGGCGGGGCCGGTTTTCGATAACCAGATTTACTATAGTGATAATGAAGTTGTTAAAATGCCCGTCTTCAAGGAAGGCTTTGCCGCAATAGAGCCTGAGATCGTTTTCATCATGGCCGACGACGTGCCGGCAGATAAAACTGAGTGGTCGGAGGACGAGGCTCTTAGCTACATTGGGGCTATTCATATCGGTGTGGAAATCGCGAGCAGCCCGTTTCCTGCCATTAATGATATGGGGCCATTAGTGACCATTTCTGACTTTGGCAATAATAATGGTCTCATTATTGGTCCGGAACTTCCGAATTGGCGCGAATCGATATTGCAGGATTGGGTTGTTGAAACAATTATTGATGGTGAAAGCGTTGGCGTGACGTCTCCGCCGGGGCCAATGGAATCATTTTTGTTTGTTTTACAAAATACATCACTGCGGGGACGCCCCATCAAGAAGGGCATGGCGATTACCACCGGCGCGATTACCGGCGTTCATCAAGCATTTAGTGGGCAATCCAGTATAATACACTGCAGTAAGGTAGACGATATCAAGCTCGAATTGATACCGGCTACCTAGGCTGCGATGTATTGGGCGACAGACCCAATGACATAAATTCAGAGTATTGTGATAAATAAATCACGCTTCTTGAAAAAATGCTATTGGTCATACCAATATTGCAAAATCGGTATAATTAATGGTTGACAATGCGAATTTTATTGGTTCTTTTTCCTCCAAGAACAAAAATTTTTTTCTCAAGGGGAGTACTATGAAGTCTCGTAAGTCTATTATTTATGCCGCACTGGCGTCCGTTTCAGTGATGGCAATGTCTCAAACCGTATTGGCACAAGATGCGCAAGGCGATGATGAAATTATCGTTGTCGGCATTCGGTCAGCTCTTAAAAACGCACTACTGGAGCAGCGCTCCGCAGATAGCCTGGTTGAGGTTATTTTGTCGGAAGATATCGGTAAGCTTCCTGACCAAAACCTGGCTGAAGTCCTTGAGAATATCACAGGTATCCAAATTACACGTACCGAAGGTGTTGGTACTGGCGTTCAGATTCGCGGTTCTGGTCAGAACATCATTCAATTTAATGGTGTTACAACTGTCGGTAACGGAAATGGTCGCGGCGGCATCAACTTTACGGATGTTAATCCGGCCATCATTGCGGGCCTAGAAGTCATCAAGGCGCCTGAGGCTCAGCATATTGAAGGTGCGGTCGGTGGCACGATCAACCTAAGAACTATCAGTCCGCTCAGTCTGAGAGAACCCTTGATATCTGCTCGCGTTCAGGGCGAAGATAGTAGTCTGACAGAAGGTATTTCACCTAGAGTTTCAGGGGCTCTGGGCAACAAGTGGGAAAACGCTAAAGGTCAAGAGATTGGCTTGGTTGTGAGTGGGAGTTATACGGAGTCCGAGAACACCGCATTCCGTCCTCGTCTTGACCGCGACAATTATACCGATTGTACAGTGGCTACACCGTCAACAGCTTGTCCAGCAGGCGTAAATGGCTTTCTTGGCGTTCAGTTCTTGAACCAGGTTCAAAGAACACAAGAATTTGAAACTTTTAACATTGCGGGTTCTGTTGAAGCTAAACCAACCGATAGTGTTCGACTTTTTGCGGATATTGTTTATAACGATCAGGGACAAAGTTTATCAGGCTCCAGAGTGCAGGCATCTAATGTAAGCCGACTTAACGGGAGCGGCGATCGCGCAGTGATCCCGGGCGGCAATATTAATTTTACGGCCTTTGATACTGTCAACCTTGGATCTGCCCCAGGCGAGAATGGTATTCAAGACTTTGGAAACATCGCAATTGTGACCCAGGGTACTTTCAGCCCACTTCAAGCTGATGCGCAGGTTAATGATGGTCGTGGCGCCCCGTTCTTGCGGGTTGGCTCGGATGCGGGTTCGCGTTTCACCGATACAACGACCTTGAGACTCGGAGGTGAGTGGGAAGCGACGGACGCATTAACGCTTAATGCTGAGTTCGCCAGATCCAGTTCGTTTACCGTCAATCCAAATTTATCTCTTAATCTCAATTTCATCAACCCGAATTCATTTATTGCCCCAAGCGGCAGTGATTTCAGAGATGAGAATGGTACGCCAATCGTATTCGACCTAAGCGATGGTTTCGGTTGGGATATCAATTTTAACGATCCATTTGCACCCTCAGAAGCTGATCTCTTAAATCCAAACAACTATGTGGTTGATGGTAATCCGACTTACACTTCAAACATTCGCGAGAATGCTGATAAGGCTTGGCGTTTCGATGGGAGCTATGACTTCTCCGAAACAGGACTGTCGAATTTCCTTACCTCTGTCGATGCTGGCGTACGCTTTGGTTCACGTTCGAGCATCAGAGACGATCGGCGCGCGTCCGTTAGTGGCAGTGGCCGGCTTGGCAGTAGTTTGAACGCTGGCGGGATTTCTCAACTTCTTAGTTTGATCCCTGACAATTTTGCTGAAGGCACTGGAAACAGCTTGGCTGTTGATGGTGTGTTGCAGGTGGATCCGAATTTAACGAGGGATCTGCCAGAGGCAGCTGCCACGATTAATGCGGCTGCAGCAGCTCAGGGCCTTGGACCGTTATTCAGAACAGCTCCAACGCGGGTTGATAACGCTTTCTTTGATATTACAGAAGATACGACGGCGATTTACGGCCAAGCCAATTTTGACTTCGGCCGAATTCGCGGTAATGCGGGTCTGCGTTATATTGACACCGATCTTGAGTCGACAGCGAATGTATTCGATAGTAATGGTGACGCAACTTTAACCACGGTTACCAACAGCTACGATCACTTCTTACCGCGCTTCAATGTTGCCGTTGATGTCACGGAAGACATTATCCTTCGTGGGTCTTATACTGAAGATATTCGCCGACCTGACTTTACTGCCATAACAGCGGCAAGAACCTTCCCGGCTTTTGGGGGTGTTAACTCTAACTCTGTCGGCGGTAACCCGTTCTTGGTACCCGAGGAAGTTACGAACTTTGATGCGTCTGTGGCTTGGTATTTTGCGCCTGAAGCTATTTTGAGCGTCGGCGTATTCCGCAAGGAACGTGAAGGTCTATTTGGGGCATCCGTAGATTCTCCGGATGAGACCGGTGGTCTTCGCGATGTTGTTGGCCCTGATTGTGAAGGCGGCGGTATTTTCTCCCCGGGAACCGAAGCCGGTATTTTCGGTAATGGCGAAGTCGGCGTTTGTGTCGGCAATCAGTCTACATTCAACTCTGATAATTCGACCACGCAAGAAGGTATTGAGGTCGCTTTGCAATATAATTTTGCAGAGTGGGAAGATAGACTTGGCTGGGCGTCCGGCTTTGGTGTAATCGCCAACTACACATATCAAGATGAAAACAACAATACGGGCTTTGCTGCAACTCCAGGGAACCGGAATAATGTTATTTTTGCGGCTCAAGGTTTTCCAAATGCGACGCGTGAAGCGGCAACGTTGTTGGACCTATCCAACAATGCTTATAACTTAACCGGGTATTATGAGAAGTATGGTGTCTCGGCCAGAGTTCGTTATACGTGGCGGGATTCATTCGCAACAAATGACTTGCCGGGTACAGGTTCCGTGTTCACACCGTTTCAATATAGAGGTGTTCAAGAGGCCAGAGGTCAGCTGAATGCTAGTGTGTCTTATGACGTTACTGATCAGCTTACTCTGCAAGTCGAAGGGGTAAACCTGACCGAGGCCTCGTCAGATGTCTACTGTATCAGTGATGGCGGCCTCCTGTGCTACCAAGGTATCACGGACCGCCGTATCGTCGCTGGAGCGAGCTTCACATTCTAAAGAAGTAACGGCAGGACCTTCTACGGTCCGAAACGAAATCAAACGCTCCACATTGTGGGGCGTTTTTTTGTTTTTTTGAGCAAGTTTATTTTAGGCTCATTGAAATGAAGTGTGCCTATTTGGCAACGAACATTATTAAAATGCCCAAGTTCATACCAATTATATAAAATTGGTCTGATCACGGGTTGACATTGGTCACACAATTGGTTTTGTTAACTTTAAGAAAATATAATTTTTTTTAAACAAGGGGAGCTGGCCGTGCGCGCGCAACAAAGAAATCACATTACTTATACTAAAAACAAGTCAGGCTTGACGAAGTCATTATTGTTATTGGGAAC
The DNA here is from genome assembly GCA_013001295.1 of Hyphomonadaceae bacterium. Lineage (GTDB taxonomy): Bacteria > Pseudomonadota > Alphaproteobacteria > Caulobacterales > Maricaulaceae > Robiginitomaculum_A. The sequence continues at coordinate 102,015 of JABDMW010000038.1, forward strand.
GGCGGCTTCGGTTTTGGCTGCGCCGTCAATTGCATACGCTCAGGACGCTGGCAGTGAAGATGAAATTATCGTCATCGGTACGCGTCAGGTCATTCAAGAATCAATCGCATTAAAGCGTAACAACACACAGATCGTTGACGGCCTTTCCGCCGACGAAATTGGTGATATCCCTGCGCTTTCAATTGGTGAAGCCTTGGAAACGGTCACAGGCGTTGCCTCTCACCGGGAAAATGGCGGCGCGACAGAAGTGTCAATTCGCGGACTTGGACCTTATTTATCCTCTACGACAATTAATGGGCGCTTGGTAGGTAATGGTTCAGGTGACCGTTCTGTGAACTTCTCACAGTTCCCGGCAGAGCTTATGAATAAATTGGCGGTGTTTAAAACACAAGACGCCAGCCAAATTGAGGGCGGCGTTGCGGGTCAAATCCAGATTGAAACACTTAAGCCGCTTGATTACGGAAAGCGACGTATTCAAGGTGAAATTAAGGGTAACGTCAATCCTGACCAGCTTAATCAAGAAGATACACAGGTCGGCGATATCGGCTACCGTGGTACACTCAGTTTTGTTGATCAGTATGAGCTTCCCGGCGGCGGTGACATTGGTATCTCAATTGGTGGTCAGTTGAGTAAAATTTCTCAGCCGGAAGCAGAAATACGTTCGACGTCGAACTCCGGCTCCTCAAGCTATGCCTGTATCGTAAGGCCTGGTCTCGCTGATGAGTTGGCGATCGGGTTTTCTAACAACCCCGTAGAGAATGACCGTGATTGTGAAGATTTACGTGCACCAAACAGTGTCGGCGGTGATGTTAACAATGTTGGCGTCGTAACCAATATCGGTGAGCTTCAAGCGGGTTCTACAGTTGGTTACGGTGTTACCCTCAATGAAGAAGATGCGGGTCGTTTAAACGCGATTGATTTCGGTGCACCTTTTGTCCTGGTGCCAAGTCAACGCCACTTCCGTCAAAACGACTCACAAGATAAGCGTGACGCTCTTTTTGGGGCCGTTCAATGGCAACCTAATGATCGTCTCGAAATCAATGTGGATGCTCAGTGGTCTGAGCGTACACAATCCGAGCAGCGTAACGACTTGACGTTTAACGGCTGGAAGAGAAATGAGCAGGGTTTGGGCGGGCTTCCAAACTATGAAGGGGCAGGGTTGGATGATCCGGCGTCTGTAGAACTGCTCCAGTATACTACAAGTGGCGCTATTACGCGCGCGTTCACTGACAATACAATTGAGGTGCAGGGCGGTAATTGGCAACGTCAGGAGACTTTTGTCGGGGGTGGCGTAGGCGGCTCCTATGATGTTAGTGACCGACTGACCGTTTCTGCTGATGTAGCCTACTCCAAAGTCGAGCGTACTGAGCAAGCGGTTGAATTCCGCATTCAGTCTGATACGACACCAACAATTGAGTTTAACACATCAACCGGTATTCCGTTATACACGCTTTACGACAACGATTTTGATGTGAATGATCATGACAACTTTGTCGACCGTCTGCGTGTGCGGATTGACAAAGACTTGGAGCGTGAAAACTCATTTACATCTGGACGATTTGATGTCGACTATGAGTTGGGTGGAGGCTTTTTCACCAACATAGAAGCAGGTGTGCGATATGCGCGGCAAGAATACATATCAACTCCGGGGGGATCCGATACATTTACTGGTGTTAATGGTCGGACGTCGTTTGAAATTGAAAATGATGGTGAATTCACGTTTAATAATACAGAAATTGTTGATGATGATGCGTCTACTGCTGAAGCCGCGCCTTTCGTGGACATTATCGCGGCGACAAACGCGGCGTGTCGCCAACCATTCCCGGAGACCGATTTTCTTTCAAACCTTCGGGGCGACAACGAGCTTGTCACTCAGGTCGATGTTGACGGTAACGTTATTGGCGCAACGAGCAGTTGGGGTGTTTTCGATGCGCAATGTGTGGCAGACACATCTATTGACGCTCTCAATCAGTTAATTCCTCTCCTAAATCAGCTGTCCATAGACACCAATGGAAGTCGTTCACGTGTTTTAAGTACGATATCTGGCGCTATTCCAACGCTTACACGGGACAATGCGAGAACAACAAACGTCCAGGAAGATACGTTGGCCCTGTATGCCATGGCCAATTACGAAACAACTCTTGAGGGTCTTCCGCTGCGTGGTAATGTTGGTATGCGCGTCGTGAATACAGAGGTTACCTCGAGTAGTTTCCGTCAAAACTATGAAATAACGGAAGATGCGGGCGAATTCACCATTGATCAAGTTGGCGATGCCATTCCGGTGAGCACTACATCCGACTATACAACATTTCTCCCAAGTCTGACTGCAATTTGGGACGTTGCAGATGATAAATTGGTTCGTTTTGGCGCGTTCCGCGCGATTTCCCGGGCAGACCCGGCAGATATGGGCTTTAGTCGCAGTTTTTCTACTCAGAATGACGTCGACGGTGAGCCGATAACAAATCCTAATGATTTGATCAGCGGGATTACCGCAAATGGTAGTCCTGCCATCGGGCCCTTGACGTCTTGGAATGTTGATGTCGGATATGAATGGTACCCAAATGCAGACTCGATCTTTGCTGTCAGTACTTACTTTAAGCAGTTCTCCGGCGCTTTCGAAAATGTTATTCAAAACGAGACTTTTAATATCGATGGGCAAGATATCACCCGTCCGGTTAGTGGTCTTCAGGAAGTCACCAATGAGAAAAGTAACCTATTCGGTGTTGAGATTACGGGTTCGCATCGCTTCAGCTATCTTCCCGGCCTTTTAAGCGGTCTTGGCGTGAAAGCCAGCTACAACCATGTGACCTCTGATTTTGAGTTTGAGGACAGCATTTATGGCGACCGTTTCCAGCGTCAACTCGACGGGACGCTTGTCCAAACACACGCTGGCATCGTTGCGCCGGGCGGGCTGCCAGGGTTATCTGAAAATGTTTTCACGGGCACCGTTTATTATCAAATCGGTGATTTGGATCTCTCAGGTATCTATAAGTACCGCGACAACTACTTCCAGCCGTTTACCTCTAACGGAACACGTCTGCGCTATATTGGTAATGTCGGTGTTTTCGAGGCGCGTGCGGCATACCAGATTAACGATAATTTCCGCGTTACTGTGGAAGCGATTAATCTCTTGGATGCAGAGAAAGAGCAATTCCAGTGGGTAGAAGACAACCAATATGAGGTTAATTCATATGGCCCACGGATCTTCTTTGGAATTCGCGGCAGATTCTAGAGGCAATATTTGAGGAAACTATGAGCACAACTTTTTTATCGAAAGTTGTGCTTTTTTTTTTTGGAAAATTGGTATAGACAATTATCATAGTAACCAAATATTGGTATAGGGGAAGATATGACTGAGAAACGTCTATATCACACGGTAGCAAACAAAATTCTGGAGTTAATAGACTCCGGCGTGTTTCCGCCCGGAAGCCGATTGCCGGGAGAGCGCGACCTGGCTGAAAAATTCGGTGTTAGCCGGGTTTCGATCAGGGAGGCTGAAATTGCATTGCAAGCGCAAGGTCGTTTGGAAATCAAAGTCGGCTCTGGCGCCTATGTACTTGACGGTGCAAATCAAACCGTCAACGGATTGCCAAAAGTAGGGCCGTTTGAACTGACGGAAGCCCGCGCATTGTTTGAAGCAGAGTCCGCAGCGCTTGCGGCGCCGATCATTACGGACGAGGCGATCGAAGAACTTGAGGGCTATATTTCAATCATGTCCGGAAAAACTAAAAGTGATATGAGCGCCGATGAGGCAGACGCGGCATTTCATAATGCGATCGCCCGGGCAACCAACAATCACGCTATCATGTTTGTCATCGATAGCATGTGGAAAATGCGCACCGAAGCTGCACAGTTACAAAGAGTGTACAAGCAAGTTTGCGATAAAGACTCCAGCCATCGGGAAGATGAGCACCAGTCCATTCTGGACGCCCTAAAAAACAGAGATTCAGCGGCTGCCCGGCAGGCAATGCGAGCGCATTTTACGCGAATGATTGATGCGCTTTTGGAGGCTTCCGAAGAGGAAGCTTATGAACAAGTCAGGCGTGACGCTGCTGAAAGTCGCTCACGCTTCATGCTGGCTAAGCAGCTCACCTGATTTACTATACCAATTATCAAAATTGGTTATATATATTGGTTGACACAACGACCTATATTGTCGATATTTTCCTTCGCAATAATAATAGAAAAATTGCCGAAATCCGTTGATTTTGATTTTTGGCTTTAAGTGGGAGAGGGTGCAACAAATGGGTCAATTGATCCCTGCGATTAAAGTCACTTTTATTGGAACGATGATGTTGTTTGCTTCTGCTTGCGGCAGTCAAACAGAGGGTCCCGTGGACGGAGCTGAAGGCGTATTTTTGGTTGCCGACCAACAAGCGTTTAAAGATGCTGTAGAAGCGGCAAAGCCCGGCGAAACCATAAAGCTCGCCAACGGAACGTGGGAAGACTTTGAAATCCTGTTCGCCGGCGAAGGCGAAAAAGACAATCCAATCCGGCTGACGGCTGAGACAAAAGGCGAGGTTATTCTCACGGGACAATCAAATCTTCGCCTTGCCGGCGAATATCTGGAAGTGTCAGGTCTGGTCTTCAGGGATGGCTATACACCCACTCAGGAAGTGATCAGTTTTCGGCGAAACAAAGAGCAGCTCGCCAACAATTCCCGTGTCACTGAAATTGTCATCGATAATTATAATCAACCTGAGCGGCAGGAGGCCGATTTTTGGGTGATCATGTACGGCAAGAACAACCGTTTCGACCACAATCATCTGGTCGGGAAGCGCAATAAAGGCGTGACCATGGCCGTGCGTCTCAATACCGAAGACAGCCAGGAAAATTACCATCGTATCGATCACAATTATTTCGGGCCGCGTCCGATTTTAGGATCTAATGGCGGCGAAACTTTGCGTATCGGAACCAGCCATTATTCGCGAACGGACTCGTTCACTATGGTTGAAAGTAATTATTTTGATCGGTGCGACGGTGAACTCGAGATCATCTCCAATAAGTCAGGCAAGAACAAGTTCTTGAACAACACATTCTATCAATCCCGCGGGACACTGACCATGCGACATGGCAATAATAACCTTGTGGAAGGAAATGTGTTTTTTGGCAATGACGCAGACCATACCGGTGGTATCCGGGTCATCAATGCCGGGCAAACAATCCGCAATAATTATATGGAGGGATTAAAGGGCACGCGCTTTGGCGGTGCTTTGGTTGTCATGAACGGCGTGCCAAATGGGCCGATCAATCGGTATGACCCCGTCATCGACGCCAATATCGTCAACAACAGTCTGATAAATAGCGATAATGTTCAGCTGGGGGCCGGCAGCGATGAAGAGAGAAGCGGCGTTCCAGAGGACAGCGTATTTGATTCCAATTTAATCTATAATGATGATGGCCGCGATGTTTTCACCGTTTATGACGACATGTCTGGCATTGATTTCAAAAACAATGTTTTAGGATCGATGGATCCGCCCGATTTCACGACCGGTTTCACGCGAGAGAGTGTTGAGCTCGAACGCGCAGATA
>JABDMW010000039.1 GCA_013001295.1 Hyphomonadaceae bacterium
CTCAGTGGACTTTTCAGGTCATCAAGCTTGGGTTTGTCTTTCGCCAGGGCTTGAGTGTCTGAAAACACCAGAATCAGTGAAAGACTTGCGATTGGAATTAAAAACTGGCGCATGGGAATCCTTACCAAAAAGTGAATATATAGGCCGAAATTGCGTGTAGATTAACCTATTTCGGCCGTTCTAACACAATTATTACAGATGAAGTGTGTATTTTTGCAACAGGTAGGAAAATAATGCACATTTATCACGCCATATCGGAAAACTATGCTTGAGTTACATTTACGTAATGGTTATGGAGGCGCGGAGTCCCGAAAGGTCATTTCGTCGGGGTAATGTGTGGTTCTTGCACGAACCATTTTAATTAAAAACCAGTTTGAAGGGGTTTTACGTGAAAAAAATGAACAAAAGTCAGCTATTGTTGACGACCCTGTTGTCTGGAGCCGTGATCGGTTTAGACGCAGCGCCTGCTTTTGCCCAAGCAGACGAAGAAGTAATCGTTACAGGTACACGCGTCCAACGTGCTGACCTGGAAGCGCCATCTCCGGTTACCACTGTTACTGCTGAGAAACTCTCAGTTGTTAACACTGTTAACACAGAGGAATTCATCAACACATTGGCTCAGGTTATTCCAGCGACCACAGGTTTCTCGAACAACCCGGGTAATGGTACAGCGACAGTTAACCTCCGCGGCCTAGGTACAGCACGTACTTTGGTTCTCGTGGACGGCAATCGTTATGTATCAGCAAATGGTAATGGTGTTGTTGACTTGAACTCTATCCCATCTGCACTTGTAAAGCGTGTTGACGTTGTGACCGGTGGTGCTTCTGCCGTTTACGGTTCAGACGCGATGGCTGGTGTTGTTAACTTCATCCTCGAAGACAGCTTCGAAGGTGTTGAGTTGAATACTTCTTACGAAATCACTGAAAAAGGTGACGGCGCGAAGAAAGACATTTCTTTGACAGTTGGTGGTAACTTCGACAATGGTCGCGGTAACGCAACTGCATACATGGCATACAGCCAACGTGATGCATTGTTCCAGGGCGAGCGTGATTTCTCACGTGTTGCAAACGATGATAACGGTACAGGCTTTGACCCATTCGGTTCATCAGGTGTTCCAGGAACTCGTTTGTTTGCAGGCTTTGACTTTACAAACGCCGGGTACACAACTGACGGCACGAATTGTACAGGTCCAGGTGGCGCTTCTACAGAAGGCCTAAGCGGAACATGTACAGGCGGTGCAACATTTGACCCGAGTGGCGAAATTATTCCTTGGATCAACTCTGGTGCGAACACAACTCGTTATAACTATGCGCCTGTGAATTATCTGCAATTGCCGCAAGAGCGTTATACTGCTGCTGCATTTGGTCGTTACGACATTACGGACACGGTTGAGCTGAAGGTGAAATCAATTTTCACGTCTAACCAAGTTCCGCAAGAGTTGGCCCCAACGCCAGCCTTCTTCACGGTTACGTTCGATACTGCTACGAACCCATTCCTCACGCCAAACTCACGTGCAACGATCGAAGCTGCCAATGGTGGACCCGGTCTATTCCCAGTGTTTATCGGCCGTCGTATGCTTGAAATTGGTCCGCGGACGAATGATCAGGAATTGCAATCTTTGCAACTTTCTGCTGATCTGAGTGGCGAATTCGGTTTCGGTTGGGATTGGGATGTTCATTCTCATCTCTCACGGACATCAGGTTCAATCATTCAGACTGGTAACGTCTCTATTTCGTCTTTCCAAGCTGGCGTGTTGAGCGGACAGTGTAACATTTTTGGACAAGGCAACTTCTCACAGGAATGTGTGGATCTTGTCAGCCGGACCGGTGCCATTCAGCAAGTATCTGAGCAACGTAATATTGTTGCCACAACAACTGGTGAATTTGCAGCGATCAAATCGCCAATGGCGGATACACCGATGCAAGCTGTTATGGGCGTAGAATACAAAGAGGACGAATTTGATTTCCGTCCGGATAGTGTTCTTGGGCCAGACGTTTCAGGCTTTAACCAGTCCCTGCCGGTTTCTGGTGTGACTGAAAGTTACGAAGCATTTGGTGAGGTTTACTGGCCATTGATTGAAGGTCAGGAATTTGCCGAAGAGTTCTCATTGAACGGTGCGTATCGTTACACTGATCACTCTTTGTCAGGTGGCTTTAGCTCATATGCTGGTGGTGCCGAGTGGGCGCCAACTGGTGACATTCGTTTCCGTGGTCAGTACCAACGTGCTGTTCGTGCGCCGAATGTTGTAGAGTTGTTCTCACCACAAACAAACGGTTTCCCAGGTGCGGTTGACCCATGTTCAGCTCAGAGCGGTGCTCCTGCTCTTGGACAGCAGTCAATCTGTTTGGCAAATGGCGTTCCAGCAGCTCTGTACAACACAGAGTTCCAGGCCAACAGCCAAATCGAAGGTCTGTTCGGTGGTAACCCGAATCTTGTTCCAGAGACGTCAGACACAATCACATTTGGTTTTGTCGCAACACCTACTGGAATTCCAGGTTTGACCTTGACTGTCGATTATTATGACATCGATGTTGATGGCGCGATCAGCACAATCCCAGTACAGAACGTATTGACAGATTGTTACTCTGGCGCCATCCCGGCATATTGTAGCCTTATCAACCGGTCTGCATCAGGTTTGATCGATAATATCGAGTTGACCAATGCAAACGTTGCGTTCTTGGGTGCTAAAGGTGTCGATTTCCAAATCGACTATGCATTTGATGCTACGAAACTTGGTCTTGGCGGCGGCGAATTGGCGTTACAACTTCTTGGTGGTTATCAAATCTCCAATGAATTCCAGCCATTGCCTGGTGATCCGATTGACGATTGTGTCGGCTTCTTCCAAGCCAATGCTGGTATTTGTGGTGAGCCAATCCCTGAGTTGAAAACGACAGCGACGGCGACTTACTCAAATGGCCCATGGTCAGGTACAATGCGCTGGCGTTATCTGAGCAACACTGAGGTTGATGATCTTCATCCAAACTCAGGTGGCGGATTTGCACAATTGTTTGCGCCTGAAACAGGGACATACAACTACTTCGATCTAACCGGTAAGTGGGATATCACAGATATCTTCCAGCTTTCAGGTGGTGTATTGAATGCACTGGACAAAGAGCCACCAAATCTTGGTGATTGCTGTTCAGAGCAAGCTAACACATTCCCAGGATCTTATGATGTTCTCGGACGTCGTTTCTTCCTGGCAGCGAAAGTTCGCTTCTAGAACTGACGTTAAATGTTTGAATAAGAGCGGCGGGGGTTTCCCCGCCGTTTTTTTATGTCTAAATCCCTTAAAAAAAATTGACTTCATAGCGTGTAGCTTCGATCAAGATCCAAATTATCAAAACTGTTTGGACGACAATGCGCTCTTTTAAATATTTAACGATCTGCATGGCTTCGATGTTGGGTGTGGCGCCGATTTCTAATGCGCAGTCGGCGCTGATAGATGATATTATTGTTACAGAAGCACGACGCCCCCAATCCTCAAAGACGGTTGCCGCCTCAATAGCGGTTCTGGATAAAGACCAAATTGATTCCGTCGCCGGTATTCACCCAGCCGAAACTTTCAATCAAATCGCAGGTGTAAATATCCACAGGAATAGCGGGCAGGAGCATTTGACCGCTATCCGTTCACCGGTTTTAACGGGCGGGGCAGGGGCCGGGTCGTTCCTGTACCTGGAAGACGGCGTACCGTTGCGGGCTGCAGGCTTTTCGAATGTTAATGGATTGTTTGAATCCGGATTGGAATTGGCCAGCGGTGCCGAAGTCGTGAAAGGTCCCGGTAGCGTATTATATGGGTCTAATGCCGTGCACGGTCTGGTAAACATTTTAAGTTTAGCGCCAGAGAAAAAGACCGAGGCTGCGGTGAACGTTCTTATTGGTGCGAACGAGTTTGCCTCACTCAAATCGACGATTTCTGGCGCATTTGGCGCGGGAACGGCACGCGCAAGCCTCGCGCTGGTTCACGATGGAGGATTTCGTGACAATTCCGGTTTTGATCAGCAAAAATTTCAATTGCGATATGATGGAGAAATCGCTGGGTGGGATACTGAAAGCTTATTGACTTTTACCAACCTTAACCAGGAAACGGCAGGATTTATTCAAGGGCCAAGCGTTTACTTAGATGAAGATATTTCGTCACAGAATCCGAACCCCGAAGCCTATCGTGACGCCCGTTCCGCGCGAGTTCAAATTAGGTTGTCGAAACAAAATAGTGATAGTTCAACCTTTAATGTCACACCTTATCTCAGGTGGACGGACATGGAATTTCTGCGACACTTTGTTCCGGGACAGGCCCGCGAAGAAAACGGTCATAAAAGCATTGGGATGCTTCTGAACTATTATCGGCCACGTGCAGCCGGCGATTTAACGTTGGGATTTGATGCTGAATACACAGACGGGTTTCTCGTTGAATTTCAGGACAATCCGACCCGGTTTTCTTTTATCCAAGGAGAACACTATGATTATCAGGTACAAAGCCTGGTTCTCTCTGGATACGGACAATATGAGTTTGACGTGTCTTCGAGGACACGATTGAGTTTGGGTGCTCGTGCTGATTATACAAATTACGATTACGACAATCAGATCGATAGTGGTATTTTTGGCCGTTTCCAGCGCATTGATGATCAAAGTGATAACTTCTTTATTGTCACGCCGAAAATATCCCTGACTCATTCTATCAATGATCGGTCGGTCTGGTACATGCGCGCGGCACGCGGTAGTCGCGCGCCGCAAACCAGCGATTTATTCAGTCTTCAAATCAACCAGATACCCAGCGAAATTGAGTCGGAAACGCTCGACGCATTAGAAAGCGGCGTGAAGACCCGGATCGGCGCGTTCAATCTGGAATTGGCTGCCTATTATATGAAGAAAGACAATTTCTTTTTTAGAAATGCTGCCGGGTTTAATGTCACGGGTGGCACGACTGACCATCTTGGTATGGAGGCCTCATTTAATGGGCAGGTAACGCCAAGGGTTAAGCTGTCGGGAGATGCGAGTTGGGCGCGTCACCGATACACATTTGACGATGGGTCGAGCGGAATCGTGTCAGGAAGTGATGTTGACGCCGCCCCTCGGCATTTAGCTAATATACGCGCGGATTACACAGTAACTGACCAATTTGATATTGGTTTGGAATGGCGACATATGGGTGACTACTTCACCAATCCAGCTAATACACAAACCTATCCAGGTCACGACGTATTTGTCTTGCGTGCGCGTTTCAATCTGGCCGACACAGCTATATACGCACGAGTCGATAATTTATTTGATATACGCTATGCCAACCGCGCTGATTTCGCCTTCGGAAACGAACGGTATTTCCCGGGTCGCCCCCGAAGTCTGTTTGTTGGCGTGAGACAACAATTTTAATACCGTGAAATAGGGTATTAATAGCTAAAAATATCACCTTCCAGTCGAATGTTTTCTGCCCATTTGAGCGTGTGTGAAAGTTCACTCGAAAATTTTTCTTTTGTTGCTTTCGCATCTTGGGCGCGTTGCACCCCGTCCAATTCTTGATCTTTAAATTTTGAATCGCGTTGGAAAACTGATCCAACGGATATTGCATTTAAAGATTTATCTGAAAGATTTAGGTTCAGCACGTTCGACACGCTTTTTAGCGCTTCCAACTTGTTTGTAAGAAATTTCTTGTCTCTTAAGAGCAGCGTTTCGGGGAAAGCGTTCTTTAATTTAAAAAATAGTTCCATTTGATGTCGCCACACCAGCGTTGCAATTTGAAGATCAGTAAAAGTCAGAGCTTGGCGGTGCGGAATCGTCGCAAGCACACACGGATCTAAAGTGAAAATGTTAAATTGCGTGCGGATAAAACTTTTGCAGGGCTCTCCTTTCTTTAAAACGGAGATTAGAAAATCTTCTAGAGACGCGTACATGATCGTAACAGGACAGCCAGCGGAAAGCGTATCTTCCAGTATATTATTTACGGAATTGGTCGGTTTTAACAGAATCTGTTCGGTCGATCTGAACTTGCGTGCGAGCAATTTCATCACAATCGCAAAGCGGGTGTTGTATTGGCTCGCCGGCTTGTTTTGTTGTCTTAATATCCGTTTTGCATTCGCCAGAGACATTAGTACTTGCGGTTCTTTCAGCGGCAGGCAGTGATCAGGGACGTCAAGTGCTGACGCCATGAGCGTCGAACAACAAAAAGCGCTGTGAAATATCATCGGGATCGGCGTCATTTCGACGTCGTCGAGTTCGCGCGCTATGTCTGACACAGAAAACTGCTGACGCCGCATGCTCGGAGAAATGAATCGCTGGTCGAGAAACGGAGCGGATCTTAACTTATCGGCATCCGTTTCAATAAAAGTTAAATTATTATAGTCGGCATCAAATTCGTAAGGAATCCAGTTTGAATTTAATAAAACAGTCGAGAGGTCCGACATTTAATACCCTTTTAAACCGAAGATTATTGTGTGCGAAGAGCCCGCTATTTTATTTCCGGCAGTACCGCTTTCAGGTGCGCCTTTTCAGCCTGTTCCATTGCATCCCGTGCTTTGATCATCGCCTGAAATTCCGGTGTTTGAGCCAATTCGCCTAGTTTTTGCAAGCTTGCTGCTGACTGAGCAGTTACATTGAACATCTCGACCAGCTGTTCGTGCGGTGTTTTCTCGCGCGGGAACATCTTAATTCTTACTTTTGTTTCAGAATCTATGTCGGCCAATTGTTTTGCGACTTCGACAGCCTTTGAAAATCCTCCGAACTCATCGATGAGGCCAATTTCTTTGGCTTGTTCGCCGGTCCAAACGCGCCCTTTGGCAATTTCCTTAACCCGGTCGATCGGGATGTCGCGACCTTCGGAAACCCGCGTTGTGAAATCCACATAGATATTCTCCATGGATTGGCGATAGGCTTCGCGGTTGGCCTGGTTCCACGGTTCAATTGCAGAATAGGCGGCACCGTATTCTCCGCCCAAATTGATGGCCTCCGCATTATACCCGATTTTCGCAAGAGTATCCTTGATGTAAAATTTTCCACCTAAAACGCCTATCGAACCGGTGACCGTCGTTGGTAGCGCAACAATTTTGTCCGCGTTGGCAGCAACATAATACCCGCCCGAAGCCGCATATTGTCCCATACTAATGACGACAGGTTTACCGGCTTCCTTAGCACGATCAACGGCGTCCCAGATTTGGTCAGATGCGGTCGCCGATCCACCCGGCGAATTTACGCGGAAAACGATAGCTTTTACTTTGTCGTCTTTCGATGCCTTGATCAGGGCTTCTGAAACTGTATCGCCGCCCATCGTTAAATTGCCGCCTACGAACGGATTGCTGCCGTCGGATGAATTTCCTTCAACTACGGCACCTTGACCACCAACAAAAGCGATCACAGGTCCATCTGTATACCCGACACCGTAATCTGAAACCGATTTGAACTTCGCATTTTTTCCGGCTTTGTTTTTTGCATAGTCTTTAGCGTCTACGACATGACCAAGCTTGTGGATAAAGCCGAGCTCTTCTGCTTTCTCTGCACTGTGTGGTGCATTGTCCAAAAATTGAAGCAATGCTTGTTCGGTTATACCGCGGTCTTCCGCAATAGTTGAGACGGCTGTATCCAATATCGATTGCAAAAGTGTCGTCATCGCTTCCCGATGCGGTTCGGTCAGTGATTTTTCCTTATATGTATTAGCGGCGTTTTTATACTCGTGGAATTGAATAATCTCTGGCTCGGCATCCAATTTTTCAAAAACACCACCGAGAAATTCTATTTCAGCACGATATCCTGACAGTGCAAATCCGGTTGTATCTTGGAGCCAGATTTCATCAGCACCAGACACCGCGAAATAACTGGAGAGGGACGTTCCTTCAAATCCCTGGGCATGCGCAATAACAAATTTCCCGCTCTCTTGAAAATCGTCGATCGCCATATGCAGTTCTTCCGCCTGAGCCGGCGACATGCCCCAACTGTTGGCACGTATAAAAAGTCCTTTGACATTGTCGTCTTCTTTGGCGCGGTCCAAGGCGCGAACCGACGTTACAACCGACGCAGAGCTATCACCGAACAAAGATTTGTCACCGCCATGATCACGCATCCCCGAACGCAAATCCATTGTCAGCACGGTCGCGCCACTTCCTTCGCCGTTTCCATTTGGTGGGTTTAATGAATTTACTGCGGAACCAATGAGGACAGCAAAAAACATAAACATGAGAAATAGAGCGACAAATACGCCGACGATAACGGCGAGAAGCGTAATGAAAAACTGGCGCATGAAAGACTTTCCGAAAAATTATAACGATCGAGTTCATGCTATCATAAACACAACACCCGATATAATTCAAAGAATTTCTCGATAAACGATAAATAATTGCAGCTGGTTTTACCGAAAGCGGGCCAGAGCCTCAGAAAATTTGGATTTTGTTGGTCTTTCATGCTTGCCGGCGTCGACGAGTTTATTTGTTCAATCCTTGATGTGAAAAAAACACTGCTGGATAGTGAATATCCCGTTGCAATTATATGGTATTGAAGATAATAACCGCTCCACAAGTTGCCCATCGTATGTGGGCTTCCTCTATAATGGGGCGTAGCCAAGCGGTAAGGCATCGGGTTTTGATCCCGTGATCGTTGGTTCGAATCCAGCCGCCCCAACCACGATATCTTTGATGTAATTCGATTTTTATTTCAGCCACCCGAAGCTCGGCTGTAATATTTTTGGCGCTGTGTCACTAAAAATATTTTGCTAAAATCAAAAAAAAATTGGGTTTTCACACATCCTAACGATTGATTAACGCGAATGAGGGGTGTAAGCGTATCCCAAGAATGAATAAAAAGCGGACACCCAAAACTGGTGTACACGCGAAAAATTGGGAGTTCAGGTGTGGTGAAATTTTCATCCGGTTTAAAAGCTGTGATTTCAACTGTCGCGATTTGCACGGTAATTGCCCCCGTCAGTATGGCGCAGGACGCCACCAACAACGAAGCTATGTATAGCGAACTGCTCCAGGCCATTGCTGATCAAAAGATATCGATCGCACAAAAACAAGTCTTCATAGCCCGGCAGGAGGCTGAGCTGGCGTCGCTTGAAGAACAACTGGCTGGTCTTGAGGACGTCAAAGCGGCAGTTCCGCCGATGGTCGAAAAAATGACTGCTGCGATTGGCGACGAAATTTCGGCCGATTTTCCATTTCAACTCGAAGAGCGCATGGCACGGTTGGGTCAATTGCAGGATATGGTCGGAAACCCGGAAGCAAAGCTCGTCGAAAAGCTTCGTAAGGCACTTTCCGTTTACAAGATTGAAGTCAACTACGGGCAAAGTTTGGAATCGTATCAAGGCAATCATCCGATCACGCCAACAATCCGCCAAGGTAACGATCGTTATAAAAAAGATGTGAACGATGAATTCGAGGGAGATCTGGAACTCGACAAAAACGGGTTGCCGATTGAAGTTTTCGATGGGAATTATTTGCGCTACGGAAGAACGGCATTCGTCTATCTAAATGAAGACGGGTCAGACCCACTTCGTTATGATTTGGATTACGAGCCGACGGCCGAAGAATTAGAAAAATGTCAAGGTAACCGGGAGCGCTGTAAGTGGCGCAAAATTCCAAACAGTAAAGCTGTTGAGATCAGACGCGCTATTCGCGTGTCGCGCGGCGAAATCGCGCCGACGGTCGTTGCTGCACCTGTATCACCTACGCCTTAGCGGGCGGGAATAACGAGCCATTCTGGCTCAATGCGGAATTCATCCGCTGAATATGCGTCACAGATGGTCTGTGGGGCTCAATTATTGAAACTAGATCGGAAGGAAAACATGTCGAATATTTCAATAGCCAAGCATCTCCTACTGGCTGGCGCGGCAGTATTGGCGTTATCAGCGCCTGCTCACGCTCAGTTGGAGGAAGCTCTGAGAACGGCGAAGAGCTCAACAGCTGCAAGTGCCGCGTCACAAGCTCGAGTAGAGCAAAATGACGATGAAGCTGAAAGCGCAATCCGTGAATACCGGGCCGTATTACAGCAAATCGATAACATTCAGTTGTTCGTGGATAAGCAGGATATTTACCTGAATTCGCAAGCTAAAGAAATTGCGTCCCTCAATAATCAGCTGGGGAATGTAGAGAACATCAAGCGCGGTATGGTGCCTATGATGTTGCGCATGACGGCGGAGATTGAAGACTCAGTTGAAAGCGATATGCCATTTCTCATGAATGAGCGGCGCGCACGGATTCAGCGTCTGAAAGACGTTTTGTCGAACCCCGAGGTTTCGCCGGCTGAGCAATATCGTCAAGTTCTCAACACATACAAGATCGAAGTCTCTTATGGTCAGGGGCTTGATAGTTACGAGGGTGCTCATCCGACAAAAGAAGGTATGAAGGTTGACTATCTTCGCTACGGTCGTTTGGCTCTCGTTTACATGACGAAAGATGAAAAAGACATTGGTTATTACGATCTTGGATCGAAGTCTTGGAAGCCGGTTCCTGGGAACCAGGCGCTGTCGGTTCGCCAAGCCATCCGGGTTGCGAATGAAGAGGCTGCGCCAGAAGTGGTGATGGCTCCAATGACCGGTGCGAAATAGGGTAGGGAAATAAAATGAGTAATATTATGAAAAACTTCACAAAAACTATGGCCTTTGCGCTTGGTGCGACAATGATGTTCGCAGCACCTGCTCAGGGTCAGATCAATTCGGTCAACGATCTTTTGCAAAAAGTGCGTCAGGACGCATCAAAGCAAGCGGCTGAAAATGCTGCGAGAGAGGCCGAGTTTAAATCTCGCCGTGACCAGCAAGCCTCAAAGCTTGCGCAAGCCCGCGCTGAACTCGCGTCTCTTGAGGCGCAGGCACGACGCGTTCAAAGCACATTTGATGCCAACCAAAATCAGGTTACTGGCCTCAAAGCTCAGCTTAAGTCAGAGCAGGGTGAGTTTGGCGAAGTATTTGGTTTGGCTCGATCGAAAGCGGGTGAATTTAAATCAACGCTCGAAAGTTCAATGATCAATGCGCAATATCCACAGCGAACAGTCGTTCTTGGACGTATCGCTGAATCAGAAGCGCTTCCAAGCACGGACGAGTTGAACGCGATTTGGAGGTCTATGCTTTCAGAAATCAAAGGCCAGCGCGAAGTTGCTCAATTTGAAGCACCCGTCGCAAACCGCAATGACGGAGCTGCACAGTCTGTTACGCGTGTTGGACCATTCGCGGTTTTCACAAGTGATGGCGCCGATTATCTCGAGTATAAGAACCCAACCACAGATCGTGATATCGCACTGACGTATCTCGGTAAGCAGCCGAAAGGCCCGGTAGCTAAGGCAGCGAAAGCTGTGACAAACGCGGGTCCTGGTGATCTGGTGTTCGGTCCTGTAGATCCAACACGTGGTAATCTACTAAAAGCATTGGAGCGTGTTCCTGATGTAAAAGAGCGTGTGGCTCAAGGTGGTCCGATTGGTTTGATCATTCTAGCCGTGCTCGCACTGGGCAGTATCATTGGTGTTCTCCGGATATTGCAGTTGATGGCGACTTCAGCGGCTGTGAAAGCACAGAAGAAGAAAGCGCAACCATCGAAATCCAACCCATTGGGTCGTATTATGATGGCGTATGACGGTGTCAAAGATAGAGACGAAGAGATTATTGAGCTGAAGCTTGATGAAGCAATCTTGAGGGAATCTCCGAAACTTGAGCGTTGGCTCAACTTCCTGAAGCTTGGCGCAGCCATTGCACCGCTTCTCGGTCTTTTGGGTACGGTTACCGGTATGATCAAAACCTTCCAGGCGATGATGATCTATGGTGCTGGTGATCCACAATTGATGGCCGGCGGTATCTCAGAAGCGCTTGTAACAACGATGTTGGGTCTGATCGCGGCTATCCCGCTCCTGATCCTCCACAGCTTTTGCGCCTCTTTGGCTCGCGGTGTTCAAGGTACGCTCGAAGAGCAGTCTGCCGGGATCGTTGCGCGGCACGTTGAAAGCCGTCGCGGCTAATTTGATTGGCCCGGCCATTGGTCGGGCCCATTCACTGGGGATTACACCGGCGTCGTCCGGTTAAGTTGAGCACAAACAAAGGAAGCGACTATTATGCCAGATTGGTTAAACCCGCGAATAGCATATGAAGGCTTGCAGGAATTCTTCGGAACCGGCGGTAGTGTGTTGATCGTGATTTTTATAGCGACCTTCGCGATGTGGACATTTATAATGGAGCGGTACTCCTATTATGGATTTGCCCACAAGCCGTTGATTAAGCGATTGAAGAACGAATGGGTATCCCGTGAGGACCATAGATCTTGGCGTTCGCGCGCCATACGCGATGATTTGATTTCTCAGGTCAAGTTTAGAACCGATCAAAATGTCGGGATGATCAAAACATTGGTCGCGATAGCACCATTGCTCGGGCTACTTGGGACAGTGACCGGTATGATCGAAGTTTTCGATGTTATGGCGCTTTCAGGATCTTCGAACGCCAGGCTGATGGCGGGGGGCGTTTTTAAAGCGACAATCCCGACAATGGCCGGCATGGTCTCTGCCCTATCCGGCTTGTTCTTCTCAAGTCAGTTGGATCGTCGAAGTAAACGCGAAACGGCAAAATTTGCTGACTCGCTAGAAGTTGGAGAATAAGAATGCGGAGACGTATGCACAAAGGAGGCGACGAGGCTGAAGTCAACATGACACCGATGCTCGACATCGTCTTTATCATGCTTATCTTCTTTATCGTGACAGCGACGTTCTTGTCTGAACAAGGGATCGACTTGACACAACCCCCACCGCCTCCGCCGGATGACACACCGACCAAATCCCGGCCGGCAATTACGGTATTCGTTGATGCCAAAGATCAATGTGCGGTTGATGGGCGTGGTACAGAATGTGATCGTGTGGCTTTGGCTGTCGAGCGTATTTTGGCTGATAAACCAGGTGCGAATATTATTCTCCGTGTTCACGAATTGGCGTCGCACGGTAATCTGGTCTACCTCAAGGACAGCTTTGATGTCCGTGAGCTACAGACAAAAGTCGAAATCATATACGGGTAATCTGACTGGGATTCTGCAGTTGAGATTTGCATAATAAAAGTTTTTGTGATAAGGTAACAAAATGGCGAGACGTAGTCGAATAGAAATGGATGCTGAAGATACTGAGTTGAACATGACGCCGATGCTCGATGTTGTGTTTATCCTATTGATCTTCTTTATCGTGACTTCGGTATTTGTGAAAAGCCCGGGGTTGGAAGTGACCAGACCCGAAGCGATTACAGCCCAGGAGGCCAGTCCGACGATCCTGATAGCTGTATCAAATGAAGACGAGGTTTGGATCGATAAATTGCCATATGCAGTGAACGAAATTCGTCCGATTGTGCTGGCTTTGCGGGATGAAAATCCGAAAGCGACAGCGATCATTCAGGGCGACAGAAACGCGAAGGCCGGAACAGTGATGCAAGTGCAGGAACTGCTTCAAGACCTTGGCGTCATTACACGTGTATCTACGGATTAGGAGCAGGTTATGAATTCTTTAGTTCGTTTTTTTGGTGGTACAGGACTTGCGTTCCTGGTGACCACCGGGTTGTTTATTTTGATGATGGTTTTGATCAAGGGTGACTTTAAGCCGGAAGAAAAACCAGAGCAGGTTAGCTTCGAAATCAATCCTAAAGTCGAAGACATCAAAGTTGTAGCGCGTGAGACGAAAATTGCGCAGGTGCGTAAAGTTGTGACACCGCCGCCGCCGCCGCAAATCGAACGTCAACAGGCGACGCAACCCACTGTGGCGATTGCATCTTTGGAAGGTGCTATTCCTGAATTTGAAACACCAAAGCTCGATAAGCAAAGCTTCAAGATTGCTGTGAGTGATCGCGACGCACAACCGCTTGTTCGGATTCCCCCGATTATGCCACCACGCTTTGCTGAAGGTGACAAGAGTGGACATTGTACAGTTCGTTTCGATGTGAGCCCTGAAGGTGCGCCTTTTAACGTGACGGCTACATATTGCACGTCCAGCATTCTGGAGCGTGCAACGACGAAGTCAGTCTTGAAGTGGAAATTCCAGCCAAAAATCGTTGATGGTCAACCAACAGCGATGCGCGGCGTTGAAAACAAAGTGACGTTCCGTCTCATGGATGAGCGCGGAAACATATTGCCGGAATAATCGTATCCGTAGTCTCGGATAATTGTGATGATGAGTAAATGGAGATAGGTGTTAGAATGATCAACACATTCAAGAAACCAGCGGCCAGTTTTTCAAAATGTTTGCTGACAAGTGCATTCGCAGCGTTGAGCTGCAGTGTCGTTGTTGCAATAACGCCGATGACCGCTGTGGCTCAAGAAGCTGAGGCACCGTCACGTCAATTCGGATCTAAGTCCGGGCAAGTAGTTTTGACAGCGCAAGAGCAGATGGCGTCTGACCAGTGGAGTGCGGCTCTATCGACGCTCTCGCAAGCCTTGGCTATCCCAGAGCTCAATCCATATGAGAAAAGCATCATTTATCAGATGCAAGGGTCGAGCTATTATGAGCTTAACCAATACCCAACGGCGATCCAGTCATTTGAAAACGCGATCAGCGCTGGCGGTTTGTTGCCAAATGAATCCTCTGCGCTGCGTTTGAATATCGCCCAGTTGCTAATTGCCAGCGATCAATTTGCCCGTGGAGCGCAAATGCTCGAAGACTGGAACCGCGCGGGTGGGCAGTTCAAACCACAACACATTGAAATGTTGTGGCAAGCCTGGTCGCAAGCCAATCAATATTCCCGTGCCCTGCCATGGGCAGAGCGTTGGTTTAATCAAGCCAATCCCAAAGAACGTAAGCATTTCGATACGTTGAACTACATGTACAACAATCTGAATATGCCGGCGAAACAGGCCGATATCGTCAAACAGATGATCAATCGCTGGCCACAAGACAAAACCTTGTGGGATGCTTGGGCTTCAATGCTTGCCAATGGTGGCCGTGAACAGGAAGCATTCGAGGTTTCGAAAATGCTGTACTTGGGCGGTGCTTACTCGTCAGAACAAGACCTGTCTCGTGTTGTTCAATACTACAGCTTTTATGAAATGCCGTATCAGGCGGCTCAAATCCTTGAACGTGAAATGAATGCGGGACGAATTCAGAAAACATCCGAGAAACTCGTCCAACTATCGAACCTGTTCAGGCAGGCACGCGAGTATAAACGCGCGATTCCGATCCTGGAGCAAGCTGCGGCGAGTTCCAATCAAGCGAAGCTGTATGCTGATCTTGGTGAAGCATTATACAATGAAGGCCAATGTGAAAAAGCAGAAGGCGCGTTCCGCAAAGCGATGGACCGGGGATTTGACCAGGGCAAAGCCTGGATGTTGATTGCTAACTGTCGCTATGACACCGCGTCGGCCGCACCTCGCCTTGATTGCGAGATGACGGATGCTCAAATCGAAGCGTCGCCCCGGAATAAAGGGTGGAATCACGCGATCGCTGCATTTGACAATGTGCCTGCATCTTCACGCGAACGCTCAAATGCAACGAAATGGAAATCATTTATAAAGAACGAAAAACAAGGTTTCCTGGATCGGTGTCAGTTTAAGAAAGACGTCGTGAAGGAAGGCTGTTTCCAAGACATCGCCCTTGCATATGACAATGTCTTCCTCGCCGGTGAGTTCAAGCTGGACGATGAAAAATGTGAAGCGTTCAAGGCCGAATACGATAGTCTGTACCGGATCAATCTTGGAGACACAGAGGATGATGGATAGTCTAAGACGACCATTCTTTTAAGCTTAAACCCGGCCATTGAGCCGGGTTTTTCTTTGAGCGCATTTCACTATTCTCTCATAAAAAGTAATGTTATAAAGTTGCAATATATTAACCAATATGATACATAGTAACACATAGCCAATTGGGAGGAAGTTATGAACAATCTAAAACGTACAATAGCAGGCGTTCCGGCGGCGGTCGCCGTGACGGCGGGGCTTGGTCTTGTAATGGCCGGCCTCATCAAAGTCGAATACATAGCGCTAAGCGAAAAACCGGAACAGCTGAGCTTTATCATCAATGAGGAACCACCAGATATTATTGTTTTACCGAATACTGAACGACCCGAACAACGCGACGTCCAAGTGCCTCCGCCGCCGCCCGTTATCGCGACTGCGCCATCCGACCTCCCAAAGATTGATTGGGTCGAACTTGACGTGAAACCTCCGCCATTACCAACACCGGAAGTTAAGTGGAGCAAAGCGGCATTCACTGTCAGTGATCGGGACGCAATACCGATCCGTCGAATACCACCACGTATGCCGAGAATATTCGCAGAGGGCAATCATAGTGGACATTGCAAAGTCCGCTTTGATGTGAGCCCACAAGGCTCGCCGTTTAATGTGACGATCATCTATTGCAGTGACCCAATACTAGAAACGCCGACCATTAAATCGGTTCTGAAATGGAAATTCACACCCAAGAAAATGGGCGGGGAGGTGGTTGCCATGCACGGTGTCGAAAACAAGGTCAGTTATTATCTGTTGGACGAAAATGGCCGTCGCTTGCCGGAGCTATAAAGGGAGGGATGTATGAAGTCGATTAGAAAATTAATAATGGGATTTGTTGCGGTATTAGCCGTTGTCAGCATTCACCCGACGCAAGCTTGGGCTCAAAATTCAGCTGACGAAAAGCGCCAATTCGGGTCCGAAGCCGGTAAAATTGTACTCGAAGGGCAAAGGCTTCAGTCGGAAGACAAATATGAAGCGGCCGTCAACAAATTATCAGAAGCGTTAAGTCTGGACGGATTATCTCCTTACGAGCGTAGTATAATATACCAAATGCAGGGTTCTTGTTTTTACGAATTAAACCAGTATGCACTATCCATTGATGCATTCGAGAAAGCGCTTGTGGCGAATGGCCTGAATGATAGACAAAGCCGAGCGCTTGAGTTCAACATTGCACAATTATTGATCGCGAATGAACAATTCGAAAAAGGCGCTTTACTGATTGAAAAGTGGCACCGGGATGGAGGTGTTTTCAAAAAAGGACATCTGGAGATGCTATGGCAAGCCTGGGCGCAAGCCGGAAAATATAACCGGGCTCTCCCTTGGGCTGAGCGATGGTTTGACGGGGCAGGCACAAAATCCCGCAAACATTTCAACACGCTCAATTTTCTTTATAACACCCTCGACATGCGACAAAAACAGATCGGGATTATCGAGCAAATGATTGAACAATGGCCAGAGGATAAAACGCTGAAAGATGCGCTAGTGTCTTTTTAAATCAATTGTTGATAAAAATTCGGGCGTCCCATCTCCTTGCCGCCCAGCTCGACCGTACTTTTAAATGTCAGGGGTGCGGTCCAAACAATCACTATATCGGTCTTACGTTTTTCGCGACTGAAATTGCAAACGCGTAATTGAATGCAGTTTCCTTCAACGCGTCATAGCGACCAGATTCGCCCTGATGGCCCGCGTCCATATTGGTTTTAAGCAGTATCGGGGCGTCTCCTTTTTGATGATCCCGAAGCTTGGCTGCCCATTTTGCAGGTTCCCAATAGGTAACGCGGGGATCGGTGAGACCGGCGGTGATCAAAACCGGCGGATAATGGGCATCGACCACATTGTCATATGGCGAATAAGCGGCGATCGTATCATAGGCTGTTTCATCTTTGAGCGGATTGCCCCATTCAGGCCATTCGGGGGGCGTCAGCGGGAGGCTGTCATCGCTCATCGTGTTTAACACGTCGACAAATGGTACCGCACCGATCACGCCGCCAAAAAGATCCGGTGCTTGATTGAGAGCCGCGCCGACAAGCAAACCGCCAGCGGATCCACCATAGGCAATGATGTTTTGCTTTTGCGTATATCCGAAATCACAGAGGCCCCGGCCAACATCGACGAAATCATCGAAGGTTTTGTGTTTTGTTGCCAATTTGCCTTTGGTGTACCATTCATATCCCTTGGATTTACCCCCGCGGATGTGGGCGATGGCATATACAAAACCGCGGTCGACAAGCGATAAAAGCGATGTTCGGAATCCGGCGGGAATAGTGATGCCATACGATCCGTACCCATAGAGCAAGCACGGCGCGTCCGTATTGAGATTGAAGTCCGAACGCATGATTAAAGTCACGGGTATTGTTTCGCCGTCCCGCGCCGTAATCGATATCCGTTCTGTTCGGTAGTTTGCCGGATCATGCCCGGAAGGAATTTCGGCTGTTTTGCGCAATACCCGTTTGCGGGTTCCCATATGATAGTCGTATACCTGTTGCGGCGTCGTCGGGGAGGAGTATGAAAACCGAAGCCGGGGCGTGTCAAATTCATATCCGCCCATCAATCCAAGTCCATACGCTTGTTCGTCAAATGAAATCGTATGCTCCTCACCCGACTTAATCTCATGGATCACGATTTGCGGTAATGCGTTTTTGCGTTCAAGCCGCACAAGATAGTTTTCGTAAGTTTCGATCCCTAAAATCAACGTACCGGGACGATGGGGAACAAGATCTTCCCAGTTGGCCGCTCCTGGGTTGGATTGCGCCGTCTTGACGATTTTAAAATCGGTCGCGCCTTCTGCGTTGGTAAGGATGAAGAGATCATCGCCTTGATCGCTCACATCATATTCGCGGTTGGTGAGCCGGGGCGACACACAGGTCGCGGCTTCATCAGGCTTGGCTGAGGCAATCAGCCAGGTTTCTGACGTCGTATGATCATTGGCACCGATGGTTATAAATTTTCCAGTGTCGGACCGGTCGACGCCGACAAAAAAGCCGGGGTCTTTTTCCGTATACACAAGTGTGGGTTTTGAGGATTTATCATCAATATCCTGACGATAAACATAGCAAGGTCGGTTGTTGTCGTCGCGTTCAACCCAGAAAAGCGTGTGACCGTCTTTAACCCAGACAAAATCTCCGGCTGTGTCCGGAATTTCGGCAATTACTTTACCGCTTGCAATCTCTTTGACATGAATGACAAAACGCTCGGATCCTTTTGTATCCACTGCGTAAGCGAGGAGTATATGGTCATCACTGTGGGCCACGCTCGCGATGTCAAAAAATTTGTCGCCGGCCGCTTTAGCTTCGGCAGCCAGGTGATCCGCATCCAATAGGATTTCTTCACCTTTTTCATTTTTTTTTCTGCGGACATACAACCCGTGTTGATCTCCGGGCCGGTAGCGTTCTGAATAGAGATAGGGACCATCAGGAGCGGGGACTGTGCTGTCATCGTCCTTAATGCGCCCTTTCATTTCCGCGAATACTTTATCTTGCAAAGCCTTGGTGTGTGCCATCACTTTTTGGGTGTATGCGTTTTCCGCCACCAGATGATTTTTAATGGCCCGATCAAGCTTTGACGGGTCTTTCATGACCTCTTGCCAGTTATCATCCTTGATCCAGGCATAGTTATCGGTGCGCGACCGACCCAATTGCGTAATCGTGATTGGGCGTTTCTCGGCCTGTGGCGCAGCTGTTTTCAAAGAATTGATTGGCATGAGAATTGAGACCTATAAAAAGCCCTTTAAGCACGGGGTGATTGTATTAAATAAAGCTAAATTCATATACGCTTGGTTAAGGGAATGCCACTAGGTTTTGATCATATGTGGAATTATGGATAGGTCTGCGATGTCAGCTGCTGCAGCATTAGAACTTACAGAGGAAATAAAGGACGAAGCGCCTGAGAGTAGCGTCCGTCGATCACTCGCAAAACGGCTGGCAGATGTCATCTGTATTCCGGCCAGTCAAATTACACCCCAAGAACGACATATGGCCGGTGACGTTTTGGTTGAATTGCTTCGGGATGCGGATATTCAACTCCGATCAGGGGTTGCCAAGCGTCTTGTCATGCTCAATGAAGCGCCGCGTACTATTTTGGTTATTCTGGCCAAAGACGAAATCGAAGTCGCCAAACATGTTTTGGAAGAAAGTAAAAGTCTAACAGACTCAGACCTGATTCAAATTGCGCGCAAGGTGAAAACCGAGCATCGTAAAATGATCGCTCAACGTCGCAAAATTTCTGATGCTGTTGTCGATGTATTGGTTGAGTTTCTCGAGCAAGAGGTTGTTGAAACTTTACTCTTAAACAAAGGCGCCAATTTTTCTGAAACGGCGATTCAAAGAATTCTAACGGTTTCACGCAACTGCCAACCCTATGTAAAGCTGTTAGCTAAACGCGAGGAACTGCGCCCATCCCATGGCTTGACGATGTTCTGGTGGGCCGATGGTCAAAATAGAAAAACCATATTGCATCGATTTGGTGTGACACGCGCGATATTACAAACAAGTTGTGCCGATTTATATCCGCGGGCTGCGGCCGAAGGATGGAATGATGCGGCCGTCCGCAAGGCACTTCAATTCATTGAACGCCGCCAGCGCAATCGCGCAGCTGCAGAGAGATCTGAATTCGAGAGTTTAGAAGCTGCGATTGATGAGGCGGCACGTACAGGTCTAACAAAAAAACTATCACAAGAAATTTCTTATATGGCGGGTATTAAACCCGCGACCGGTGCGCAGATCATGACAGACCCAACAGGCGAACCTTTGGGTGTATTGTGTAAAGCCCCAGGCTTAAAACGCGAATATCTGTTAAAAATGTGGAAAGCCATTGGAAAGACAGAGGCACTTGACGATGGCACGCCCAATCCCGAGCTCGAAAACCTGATTGCGGTTTATGACGCAATCTCGACAGACAATGCCCAGACCGTACTGCGGTATTGGAATTGGTCGCTCACCTCATCGCTAACGCCGGAAGTCCTGCAATATATCAAGAAGGGCGTTATTCCGCGCGAGGAAGATTTTGGCGCTGCGGCGATTACCGCGGCTCTGGTGTTTGGGAATCGCAAATAATCGACTTCCAAAGTCAAGAAAACAATTTCGAAATATTTGCAAATTTTCGTCCGGTTTAGCTTGGCCAGACTTTTGAATGCCGCTATGTTCCCTTAAAAATAGTTTGGGAGGAATAGGTTGGTGAGAGCGGGGATAATCCTGTTGGTCGTTTTGGTGGCATATTGGCTCACCTTATCTGGATATTTTGATCACCCGATATTGTTCGTCACCGGGGGGCTGTCGGTCCTGGCCGTCGTCTGGATGTGTGCCCGTATGCAAATTCTGGATGAGGAAACCGTACCTTATCTACACGGTAAAACATTAGGCTATGTCCCTTGGTTATTTACCGAAATCGTGAAAGCCAATATGGCCGTCGTCAGAGCCGTGTTGAGCCCGGACATGGAAATTTCACCGACATGGGTGAAAGTGAAAATGGATCACGAGACTGATTTGGGCCGAACAATTTTTGCCAATTCGATAACGCTTACACCCGGTACGATATCCGTAGACGTCGGCGAGGGTGAAATTCTTGTTCATGCTTTATTGGAAGATATGACCGATGCCGATGGTTTTCAGGAAATGGGCGAGCGCGTAGGGTTTTCAATTACAGATCCGATGCATGGTAAATTATTGCCGGGCAAGGGGGCGTAATGTTGGAAACGATGGCGTATATCAATATCGGGGCCGCATTCTTTTTGCTCATCGGGATGGTTTTGATCTTGGGGCGCCTGTTAGCAGGGCCAACTCTTTACGACCGCATTTTGGCGGTTAATGCGTTTGGAACGAAGGCTGTTCTATTCTTGTGTCTTTTTTCTTTCATTATTGGTCGGCCCGACGGAATCGATATCGCCATACTTTATGCATTGATGAATTTTATCGCGACAATTGCTGTTCTGAAGTTTTTCCGTTACCGCGCGCTCGATGTCTCTTTGGCGCAATCACACATTGACAAAGCTACGGTCCGTTCTGATCGGAATAACAAATCATGAGTGCGGACGTGATAGAAATGATATTCACTGGATTGAGCGGACTACTCATTGGTACCGGGATCTTTTTTGTGCTGGCCGGTGCGGTCGGCGTAATTAGACTGCCTGATTTCTACTCACGGACACATGCGGCCGGAATGACCGATACATTGGGCGCAGAACTGATCATTGTCGGTCTAATCATACAATCCGGCATGTCGCAGACCAGCCTTAAGCTATTACTCGTTGCATTCTTTCTGTTTATTACAAGCCCGACCGCGTCCCATGCAGTTGCCCACGCTGCGCATCAGGCCGGACTAAAGCCGCTATTGGGTAAATTTCGCGCACCACACCCATCAGAATTGGATCAATCGGAGGAGCCGCGCTGATGGATATCACGGTCCCTGTTCTCTTCATGAATATTAGTTTGATGGCCATGTTGGTCATCGTTGCGGTTGCAATTGTCCGGCTGCGGTCTTTGTTTGCTGTTGTGATGTTGCAAGGCGTCTATTCCTTAGTTTCCGCCGTCTGGTTTGTGTCCCTGGACGCGGTGGATGTCGCGTTTACCGAAGCAGCTGTCGGAGCAGGGATCTCTACAGTCTTGATGTTAAGCGCGATGTTGCTCGCCGACCGTACGGCGAAACCGATCCCAGTTGGTAAAAATCTCGGCTCGTTTTTCGTTGTCGTAATTACCGGTTTGGCGATGTTCTACGCGATTGCCGATATGCCCGCTTACGGGGATCCGCATTCAGCAGCCAATGCCGGTGTTGGAATGGCATATATTGAGGCAACACGCGAACAAGTGCAGGTTCCAAACGTCGTGACAGCTGTTTTGGCGAGTTACCGGGGGTTTGATACTTTCGGGGAAACAGTAGTGATTTTCATGGCAGGGCTCGGCATTCTATTGCTGCTCGGTCTAAATGGAAACGCCGGAAAGTGGCAGGCGCAACCGAATGGGCAGGCTATTGGAGGGCCAGGACCTTCGATCACACCCGAGGTTAAAACAAAACCTAAACCCGTTAAGAAAACAACGGCTGCATCAAAACGAAAAGTAGCGGTTAAATCGAAAGCGAAACCCAAGGCGAAGCCAAAGTCTAAAAGCAAATCCAGGGCGAAGGCAGGGGGCAAGTCATGAACCAACATCTGATCCTTCGTGTCGTTGCCAAGATATTGATTCCATTGATAGCACTGTTTGCTTTTTACGTGCAATTCCATGGGGATTACGGTCCCGGTGGCGGTTTTCAAGCCGGTGTGATTTTAGCTGCAGCGGTGGTTCTATACGCGTTGATTTTTGGATTGCAGGCTGCAAAAGACGCGATACCCCCGTCATGGGTGCGAATTGGAATGACAACCGGCGTTTTGCTTTATGGCGGAACCGGAGTTGCGACGTGGTTCCTCGGCGCCAACTTCCTCGATTACACAATATTTGCTCCGGAAAGCACGCACTCTGCCGGTCAACATTACGGAATTCTCGCAGTTGAACTCGGTGTGTTATGCACCGTGGCGAGCGTTATGGTTGGAATATTCTATGCGTTCGGAAGTCGTCAGCCGGAATTATCGGACGAGGACTGGTAAATGGGATTCCTGTTAGAACATTATAACTATGCCATCGTCATTGTCTTAATGATGACGGGGCTATATGTCGTATTTGCCTCCAGTAATATGATCAAAAAATTAGTGGGGCTGAGCGTTTTTCAGACGTCGGTTTTTCTGTTGTATATCAGTATCGGCAAAGTCGCGGGCGGTAAGCCACCAATCATCGAGCTCAAAGAACATCATGGCGATGATCATGGCACACCTGACGCTGCACACGGTGCTGCAGCGGGTGCCGGACACGCGGACGAATCGTACGAGATTTTGGACGGTGGCCACGGCGTGGCCGAAGGCGCCCACGGGGCAGCTGAAGCGCTTTACTCCAACCCCTTACCCCATGTTTTGATTCTAACCGCGATTGTGGTTGGTGTGGCGACCCTGGCAATTGGGCTGGCGCTGGTGGTGCGAACACGAGAGGCCTATGGCACGATCGATGCCTACGAAATTGATGAACTAGACTATCAGTACAATGTTGAGGGGATTGAGACCTAATGGAACTCTTGTCCTATTTCCCTGAGTGGGTATTGACCCACGGCCCGGCCTTGTTGGTTGTGCTGCCGCTCTTGGTGGCCGTGATCACAGCTTTGTTGCCAAGCGAGAAAATCGCCTGGTTGGCGACGATTCTTACGGCGGCCATGTCCATATTTTTATCTGTTGGTGCCTTGCAATACGTTTTGTCGGTCGGTCCGATCAACTATGCCATGGGCGGCTGGGAGCCGCCGCTTGGAATAGGGTATCATATTGACGGGTTAAATGCCCCGGTCCTGTTGTTGATCAGCGCGGTCGCTTTTTTATGTACATTATACGCGCTTCCGAGCGTGGTCGCCGAAGTTGAACCCAAAAAACGCGCGCCTTTTTATGCGGCCTTTCTGGTCAGTCTCGCCGGTCTGTTAGGGATCGTCGCTACCGGTGACGCTTTCAATGTATTCGTATTCTTAGAGGTGTCGTCGATTTCGACCTATGTACTTGTCGGGATGGGGGCGAGCCGCGACAGGCGGGCGCTGGCATCCGCTTATAATTATCTGATTATGGGAAGTATCGGGGCGACCTTCTTTGTGATCGGGATCGGTTTCCTCTACATGCAAACCGGCACGCTTAACATGTTGGATATGGCTCAAATTCTACAACAAAATGGTGCCGAAAGCCGCGTGACGAAACTCGGATTTGCTTTTGTTGTTATTGGGCTTGGCCTGAAATTGGCGATGTTCCCACTCCATACTTGGCTACCAGGCGCATACGCATATGCGCCGAGCTTCTTTACCGCATTTCTCGCGGCGACTGCGACAAAAGCCGCTCTGTATTTGCTGTTGCGTTTCGTCTTTACGGTCTTCGATGTCGATTGGGGATATGTCGCCGGATCTTTGACCTATTTGATCGCGGTGCTTGCGGTGATCGGGATGCTGGCCGCGAGCCTGCAGGCCATTTTCCAAAAGGACATTCGCCGGGTGCTTGCCTATTCATCAGTCGCGCAAGTTGGATATATGCTGCTCGGAATTGGTATGGCCACGACACTTGGTTTAACAGGTGGTTATCTACACCTCATCAATCACGCAATGATTAAAGGCGCGCTATTCTTGGCCGTTGGTGCCTTTTGGTATCGTTTCGGGATCACGCAGGTCGCGGATATGCGCGGCTTAGGTAAGACCATGCCGTGGACAACGGCCGGCTTTACGATCGCCGGGCTGTCGCTTATTGGCGTCCCCGGAACAGTCGGATTTGTCTCAAAGCTGACATTGGTACGGGCCGCGGCTGAGAATGAATGGTGGTGGGCGGTGGCCATGATTGCACTGACATCAATTCTCGCCATCATCTATCTGGGCCGATTGATCGAATGCGCCTATTTTCATGCTCCGCCCAAATATGGAGCTGTACCGGCGAAAAGAAACGAAGCTCCACTGATGATGTTGATCCCGCTCTGGGTGTTGGCAATCTCGGCAATCGTCTTTGGGATCAATGCTGAATGGACAACTTCGTTGGCAGAGGCTGCGGTACGCGTTCTGGACGCAGGCCCAAATACAATGCCGTTAATAAAAGGGGGGCATTAGCATGACGTCTGAATTCGCGCTTATTGCCCTATTTGCTATCCCGCTTATTGCTGCCTTCTTGATTCCGTTTGCGGATAAAAAACCGAATATCCGGGAAGCAATATCACTGATCGCAGGGCTCTTATTGCTGGCTAACGTTGTTTGGCTGGTTCGTCAGGTGGGACAAGGTGAACGCCCGGAACTCTACCTGATTGAATTCGCCGGGTTCTTCGAACTCAAACTCATTCTTGAGCCATTGGGGGCTGTTTTTGCCGCCATTGCCAGCTCACTATGGTTGGTCAATACCATCTTTACGATCGGCTATATGCGGGGAAATAATGAGAAAAACCAGTCACGGTTTTACTTGTATGTGGCCATTGCAATTGCCGCGGTCATGGGAATTGCCAGCGCGGGCAATTTGATTACGCTGTTTGTGTTCTATGAAGTTCTGACGCTTTCAACTTTTCCCTTGGTTACCCACAAAGGGGATGCAAAGGCAAAAAGAGGCGGCCGTATTTATCTGATTATTCTGATGGCAACGTCGCTTGGTCTTCTTTTACCCGCAATCATGATCACCAATGCTGTGGCGGGAACAACGGATTTCGTAGTTGGCGGAATTTTCCCCGATGGAACCAGCCTTGCGGTCGCGGGGACTTTGCTATTCTTGTTTGCATTCGGCATCGGGAAAGCAGCCCTTATGCCCATTCATCCTTGGTTACCAAATGCTATGGTCGCGCCAACACCGGTAAGTGCTTTACTTCATGCAGTGGCCGTGGTTAAGGCCGGCGTGTTCACGATGATAAAGGTCGTGGTTTACACCTTTGGCCCTGAGCTTACGGCGCAAACCCCGGCCAGCACGATGTTGTGCTGGATTGCCGCCATAACTATTGTCCTGTCCTCGGTCATCGCTCTGCGGAAGGATAATTTAAAAGCCCGTCTCGCATATTCAACGGTTAGCCAACTCGCTTATGTCACTTTTGGGGCCATGCTTGCCGCGCCGGCCGCAATTATGGGCGGCGCTTTGCAAATCATCATGCATGCTTGGGGTAAAATCACGCTGTTTATGTGTGCCGGTGCGATTTATACCGTTGCTCACCGAACGGAAATCAGTTCTTTGAATGGATTGGGGCGGACGATGCCGTTTGTGTTCGGCGCGTTTCTGATTGGCGCGTTCTCAATTATAGGCCTCCCCCCAATGGGCGGCTCTTGGCCCAAATATTTCCTCATGCTTGGCGCGCTGGACTCCGGGCAGCAAGTCTTGCTGGCTGCCCTTATAATTTCATCAATCTTGAATGTGGCCTATTTGGTGCCAGTCGCCATTCGTGGCTTTATGTTACCGCCGGATAACCCGAAAGCGGACGCGAAACTGGTCGCGCATTTGAAAGAACACCGTTTTGTTCGTTTCGCTCCTGTCTTTACGGCATTCGGGGCTTTCATACTATTCTTCGCGATTGACCCGCTCGTAAATTATCTCGTACCCATCCTACCCGAAAATATGACAGGAGGGTTTTAATGGCCAAATCACCGGACAAAACATCTTCTAAGCTGAGTAAAACTCAAGCCAAAGAACGCGAAGAGGCCCACCCGTTGGCCAGACCATTCCTGTGGCTGGTCAGTCATGGGTTTCAAGATAAATTTTTCTGGGTGCCTCTCATCGGTGTCATCGTGTTTTCAGTTTTAGGGTATTTTTATCCCTTGCATCATCCGGCGCCTTGGGACGTCGTACCTATGTCGTATGCGATATTCGGCTTCCTGGCGTATAGTTTCGTCGTTTTGTGCGCGTGGCCACTGTTTAAGCTCCTTGCCCGAGATGAAAATTATTACGGGGAGGGCGACGATGATTGAGTTCTTCTCCACCTTTAGCCCGGCATTTATTCTCATAGCCGCAGGTGTGTTTGCAGCTTTCTTCCCGCTTCATCATGGGCGGAAAATCCTGATGATCGGGGCGCCGGCTTTGGCGTTGGCTGCAACGGCCTCTATATTCTTCGATAGTCAGTCCGGAAGTGAATTTATCGGCGGTGTTTATAACGTTGCCGGGTTGGAACTCACAACACTCCGAATCGACCATATGAGTTTTCTTTGGGCGTTGATTTTCTGCATTGCCGGCGTTTTGAACGGAATCTACGCCTTGCATGAAAAATGCAAAATCACAGATTCCAGTGCGCTTATCTATACGGGAGCCGGTCTGGGAGCCGTATTTGCCGGGGATCTGATTACCCTTTTCATCTTTTGGGAACTGTTGGCTCTATCTTCTGTGTTTATTGTCTGGCGCGGCGGCGAAAAGGCTTATCCCGCTGGTATGCGATATCTGGGAATGCACATTTTGTCGGGCGTTCTCCTGCTCGCTGGCGCCGTGATATACGGCCGCTCAACCGGAAATTACGATTTCAATAATATCGGCATTGATGCACCCGGTGGTAAGCTCATGCTGGCCGCGATGGGCATTAAGGCTGGATTCCCGCTGCTCCATAACTGGATCCAGGACGCCTATCCGAAGTCAAGTGTGACGGGAACGGTGATCCTGTCCGTCTTCACGACGAAACTGGCGATTTACGCGTTAGCCCGGGGGTTTGCGGGCACAGAGCTCTTGATATATGTTGGCGCGATCATGACCGTATTCCCGGTCTTTTTCGCTGTACTCGAAAACGATCTGCGAAAAGTTTTATCCTACAGTCTGAACAACCAGTTGGGATTCATGGTATGCGGAATTGGCATCGGGTCGACCTTGGCGTTGAACGGCGTCGCGGCTCACGTTGTTGTCGATATTCTCTTTAAAGGCCTATTGTTCATGAGTATGGGGGCGGTTCTCCATCGTGTTGGAACGGCCAAAGCGTCCGAGCTCGGCGGGCTGTTTAGAACGATGCCGCTCACCACATTATTCTGCCTCGTTGGCGCGGGCTCGATATCGGCATTCCCGATGATGGGTGGCTTCGTATCGAAGTCGATGATTATCGCGGCCGTTTTCGAAGAACATCATTATATTGTTTTCGCAATGCTGTTATTCGCCTCCGCAGGTGTTCTTGAACACAGTGGCATTAAGGTGCCGTACTTTGCATTTTTCGCGCACGATAGTGGTAAGCGACCGCAAGAAGCGCCATGGAACATGCTGGTGGCGATGGGGTGCGCTGCATTTTTATGTTTGTTCTTTGCTTTCCCCTGGGGTGGTGTTCAGATTTTGTATAATTTATTGCCAAGCGAAGTTGCCGGCGAAGCTGCCTTCCATCCATATACACCCGACCATGTGATCTTTCAGATGCAATTGCTGATGGGCGCGATGCTGGCGTTTAATTTGCTTAAGAAACGCGGTCTGTATCCGCCGGAGCGCCGGGCGCAAATTCTTGACTTCGACTGGACTTATCGCAAATTGGGACTGGGACTTCTATCCTGGGGTAATCAGATATGGACCAGACTTGGCGCCCAAATCACCCATATGGCCAAGCGGTTCTTTGGCGCAGCGGAACGGAGGTTTTACTATCTGTTCAGTCCGGCAAGCGCTTTGTCACAGGACGCGCCCAGCGGATTGGCCGCAATACTAACGGCCGTTATGCTAGCTGCCATATTGTTCGCTGTATATTTGTTGTGATTGCTGTTGTTTCATATTCAGTTGAATACCTTATGGATTGTTGTGTGTTGAAACCGAACCGACCCTGTCTATTGTACATCCATGGATGAAAAAGAGCACATTCTTGAATTAGCGGCGGATCTCGTTGCTGCCTATGTCAGCAATAATCAACTGGATGCTGATGCCTTGCCGGAATTAATTGAAACCGTTTATCGATCTATGGTGAAACTTGCCGGCGATGAGGACGATTCTAATGCAGAAAAGCTAGTCCCGGCCGTGCCGATCGAGGACTCGATTACGGATGATTATATTATTTGTCTCGAAGACGGACAAAAATACAAATCGCTGAAACGTCACCTGAGAACCAAGTTTGAATTAACACCCAAAGCGTACCGGGAGAAATGGGGTTTACCTGTTGATTATCCCATGGTGGCCCCGAATTATTCCGTCGAACGATCTCGACTGGCCAAGCGCACAGGGCTGGGTAAATCCTGAATAATTTCCGATCCGCGATTGAATCGGTTCCGGTATAAAAAAACCGACTTTTTCTTGTATATCCCGTTAAAATGTAGTTCGAGCGCTTTAATCTCTTGGCCGACTCACGGATAGTAACGATTCATTAACCACAATCCGGGGGGATCCATGTTAGCGGGGACGGCGCTTAGACACCAAATGATATTGCCTGAGCAACAGTCTTTATACGACTATTGGCGCTCAAAATGCCAAGGAGGCAAAATCCCAAGCCGGTATGATATAGACCCGGCAGAGATCCGCGCGCAGTTGCCCATGATTAGCCTGGTTGAGGCCTGCAATTTATCTGAAAACCGGCGCTATAAATACAGGCTTGCGGGGACAGGATTTTGGGATTTGTATGAAGCCGAAATAACCGGTCGATATATTGATGAACTACCGATCGGATGCCGTGCCGACTATTGGCATCGCGTGTTGGGGCGTGTCGTTGATCAAAAGCGTCCATCGGCAGGTGTGACCCGTCCGGGCACACCTTTGCGGGCGCATCTGGCACAATTCTGGATCAGACTGCCCTTATCAGACGACGGCGAAAAAATTACGATGGTGCTGGGGTTTGACCATTTAGTGAATATTTCTGAACTTCCACAGACGACGCGTTCTCCGCAATTGGCAAGTGTTGCGACCGCTTAAGCTTGTAATATTTCCGCAGCGTCTTTTTTAATACGGGCAATCATCGCCGACAATCCATTAGAGCGTTGTGGCGATAGATGTTCAGCCAGCCCCAGTTGCGACAAGGTGCCCGCGGCATCGATATCTATAATTTCCTGTGGTGTCCGCCCGGAAAACAGTTGCAGTACAACCGCGACCAAGCCTTTGACAATATGTGCATCGCTATCGCCCCTGTAATTTAATGTCTTGCCATCATAATCTTTTATCAGCCAGACTTGTGACACGCAGCCTTTGACCTTCGTTGTTTCATTTTTTTCAGCGGTACCGACAGGTGCCAAAGATTTTCCCAATTCAATCACATGCATGTAGCGATCTTCCCAATCCTCTAGGAAGGAAAAGTCGTCGATCAGGTCTTGGATTGTATTGGTGTGTTGCGACATGGCACACACATAGGCAGAGCGCACCCACTTCGCAAGTTCGTTCGTGGATTTTACACATGAATCTGTACTGGCGAAGCCGTATATATTGCATTTCAACGCAAACACGCTCAGCATACTCCACGATTCTTGCGCGTGAATCGACCAAGGTATTATTCGCGCGTGACACGAAAACGCTACCAATTGTGTGCGATATTTCGTTGAGTATACGGAGAATCTCGAAAACTGAGATAAATGAGGCTTAATATTTTGAACTTCGCGCAAAATCGGGGACTTCCTCTCACCAGTTTAATCTGGATTGTCGCTATCTTGGCCGCGCTCGGCGCTGCAAGTGCGCGTGGATTTGACTTAAATACTATTCTGCCGTTTGCCGGAATAGCGACTTTGCCGGCGCTGTTTGGGTTGCTGATTTGGCCATATTCGAAAAAGGAATGGGCGCAAATGGCGATAATCTTCGCCTGGATCGCGTTAGCTATCATCGCCTGTTTCGCCATTTCATTTAATCCGATGGCGGCGCTGTTTTTATGCGCCCCTGCCATTGCTGCGGTGTTCGAGCGGGAAAAGGTCATGGAGGCGACGCTCCTCAGTGCAATATTTGCCGCCGTTACCTTCGTTGTTTTTAAATTTGGCCTCGCCCCTGAGCCAATTGCGGATATTGATCAAGCAAAATGGAGC
This sequence comes from Hyphomonadaceae bacterium, assembly GCA_013001295.1. GTDB lineage: Bacteria > Pseudomonadota > Alphaproteobacteria > Caulobacterales > Maricaulaceae > Robiginitomaculum_A. The sequence goes on from JABDMW010000039.1 coordinate 31,071, forward strand.
CAGTTGGCGGGAACGATCGCCACAATTCCATTTATGATTTTTGCGATGTTTATCGCGTCCAATTCGAGCCAACCTGTGGTGGATCCGAAACTGGTAAAACTCGCTGGGTTTGCGGACGCGTTTCCCGGTTCTGGCATGCAGTTTTCTAAAAACGGCAAGCTTTTGCTCGCAACTGAAACCGCCCGTTCAATGTTTGGGTTGTCCAGGCGCGCGGCCGACAATATCAAATTAGTTGATTTATTTGCCGGGAATGATGAAGCTGTTGAATCTATGGTTGCGGCGTTTGACGCTGCCCGAAATATTAACGAAACGCAGAATGTAACAATAGAAGCTCAAATAGATTTTGATGATCCGGATCACATTACAAATTTAGAACTGGACTTCGTACCCAATGAAGACGGGACTGTTTATATGTTTGCCTCGGACGCAACAGAGAAGGTTGCACGGTTCAGTGAACTTGAAAATCTCCAGGAGTTAGCGCAAAAGGAAACTGCGGAGAAGACACTGTTTTTTGCCGGTGTCAGTCACGAATTGCGGACACCGCTCAACGCAATCATCGGATTCTCCGATATGATGCGCTCTCGATTGTTCGGACCATTGCCTGGAAAATATGCCGAATATGCTGATCTTATCCATGATAGCGGCCAACATATGCTCGATTTGATCGGCGATGTCCTCGATATTTCGAAAGTCGAAGCGGGAAAATACGAATTAAGCTATAGCGAATTTGACGTGGCAGATGTCGTGCGCAGTTCGATAAAAATGGTGCGTCCGTCAGCCGACGCGGGCGACGTCAGTTTGGACGTCGAAATTGATGCCAATTCCGACATCATCGTCGAGGCTGATCGCCGGGCTATGCGTCAAATTCTGCTGAATTTATTGAGCAATGCCATCAAATTCACGCCAAAAGGCGGGCGGGTTGTTGTCTCAGCCAAAGCCGTCAAAGACGTCCTTAATCTTGTCGTAGAGGACAATGGCACAGGAATGACAAAAGAAGAGGTCGCAAAAGTCGGCACGCCATACAGTCAGGCTGGTAATGCCAAGCTCATCAGTCATCGAGGAAGTGGACTCGGACTGTCCTTGGTCAAAACATTAGTCCAACTTCATCAAGGACGGTTTGCTCTTACCAGTAGCCCCGGGTCGGGTACGAGCATCAACATCTATTTGCCGCTGGTGAAACCAGAAGATAGCGACGCGGCTGAATAAGCCCGATCCGTTATCTTTCAAGTTTCGGCGTTGCCAAGCCAATCAACAGAACAATCGAAAGCACAATCAGCATCATGAGCGTTGTGCGATTATGCGCTTGTTGATCCAGCCAGGTTCGCGCTGCGACTATTCTGGTGTCATTATTCCGAAATGAAATTATCTTTTGCTGTGCAGTTGTGTATCCGTTCTGGACAAAAGTTTTTGCTTTCACCAGCATGGGCACCGATGTTGCGACTGGATGTTTTTGAGCACTTGGTGTGCTGGTTCCGCGCAATTCAAGCGCAGGCGACTTTGCACGAATGGGCAATTGCTCCGGCGTGCGTTTGATTTGCGAAATAGGCTCAAATTGGGGACTAGGTTTCGGGCGAGTAAAGGCGGACTGAATCTTATCGGTTCCAGCCGCTATTGCCGACGCCATTTTTTCTTTAATTGACCCCTTCGGTTTTTGTGGGCCGTATGAGACGGGCAAGATGCTGGCCGTTTGCGCCATCATGATGGTGTTCCTGTCCCATCTTGCGACGCTGCCCTGAAGTCCATTCCAATACCCGGCTTTTGTGAGAGAACGCATTGCCTTGGCATATTGTGATGGTCGGTTAGACGTAATTACACCGACGACATGTTTGTCGCTATAGGGCGACGCGAAAATTGCGGCGATCCCGCCAGTAGAAATGCGCGTATCTTTTGCAAGCCGCTGAGCTAAGCGTTCAACAGCGAGTGCGTCGTCGATATTTGCATATCGCTCAATCGACGCAATCCGCAACGTATTCGGACCGGTTGTTGGTTTACCCCGAAGCGCCAATCGCAGCGCGCTGGGCGCCGATGAAAGGAGTTTTTCGTCAGTGATGGCATTTGGGCCAATCACGAGAATATTGCGGGCCCGGTCATTCTCGGACGGCAATTGTGTAAAATACTCAGCATTGGCAAATTTCGGGCCAAATTGCTGCGCGGCATGAGCCATAAATTGCAAACTCGCAGCGCGATCCTTTGAAGATTTCGCCGTCAGGACAATCGCGGGGAGCGAAGATTGAGACGACGCAAACAGGGGGGCACCTGAAGCGGCAAACTGGTTTAGATTTGCCTCCACGTGAGCAGTCGTAGACTTGATTTCAAGTTTTGACCGATTGCTGACCATGAGCGCCGGCTTTTCATTTAATGCGACACATGAAAAAGTCTCTGAAGGTGCTGTTATCACCGGCTCAATTGTAATTTTATTCTTAGCGCTGCGAAACATTCCCGGCTTAATATCGAACGAAACGAATTTTTGTTTCTTGTCCAGTTTCGTGTAGCCGATTGATTGGTCATTCAACCTCACCTTCAGGCGCGACGTCGGACCGATCACCGGGCTTTTCACGATATTTAAGGTCAATTGCCCATCGCTGACATCTGGATTTTCAACGTTAAACTCGAGCTCTGCTGCACGAGGCTTCCAGGAATGTTCGAAAGTCGTATCGCCGATTTCGGCTAGCTTGTAATTCCCTTTGCCAATCACTGCATGAGGCTGGAAAGGCGGCGAAGCATACAATTCGTTGAGCGTAGCATGGCGGCGTCTGACAGTCGGCAATTCGTGAGCCGCAAAGCTTCTGGCCAAATCCATTATTTCCGTTTCAGACTGAGCGGTGAGGACAAGTTTTGGACGTGTTCCGGTATCGGTAAAGATACGGGTCATCGACATATCCAACATTTTTTTATCAGCAACCTGGTTGCTGATTTGGGATTGTTCGCCGACAAGAATTTCCAGATCAGCTGTTCCGGATGTGAACTGAAACGAAGGGATCGAATCCATTCGGCTTGCTATCCCCTGCGCGATCAGGGCCTCCAGCGCTGTTTTCTGAGGTCCAATTGCGCGAATGGCGACACGTTTTGGTGCTGTCATCGGGTGATTTAATCTTTGGTTGAGCTCGACGATGTGCAGATCGCGAGGCTTTGATCTTGTCTTCGTCGCCAGTTTCGAGCGCCCCAAATCCAATATCCATTTCCCATGCGCCGGTGTTAAACAATCGCTGTGATGTGGCGTTTTATACCGAATTTTCAAACTGTTGCGGGCCGTACGAATTCGGGCTGGGTCGAGTTTAATATGAGCGTCAAAACGTGACGCTTTTCCGTAAAGCGAGATGGGTGTTTCCCCGTTATAGCTGATTGTAATCGGGTCCGTTGTACCAACATTTCCCTCGGGAATAGCGGTTAGAAACAAATCGAGGCTTTCATACCATCCGTCGGCCGGCAGATCAAAAACCAATTCGAATTCCTGATCCTGCCAGTCCAGAACGGCTTGATCGCGGTCAGCGAGGTCTGAAAGCGTTGATTTCAAGACCCGGATTGGGTTTCGTTCGGTTTTTGTGCCCGGATTCACTGCCGCATATGATGAAGATGCAAAGAATAGGCAAAACCAAGCGATGCTGAGTATTACAAACCGGGACGTTTTCGATCCGTAATTCTCAATAAATCCGCTGTTTATAATACTATTATGGGACATTGCGCCTCTTTCTTGGTAAACGTGCTGTTAACAAAGCAAGATAGGTGCCAAGTCCGGCACCATTCACCGAAGGACGTGTCCAATCATGATGACAGGTTTAAAAACTTCTATTTGGGTCGCAGCCATTATCCGTCGCGCAGAAGTGGAAGGCGCGTTTGCGGCTTTGTCGCAAAAAGGCGATGACGATGCGGGTGCCGTCTTGGTTAAAGTATGTACTTTGGACGGGAATGCAGTGTTGTACCGACCTATCCGCAATATGGACGGAGACCGGGTTTGGCTGCCTCAGGGACCCGATAATGAACGTGACATCGACGCTGCGATCGCGAAACGAACCAAAACAGACCCGGATTTATGGGTGGTGGAAATTGAAGACAAAAAAGGGCGAAGCTTTTTGACGGAACCTATTGAGGTGCAATAAGCCTTGTTTCAGCCCGTTCATCCCTATATGTCATCGACAACACGAAAACCGGACTTTCCATGAATAAACCCCTCAACCTTCAGTCTACGCGACGGCGCGTTTTTGCGATTATTTCCCATCCCGATGCGGGTAAAACCACGCTGACAGAAAACATGTTGTACGCAGCCGGAGCCATTCATCAGGCAGGACAAGTCGCGGCGCGTGGTGCCCGGCGACGCACCCAATCGGACTGGATGAAAATCGAGCAAGAGCGCGGGATTTCCGTGTCTTCCTCCGTCATGACGTTTGAACATCAGGACTTGATATTTAATCTGCTAGATACACCGGGACATGAGGATTTTTCCGAAGACACTTACAGAACCCTCACCGCAGCAGACAGCGCGATCATGGTCCTGGATGCCGCTAAAGGTATTGAGCCACAAACTCTGAAACTATTTGAAGTATGTCGGCTACGCGACATTCCCATCATTACTTTTATCAACAAGCTCGACCGCGAAGCGCAAGACATGTTTGATATTCTTTCCGAAATTGAAGACAAATTGGCTTTGGACGTCATTCCCATGCAATGGCCATGCGCGTCAGGTAAGCGGTTTAAAGGCATCGTCGATCTGCGAACTGATCAATTCGTGCCTTTTGCTGCGGACGGCGAACATCCCGCCCCAGTTGATTTCGCCAGCGATGAAATGAACGCCCATATTGGTGACGACGATCTAACGAGTGAATTTTCGGAAGAAATGGAACTGGCCAAAGAATACGGCGAATTTAATGAACAATCATTTCGCGAAGGCCATATGACACCCGTTTACTTTGGTTCGGCATTGCGCAAGTTCGGCGTTTTACAGCTGATCGATGCCTTGGCGGAATTCGCGCCGGGTCCTCAAAATGAAAAGGCAAAGAAAGCCGGTCAGGATATTTGCGTCCAGCCGACCGATAAAGAGGTCTCCGGTTTCGTGTTCAAAGTTCAGGCCAATATGGACCCAAATCACCGGGATCGGGTCGCGTTTTTGCGCCTGTGCGGCGGGACTTTCAAACGGGGCATGAAGCTGAAAACCTCGGAAAACAAGACCATCACGGTTCACAACCCGATCCTGTTTTTTGCGCAGGACCGGGAATTGGCGGATGAAGCGTTTGCAGGTGATGTGATCGGCGTGCCGAACCATGGTGCCTTGCGCGTTGGCGACAGTCTCTCCGAAAGTGGCAAAATTCGCTATGCTGGGATCCCGAACTTTGCCCCTGAAATATTACGCCGGGCACGACTGGCGGATCCCTTAAAAGCAAAACACCTCCGCAAAGCGCTTGAAAGCCTGGCTGAAGAGGGAGTTACACAATTGTTTAAGCCGGCCATGGGGTCCGATATGATTGTCGGTGCGGTCGGCACACTTCAGATTGATGTCATGGCGGAACGGATTAAGACTGAATATGGGCTGGACGTGACTTTTGAGATCGGATTGTTTCAAACCGCCCGCTGGTTGGCAAGCGACGATCCAAAAGCCATTGAGGCATTCGCGGCCAAAAACCAAAGCGCAATGGCTGAAGATCTTGATGGCGCGCCAGTTTTACTGGCGAAATCGGCATGGGATATCAGTTATGCACAGGATAAAAATCCCGAAATCCGGTTTTTGAAAATAAAAGAGCGAACTTAGTACCTTAAGATTTTTCAAAAAAATGTAAGTCGTTTCTAAATTTGGCCCGATCCTTGCGTAGCTCTTGTCACACAAGGCTACACGGGGACATCATGTCAGGACCATTACTACCAGCGACGATCATGTTTACGGTCACTGTCCTCGCGACAGCGGCTTTCTGGTTTCCTGCAATCAAATTTTCTCAACGCTGCAAAGTTGTGAGCTTTTATTGGGTGGGGTTTTGGGCATTTATGTGCTGGATCGCAGCCTTGTCAGGCGCACAGGCAATCTTGATCATTCTGGGGCTGGATGTTCAAAGATTTGCCGGCGCCGTCCTGACCGGTATATCAGCCTCATTCGTGATTTTTGTGATGTTCGCGTGGGCGCGATTGACCCTGCGCGGTGTCAACAGCCTCGTGAGTAAAGCGAAATAATTTACTCGTTTGGTCCGGCTAGACCCGGGACCATTGGCCCTGCCAGAGGTTTGGTTTCCACAGGTTTTGCGGGCGCTGCTCGACTGGTAGCGACCGGTGCGTCCGGGTTAGCGAGATTGTCCGGAGCGGTTTGTGGGCGCTCAATGGGCGTCATACTTTTTGTCAAATCATCATGAAGTGAGCCATATAAAGACTGTGGTTGCATTTGCGGTTGCGGAATCGGTTGTGGTCTTAACGCCTCGGGCACGGGCATAGCGGGTGGCGTCGTTTGTAGTCTTTGCATTTGTTGCTGACGCAGAGCCGCCTGTTGACGGGCTTGCATTTGTTCTTGTTGCTTTTGTCTGGCTAAGAATTGTTGACGATAATGCTGCTGTTGTGGCGTGAGTCCGGGTTGAGCGGCTTGCGAGCGCTGCTGTTGGTTGCCTGCGGCCGGAACCTGACTTCCGCCATAGACGCGCGATTGTTGCGCATTTGGAGTTGCAACCATTGGTCTTGTGTGCGCGGTCGGGCGCAGTGATTTCTGTGGCGCGGGTACCGGCATACGTTTGACTTCCGTCGCGCGCTTTGACGGCGTTGCCGGTTTACGGGCCTCAACTGTCGGTGTGCCGACCCGGCGTGTCCGGGTTCCGGCAGGGATAGCCCGGCTCATAAGGGAGTCCACGCTGGTCATGACTTCACCGCTAACGCTGATTGCGCTTCTGACAGGTGTCGCAACGCGCGCATTAAACTCACAGATACCTGTCGCGGTTCGTGGATTTGGTCGAACAAAATTCCAGCCGCGACACTGGGCGTCGCCCTGACACTGCTGTGCGCAGACTTCATGGGAGTTTGCCGCTGTTTTTAAGTAAGCTTGTCCCGGTCGATATGTATTTTGATCCGCCGCGACAGCTGACATAGCCAAACTTTGGCTTAGAAATACGGTTGCTAGAAAACTGAAGGTGAGATGGGGTAAGCGGGGCATAGCTAATCCTTGTGTATCAGCGCTCTTTTCTGCGCGAATCGTTAGGACTAGAATGCCGAAAAGACGTTAGCGATTTGTTAAGCCTAATTTGACGGATCAATTTGGTAATGGGTGTAGGGACTTCTCGGTTCCTCAAACGGTGCCGCGACCAGCATCGCCCAATAGGTTTGAAATGATGTTGTAGGCTCGTAAACGAGAGCAATACCAAACTCGGTAACATCGTCTCGAAGCAGGTTTTCATTGTGCCCCGGACTGTCCTGCCAGGCCTTAAAAACCTTTTCCCAGCTTTTCTGTCCTGTTGCGACATTCTCTGCCGCGATTGAAAAATAATACCCTTGCCGTTGAACGCGATCGCCATGACCGGATCCGTCAGAGCCTGTGTGGGATATGTTTCCGTGGCGCGCCAAATCTTCTGCATGGGCTTTGGATGCGGCTGATAATTTATCATTTAAGATGACGGGACGCAGGCCGTTTTTTTGGCGGTAAGTGTTAAAATCCGCGAGTGCGATATTTATATTTAACGGTTCCGGGGGGATAGACGGAAATGCCGGATTGGCACCGAACCCATTGTTAAGACGGCAGTGCATGATTTCATAACGGGTGTCAGGCTGCTCCGCGATCGCGCCGCGACATTTCTCTTCGGCTTCACATAAAGCAGTACAGGCTTCAAAGGATCGTACGGTTATTTCTTTGTAGGTGCCATCGTCAGGGAAGGCCGAACTCGTCGCATGGGCGCTTACAGAGAGCGCGCAAAACAAACCAATTGATATTAGCCCCAAACTTAGTTTACCCACAATGCAGCGTCCTTTCCCATCTCTTCTTTCACACACGAGAGAGTGTAGAGCAGCCGGTTAATTATGTTTTAAGAAATGACAGCTGGGAGGTTAAACTATGGCAAGGGGACGTTAAGGTTATGTCCCGGATTAGTTCTGCCGCGCTGCCGTAGTCTGCGGTTGGAGACCATTCGCAAGATTGCGCTCTGTGATGAATTGTTCTGATAAATTATTGTAGAAAGAAATCATCTTCTGTTTTTCAGGATTGTTAACCAACTCGTCTGGCGCGTTTAAAGGCCTGCGTTTCATCCCTTTATGGACTTTCAGCATGAAGCTCTTCCAGACATCAACCGGCAAGAGTCCGCCTGTAATTTTATTCATCGGCGTATTGTCGTCATTTCCCATCCAGACGCCGGTCGTATAGTCGGCGGTAAATCCAATAAACCAGCCGTCGCGGAAGTCCTGAGATGTTCCGGTTTTGCCGGCGGCTGCGCGTGAGCCGAGCCGGGCACCGTGACCGGTTCCTGTTTGTACGACATCGCGCAACATGCTGGTCATCTGACGGGCATAGGGCAGGGCGTAGACACGTTCCGGTGAAGAGTTCGTCCGCCGGTACAACACGTTCTGAGACGTGTCGGAAATGCTTTCAATAATATAGGCGGGGCGCTTCAGCCCCTCGTTAGCGAACACGGTAAACGCCGCCGTCATATCGATTAAGTAGACTTCGGAGGCACCGAGCGCGATGGAATAATGCGGCCCAAGCTTGGTGCTGATACCAAAACGTTTTGAAAGTTCGACGATTTTGGACGGGCCAATTTCAGCGCCCACTTGTGCTGCAATCGTGTTGATAGACAGTTTTATCGCTTCGCGGATCGTCATTGGTCCACGATACCGGCGTTCGTAATTTTCAGGTCTCCAACCGGCAATGTCGATAGGCTGGTCGATACGGACGGTCCCGGGCGTAACAATTTGTTCTTCAAGCGCGGCGGCGTAAACGAAAGCCTTAAAAGATGATCCGGGCTGGCGCAGAGCTTGCGTTGCGCGATTAAACTTACTTTCCTTGTAACTGTTGCCGCCGATCAAAGCACGAATAGCGCCGGTCTCCGTCTGGATACTCACAAGTGCCGCTTCGCTTACTTTCTTTCTTTTCTTGTTCTTGGCAATAAAAGTCTGCACCGTCTCAAGTGCTGTTTTTTGCATGGCTGGATCAATCGTCGTGCGAACGATCAGATCCTTTGTCTTAGACGTGACAAGCCCATCGGCCCGCTCTGCAACCATATCAAATACATGTCCCAGTGTTTCGTCATCGATATAGACGGATTCGGCTGTGTAAATTTCCGGCGGGTTGTTTTCGGCCTCCGCCATTTCCATAGGCGAGATCTTCCCTTGGACCATCATATCATTGAGGACTTTTTTCGCACGCAAGCGGGAGGCCTCGGGATATTTGGTCGGATCAAATGCGGTTGGCGCTTTCGGGAGCGCTGCCAGCACGGCCGCTTCCCCCATCGAAATTTGTGAGGCGGATTTGCCGAAATACCGCTGGGACGCAGCTTCGACGCCATAAGAACGGTTACCAAGGTCTACGCGGTTCAGATAAAGTTCGAGGATATCAGGTTTGCTCAAGGCCTGTTCCATCTTATAAGAAAGCCACATTTCCTGAAACTTACGTTTGTATGTTTTTTCGGGCGACAGCACCATGTTCTTGACGAGCTGTTGCGTGAGGGTCGAGCCGCCCTGAACCTTTTTACCTGCTTTGGCATTCTCCATCAACGCGCGAACAATCGCCTTTCGGTCAATGCCGGGGTGTTCGTAAAACCGCTGGTCTTCAATGGCTAAAAAAGCAGCCGGAAGGTATGAGGGCATTTCCGTCAATTTCAGCGGACGCCCATAGTGGGGCCCGCGATGACCGATTACTTTACCGTCTTTGTCGAGCAAAGTAATATTAGGCTGTAAATTCAATTCCCACATCGCTTCTTTGGTGGGAAGCGGCGGAAGGCCGTCAAAAAGATACTTTTTGCCCTGATAATAAGCCAGACTGCAAATCAGGACCAGCGCGAGCAGAATGCCAAAAACCCAACGCCAGAAGCGCTTGGTTTTATTGTCATTGGCAGCGCCAATATCGGCCCTAAAGGTGTACATGTGATCCCTTTACCGCTATTCACGGCTTTTTCCCAGCTGGATTTCGCAAATTTATTTACGCTATTCTAGCAATACGGCATGTTTTAGGCAAAGCAACGGATCAACTGCAATGAATTTACCTTTTTGGAAATCCAAATCCATGGCTGACATGACCGATCAGGAATGGGAAAGCCTGTGCGACGGCTGCGGTAAATGCTGCTGTTTACGCATGGAGGACGAGGATACGGGGGCTATTTACGTCACCGATATCACATGTAAACTTTTTGACCGCGACACCTGCCGCTGCGGGGATTACACAAACCGGGTCAAAAAGGTCCCCGATTGCGTTCAGCTGACGCCTGAAAATGCGGGCGCGCTCGCCTGGATGCCGCAAACCTGTGCGTACCGGCTGATTGCCAATGGCAAGGATCTATTTGACTGGCACCATTTGGTGAGTGGGTCACACGATTCTATCCATGACGCAGGTATGAGCGTGCAAAACGCAACGTATAACGAGATTGATATCCCTGAGAAAGAGCATGTAAACCACATCGTCATCTGGCCGGGCGAGCCGGATGTATCTCCTGATTAAGTTAAGAAAATCAGCGTTTTAACGCTTTATTTACCATAAAATTTAAGTCCGCTTTAACCATGAATACCCATATTAGTTCTGTATTAGGGGCATATGTGGAGAAATAGTATGGCCAAACGTGGATTTTTGAATGTGCGACGCGATCATAGAGATGCAACAATGGATCTAGCCCGCTTGAATCGGGAGATGGCCTTACAGATGATCATCTTGGCGTCTCAGACAGGTGAGAAAAAGCCGTTAATTGACGCTGTCATATCTCTGCGGACGGCTGATGAGCTATATCGTCAGGATACAACCCCAATTGAAAATGCTGAAATTCACAACAAACTCGGCGATGTTCTGCTCGGGATTGGCAAAAATGAAGACGATATGGAAGCATTGGATTATGCAATCCTGTCATACCGTTCGGCTATCACATTGGCGTCACTGCTTGGCGCAGAAGGACTACGCGAATCAGCACGCAAAAATTACGCATTGGCCAAATCATACCGCGGAATCAGCGAGCCACGCCCGTCTATCTCTTTGATGGGCGCTGCATAAGCAGATCCCCCGACCACTTGCGATTTTTAAGGGTTCTCTTACATAGAGTAGGTAGGAGAATTCATTGGCTAAAAACCCATATACCATTTTAGGCGTCAAAAAGACTGCGACTGATAAAGAGATTCAAAAAGCCTATCGCGCTTTGGCTAAAAAACTGCACCCTGATGTTAATCCGGGTGACAAGAAATCGGCTGAAAGATTTAAGGAGATCTCGGCAGCCTATACTTTGCTTTCCGATAAAAACCTGCGCGCACAATATGATAGTGGCCAGGTTGATGCTTCCGGTCAGCAACAAAACCCGTTTGCCGGCGGTTTTCAAGGTACGCGCGGCGCGGGTGGCCAGGAATTCCACGATATGGGTGATCTGTTTTCGTCATTATTCGGGATGCAGATGGGTGCAGCCGGCCCTGGTGCTCAACGCACGGGCCACCCTTTCACACGTACGCGTAACCGTGCCCAGAAAGGTGCGGACATCCGCTATCAGCTTGAGATCAACTTGCCCGAGGCTGTCCGCGGCGTTGTCAAACACATCAAGTTGGCCAATGGCAAATCTCTGAAAATAACCATTCCGGAAGGCACGAAAGACGATGATGTGCTGAGATTACGGGGTAAAGGCGAGTCCGGGCAGTTTGGCGGGCCAAATGGTGATGCAAAAATAACGATCAAAACCAAATCTCACAAATACCTGAAGCGCGACGGTAACAATCTTCGGCTTGACTTGCCGATTACCTTAAAAGAGGCAGTCCTCGGGGCAAAAATCCATGTTCCAACGCCGAATGGAAAGGTTAGCGTCAATATTGCAAAAGGGTCCAGTTCAGGAAAAATTCTTCGACTTAAGGGAAAAGGTGTGAAGGGCGGCGATCTGCTCGTTCGGCTTATGATACAATTACCGGATAAAATTAGCGATGAATTGCGAGATTGCGTAGACGCGGACCCGAATATGCAGGCCAAAAATCCCCGTGACAAAATCATACTTTAGTCATTAAACTGAATACATTATTCAGATTGTATTCAGGGCGGGGGGCGTATACGACAACCATGATGCAAACCATTCGACATATCTATTTGGGTGCGACCGCCACGATTCTGGCCCTTACAGCTGGTTCTGCGATGGCGGCTGAGTCTGGTAAGGTGCTGAAAATACAGTCAAATTACGAGAATGTATTGCCTGTGGCTGTCGAAGACCGTGTAATGATCAAAAAATTCGCGCAAAGATCCGGGGATCGTCAGATTTCAGCGAGTCAGGCTAAATCTGCTGCGCTTCGTAGTCGTCCCGGGTCGAAGTTCGTAAATATTCAAATGTCTGGAAATGGCACTTATCGTGTCCGTTTGCAGCAAAAAAATGGTCGTATAGTCGATGTTTATGTTGACGCACGGACCGGTCGCGTCAAGAATTAGCACCCAAACGACTGAAGGTGCCCCATGCGAATACTTATTGTAGAAGACGATCCTGATCTCGCACGCCAACTCGGTGATGCGTTAAAAGATACAGGTTATGCGGTTGATATTGCGAATGACGGGGAAGAGGGTCATTTCCTCGGCGATACGGAGCCTTACGACGCGGTGGTCCTGGATCTCGGGCTCCCGATCATCGACGGAATCAGCATATTGCAGAAATGGCGTGCGGACGGAAAGAAGTTTCCCGTTCTCATCCTCACGGCCCGTGATCAGTGGAGCGAAAAAGTCTCCGGGTTTGATGCCGGCGCCGATGATTATTTGACCAAACCGTTTCATACGGAAGAGTTACTCGCGCGCTTGCGAGCCCTGGTTCGCCGCGCCGCAGGGCATACGACGGATACAATCGATATTGGCGATTTGATGGTCGATAACCGGTCAGCGCGTGCATTCGTCGACGGCGCGCCGATTAAACTCACTTCACATGAGTTTCGGCTCCTCTCCTATATGGCCATGCATGTCGGGCGCGTCATTTCCCGGACCGAGTTGGTTGAGCACATTTATGATCAGGACTTTGACCGTGATTCAAATACAATTGAAGTGTTTGTCGGCAGGTTGCGCCGTAAGATCGGCGTTGAGCGCATCGAAACGGTTCGCGGTCTTGGATATCGCCTGTTAGATCCAAGTGGAGACGAAGCACCTGGAGAAGAAGAGGAATAGTCCTTGCCCAGAGGTGCAAGCGTGAAACAACAAACAGAGGGTTATTCGCTTGTTTGGGGTCTTGTCCGTCGAGCAGCCTATTGGGCCGTTCCCGCACTGTTAATCACAGCACTCTCGCTGATTTGGTTTTACCGCGCCTCGACTTACCGAATATTTGATGATCCGCTCGTGAACACGATTCAAGCGCTGATCGCGTCTGTGGAAACCAATAACAATGACGGTGCTGATAAGCCGATCCGTTTAACCCGCGAACCCATCGATGACCGTTATCAATTGGCACTATCTGGTCGATATTGGCTGATCGGTGAAATTGCGGATAATGGCGAAGTGGGTACGATCATGGAATCGCGCTCGCTCTATGGCGCTACAATCCGACTACCGGCGCAGGCCGCCAATCAGATCAAAAACAATCCGGGTGATGTGGTCCGTTCGACATCGCGTGGTCCTGATAATGAACCCTTAAGACTCGCGGCCCAATCAGTGATTTTCCCGGGTGAGACCGAAACGCCGGTTGTGATTATTGCCGCAGCAGACAGCCGCCCGGCCGCAAAAGCGGTGCAAAATTTTTCCGTGATCGCGTTGGGGCTCATGTCTATCTTGGCGCTTGGACAGGCCCTGGCGATATTTATGCAAGTGCGTATTGGACTGAGACCGGTTTTCAAGTTGAGGCGGCAAGTTGCTGATGTTCGCGAAGGGCGCTCAAAAGAAGTTGAGGGCGTCTATCCGACTGAAATTCAACCGCTGGCCGATGAATTAAATACCTTGATCAACCACAATAAAGAAGTGGTCGACTATGCGCAGACCCATGTCGGAAACCTGGCACATGCCCTGAAAACACCTTTGGCAGTTCTCCGTAATGAAGCAGACGCCAAGAAGTCGAAATTATCCGGGATCGTTGGACGCCAGTCTGAGATCATGTCTAATCAGGTTGACCATCATTTAAGACGCGCACGCGCTGCAGCTCGCGGGCAGAGCATTGGTGTCAAAACATCAATCAATGAGACGCTGACAAGTTTGTCACGAACGGTTGAACGGATTTATCGGGAGAAGGATCTCGATATCCAACTGAATATGGATGATGATTTTGAGTTTCGCGGTGAGAAACGCGATCTCGAGGAAATGGCAGGCAATCTGCTTGATAATGCCTGCAAATGGACCAAGGCAAAAGTGTATGTGAGCGTCGATATTCCCGAAGATGATGAAGCCTTCGTCCGGATCATCGTTGATGATGACGGGCCAGGAATTCATCCTGACAAATATGCCGATGTGATTAAACGCGGTGAACGATTGGATGAGGCAACGCCGGGGAGCGGTTTTGGCCTTTCTATCGTGAACGATCTTGCTCGCGCTTACAAAGGCTCACTTTCTCTCGATACATCTCCAATGGGGGGATTGCGAACGATTTTGACCATTCCGAGCATTGTCGAAGCGTCATGAAATACCCCATACACCTTGAAAACCGCGATTTGATCGGTAAGCGGCTGGTTTCGCCGACATCAGAACGGAATCGAACGCCAATTGGCGAGCACCTTGCGAAATTACTGCCCCAAAACGCGCAGGTATTGGAGATCGCGGCCGGTACAGGACAGCACGCCCATCATATGTGTGGGTTACGGACCGATATTTGTTGGCAGCCTACTGACATCGATCCGGATTCATTGTTGAGCCAGGCGGCCTATGCTCAGGATTTTCCTGAAAGGATTTTGGACCCGGTTGAATTAAACGTGACCCATCCTGAGTGGTGGTCTGGGTTCGAGAATAGCACGACCCTGTTTTGCGCAAATATGATCCATATTGCGCCCTGGAATGCGGCGCAAGGATTGGCGCGCGGCGCAGGGCACCTGCTGAGACAGGGCGGCAAAATGTTTCTTTATGGTCCATTTTTACTCGAGACCGACAATGCTGATTCCAATCTGGAATTCGACTCGAATTTAAAGGCACGAAACCCGGAATGGGGCGTGCGATCTTTAGACGCTGTTAAGCATATATTTGCAGATCAGGGGCTAAATCTGGAGGCAATAATCGAAATGCCTCGGAACAATTTGCTCCTTAAATTTGCGACCAGTTCCTGAGACTTTTTTTGATTATTTCAAACATGACAATTTTGTCATAACTTGGTAATATTTACGTTAAGTGCGCTGCCGCACTGTATTACAGAAAGGAAACCTCCGTGATGCTGCATTCACGATTCCCGGTGAAATTAATATCTGCTGCCTTGACCACAGTGGCGGCCACGGCATTGCTATGTGCACCTGTCGTTAATGCCCGTCCGCTTGGCATGCCCGCGGATCAGGGGTTGCCAAAATCGCTCGCCGATCTGATTGAGCATGTCAGCCCGGCCGTCGTCAATATCCGCGTTGTAACCGGAGGCGCGGCAGCTGGTGAACCAACCCAGGATGCGACGGAAGGCCAAGGATCAGGTTTTATTGTTTCAGCCGACGGCAAGGTGGTGACAAATTACCATGTCATCGAAGGCGGGGACAAAATTACCGTCGATTTTGCCAATGGCGAAGAATTTACTGCCCGCGTTATCGGAACAGACCGCGAAACTGATCTGGCCATGTTACAAATTCAAGATAGTCGGAGCTTTGATTATGTCGAATTTCACAAGGGACCGGAGGTGCGTATCGGAGATTGGGCGCTGGCGATCGGAAATCCGTTTGGCATCGGCCAGTCTTCCAGCGTGGGCATTATCTCCGCGATTGGACGTGAACGTGTCGACTCGGGATCTTATGTAGATTACATGCAGACAGACGCGACGGTGAATAGAGGTAATTCCGGCGGCCCCTTATTTAATTTTGAAGGTAAGGTTATCGGGGTTAATTCTGCGATCTACTCACCGACGGGCGCCAGTGTGGGGATCGCCTTTGTTATTCCTCATGATCTGGCAGAAGAAATCGTTGCCGATTTGGCGCGGTACGGCAAAGTGAACCGCGGGTTTCTGGGCGCAAGCCTGCGCGATGCTTTAAAGGATCAAGGCGGTGCGGTTTTTAGACAAGGCGCATCTATTGAAACCATCGGCTCTGGCAGCCCGGCCGATATGGCGGGATTGCAAGTTGAAGACATTATTTTACGCATCGATAACACGGAAATTAAGAACGCTGTCGAAGCAACGCGCACGATCGCTAAATTAAGAGCGGGACAAAATGCACGATTTTACGTAGAACGCGATGACGTGCTCCTGGACCCGATCGCGGTACAGATCGGCAATCGCCCGGTCGATGAAGACCGATTAAAACTGGCCACAGGTGACAACAGCCAATCCACCAGTGCGACCAGTGTCGGCGCGCCGCCACCGCCAAGTGCCGGAAGTATGTATAACACGGGCCTATCGCTTGTGGATCTCAGTGCAACATTTAGAGACAGTATCGGTATGCGGCCCAATCAAGTCGGCGTCTATGTCGATACCGTCGCGCCCGGCAGTAATGCGGCGATCAAAGGCATTAAAAGCGGCATGGTCATTTTGGAGGCAGACTCGAAACCTGTCGCCAGCGTGTCCCAGTTCCGCCAACTCGTATTATCGGCCAAAAAATCCGGTCAAAGATCATTGGTTCTTCTGGTTAGAACTATCAATGGAAGTGAAACCTATACCTCGATTTCCCTCAACTAAGGAGTACCCCCCATGAGAATACTGGTTGTAGAAGATGACGACATAGCCGCGGAATATGTCCGAAAAGGACTGATGGAAGCTGGCCATGTGGTCGATTTAGCCCCCGACGGCGAACTCGGTTTAGAGATGGCCAAGGCGGCCGATTATGATGCATTGGTATTAGATCGAATGTTGCCAAAACGTGACGGTCTATCCTTGCTTTCAGAGCTGCGTGAGGACGGGGATGCGACCCCGGTTCTTATCCTTTCCGCGCTAGGTGAAGTAGATCAAAAGGTTGAAGGTTTACGCGCAGGCGGCGATGATTATCTTGCAAAGCCATATTCCTTTACTGAATTGCTGGCACGCGTAGAAGCCATTGGACGCCGCTCCGATCCAACCGCCGCAGTTACAAAGCTGAAAGCGGGCGATCTTGAAATGGATCTCTTGGCGCGTACGGTCAGGCGAGCGGGGCAAAATATATTATTGCAGCCTCGTGAATTTCGCCTGCTGGAATGTTTAATGCGCCACGCTGGAAAGGTTGTAACCAGAACTATGTTGCTTGAAAAAGTCTGGGATTATCATTTCGACCCCCAGACCAATGTCATCGATGTTCATATTTCACGTTTACGGGCCAAGATCGATAAGGATTTTGACCCTCCGATGTTACACACAGTCCGCGGTGCAGGATATCGCTTGCAGGTCTAGCGTTTCTCAGCGAGAAGGCACGCTATGCTCGCGCCCATAAAAAGACTTCTTAAAAATACGGTCTTTCGACTATCGATGATTGCTGCGGCTATGTTCGCTGCGTCATCTTTAGTCGTGTTGGGCTATATCTACTTTGCCACAATTATCACCGATCTCAATCAGGTCGATGATACGCTGCAAGATGAGTTAGACGAACTGACACAGATTTATCAACAATTCGGGCCAACTGGACTGAACCGCGAAGTCATAAAACGGATTTATCAACCCGATCGCAATGTCTATTATTATTTTGAACATGAAGGCCAAAAACCAACGTTCAATATCGGATCCCAACCCATTTTTTCCGATGACATTGAGCCTACGCTTTGGGAGAAAGTGACCAACAAAGATGAGACGCGGACCCGTAAGTTCGTTTTCGTCGTTGATGATGCCAGCATCATCGATAAGGAACCGGTGACCCATCGGGCCCGTGGTCAGTTCAAAGTCTTCTCACCCAAAACCCGTATATTTATTGCCCGTGATGTCGAGCGCATTATGGCAACATCGGAACAAGTGACACGTGCCCTTTTAATCTCAATCGGGTTGGCACTGACACTGGGCATATTGTCCGGGATTTTCGTTTCAAAACGATTTGAGAGACGGATTGAGGTCTTCAACAAACTTGCCCGTGATATCCGCGCCGGCGATTTAAAGCGCCGCGTACCTGTCAATGATACCGGCGACGAACTTGATGATTTGGCGGGGTATCTCAACGATATGCTAGATCATATTGATCGCCTAATGCAGGCAATGCGCTATGCGGGCGATAGTATTGCACATGATTTACGATCACCGCTGACACGCTTGAAAACACGACTGGACAGTTCGAGTGGTCAAGTTAACGACAAAGAAAGCCAAGCCATTCTAGATCAAGCATCAGAAGATGTTGGCGAACTATTGAAAACTTTTGAGTCCGTTTTGCGGATCGCCCGACTTGAGGCAGGCGACAAACGGGAAATGCTTTTACCGACAGACCCGAAACCATTGCTTGCAGATATTGCGGAATTGTACGAGCCATCCTGCGAAGATGCCGGGCTTGAATTTTCTATGGAAATCGAGGGCAACCATAAGATCAACGCTGACCGTGGACTTTTGTCGCAAGCGATATCCAATCTTGTGGAAAACGCGATCAAATATACGCCGCGTGGCGGGGCGATCACGGTTCGGTTAAGAAGAATCCGTTCAGGTCGAAGTGAGATATCCATTACGGATACCGGACCGGGAATCCCGCCGGAGGAACGCCAACGCGTGAAAGAGAGATTTGTGCGTCTTGAAAAAAGCCGGACGCAACCGGGCAGCGGGTTGGGCCTGGCATTGGTCGATGCCATCGCCGATCTGCACCGCGCTAAATTTGAACTTACCGATGGTCCGGGCGGCGAGGGAAGCGAAATGCCCGGGCTACGCGCGGCTATCTCATTCCCAAGATTTAAACGCTCATAATTTTCTGGCCATCCGCCAAAAATCCGCGCATCTTGTGCCTATGGCATCAGATCAAAACACGGATTTATTTGCACATCGTATTCCTAAGGTTCATGCTTCGGAGGCGAACCGATCGATTTACCATTTTAACGCAGGCGCTGATCTGGAAACGATCATAAAAACGGCAAATGAAAACGCACCATATCTTGCTGGTCTTGTTGAAAAATGGCCGAACATTATCGACTTGTTACGAACAAAATCTCCGGAAAAAATCTATCAGGAATTATTGAACACTCCAGCGCCAGATATTGGTTATGAGGAATTGAAGAGGGAAATTCGCCACCAAAAACAACAAGTCCATCTGCTTTGTGCTCTGTGTGATCTTGCCGGCGTTTGGACGTGGCATAAAGTAACCGAGGCCATGAGCGATTTTGCAGATCATGTGATGGCTCTCCTGATTAACGCTGTTGCAGCTGAAATGGGCTTCAAACCTGACCGTGACCGCGGTCCCGTCCCAGGGTTATTTGTACTCGCGCTCGGCAAGTACGGTGCCCGTGAACTTAATTACTCAAGCGACATAGACTTGATCGTTTTTTATGATCCGGACTATCTCAAACTTCCTGACATGAACCGAGCGGAGCGATTGTTAATCCGGTTTATCAAAAAACTGATGCGCGGTTTCGACGAAATTACACATGATGGGTATGTGTTTCGCACGGATCTGCGATTACGCCCCGACCCCAGATCGAATTCTGTGGCTGTATCGACCATTACGGCGGAGCGATACTACGAAACCCTTGGGCAGAATTGGGAACGAGCTGCCATGATTAAGGCCAGATATTGCGGTGGCGACCCATTAGCGGCCGACGATTTTGTCAAAAATATTCTGACGCCATTTATTTGGCGCCGAAGTCTCGACTATGCGGCAATTTCCGATATCCACTCCATCAAAAGACAAATCCAGGGGGAAGCGAAACCGGAAGATATCAGCGCTCCGGGTCATGATCTTAAACTGGGAATTGGCGGCATTCGCGAGATCGAATTTTACGCGCAGGTCCAACAATTAATTCTGGGCGGACGGCATAAACAGTTGAGATGTCCAAGAACAGTTGACGCGCTGGAACAACTTGCCGATGCAAGCTATGTCGACAGGGAAACCGCCGTCCAACTAACTGATGATTACGCGCTGTTGAGGGGGTTGGAACACCGCATTCAAATGTTCAAAGACGAGCAGACGCATATTTGGCCGGACGATAAAAATGACCGCTTGAATATGTTGGCACTTCATGGCGGCGAAAATCTGTTAGGTTTAGAAAGTGAACTGGAAGATATTTTCACACGGATCCACACGACTTATACAAACCTATTTCCCGGTGAAGAAGATTTGTCTTCTCCGTTGGGGAGTTTGG
Source organism: Hyphomonadaceae bacterium (assembly GCA_013001295.1). Lineage (GTDB taxonomy): Bacteria > Pseudomonadota > Alphaproteobacteria > Caulobacterales > Maricaulaceae > Robiginitomaculum_A. Next base: position 51,484 of record JABDMW010000039.1, read on the forward strand.
TCTTCACGGGCGTCGAACCTGAAGGCCCGACATTAGAAACGTTGAGTAAATACGGCTTTGTCCGTGGTTCCGAAGTTTGGCGGCAAATGGCGGATTGGTTGGGGGGTCGAATACGTGCGACCCGAACACCGCGTGCGCGCGAGCTTCTCACCAATCTGGCACCTCGGATTATCGACTATTGTGGAACCACAAATGAGCCCGATCTTGCGTTTTTCACATTCGCCGATTTTCTGACGAAACTGAATGCTGGCGTTACATTGTTTTCAATGTTTGAGAGTAAGCCGGAAGCGCTCAAAGAACTGATACAAATCCTGGTTCTTGCACCCCCATTGTCACAAATCTTATCAGATCAACCGTCGTTGATTGATGCGATGATAGAACCGGACTTTCTTATGCAAAAAGGAAGCCAGGACCGGCAAGTTTATCTCCGATTGATCGACGATCGGGGCGACTTTGAAGCGGCGATGAATATTGTCCGTCGCGCGGTTCATGAAGATCAATTCAGCTTAACTGCCGGGCTTTTGAAAACGCAAAATCTGCAAAAGGCCGGCGTTAGATTTACGGAAATCGCGATAGCCGCCATTCACGCCCTGATGCCGGTTGCGGTTACGGAAACGGAAAGATTGTTTGGACCGATAAGTGGTCAATTCGCCATCTTGGGCTTTGGAAAACTCGGCGGTCGGGAAATGTCGCTGGGATCCGACTTGGATATTGTTTTAGTGTACCAAAAAGATGCTAAAAGCGCTGAGACACATGAGAAACAAGTCGATAAATTTAATAAGCTCACCCGTCGTATTATCACGGCGCTTTCGACAACTACAGAGGCCGGCACATTATATGAGGTCGACATGGCCTTACGGCCATCAGGGCGGTCCGGTCCGTTAGCTGTCGACTTGCCGATCTTTGAAAAATATTATCACGAAAATGCTTGGACATGGGAGTTTATGGCTCTCAGCCGGGCGAGGGTTGTGTATGCGACTTCGCCCGAATTTGAAGATTACGTCACACAAACAGTGGGCCAGATTGTTACTGCCAAGGATTTCGAAACAAAGTTGGCGGCGGATATTGTCGATATGCACACAAGATTAGCGCGCGACAAACCGTCGAAGGGATTTTGGGATTTGAAGGGCAAACTAGGCGGATTGCGCGATATTGAGTTCATCGCTCAGTATTTGGTTTTGAAACACAAATTCAATTCGGAAGAAAAGTCTACACTTTCAATGCTCTCAACTGCGCGGGATCTAAGTTATTTGTCAGCGGAAGATGCAGCGCAATTATTGCGAATTACCGATCACTATCACGCACTCGTGCAGGTGTTGAATTTATCAGCAAGTGGACTTTACGTCAGCGAAAGGTTTTCCCATTCGTTCAAGAAACTCTTGTGCGAAACAAGTGCGAGTTCAACGTTTCAAGTGTTGGAAGCTGCGCTCGCGAAAGACGCGGAAATAGTTTCCGAAATTTTCGAGAAGATAATCGTCGAAGAAATTTAAGCGGCGGGCCGGCCCGTCGACGACGGATAAGGAACTGGCTCTGCCGTTTCTTGCGTCGCTTGTCCGACGACAGGTTCCGGTTGTGCATATGGATAAGGTGTAGGTTCGTTCTGTGGCTGTGGCTGTGGCTGTGGCTGGGACTCGGGTGCAGTGTCTTGAGAATACTGGTTTTCATTATCCGCCAGAACTGTGGCGATATCATTGGCCAGGCGCGAAATTTCTTGAGTGACTTGACTATCCTTGGGCTCTTCTTTTCTTTCAATCGGTCTGTTGGGAAGTGAGAATATAACGGTTGTTCCGTGACCCAGTTCACTCTCGATTTTGAAGTTTCCACCATGTAGTTCAACCAATGATTTGGAAAGCGCTAAACCAAGACCCGTACCTTCTTTGTGTTTTGTCGATTGATCGACGACCTGTTCAAACGGTTTTGCCAACCTCTCTATGTTCTCCTGCGAAATTCCGATGCCAGAATCCGACACTTTTACGATCAGTCCGGTTTTTTTCGGAATGAGCTCGACCTGCACAGTGCCATTTTCCGGCGTGAACTTGATAGCATTTGTAAGTAGATTGATCAGAACCTGTTTGACCGCTCGTGGATCCGCTTCAATTTCTTGAACTTCATTGGCGTATATATTCAGTTTCAGTTGTGACTCCTCTGCCCGACCGCGAATAATTCGAACGACCTGAGCGATCATTTCATGCATAAACATGACCTCCGTATTCAAGGTCATTTTACCTGCTTCAATTTTCGACATATCGAGAATGTCATTGATTAGCGCAAGAAGATGTTGGCCGGAAAATAGAATATCATTGATATATTCTTTGTACCGGGGATCGCCCAGGGGACCGAACATCTCTTTTTGCATGATATCTGAAAACCCATTAATCGCATTCAATGGGGTGCGAAGCTCATGGCTCATATTAGCCAGGAAATCGCTTTTTGATTGATTGGCATCTTCAGCTCGAATTTTTTCTTCTTCATATCTTTGAGCGAGTTCGAAGATACCTTCTTGAGATTTTTTCAATATACCTACAGTGTTTTGAAGCGCTTTTTCGTTTTCACGCAATTCTGCTTCACGCGACCGAATTTCAGTGATGTTAGTTCCGACACTAACATTACCGCCTTCTGCTGTCGGGGTTTCGATATATCTGATCCATCGCCCATCTTTTAATTTAATTTCGACAGCACCATTATTATTATTCGTTTCAATAACTTCAGCGATGGCAGCTCGGATCATATACTCGACGCTGGCTTGATCCAGCCCGGGTTGGAGTTGTCCCGGTTGGAGACCGAAGAAATTTTCAAATCGACTATTCCAAACAACGAGCCTTTTCATGGCATCCCAAATCACAAAAGAATCGGTCATAGAGCTCAATGCCCCTTGTAGCCGAGCTTCGGTGGCAACCAGTCGAGCCTGAGCGCCACGTTGTTCCGTGATATCGAGGGCTACGCCGACGATGACACGTTGTTGTTCTGATCCAGCCCGGGTCAACGGACGGCCACGACACTGAAGAATAAGCGGTAAATGCGCCACATTCATATCGAAGTCGAACTCGCCTTGCATATGGGCGCGCCGGGCTGAAGCGAGAAACCGTTCGCGGTCTTGCGGATGGAAGAGACCAAGAAATTGATCCATTGGCATTTGTAATTCGGAGCGCTGTAATCCGAGGAGACTCGCCAGTGACATGCTGACATAAGCGGTGTTATTGGCGAGATCGATTTCCCAAACACCGCCTTTGTCGCCTTCAATTGCGGCTCGAAACCTTTGCTGTGATACTTCCGATTTTTTGTGAACCTCTTCCAACGACCGTATTTTTTTGTATATAGCATTTAGCATCAACCCAACGAGTGCAATGATGCCTAGGAATAATAATAAAAATAAGGTTAGATTTTGTCTGGCAAAATTTGCGTTATCGATCGGTGTAGATTTGAGAAAAAATAAATCTGAATTCGGGACCTGGGTGCTTGAAACGAAACGATTCTGTCCTTCCATTTTCATTCTTACTGACGATTGTGTCCCATTCGCGATGAGCTGATTGAATTGGTTTGAGTTGATGTTCAGTCCGTCAACCACACCATTCAATCCAAAGTGGGGCCCGCCCGCGATGACTTGACCCGATCGGGTTGTCACGACTGACCGAAACGCTTCAATATCCTGAACATTCACCGACCCGTTCGCGAGAGCCGCAACGGCATAAAAATTTCCAGCGCGTTTTATGGCTACGGTCGTGACATCTTTCTCAGACGTCACACTCGACTGAATATTCATCATATCCGACTTGACATCGTCAAACGATATTGTGGTCAGAAAACCGGGATTGGAAGGATAGCTTGCAACCACTTTCAATTGAGAATTCAAGATGACTGCGGCGTCTACATTCGGTGATTTGGCAATCAGTCGTGCAGCTTGGGAAGGTGTATTGCCTTCAGTGAGACCCGCATCAATAGAGACCTCTAGATTAGAGAAAACATTCGAAATATTGTTGGCGATGATTGAAGATCGTTCGGTGATGTCATTGATCAAAAATTCTTGGCTGTTGTTTTTCTGATTTTGTAGGATTGCCCACATTAGCAATACGTAGAAAATCAAAAACCCGATCGCGATTGCCGCCATGCGGCGACCTGTATCGGTATCAAAAGCTTCGTCGGTTGATCCTGTACTCGGTTTTTTTTTGGGCCAACCTTTGATCAGCCCTTTAAGTTTGTTTTTCTCTTCAGTCGGTGGATTTTGACGCGCTGGCGTAGCTTGCGGGCGAGGAGGTGCCGGCGGCCTTGGTGCATTTTGGACAGCGTGATGTACAGGCACACCTCCAGAAGCAGGAGCCATCATTTTCTGATATGGAGTCTGACCTTGTGTCACGAGGCCCCTTTAAAACCGAATCACACGGCAGACTATGAGACAGTTATTAACAAAGTCGAACAATTAACCGTCAAAAATTGGGAATTATGATGATATTTCCAATTCAGGGGCACCAATTATATATCCCTGAATTGCGTCAAACCCCATTTCTATCGCGAAGTCGTGCAATCGTTGAGATTCGATACCTTCGCCGATGAATCGCACGCCAAGATCATCTTTAAGTCCCATGATCGCTTTCAGAACAGATTTTTCCCGATCATTTATCGCCGCACCGGCTACAAATGCGCCATCGATTTTGAGCCAATCAGCGGGAAATGCGCGCAAATACCGTATCGACGCAGCGCCCGCACCGACATCATCAAGGCACAGGCTGTGTCCTCTGTCGCGCAATATATTGAGCAATCGAATAGCAGGTTGAAGATCTTTCAAATGCCATGTTTCAGTCAACTCAAAAATCAGATTTGAGGCATCTAGTTCCAATTTTGCCAGGATATCAAACAGGGCATGCTCAAAATCCGGATCCGAAAAAGACGCGCCTGAAAGATTGATCGCAATCGGGACATTATTCGATTTTTCGTTAATTTTTTCAACGGCTTGGAGTAACATTGACAAGTCTAGATCCGATATGGCGCCACTGATTTCAGCTGGCCTTAGCACGCGTTCCAATCCAGTTTTAGAGTCGAACCGCACTAACCATTCATGATGCAAGACTTTCTTCGATTTTGTTTCGACCACAGGTTGGCGCATGACCGAATACCGCTTTTGAGAAACGTGGGTTCTAAATCCGTGGGCTGTCTGAATATCCGCCATCCGGTTTGTTAACTCAATCTCCTAAAGATTTCGTTGCGATTTCCATGACATTTGCGGACGGCTTTGCTTTGAGAATTCGTCTCAATTCGTCCTGGATCAAGATGGCGCGTCGGTTGTCTACTTTGCTCCATATGCCGAAAACACCCGCCAATCGCGCGGCAACTTGTGGATTGCGTCTGTCGATCTCGATAATGTTATCTGCAACGAACCGATATCCTTCTCCGTCCAGTCTATGGAAATTTTCCAAATTACCGGCGGCGAAACCGCCGATTAGTGCCCGGATTCGGTTGGGGTTGCCGTTTTTATAGTCTTCGTGTTCGGTCATTTTGCGCACATGGGCAATAGCTTGTCGTCCGCCGATTTGCGCATTGGCCGCAAACCATTTGTCAACGACCAGAGGATTGCCATGCCATTTATCATAGAAATGTGAAAGTGCATGTTGAGCGTGATGCCCGCCCATGCGCGTCAAGACCAAGAGAGCCGCAATTTCTTCGGTCATATTGGTCGCGGCTTGCAACTGTTCCCTGGCAAGCGGTGCGATTTGTTGCCCCGGTAATGTGGCCAGAAGGGCAAGGCAAGTATTGCGCAATGCGCGACGCCCGGCGCCGGCTGCGTCCGGTGAAAAATCGACCGGATTACTTAGGTCTGAATAGAGCGCTGATATTGCATCGAAATGATGCTCTGCGATTGCGCGCCGGAGGAGTTTGATAGCTTGACGGATGGCGAGAGGGTCGGTTGGCTGCCCTTTCATGGCTTGTAATACCGCATCATCAGCCGGCGGCGTAACCGCCATTGATTTGAAACCATTGTCAATTTCGGGGTTTCTAATGATATCGCCTATCGCGCCCACATACATTCCCAGAAAGTCCGTTTTTTTAGGCACGCGGCCTGATTCAATTGCCTGCGTCAGATCCACAAGTAAGTCCCGTGCCAGCGCTTGACCGGCTTCCCACCGATTGAACAGATCAGGGTCTGATTTCATTTGCACGAGCCGGTCCGAGGCAGGAACGTCTATGTTGACATTTACGGGCGCAGAAAATTGTCTAAAGACGGAAACAACAGGGTCGTCTGGAACATCGGAAAACTCAAAACTTGCGGAACGATCTTTTAAAATCACATTCTTCCGGCTGATCTCACGTTCCGTCTTTCTGTCTAACAAACCAATGTCTACAGGCATGGCAAATGGTTGTTTGCTCGGTTGACCCGCTGTTGCCGGCGTTTTCTGCGCCAAGTGCAACCGAAATGATTTCTGTTGCGCGTCGTGTGTTGTTGTAACTGATACTTCCGGCGTGCCTGCCTGTTCATACCAGCGCATAAATTGCGATAAGTCCTGGCCGCTCGATTTTTCAAAGCAGTCAATGAAATCTTCGACCGTCGCCGCTGTTCCGTCGAGCGAGTCGAAGTAAAGATCACATCCGGCGCGAAATTGCTCTGCGCCGAGAATGTTCTTCAACATACGGATCAGTTCTGCACCTTTGTTGTAAACGGTGGCAGTATAAAAATTGTCGATCTTCATATAGCTGGCAGGGCGGACGGGATGGGCCAAAGGGCCGGCATCTTCAACAAATTGGTGAGCCCTTAACGCCTTTACATCTTTTATTCGTTGTAAAGCCCGGCCTCTCTGGTCTGCTGAAAATTCCTGATCTCTGAAGACGGTAAAGCCTTCTTTCAGGCAGAGCTGGAACCAGTCTCGGCAAGTGATGCGATTGCCCGTCCAATTGTGAAAATATTCATGGGCAACGACGCTCTCAATGCTTTCAAAATTATGATCCGTCGCGCTTGCCTCATCTGCCAGCAACAGCGATGAATTAAAAATATTCAAGCCCTTGTTTTCCATGGCCCCGAAATTGAAATCCCGCACCGCAACAATCATGAACCGGTCTAAATCATATTCGCGCCCAAACACATCTTCGTCCCATTTCATGGATCGTTTTAACGCGTCCATCGCGTATTCGGCGCGCGAGGCATCCCCCGGATCGACGTAGATATCAAGCGGGATCGTCCGACCGCTCATGGTTACGAAGCTATCATTGATATTATCAAATTCGCCGGCAACGAGTGCGAACAAATAGCAGGGTTTTGGAAACGGGTCCTCCCATTCGGCGAAATGTCTACCGTTTTCAAGATCACCTTCTTCAACACAGTTTCCGTTGGCCAGCAGTGTAGGATAGGCTTGCTTATTGGCTTCAATGCGCACCTTGTAGGTCGATAAAATATCGGGTTGATCTTGAAAATATGTGATGCGTCGGAAGCCTTGCGCTTCGCACTGCGTACAGAAACGCCCGCCCGATACATACAATCCCATCAGGCTGGTATTCTTGGATGGATTGCATGTATTGACGATTTGCAACGTAAATTCCTTTGGCGGGTTCTTAATCGTCAGCCCGGATTTGGTAGTGCTGTATTGCGACTTCGCCAACGGCTTTCCATCGATGGAAATGTTAACGAGTTCAATATCTTCACCGTCCAGCCGAAGGTCTTTCGTATGTTCACCACTGCGTTGAATGTGACATGTCGACGTCACAATGGTTTTTGTGGGATCAAGTTCGAACTTTAAATCGACGGTTTTTGTTAAAAACTCAGGGGCTTTATAGTCCTTGAGCCTCGTGACAACTGGGGTATCGGTTTTCATTATGGTCTCCGCAAAAAGCCTCGGCATATTGCCGCGTAAGTACGCAGATGAAAGAACTCTATCGTGTTGGTTTTTTCAATCTACGCTTGGTTATATGATCGGTTTTAGCGATGTCGCCGGCAGGTGTTTCACCACGCATATAGTGACGTTGCCATCCTGATTTAACGGTATCTGGATCATTGGCTCTGAGTTTGTCAATAAATTCGGCCCGCGAAGATCCCCACAGCTCATAGTCTTTTTTTAATTCTGAATCATCGTCGATGGATTTCAACCGGGGTTCGATGTCCTCCAAACTGTGATGCTCAACCATAGTAAGAAAACAGAAGGCTTCACCTTTTTCAAAAGTGACTTTCCCAGGCCGGGTCATCTGCCAATTCATGGTGAACGGGAAGGGCAGCCAATCGGTTTCGACCAGTCCCGACAATGCATAAATGCCGTCCTTTGGTTGATTGGGCGGACCCATGGCCCAAATGGCCCATCCTGGCGGTGTGCGAAACAAATGACCGGTATGAAAGGTCACAATCCCGGAGCGGAAGTGAGAAATCGCCAAGCCCTCGATATGGGCATTTTTTTGCGATGAAGACAGCGTAATGTTCTCTTCCATCGAGCCGCCGTCCCATTCAATCGTCAGGTCAAATGGACAGGTAATTTCCCATCCGGTGGAATTGGCCATGGTCAAAGGAAGACACCGGTAGGGCTGCCTGTCCGCGAACTTGTCCATCCATTCTCGACGAGGTCGACCCGGTACAATTTCAGGCACGTGGTCATGCATTTGAAAGCAATCTAAGTACGGTTTTTTCACGCTTGGGTCCCTTGTCGTTGATCCGGTTTAACTGATATGGTGACAGACTAAAGCGCGATTGCAAGACCCCGAAGGGCTTGCCGCAACAATTCACAAGGGAATGCCATTGACATGCCATATCTTTAGTGCCTTTTTAACCCTACGCCCCATCGTGCGAGATAATCGCCGGAAGACAGGAAAGCCGAAACTGCAATCGCGGTTTTCTGACTTAAAGTAACATTTGCCATTGCTGTTAATGCGCTGGCGAAACGCTAATTGAAGGGGCGAAAAATGAGGAAAATTTTACTTACAGCTGTGATAATGGCAGTGCCATTAAGCGCGTGCATCGAAGGCAGAGATATTGAAGTCGGAGACGCAAGTGGGCTGAGTCCAAGTGTGTTGAAGAAAATCGATGTATCGGATCGGCAATCTATTCTGTTCGGTCATTACGAACACCTCAGTACAGTGAGCGGTCGAACATTCGAAGGGTGTTGTGTCTACGATGCAAACAGACTGGAATTAGCAAATTACGCGGTTAAATTGTTCGAAAACAGCACAGGCGACAGCTTCGATAATATGGAAATGCTGATCGGGGCGGTCGACAATAATATTTGGATCTACTTCGTTCCTAAATCGACAATCCCAAATCCAAGGGCCAAGACCTACGTATTGGAACTTGATCAGAACACTGGCGAAGTGATCAGTTTTAAACTGTTGGCGAATTCACTGAAAAAGTCTTAATTGCTCGGTTGCAGGGGGGCTAAAGCCTGTTAAAACCCCTGTATGACCAATGTCTTAAAAATAGCGTCTGCGCAAATCAATCCGACCGTCGGGGATTTAGCCGGAAATATCGGTTTGGCTCAAAAGTCTTATGACCGAGCATCAAAAGATGGCGCGGACATACTGGTACTCACGGAAACATTTATCATCGGATATCCTGCCGAAGATTTATTGTTAAAACCCTCAGCCATCGAAGATTGCATGGCTCATGCGCATGTGTTTGCCAAACAAACCAAAAATGGCCCAGCCGTTGTGTTTTCAACACCCTGGCACGGCGATGGTTATAAAGGTGAAGTCGGGCGTCTCTACAGTGCGGTTTTGTTTATGCAAAACGGCAAGATCACCGACATAAACTTTAAGCACAAACTGCCAAATTACGGCGTTTTTGACGAAGTGCGCATCTTTTCGCCGGGGCCCTTGCCGGATGTTGTTGACTTCAATGGTGTGAAGCTGGGACTGCCAATCTGTGAAGATATCTGGCACGCGGGTGTTTGCGGGCATTTGGCCCGGCAAGGCGCCGAGATATTGATCTCGCCCAACGGATCGCCGTGGCGCCGCAATGCACATTGGCAGCGCGAAACTGTGGCCAAAGCCCGAATGAAAGCGTCCGGCCTGCCAATAATTTATGTTAATCAGGTGGGCGGCCAGGACGAACTCGCTTTTGATGGCAGCTCATTTTCCATGATGCCAGATATGACGTTGGTTCAAACCCTTCCAAGTTTCGTCGAAGCCTATGATGTCGCGACCTGGAAGAAAGGCGACAGTGGATGGGTCTGTGAACAAGCCATGCAGGCAGAGCAGCTAAAAGGGTTTGAAGCCGATTGGTATGCCATGGCGACGGGTCTGGGCGATTATGTGCGCAAAAACGGGTTTAAGAAGGTCGTACTGGGCATGTCCGGCGGTATCGATAGCGCGATGACGGCCTGTATCGCCGCTGACGTGCTCGGACCGGAAAATGTCTGGTGCGTCATGCTACCGTCCAAATATACCTCCGATGACAGCCTGGAGGATGCCAAGGCTTGCGCCAACGATATAGGGTGCCCGTATGATATTATACCGATCGCCGATGCTGTCGGCGCATTCACCGGCATGCTCGCCCCGCATTTCGACGGGTTAAAACCGGATACAACTGAGGAAAACCTGCAATCGCGTATCCGCGCGGTAACGCTCATGGCGCTTTCGAATAAATTCGGCAATATGTTGCTCACAACCGGAAATAAATCTGAAATGGCGGTCGGTTATGCCACGCTCTACGGTGATATGTGCGGTGGATATAATCCGCTTAAAGACCTGTATAAAACGGAAGTTTTCGAACTGATAAAATGGCGCAATAAAAACAAGCCGGACTGGTGCCTTGGTGGCGAACGCCCCATCCCGGAACGGATTGTTACCAAGCCGCCATCGGCTGAATTGCGCCCGGATCAAAAAGACTCTGACAGCTTGCCGCCCTATGAAATCCTTGATGATATATTGAGGGGCCTGATCGACGCGGAAATTTCGGTTGATGATCTGGTCAAGCGCGGGCATAAGCCCGAAACTGTGAAGCGCATACAGCATCTGCTGTATATTAACGAATACAAAAGAAATCAGGCTCCGCCCGGCGTCAAAATCGGCAATCAGGCCTTTGGCCGTGACCGCCGATATCCATTGACCAACCGGTACCGCGATATTGTACCTGAGAAGAAAGACTGACATGAAACCGATCGTTAGATTTGCACCGTCCCCGACAGGGAAACTGCATGTGGGCAATGTCCGCACCGCGCTGATGAACTGGCTGTTTGCGCGCGAGCAGGGCGGCACATTTATTCTGCGGATCGATGATACGGACGTTGAGCGGTCGACCAAAGCCTATGAGGACGGGCTGAAAGAAGACTTGAATTGGCTCGGGCTTAACTGGGACAAGACATTTAACCAGTCTGACAGGTTTGACCTATATAAGTCTGCGGCCGATGATCTGGAAGCGCGCGGCTTGATCTATCCCTGCTATGAAACGTCGGAAGAGCTGGACCGCCAGCGCAAAATCCTGCGCGCCCAGGGCAAGCCACCAATCTATAACCGGGATGCGTTGGAGTTGACGGCAGAAGATATTGCCAAACTTGAAGCGGAGGGGCGTAAACCGCATTGGCGCTTTAAGCTTTCCGGTAAAGCGGCGGAATGGGAAGATATGGTACGTGGTCCGCAAAGGGTTGAAACCTCGTCCTTGTCTGACCCGGTTCTGATCCGTGCCGACGGGTCTTATCTCTATACATTGCCAAGTGTTGTCGATGATATCGATGCTGAAATCACCCATGTCATTCGCGGTGAGGACCATGTCACCAACTCCGGTGCCCAGATCGAGATCTTCGAAGCGCTTGGCGGGCCAGTGCCGACATTCGCCCATACACCGCTCTTGGTCGGTAAGGATGGAAAAGGCCTGTCCAAACGCCTCGGTTCACTTTCAATGGATCAGTTGCGCGAGCAGGGCATTGAGCCGTTGGCGATTTGTAGCTTGCTTGGGAAAATCGGCACGTCTGATCCGATCGAGGCCCGTCAAAGTCTCGATATCCTCAAGGATGAATTTGCATTCTCCAAAATCGGCCGGGCCCCGGCGCGCTTTGACGAAGAAGAACTTGAATTGATCAATAGCCGTTTGTTGAATGATACACCTTTTGCAGTTGTTAAAGACCGGCTTGACGCTTTTGGCGTTCCAGCAACTGAAGACTTCTGGAACTTGGTTCGTGCCAATTTGACCAAGCTCGGCGATGCCGTTGGTTGGTCGACCGTGATCCACGCACCAATGTCCGGTCAAATCGCTGAGGAAGACAAAGATTTCTGCAAGGAAGCGGCTGAATATTTGCCCGATGATCTCCATCCTGAAACCTGGGGGGAATGGACGACTGTCCTTAAGCAAAACACTGATCGCAAAGGCAAGACCTTGTTCCTGCCGCTGCGCCTCGCTTTGTCGGGACGCCGTCGCGGCCCTGAAATGGACAAGCTCCTGCCTTTACTCGGCGCTGAGCGCGCCCGCGCGCGCTTGCGCGGTGAGGTGGGTTAGGCTTTAAACTTAAAAATCAAAGATCTTGGCCTGCCATTCATTGGTCAGCAAGAGCTGCTGCCGCTTTGGATTGAGGATATCGCGAATATAGATCTCGATGCCCCCATCCGGTGTTGGAAAGAACATGATGTTGTCGCCAACATCTTGCGGGATAACGCGCTGTGGCGCGTTGCCGCCAAACTCTAAGTCATAGACCGGCATTTTGCTTTGATTGTTGAGCGCGATCATCGGGTCTTTAAGCTCCAGTCCCGGATAAGAATATCCGAGACGCAAACAATCCGCGATCAGATCAAGCCGCGTTTTCAAATAGTCGGCATTGATCCCAGATAGATTGCTTTTAAACCATTTTGCCAAACTGCCGCGCGACGTATTTTGGATCCCGTCTGCGAATTCGGGTTTGCTTGTGTGAATGAGAATGGCATTACCTACATAGTCATTTTGTTGGTCGCTATTCTGGTCAAAATAGCGGCCGCGCAAATCCAGTAATTGTCCAATTTGAACTTTTGATTTTGGCTTGTCGCCATACATCAGCATGGCCATAATTTTGGTGAAATGAGCACTTAAGGCGACGTTGGTGCTGATCCAGTCTTCACTGCTTTCTTCCAATACCTTCTGTTTGAGACGGGCGACATCGTTGGCAGTGAAGTGGATCACGACACGGTTGTTTTTCGCCATGCCGTCCAAAGCTTTGACGATGATATTTTTTAGCAACCCCCCGATCAACCCTCTGATTTTCATCGGTTTTTTGAGGTCCGCCTCATCAAGAGCTGCGATTGTTTCCGACCTGGATCGGTCGGTGCCAAATGTAAACACATCAAGGTCATAAACGGCTGGTGAAGCCACGGCTTCAGTCTTATTGCTCCGATGTGTGTAAAATCTGGCGAGCTGGTTTGCCAAGAGATGAAATCCGGCGGCGTCAACCAGAACGTGACTGATGGCCAATCCCAAATTACAGCCGCCGTCCTTAAAAATACTGAGTTTGCAGCTTGTTAGATTGGCTTTTCCGCCCAGCACATCTCGACGGTTTGGTTCGTCTACGAAATTCGAGCGATCGGACTGCACGGTCCCGAATTTGCAATGATCAGTAAAGGAACCGCGTATATCCTCTATCACCTGTAGTTTAATACCATCTGAGTATTCGATGATCGAAGAGTTGGTCTGGTTATATACGCCGGCTAATGCAGGATAATGAAAGAATAAATCGTACAGCGCACCCGCCAAACACTCTGGATCGAGCGCGTCTTTGAAAACATATTGGACACCAAGAAAGTTTCCGTACAGCAAATGATTTTCATCAATGGGACTGACCGTCCGAACAGGATCGCTACCTGTCGTGAAGCTTATCCCGATGGTTTCAGTTTGCATTAGGGGCTTAATGAGAGCCTAACTATACAAGAGCCGTTTCATACAAAGCCAGCATGCGCCCCCAGGCTTTTTCCGCTTGCGCTTCATCGTACACAGTTGAGTCCGGTGGGCACCAGCCGTGTTTTGTTCCCGCGTAAACTTCGATTTCTGCCGGCACACCTGCTGCTTTATAAGCGGCGGCGAGCACGGTTTTTTGGGTCGGATTTTTGGCGTCATCATTCTCTGCGACCGCATGCAAGACATGCGCTGGAGACTTGGGGATCAAAAGATGCGGGCTGTCGTCTTTATCGGTGACGAGGCCTCCGCCATGAAATGACGCGGCTGCGCCGACTCGGTCAGGAACCGCACCAGCCGTGCGCATAATCAGTGGGCCGCCCATACAATAACCGCAAGTTCCGATTTTGCGGTTTGTATCGGTGCTGACCTGCGCATCTATGAAATCGATATAGGCGCGAGCATCAGACATGCTGGCATCCTGCGTGAGTTTCCGGGCCATGCCGAATAGGAGTTTTCGCGTATCCGGGTCAGAAAAATCAGGCACATCGCCTGCAACCGGGTGTTTGGCGTCACGGTAAAACGGGTTGACCACCAGGACGGAATATCCGCTTGCGGCCAAGCGTTTGCCCATGGCTTTAAACGCGGGGCGCAAGCCTTTGATGTCCGGCCACATCAAGATGCCGGGATGCTTGCCTTGGGCCGGATGAACGAAATAGCTATCAGAAACACCGTCGGCCATTGTGACTTCGACCTCGCTTTCGACAACCCCACCATCTTCGGTCGCAGTCTGTGCGCATCCGGTGAGAGGGAGCATTGCCGAAAAGGCCGCAACTGTTGTCAATTTTCCAAAATTTCGCCTGTTCAGGTGGCCATTCTTTTTCAAAAACTCCTGATTATCTTTCTCGGTAAATTCATCGCACATTGTTCGCTCCCGTTTTGCAATAACGGCTTGTGAATATCACGGGTGGCAGTTTAGGACAATCCGACAATGGGTCGATCTTTTCAACAAGCCGTGAGCTGTGTGGTGCGTTTAGGATTGTTGTAGCCTTTTTTGCCTGTTTTATGGATGGTTTATGCATTATTACAAGCCTATGACCGACTCACCACCCGCTAAACCATTGCCGCCAAATACCGTCCGCGCCCATTTGATGCCCGGGCTGGATATCAAAGTGGATGAGTATATCCGGACCGCGGAAGTGACACGCGATTGGATGGATGATGTGCCGCAAAAATACGTCTATCGCTGTATTCCACTTTTGGCGGCCAACTCAATGGGGTGGGAGCTCTTAAACCCGGTAGAAAGCACAATAACTTGGAATGGTGGTGCTCTTACGTCCGCATTGAAAATCGAACACACAGCAGAGAACAGTTTTTCAGCCGCCTCGCATTTCGGTTCCGGCATGATCACCTGGTATTTGCCATTTTTATTTCGAACGTCGCCCGAGCTTGGCCTGTTGGTGACAGGGCCGGCCAATCATGAACATTTCTTGGCCGTGCCGCTCGATGCATTTGTGCGCACCGATTGGCTTCCATTTCCCTTTACAATGAACTGGCGCATGACGGCTGAAGAGACACCGGTGACATTCGAAGTCGGCGAACCGATAGCACGCATCGTCCCATACCCATTGCAAATGCTGGATGAAACCAATCTCGAGATCGCCAATCTCGCCGATGACCCCGGATTTTTGGCCGAGGTCGACGCATTCGGACAAGCGAGACAAGCCAATGTCGCCAAACAACAGGCGGATGCGGCGCGGGCAGCCAAAACAGGGGAAGAATTGACCGGCGAGGGGGTTTGGAACGCGCAATATGTGAAAGCCGAAGGCAAAGACGATGAAGGTTTCACCCGTCACCAAACCGTGTTCAAACCCCAAAAACCCAAAGATATTCGCGGATAAGTTAAGGCTCACAAAGTGTTGAATTGGCAAGCCAACTGAATCGCAAGACAAGACCACATAATAATTTCGAGGAAAGACTCATGTCCGACAAAACCACTGCCAATTTACCGAAAGCACTTTTTATCTTGCGGTGGAGTATTTTCCTGTTTCTCGTGCCCTGGGTCATGGAGAAATTTACCGAACCGGAAACAACGGCCAAGATTTTTGCGCATTTCTATAAAATCGACAATCTTCCTGTGGCAGGATCCTACGCGGTCGGCGGCTTATGGGCTGCCTTGTTATTGGCCTTTGTGCTCGGGTTTAAGAAACGCTTTAGTTACGGTCTGGTCGCACTTTTTCACGGTGTCGCGACGCTTACTTCGATCCACTACATGTTGCCGTTCCTTGAGACCTATAATCATCTTTTCCTCGCCGCCATTCCCACGCTGGGCGGGATGATTTTGCTGTACATATTGCGCGAACACGACACGATCGGGACAATGGAAAAATAGGAGGTCCGTGAGCGTCTTCTGCTCAAACACCCATCATGTTTAAACTTTGGTAACGCTATGGTTTAGCGAAATATTATCGAAAATTTGTTACTCTCGAGTTCGAATTTAGACCATTTTGTCTTTAATATGGCGTGGGATGAGCATGAAAACTAGGCTTCGAAACTATTTAAGCTGTCAATCGGGCAATGTGGCCATGATGTTTGCTTGTCTGGTCACCCCGATTCTTATCGGCGTTGGCGTGGCGGCCGATATGCATTTTTCAAACTCGGCAAAAATGACTTTGCAGGATGCGACAGATAGCGCGGTTTTAGCCGCTGCGAGATTTAAGGGCACCGATGCTGAGCGCGAAAACCACGCCAGACAGATCTTTACCGAAAACATGTTGTTGGCAAACCAGCTCGAAATGCCGGAGCTCAATCTGCAGACCTTGAGTGATGGCCGCGTCATCGGTAATGCGCAAGCCAATCTCGATTATGTAATCATGGGAATGTTCGGCGTTGATAATCCGGTCCTGGATTCTTATGCAGAAGCCGCGATGACCGGCGTTAAGCCATCTGAAATTGTATTCGTTCTCGACTATTCCTCTTCAATGAATGACCAGTATGAACCAATGCGCGATGCCGTCATCGAACTGATCAATACGATCACAACCAATGGTACCAATACGGACGTTAAAATCGGATTGGTTCCGTTTGCACGTGAAGTTTATATGAGCGTGGACGGAAAATATATCGTTGGCGGAACGGACGGCGTCACCTGGTCCAATTGTACGATTAGTCGCGATTGGCCGCATGTCTGGAAGGACAACACGCCGACAAACGCGGATTCCAGTAAATGGGGATTGCTGGATGAGGATTACTCAGAAGTCACGGATTCGGACTATTATGAAGATTGTCATGAGTATCCGGACAATAATCTGGTCATCCGGCCGTTATCGGCGGATCACGCCGGCACACTGGCACAACTTCAGGCTATGACGCCCTATGAAGGTACCAATATCACCGTGGGGATGACCTTTGGATTTCAGGTCGTTTCGCCCAACGCCCCGTTTACCGAAGGGGTCAGCTATTCGGATCCCGACTGGAACAAATATATCATCCTATTGAGTGATGGATCGCATAACAAGCCGGGCTTCGGCCCAGGGAATATATTCGACGAAGATCAAGGACGTGCAAATCTTCAGCTCACATGTGACAAGGCGCAGCAACACGGGGTTTCTGTGATTACAGTCGCTTATGAATTGGATGACCCGGACGGCAAGGCCGCGTTACAAAGCTGCGCCTCCGACACACGGCATTATCTGGAAGGCAGCGAGCAGGATATTGCCGATGTTTTCGAACGTATTGGCGGCTTCTTCGGCGACCAACCATATCTAATCAGGTAAATAATAGTTCTTGCCGGATTATTTCCGCATTTTCCATTTGTGCCAGACTGAACTGGCCATGGTGCGCCATAGTGGGTCCAGGATGAGAATGACGAGGATAACCAAGGCGCCCCAAATCCAATTGGCTTTAGTAAAATAAAGCCAAGCGAACAATCCAATCATTATTGGATAGAATAGCAATGCATGGGCGAAATTTAGAAACACTCGTAAAATTCTCATGCGAAACCCATTAATCCTGGTTGCGACGCTGACGTCTGTTTTCACGACGCTGCTGAACACGTTCACGGCGCGTCATAGGACGGCGTTGGGTCGCGGCTTTGCGTTCCGCTGGCGTCATGAGTTGCAGGACTTCGATCGTTAAATCAGTGCCCTGATTGACCATTTCCTGATTGATTTTATTTACCTCTTCGATCGCTTTGCGCATCGCTGCGGCGTCAAAAGGTTCAGTGCGCGCGATTTCGAAGGATTTCCGCCGTGCTTGTTGTCGATTTTCCATTAAAACTCGCGGACGCTCATATCCTGATTTTTCGACGTTTTTCATCGCTTGCTGTAGGACTTCCCGGCGTCTCTCCCGCGAAAGATTGCGTACAATCCGACTGATATCCTGCTGCGTCGCGTCTGGATTAGCGGGCGGGCGCGGCGTTGGATCAGTTCCGGTGACAACAGGTGTATCTGTTTGAACCTGTGCCACCGTTAAGACGGGCTCCGGCGTTGTAGCTTTTGAAATCAGTAATCCGGCTAACAGGCCGATGATCGCGACCAATACGATCACAACATAGATCCAGTTGGATACACCTGTTGAGTTGGTTTGTTCGCTCATTACAGATCCTCCCACAGATCAGTACTGTCATAAGGGTTTTCCAATGTCAGCGACAGTAAGGCTTCGGCCTCGGCGATCCTGGCTGATTTTGCCGCAGCCGTCTGTCCCATAGCAAAGCCAACACCTGTTGTGATGACAAACGTTGCCGCGATCGACCGCCAGACCGGTTGGCGGCGTGGCAAGCGTGTCGGGCCTCCGACCACATCGTTGGCCGGAAGTTCCATGCCGTCGCTTTCTTGCGCTGCTTTCAAGATACGGGCGGCCAGAAATGAAGTATCGGTCGTATCCAGACGGCCCGATTCTAAAACCGTATCTAATGATCGCGCCGGGGCCAGTAAATTATCGGCATCCCTCGGATGCGCTTTCATATAGGCGAGGGCATCTTCGCGTTCTGTCGCAGGCCACCGTGCCGGCTCTGCACCATAAGCTTCTACCAATTCCGTAAAGCGTTGAGCATTCATGTTCTCTCTCCTAGCAATTCAGTTTGCAATCCGTCCAGTTCTCCCCGGAGATTGCGGCGCGCCCGCGCCAAAAGACTTTCATAGGCGCGTACGCCGATATCGAGGATTTCCGCAGCCTCGATTTGCGACTTGTTTTGATAATGGCAAAGCGTGATCGCCGCGAGCTGTCGTTCCGGCAATTTTTTCAGCGCTTTTTCCACATAATGCTTCTGTGTATTTTGGGTTTCATCACTCATCATCACTTGAGCGGCATTTGGCCCGTCGTCCTCAATTTCGGGCACATCGTCGCTATAAATCTCACGTTTTTTTCGCAATCGATCAAAGCAGTCATTTTTGGCAACCCGATGCAGCCAGGTCGAAAATTTTGCGCGACCCGGTTCCCAGTTAGCGGCCTGCGTCCAGGCTTTTAAAAACGTCTCTTGTGCGATGTCTTCGGCAATCATTTCATCGCCCATCATGTGCCAGGCCAGAGATTTGATGGACTTTAGGTGCCGATCCATCAGGGCGCTCAGAGCCTGCGATTTTTCCCGTTCTGACCCCTGACGCAAGGCCAACAGGTATTCTGCATCCGGATCTGGGCGGGGATGTTCCAATCCGGATGCAGAGTTTTGACCAGTCATAAAACTTCCTAAAGACGATCCCGGGCGGGGAGATGTGACCGTCTGGATAAATTGAGGTTTTTACCGGTCAGATCAATATTAATGTCTGCGGCCACGACGTTTTTTGCGCTTGAGTTCCTCTGCGCTTAAAACGCCATCGTCGTTCGTATCCATTCGAGCAAAGGCTTGCTGCGCTGCCGCACCATGTTCAGCGACATCCACAACTCCGTCACCATTGGCGTCCGGGTTAAATCTTTGCCGATCGCCACGACGTCCTTCTTTGCTCCGTCGTTTCTCGCCGCGTTCGGCTTTGCGTTCGCGACGTTCGGCACGGGCAGCTTCACGCTTTTCATCGCGCGCGGCACGGGCATCGATATCTTCTTGTTGAGAAATCACGCCGTCATTGTTAGCATCTTTGCGATCAAACTGGCGTTGGGCTCTTTCTTCGCGTTTTAATTTTCGGAACGCCTGACGTTCATCTTTAGTAACCGCTCCGTTGCCATCCGCGTCCATGGTCGAAAACTTTTCATTCGCCGCGGATAGAAATTCGGTTTGGTCGACGAAAGTGTCGCCGTTCAGATCAAGTGCCGCCATTTTTCCGGGGGCCGCTGAGGCACCCAAACTAAAGGTAGATGCGATTCCAATCGCTAGGGCGGTTTTTAATATTCGGTTAGTCATGTAAGTCTCCATTGGGGTTGTATACTATCACAAACGGGCCCAATGGAGAAACCCGTCGCACTTACCTATAAAAATTTTACTTTTTACGACGCAAACTGTTTTCGGGTTCTGGTTTCTTCGCGTAACGTTTCCAAAAGCATAGGTGCCAGAGCTTTGGCGTCTGTGGACGCCTCCAATATCCCGCCCAAAGCAGGCGGTGCGCCAAGAAATTCGTGAACAGTGCCCTTAAACAATTCAAAAGCTTCGAATGCCTCGGTTTCTTGGCCTTCTGTCAGCATAATGGGGTCAAATTTGGGTGCGCGAGCTCGGATGGCATCCAACATCCAATATGCCCGCATAAACCGGTCATTTTCGCTGGAAAACGACAAAAGGGACGTATCTGCAGCGCTTGCCAAATTGACATGAGCAGGCGAGCAGCCGCTTTCGGCCGCCACAAAAACCCAATCATAGCGCAACGATAGGGCGGCAAGGCTTCCCAATAAGGCGTCAAGGGTCGCATCCCCGGCGCAAGCCGCTGTGAAGTGCTCATTGTGTGAGATATATTTGGCGTCTTTGATGTCTGCTTGACGATACAAAACATCACCCAGTGTTTTCCCGACAACAATGCCAGCTTCACGCATCAACGCCCCATCAATAACATCGAGTAGAAGAACTGTTTCACCGCGTGCCGCTGCACTTTTGGATAATTCATAGGTGACTGAGGCCGCAGACAATCCCTCATGCGCTGAAAAAATAGGGACGAGTCGTCCTGCTGGCTGGTAGCAATTTTGTGTCATTTATATATCACCTATTCACCGGCACTCTTATGGTGCATCATTATGTGCTTGCTTATAGGTTGAAAGCTTTAAAGAAACGATAAAAAGATAATAAAAACAATTACTTAATACACAAAAAACCGGGCAAGCAATTGCTCGACCCGGTTTTGTGTTCTTAGATCTTTATTAAATCTAGCGGTAATGCTGGATCCGCGTTGTCCGCAAACCCGATATGCCGTGCGCCTCAATTGACCGTTGCCAGGCGAGAAATTCTTCGGCTGACAAACCATAGCGATCGCATGCACCTTCCAATGTCAAAAGTCCGCCGCGAACGGCCGCCACGACTTCTGCTTTTCGACGAATAACCCAACGTACAGTGTCCGGTTTCGGCAAATCTGCCAGTGTCAGAGGCGTACCCTCTGGACCAATCACCACATTCTCTCTTTTCATAGCTCTTTCTACCACGATGTAACCTCGCTTTATTTTTACAGCTTTACTGATATTCCAAGGGAGTTAAAAACACCCTAACGCCGCGGTAAAAAACGTAAATAATTCAATCGTTTACAAAGGTTAACGCAAATAAATAACGTTAAGAAACTATTGCCGAATATATAAGTTTTTGATTCTATTAGAAGAATCGGAACCGAAATAGTTAATGGCGGCACTGAAATTAGTGGCGACCCGCCTCTCGACTTCCTCCATTAACGTGCCTATTTAGGCGCTCATGATCGATAAAACCAAAAATATGAACCCAAAGAAGGTTAATTCACTCGGATTTGCCAAAAATCCAGCGGACACCCGTGTGGTGGTTGCGATGTCTGGCGGTGTGGACAGTTCCGTGTGCGCAGCCATGCTGGCAAAAGAGGGATATGACGTCATCGGGATCACCTTGCAGCTATATGATCATGGCGCGGCGATCAAAAGCGCCAAAGCCTGTTGTGCGGGCCAAGACATCTATGACGCCAAGCGCACGGCCGAAAAACTCGGATTTCCACATTATGTGCTCGACTATGAAAGCAAGTTCAACGAAGGCGTTATGCAGGACTTCGCAAACACTTATCTAAAGGGATCAACGCCGATCCCCTGTGTCAGGTGCAATCAAACCGTAAAATTCAGGGATCTGTTGCAGGTTGCCCGGGATTTGGGTGCGGACTGCATGGCAACTGGTCATTATGTGCAACGGGTAGAGGGGATTGATGGCGCTGAGCTTCACCGGGCGATCGATCCGACGAAAGATCAATCCTACTTCCTGTTTGCGACAACCCAGGAACAGCTAGATTTTCTACGTTTCCCCTTGGGCGGTAAAACCAAGCCTGAAACCCGTAAGATGGCTGTAGAGCTCGGTTTGGCGGTTGCATCGAAGCCTGACAGCCAGGATATTTGTTTCGTCCCCACGGGCAAATATACGGATGTGATCAAAAAATTGCGGCCGGACGCTGATGATCCGGGCGATATCCTGCATGTCGATGGACGGGTGCTCGGAACGCACAACGGTGTCATGCATTATACCGTAGGACAAAGACGCGGACTCGGTATCCCAGATGGAAGTGGACTTGATCCGCTTTTCGTTCTTCGTATCGATGCCGACAAAAAACAGGTCATCGTCGGACCGCGTAAAAAACTGGTGAAATCCAGGATATATATAAAGGATGTAAATTGGCTGGGGGACGGAGCGTTTGGCCCGACTGTGGATGGTAAAGCCGTATCCGTGAAAATTCGCTCCATGAAACCGCCTGTGCCCGCAAAATTTGTAGCGGAGAAGGATGAGACATACATTGAGTTGGATGAAGCGATGGAAGGGATTTCTCCGGGTCAGGCTTGTGTGTTTTATGATGCGGATGACGCATCGCGAACCCTGGGCGGCGGCTGGATTAGCCGGTCCGAATGATCAGGTGCATGCGAATTTTTCAGCCGCAACTTGATATTGTAGTCTGACTTGTTAGAAATTGGTGCGGGGGAATAACGTAACCAAACCAGGAGAATGGCAATGGCTATTATGAAATCCGTTCAGATTATGTCTGAATCAAAGAAATCGTTCGAAGATGCAATCGAAAACGCGGTCGCGCGTATGTCTGACAGCGTCAATCATGTCCGCTCAGCCAATGTCAATAATCAGTCGGTGGTTGTTGATGATGGAAAAGTTTCCAAATACCGCGTGAATTTGCAAATAACATTCGAAGTTAAAGGCTAGTTGCGCCAATTAGCGCAATTGCATTTGTGTTGGGCCCGCTTATATAGAGCGGGCTTTTCTTGTTTTTAAGGTATTTTATTATGTCTCAATCCGATCCCGTTGTTATTGTAGGTTTGGCCCGCACGCCCATGGCGGTATTTCAGGGTGCTTTTAGCTCGGTAAGCGCTCCGGATTTGGGTGCTGTGGCCGTAAAAGGCGCGCTCGATGAAAGCGGTGTCGCATCGGATGATATCGAACAGATTATAATGGGGTGCGTCTTACCGGCGGGCCAAGGACAGGCGCCAGCGCGGCAGGCCGCCATAAAAGCCGGGCTATCCAAAAATTGTGAAGCGACGACTGTCAATAAAATGTGCGGCTCGGCCATGCAGGCCGCCATTTTGGCCCATGACACCATCAAGGCGGGTTCCGCTGATATTATTGTTGCTGGCGGCATGGAGAATATGACGGCGGCGCCCTATATTTTGCCAAAGGCTCGCGATGGATACCGGATGGGGAACGGGGCCGTGATTGACACCATGATGCATGACGGATTGACCGATGCCTATGAAGGCGGTGCTATGGGTGTTTTCGCCGATATGATCGCGGCGGAATACCAATTTACTCGGGAAGCCCAGGACGCATATGCCATCGAATCTGTGGCACGAGCGCAGAGAGCAGCCAAGGCCGGAGATTTTGAGCGTGAAATCACGCCGGTCACGGTGCCAAACCGTAAGGGTGACATAGTTGTGAGCACGGACGCAGGTCCGGAAGGCGCAAGGCCGGAGAAAATTCCAAGCTTGCGGCCGGTGTTTTCCAAAGAAGGTACCGTCACAGCGGCCAACGCCAGCTCGATCAATGACGGTGCGGCCGCATTGGTTATGATGCGGAAATCTGAAGCTGTAAAACGTGGAGTAAAAATTCTGGCCGAGGTCAAGGCCCATGCGGCCCATGCCCATGAGCCGGCTTATTTCACGACTGCGCCCGTTCACGCTATTCAGAAATGTTTGAAAAAGACAGGTTGGTCCAAGGATGAAGTCGATCTTTGGGAAATCAACGAGGCATTTGCCGTTGTCCCCATGATTGCCATGCAAGAGCTCGGGCTTGATCACGACAAAGTCAATGTAAATGGTGGAGCTTGCGTTCTTGGCCATCCTATCGGAGCGTCCGGTGCCAGAATCATGGCCACGCTGATCGCAGCCATGGAAAAGCGAGATGTAAAGAAGGGTATCGCCAGTTTATGTATTGGTGGGGGTGAGGCCACGGCAATTGCTATTGAACGCCCATAACCGAGGGATTTTAGGTAGGTTTTTCTAATCTGGAAAAAACCTTAAAAAAACCTGCAAAAATCCTCATATCGCTGTTGACGTATCCGATTCTCGCTACTATGTTCCGCGCTCGCTAGGGAACTGACCGTCGGGACGTTGGTTTCGAGACCCTTTCTCTGGTGAAAAAAATTGAGATTTTTGCTCCTGCTTCCGGAAGCTTTTCTGGAGTTGGAGTGGTATTGCGCGAACGGCCTGTCAATTAGGTATGGTGGTTTGCGTTTTTGTGCAGGAATAAGAGGGCCTTTATGCCAACCGTAAACCAGCTAATCCGGAAACCCCGGCAACCAAAACCAAAGCGGAATAAAGTTCCGGCGATGCAGGCATGTCCGCAAAAACGTGGCGTTTGTACGCGTGTCTATACGACGACACCTAAAAAGCCGAACTCAGCGCTTCGTAAAGTCGCCAAGGTTCGTCTGACAAACGGTTTCGAAGTTGTGAGCTACATCCCGGGTGAAGGCCATAATTTACAAGAGCATAGTGTTGTGCTTATCCGCGGCGGTCGTGTGAAAGACTTGCCGGGTGTTCGCTATCACGTTCTTCGTGGTGTTCTCGATACGCAAGGCGTGAAAGATCGTCGTCAACGTCGTTCGAAATACGGCGCTAAGCGTCCTAAGTAAGGGTATATAATATGTCTCGTCGTCACCGCGCTGAAAAACGTGAAGTTCTTCCGGATCCAAAATTCGGAGACATCGTTCTGACTAAATTCATGAATGCGATCATGCTGGACGGAAAAAAATCTGTCGCCGAGCGCATTGTTTATGGAGCACTCGATATTGTCGAGGAAAAGGCCAAAACCGAGCCTATGCGTATGTTCCATGACGCTTTAGAGAACATTAAACCGTCTGTAGAGGTTCGTTCTCGCCGTGTTGGTGGTGCGACTTATCAGGTGCCTGTTGAGGTTCGTGTTGAGCGTCGTCAGGCTTTGGCAATTCGCTGGCTCGTCAATGCGTCACGTGGCCGGAATGAAAATACAATGCGTGAGCGGTTGGCTGCTGAGCTTCTCGACGCCGCAAACAATCGTGGTACTGCCGTGAAAAAGCGTGAAGACACTCACCGGATGGCAGAAGCCAACCGTGCGTTCTCGCACTACCGCTGGTAAAATTGAAGGCTTGATGAAATGGCACGCGAATACAAATTAGAAGACTACCGGAACTTTGGGATTATGGCCCATATCGATGCGGGTAAAACAACCTGTACCGAGCGTATACTCTATTATACGGGTAAAAACCACAAGATTGCCGAAGTCCATGACGGCGCGGCCACAATGGATTGGATGGAGCAAGAGCAAGAACGCGGCATCACGATCACATCTGCTGCGACCACGTGTTTCTGGAAAGACAAGCGTCTGAATATCATCGACACACCGGGACACGTTGATTTTACAATTGAAGTTGAGCGTTCCTTACGTGTTCTTGATGGCGCGGTTGCGCTTCTTGATGCCAATGCTGGTGTTGAGCCGCAAACTGAAACAGTTTGGCGTCAGGCTGATAAATATAACGTCCCCCGCATGATCTTCTGTAACAAGATGGATAAATTGGGTGCTGATTTTTATGCGTCATTTGACTCTGTTAAAAAGCGTTTGGGTGCAAATGTCGTTGCGATGCAGTTGCCGATCGGTGCAGAGAATGATTTCAAGGGCATGGTCGACCTTGTTAAAATGAAGGCCTATGTCTGGGAAGATGTTGCTGATCTGGGTGCCAGCTACGATACAATTGATATCCCGGCTGATCTTGCAGACAAGGCTGTCGAGTATCGTGAAACATTGATCGAAACTGTTGTTGAGTTTGATGACGAGGCGATGGAAGCCTACCTTGAGGGAAATGAGCCTTCTGAAGAAAAGCTCATGGCGCTTATCCGTAAGGGCACAATTGCCGGTGATATCGTTCCAATGTTCTGCGGAACAGCGTTTAAAAACAAGGGTGTTCAGCCTTTGCTCGACGCTGTTGTTGCATATTTACCGAGCCCGCTGGATATTGCTGCGATCGCTGGTATCGATGTTAAAACCGGTGAGGAAACAACGCGTCCGGCTTCCGATGATGAGCCGCTTTCAATGCTTGCGTTTAAGATCATGAATGACAAATTTGTGGGCACGCTGACATTTTGCCGGATTTACTCTGGTAAGCTCTCAACCGGAACGACTTTGCTGAACTCTGTTAAAGAGAAAAAAGAGCGTGTTGGCCGGATGATGATGATGCACTCGAATGACCGCGAGGACATTCAAGAGGCGTATGCGGGTGATATTATTGCGGTAGCGGGTCTGAAAGGCACAACAACTGGTGATACACTTTGTGATACAAACGCACCTGTTATCCTTGAGCGTATGGAATTCCCGGATCCTGTTATTGAAATTGCGGTCGAGCCAAAATCTAAAGCTGACCAAGAGAAACTTGGTATCGGCTTGCAGCGTTTGGCGGCTGAAGATCCCTCGTTCCGCGTGAAAACGGACGAGGAATCCGGTCAAACGATTATGGCGGGTATGGGTGAGCTTCACCTTGATATTCTTGTCGATCGATTGAAGCGTGAATTCCAGGTTGAGGCGAACATTGGTCAGCCACAAGTGGCTTACCGCGAAGCGATCGCTGCGCCTGTCGACATTGATTACACCCACAAGAAACAGTCTGGTGGTTCTGGTCAATTCGGTCGCGTTAAAATTCAGTTCGAGCCAACTGAAGCTGGTTCAGGATTTGAATTCGAGAGCAAGGTTGTTGGTGGTAATGTTCCTAAAGAATACATCCCTGGTGTTGAAAAAGGTATTCGTACCATGGCGGAAAGCGGTCTTTTGGCTGGCTTCCCGGTCATCGACTTCAAAGCCACGCTTTATGATGGGGCCTACCATGATGTTGACTCCTCTGTGATGGCGTTTGAGATCGCAGCGCGTGCCGCGTTCCGTCAGATCAAGGTTGAAGGTTCAGTTAAATTGCTTGAGCCGATCATGAAGGTCGAGGTGGTAACACCTGAAGATTATATGGGTGATGTTATTGGTGATCTGAACTCACGTCGTGGGCAGGTTTCTGGTACTGAAATGCGCGGAGTTACAACTGTCGTGAACGCAATGGTTCCTTTGGCCAACATGTTTGGTTATGTGAATAATCTGCGTTCCATGTCGCAGGGTCGCGCGCAGTTCACAATGACATTTGATCATTATTCTGCGACACCAAAAGCAGTTTCAGATGAAGTAATTTCCAAGCTGGGTGGCGCGTAAGCGTCTCCGGTTTTTTTAATAAGTAGACGGAGAAGAAAATGGCAAAAGAGAAGTTTGAACGTACCAAGCCTCATGCGAATATCGGCACGATTGGTCACGTTGACCATGGTAAGACGACGCTAACGGCAGCGATCACGAAATATTTCGGTGATTTTCAGGCTTATGACGAGATTGATGGTGCACCGGAAGAAAAGGCGCGTGGGATCACGATTTCTACGGCTCACGTTGAGTATGAGACGGATGCCCGTCACTATGCGCACGTGGACTGCCCGGGACACGCTGACTATGTGAAGAACATGATCACGGGTGCGGCGCAGATG
>JABDMW010000046.1 GCA_013001295.1 Hyphomonadaceae bacterium
ATCAGCTCGCTCTTCTGCCGTTATGGCCAGAACCGGGATGTCGTCCAGTGCGGTCTCAACGGCGAGCAGGGCCTCCAAAACGCCGCCCTTATGAACTAAATCCTCCAGCGCGTCTAGTGAAAAAGCATTGTTTTCTGTGAACGGGCCCACCGCTTCCCGGCGCAACGAAATCACATGCCCTTCTGTGCCCAATTTAAGGGCCAAATCCCGTGCAAATGAGCGAATATAGGTGCCTTTTCCGCATTTTATCCGCAAAAGCGCCTGGTTTTCATCAGATTTGAGCAAGTCGATCGCGTCAATTTCCACCTCACGTTCGCGCATTTCCAGCTTTTCACCCGCCCGGGCCAGATCATAGGCCCGTTTTCCATTTATTTTGATGGCCGAAAAAGCGGGCGGGGCCTGCATGATTTTGCCAATAAATGCCGGCAGAGCAGCGATAATTTCTTCGTGGGTTGGACGATGATCAGACGTAGCAACAATATCGCCTTCCACGTCAAGGGTATCTGTTCGCTCACCCCATTTGATGCCACACATATAGGTTTTCCGGGCTTCAACCAAAAAAGGGACGGTTTTCGTCGCATCCCCGAGGGCAATCGGCAAAATCCCGCTGGCCTGAGGATCAAGCGTACCGGCATGACCGGCCTTCTGGGCGTTGTGCAACCAGCGCACTTTGCCAACCGCCTGTGTGGACGTCATGCCGAGAGGTTTGTCGAAATTGACCCAGCCATGAATCGGATTGCCGCGTTTTCTGCGCGCCATTAGTCTTCCAAATCATCCTTGGTCAGATCGCGGGAGATTTCCGGGCGGGAGAGCAGTTCTTGCATTTCGGACGCTGTCTCGAAAGTCATATCCGCCTCAAAGCGCAAGGCGGGTGTCGAGCGCATGGTCATTTCCTTGCCCAATTTGCCGCGCAGGAATGATGAACACCGGTTCAACCCTTCGATCACGGCATCAATGTTTTTCCCGCCGAGCGGTGCCGCATAAACAAGCGCATGGCGCAGATCCGGCGAGGCTTTCACTTCCGAGATCGTGATTGATACATTTTGCAATGCCGGGTCGCGAAGGTCTTCGCGGGCCAAAATATCGACCAATGCACGACGAATAACTTCGCCAGCCTTCAACTGACGCTGGCTGCGCTCTTTGCGCGGCGCTTTATTATTGCGTTTCATCTTCGTCTCTTCACGCTCTGGCGAGCGCTGTCCTAGTCGAGCTTGCGATCAAGATATTCTACGGTGAAGCATTCGATGACGTCGCCTTTGCGTAGATCATGATAGCCTTCAAAGCCCATCCCGCATTCCATGCCGGCATTGACCTTCGGAACCTCATCCTTGAAGCGTTTCAAGGTTGAAAGCTCACCTTCATGAATAACGACATCATCACGCAGCAAGCGGACGCCCGCGCCGCGTTCAACTTTGCCTTCAGTAACTTTACAGCCGGCAACTTTACCCAATTTGGTGATGTTAAAGACTTCGAGGATTTCCGCATAGCCAATAAAGGTTTCGCGCTTCTCGGGAGCCAGCATGCCCTCGAGCACGCCTTTCACGTCATCAAGCAAATCATAAATGATAGAGTAGTACCGGATTTCGACGCCTTCTTTTTCGGCTAAGGCTTTCGCCTGACGATTGGCACGTACATTAAAGCCGATAATCGGAGCACCGGATGATTTCGCCAACAGCACATCGCTTTCGTTGATGCCCCCGACGGCACCGTGAATGACGCGGGCATTTACTTCATCATTTCCGAGGCCCTCCAGAGAGCTGCGGATGGCTTCGACAGATCCCTGAACATCACCTTTGACCAAAAGCGTCATTTCTTCGGTTGTTTTATCTTTCAGGCGTGCCAGCATTTGTTCCATAGACGTAGAGGCCGTTGGACCTGCGACACCGGCCCGTTTCCGGGCACGGACACGGTATTCAGTTATTTCGCGCGCTTTGGCTTCATTTTCGACGACGGCGAACGGCTCGCCCGGCGCCGGAGCACCATCCAAGCCTAAAATTTCTACCGGCACAGACGGCGTTGCGGTTTTAAGTCGAGCGCCTCGTTCATCAACAAGGGCTTTCACTTTGCCCCAGTGATCGCCAGCCACAACAACTTCGCCGCGTTTCAGCGAACCGCGTTTTACCAACACTGTTGCAACAGGACCACGGCCTTTTTCGACTTTAGACTCGATGACCAAACCATCTGCTTTGCGATCCGGGTTGGCTTTAAGATCGAGAATCTCTGCCTGCAACATGATAGCCTCGGCAAGTTCACTCAGACCGGTTTTTTCTTTTGCTGAGACCGGGATTGCCTGCGTTTCACCAGACATGCTTTCCGTAATCACTTCATATTGGAGCAGTTCAGTTTCGATTTTTTGCGCATTGGCTTCATATGTATCCATTTTGTTGATGGCAACGATTATGGGTGTACCCGCCGCTTGGGCGTGTTTTATCGACTCAATGGTTTGTGGTTTGACACCATCGTCAGCGGCCACAACCAGAATGACAATATCCACTGCCGCAGCTCCACGGGTCCGCATAGCAGAAAACGCCGCATGTCCCGGTGTATCCAGCACTGTGATCGTGTCGCCGGATTTTAATTTTAATTGGTAGGCACCAATGTGCTGCGTGATACCACCGGCTTCCCCGCTGGCAACATCTGTCGCGCGTAAAGCGTCCAGCAAACTGGTTTTACCATGATCGACATGGCCCATAACAGCGATGACCGGTGGACGGGGTTTGAGATTCGCATCATCCTCTTCCTCATCAGCACCGAGGAAATCTTCTTCTACATCGGCTTCTGCGACACGTTTCACAGTATGTCCAAAGTCTTCGACAATGAGCTGGGCCGTATCGGCATCGAGCACATCATTCATATTGGCCATTGTGCCTTGTTTCATCAAATATTTGACAACATCAGCGGCTCGTTCGGACATGCGGTTGGCGAGATCAGCAACTGTAATCGCTTCCGGTACAACAACTTCGCGATAAACTTTTTCACCTGAAGTGCCGCCGCCTGAGCGCCGTTCTTTTTCCCGCTCCCGGGCACGACGCATCGATGCTAATGAACGCTGGCGATCATCATCACCGGCAAGAGCACTGACAATTGTCAATTTGCCACGACGACGACCTTGATCGTCTTTGCGCGATCGGCTGGGTTTATGCTGTTGCGGACGCGAGCGCTTAACGCGACCCCCTGCCGCTTCCAATGCGCTCACCTTATCTTGACCACCGCTGTCCTGCGGTGACGCTGGTTTTTCACGACGTGTATCATTTTGCTCCGCCTGGGCAGCTGCTTCTGCGGCCTCTGCCGCTGCTTCGGCAGCGCGACGGGCTTCTTCTTCGGCTTCCGCCTTACGCTTGGCTTCGAGCGCTTTTTTGTCTTCTTCAGCACGGGCTTGACGAGCAGCCTCTTCTTCGGCGCGGGCCTGCTCGCGCGCACTTTTTTCGGCTTGCGCTTTGCCGACAGCTTCCTGCCGCTTTAAATATTCCTCTTTGGAGAGCCCCAAACGCTTCGCGGCCTGCGCGACTTCGTCAACGGTTGGCTTTGCAGGCGCAGCCGGGGATTTCGACGCAGCACCAGGCTTTCCGGGCGCACCGACCAAGCGGCGTTTTTTCTTTTCGACAACGACCGTATTAGACCGTCCATGGGAAAAGCTTTGACGAACCATGCCACCTGATGGTTTTCCAAGGGTCAAGGGCCGACGCGGGCCGCCCGGCTTTTTATTCTTATCTTTATCGTTCGTATCAGTCATATCGTCTCACTTTAACGTAAAACAGGCGTTTCATAAAGACGCTGTCGTCCGCTTTTCCTCTGGAGCCGCACCCTAACGGCCTTTACCGTTGTTGCAACACCCAATCCGTTTATTTTCCACCTGCGCTCTCGTAAGGAATAAAGGGCGATTCATGCTCTTTATCCGTCCAATTTGCAGGAATCAGGTCTCTAAAACCGGCCAATCGCGTCAA
Source organism: Hyphomonadaceae bacterium (assembly GCA_013001295.1). GTDB lineage: Bacteria > Pseudomonadota > Alphaproteobacteria > Caulobacterales > Maricaulaceae > Robiginitomaculum_A. The sequence goes on from JABDMW010000046.1 coordinate 3,945, forward strand.
TTCTTTCTGAAGTGCAACAAAAACGCGCCCTTTTCGAACACCGACATGTACCAAATGTTCCCGTCCAAAAACTGCGCCCAGCTCTTCTCCACTGAAACACCCAACGACCGGCGCGGGGATCTCATCAAACTCTTTTGCGACGGCTTTTGCGTTCACCCGAATTTTGCTGCGTCCGTCTTCAGACCCGTCACTGGCTTCAAACCGGTAGGCCAATAGTCCGCCTTGCGCTGCACCGCGAACCTTGTCAAACCCGGTCTCAATTTCACCGGCGCGCTTTGCCATGCCCAACAGACCCAGTACGCGTTGCGCAAGACCGGCCTCGATTTGGTCGGCCAAATTAGTCGGTACCGAGATATTCATCTTCGCCGCGCGCGCGAAGGCTTTGATTTTGAGAGCCTTCTCAACCGACGCACGATCGGACGCAACCCAGGCGCCACGCCCGGGCAGTTTGCACGAAAAATCCGGCACAACCTGACCGTCGGGGCCAAAGGCAATGCGAATCATTTGCCAGGATTCAAGCGCCTGTCCGGAAGCAATATCGCGCCGCTCACGCGGTTTGTGACCATGGCTTCCTTTTTCTTGCTCGATTTGTGCCTCGTTTTTCGTTTCTGCTATCAAGAACCAAACACCTCTTCAGCTGTCGGCGCACCGTCTTCTGTGGCGGCCTCTTCTTCTTCAACTTCCGGCTCAAGTGCAGACGCGTCAATCCAGCCGGCTTTTACGCGGGCTTGCATGATCAGCATGTTGGCTTCATCTGCGGATAGACTGAAGCTTTCCAGCAGACCTTCCTCATGCACTTTTTCACCGTCTTTAATCTCGGTGTAGCCGCGCAAATCATCAGGAATTAGCCCGGCGACATCTTCCACAGTTTTAATCTCATTCTCGCCAAAAACAACAGTCATCGGGAGAGTCACGCCTTCGATTTCAAGAACATCATCCTCAACACCGGCAGCTATACGCGCCGCGTTTTGTTCCTCGGCCTGTTTTTCCAAGAACTCACGAGAACGTGCTTGCAATTCGGTTGCGGTTTCATCGTCGAAACCTTCAATTGCGGCGAGCTCATCCGGTGCCACATAGGCGACCTCTTCCAGAGTTTCAAAACCTTCAGCGATCAGGAGTTGCGCAATCATTTCGTCAACGTCCAACGCCCCCATAAACAATTCGGACCGCTCCTGGTATTCTTTTTGACGGCGTTCGCTTTCTTGCTCTTCCGTCATGATATCGATGGCCCAACCGGACAATTGTGAAGCCAAGCGGACGTTTTGGCCGCGGCGACCGATCGCCAGTGACAACTGATCATCAGGCACGACGACTTCGATCCGGCTTTCGGTTTCATCCAGAACCACTTTCGCGACTTCCGCAGGTTGAAGCGCGTTAACAATGAATGTGGCTGCATCATCATTCCAAGGAATGATATCAATACGCTCGCCTTGTAATTCGTTGACCACGGCCTGGACGCGCGAACCGCGCATACCGACACAAGCACCAACAGGGTCAATCGAGCCGTCATTGGTACGCACACCGATCTTGGCACGGGAACCCGGGTCACGGGCGACAGCGACAATCTCGATAATTCCGTCGTAAACCTCCGGGACTTCCTGTGCAAACAAGGCCGCCATAAATTGCGGATGTGAGCGCGACAGGAAGATTTGCGAGCCACGCGGCTCTTCGCGAACTTCATAAATATAGGCGCGGATACGGTCGCCGTTTTTGACATTTTCACGCGGCAGTGTTTGCTCGCGACGGATCACACCTTCGGCACGTCCCAGATCAACAATGATATGACCATACTCAACGCGCTTAACGATACCGTTGACGATTTCACCAACCCGGTCTTTGTACTCCTGATACTGTCGGGCGCGTTCTGCTTCCCGCACTTTTTGCATGATGACCTGCTTGGCCATTTGCGATTGAACACGACCAAATTCAATGGGAGGCAGCGGCGTTTCAAACATATAGCCGATTTCCGCTTCAGGATTATCAAGGCGCGCCGACGCCAGATCGATTTCTATTGCTTCGTCTTCAACTTCTTCAACGACGGTAATTACCCGTTTCAAGTCCATTTCACCCGTGACAGGGTTCAGCTTGGCGCGAATATCGTTCTCAGCGCCGTAACGCAGACGCGCAGCTTTTTGGATCGCCTCTTCGATCGCTTCCAATACAATTTCTTTATCAATCGATTTTTCCTGAGCGACAGCATTTGCGATTTGCAAAAGCTCTAACCGGTTGGCGCTAATTCCTGCTGTTGACATCATTGTCTCCTTTTAAGTGTGTCCTTATTTTCGCGGACTATGTTTCGTTTTGTTCAGCGAGCTTTTTGGCTTCCTGGCCTTTTTCAATAAGCTCATCAGTGATCAAAAGTTTGGCCTCTGACACCCAGTCAAATGGGATCAATGCCGTATCCTCTTCATCATCTAAATTAATTTCAATGTTATTTCCATCGACCCCGGCTAATATGCCACGGAACCGCTTGCGCCCCTCCACGAGCCGGTCCAGCTCCACGCGGGCCAAATATCCCTGATAACGCTCGAAATGTTCTATGTCCGTCAAGGGACGATCAAGTCCCGCGGATGATACCTCCAATACGTAAGCACCATCGATCGGGTCTTCAACTTCGAAGATAGAAGAAAGTTCGCGCGATAGGGTCGCGCAATCATCTACACCCATTAAGCCGTCTGTAAGACGTTCGGCCATGATTTGTACGGTCTGCCGTTTTCCAGCCATGACGCGCACACGCACAATCCCGTAGCCTAGGTCAGCTGCGACCGGTTCGGCTATGGCCAAAATACGCTCATCCATATTGGTTTTGGTCTTCAAAACCTGCTCCATTTGTTGGGACGCCACCCACTGAGTTTCGGCAATAAAAAAACGGCCCCTTGTGAGGGCCGCCGAAAGCATCCTGTGCTTGGCGTCATGTGTTAAAAAGCGTTATAGACAGTCGAAATCAGCTTGTCACCCCTAAAATGCTGTTTATTCGCCAGGCTTGATAAATGTAAAATAGTGAGGTTTACGGCCTTCGCGCAGAGCTTTGGCTTCATACCGGGTTCCTGGCCAATCTTGGTAAGGTTGCATCCAATCTCGCGCATCCGACGCCGGCCAATCAAATCCATTGGCTCTTACGTCCCTGTATCGCAAAATCCGAATAAGTGCCCAATCAACATAACTGGTGATATCACTGGCAAAATAAAATTTACCTCCCGGTTTCAGCACACGGTACACTTGTTCAATCAATTCTTCTTGAATGAGGCGGCGTTTAAAATGACGCGGCTTCGGCCAAGGATCAGGAAATAATATATATACATTGTCCAGACATGCATCTGGCAGGCGGTCGAGCACGTCCCGGACATCTCCATGATGCAAACGAACATTTTCGAGGCCGGCTTTATCAATGCCGGCAAGCGCCTTGGCGATACCATTCAAAAACGGTTCTACACCAATATACAGTCCATCTCTGTCGGATCCCGCTTTATGCAGAAGATGTTCCGCGCCACCAAAACCGATTTCAAGACTTATAGTCTGCGTGGACCTGAGCAATACACCAACATCTTTTAGAGTGCTTGGCAATGCAACCAGTGGCAATAGCCTATCAACCAAACTTGTTTGATAGGTGCTCAGAGGGCGCCCTTTTGCGCGCCCCCACAATCGTCGCTTTGATTTATTTCGAATCTGATCGCTCATGGCCGTTGAATACTCACGCCATGATGGCAAATCAATACAATAGGCGAAACCGAATTAAACTTCCGATTCGTCTCCTGACAATGAACGTGCTAATTCAAGAATTTGTCTGCGGACAGCTTTGTTCTCGATTTTGGACACAGCCATTGCCAAAGAAACACCATCCGAACTGTTGATAAATTCCTGAACAATGGGGGTGTTGTCGCCTTCCGCATAATCCGTTGTAGGAGCGGAATGATCCAGCCCTTCATAGAAAAAGGCAACAGGCACATCCAGAACCTGAGACATTTTCCATAAACGACTGGCGCCGACCCGATTGGCGCCGCGTTCATATTTTTGGACTTGCTGAAAGGTTACGCCAAGCGCGTCGCCAAGCTTTTCCTGACTCATTTTCAGGAGTTGTCGCCGCAAACGGATTCGCGTTCCCACATGGATATCGACCGGGTTCGGAGACCGCGGTGCATGTTGTGATTTCATTTTTTTGTCTTCCTCAGTTATTATATTCGAAATCCGCAGCCCCTACACCGCAAAAGTCGAACGCTTTAGGAGTGTTTTACACGTCGCGTTGCGCATGTAATCTCCACCAACACGATATTAGGATGAGCAAAATAATCAAGGCTATAATGGGGTTAACAAACCTGTTATATATGTTTTCTTCTGTAATGCGCGGTAAACGTGCGTCCAAAACGCCATTATCGAAGACTCCCAACTTGGCGTCTATACGCCCGTAGGCGTTTATCACGCCAGAAATTCCCCCGCTGGTTGAGCGTACTACCGGCAAGCCTTCCTCAATAGCCCGGTATCCAGCCTGATTGATATGTTGTTGAGGCCCCGTGGAATTGCCATACCAGGCATCATTGGAAAGATTTAGAATCCATTGCGGTTCCTGCCCGCTGGGCTCGAGTATTTTAGGCGTAAATCCCGGAAAGATGATTTCATAACAAATCTGAATGCTGACCGGCGGAAGACCTGGAATGGTCGGTACGTTTCTTGTGCGGCCCGGACTAATTGATACCATGGCCGTCGATAGTGCTTGCAAGCCAAGGTTTTCGACGAATTCGCCGCCGGGAATATGCTCGCCAAATGGGACAAGTTTGCGCTTATCATAAAAACTCGTCTGTTGTGGCGGCGCAACCGGATCAAATGTGATGGCCGCAGCCGAGTTATAATATCGTGGGTTTAGCTTGCCTGGAATGCGTTCTTCTCTCACGGTTTCTGTGATGAACACTGGAGGATTTCCAGTGCCGGAATTAAACACATCATCAAGAGCTGCCATTAAGCTCGCATCTTCGAGCATAAGTCCCGGCACGGCGCCTTCAGGCCAAATGACATGCGTGACTTCATCAAACCCCGGGCTTACAGTCAGTTGTAAATAATGGTTGGCGTTTTGCGTATACTTATCTGAATCGAACTTGTCGCGCTGAGGTATGCGGGCGTGCACGATCCGGAGCGTGACGTCTTCAACATAGGCGGTTTCAGAATTTTCCAAGCGATTATGACCATATCCATAAAGACCGGCCAGCACCGATACGGAGGCTACTGCCGGCCAAACTTCCCGACGATTCGGCGACATCAAAACAGCCAAAGCAGCGGATAAAAATAATATCAAAGCCGACAAACCATAAACTCCGACAACGGACGCAAATTGCGAAACCGGTTTACCAGCTTCAAACACATAGCCCGGCAAATTCCAAGGCAGTCCACTTAATATATGTCCACGTGCATATTCCGTAAGGAAGAAAAGGCCAGCGAAGATCAACGCTCGTATTGGTCGACGGGATCCGCCAACAAGTTTGACATATAAAGCGGAAGCTGCCGCCCAGAACAGGGAGAGACCGAAACAGAAAAGCAGCACCGCAAACGGCATTATCATGACATAGTCAGAACCTCTTGCGACGAAGGCCGCGCTTATCCAGTAAAATCCGAACAGGAAGTATCCAAAGCCAAAAAACAGGCCGCGCCAGAACCCTGCTTTTATTGGCTTGTCAAATGCGGCGGCACCATCGAGACGCAGCATGAAAAGCGCGAAACACAAGATGAAGGCGGGCCAGAAAAAAAATGGCGCGTGACCCAAATTGCATAGAGCGCCGAGCACAAAACTGACGACAATTCCTTTAAGTCCGCTTGCCCGTCTCAAAAACTCTACAAATGGCGATAACACGGATTAATCATCAATAGGATCAGGTGCGGTTTGCCGCACCCGCAAACGCTTAATACGTCTGGTATCCGCGTCGAGCACCTCGAACTCAATACCGTAAGGATGACGGACAATTTCCCCGCGTTCCGGCACGCGTCCAACAAGTGAAAAAACGACACCGCCGAGCGTGTCCACTTCCTCATCTTCTTTCGGCGTCGCAATATCGCGGCCGAATTCTTTTTCGAAATCTTCGATATCGACGCGCGCGTCGACCTCCCAATATGTCCTGCCTTTGGGTGGATTTACGACCTTTATTTCCGGTTCACTGTCATCGTGTTCGTCTTCAATATTTCCGACAATCGGTTCAATCAAATCCTCAAGCGTCACAATGCCGTCTGTGCCGCCGTATTCATCGACAACAATCGCCATATGCATGCGACGCACCTGCATTTTTTTAAGCAGGTCTTCTGCAGCCATCGACGGCGGTACGAATAGAACATTGCGTTGAATTTTATTGACGACTTTTTTATCCGGATAGGTTTTCCCCGTCCGCCCCCGGGCATCAAATGTGAGATAAGGAAGAAGGTCTTTCACATGAACAAGCCCCGTGGGTTCGTCCAGCGTTTCTTTGTAAACCGGCATTCGAGAATGGCCGGCGTCCTTAAATGCCTTGGCCAAATCCTTTAGCGTGATGTCCATTTCCACCGCGATAATATCTGCGCGCGGAATCATCACATCCTCTACTTTCAGGATATGGAAATTTTCGGCAGCATTTTTAAGAACTTCACGCTCGAGTTCTTTTTCACCGTTCGGCTCATGGTCGGCGGTTTTAAATAACCGCGCGAGAAACGATCCGGGTTTTTCCTGGCCAGGTTTAACTTGATTGGTATCACTCACAGTAGTTCACCCTTATCATAAGGACTAGCGATTCCCAACCCCTCCAGTATTTTGATTTCAATTGATTCCATAATATCTGCATCTTGATTGTTCTCGTGGTCATATCCCATCAAATGTAAAAACCCATGCACAACCAAATGTACGATGTGATCGTCACGTTCAATTGATCGATCCAGTGCTTCTGCGACCGCCGTTTCATACGCTAGGACAATGTCCCCCAATAAGGGCTTAAACCCGTCAATTTCGGTCCCGGGAAAAGACAGGACATTGGTGGGTTTGTCTTTCCCGCGATATTCTGCATTTAGCTTTTGAATTTTATCATCGCTGACAAAGGCGAGGCTGACTTCTGAAAAATCACAATGTGCGAGTTCATGCGCGTTTAAATAAGCAAGGCTCGCCCGGATAGCACGCGAAACCAATGAATCCAGCAAATCCACAAATTCCGTCCACCTCAGATCTTCAACATGAATGTCGATTTCAAAGTCGCTCAAAGCGGTTTTGCATCCTTTTCATAGGCGTCGACAATTTTGCCCACCAAAGGATGGCGAACAATGTCTTTGGCGGTAAATGTGATGGCATCAATGTCTTTGATCCCTTTCAGAATCGACAGAGCGTGGGATAGGCCGGATTGCATGCCCGGCGGCAGGTCGGTTTGGCTCGGATCGCCCGTTACTGCGTATTTTGACTTCTCGCCAAGACGGGTCAAGGCCATCTTCATTTGCGGCACCGTTGCATTTTGAGCTTCATCGATCACCACAAATGCGTCCGATAATGTGCGACCGCGCATGAACGCGAGCGGGACAACTTCAATTTCGCCGGAAGCCCGCCGACGTTCAACGTCTTCGCGTCCCAGGACCATATGCAAAGCGTCCCAGATCGGTTGTAAATACGGATCGACTTTTTCATTTAAATCACCCGGCAAAAACCCGAGCTTCTCACCCGCTTCAACGGCAGGCCGACACGCAATAAACCTACCCACCTCGCCCCGCGCCAACAGAGAGGCGCCATAGGCTGTAGCCAGAAACGTCTTACCTGTTCCCGCTGGACCCACACCGAAAATCATTGTGTTGTCTTGCATAGACTGGATAAATTTTTCTTGTCTCGGCGTCTTAGGGACGATGGGTTTACGACGCGGAAAAGGAATGATCGCTTTGACTTTCGCGCTTGAGACTTTGATTTCGTCTGTCTTGCCAATCAAGGCCTTGATATCGGAGGGCGTACACGGCCACCCCCGTTCAAGGCGATCGTAAATTTCGCGCACAATTTCGCCCGCCCGCGCCCGCGCAGCTGCATTACCATTGATGACAACACCCTGACCTTGGGCCTCGACATAAACACCGTAAGCGTCCTCAATCAACGCCAGATTACTGTGCCCGGGGCCACACAATTCGCGCACAAGATCGGGGTCATCGAACGCCAGAAGGTCGGCTTTTTGATCAGTTTTCGACAAGTGAGCCCCCCAATGAATTTCTGCCCGCTGTTTCAATTTTTACCATGGCCATTTTTCCAACGAGGCTTGGGTCACCATCAAAATGCGTGCCCTGTAAATAGGGAGCCCGGCCAAACAGGTTTTTGTTTCCATTGCTAACATTTTCAACCAATATGGGCAGGGTTTTCCCGATGAGACTTTTATTAAAATCTGTCTGTTGCTGCGCCAAGAGTTCTTGCAATCGCGCCAAACGCTCGGATTTGACGTCTTCCGGCACCTGTCCAGGAAGGGCCGCTCCCGGTGTGCCGGGGCGTACAGAATATTTAAAGCTGAAGGCGGAGCCGTAGCCAATTTCACGAACAGCGTCCATTGTGCGCTCGAAATCGATTTCACTTTCACCCGGGAAACCGACGATAAAGTCCGAAGACAAGGCAATGTCAGGACGGGCCACGCGAACGCGGGCGATCAGGTCCCGGTATTCCGCGTAAGTATGTCCACGGTTCATCGCCTTTAATATCCGGTCAGATCCTGCTTGCAATGGCAAATGCAAATACGGCATCAACTTGGTTTCATCGCCGTGTGCGGTGATCAAATCCTCATCCATGTCGCGGGGATGCGATGTCGTAAACCGCAGTCGCTCGAGCCCGCCAATAGTTGCGAGGTGCCGGATCAGTTGCCCCAAGCTCCATTTATCACCCCCTTCGATTTCAGGTGCCGCGCCCCGATAGGCGTTCACATTCTGTCCCAATAGTGTGATTTCTTTAACGCCTTGCGCCACCAAAGAGCGTGTTTCTGCAACAATCTGATCGACGGGGCGTGAAAACTCAGCGCCCCGGGTATAGGGCACGACACAAAATGTGCAGAATTTATCACATCCTTCCTGAATGGTCAGGAAGGCGGCAAAGCCGTTCGGCTTGCGCGCGGCCGGTAATAGGTCGAATTTTTCCTGGGTATCAAAATCAGTTTCGAGACGCTCGCCCCGGGCTCGGCTGACCTTGGCGATCATTTCCGGCAATTTATGATATGTCTGAGGACCGAGCACCAAATCAACCACGGGCGCACGGCGCATAATTTCTTCGCCTTCTGCCTGCGCAACACAACCGGCAACCGCGACCGTCATATCTCCCTCGCCGGCTTCAGCTTTTTGATTTTTCAGCTTTTTGATGCGCCCCAATTCAGAGTATACTTTTTCCGCTGCTTTTTCACGAATATGGCAGGTATTGAGCACAACCAGATCGGCACCCTCGGGTGTGTCTATAGGCGCGTATCCCACAGGTGCCAAGACATCCCGCATGCGCTCAGAATCATAGACATTCATCTGACACCCATAGGTCTTGATGAATAGCTTCTTGGTGTTTTTGGAAGACTGTATTTCTTCAGGAACCGCCTGCGCAATTGCCTGATCCAAGTCTTCTGAAATGTGCTGGCCCATAAGCCGCTAACCTCGATTTAACCGCTTCCTGCAGCCCTTAAAAAAATGAGCCCCGCTTAAAGCGGAAAATTCTGCAAGAAGCAAGTGCTCGTATCATTAAAGTGTAGACGGGTACGCACCGGCATTCAATGTGACCGAAACATATGTAATTTGGAGAAATATCAGTTTGGTTTTTTGGGTTTGCCGTATAACTCAAGACGGTGATCTACCAATTCATACCCAAGCTTCTCAGCAATGCGTTCCTGCAACCGCTCGATTTCTTCGTCGACAAACTCGATGACATCGCCTGTTGTGACATCAATCAGATGATCATGGTGGTCATTATCCGCCGCTTCATACCGGGCCCGGCCATCCCTGAAATCATGGGTTTCAATGATGCCAGTTTCGCCAAATAATCTGAGAGTACGGTAAACGGTTGCCAGCGATATTTTTGGATCAATTTTTTCAGCGCGGGCGTAGACTTCTTCCGCGTCAGGATGATCATCGGATTGTGATAGGACGTCGGCAATCACACGCCGCTGCTCTGTCATCCGCAGACCTTTTTCCACACATTTTTTCTCAATCCAGCTCATAAATTTGTTTTAGGGCGAGACGATTGCAAGCGCAAGTCATTCTCAATTCTTGATGCGCTGATTTATAATCGCTTTTGAAACAGATGCGCATCAATCCGGCCGTTTACGCGGCGGTAATACCCTTTTCGGGTTCCACAACGAACATATCCAAGTTTTTGATAAAGCGCCGTAGCGACCGTGTTGTCAGCCGCCACCTCGAGAAACATGATGTCAGCCCCGCGCGATACAACGCACCGCTCGGCTTCTGAGAGCAGGTTATGCCCGATATCCCGCCCGCGATAGGCGGGATCGACAACGATGGTCAGAAGCTCAGATTGGTCTGATTGGGTTCTCAAAACCGCAAACGCTATAACTTTACCCTTATCCAATCTCCCGATCACATCATCAAATTCATTGTTGATATGTTTTTGAAATTCCGCCGCGGACCAGCCCTTGCCAAACGCCGCCCTATGCAAACTGGCGAGCCGTGCCGCATCATCAAGGTCGATTGTTATGATTTCAGTCATGAATAAATCCGGATACCCCGGCTATACCGGCGGCGCCCGACCCTTCCAGACTATTAGCATTCAGGGGATTTATACCGCCCAAGGCAAATATTGGAATTTTCGCCTGGGCGGCCATTGCTGCAAATCGGTCTATACCCAAGGCCTTACCCGCACTCGGACTATCACTTTCAAATACGGGGGAAACAAACCCGGCATCTACACCCAATTTAGTAGCTTTTGCGATCGCCAGTTCTGAATGGGTCGCACCGCTTATGATCCAGTCCGGGTAACGAATGCGCAAAACATGCGCCGTATCAAGATCGCGTTCCGGCAAATGTATACCGTCCGCGCCACAGTTGTTTGCCAGATCTTCATCGGAACCGATAAGCAGTTGAACGTTTTTATCGAAACAGATTTGTCGAAGCTTGCGGGCTATAAATTCGCGCTCTGGCGCACCGAAATGCCGATAAATGAGAGCGCTATGCTCGGGCATGTTTTCCGCGACATGTACGATATCCGGCATTCGGTCTGGATCCGTCATCACCACGTAAGGCGCCAACCGGCAAGCGGAGACGCGGGCTTCATATAGGGCTTCAGCGACCCTTGCGAGTGTGTCGAATTCCTTATAAGTCGAACTCATGTCAATCCTTAACTCAAATATGTCGATAGCGGATGCCCGACGAAACATCCTAGACCGCATTGCCGTTAGCGCCAAGCGCGATGGTCGGCGAGCCAATGACATCACGCTGGTCGCCGTCTCAAAGCAGCAAAGTGATGAACGGGTACAAGCCATGTTAGAAACGGGGCAGTCGGTGTTCGGGGAGAACAGAGTGCAAGAAGCTCAAAAACGCTGGGCTCACACATTTTCCAATTGGCGGGATAAAATCGAACTTCGTCTCATTGGGCCTCTTCAAACCAATAAAGCGGTCGACGCCTGCCAATTATTTGACGTCATCGAAACTCTGGACCGTGAGAAACTGGCCAAAGCGCTCGTCAATGCCGCAGAAAAAACCGGCAAATTACCGACTCTGTTTGTGCAGGTTAATATAGGCGAAGAAGAACAAAAATCCGGAGTTGTCCCGGCGGACCTTGATGCGTTTATTGAGATGTTGAGAAACACATATGGGATTGAACCGGAAGGCCTGATGTGTATCCCGCCCGCGGCTTTGGCCGCGGGTCCACATTTTGCGCTGTTGAAAAAACTGGCAACACGAAATGGCCTTACCAAGCTCTCTATGGGGATGAGCGGAGATTTTGAAACGGCGATTGAACTGGGTGCGACCCATGTCCGGGTCGGATCAGCGCTGTTCGGCGAAAGGCCTTAACAATGCCCATACTCGAAATCATCGCCAATGCCGTCATGGTCCTCGCCGTATATCTTGCCGCTCGAAATCATTGGTCAACATGGGCATTCGGCATTGTGGGATGTGCGATTTTTGCCGTTGTGTTCTATCAATCTAACCTATTTGCCAATGTGACTCTGCAAGGCTTTTTTATTGTTACCAATGCGATCGGCTGGATATTGTGGCGCAAGCGATCAGATGAGCAGCAGGAATTACCTATCAGGTCCGTAAAAGCCGTAACAATTGGCTTTGTCCTTTTGCCGTTAGCTCTTGTTGCGGCATATGGATATGGGACGATGCTATCAAAGACTACCGGCGCGGCCCTTCCGGTTATCGATAGTTTGATGTTGACTTTTTCCATTATTGCGCAATTCCTACTCATGGGTCGCAAGCTGGAAACCTGGTGGTTCTGGATTATCGTCAATATCGTTGGCATTCCGCTGTTTGCTTCTCAAGGCCTTTATCTCACAAGTTTTGTCTACGGGCTTTTCCTAATCAATGCTGTATATGGGTATGTGAATTGGAAAAAAGAAATGCGTTCTTGAAACTATTTACCAATTTCAATAATTGCGCCTCGAGGCAAATCCGGTACGATTTTCATCATATCATCCAAGCTGACAGCCACGCATCCCTGTGTCGGTTTATAGCCTTCACGGGCTACATGCAGAAAGATCGCACTGCCGCGGCCAGCGACAGGTGGGGTGTCATTGTGGCCGAGAACCAATACAACATCATAAACGGTGCTGTCGCGGAACATTTCTTCCGCGCTTGCCGGATATGGCAGACGTACAAGTCGGTTATATGCCGCGTCTTCTGGCGCATCACACCAGCCGTCATCCTCGCATATTTCATGCATGACCAATTGCGTGTCCGGTTCCTCAATCCGGTCCGCTCGGTAAAATCCATACCGAAGCAGATAAGTGCCAAGTGGCGTCTTGCCGTCCCCCTCTCGCCCCTCCGCCTCAGGTATAGATCCATTGACGCCAATGGCGCAGTCAAATGTTTGTTTGCCAATACTTAGCTTTTTCTTGGAACAATTTACGGAAATCTTCACACCGTCCCCACGTTTTTGTGATGCACTTTGTACAAATTGACATTAGAGTATAGATAAGCGCAAGCCTATAAGGCGCACAACATGAATTAAGGGCTCCTTATCGGGAGATGAGAATATGAGTGTGAAGAAAAGACTATTATTGGTCGATGATGATGACGACCTTCGCGCGGAACTTGTCGAGCAATTTGCCTTGTATGATGAATTTGAAACAATCGATGTCGCGACCGCTGGCGAAGCCATAGCTGTTGCAAAGGAAAAAGATTTTGACCTTATTCTCCTGGATGTCGATTTACCCGACATGCTCGGTACTGAAGCCTGCCAATTGATGCGTAAAGCCGGCGTGGCCGCCCCAATCGTTATGCTTACGGGCAATGATGGCGATATGAATGAAATTTTGGGGCTTAATTCAGGCGCAAATGATTATGTGACCAAGCCATTTCGCTTTGCGGTTCTTCTGGCACGCTTACGCGCGCATTTGCGCAGCTTTGAACAGAGTGAAGATGCGGTTTTCCAAATTGGGCCTTACACATTCCGCCCCGCCTTCAAGCGCATGGAAAAAGAAGGCGAACGTGAAATTCGCTTGACCGAAAAAGAAACCAATATTTTGAAATATCTCTACCGTGCTGGCGGCAAGCCTGTCGCACGGGAGGAACTCTTGCATGAGGTTTGGGGATATAATTCCGGCGTCACGACCCATACCCTAGAAACCCATGTCTACCGCCTGCGCCAGAAAATCGAGCCGGAAAAAGGTCAGGCCACTTTGCTGATGACCGAGCCCGGTGGATATCGGTTGGAGCTAGGTTAAGCCCAAACGCCGCCGGACTTTATCTGATTTGAGTTCCCGCACGGCGTCCGACCCAATCCACCGCGCGGTCTTGTCGGCCGACCAGCTCAATTTTTCGGCAAGTGCTAAGGCATGTGGATGCAGTTCTGCGGAACGTTTGCCGATTTGGCGCAAGGCCCAGTTGACCGCCTTTTTGACGAAATTACGGGCGTCCGTCGCTTCGCGTTCGATTAATGGAAGAAATTGCAAAAATTCGAAATCGTCACGTTTTTTATCATGGACGGCATGCCAGGCGATTAAGGCAAATCCGGCCCTTTTGACGAATTCTTCCGGGCGAGCCGACCAGTCATGAATTTTTTGCGTCACAAAAGGAGTTTTATCAAACAGTTCTCCGCAGGTTTGGTCGCAGACATCCCAACTGTCGAAACCAACGACCCAACGTTCCATTTGATCTTCGGTGACCCATTTCGGGTGATCGACCATGCTTGCGATCAATCGGGTATCGTGCAGGTCCGTCAGCCACAGGGCCTCGGCCAGATCATGATCCTTGGTAATTTGTTTGGCGATGCCGCGGATCTCCGGCATGGACAGGCCCAAGGCCCTATCGACATTGATGCCGTAATGGGCTTTACCAACCAATCGGTCTTTATTTTCCATTGCGCACAATTTCGCCACCACCTCGTCAAGCGAATGTGGCTTGCGCGGCATTTAGAGAATAAACTTGGAAAGGTCAGTATCTTTCGCTAAATCGCCCACATGTTTTTGCACATAGGCTTTATCGATTTTGACCGTATCACCATCTCTGTCCGTGGCGGAAAAACTGATTTCGTCCAGCAAGCGCTCCATTACTGTGTGCAGACGGCGGGCGCCGATATTTTCAACGCGTGCATTCACATCAGCAGACACTTTCGCAATTTCAGCAATGCCGGGCTTGGTGAAATCAAGGGTTACATTTTCCGTGGCCATCATGGCCGTGTATTGCTTGATTAAACTGGCTTCGGGCTCAGTGAGAATGCGTTCAAAATCCTCGCGGGTCAGGGCACGCAACTCGACGCGGATCGGTAGACGACCTTGCAATTCCGGTAACATGTCTGACGGCTTAGCCACATGAAACGCCCCGGACGCGATAAAAAGGATATGATCGGTTTTAACCGGTCCGTGCTTTGTCGTCACGATGGTGCCTTCAATCAAGGGCAATAGATCGCGCTGCACGCCTTCACGGCTCACCTGCCCGCCGCCGCGTACATCCGAGCGAGCCGTGATCTTATCGATCTCGTCTAAGAAGACGATACCGTCGTTTTCGACAGCCTCAATAGCGGTTTTGACCAAGGTTTCTTCATCAAGCATTTTATCTGCTTCTTCGGCCAAGAGAGGCGCATAGGCATCTTCGACCTTCATCTTGACGGATTTGGTTTTGCCTGCTCCTTTTCCAAAGATAGACCCAAGTTCAATCATCCCCATGCCAGCGCCCGGCTGACCCGGGATTTCGAAGCCCTGAAACGGCGATGAGTTATCCGCCAGTTCCAAATCGACCTCTTTGTCATCCAGCTCGCCCGCTATCAATTTTTTACGGAATTTATCGCGTGTGGCCAAGGTAGCATTCGTCCCGACAAACACGTCAAGAATACGTTCCATGGCTGCTTTCTCGGCGGCGGCCTCGACATCTTTGCGGCGGGTTTCACGGGTCAAGCCAATGGAGATTTCAACCAGATCACGAATGATCTGTTCCACGTCCCGACCGACATAACCAACTTCAGTAAATTTCGTGGCTTCGACTTTCAGAAAAGGTGCGTTGGCAAGCTTAGCCAAACGACGGGAAATTTCAGTTTTACCAACACCGGTCGGACCAATCATCAAAATGTTTTTGGGCGTGATTTCCTCGCGTAAATCCCCATCCACATTCATGCGCCGCCAACGCGATCGTAATGCAATCGCGACGGCGCGTTTAGCGTCACTTTGCGCAACAATATGGCGATCAAGCTCGGAGACAATCTCGCGGGGTGAAAATTCACTCATAATCAGTCCTTATTCTGTTCTTAAACAGGTGGGAAGCGGAACCAAAAGATCAAGATATAGTATGCGTTTATTCGCGCACGGGTGGGAATATCTTCCCGAACATGCCTGAGCTGGGCAGGACAGCGAGAAGGGCGCGGCGGGTTGCATGCCACCCCACGCCCAGGAAAACAATGGAGCCGCCCAAAAACAGGAGGGTCAAAAACAAGATCGATCCGATATTCGCCATTGAAAACCCATCGCCTTTCAGCAGCATGAAAATGGCAAACCCGGCATATCCAAGCGATGATACAATCAAGGCCCGGCGATTGATCGCAAGTCCGACAACCGACAAAACGCCGACGATCGCGAGCATAATCACAGAATTGGTATTCCCCGACTGCACAAAGGCCACCAGGCTTGTCAGATCGGCAGCCTGAGACTTTACGAACAACATCATAATACCGTGTAAAATGAGCGGGGCAGCCGTGAAATGAAGCCAGAACGCATTATCTGCAAACCGCGTCAGTCGGTCTGTATCGCGGGCATCGTAATAAAGCGCAACGGCAAACAACGCCAACCCGCTCACCAAGAGGAATATTCCTAGCGGGACCACGCCGCCGATAAAGCTGAAGGCGAGAATCAGGAGAGACAGGGCAATCAGGGCGACCGAAAACGGCAGTTTAAAGCGCCAATAAAACAGTAACATCGCGCCGAGCGTGACAAATGCCGGAAATACATCAATGCGCCCGGTCGAATTGAGGACGTCCTTAAAGCCGTTCAATACAAACACTAGGAACGCCAACGCAATCAAAAGTGTCGGCAAATGCGCCCGCTTCTTCTTGCCGAAATATTCAGCCATAACCCAAAGGCTCGCCGCGCCCAGCAAATAAGCAATACCGCCGCCCATCATACCGCAAAATCCAAAAAGTCCGATGACAAGCAACCCAATACCGATGGAAATGAACACATCCGAGAAACTGCGGACAAACCGCATATCATCCTCATTACCAATGAGAGCGGCGTCTTCTACGTTTTTAAGATGTGAATTTCCACGCATGGCTTGCGCCTGCGCTTTTGAAATAATGCCAGCCTGTACAGCCGCTTCTATCTGTTCGGGACTTAAGTCGTGCTTCTTATTCATCCAGCGTTTCTACAACAAAACTGTTATTTGTAAAAACGCAAATATCGGCGGCGATTCCCATGGCTTTGCGCGCCAGTTTTTCCGGATCGTCTTCATAGTCATTAAGCGCCAACGCTGCGGCCAAGGCATAATTCCCGCCGGATCCAATCGCGGTTAGTCCGCCGTCCGGCTCTACAACATCTCCGTTCCCGGTCAGGACAAATGTCTCTTTCTTGTCAGCGACAATCATCATGGCTTGTAGCTGCCGAAGATATTTGTCCGTGCGCCAATCCTTGGCCAGTTCCACACAGGCCCGCGCCAACTGTGTCGGAAATTGTTCAAGCTTGCTTTCGAGCCGCTCCAACAACGCAAAAGCGTCCGCAGTCGCGCCGGCAAACCCGGTAATCACATTTCCGCCGGCAATTCGACGAACTTTGCGCGCCGACGATTTCATCACCGTATTTCCGGCGCTGACCTGGCCATCGCCGATCACAACCACCTTGCCATTTTTTCGGACGGTGAGAATTGTGGTGCCTCGCCATTTGCTGGCGTCTGCATAATCGTGAGTGTCGGTCATAGTGATCTCCTGTTCCTCCAAACATGGGAAACCTGAAACGCAAGGTCAAGTGGGCCGATATGGAGCTGTGGATAACATCAAAATCCAGCTGAAATTATCCCGTTAGATTCAGGTTTCGTTTACTGTCTCACTTTACCTTCAATTAATATTTTTGATTGGAGATTTCCTTGCCACCCAGCGCAACTGCCCAGACCGATTTTGACCCGATGATGTTCGACGAGGACGAAATTTCGCCGACCGGTGCGCTCCGTCGGGCGGTCAAAGCCATAGGTGTAGGTGGGATTGGCGCGATCATTTCAGTGTCAATTTTGACGTATAGCCCTTTTGATCCGACAGGGGATACAGCCGGCCTGGCGACGGAAATGAACAATTTCCTGGGGATTCCGGGTGCAAATTTAGCCAATTGGCTCTTACAAATGCTGGGATGGGCCGCCTTGCCTTTGGGACTGCTTTTAATGTTTGCGGCCGCACGTGCCGTATTGCGCCCACGCGTCGGGATTACGAAATGGGATACGGCACGCCGTAGTGGACTGTTGGTTTCCACAATATTTTTCCTGTCCATTTTCCTTGCCGCTTTCCCAATTCCGCAATCCTGGCCTATGGCCACCGGGCTCGGGGGCTGGTTTGGCGACAGTATATTCTTAGGTTTTAAAGGCATTTTTACGAGCCTCAAGATCAATGCCAGCGTGGCCGGCGGAGCCGCTGCCTTCCTCGTTTTTTGCATGCTCGGGTATTGTTTAGGCCGTTTTATTGGCATGGTCGGACGTGATGTGGCCAATGTACTGGATGCAGCAGGACTGGTTTGGGCAATTTTCCGCATCGGTGTTGATAAGGCCGTCGCCTTTGTCCGGCGGCGTTTTCATAAATCTTACGTCGAACCTGAAGAGACAGCAGGCTATGATGACCGCCGGGTGTGGATGGAAGGCCCGGGGGCCGCTCCCGTCGCTGAACCCGTACCGATTGCGCCAGCGCCCAAGCCGGTTCATCGTGCGCCGCCCGCGCCTGAGCCTACGGCAACCGCGCCAGTTCGAAAGCCGCGCAAATCTGCCAAGCCCAAAGGTAATACGTTTTCATTCCCGAAAAACGGAAAATTTGTTCTCCCCCATACGGACCTCATGAAAACCCCGCCGGCGCGTGTGGCCGTGGCCGATGCGGGCGCGTTACAAAAGTCAGCCGAAGAGCTGGGTGAAGTCCTGACCGATTTTGGCGTTAAAGGCGAAATCGGTCAGGTTCGGCCGGGCCCGGTCGTCACCCTGTATGAATTTGAACCGGCACCGGGCGTGAAATCGTCGCGCGTGATTAATCTTTCGGACGATATTGCACGCTCTATGGCCGCGCAATCCGCCCGGGTCGCCGTTGTGCCCGGGCGCAATGCGATCGGGATTGAAATGCCCAACCGGCGCCGTGAAACTGTCTATTTGAAAGAAATGCTCAACAGCCGCGCCTTCAAAGAATGTGGTGCGGCTCTGCCCTTGGCGCTGGGTGAAGACATTGGCGGTAAGCCGGTCTTTGCCGATCTGGCGAAAATGCCGCATTTGCTGGTCGCAGGTACAACTGGCTCCGGTAAGTCGGTCGGGATCAACGGCATGATCCTGTCGCTGATGTACACGCTGACGCCGGAGCAATGTAAGTTTATCATGATTGACCCGAAAATGCTCGAGCTGTCAGTTTATGACGGCGCCCCGCATTTGTTGGCCCCTGTGGTTACCGAGCCAAAGAAAGCCGTCGTCGCGCTCAAATGGACGGTTCGGGAAATGGAAAACCGCTACCGTAATATGAGCAAGATGGGCGTACGCTCCATCGCCGGTTTCAATGAGAAAATTGCTGAGGCCAAACAAAGCGGGGAGCAGCTGTCACGAACCGTCATGACCGGCTATGACAAAGAAACCGGTGATCCGATTTACGAGACCGAAGAGCTAAATCTCGAATTCATGCCGTTTATCGTCGTCATTATTGATGAGATGGCCGATCTGATGATGGTGGCAGGTAAAGACATTGAAGGCGCGGTGCAGCGCCTGGCGCAAATGGCCCGGGCTGCAGGTATTCATATGATTATGGCCACCCAACGTCCATCCGTCGATGTCATCACCGGTACGATTAAAGCCAACTTCCCGACGCGGATCAGTTTCCAGGTCACGTCAAAAATCGACAGCCGCACAATTCTGGGCGAACAAGGTGCGGAACAATTGCTCGGCATGGGCGATATGTTGTTCATGGCTGGTGGCGGTCGCACGCGGCGTCTGCACGGCCCGTTTGTGTCGGATGATGAAGTGGAAAAAATCGCCAATTTCGTCAAAGCCCAGGGCGCGCCGAGCTATCTCGAAGACATTACCACCGACCGCGAGGAAGAAGGCGGCGACGGCGGAACTGCAGCTGACGGGGGTTCAGGCGACGAAACTTTTGATAAAGCCGTGGCGATTGTCGCCAACGACCGCAAAGCGTCGACCAGTTATATCCAGCGCCGTCTCGGCATCGGCTATAACCGCGCCGCCAATCTGATCGAGCGTATGGAAGCCGAAGGCATGATCGGCCCGTCGGGTCCCGGCGGCAAACGCGAAATCTTCCTGCCAGAGGCGGAAGGATTTTAGGTTTTTCGCGCTTAAAGTTTCTGTCACATCAAGTTAAAAAACCACTTCCCTTTCCCGTTCGATTTTGATTAAGTGAAGTTTCGATAATTAAGGGATCGATTTTGATCGGACTAGTGTTAGTAACCCATGGGTCTTTAGCTGCGGAGCTGCGCAAAGCGGCCGAGCACGTTGTCGGGCCGATGTCGGGAATGGAAACCGTATGTATCGGGCCGGATGATGATCTGGAAAATGCCCGCGATGCCATCCGCGCCGCTGTGAATAATGTTGACGGCGGGGGCGGCGTGATCCTGCTCACTGACATGTTTGGCGGCACGCCGTCCAATTTGGCCATATCATTATTGAAAGAAAACAAGGTTGAAGTTTTGGCAGGCGCAAATCTTCCAATGTTGATCAAATTATCCGAAGCCCGCGAATCTGCATCCCTTTCTGAAGCCGCCCAAATAGCGAAAACAGCAGGGCGAAGATATATCGCGATTGCCTCCCAAATCATTGCCGGCGAAACGGATGAGTGAAGCTGATATCCTTGCCAGTGACGGCGAGCAAGGATCCGGCAAAATAAGCGCGCGGGTCACCTTGCGTAATAAGCGCGGTATGCATGCGCGCGCCGCTGCTAAATTTGCCGCCAGAGCACAGGACTTTGACGCGGAAATCAGGGTCACCAGCCACAATGATGTCTGCCAGGAAACCGTGGTCGGTGATTCCATTATGGAGCTTTTATTGCTCGGATCCGCCTGCGGCGAAGATATCAGCATTTCCGCCAGCGGTCATGACGCCGAAACTGCCCTGGCTGCCTTGGTAAATCTGGTTGAAAACCGGTTCGGGGAAAACGAATGAAACTCTGGTTATTATTGCTGGGCATGGGCCTGCTCAGCGCGTGCGCCAGCAATAAACCGTTCATGCCCAAATCCGATTATCCGCCAGACCCCTGGGTCAAGGGCTATACGGATCCGGACGATTGTTTGGGCGGCGAACAATTGGCGGCGCGCCGTTTCGAACTTCCTGCCTATCCGGGCAGAGCCTTTCGATCAGGACGTCAAGGATGGGTGCTCCTGAGGCTGGATGTAGACGCCCAAGGTGAAACCCAGAATGTGACTGTAGAACGCGCGGTGCCGGACCGCTTGTTTGGTGGATCAGCCCGAAAGGCGGCAGAAGACTGGCAGTTTGAGCCGCCAAAGGATGGGTCGATGCAAAATTGTCGTGTGCTGCTCCGCTATCGTTTAGGTGCTGTGAGTTTAGGCGGCTAAACGAAACTCCGGATTTCACTGCTCAACTCAATTTCCTCATAGCCAAGCGGAATCGACAACGCTATGTTCTGATTTGCAAACAGCCATTGTGATTTGCAATGGGTTGGGGATGAGGGATCATTGATTTGGGTAGCGGCACGCTCGATTTACTTTCACTTTTAATCACTGTTGGCGCAGTGGCATTTGCTGTTGTCGTAGGGGCTATTGCCATGCGCACCAATATGGTCGGCGGCGGCGCCAACAAGTGGCGGGAAAAAGCAAAAAATCTCGATCATAAAATTGCCCGCACGGAAGCCATATTCGGGGCCTATCCGGGGCTGGTCCTTGTCTGGGAGGAAAACATTCCAGACCCAAGCTCGGACTGGGGCAATCCTAAAGTATTTGGCTCAACGGCGGCACTGGCTTCATTGGTACGGTTTGCCGAACCGGGCAAGCCAAAGGAATTTGCCAAACGTGTATTGGACGGTCTTGCCGATCATGACACAATATCAAGCGGTGAAGGAACGCACACATTACGACAATTGGTGTCCAATTTACGGCGCAAAGGCGAAGCTTTTTCCGCAACTATATCGATGCCCGGCGGAAAATTGATCGAGGCCGACGGCAATGTGGCCGGCGCACAAGTCGTATTATGGCTGGAAGACGCCAGTATCCGTGGTCGGGACGAACGCGATGCCATCACCCAGTTCGAAGTTGAAAAACTGACAGCACTTTCAGATCCGATTGCGTTTGTTGACATCATGGGAAAAGCGCCGTTTCCGATCTGGCGTATGAGCGGCACCGGTCGGATCGTATGGACAAATAATGCATACCTCAAAGCTGTCGGAGCTGAGAATTTACAGTCCGTATTGGATGAACAAATTCAACTGGACGATGCCTGTGCCAATCAGGCAAAAAAAGCATTGCGGGACAATGCGCTGGAAAAAGAAGCACGGCCAATTGTGATGGCTGGAGAGCGTAAAACATCCCTCATCACAATGTTTCCAATTTCAGGCGGCGTTGCCGGTATGGCCGTCGACGCGTCCGAAGCAGAGCAGTTAAGAGCAGCCCTTAAAATGCAAATCCGCGCCCATGATGATACGCTCAACAATATGGGGGAAGCTGTCGTCATTTTTGGTTCGGACCAGAGGATGAATTTTCATAACCGGGCCTTTGCCACCATGTTCGGGCTTGAAGAGGATTGGTTTACGGATCGGCCAAGCCATAGCGAATGGCTGGATCATTTGCGCGAAAAAAGACGCCTGCCTGAGCAACCTCATTTTCAGGAATGGAAGCAATCGGAACTGGCGTATTACACCAATTGGCCCGACGAGGTTCCCGATGAGCTATGGAGCCTGCCGGATGGGCGCGAATTGAGATTGGTGCGTATGCGCGACCCACAAGGTGGAATTTCACTCTTATTTGGCGACATTTCCGATCAAATGAGCATGCAAAGCAAATTCAATACTTTAATAAATGTTCAAAAGGCGACGCTTGATAAATTGACCGAGGGCGTGGCTGTTTTTGGCTCGGATGGTCGCTTGAAAATCCACAATGCCGCGTTTGAAAGCATGTGGAATTTCCCGGAAAAATCATTGAAAGACGAACCGCGCTTCCGCGATTTGATCCAGGATTGCCTTAAATTTTACCACGACCGGGATTTCTGGTCTGAAATGATGGCCAGAACAACCGACCCTAGTCCCGAAGCCCGGCGCCATGTCAGCGGCGAAATCCACCGCTCCGATGATAGTATTTTGACCTATCTCTCCCGGCCCCTGCCAGACGGGGCCACCTTGATCGCATGGGATGATGTCACGCGGTCACGGCGCACAGAAGCTGCTCTAATTGAACGCGCGGAGGCGCTGGAAGCGGCAGACCGGCTCAAATCAGAATTTGTCGGCCATGTCAGCTATCAGTTGCGCACACCGCTCACGACCATTTCTGGATATTCTGAATTTCTTCAAAGCGGGGCTGCCGGTGAGCTCACCGACAAGCAAAGCGAATATGTCTTTGCTGTACAAAGCGCGTCGGAAGATCTTGCTAAAACCATCGATGACATTCTTGATATCGCAGCCATTGAGGCCGATACGATCGATTTAGATCTTGGAGATGTAGAGCTATTTGATTTGTTGGACGGGGCGCTTGAATATGTGGCCACTAAAGCCGAGGATACCAAAATAACCCTGTCGCTCAACTGCCCGGAGGATATCGGGAAAATCAGGGCAGATGAACAACGCATCAAGCAGATCGTCTACAATCTGCTTTCCAACGCCATGCGGTTTACCAAATCCGGTGGTAAAATTGAGTTGGGCGCTGAAGAGGATGAAACCAGCGTGCGCATCTGGGTCAAGGATAACGGCGTAGGCATCCCTTCAGAGAAACAGCCGCAGGTCTTTGAAAGTTTCAAATCAAGTCGCGGCGGCGCCGGTTTAGGATTGGCGCTCGTGGAGCGATTTGTCGATCGACATGGTGGCTGGGTCGAGCTTGAAAGCGAAGAAGGTCAAGGCACGCATGTCACCTGTCATTTACCGAAAATGGCGTCTATTGAAGCCGCACATCCCGAGCTGGATTTATAGACCGCGGCTCTTTTTAAGTGTTTTCAAGTTTTTTAACCGCCCCTGCATCGTTTTACATTTATCATGGGCAGACACATAGATATTGCCCATTGCCTCGGCTGTAGCGGCACTAATGCCTTTTTTGGCAAACCATGTATAATAATCTTTGTCGGCCTCCGCGTAGTATTCAAGATAAAGTAGATGGGCTTTGGTGTATTTTTCCGGCATTTGTACACTTGTTGCGTAACAAATGGCTTGGCGTAAATCTCGAGACGCCACGACCGGAGTGCCCATTTCATTTTTATAACCGGAAACAGTGCGCTGGGCGATATCGACTTCCGCAGGTGTCAACTTAAAATTCTGCATTAATTCAGCAAACTCTTTTGTCTGACTTTCCTCCAGATCAGACAGGCTGCATGCCGATAAAAACAGCCCGACAATTACAACCTGTACAACGTTAAAAATGCTCATAATTGTCCTCCGTCTAATTCAACATAGGAATGATCGCCTGAATTACACAATTTCCCGAGAAAATTGATTAGACCGGAAGTTCGCCTTCATGTTCCAATTCTACCGGACCAGTTTTAATCACATGGTCATCGCTTTCCCGCCATTCAATTTCAATCATACCACCGTCCATTTCAACACGGACTTTCCGCCCGGTCCGGCCTTGCCGGTGCGCCGCGACGACGGCAGCACACGCGCCTGTACCGCACGCCAGCGTCAGCCCCGCACCCCGTTCCCAAACACGCAAGCGGATATCGTCTTGTCCGCGGATTTGCGCAAAACCAACATTGGCTTGTTCGGGGAATAAGGGATGAAATTCAATCATGGGTCCAATTTTATCGGCGGCGATCTCTTCCGCATCATCAACAAAAAATACGCAGTGCGGGTTGCCCATGTTAACAGCGCCGGGGCGAGACAGCACGGGGTCATCGATGGGCCCGACTTTCACGTCCACGACATGAGTGTCCATATATTCTTTTAATGGAATTTGGTCCCAATCAAGTTTTGGCTTCCCCATATCGACCGCCACGCGGTTAGGGCCTTTACGCTCCGTGTGTAAAAGTCCTGCATTGGTCTCAAGCACGATTTTATCTTTTCCAGTCTCTTCCATTACAAGCCAGGGAATGCATCGGGAGGCATTTCCACAGGCATCGACCTCGAACCCGGCCTGGTTCCATATCTCCATAAATATGTCAGCCTGTTCAGATTTGGCAGGGCGCATGACAATGATCTGGTCAGCGCCTTTTGCACCCATGGGGCCGTTCTTGGCCGCGACTGATTTTGCCAGTTTTTCGGTCATTGTGAAATCCGGACATTGTCGCGCATCAAACACGCCAAACCGGTTTCCGGCCCCATTCATGATTAAAAATCTCATAAGCCGGATATAGGCCTGCTCTTACGCTTGTGCAAGCACAAGCCAATCCCGAAACAATCCTTGCCCCCACGGAGATTTTCGGGTTTTATGCGCGCAATCACGCGGCTGATAAAAAATAAGAATAATAAGCTGTTCACTTCAAGACTGGGGAACTCTCATGAGAAAACTTCTTATATCGACTCTTAGCTTAACCGCAGTAACCTCAGTTCTCATGGCATGCCAGCCAGCAGAGAAATCTGTGGACGTACCCGCGCCGGTTAAGACTGCATACCAAATCAATAAGGACACACCTATGGATTATTCAACACCTGGCCACACAGATGCCGATCATCTTTGGTTAGAAGAAGTTGAAGGTGAAAAAGCGCTGACCAAAGTACGTGAATGGAATGAAAAATCCGCGCCCTTAATGCAGAACGATATTTATAAAGCCATGAAGGCGGAATTACTGGAAGTTTATAATTCACCGGAAAAAATTCCCTACGTATCCTACCGTGCCGGCAAGGCGCACAATTTCTGGCAGGACGATACTCATGTGCGCGGGATTTGGCGCACGACGACACTGGACAGTTACCGATCTGACACGCCGGAATGGGAGACAGTCCTCGATATTGATGCGGTCGCAAAAGCAGATGACAAGAACTGGGTTTACAAAGGCAATAGCTGCCTCGCACCTGACTATAACCGGTGTATGGTTTCTTTGTCCGTTGGCGGAAAAGACGCGGTTGAGCGCCGGGAGTTCGATGTGGCGGCTAAGAGCTTTGTCAAAGACGGGTTCTTTTTAGAAGAATCCAAAGGGGGAACCGCTTGGCTTGATCAAGACCACCTGCTGGTTGGAGTTGACTTTGGCGAAGGCACCATGACTGAGTCTGGCTATCCGATGGTCAGCAAATTATGGACCCGGGGTACGGCATTAACCGAGGCACGCGAATTGATGGTGGGCAAGAAAGAAGATGTAGGTGTATGGCTCGGCACGTTTGAAAATGCAGACGGTAAGGATGAGATCATGGTCGTGCGCGCGACAACCTTTTATGACACTGAATATTACTGGATTCCACGCACAGGCGATAATGCTTTTAAACCTGTACAAGTCCCGGTGCCAACCAAGGTCAATTTAGGCGGCGAGTTCAAAGGCCAACAACTGGTGAGGTTGCAAGAAGACTGGCGAGGCTTTAAGTCCGGCGCCCTTGTGTCGTATTCAATTGCCGATTTCATGGAAAACGGTGAAATGGATGATGTGCATGAAGTGATTACACCGGGTCCACGGCAATCGATTGGGAATTCCGGCGTGACCAAATCCGCATTGCTTTTAAGCCTTTATGAAAACGTTTCCGGTTCTGCCTATGCTTTTGATTTTGATGGCGGAAAATGGAGCAAAACCAAGCTTGATTTTCCTGAGAATGGCAATGTTTCAATCGGCAGTACTAATAGCAAGGAAGACATCGCTTTCATTTCAACAGAAAGTTTTC
Organism: Hyphomonadaceae bacterium; assembly: GCA_013001295.1. Taxonomy (GTDB): domain Bacteria; phylum Pseudomonadota; class Alphaproteobacteria; order Caulobacterales; family Maricaulaceae; genus Robiginitomaculum_A. The sequence continues at coordinate 30,658 of JABDMW010000046.1, forward strand.
TGACGCCGGACACATTATGGTCGATTGATACGTCGACGTTAAATGCCGAAAAAGCGAAAGCGCTGCCAAGCTGGTTCGACGCAGAATCCATGCAGTCCGAACAATTTGAAGCGACATCATCTGATGGAACAAAAATTCCGTATTTTGTCGTACGAAACAAGAATTTAAAAATGGACGGAACCAGTCCTACTCTTTTATACGGATATGGCGGATTTGAGGTTTCTCTTAATCCCAGCTATAGCGCGACCATCGGCCGGGCCTGGCTTGAACGCGGAGGCGTCTATGTTTTGGCGAACACACGCGGCGGCGGTGAATTTGGCCCGGACTGGCATCAGGCAGGGTTAAAGACTAAGCGTCAGTTGATTTACGATGACTTCATTGCGGTCGCCGAAGATCTCATCGACAGGAAAATAACCAGCCCTAGACATTTAGGAACCCATGGTCGATCAAATGGCGGCTTGTTAATGGGCGTCATGCTTACCCAACGTCCGGATTTGTTCAATGCCGTTGCCGTCGGCGTTCCGCTGATTGATATGCTTCGCTACCATAAGCTGCTCGCCGGTGCGAGTTGGGTCGGCGAATTTGGCGATCCGGATGAAGGCGGTAAAGAAGCGGCGTTTTTGCGACTAATATCGCCCTATCATAATTTACGCCCGGAAATAGATTATCCTGAACCGTTTATCTATACCTCGACCAAGGATGACCGCGTACACCCGGGTCATGCCCGTAAACTGGCACAACGCATGGAAGACCAGGGGCATAACTTCTTGTACTACGAAAACATAGACGGCGGACATGCGGGTGCGGCCAATTTGGAAGAAACGGCCCACAGTCAGGCGTTGATCTATTCCTATTTTGCCGACAAGCTGATTAAATAATTTAAACAAGAACAAACAGGGGAAGATTATGTTGAAATCCTGGCGGGCACTGACTTTATGGAAGCGCGTTTTTATCGGGCTGGCGCTTGGCGTGCTCGTTGGTCTAGGTCTGCATTACGGATTGGGCGCAGAAAAAGGCGCCGACATTGCCGAGGCCTGGTTTCAGCCATTCGGTCAGGCTTTCGTCAACCTCATCAAAATGTTGGTCGTTCCTTTGATCGCTACCACACTGGTATCCGGTGTTGTTGCTATGGGAGACCCGAAACGCTTAGGCTCATTGGGAATCAGAACCATCGGCATGTATTTGATGACGACGTTTTTCGCCGTCTGGCTCGGGTTGTTGGTTGGCACAATCTTTCAACCGGGCGCTGGCATGGGAGAAGTGGTTATGGGCGCGCAAGCGAGCGTCGACACTGTGACGGATAAGCTCTCCGCTGCCGGATCCGCAAAAAAAGGATTTGCAGATTATCTCGTCGGTATCATTCCGACTAATCCGATCTCAGCGTTAGCAAACGGTGATGTCTTGGGAATTATCGTCTTTTCGATTTTTGTCGGTGTTGGCATTTTATTGGTTGGCGAGAAAGCCAAGCCTGTCGCCGATTTTTTCGATGCAGCTTCGGAAGTCGTCATGAAAATCACAATGTTGATCATGGATCTGGCACCCTATGGTGTCCTGGCGCTGATGGCTTGGGTCATGGGCGTCAACGGACTGGGGATTTTGGCCAGCATGGGCAAGCTCGCGGTCGCGCTTTACCTCGCCTGCATCCTGCAAATCATCTTGATTTATGGCGGACTAATCATCCGGGTAATTCTAAAGCTTCCCTTCGGTCGCTTCATTTACGGGATAGCAGACGCAATAGGTGTTGCATATTCAACAGCATCATCGAATGCCACTTTGCCGGTAACCATATCCTGTGCTGAGCACAACCTGGGTGTGGATAAATCGGTAGCCGGTTCGGTTCTCCCCATGGGCGCAACCATTAACATGGACGGCACTGCGATTTATCTAGGTATTGTTGCTTTATTTGCGGCCCAGGCCTTAGGCATCGACATGACGGCCGGGCAATATGTGATGGTGGCATTGACCGCGACGCTGACATCTATTGGTGCCGCCGGAATTCCTTCAGCGGGACTTTTGTTAGCCGCAAGCGTATTATCCGTGATTGGCGTGACAGATGTACAATCAACGTTAATCATTGCTTTCATTTTCCCGTTTGATCGGTTGCTCGACATGATGCGAACGGTGACAAATGTCAGCGGCGATGTTGCCGTCGCCTGTACCGTAGCGAAATTTGAAGGTGAGCTGGACGAAGAGGTCTTTAGAGCCAAGCCAGTCCACTAACGGGTTCCATAGTCTACATAGACGGAATGACTTTCTTTTCCTGAATATCCGGATTGCCATCAGCTGATAAAGCCACGGCGATCCAACGCGTGGTTGGGAACTGCGCCAAAATGATCATAACAATCACGGTCAGTGGAGCGGACAGGAATGCGCCGACGCCGCCCCATAAAGCCTGCCACAACACCAACGATAAAATCACGACCAAGGCAGACAGGTTCATACTGTCACCCATCATTTTCGGTTGCACGGTGTTGCTGATGACAAACTGAACCACGAACAATAGCCCCGCCATAATACCGACCGGGAGAAGCGTATCAAATTGCACGAGAGCGAACATGGCGGGCAAAAGTCCTGCCAGCACCGACCCGACAATCGGGATATAATTGAGGATAAAAATAACAAGAGCCCAAAACAGGGCATTATCCAACCCAAAGGAACGCATCACTGCATAAGACAATATGGTCATAATCAGGCTCATCAAGGTTTGGATGCCGAGATATTGTTCAATGCTTTGGCGAATACGATGTCCGACCTTCTGCGCCCGTTCCCGCTTCTTAACGTCGGGCCATAATTCGTCCATTTTTTTGGGAAATGAATGCTGGGTAGCAAACAGAAAGGCAACATACAGCGCGATGAGCGCGAAACTAGATACGACGCCTTGCACAGACACGGCAAACCCCGCGAGCAGGCTTTGAACTTTATCCATTAGCTCGAATCTTTCGTTGAGGGAGGCCCATGATCCGTCACCAAACCTGTTGATAATTGGACTGAATATTTCTTCGACTCTTTTTTGATATTGAGGCGCTTCTCTCGCCACATCGACTGCAGTATCGGCAATAATAATGATCATCCCAAACAGGCCGGCAGCCACAATAAGTACGGCTATACCCAGAGCAGCGGCATAAGGAAGAAATTTGAGCTTGCGATCCAGCCAGCGCGCGAATGCGTCAATGATCAGCCAGAAGAATATCGCCAATGCGAATGGCGTTAAAATTCCCCGCATCCAGTAAAGAACCCAAGCTGTCAGCACAAATGCCATAAACAGGATACTGACCCTGATTGTACGATCCGCCTTGATATCCATGCCGCTCTCCCTGTTGTTCAAAATAGAAAGCGGTTTGCGCTAAACGTCAAGAGACAACAAAGCGCTGGATAATCCACTGGACGAGATGCGGGCACAAAGTTATCACATGGAGCTGGTGCGAGGTATGCATTTGGAGGGATTATGATGGGTTCGATTTTCGTGGGGAAAGACACCGACGGTTTGATTCAACATCTACTGTTGAATAAAGCCAATCGGCATGGGCTGATCGCGGGTGCGACAGGCACAGGTAAAACCGTGACGCTGCAGATTCTCTCTGAAGGGTTTTCGAATGCGGGAGTGCCTGTCTTTGCAGCTGATGTTAAAGGCGATTTATCCGGAATAAGTCAAGCCGGCAGCAAGGATCACAAACTGCACGATAAGCTGATTTCGCGGGCTAATAAAATTGAACTCCCTGACTATGAATATAGCGCGTTCCCAACACTTTTTTGGGACTTATACGGTGAACAGGGCCATCCGATCCGCACGACAATTACAGAAATGGGCCCGACGCTTCTCGCGCAATTAATGGAGCTGACCGCAGTACAGGAAGGCGTCCTAACGATCGCATTTGATGTTGCAGAGGATAATGACTGGCCCCTGCTCGATTTGAAAGATTTAAAGGCGTGTCTGACATTTGTCAGCGAGCATCGGAAGGATCTTATCTTGGATTACGGCAATATCAGTTCACAATCGGTCGGGGCGATTATTCGTAATTTATTGGTGTTGGAGCGTGATGGGGCGGATTTGTTTTTTGGCGAACCGGCACTGAAGCTTTCCGACCTCATGCGCACTGATGAAAACGGGAAAGGGTATATATCCGTTTTAGCCGCTGATAAATTAATCAACACGCCACGGCTTTATTCAACCTTTCTGCTTTGGCTGATGAGTGAATTGTTTGAAGAAATGCCGGAAGTCGGCAATCCCGACAAGCCCAAGCTCGCCTTCTTTTTTGACGAAGCCCATTTGTTATTCGATGACGCACCAAAAGCGCTAGTTGATAAAATCGAACAGGTCGCGCGACTGATCCGTTCTAAAGGGGTCGGGATATATTTTGTGACTCAAAACCCGACAGACGTACCAGACTCGGTTTTGTCCCAAGTCGGTAACCGTATTCAACATGCATTGCGCGCCTATACGCCAAAGGAAATTAAGGCGATTAAATCGTCATCGCAATCTTTCAGGCCCAACCCGTCATTTAAGACGGAAAACGTAATTTCGGACCTCGGAGTGGGCGAAGCTTTGGTGTCTGTGATGGACGAAAAAGGACGGCCGCAGATTGTTGGTCAAACTCTGATCCGGCCGCCATCCTCTCGGATCGGCCCCGCGACAAAATCTGAACGCGCGGCCGTAATGGCCGACAGTCCGATCACCGGTAAATATGACGAGACGATCGACCGTAAATCGGCGTATGAAGTACTCAGCGCCAAGCGGGCTGAACTCGCCAAAGCCCAGAAAAAAGCGGCCGAAGCGGCCGAGAAAGCCAAGGCAAAAAAGAAGACCACGCGAAAGAGATCCTCGGGACGAAGACGTCAATCAGCGCTCGGCAAGGGAGCGCGGGCAGCCGCTGTCAGTATTGCTGGAGATATTGGCGCGAGGATTGCCGGCAAGCATGGACGGGCCTTAATGCGCGGTGTTCTCGGCGGAATTTTAAGGCGTTAGACTTACCCCAAATCCAGAATTTGTGTCACCGGTGCATGATCTGAGGGGCGTTCCCAGAACCGGCACGGACGATGGATTTCGTGCCCGTCAACTCCCGTGGACAGCGCTGCGTCTTTCAAGGCCGGGCTAACCCAAATATGATCCAGCCTTCGACCACGGTCTGACTTATTGATGTCGCGCGATCGGTATGACCACCAGGAATGTAGCTTGACGCTGTCGTCAATAAAGGCGCGTGCACAGTCAGTAAAATCGTGCGCGGCCTGCATCGCCGCGAGTTTATCGACCTCAACAGGCGTATGGCTGACGACTTTCAAGAGCTGTTTATGCGACCAGACATCGTTTTCATGCGGGGCGATGTTAAAATCGCCCGTCAAAACATGGCGTCCATTTTCTTTTGAACGCCCAGCAAAGTAATTGGTGACATTGTCGAGATATGTTAATTTGTGGGCGAATTTCGGATTGATCTTCGGATCGGGCTCATCGCCGCCGGCTGGAATGTAGAAATTATGAAGCTCGAAATCTTTGTCGCCACCCAGCTCTAAACGTGTGCTGACATGGCGGGCTTCGCCTCGCGGGCAAAAATCGGTATTAATCCGGCTCATGGGGATTTTTGAAATTGTTGCAGCCCCATGCATGCCTTTTTGGCCATTGATTTCAATGTGAGAATAACCGAGTGCGCGGCATTCATCATGCGGAAATTGGTCCTCAAGGCATTTGATCTCTTGCAACGTAATGATATCGGGCGCGTGCTCTTTGGCAAATGTCGCAACCTGTTCAATACGGAGACGAACGGAATTGATATTCCAGCTGGCAATTTTAATTTTTGTCATGGGCTATACATAGCGGGCCTTCATCCGCACGCAAGAGGCAATAGCCGTTATCAGCGCCGATCGCGTCTGCGGTTATCCCGGTCAATAAACAAACGCGGACTGAGCTTCTGATTGTATTTGAGGTCCGATAATATCACGCGGGTTTCCGCGCCAAACCCGTCAGAAACAATCCACTCTTTCAAAGCCAGATCGGTCGGATCGAAAACCATTGTGATCATGCCGTCGATCTCGCCGGATCCGTCTTTCGCGGCGACTCGGATGCCATCGACCGTTTTTTGCAAAGCCGCGACTTCAACATCATTGGCCAAGTCAACATTTTCAGCCAAAAAGAACGCCAACGGTGTTGATTTTAAAGGGACTTTATCTTTGGTTTCCAGTTCACGGTCGATTTGTGTCAGTGTCACGCCATCGGAGATCAATAAAAGCGGTGCCGGCGCATCATATTCAAAACGAACCTTTCCGGGACGTTTTAAATATATCTGGCCCTGTGCAAATGAACCGTCAGAAGCATATTGCGCGAACCGACCTGAAAAACTCTGGGTACTGTTAAGAGTCGCACTGATCTTATCCAAATCTGCCTGCGCCGTCTCCAAATGCGTAAATGCCGGAAGAGCCACAGGTTGGCTGGTTTGCGGCTGTTGCGCAAATGCAGGGGATAACAACGCCAAGCCCAATGCTGTCAGCATAGCGGATTTAAACAAAAACCGGTTCATTTCGAACTCCTTTCTCTGTTTTCTAGCCTATTCAAGCTGTATAGGAAGTGAATTTCGACGTTATATTGCAGTCATCTTGATTAAATATGTGTAAGACAAAAACTCCACATTTAACCAAGAGGGATAAAAATGGACCATGCACTCGCCTACCAAATCATCAATTTTATCGTGATGCCCGCCTGGGCTCTGTTAATATTGGCCCCTAATTGGAAATTTACAACCAAGGTCGTGCATTCCGCATTCGTCCCCTTGATCATGTTTTTGATCTATTTTTATTATATATCGTGGACCTTGTTTTTCGGAGGTGGCGCAGAAGGTGGAGGCTTTGGCAGCTTAGAGAGTGTGATGCTCGCGTTTACAAGCCCGATTGGTTTTTTGGCTGGGTGGGTTCATTATCTGGCGTTTGACCTGTTCGTAGGCATGTGGATTTCCAGGGACGGCAAGCGACGCGACATCGCCCACGCCTGGATTGTTCCATGTCTCATACTGACTTATGTTCTGGGGCCCGTTGGTCTGGGCGTTTATCTTGTTATGAGAAAATTGCGCAATAAAGGAAGCTGGAGCCTTCACGAGGACGTCATTTAGTGCGTTAAGCTTTCTTTGTGCGGCGGGATACGTTGTGCATCGGTAGCCTTAGCCGGAATTGCGCTCCTAATATCGTGCCATTTTCGTCCCGGCGGTTGTATGCCGTAATCGTACCGTGATGTGCATTCATGATCTGCCGGCTGATCGCCAATCCAAGCCCTGAGTGATTGCCGAATGCCGCGCCCTTGGGGCGGTTGGTATAAAAACGTGTAAAAATTGATTCCAGATCGTCCTCAGGAATGCCGGGGCCATCGTCGTCAACCGTGATAATAGCAAATCCCTGATCGTCACCGGCTCCGCGTTTAGTGCTGATCCGGACGCTCCGCTCGCCTTCTTTGGGAGAAAAAGTCAGAGCGTTGTCGATGAGGTTTCTGAGGACCTGCCCGAACGATGTCTCAAGTGCCCGGACGATCACAGTGCCCTTTTCACCGTCGCCGCTTTCGGAGGTCTTGCGTTTGACATGAACAACTGACACGCCGGTTTCAACGCGGGTTTGCGTATAGAAGTCAGCCATGTCCGAGAGGAATTTATCAACGTCCAAAGGCTCTGACGGTTCTTTGGCCAAAGCCGCGTCCATACGTGACGCTTTAGAAATATCGGTGATCAATCGATCCATTCGCTCAACATCTTGTTGAATAATATCGACGAGCTTGCCACGTTGTTCGTCCGTCTTGGCTATTCGCAATGTGTCAGTTGCTGAGCGTAATGACGTCAGAGGGTTTTTGATCTCATGGGCGACATCTGCCGCAAAATTAGCAATATCATCAATGCGGTTATAGAGACCGGCGGTCATGTCTCGCAGCACCAGAGAAAGATCGCCAATTTCATCGCTGCGCGATGAAAGGTCGGGAATGACGTCTCGTTTATCAGAAGACCGCCGAACCTGTTCGGCCGCGCGCGCCAAGCGCCGGATCGGTAAAGCTATAAATAATGTCAACGCTAATGATGATAGGATCGCCGCCATAATTGCGATTAAGATGATAGGCGTTAGGCCACGTCGTTGACTGGCCAGAATTGTATCAACATCACTTGTTTCGAAAACAACCGCGCCCAATACGTCCTGCACCCGTTTCACGGGAATTGCGACCGACACGATCAGGTTATCGCCTTCATATTGTTCGCCTGCAACTGTATCCCCCAAAAGTGCAGTTTTGATATCGCGTGTGAGTCGACGTTGTTTGCCTTCGCGGTGACGTTTGAAAACCGGAAGATCATTGACACGACTGTCGGTCCAGTTTTGCAATTGAACCCACCATTCCTCTTTTGGTTCCACCGGGGTCTCATCCGTGATTATTGGATCAAGTGTGCCAACTTCAACACTATCATCGAGCAATTCGCTGTCAGCAATCAGTGAAGAGTTTTTATCATACAAACGAATGCGGGCTTTCTCAGGGACATCAATGCGCCGCATGATCCGCAAAGCCGCTTCTTCATCTAGGATTGCGGTCGATCCTAATCCGCTGGCCTGATCGCCAAGTAGGTTGGTTATGAGGCGGGCTTGAGAACTGAGATTGTCGATTTTTGCATCGATGAGCCCGCGTGAGAATTGGTTAAGTGTCAACGCGCCAATAATCAGAATTATCAATCCAAATAAATTGGCAAGAAAAATCATCCGCGTCAGCGTTGAAAAAGCAATAAACCGGCGTGCGCCTTTACGCCGATCCCCCCCTATTCGGAAGAACGGTTCGCCAGTTTTGGTTTTTTTAACTCCCGTCGTCATTGGGCCCGCTCTTACACCAAAGGCGTATAGATTCAATGAATGAGTCGTTTTTCTAAAAAATTAGGCACGCAATCGGAAACGATTAAATTCGTATGGAATTTAAGCTTCTTTATATTTGTAACCAACACCATAGAGCGTTTCAATACCATCGAATTCCCGATCGGTTTTTCGAAACTTTTTACGCAACCGCTTGATATGAGAATCGATCGTGCGGTCATCGACATAGACTTGATCGTCGTAAGCGGCATCCATTAAATTATCGCGACTTTTCACATAGCCCGGACGGTATGCCAGCGCATGCAAAATCAAGAACTCTGTCACCGTCAAACGGACAGGCTCGCCCTTCCAAGAACAAGCATGCCGGTTGGGGTCGAGCAAGAGCTGCCCCCGGCGAATAACCTTATCATCACCTTCTTGCGGCGTCGGTGTTTCTACGCTGCCCATCTTTGAACGGCGCAGAACCGCTTTGATCCGCTCGCCCAAAAGCCGTTGAGAAAAAGGTTTGGTGATGTAATCATCCGCGCCCATATTCAGGCCAATCGCCTCATCAAATTCATCATCTTTTGATGTCAGAAAAATCACGGGCAAGTTCGAGCTCTGGCGCAGACGGCGCAGCAGCTCAAGCCCATCCATTCGAGGCATTTTAATGTCAAAAATAGCCAGATCTACGGGCTCATTTGTAAGGGCCTCGAGAGCGCTGACACCATCATTAAAGGTCTGGACGTCATACCCTGCATCTTCCAGATACATGGAAACCGATGTCAGGATGTTTTCGTCATCATCCACCAATGCAATCCGCGCCATTTTACTCTCCGTTTTCCACAGTCTTTGGGTTTGGATTCCCATGTCAGCCTCCATTTATCCTAAAGGGCGAATTCCCCGTCTTCAAGCTATGGTGTTGATTTAAAATACAAATAGGGCGTGGATTTGACAGGCTTTGCCTTAGTTTCGCCATCAGAATTTAAAACTAATTCTTTAGTTGACTTCGAAAACTGGCCATTCTATATCTTGTTTGAACTCTACTAAGGAATTAGTTTATGGCACGCCCAAAATCCAAAACCCTCACCCTTGCTGAACAACGTATCATGAATGTTCTGTGGAGTAAGGGAGAGGCCAGTGTCCGGGAAATCACTGAAGACCTAAGCAAAGATCATGATCTGGCTTATACCACCGTCCTGACAACAACACGCATCCTCGCCGATAAGGGCTATGTCGGCTTTCGCAAAAACGGCCGCACTCACATATATGCGCCGCTGATCAGTCGAAAAGCCGAGCGAACATCTGCTGTCTCCAACATGTTGCGAAATCTTTTCGATGGATCGCCGCGCGCCCTTGCCCAACACCTGATCGAGGAAGACAAGCTGACGCCGGAAGACATTCAAGCCTTGCGAAATCTGCTGGACGGAGACAAGTCATGAATATTGATACGGTCGTTCCCGCCCTCGGGGCCAATTTAATATGGCAGACGCTTTTGCTGGCAGGTGTTGTTGGGTTAGCCCTTCGCATCCTTCCCCGGTATGCAGTGGGTGCGCGTTATCAAATTTCGCTCGTTGCCTTATTGGGATCTGGCTTGTTGTTCGCCGCACCGTTTTTGCCCGACCTGACCCCGGATTTATCAATTGGCATTGCTCCCCAATCAGCACCTCAAGCCGTACAAATTACTGAAACACCGGTCACAGAGAATGCGGCCCGACCGATAGGAAGCTTCAACGTCAACCAGCCATCACCCTTTCCGTTGGGCACACTATTATTGACTGTCTGGATGATCGGCATAGCCGCCTCTCTCACACGATTAGGCTTGGCCGCAAAAACCTCGCTGACATGGGCCCGCCATTCACAGAAAATCGAACTAACAAATCAAGCATTTCTTTCCAAGGAAATCGATCTTCGCCGTAGCGCATATGTGCCGACACCGCTTGTCCTGGGATTTTTTCGACCTGTTGTACTTGTCCCGCAAGACTTTGACTTGAATTTGAAAAACCCGGCAACCCGGGCTGTGCTGGAACATGAAATCGCCCATTTAATACGTCAAGACCTATGGACCAACTTTGTCCAGCGATTGATTTTAGCACTCCTGTGGTGGTGCGTCCCGCTATACTGGATTAATGCCCAGATTTGCATTGAGCGTGAGAAATTATGTGACGATATCGCGGCCAAAAAAGTCGGCGCGGGTCGGGTCCTAGCCGCCGCCCTCGTCGATCTCGTAGATCAACATCCAAAACATCAACCTTTGCTCGCGATCGGGCTTCACCCGCGCGCCCACAATTTAGCTGAACGCATTCACCGCCTTTGTAAGGAGCATCCCATGCCTAAACTCTCAAAACGTCTATTGATAACAACATCAATCGCGGTTCCCGCCTTGGTTGGATCCTTGATCCTGGCGGCGCCGCGCGCCATTGCTCACTCCCCGACCCCTCCACATGCCTCCAGCCATATGGATATGGAGGATATCTCGTCGCTTCAATACGCCCTGTTTAAAGCGACATCACTTGGACGCATAGATGAGGTTAGAGAAATGCTCGCCATGGGCATCGATCCCGCCTTCCACATTCATGGCGACGGCAGTCCGCTTATTATCGCCGCCAAAATCGGCCATACGGAAATAGCTGATCTCTTACTCAATCACGGCGCCCAAATAAACCGGATGACGGCATCAGATGAAAGCCCTTTGATCAACGCTGTTAAAGCCAATAATTTAAATATGGTGGAATTATTGGTGCAGCGGGGGGCTGACGTATCGCTGGGACAGGTTTCCAATCCCCGACATCGTCCTGAATGGCGCTCTCCGCTCAGTACAGCGCAAAAATACCGCCACACTCAAATTGCGCAATACTTGCGAAACCATGGGGCTGTCGCCGATACCCGAAAAACGGCGCCACGTCGCATCGCGCCAGGTCCTATTGTCGAAGGGCGTCTGACATCCAAGTTTGGCGTGATCCGGAAAAACTTTGACAAGACGAAGCATACGGGCGTCGACATCGCTAATAAGGAAGGAACGCCGATCTTTGCCCCGGCCGACGGAACGATTATTGAAGTGACCGACACATATAAAGACAATGCTAAATGGGGTCACGTCGTCGTCTTAGAAACGCCGGGCGGTATAAAAACCATATTCGCTCACTTAAAAGATTCCCAGGTTTCGCAAGGAGATTTTGTTCGCCAAGGGACTCAAATTGCCCGCCTGGGCAATACCGGGAAATCGACAGGGCCACACGTCCATATTCAGACTCGTAAAAACGGCAAGCTTATCGACCCGTTAAAAGCTTGGCCGACGTTGGCGCGCTAATCACGCGCCAAAAGCCTTGCGACCTGTAATTCCAGCCGTTTGGTTTCGCGAAGCGAACGGTTGGTTTCCATGCGCATCCAGCTCCATATTTTGATCATCATATTGGCTTGAAGTAAGGCCCAGGCCAAGGCCGCCCAACGCAACATGGATTGAATGTCATCAGCAATGATAAACTGCCATGCTGCGTAGAATCCGGTGAACGCCGCGATCGTACCAAAGATAATCGTTACAACACCAAGCCAAGCGAGCTTCCCTTTAAACAATCCACCGAGTTGCGCGAACAAGCCCTGCTCTTCCAGATCCGCCAACATATCCACGGTTTCGGCATCCAGCGCTTCCTTAATTTTTTGATCAAAGTCAGACATTGCTTTCTCCTTTTAATTGAGCACGAACTTTTTTTCGCGCGTGTAACAGTCGCGTTTTTACGGTGCCGACCGGCACACCTGTAGTATGGGCGATCTCAGAAACGCTGAGCTCATCCGAGTAATAAAGGATCATCGCTAAGCGTTGCTCTTGCGGCAGTTCCGAAATGATCGCCAAAACGACATTATGATCAGCATTTTTTTCGGCCCGGTCACCGCTTGTTGTATTGATCCGGGGTTCGGCTTCATATGCAGAATTTGTTTTGCGGCGACGCTGCACTTTCCTGATCTGATCAAAGCATCGCCGCGATACGATCTTATACGCCCAGGCATTAAACAAGCGCGAGTCGGACAAGCTACTGAAACCGCGAACAATATCGGCCCAGGCATCTTGAACAGCATCGCGGGCCATCTCACCCTCACCCGTCATGCGCATGGCAAAGGCGAGCAGGCGTTTTTCATAGTGTTCAGCCAATAAATTAAACGCAGCTCGGTCGCCGGTTTTTGCGCGCAAAACCAGATATTCAGTATATTTTCTGTCCAGCTGCTTTTGCATAACTGCTTTCGTAACACATTCTTTCAGTCTGTAAGTCGTCGATCGGGCAGTTTTGGTTCAATAGAATCGAAAAATAAATTGAACGACGGCTCAATTGACGCGCTTGTTATAGGTTTCTTTTCTAATAGCTTTATCCTAAACCCATTCCATCATGGCTAAGAAAAACGATATCGTAGATCTCCTCGTTATTGGCGGCGGCGTCAATGGCACCGGAATTGCACGTGACGCTGCTGGACGCGGGCTGTCGGTAGTCTTGTGCGAGAAAAATGATCTGGCCAGTGGCACATCATCAAAAAGTTCTAAACTCATTCATGGCGGGCTGCGCTATCTGGAATATGGTGAGTTTCGTCTCGTTCGTGAAGCCTTGATTGAACGAGAAGTCCTTCTCCGCGCCGCGCCGCATTTGGTGCGGTCCTTACGGATCGTGCTGCCCCATCATCAAGGCCTGCGTCCGAAATGGATGCTACGTCTTGGCTTGTTTATGTATGATCATTTAGGCGGGCGTAAAATATTGCCGCCGACGCATGTGGCCAATCTGCGGACGGGGCAGTTTAGCAATGTCTTGAAACCAAAATATAAAACAGGGTTCGTGTTTTCCGATTGCTGGGTCGATGACGCTCGTCTTGTCGTATTAAACGCATTGGACGCCAAAGAGCATGGTGCCGAAATTCTCACGCAGATGAAATGCACGGCCCTAAGTCATAATGACGGAATTTGGCAGGCGACGATAACTGGCCATGACGGAGGTAAAGGTCGCAAGCGAACGGTGAAAGCACGGGCGATCGTCAATGCTTCCGGTATTCGCGTGGACGAGTTGGTTGAATTGGCATTGGGTCGCGAACACGAAGACCATCTACGCCTGGTCAAGGGCTCGCATATCGTTACCAAAAAACTTTATGAAGGCCGCCATCTGTATATGTTCCAAAATCCCGATAAACGGATTATCTTCGCGATTCCTTATGAGCAGGACTACACCTTGATCGGGACGACCGACGCGCCCTACAAAATCTCCGACGGCGAAATAAAAATCTCTGACGAAGAAATCAAATATCTGCTCTCTGCAGCCAGTGATTATTTTGCCCAACCAGTGACGCGCGACAACATTGTTTGGGATTACGCCGGCGTACGGCCTCTGTATGACAATAAGAAACAAAATGCGTCTGCGGTCACACGGGATTATGTGTTCGATTTGATGGACACGGAGACGCCGCCGATCCTGTCAATTTTTGGCGGTAAGATCACAACTTACCGGGAGCTGTCCGAGCACGCTTTACAGAAATTGCAAAAACATTTCCCGAGCGCCGGCAAAGACTGGACCGCCAAAGCGCCCTTGCCCGGTGGAGACATCGAAAATGCTGACTTTGATACATTTTTGGTAAGCCTAGAAGCAGAATATCCGTGGATGGGTAAATTGACATTGCGCCGCATGGCCCGTGCCTATGGCACACGGATTGATCTGGTTATCGATGGTGCTTCTTCCAACCGCGGCATGGGCAGGAATTTTGGCGGCGGCCTCACCCGCAAAGAAGTCGACTATCTTGTGAAGCACGAATGGGCAGTGACAGCAGAGGACATATTATGGCGACGTACAAAATGCGGTTTGCATATGAGTGACAAAGAGCGTGCCGCATTCGCGAAATGGTTTAAGGCGAACGCCTAATCTTTTAGAGCCCGTTTCTTTTCCAAATCTGCAGCGGTGTCTTCCATAAGCTCGGCAATAGGCTCGATAGCATCGATCATGCCGACAACCAATTCTTCATCCCCCATCAGGGCGATCATGGTCGACATCATGGCGTTAAGATCAGGCATACCGTCTTTGGTTTCGAAACCCTCAAAATCGAGTTTCGATTTTAACTGATCGGCGCTCTTCGCCATGCCTTTTATCATATCATCATCAGCGGCCAATTTCATCATGCCCATTATCAAAGCATTTAAATCAGGCATTTGCGCTTGCATTTCTTTTATATCAGCCTCTGTTGGCAATTCGATTTCATCTAGCTGTTGTTTCAAAGATTTCGTTGGTGTTTTTGCATGAGCACGGTCCGCACGCTTTTGTGCGGCGGCAATTTGTTGGCGAATAATGCGAATTTCCCGGTCCGTAAATTCAAGATCGTCGAGCGTTTCGGCGGCGATTTGCGGCGAAGGCGTCTTAGCCTGTTCGGGGTGAGCCGCATAAGCTGGCATAAAGGAAAGCGCGGCTGCCAAAGGCAACACAGCAAGAGATTTTTTGAAAAATGTCATGGGTGCTCCAAACTGTTACAGCCACTTATACCAACCCCTTTCTGAATGTGACCAGAACGAAGTACAGCCTCATTACAGTGAACATTATTCGAAAACACGCATAAGTTCTTGCTTTGTTCTCCAAGCTGTGCCAAATAGTGAAGCTCGAAAAGGGGGCGTTATGGTTGCGCGCATTTCTACAGTCGCATTTGAAGGCGCCGAAGCGCGACTTGTTGACGTTCAGGTTCAAATTGCGCCGGGGCAGCAAAAATTTTCAATTGTTGGATTGGCCGACAAAGCCGTTGCTGAATCCCGGGATCGGGTCCGGGCTGCATTTGCGGCAATTGGCCTGGCCTTTCCCTACAAACGTGTTGTTATCAATTTGGCGCCGGCTGACATGCCAAAAGAAGGCGCTCATTACGACTTGCCTATTGCTCTAGGTTTATTGGCGGTGATGGGTGCGATCCCTGAAGATGCGATTTCGGGATATGCTGCCATTGGCGAGCTTTCTCTGGACGGAACTATTACACAAGTTCCTGGAACTTTGCCCGCAGCAGTGACAGCGAACTCAGGCGATCTTGGTCTGATATGTCCTGCACCGAACGGCCCGGAGGCAGCATGGGCGGGGAATTTGCCCATCCTCGCGCCGCAAAATCTAATTCAGCTACTCAATCATTTTAAAGGCACTCAAATTTTAAACCCGCCTGAGCCCGGTGAACTGCTCGACGGCGGGTTTGAGCTTGATTTGCGCGATGTTCGCGGTCAGGAATCCGCAATGCGGGCCATGGAAGTGGCGGCGGCAGGCGGGCATAATTTGCTCATGGTCGGGCCGCCAGGGTCAGGGAAATCAATGATGGCGGCCCGGCTTCCGGGCCTGCTCCCACCGCTCAATGCTAATGAGTTGCTGGATGTTTCCATGATCCACAGTGTCGCTGGGCTTTTGGAACGCGGACAGCTCAGCCGCAAACGGCCTTTTCAGGCACCCCACCATAGTGCGTCAATGGCCGCCATGGTGGGTGGGGGTGTCAAAGCCAAGCCCGGCGAAGCCTCTCTTGCCCACCGCGGTGTCTTGTTTTTGGACGAACTCCCCGAATTTACGCCTCAGGTCTTGGACAGTCTCCGACAACCCCTGGAAGTCGGTGAAATCCATGTGGCGCGGGTCAATGCTCATGTCAAATACCCGGCCAACTTTCAATTGATCGCCGCGATGAATCCGTGTCGGTGCGGGACGGCAGGTGCCGACGGAATTGCCTGTCGGCGCGGCCTCCGGTGTGCTGTCGTTTATCAAAGTCGGGTTTCGGGTCCATTTATGGACCGCATCGACATCCAAATTGATGTCCCGGCAGTAACACCTGCGGACTTAGCTCTTCCGCCTTGTAAAGAAGGCAGCGCTGAAGTCGCCGCCCGAGTGTTGTCGGCGCGCCAACGGGCCGACAACCGAAACGGGGGACGGACTAATGCGGATTTATCATCCGAACAGCTTGATCATGTGGCGGCCCTTGACCGGGAGGGCCGGTCATTGGTTCAAAAAGCAGCTGAGACACTGGGTTTGACGGCGCGCGGGTACCATCGCGTTCTCAGGGTCGCTCGCACGTTAGCTGATTTAGACGGGGCAGAACACGTGCGCCGGATTCACATCGCTGAAGCGCTTTCCCATCGCCGCGCTCGCAAAGGTCTTTCTCAGGAACCGACGACGTTCTCTTCTGCGACTTTTCGCACTTGAAAAACCACTGTGTTAATTAACTGGTTTTTTACAAAAAACGCACTTTTAGTAAGACATTTTTTAGGAAGCTGCCCCTAAACTACCGAGGATTGTCCCGTTTTGGGCCCAACTTGGGAATATTTATGTCTGCCGATGAAGTTTTAGCCGCAAACTTATGGCCTTGGCCGGATCCACTGTTAAAGCGCGATAGAAACGGACAAGTTATGTTCGTTAATGCGGCTTTTTTACAGCTTTATGGCGGCCGCATTGAAGATTGGCGGGGTAACATGGTTGCCGGGTGGCCAAGCCCTGCGCCGCAAGGGGCGCAACGGTTTGAAACCAAAGCTGGCGAAGCTCCGCATGAAAGCGTCTATGACTGGGTCGAGATGGTTATGGCCGATGGCAACGCCATGGCAATTGCACGCAATGTCACAGCGTTGATCACAGCGCCCACACCGCCAGCTAACCAGTTTGTTCCTCCACCGCTCACGGAAACGAGTCCGCCCCTGCAGCAATCCGTTCAACCCGCTGCCACACTAACACCTACTCCAGATCCTGCCCCGGTCGAGGCAACGCCGCCGCCCGCGCCTGTCCAAGAACCGGCACCGGTATTTGAAGCTCAACCAGAACCGGTACAAGAACATATGCCTGCGCCTGAAGCGGCTCCACAAAAGGCGCCCGATGTATCGGAAGACCTTGAAGATACCTTGAACCGTAGCGCCGATGATTATTTAAATCAGCCAACCTCCGAGCAGCAAGAAATTAAATCGGCTCCAGCGCAAGCCGTTGAATTTGTTGAACAACCACAGCCTGCTCAGCAAGAAGAGGCTGAACCTGAGCGTATGATTGAGCGCCGCGCTTTGCCAATTGAAGACAGCACGGCCGTTCTTGGATCGAATTGGCGCGACCAGGTTATTGCAAAAGCGGTCGGCGCAGAAACTCCTGTGGACGAGGATGCAGCTGAAGAAGCCCGCGACACCTCGCCCGACCTGACATCAGAAGCAATTACGCCTACGGGCAGCGAAATTGGATCAAATGCCGCTTCCGGCCTTAATATATTGCTCGCGGAAGACAATGCGATCAACGCCCTGTTGACCCGTACATTGTTGGAGGCCGAAGGCGCCAGCGTCGATACCGTGGAAGACGGTGCCCTGGCTCTCGAAGCGGTTCAAAAGGAAAAGTACGACCTGATCTTCATGGATATGCGTATGCCAAATATGGACGGTCTGGAATCAACACGCAAAATTCGGGCGCTCGGCGGAGCCTATAAGGACCTGCCAATCGTCGCCTTGACAGCAAACGCGTTTGATGATGATCGCAATGCCTGTTTCGATTCTGGAATGAATGATTTCATGACCAAGCCGGTTTCAGCTGAAGAGCTGCAGGAAATGGTATTGAACTGGACAAAAGAGCGCCAGAAAATGGCGAGCTAGTCGGCAAAATCATCGGAATTGTCAACAACATTTCTTGATTTTCACGCACATTGAACTTTACCTAAGCGTTTGCCCAACGCACTGTGTTTCCAATGGCTGATTCACATACATTGCTTGCCGCTCCCCCGAACCGGTCGTGGTTGAAAGCATTACGCACCTATATGCAGCCGAAAATGCTCGCGATGGTCTCGCTCGGATTCGCGTCCGGCCTACCCTATATGCTCATTTACTCCGAGCTCGCATTTTGGATGAAAGACGAAGGCGTCGATTTGTCAGTAATCGGCTTCTTCGCCTGGATCGGGCTTGCCTATACGTTGAAAGTTTTCTGGGCTCCGCTGGTTGATCGCCTAAAAATTCCAATCCTTACAAATAGGCTGGGTCAGCGCCGATCCTGGATGCTCTTCGCAATTCTCGGGACGGTCATCGGCATGCTGGTGATTGCCAGTTCGAATCCACAAGAATCGGTGAAGCTGACGGCATTGGGCGCTGTCATTCTCGCCACATCAGGAGCGACATTTGATATTGCAGTCGATGCCTGGCGAATTGAGGCCGCGCCCAATGATGAACAGGCCAATATGGCCGCAACATATGTGTTGGGATATAGGCTCGCGATTATCGCAGCCGGCCTGTCTTATATTGTTGCCGAGTACACAAATTGGAATTTTGCGTATATGTTCATGGCTGGCGTCATGTCGGTCAACGGTCTCATCGTCTTCTTCATCAAAGAACCGTCTCGAGAAATCCGGCAAAAGGCCAGTTCATTTTTAGAAGCCTTGAAGCAAAATGTTGCATTACCTTATCTTAGTTTTCTAGGTAGACTTGGAATTTGGACACCGGTCGTGTTTTTATTCGTTGCCACCTATTTGATTGGCGATAAAACCATGGGACCGATGGCAAAACCGCTCTACCAGCACATAGGGTATTCAGCAGGTCAAATTGGGGTCGTGTCGAGCTTTTTAGGTCCTTGGGCCACGATCGCCGGCGGGTTTATCGGCGGTGTTTTCGCGATCCGTTTTGGTCTGATGCGCAGCCTGATTTTTGGGTCTATTTTAATGGTCATTACCAATGCTGCTTTCGCTTGGCTCGCGCTGATAGAAACGCCCAAAACTGCATATCTATTTGTGACAGTTGGCGCGGATAATATTGCTGCTGGATTTGCAGCGACAATTTTCATCGCCTATTTGTCATCTTTATGTGAGTTACGTTTTGCCGCAACACAATATGCTTTCTTGAGTGCCCTTTTTAACCTAGTCGGCAAAACGCTCAGCGGTTTCACAGGCATTATTGCGGCCAAAATCGGCTTTGTATCATTTTTCATTTTCACAGCATGTCTGGGTATACCGGCTGTGGTTTTGGCGCTGATTATTATGTTTTACGGTCCGGAGGCCGCCAGAGGCATTCGGGAATCCGATGAAAATGAAAATAAGGCCGCTTAAGGACTTGCTTGAAAGGCCTTAACGCGGCAATTTCCAACCATGAATAAACCCGTTCAACCTGCTGCTAAAGCCAAGGCCTTGAAGCCCACGCCAATGATGGCGCAATATCTGGCGATCAAACAAGATGCTGGCGACGAAGTCATCTTGTTTTACCGTATGGGCGATTTCTATGAAATGTTCTTTGATGACGCTGTTCGTGCGGCCGCGGCACTTGATATCGCGTTGACCAAGAGAGGCAAACACGCGGATCAAGACATTCCTATGTGCGGCGTCCCGGTCCATGCATCAGAAACCTATCTCCAGCGCCTGATCAAAGCCGGCTTTCGCGTGGCCGTCTGTGAACAAACCGAAGATCCGGCAGAAGCCAAAAAACGTGGCTATAAAGCGGTGGTCAAACGTGAAATTGTTCGAGTTGTCACACCTGGAACGCTAACCGAAGACACACTGTTAGACGCGCGAACCTCCAACTTCATTCTAAGCATCGCCCTCACGCATGGTGGCAATATGGCCGTCGCTTGGGCGGACATTTCGGTGGGCAGTTTTGACGTCTGTGCGATCAATCCCCAAAGACTAGAGGCTGAACTGTCGGCGTTGAGCCCGCGAGAAATTGTAATCTCGGAGTCTTTATATCAAGACCCGCACTATCATGAAACATTGAGTGCAACGCGTGCGGCAATGACGCCATTGGCGGCCAGTAAATTTGATGCCCGCTCAGGTGAGCGGCGCCTGCAAGCCGTTTATGAGATCGCGGATCTGGAAGCCTTTGGAAACTTTAGCAACCCGGAATTGTCTGCAGCCGGCGCTTTGCTCGAATATTTAGAATTGACGCAAGCCGGGCAAAAAACCGAATTAAGCCCGCCTCGACAACGTCAAACCAGTGGCTATATGGCTATTGATCCGGCAACCCGCGCCAGCCTTGAGATTGACCGCACACAGACCGGTCAGAAAAAAGGCTCGCTTTTGTCCGTCGTCGACAAAACGGTCACGGGGCCCGGGGCTCGACAGCTTGCCGCGCGGCTGAATCGTCCTATTCTAAACTCCCTCGCGATTAACCAGCGGCTGGACAGTGTTTCGTTTTTTGTGGGCGACAAACAAATTCGGAATGAAATTCGTGAAACACTGAAACGCACCGGCGACGCGGCCCGCGCAGCCAGTCGCATTGCCTTGGGACGCGGGGGGCCGCGTGATCTGCTCACAATTGCCGGCACATTAACCGAAGGTCAGCACCTATCCGATGTTTTGAAAAAATTGTCGGACGAGCTGCCTGGTGACATTGACGATATCCGGAACGCGCTGAATCTAAAATCCAACACAGCCCTTGCTGCCCTCATCGAAGATATTGGCAATGCCATTAATCCGGCATGCCCGATACAGGCGCGCGATGGTGGCTTTGTTAAAAATGGCTGGCAACAAGAATTAGATAAGCTCCTCTCACTCCGCGATGAAAGCCGTCGGATCATCGCCGGGCTGCAAGCTCAGTATAGCAAGAAAACGGGTGTGCAGAGCTTGAAGATAAAACACAACAATGTTCTGGGATACTTTATCGAGGTCACGCCAAGACACGGCGACGCCTTGATGTCTGACGCCCATAAAGAAATGTTTATTCATCGGCAGACATTGGTCAGTGGAATTCGTTTTACGACAACAGAGTTGGTCGATCTCGACGCCCAAATTTCCGGTGCTGCGGAAAAAGCCCTCGGTATTGAGCTTGAAATTTTCGAACAGTTCAGCGCTCGAATTCGCGAAAATGCGGAAGACATTAGAATCGCGGCGGTAGCTCTTGCCGAGCTTGACGTTTTAGCCGGGCTTGCTGAGTGGGCTGTTCGTGCAAAAGCGGTCCGCCCCATTGTCGACGACTCAAGCGAATTTAAAATCGAAGGCGGACGACATCCGGTTGTCGAAGCGGCTCTGGCGCGTGACGGAGCGCCGGCGTTTACGGCCAATGATTGTCATTTGGATGCAGACGGTAAGGAAGCCAATAGACTCACCTTAATCACTGGACCCAACATGGCCGGTAAATCGACATATCTCCGTCAAAATGCACTGATGCTAGTCCTCGCCCAGTCCGGGTGTTACGTGCCCGCGCAAAATGCTCATATCGGCATTGCCGATGCCTTGTTTTCGCGTGTCGGCGCATCAGACGATCTATCCCGGGGTCGCTCAACATTTATGAGCGAAATGATTGAAACTGCCGCCATCCTCCATCAGGCCGGGCCCAGAGCTTTTGTGATCCTGGACGAGATCGGACGTGGCACCGCGACATTCGACGGCCTGTCGATCGCTTGGGCGACGGCCGAACATCTCTATGAAGTCAATAAATGCCGTGCCTTATTCGCAACACACTATCATGAGTTAACAGCTTTGATTGAAAAGCTGTCTGCGGCCGGAAATGCCTGCCTGCGGGCGAAAGAATGGGACGGCGATTTGGTGTTCTTACATGATGTTAAACCTGGTGCCGCTGATAAATCCTATGGCGTGCAAGTCGCAAAATTGGCGGGTCTGCCCGCAGCGGCTGTGGAGCGGGCTCGCGAAGTCTTGACCCGGCTTGAAACTGAAGCCGATGAAGGAGCTGATGGGCTGGGCGCGTCCTTAGGGGGGCTCCCGCTTTTTGCAGCACCCAAACCGGCAACAAAAGCAAAGCCATCTGCCATCGACACTGCCATTGCGAAACTGGATGTGGACAGCCTTTCTCCACGTGACGCCCTTGATTTGCTTTATGAGTTAAAATCTTCACAGGAAACCCTGTAATGGCTTCTGTCGCAAACCTTCCGTCAACACCGCTTTCGAAAAGCGCTCGCGGCTTATTTAAGACCATGGAAGCCATTAAGGGCGAGGCTGACAGCACAAAAGAGGCGCTCCTTCCAAAATTAAAACAAGCTTTACTTGCTGAAAAATTAGACGTGAAGAAACTATTTGAATCGGGTGAAATTACTGGGATCAAAGCCGCAGAAACAATCGCGCTTCGTCATGATGATATTTTATGCGCCTTGTTCAAATACACGTGCGAAATACAATTCCCAATCTTAGAGGCCGGGCAAGCCGAACATGTTGCTTTATGCGCAGTTGGCGGCTATGGCCGTGGTGAAATGGCGCCGTTTTCCGATCTTGATCTTTTGATCTTAAACACCGCTAAAAGTGACACGTCACGCTGCGAAAAAGTATCTGAATTCATTCTCTATTTGCTTTGGGACATGGGATTGAAGGTTGGGCACGCTATCCGAACGCCTGAACAATCCATTACCCTTGCGAGACAAGATGAGACTGTTCTAACGGCCTTACTCGACTTGCGGCTGTTAGCGGGGGCACCAGAGCCAGCTACCGAGCTGATACAACTGTTGCGAAAGGAACGAACCGGGGCAAAAACCCGCGCTTTTATCGCAGCGAAACTCGGGAGCCGCGACGCGCGACATCAACGAGAAGGAAACTCCCGCTACGTTATCGAACCAAACATAAAAGAGGGAAAGGGTGGGCTTCGCGATTTGCACGAACTGTACTGGATTTCTCGATTTATTTATGGCGGCAAAAAAAGTAAAATAGAACCCCCCATCAAGCCTCACGGGGTTGCCGCTTACTTACGGCTTGGATTATTGGATCCAAGTGCAGCAAAACGGTTTACAAAAGCCGCAGAGTTTTTATGGCAATCCCGCATCCATCTTCATTTTCTAGCTGATCGCGCCTTGGAAGTTTTAAGCTTTGACCGGCAAGATGCCATGGCCGTGCGCATGGGATATAAGCAACAATATCCGGAGGAACGTGTTGAGGCCTTCATGCGGGATTATTTTATGACCGCTCGCGAAGTCGGGGCACTGACGCGAATTGCTTGCGCGAAGCTTGAAGAACAAAGCACGCTATTGTTACCGCACGGCCTCGATCGGCTTTTGCCAACATCGCGGCGCGGCCTCAAAGCGCCAGGCTTTGTGCTTGACCATGGTCGCTTGGACTTCGTTAGCGCGCGAAAACTTAAAAATAACCCGCTTCTATTGCTCGATTTATTTCGGGTTGCGGGCAACCGAAATCTGGATATTCACCCGGACGCTTTTGCCGCTATCCTTAAAAACATGCACTTAATTGATGATGATTTTCGAAAAAACCCGAAAGCATCAGAAATTTTCCAGGACATTCTCCTTAACAGTAAGGCTCCCGGCGCTGTCTTGAAGACCATGAATGAGGCCGGCGTTTTAGGTGCGTATTTACCTGAATTCGGTGCAATCGTGGGGCGAACGCAATTTAACATGCATCACGCCTATACGGTCGACGACCATACATTGGCTCTTGTTCGCTATCTGCACGATATTGAGTCGGGAGAGCGAAAGCGGGAACATCCCTTAACGACAGCGTTTATAAAAGAGTGGGATAGTCGGTTGAGGCGCATGGTTTATATGGCCTGCCTCTTTCATGACGTCGGCAAAGGTCAAGGCGATCAATGTATTGAGGGCGCCGCTTTGGCGCGCGATGCCTGTAGACGGCTGGGGCTGCCAGACACCGAAATCGAAACAATTGCCTGGCTGGTCCGCAATCATCTCGAAATGAGTGAAACGGCACAACGCCGCGACACGTCCGATCCGGAGACGGTTAAAACTTTTGCCCGCACAGTTGGGTCCATTGCCCGTTTACAAATGCTGACGGCGCTTACCTGTGTTGATATCAGGTCAGTCGGCCCCGGTATTTGGAATGATTGGAAGGGCGAGTTGCTTCGTCAATTATACCAAGGCGCAAGCATGGAGCTCATGGGCGAATATGAAGCCATCGAACATAAAGCAGCTGATAAATTTATTGATACGCTCTCGTCAGAACTGGGTCCTGATTATGCAGATGCGAGCGGCTCTGTTTTCAATGCCCTTCCCGCACATTATTGGCAAAATTATTCAGAAGCCGAACAACTCAAACACGCCGCATTTTTCAAAGACGCTGAACTAAATTCGTTCCCTCACCACGTTGAAACCCATCTAAATACGGATATCGACATAACTGAGCTTTGGGTCAAAACTAGTGACCGCAAAAATTTGTTTGCAGATCTGGCGCTTGCCATCGCTTCATGCGGGGCGTCCGTTAAAGGCGCTGACTTGCATACGGGTGATAAAGGCGTTGTTTTCAACGTTTTTTATATTCAAAACAATGAAGGGCTGGCCTTTGGCCGCAAAAACCCAAGGCGACTAACCGATTTGGTTTCTGCAACAAAAAAAGCGGCCGCCGGAGATGTTGACAAGCTCAAACTTCCGCAAACCCTTCCCTCGCGCCGCGCAGCTGCTATTCCGATTCACCCACGAATTTCGATTGACCAAAAGAGTCCGACCCATGCCATTATCGAAGTCGAAGGGCGTGATCGGCCGGGATTGCTTTATGCGTTGGCGTCGACTTTGAGTTCACACGATTTGTCCGTAAACTCAGCCCATATTGAGGTCGCCGGGCCCAAAGCCATTGACGTTTTTTATGTTGACCACGAACCAGATATTAACCTGTCAAATTCAAGCTTAAACGCCGATCTCCTGTCCTCGCTTGAAGGAGCGCAGAAAAACGTCGCATGAAACTGATTAAATCAACCGCCATTATTGGGACGTTGACTTTGTTCAGCCGTGTGTTGGGGCTTGTTCGCGACACGCTGACCGCGACGTTTTTGGGGGCCGGCCCCGTAAATGATGCTTTGGTTACGGCCTATAAAATTCCGAACACATTCCGCCGCATATTTGCGGAGGGGGCCTTCAATGCCGCCTTTGTTCCGCTCTACGCCCGACGAATAGAGGAGGACGGGGAACAAAGCGCAGATAATTTTGCATCCGAGGCGCTCGCAGCACTTCTCGTTGCCGTAGCAGCGATTGTTATCTTGTTTGAACTGACGATGCCGTGGACACTAAATTTGTTTGGAGCCGGGCTGGGTCGCGAAGCAAATAGCGGGCTTGAATTCCCGCTTAATCTGTCTTCATATGATTTGGCGGTGTTCGGCGCGCGAATTACAATGCCATACTTACTTCTGATTTCTCTAACGGCAATGTTTTCAGGGATTCTCAATACACGCCATCATTTTGCGGCAGCGGCATTTGCGCCCGCACTGCTTAATGTGGTTTTGATCTCCGTCTTTGCAATGATGGCCAAAGCGGGATGGAGCAAACCGTTGCTTGCATTGTATTTGTGTCTCGGCATGACCGCATCCGGAATATTGCAATTGTCTCTTGTAGTGTGGGCATGTCGAAAATCAGGTGTAAAGCTTAAATTTCAACGCCCACGACTTACACCCGGAGTCAAACGATTGTTCACGCTGGGTGTGCCCGGAATGCTGGCTGCAGGCGTTACCCACATCAATATTATGGTCAGTCACAATATTTCCACACTACAAGAAGGGGCGCCCTCTTGGCTGAACTATGCGGATCGGCTCTACCAATTGCCGCTCGGCATGATTGGGATCGCAATGGGCATTGCACTTTTGCCAGCCCTGGCCCGCAGGTTGCGCGCAGGCGATGAAGAGGGTGCAAAAATGTCTTTGAACCGCGCGTTCGAGATTGCTGCCTTTCTTACCTTGCCGGCTGCATTTGCATTGGCCATCATGCCGGAATTTCTTGTTGCGGGCCTGTTTGAACGGGGCGCTTTTACCAGTGATGACAGCGCCAAAACAGGCATGGCGCTCAGGATGTTCGCCTTTGGACTCCCTGCCTTCATCTTGATCAAAGTTTTAACACCTGCTTTTTTTGCCCGGGAAAATACGAAAACGCCAATGATTTACGCGTCCATATCAGCTGTGATAAATCTGGTGCTGGGATATCTGCTGTTCGTCAAGCTGGGTTTTTGGGGGTTGGCAATCGCAACCTCCGTTGCTGCCTGGGTCAATGTATTTTTTCTCATGAGGACTCTGCTACGTGCCGGGGATTTTATACCCGACAAACGACTGATTGCGCGCATTCCCCGTATTACATTGGCGAGCGCCCTGATGGGTATCGCTGTTTGGTTTCTCGTAGAACGCGCCGCGCCCTATTTGGGACAAGGCCTGCTTCAAAATTATTTATTATTGGGTCTTGTATCTGGAATTGGCTTCTGTCTTTATGCGCTCGCCGCACTGGGTCTTCGTGCCTACGGCATTTCAGATATTCGTTATGCGACAGGTAGAGACAAAACATGAGTGAAGCACCCAAAAAGTATGAAGGTCCTGAGCGCGTGTTCTCCGGTGTTCAGCCCTCGGGAAGCATGCATCTGGGAAATTATCTTGGTGCGTTGAAGAAATTTGCAAATCTGCAACATGAGCATGAATGCATTTATTGCATAGTTGATCTTCATGCGGTTACCGTTTGGCAGGACCCAAAAGTTCTACCGATACAGACGCGGGAAATCGCCAGCGCCTACCTTGCTTCAGGCGTCGATCCAAAAAAAGCGATCATTTACCCACAATCAAAAGTCGCCGCACACACAGAGCTGGCCTGGTATTTTAATTGCGTCGCCCGCGTCGGGTGGCTTGCCCGCATGACGCAGTTCAAGGATAAATCCGGGAAAAACGCCGAAGCCATGTCAGTCGGGCTATATGATTACCCGGTTTTACAGGCGGCTGATATTCTTGCCTTCAAAGCTACGCACGTGCCGGTGGGCGAAGATCAAAAACAACATTTGGAGCTTTCGCGGGATATTGCGCAAAAGTTCAATAATGACTTCAATGCGTCCGGGTTTTTTCCGCTGCCCGAACCTTTGATCAAAGGACCCGGCGCGCGAATTATGTCTCTACGCGATGGGACCAAGAAAATGTCGAAATCGGACCCGTCTGATAATTCGCGGATCAACTTGACCGATGATGCAGATTTGATCGCTAAGAAAATCAGAAAAGCCAAAACCGATGCAGGTGTTGTTCCAGCGTCAGAAAAGGAATTGGAGGGAAGGCCTGAAGTTAAAAACCTGGTGGGCATATACGGTGCGCTCTCAGATAGCAGTGAACAACAGGTGCTTGATCAGTTTTCCGGACAGGGCTTTGGGGTTTTTAAGCCGGCCCTGGCCGAGCTTGCAGTTGAAAAACTGCGTCCCATCACCGCATCTATGAATGAATATCTGGATAATCCGAACGAGGTCGATAAAATATTGTCAAAAGGCGCAGAGGATGCGTCTGCAATTGCAACGCCCATTCTTTCGGAAGTACGAAAGATCATGGGGTTTTGGGGCGCATAGCCATGAAAACTCTTTTCCTTCTATCTTTTCTTACTTTCGGGCTCGTCGCCTGCCAACCATCAAATCCACCGCCAGCCATGTCTATAGAAAAAGCCAGTGCGCGTGCGCCGCTTCCGGGCCAATCAACAGCCGTCGTATATTTCGATATTGTCAATCATGGCGGTGAAGATACATTGCTGTCGGCAACATCCAATGTAAGCTCACGAGTTGAATTGCACGATCATATTCACGAAGATGGCGTCATGAAAATGCGCCAGGTGAACAACGTCGCTATTCCCGCTAAGGACAGAGTGTCTTTTCAATCAGGCGGGCTTCATGTCATGCTTTTCAACGTAGAGGGCGACGAACCTTATCTGCTCACGCTGGACTTTGAAACCCATGAGGACATCACGATCCAAATCCTGCCAAATATCAATTAGGGCCAAACTGCCTCGCCCTTGCTCTGTTTGGACTTTGTCGACTGGCTATAAGATTTGAACTTGGCAATTCGATCCTTTTCGGTAACGGGTAATTGACCACCATTGGCGCTAGATTGCTGATATTGTTCCCTGCTTTCAATTGCCTCTTCAAAATCAAGCCCTGCCCTGGCCATGAGCTTGATCGCCGCCTGGTCGGCTTGATCTTCAATATCAATCACATCCGGATTATCGACATGTCCTAAAACATTGTGAGACATTTCGTGGGATAGTATAAGAGCCAGATATTTATCGTTTTCCACAGACCGTAACATGCCTGACGTCACGATGATTTCATTTCCCGTTGCATAGGCATTGATCTCGTCAACATAGCTGACCAAGACAGCGTACCGGCAAACCGTTTCAGTCCCGATTTCATCCAAAACGGAATCTGAGGGCCGGTCTCCTGATTTCAAGCCTGCTTTGTCAGCTTCGCTACCCGGCAGCACATAGAAAATGCTTCGTGTTTCACTGACGTCCCAATAAGATTGTGCCACAGGCTGCAAATCCTCGGGGTAATCTTCCAGCTGATGCCACCGGATTCCATTGTCATCAATGGTTTGGTCGCAAATATCGTGATTCGCGACCAGTAAAGGATGCGAAACGCGACCCACCCTTATGTTCAGGGCCTTATAATCATCGAGAATGTCGCGATGTGAAACGCCGGTCTCCGCCGGATTGCAGCCCAGTAAGAAAACGCCGCATAGCAAAATACGCAAACTAGCTTTCATCTTGCCGATTTGCATCTTTGAGATAATTGGGCGTCAAAGGTTCACCTGATTTCTGCTTGGCCTCGATTTCCTGTGCCGTGGCCCGGATAGATAAGAGGCGCTCCGGTGTTACAGGATGGGTTTTTGCCCGGACAATGCTTTTTGGGCTGACAACTCCCAGTCGCCGCCAAAAATCTTCAACACCGTCGAGCTCGAAACCAGCCCGGGCGAGATAGTACATGCCAACATAATCAGCCTCTGACTCGAAAGGTCGGGTCGTACGCACGGCAAAACCTGATAGCAGTAAATTGCGAATGCTTTTTGGAACATGCCTCATCGTATTGTGGGCGAGCTCGTGACCGACAACCAACGCCAGTTCTTCGTCGCGCGCTGCAAATTCCATCATGCCTGTTGTCACTGTGATCGATTTGCCATTGGCATAGGCATTGATCGCGGTAGAGAATTTAAGCTGTACGGGAAAGCCGCAAATAACTGAGCCTTGCGGTTTCAGCATCGAGGGTTGCGCATCGCCAGCTCTTCGCCTCCCAATCAACCCTGTTTTATCAAATTCTTCTTGAATCTCTTTGTCAAAAAACGACACAGCGTCGCCATTTTTGTCCGTTATGACGTCTCCCGCTACAAATCCTGCTTTTTCAGCCGCGCTCTCAGCCCGGACCATTAATACCGATGGCTCATCCAGCGCGCCGAGATGCATCTGCGCGGCAGCGCGTAAATTCTTTGGGTAGGATTTCGTAGAATGGATCACGATCCCGATATCGGTTGCGGTTTTCTCACACAAATCAGCATTTTCGGCGAGCACCTGAGCGCTAACCCGGTCTAACCGCTCACGCATATCGAGATATCTGGAAAATGCCTGACGTTCCTGATCAACACTCTCTTGCACCAGACTTCTAAGGTCAAGTTGGGGTAGCTTGGTTTCGACGCTCGCGCACCCGAATAGGATCAACGACATTGCGATCAGAAATACGGTTTTTTTGACCATGCCCATACCTAGACAAAACAGACGCTCACGGCAAGTTGACCAAACATGTTAATGAATCTGACTTCAGCTCTTGTATATAAGGCCAAGAGTCGCCAATTTAAGGGCAACAACCCCTGGAGAGAACAATGTTTATCCAAACCGAAGACACGCCGAACCCGGCAACCTTGAAATTCCTGCCTGGTCGTGATGTTCGCGGCGAACTCCCTCCCATAGATATTGAGCGGGGCGGCGATGTTGCGCAAGCGCCTTTGGCAGAAATGTTGTTTAGCATTCCCAATGTCATTCGAGTATTCTTTGGCGGTGACTTTATTTCGGTGACACGCAGTGAGGATGTCGAGTGGCAAAGGCTGAAACCCGCTGTTCTTGGCGCAATTATGGATTTCTATGTCGCTGGCGGCGACATGATGCAAGCCGGCGCTTCCGTAGAGGAAGAGGAAGAAGTTTATGAAGGCGAAACGCTGGAGATCGTCGAACAAATCAAAGAATTGATTGAAACACGCGTGCGACCCGCGGTCGCGCAAGACGGCGGCGACATCATCTTCAAACGCTTTGATGTCAGCGACGGATCTGTGTATCTGAAAATGCAAGGTGCATGCGCGGGCTGTCCATCCTCCACATTGACGTTGAAATCCGGTATCGAGAACCTGCTTAAGCATTATGTGCCGGAAGTCACGCGGGTTGAGCAAGCGATCTAATCCTTGATTTGCCTTGGCATTGATACGACGGATGCCGCGTGCAGTGCTGCGCTGGTAGATAATGCGCACGTACTGGCCACGTCGTCTAAAATCATTCACCGCGGTCACGCCGAGATATTGGGGCCGATGGTGGAAAATCTCTTCTCGTCCTCAGGAATAAGCGCAAAAGATTTGTCAAAAATATCTGTGTGCACAGGCCCGGGAAGTTTTACCGGCGTACGGGTCGGGCTCTCATTTGCGAAAGGGCTGGCATTGCCCTGGAGCATTTCGGTCATCGGCGTGTCCAGGCTTGAAGTTTGGGCGAATAGCGTAGATCCCGAACGCGATAAATCCGTCATGACAATTGCAGACGTCAGGCGCGGCGACGTATTCTGGCAAAGATTTGAAAACGGGCACGCTGTTGATGCTCCAGTTCTTACGGGGATTGATGCCGCCCGCCAGGCGTTACGTCCGGGTGATTATATCGTCGGAAATGGGGCGGCGCTGCTCGACGGGCCACTGGCAGACAACACGGTCCTACCGGCCCATCTGGCCTGGTTGGGATTGGAGAGGTCTCCGGTTACACACCCTGCAGAACCTCTATATCACCGCCCGCCAGACGCTAAACTCCCCGGTGGAAGATCGCTTTAATTAAAAGGTAAATCCGGCCTCCACGAATAATGCGTAGGCTTCTTCTTTATTTTTGATCCGGCCGGTAGGGGACAATGCTGGTACATCACGATTGACATATTGCAGCCCGGTGCCGAGACGGTATTTGCCAATATCATAGCTAACTGCCAACACGCCTTGGTCAGATGTCAGTTTCGCGACGTCATCATCTGCATGGCCGTAACTGGCGGTAAAGCCCCATTTATTGGGCTTGTATGTGATGCCCGCATCATAAGCATTATAATTGCCCTGCCCGGCCACGCCATTATTGGAGTTTAGATAGGATGTTCCAAAAACCAAGGGACCGTATTTAAGCTCTAATCCCGCCCCATAAGCCTGTAGATCGTCAAAGGCATTGTTCCCCGTCGCCTCAGAACCGCGTGCATAAGTTCCAGTGGCTTCAATAGACAATCCATTATCGAATGTACGGTCGAGCGCCAAAGCCACTTCGATGACGTCTTCAATTTCCGGTGCGAAAGGTTCGCCGACGCCGGTCAGATTATCCTTCACGCAATAATCAACGCCGCAGGCCTTGGCGTTTAGGGCATAGGATGCGCCGACTTGAACACCAACGCCTATATTGTCGCCAAGCAAGCGCGGGCTGGTATAGGTAATTTTTTCCGAGAACCCGGACGGGTCATTATAGGTTTTAACACTGTCAAGACCGGTATAGTCGACAGGCGAATTGGATGCGTTAACCGCGACCAGGCTTGGCGCTCCGAGCGAGAACAAATACGCCGCGCCATCATCGCGGCCCAAAACGACATCGCCGTAGGACGAACGAAGGAAAAGATAAGCCCCTTCAAGCGCCACTTCTGTTTCGCGGCGGCTTTCAGGTCCGGACGTGTAGAATTGTGAGGTATGCCCTTTAATCGAACGCTGCGTTCCGGCAACATCAACGTTGGAACAGGCCGGATCGCCAGCGGCACAATCGCCAACCCGACCACCAAAGCCGCGCCGGTACCGATCACGCTGAGCGCGGGCGCGCAGGCCAGCGCCGTACTCCATGCCGCCATCGGTAATCGCGCTGACTTCGCCGCGCAGATCAATATCCACGATGGTTTCCGCATTGACATTCCGGCCAGGTAAATCTGCGGCAGCCACTCCGGCTTTCACATGCCCGGTAAACGAAGTTTCCACATTGCCAAATCCAAGTCGTTGAGCCCAGGTCGGCTTAGAGGGTCCGCGCAGGCCTCCCGCCTGTTGTCCATATCCTCTTTGTTGCGGCGGGTATTGTTGGGTTTGTTGCGGAGAAAGTTGTTGATAATGTTGCTGTTGTTGTTGCGGCGCATATCCATAGTTGTGACCCGCATTGGCAGGGGCCGGTTGCACAGGCTTTTTCCCGGGATAATAGGTGCCGGACGTAGGTGCCGTTTGAGATGACTGCGGTGCATAGCGTTGCGTCGATCCAGAATAATTTTGTGCTGGAGCGCTGGCGGGCCCGCGGTATTGTGGTGCCGGCGCATAATTGGGTGGTGCTTGATATTGGGGCTGCTGGCTTGGCGCAGGTTGCGGCGCGGGATCCTGGACCTGCCATTCCGGCCCGCTGGTCGCCGCCGGCGCATTTTGAACCGGATACGAATAAGGTTGCGCTTGATATTGATTTGGAGCTGTGTTTGTCGGCGCTTGGGGCGCAGGCGCAGCTTGCTGTTCCCAGGGCTTTGCTTTTTTATTCGCGAACGGCGAGGAGGTTCCGGTTTGAGCTACAGATACAATGGAAATCGCTGTCAAAACTGAGCTAACAGAGACAAGTGCGAACATTTTTGCAGAGACCATGGCCGAATCCTTATCAAATCCTTTAACTCTGTATCCTGTCCGGCCCCTAATAAATGGTTAACAAAATGGTAAGGGCTGCGCTAAAACACCGTTTTTATGGGGTCTCTGGCGACTTTCGTCTGCGTATTACAATAAATTATAGGACAGGCCCCTGTTTTCGTGCATCAAACACTGGAAGTGCGCAGAGCTTGTGTTATATAGCGGATTAAATTAGTAAAAATCGGCGGATTTACGCCGCTTGGAGAACACATTATGTCATTGTCCTCAACGACACCGAAATTTTTGCGGACCGCCGCACTTGCCGCCGTCTTAACCGTCGGCCTGTCTGCGTGCAGTACGGTCGCTAAAGTTATCCCTGGCAAACAAATTAAATCAACCAGCACAGCCAGTGGGACTTATGTTCGTGGTCAAACGACTGCGCCGCGTATGGGGGTCAACGAATTTCTATGGCGCGCGTCTCTGGAAACATTGAACTTCATGCCGATGGCGGAAATAGATCCATTCGGCGGCGTCATAATCACCGATTGGTATGCAAGTCCGCAAGCCCCGGACGAGCGCTTTAAGGCCAATGTCTATATTCTCGACACAAATTTACGCGCCGATGCATTGAAGGTATCTATTTTCAAACAAGTCCGCAGCCCAAGCGGCTGGAACGATGCAACAGTGGATGCAGATACTGCCCGTACGATCGAAAATTCAATCCTTACCGAGGCACGTCGCCTGTACATCGCAACCGTTGATAGCTAACCCCTCCTCCAGTAGAGACTTACATGACCCGATATAATGCGGCGGACGTAGAGCCAAAATGGCAAGCCGCATGGGAAACGGCCAATTCATTTGTCGCTGACGACGCGTCGAGCAAACCTAAATACTTTGCGCTGGAAATGTTTCCGTATCCGAGTGGACGCATCCATATGGGGCATGTGCGCAATTACGCCATGGGTGATGTAATTGCCCGCTACAAACGTGCACGCGGATATGAAGTCCTGCATCCGATGGGATGGGACGCGTTTGGCATGCCAGCCGAAAACGCCGCCATGAAAGAAGGCGGGCACCCCAAAACATGGACCTATAATAATATTGATGCCATGCGGGCCCCCATGAAGCGATTGGGCTTCGCGCTTGACTGGTCACGTGAATTCGCCACTTGCGACCCGGAATATTACAAACAGCAGCAAGCTATTTTTCTCGCATTCTGGGACAAGGGTTTGGTTTACCGCAAAACCGCCAAGGTCAACTGGGACCCGGTCGATATGACAGTGCTCGCTAATGAGCAGGTTATCGATGGTAAGGGATGGCGCAGTGGCGCGGAAGTGGAAACCCGCGAGCTCGACCAATGGTTTTTCAAGATCACAGAATATGCAGATGATCTCTACTACGCGCTCGATAAGCTAGACCGGTGGCCGGAAAAAGTCCGTACCATGCAAAAGAACTGGATCGGCCGCTCAGAGGGCGCGCAATTCAAATTCGGATTTGCGAGCGATGCACCTGAAGGGTTTGACGGCATTGATGTTTACACAACCCGACCCGATACATTATTCGGTGCCAGTTTTGTTGCGCTTGCCTATGATCATCCATTGATCAAATCATTGACGCCGGCCAGCGCCGAGCTTCAGGACCTCGCGGACAAATGCATCAAAATGGGTGCTACAGCAGAAGCCGTGGAAAAGGCTGATAAGCTTGGTGTGGACACCGGCCTTCGGGTCGCACATCCGTTTGATAACAGCATTACCTTGCCAGTCTATGCCGCAAACTTTGTATTGATGGGCTATGGCACGGGTGCTGTGTTTGGCTGTCCGGCGCATGATCAACGCGATCTCGATTTTGCCCGCAAATACGGCTTGAATGTCACAGCGGTGGTATTACCCGAAGGGGAAACCCCGGACACATTCGCGATTGAAAACGAGGCCTATGTCGGCCCGGGGAAATTGTTCAATTCGGACTTCCTTGACGGCATGAATGTCAATGACGGCATTAAGGCAGCGATTAAAAAATTAGAATCGCAAGGCGCGGGTACAAAACAAGTAACCTACCGCCTGCGCGATTGGGGTGTGTCGCGGCAACGCTATTGGGGCTGCCCAATCCCGATCATTCATTGTGAGGATTGCGGTGCCGTTCCCGTACCGGTCAAAGACTTACCTGTGGCACTGCCGGACGATGTGACATTTGAGAAACCCGGCAACCCGCTTGACCATCATCCTACTTGGCGAGACGTCGACTGTCCGGGCTGCGGAAACGCGGCGCGGCGGGAAACCGACACACTCGATACGTTTGCAGACAGTTCCTGGTATTTTGCGCGCTTTGCCGGCGGCAATACAGATGACCGCCCGTTTGATAAGAAAGCGGCCAGTGACTGGTTGCCCGTCGATCAATATATTGGTGGTGTCGAACACGCCGTGTTGCATTTACTCTATGCGCGTTTTTTCACGCGTGGTCTGCGTGATTGCGGTTTTTTGGACTTGCCCAGCGGCGAACCGTTTGACGGCCTGTTTACGCAAGGCATGGTGACCCATGAAACCTATAAGAATGAAGCTGGTCATTGGGTGACACCTGCTGAAGTCACTGAAAAAGATGGCCAATGGGTCGAGATTGCAACCGGTGGAAAGATCAGCCGCGGTTCCATTGAAAAAATGTCGAAGTCAAAGAAAAACGTTGTCGATCCTGATGATATTATTGAAGGCTATGGCGCGGATGTAGCGCGCTGGTTCATGCTGTCCGACAGCCCACCGGAACGTGACGTTGAATGGACGGATGCAGGTGCGCTCGGCGCGTGGCGGTTTGCCAACAAAGTCTGGGCGACTATCGCTGAAACGCCGAGCGGTGAACTAAATCCATTGAGCGAAGCAGATAATGCAAAAGGTGACGCGCTCGCCTTACGCAAAATCGTGCACAAAGCAATTCTCAAGATCACTGATGGAATCGACAGTTTCCGGTTTAATACGTCAGTCGCCCAAATCTATGAATTGGTCAATGCACTCAAGAAATACACGCCGAATGATGATACTAAGGCCGAGGGACTTGGCGCGTTAGTCCGGTTGATCGCTCCGTTCATGCCACACCTGGCAGAAGAATGCTGGGCCCATATGGGCGGTAAAGGGTTGGCGTGTGACGCGCCGTGGCCAACTCCTGTGGAGGCTTTACTTGTCGACGATGAAGTTTTGTTGCCTCTGCAGGTGAACGGCAAAAAAAGATCTGAGCTTGTTGTATCAAAAACGATTGAAAAAGATGAATTGGAAAAATTGGCGCTTGCCGATGCCAGAGTTTCAGAATTCATTGCCGATAAAACCGTGCGCAAGATCATCATTGTTCCAGGTCGGATTATCAATATAGTGGCCAATTAGGAGAGACTATGCGCATCCTTGTTCTGACACTCATAGCATTTGGCTTAACCGCATGCGGTTTTAAGCCCATGCATGCGCCCGGCGCCTTCAGTGATACCGGCTATAGTTTTGAAAAAATTTCTGTTGTGACCGTAAAAGAAGATAAGGCGGACTTTTTGCTCAAACAAGCTTTACGCGATCGGTTCGGCGACAATGCTAACACACAATATGAACTTCGGATCGACCCGAAAGTTTCAAGAGGCGGATTAGGTATCGGAGCCGACGATGTCGCGTCCCGCTATGATATGCGCATGAGCGCCAAATATGAGTTGGTGGAACGAAAATCCGGAAAAACCGTCGACCAAGGAACCGTGAGTTCTATTTCAACATTTGCTGCCCCCCGTGATCCATATGGGCGTATTTCAGCCGAAAACAATGCAACAGAGCAAGTCGCACGTGAAACGGCAGACCGTATTATCATTAAGCTCGCCAACTATTTCGAATCCGAAGACAAAGAGTAGCTTGCAGTGAAGCTGACTGGGGCCCGCGCAGAAAACTATTTGAAATCGCCGCCACCGGACAGTCTCGGCGCTTTGTTTTTTGGCCCCGACCAAGGCTTGTGCGCTGAACGGGCTACGGCACTTGCCGGCCAGTTTTCAGATAATCCCGATGATCCCTTTTCGGTGACAGCTCTATCAGCCGATGATCTTGCCAACGATCCGGCCCGGCTTGCGGATGAGATGTCGGCGCTTTCCCTGCTGGGGGATACCCGCTTGATCCGGGTGCGTTTGTCCCACGAACGGCCCGGGGCAGCCGTCGCCAAAATCCTGAAAACCCTCGATGCACGACCGGAAACCTGTGCCGCACGCCTGATTATCGAGGCCGGTGATATGACACCGCGATCTGCTGTTCGTAAAGCTTTTGAGACTGCAAAAAATTTTGCTGCGATCCCGTGCTATGCAGACACGCAGGCTTCACTTGCAACATTAGTGAAGAATGAACTTACCGATCTGGATATTCGCATCGAACGGGAAGCGCTTGATGCTTTTGTTCCCCTGCTTGAGGGCGACCGGAGATTGGCACGCGGAGAGATCGAAAAATTGGCCCTTTATAAAGGCTATGGCAAAGACGAAGGGGCGGTCGTTTCACTCGACGACATCAAAGCTATTGCGGCCGGTGCGGGAAGCGCAGGTCTTGATGATATCATAATGGATGCCATGAGCGGCAACCCCAAAGCCGCGGACTCGAGTTTTCGCCGCGCCATGGACAGCAAAATCACCCCGCCCTCCGTCTTGTTTGCCCTCCAGCGGCACCTGACCCGTTTGCATCAGGCAGGCAGCCTCATGCGGGTGGGCCAAAGCGCTGACCAAGCTATGGGGTCCCTGCGCCCACCGGTTTTCGTTATGCAAAAAACCCAATTTTCCAGGCATTTGCGAATATGGTCTCTGCCCGCACTTTCGCGGGCGATCGCGCAAAGTCTGGAAGCTGAAAAACAAATGAAAACCGCGGGCTCTCCCGCCGAAGCCTTGATGGGAAGATTGCTGATGGCGCTTTCCTCATATGCGGCAAAAAGGATTTAGAGATGGAAAATTTACCCAAATTCGACTGGACAAGCTTAATGCCAATCGCGGTAAACCTTCTATCCGGCTTCGGCATTTTTATCCTCGGCTGGATACTCAGTGGCTGGGCCTATCGCACAATCATGAGCCGCCTTGGAAACGAGAGGGGGTTGCAAGTCAGCGCGACCATCCGCCCGCTCATTGCAACCAGTGTCAAATATGCCATTCTTTTGGGCGCGCTATATGCAGGCCTGACTCAGGCTGGCGTCGCTGCATCAAGCCTGTTGGCCGTGTTTGGCGCAGCTGGCCTCGCGATCGCGCTCGCGGTCCAAGGGACGCTGTCAAACATTGCAGCTGGTATAATGTTAATTTTCCTGCGTAGCATGAAGGTCGGAGAGTTTATCGAAACGCCAAATATTTCTGGAACCGTTCTCGAAATCGGATTGTTTACAACTCATATCCGGCGCGGCGATGGCGTTTTTGTAACAGTGCCAAATGCACAGATTTGGTCCTCTCAAATCACCAATTATTCCCGGTTTGATGAACGTCGGATTGACATCGATATCGCAATTGCAAGAGACAATGATCTGGCCGCAGCCATTGCGGTATTGGAAGCCACTATTGCAGACCACCCCCTGGTCGTCGATCCGGATTTAACCAATGTGACAATATTAAATACAACGCCACATACTGTGATTTTGCAAACAAGGTGCTGGGTCGCTCGAACCAGTTTTCGCGCTGACTCTTCAACCTTGCGGCTCGTTTTGCATGAAGCCTTGCGGAGCCAGGGTTTCAAGCTGCCGAAAACCTTTCCGATAAACGAAGTATAGACCCAACTGAGAACCGCATCCTCATTTCAAAACGGTGCGCAACTAAAAGCAGAACATTGCATTTGCGCCATTTTTCCCGTAGGTTGTTCGACCCCCAACTGAACTCTTCGAAGGAGAACTGAATGTCCCTACGTATTAACGACACTGCCCCCAATTTTACCGCCGACACGACGGCCGGAGAGATAAACCTTCACGATTATGTTGGCGATGGATGGGCCATCATGTTCTCTCATCCGAAAGACTTTACACCCGTATGCACTACAGAGCTGGGCTATATGGCCGGCTTGGCAGATGAGTTTGCTAAACGAAACTGCAAAATCATCGGCATATCAGTGGACCCCGTGTCCAGTCACCATGAGTGGAAACAGGACATTGTGGATGTCACAGGCAATTCGGTTGATTATCCTCTCATTGGTGACCCTGAACTGAAAGTCGCAAAGCTATATGATATGCTGCCAGCGGATGAAGGAGACAGCTCTGACGGTCGAACTGCTGCGAACAACGCAACCGTCCGTACGGTTTTTGTGATCGGGCCTGACAAGAAAATCAAATTGCAACTAACATATCCAATGACAACAGGGCGTAATTTCGACGAAATACTGAGAGTCATCGACTCCATGCAATTGACGGCAAACCACAGTGTGGCCACGCCGGCACAATGGACACCGGGCGACGACGTCATTATCGCACCGTCGATTTCTGATGCGGACGCGCAGTCAAAATTTGGTGACTTTAAAACCGTAAAACCCTATTTGCGTACAATTCCGCAGCCCAAATAAATTAGCTAAATCGCAAACACAAATATTCCGGCGGCAATAAACAAGCCGCCGGTTATTTTTGTAAACAGATTGGTGCGTGGCACGGTTTTTTCCGCGACCATGATGACGGTCAGCGCCGCCATAGCGGTTAAGTTCATCAATCCAAACACGAACATGGTCAACATCATCGGCCAGCAGCATTTTATGCAATCAACCCCATAAACCAGGCCGCGTCCAATAATCTGATCTCCCCTCACGGGCGCTTTTTTAATTCGTTTCAAAGAAAGCCGACACGCTTCTAAACGTACCAACTTTGCGCTCGACAATTGGTAAAGGCCAGCTGCAAACAATAGCCCCGCGCTGAGCCAAACCGAGACGGACATATCGTGCATATTCAAAAGAGCATTTGATCGAAGCCCGTATTGAAGCGCCGTTGCTGCCACGCAAAATCCGACCCAAGCCAACACATATCCGAGGATAAATCCGGCGGTTCGGTTAGGGGCAAGCAAGCTGTCCGCTCCTGATTTATACAAGGGCAGCAGGGTTGGCACCATCATGGCCAAAACCATCACCCCCCACATTGCCAAAGCCTTGGCAAAGTCCATCGGCACCCATCCCATTTCCGGTGTGTGATGGATCATGAGTTGAACCGGATGCGCAATAATGATGGCCCAACCCAGCACAATCAATCCGACAAAAATCAGTTTCGACAAAGTCGGCTTGAAGTCGTGAGGGAAATACGTTGGTTTCATTTTTTATTCCCTTTGAGGGGTGGTACGTAGCCACCGGAAACCGAAAACGGGTTAACATAAAGCTTATCGTGACTTTCGACTCCCACTTCGAGGACACAATCCGTCTTGGGACGGGCGACGCAAAGTAATATATACCCGGCGCTTGATTGGCGTTTGTTAAGAGCGGTGCCGTTGGGTTGACGCACTTTGCCTTCTAACAATTTGGCTGCACACGTAATACAACCACCATACCGACACCCGATCGGCAACAGGTGGCCTTTGGCCTCAACAGCATCGATGATCGCCTCATCTTCGCCGACGTCGAAGCTAAGATACTCCCGATTTTTCAAGACGACCTGGTGCGTATTCCCCAAGAGTGGTTACACCCAGATATCTGAGGAGCAATCACCTCCGGGATACCGAGTTTCATGGGCCCGGGCCGGTCCATTTGGCTCTTTACCAAAATCAACCAGAAAATCTTTGTTGATTGTCATGCCGCCGTTTTCGTTGTCACAGTCAACGATCAACATCACGCCGCCCGCCTGTTTCATATCTGGATAGAACTGATTGTCCCAGGTCGAAAACAAGGAAGTCGTAACATAGAGACGCTTGCCGTCTAAAGACAGCTGGATCATTTGCGGCGCGCCGGCAATGGCTTGCCCGTTCACCACAGGCGCTTTGCCGAGCAAGCCGCCGATCCAGACCTGGCCGGTCAATTTAGGATTGGACGGATCCGAGATATCATATTGACGAAGATCACCGTGCAGCCAGTTTGAAAAATACAAGTATTTATCATCCATGGAGACAAGGATATCCGTGATCAAGCCCGGCATCGGAACCGGGAAAGTCTCCACGTCAATGGCGTCAACATCGATGACTTTCTCTATCTGCAATTCACCCGCATCATCTTTATACCAATGGAAAACATTCGAAGACAAAGTCGCGCCGACAAAGCCATGAGTGGAATCCGGGTTATGATGAAAACGCACCTCAAGTGGAATCAAACCTTCCTCACCGAGATCGACCGTACGCTCTATGCTTTTGTTCTTAAAGTCCCAGAAATGGATCTGTTGCCCATATTTACCCTTGCCGACATCTTCCAGATCAAAGCCCGGCATGAAGGTATTAGGCGCGCCCCATTCCGTGGAGACCATCATATTGTGCCGTGGTTGATACCAGAAATCATAATTAAATTTCATGCCGGTAATGTCTTTTTCCCACCGGCCCATGATTTCAAAATCTTTGTTCAGGTGCAGGAAGCCGCCTGGGGCATTGCCGTTCGCGTCGCCGAGCATGGAAACGATAATGTCAGATCCGAGGCAATGAACCGTATGCGGCGCTGATAAATTGGTTTTCTTTTTGATCTCTTCCCCGTCGATGGTTTTGTAAAGCGTTGGGTTGCGTGGATCTGTGGCGGTATCAACAATGTAGAAATTGGTCGTGCGCACGCCTGGAATAATCAAATATTTACGCGACATTTCACTGTCATCGTGACAGGACGAACAGGCATTCCACCCCATATGGTGAAGCTCATCGCCAACGGTCGGCATTTCGGTACGGGCAATAACTTGGCTATAGGTCGGGCTGTCCGGGTCAACATCGATAGTCGCCAGATAGTCTGGCCTTTCAATGCCGGTTCCCGTATAAATACAAATTGTATAAACGACTTTTTCTTTGGGCGCCTTTATCGCTTCTTGCGGTGATGCATACCCCGGTCCCGTACAGCATTCTGCTTCGGTCGTTTCCATAGCTCTCTCCATTCACATTGTGCGCTTATGGGAGACAGTTATTTTGCGTCCCGTCTTTCTCCAAAGCGCCGGAATAGCGCTGCGCAAGGCCGCCAATCTACCATAGCGCCCAGATATCGACAAGCTATCGTCAATTAGATTCAAAGTTTTATGGAAGATATTAGAAATTTCGCTATAAATTGTGCATGGGAGCTTAGATGCTGGTGTTAGCCAAAGTGATTGTTGCAATATCGGCGCTGTGGCTGATCGCGGTCAGCGTGATGATGATTTACCGGCCAAGCGTCGCTCTAACCGGTCTATCCAAAATGGCCGGCACGAACATGATCAATTATACCGAGCTCAGCCTCCGTCTTATCGCTGGCTTGGCGTTCATCATTGCAGCGCCGCTCTCCAGTGTATATTTGATCTTCCATTATTTTGGCTGGTTTTTAGCGGTGTCCGCCATTGTACTCATGGCCATTCCGCGAAAATGGCATCAAAACTATGCTCTATACTGGGCGCGCAAATTAAGCCCGTTTACCGTCCGCGCTCTTGGGCCGTTATCATTGGTTGCCGGCCTCGCAATTTTGAAAACGATATTGTAATCTAATCCCAATCGCGGCGGTTCAGCGTCAGCAAAGTATCCCCGGTATCCGACATCAATACGAGTTTCAAATGATCGCCTCTAAACGACCGTGTTTGGTCGAGAGCCTGGAAGAACGCATTTTCCTGATCAAGTTCCAGACAGGCCATTTTGGTCGACATGATGCGACCGAAAGAAATTTGATTTCCGGTTTGTTCATAAGACCCACTGAAGCGATTGCAGCCGCCATTGCCGACAGCTTTGCCTTCGCCGGTGAATTGAATGAACGGAACATGTGCGCCCGACTCCAGCCCCCACTCGCTTCCTGCTAAATTAAAATCTTCCGTACCGGTGCCTGATGTTGTTGGTGCACAAGCCGCAACAGATGCCGCAATTAGGATGGCCAGTTTTCGCGTGTACATATCATCTCCGCTTTCTTTTCAAGAATACATAAAAAGCACCGCTGCCGCCATGTTTGATATGCGCTTCAGCAAAACTGGCCACGATCGGCCGGATATGCGGGTCCATTAACCAACCCGGCAGGCTCTTGCGCAGCACACCTTCAAGGTTGGGGCCTTTGCCAGTGACCACGAGCACACAGCGTGCGCCCGCGGCATGGGCACGAGTCAACCGTCGCAAAAGAGCCGGAAAGGCCTGATCGCGGGTGAGATCATGTAGGTCAATTTTTTGATTGATCTCAACGCGCCCCCGGCGAACAAGTTTATCGCCATTGAGCGCGAGCTCGCCTTTTGGGATACGACGAATGGGTTTTGGAGCCGGGGAAATATGCACATGAGGCGGCGTTGACGGGCGCACAGGTTGACGCCCGGCCTGATCCAGGGGTTGAACCGTACGCGCGACCTTTTGCCAGATTTGCAAATCTTCTTCACTAAGTGGACGCTTGGGCTTCATCTTTCCGGCGTCATGATAGAATTAAAGCCCGCAAGGCTAGACTTCGCGGCAGGAACAGAGTCCAAATAGCCTGATGTTTAGTTACGCCGGCCTTCGCGCCAGCCTCGTCGCCGGCCCCGTAGTATAAATCGCCGCGCATGGGGCCTCTTATCGCATTTCCCGTATCCTGCGCGCTGACCAGAAAACCCGATTCTGCGCCCGTATAATCGCCGCCGTATTGCGGTAATTTAGCGCGTATCCAGACCAGCGCCCCATAGGGATGATACCGTGGATCAACGGCCAGCGATCCCATTGCCGTAAGCGGTACGCGCATGGCCCCCTTCGGCCCAAGATCTCCGGACAGGGTTTCAGTTTTAAAAAAGATGTAGCGCGGATTCTCATTCATTAATGCGCGGGCTTTTACCGGTCCGGCCCGCACCATCCAATCCTCAATAGACTGTTTCGACGATTGCTCCAAAGTCAGCTCGCCGCGTGTTACTAATAGCTTGCCAATCGACACATATTTATGACTGTTGTGGCCATCATATGCGGCCCGGTAAACAGTTCCGTCCGGAAATTTGATCCGTCCCGACCCTTGAATTTGCAGGAAAAATACTTCCATCGGTCGACCATATGCCAGTACCCGCGATGTTGTCGCATTGATGTTTTTACGCGGTTGGTTTTGCAGTGCTGCGCTTGAAGGGCGGGCCAGGATAGGCTCTGAATACACAGCGTCAGCCCGGCGCTTCACATCGATTTGTGGCGCATAATACCCCGTCAATTTCCCGGCATTCTGTGTGCTGGTCGCGAGCTGAACCGGCTCGAAATGGGTTTGGAAAAATCCGCGGGCAGCATAAGTATCGAGTGGAGTTTGTGCCGCCTCCGCACAGGCGGGGAGCCAGTCCCGGATCCGACCATAATCGGGCAGGTTCGGATTAAGCCAGTCACCATCTTCTCGACGCGCCCATAATTCGCAAGACTGGATAAATGATTTTAGTGCCGGCAACGGATTGGAGCGCGACCAATAAGGAAGCTCGTCATACCCGCTTTTCAACTCATAAACAGGCTCCTCGGGGGGGGCTGGCGTCGGCGGAGCGGGAACCGGCGTTGGGTCAGGTTCCGGTTGAGCAATGATAGGTGGCGTCGGCGTCGGGTCAGGCGTTGCGATGGGAGCCGTTTCCAGGTCGGGCGTTTCGACAATTGGAACGGGTTCATCAGCAACAGGCTCGACGGGGCGTGTGGTGACACAGCCGCTAAGCGCAATGCACAAGAAGAGACAAGTGATCCGGGCCACTATTCCAGTCAAAGCGATTACTCCGAGTCAGGGGAGTGGTCGGGGCCGC
Organism: Hyphomonadaceae bacterium; assembly: GCA_013001295.1. Taxonomy (GTDB): domain Bacteria; phylum Pseudomonadota; class Alphaproteobacteria; order Caulobacterales; family Maricaulaceae; genus Robiginitomaculum_A. Next base: position 75,629 of record JABDMW010000046.1, read on the forward strand.
CCGCATTGCCGCTAACCGTATCGTGTGGCTCTACGGATGACAAAACCCAGTTGGGGTTTTTTGAACTTAAGGTGCGTTCATAGCTCCACACTTCACGAATCCGAGATAGAACATCCAAGTCGCCATCAACAACTTCACCTGCTTTATCGAGTAAAGCTGTGGCCAGTTCGGCCACATAAAGAACTTTAATTTTTCCGGTTTTGCCCGAACGCGATGCGTCGACAATTTCAGCGCTGATCAGGCGCGCCAGATCTGTAGTTTGGCGAAGCTCTTTCTTTTCGCGGTCATCAATCGCGTCAACATATGCTTGATTTACGTCCGCGCTTAACAGTCCTGACAGCGTTTCCTTATCCCCGTCGGCAAATGCTTCCAGGATCATACCGTAAGCGGCTTTCGCGCCGTCCATAAAGCTTGCGACAGTAAAACTGGCATCAGCCTTACGAATCGCCCTGATTCCTTCGGCTCCGGGGCCCTCATATTCGGGCTCTGCGTCCAAGGCATCCGGCTTCGCCGCAATTTTGTCCAGCAAGTCTTTCGGGTCCAAAGACGGCTCGGAACCATGACCAACATCTTTACCCAGAACCGAGAATAACATGGAGCCAACAATCAGGAATAAAACCGCATATAATATTATTTCTTGCATTGCGCAGACTTTCTCACAAATTGCCTCTGACAAGGCTTGAATTACCGTGCAGATATGGCCATGTTAGCGGCAAGTTACAAGACTAATCAAACCAAACTTACATTTAAAATCAAGAGGCGAATATGGCCAAAAAGAAAAAAGAAGAAACACCAGAAGAACAGGCTCAACCGGCTGACGCATCTCAGATGCCGAGCATGACGATTCTGGCGCAATACACCAAGGATGCGAGCTTTGAAAACCCCAATGCTCCGCAAAGTCTGCAAAATGATAAAGGCGCGCCAGCGATCAATATCAATATCGAAATTGGCCGCCAAATGATGGACGATAACACGGTGGAAGTCGTGTTGATTTTGTCTGCGAAAGCTGAGCGAGATGGCGGCGTGGTCTTCTTGTGTGAACTTGAATATGCCGGACTGTTCGGGTTTTCTAACATCTCCGCTGAACAGGTTCAGCCGATGATTTTGATCGAATGTCCGCGCATGTTGTTCCCTTTTGCCCGTCAAATCATGGCGGAATTGACACAGAATGGCGGCTTCCCACCGATCTTGCTCGATCCCCCGGATTTCGCCGCCATGTACCGCGATGAAATGATGCGGCGTTCGGCTGAAACCCCCGACGGGTTGGTCAACTAAACCTCTATGCGGTCTCGCGTCAAAATCGGATTGCTCGGCGCTGAAGGACGCATGGGTCAGGCACTGGTCACCGAAATTGAGAAAAACGAGCGTACAGAACTTGTCTGTGCGCTTGCTTCCCCTGGCTCGCCCAATTTGGGGTTAGCGATCGGGGGCGTCAAATTAAGCGCGGATACAAGAAGCGCCCTGAATTTGTGTGATGTGATGATTGATTTTTCACATCCCAAAGCTGCTATTGACGCCGCCCTGATGATGCACAGAACCGCGTGTAAAACACTGGTTACGGGCACTACCGGATATGCCAAAGCAGAAGAGAAAGCCCTGATTGCCGCATCGGAGGCTATCACGCTGGTTAAGTCCGGCAATTTTTCCGTAGGTATTTGTATATTGGAAGACCTCGTCGAGAAAGCCGCAAACAAACTGCGCGACGGATGGGACATTGATGTTTTGGACGTTCATCACCGACATAAAGTCGATGCGCCGTCCGGTACAGCGCTGATGCTCGGGCATGCAGCGCAAAAGGGCCGTGGAGACAATACGATAGTCGAATATGCCGCCCTCCGTCACGGTGGGGTCATTGGCGACCACAGTGTGAGTTTCAGCTCAGACATGGAAACATTGACGCTGTCCCACTCATCGATTGACCGGGCGTTATTCGCCAAGGGCGCACTTATTGCGGCTTTGTGGGCTATTGATCAGGACAAGGGGCTTTATACCATGAAGGATGTGCTCAATCTGTGAGCGAGGAGCACTATACCGGCGCCTGTCTATGTGGCGAGGTGAAATATTCATTGCGCGCGCAATCAGAAGAAATCAGAGGCATTACTGCCTGCCATTGTGAGCAATGCCGGCGCTGGAGTGGTCATCATTGGGCCAGCATTCATGGCCCTAAATCCGAGTTTGAAATTACCAAGGGCGAGGCCAGTGTGAAATGGTATAGATCCTCCGACAAAGCCCGGCGCGGTTTTTGCCGAAATTGCGGTTCGGCTCTATTCTGGCACGGAGAGGGTTATTCCGACCTGGTTGATCAAATGGATATTTCCGCAGGCTCACTCGACAATCCGAAGGGCCTCACATTGAGCCGTCACATTTTTTGTAAATTCAAAGGTGCGTACTACGAGATCAAAGACGGCGTCCCGGTTTTTGAGACATTTCCCAAAGATTGAAACCAGAGACCTTTTCTGGCCACGCCTTACCAAATCCCGTGGTTTTCCATCTCGGCCCAAGGGGATTTGATCTCAAGCGGTTCTCCGTTCTGCAGCAGTTCCACCGAGATATTGTCAGGGGAGCGCACAAAAGCCATGCGCCCGTCGCGCGGCGGGCGATGAATATTGTATCCCATATCCATCAAGTGTTGGCACTTGGCATAAATATCGTCGGTATAATAAGCGACATGGCCAAAGTTTCGCCCCTCCCCGTATTCCTCAGCTTTGCCATCTTTTGGCGGCCAATTATATGTCAGTTCCAGCATCGGCAATCCGGCAACCATTTTGCCATCACCTTCAGCTTCAGCGCGGGCGATATCCATCGGCGCGGCCAGAAAAATTAAACTAAACCGGCCTTTTTCATAGTCTGAACGCCGTACCTGTTTCAGCCCCAATCCATCGCAAAAAAACCTAAGGCTTTCGTCGATATCGCTGACGCGGATCATTGTATGTAGAAATTCCATTTCGCGGTCCTTTCGTTTTTACTGCTTATTTTTGATAGATGAAAAATTCGAGATTGGCATGTCGAAACCCACGCATACGACGCGATGTTTTGCCCACCTCATTGTTACGGTTCACAGCTATATTTTCAATCTTTTCATAACTGGCGAGCAAATCCTCTTGTAAGGAAATAATTGTAAAAACCTGTTCTTTATCATCTTCGCGCGCGTGCTTGTGCTTGACAAAAAACGGGTGCGTATCTTCGGGAAATTGCTCCCCCTCTTCGATGTGGACATGCACATAAATTTTCATGCCGGACCCGTCCGTATATTGATCACATATAAAGCCAGATCCGGCGAAATCCTTAATTGTTTTTTTGCTTAATCCGAGCGCCGTTTCGAACAGTTCCATATAGGTACTCCGACTATCCGAATGGGCCTTCACGTGAGCGGGGTTGGCCCCGACAGTCAATTCATCCGTCGGCTTGAATGCTCCGCGTTCTTCAATAAGCTCATCGCGCATCAATCCGGGGGCATTGCGATAATAATGGCGGGCAGCCAGAGCGGCGATTAAAGCCCAGATCGCAATAATCCCGAAAAAAGTAAAAAACCCCCAAACCATATTGCCCGGTTCAAATGTCAGGCTCTCGATATTTTCACGAATGCCGCCACCGCGGACCGATTCCTGAACAGGTTCATCTGATGAATTCCAGAGCGTCATCAAAATACTGTTGATAAAGGCGAAGGCTACAGGAGTCAGAACAAAAATTGCCGTAAAGACACTGGCTATGTAGAGCTGACTGCGCGGGGCGTGAACTTTTTTATATGCCCGCACATAGGCATCTTTGGTTAAACGCAAATCATGCATGTTTTGCGATACCTGATAGTCCCAGTCTTCTGCTGCTTCATGCGGCAGGCGGCGATAGGCCAAAAACGTACGCAGCCAGAATATTGCAGCCAGAACGGCCATGGCAACGATCGTCCATACAAAGGGCGGGCTTTGAAAATATATCGGCATATTTACTCATTGTTATAATATACAAAAAATCTTTTACCCTGCCCGCATTCAGAAATCTATCCCGCTTATTGCACGCTTCTGTGATTTCCTGCATACTTGCAAAAAAGGGGACGCAAATGAAAAACATAACAATTTTAGCCCTGGCTGCTGCATTTTCATTTGGCGCCTGCCAAGCGCCCGACACAAAATCCGAAACACGTGCCGAACCGGAAACGAAAACAGCAATGGTGACAGACGCAGATTTGGCAAATGCGGAAAACACGCCTGCGGAATGGCTCACATATGGCGGTACATATGAAGAGCAACGCTACTCAACCCTGAACAAAATTACCAAAGACAATATCAAAAATCTCGGGATCGCGTGGACATTTGACTTGTCGACGTCGCGCGGCGTTGAAGCCACACCGATTGTTGTCGATGGCGTGATGTATGTGACCGGTGCATGGTCGATTGTGCACGCGCTGGATGCCCGCACCGGTGAGGAGCTTTGGACCTATGACCCGGAGGTCTCCGGCGAAGATGCCATTAAAGGGTGTTGTGATGTCGTCAACCGCGGCGTCGCTGTGTATGACGGCAAGGTCTATATCGGCGTGTTTGACGGGCGCCTTGAGGCCCTTGACGCCAAGACAGGCAAAGTTGCCTGGTCAACTGTAACTGTCGATCAGTCCAAACCCTATACGATCACAATGGCCCCACGCATCGTCAAAGGCAAAGTGTTAATCGGCAATAGCGGCGCGGAACTTGGCGTGCGAGGATATATTTCGGCCTATGACGCGCAGACTGGCGAAAAAGTTTGGCGTTTTTATACGGTTCCCAATCCGGAAAAAAAGCCTGACGGCGAGGCGTCCGACAAAATTCTCGCCGACCTCGCCAATAACACATGGGGCGACACGGGCGCGTGGACAACGGATGGTGGTGGCGGCACGGTTTGGGATTCCGTGATTTATGATGACGTCAATGACTCCGTGATCATTGGTGTCGGCAATGCGTCCCCATGGAATGCAAAAATCCGCGATCCCGAAAGCAATGGCGACAATTTATTCCTTTCCTCAATTCTGGCATTAGATGCGGATACCGGAACATATAAGTGGCATTTCCAGACCACGCCACGCGATCAATGGGATTACACGGCCACACAGCATATCATAATAGCGGAACTGCCGTTGGGTGACGACGGCGGCAATCGGCGGGTGGTCATGCAAGCTCCGAAGAACGGGTTTTTCTATGTTCTTGACGCCGCGGACGGTGAGTTTATTTCAGGCGACGCATTTGTCCCGATGAATTGGGCGACGGGTCTCGATGAAAACGGACGGCCGATCGAAGCGCCAAATGCCCGCGATACGGCTGGCGACGGCGTTATGTTATTTCCAGGACCGCACGGGGCGCACAATTGGCATCCAATGGCATTTAGCCAGCAAACAGGTTTGGTTTACATCCCTGCTCAGGTCGTACCGCAAATATTCCAGGACGAAGTGATACCAAGCGATCCCGATGCCTATTGGAATCTTGGATACAATCTAGCAGCTGGCATTCCGCCAGCTTATCCGGCGGGAACGATCGATGCGCTCCGTAAAGGCAATCAAGGCTTCCTGCTGGCCTGGGACCCGGTCGCGCAAAAAGCCGCTTGGACAGTCCCCCATGACGGGCCGTGGAACGGCGGGGTCCTGGCAACCTCCGGCGGGCTTGTGTTCCAAGGTACAATCAAGGGCGATGTTGTCGCCTATGACGCTGCAAGCGGCGAAAAACTGTGGTCAAAAAGTGTAAATTCCGGCGCCCTGTCCGGCATCTCGACCTATGAACTTGACGGCGATCAATATGTCGCGATGACGACCGGTTGGGGCACGTCATTTGCATTGTCTGCCGGGTATGAATTTGTGAGCCCCGTCGCGCCCGATGTTGGTCATGTGATCTCATTTAAGCTCGGCGGGACCACCGACGCCCCGGACGGTATGGCAGCCATGGACGACCGCACACCAAAAGGCGATGCCTTTGGCACACCGGAAATGGTCAGCGAAGGGCTGCTGCATTATTCGCAGAATTGTTTGACATGCCATGGCCCACTAGCCATCAGCTCCGGCGTCACGCCTGATTTACGCTGGTCTTATGTCACGGGGGACAAACATGAGTGGGAAGATATCCTGATGAACGGCGCGCTGAAAGACAATGGAATGGTATCGTTCAAAGAGCAGATCAGCGTCGAGCAGGCAGAGATGATCCGCGCCTATGTCCTGGCACAAGCCCATATGGCTGTCGCAAACGGCGAGGCGGGCCCAGCGGAAGAATAGTAATAAAAGTTATGCCGCTTGTACGTTATGAGCCTGTTCAAAAGCGAGCATTGCGCGTTTGCGGTCAACCCCCCAATGATATCCGGTCAGCCTTTGGTCGGCACCCAAGATACGGTGGCAGGGGATGACCCAGCTGATCGGATTGGCACCAATGGCTGCGCCGACGGCGCGCACAGCTTTCGGGTTATTAATCTGATTTGCGATATCCATATAGCGCACGGTTGATCCGCTCGGCACTGTCAGCAAGGCCTTCCAGACTTGCAATTGAAAGTCAGTGCCATAAAGAGCCACCGGCACCACGCCGCCGCCAAAAATTTGAGACGTGATCTTAGCTGAATCCGCATCATCACGCGTGTAATTGGCGTTGGGGTAACGACGCGCTAAATCTTCAAATGCCTCGCCTTCACCGCCTGCGTCACAAAACGCATAAGCTGATAAGCCGCGGGGGCTGGAAAGACTGACCGCCTTACCAAATGGGCTATCACTGACGCCCCAAACCATATCAACACCGGCGGCTTTGGATTTCGCTTCGCCGGGGGACAAAGCTTCGTGGCGAACAAACAAATCGTGCAAGCGTGAGGGCGTTGATAGACCGGCATCATAGCTGGCATCCTCGACTGTGCCGCCCTGCTCCAGCGTTTGCCGGGCCGCATCATGGGCCAAAGCATCGACATAGCGCTTGGGAGACACCCCGGCCCATCGCGTGAAAAGTTTGTGAAAATGATGTGCGCTCATGCCGGCCCGCTCCGCAGCTTCCTTATAATTAGGACGCTCCTCCCAATGATCGCCGAGAAAAGCCAATGCATCCGCCATCAGTTGATAATCCTTGGCGGCGCCCGAAAAGAATTCGCGTGTGTTTTCTTGTTTCATAAGCTGAATTTAGCGTGGTTAAAAAAGAACGCCACCCGATTCTTGCGCATACAGTCCAAATGCCTATAGTGCGCGAAATTGAACCCTCGGAGCCTCTATGTCAAAGTCTGCAAAACCCGTCCGCATTGGCCTGATCTCAGGCAGCACGCGCGAAGGATCTATCAATAAACAGCTCGTACGTGCCGTTTCTCTCATATTTAAAGACATGGGCGCCAAGCCCGTCAAAATTTCGCTCAAAGATTATCAAATGCCGATTTATGATGGGGACTGGGAAGCAAAAAACGGTGTGCCGCCGACGGTGAAGAAACTGATCCGGCGGATTAAATCCTGTGACGGCGTTTTTATTTCAACGCCTGAGTACAATGGCAGCTTGCCGGCCTTGTTAAAAAACACAATCGACTGGACGACACGCGTTGAGCTCGGCCATTTTAAAGGCCCAATTTACGGGATCGGCGCAGCCTCACCTGGACCCATGGCGGGGATAATGGCGATGCGGGAACTGCAATTTATTCTGACCCGTCTTGGCGCGAACGTGATCCCTACTCAAGTGGGTGCCGGGAATGCCGGTCAGGCTTTCGATAAGAAAGGCCGGCTTGTTGAAGGCTTTTCTAAAAATCAGGCACAACATATGGCGAGCCAAATGCTCACGCAAATCAAGCAAAAGCGCTAATGGCCAAAAAACCCAATCCGAAAAGAAAAACAAAGAAAAAGCTGCCACGACCAAAATTGACGCGTGCACAAATCGCTTCGATCTATCAGCATTTACAAACCCTGGACCCGGCACCCGAAACCGAACTGAATTTTGTCAACCCATATACTTTGGTTGTTGCCGTCGCCCTGTCTGCGCAGGCCACAGATGTTGGCGTCAACAAAGCGACGAAAGAGCTTTTTAAAATTGTCGACACGCCGGAAAAAATGCTGGCGCTCGGTGAAGAAAAGCTGATCAGTCACATTAAAACCATCGGGCTTTATAAAACCAAGGCCAAAAATGTCATCGCTGCGGCGCAACGGCTCGTGGACGTTTACGGAGGCATCGTGCCTGAAGATCGCGATGCTTTGGAAAGCCTGCCAGGCGTTGGCCGTAAAACCGCAAATGTGGTCCTTAATGTGGCTTTTAGTCACCCGACTATGGCGGTGGACACACATATTTTCCGCGTCTCCAATCGGACCGGTATGGCACCCGGGAAAGACCCCCTTGAGGTCGAATTAAATCTGTTGAAAGTCACACCAGAAGAATATGCCATGCACGCTCATCATTGGCTGATCTTACATGGGCGCTATACGTGTGTGGCCCGCACGCCAAAATGCTTTAACTGCGCCATTGAAAAAATATGTAAGTTTAAAGACAAAACCAAACCGGTTGGAGCCTGATTTTAATCTGACAATTTTTTCAGTACCGCCTTGGCCAGTTTTTGCGCGCCCTTGTTATTGCCACCTTCGCCGTCTGCGAATGGCAGGTATAAATATGGTTCGATCAACTCAAGCTCGATCAAAAGCAATCGACCATCATCGCCGCGCAGTAAATCGACACGCGCATAAAGTGGCGTAAAATCCAGAACATCGAGGATGCTGCGCGCCCGGTCCCGTTCTTCGGATGTCGGTGTATACGGATGTTCGTGTCCGCCGTATATTGACTGGACCCGATAATCCCCGGACTTGGGTGTTTTTTGTAAAGCGTGCGAGAAAGCGCCGCCAAAATACAAAAACGAGTATTCGCCCTCTTCAGTCACGCGGCTTAAGAAAGGCTGGACCATCGCCCCGTCAGGCGGCAAATCATCCTTGGATGGAAAAGGTTGTCCTTTTTCATACAAAACCTGCCGCCACGCTCCACCGCCGACGTCCGGTTTTATGACGACCTTATCCGTACGCAGCTCTTCCATCGCGCGTAAAACTTCCATTTCATGGGCATGGCTGAGTGTAACCGTCGGAATTGTCGCAGCCCCGCGTGCTTCCATATCGTCGAGATAAGCCTTATTTGCATTCCACTGCAGAACTTTAAACGTATTGAACAATTTTGTGTTCTGCTCAATGCGGGCCATCGCGGAAAGAAACTCTTCTTCATTATTTTCAAAATAGTCCCAAACAAATAAAGGGAGCATAGCATCATAGAGCTTGGCTTGATCAGGCGCTTTACGCCAATCAATTGTGACCAATTCCATCCCGTTCGCAGCAAAGGCGGGAATGAGCTTTCCCATTTCCTCTTCAAGCTCGAAAACATCTTCGCGCAGATCCGGATGTCCGGGCAGAAGATTTGCCGAAACAAGAATGGCGACACGTTTTGACAGCTCGGGCATAACAATTCCTTTTCAAGGCCATTTGACTTAGCGAAGCGGACACCATTTCTCAACCCCGAATTCTCACCTTGCGATCTAACACCTTATGGCCTAAGGCAATCTTGAAAATTGAAGGGATGCGATATGTCGACGAAGTATAATGTTTTGGGAATTGGCAATGCGATCATGGATGTGATCGCACCGGTGAATGATGCGGTTTTGACACAGGAAAACATCACCAAAGGCGGCATGACGCTGGTCGATGAGAACCGGGCCTTAGCGCTACACGCATCATTTAAAAGCCATTCAAATTCGCTTAGCGAAGTCGCGGGTGGTTCGGGCGCAAATACGATTGCCGGAATTGCTGGTCTTGGGGTGTCTGCTGCTTATGTGGGCAAAGTGGCGGAAGACGGCGTCGGCAAACGGTTCACAAACAGTCTTCGAAGCGAAGGCGTGTTCACCAATACCGCACCCTTAAAAAACGGCGCAGCGACCGCGCGATGCTTAATTGCTGTAACGCCGGACGGGGAACGTTCAATGAGCACATATCTCGGTGCCAATACAAGTTTTGGTGTTGACGATATTGATGCGGATCTGATCCGCTCCGCGGATATCACTTATCTGGAAGGATATCTGTTTGACACGGACGCGCAAAAAGCAGCCTTTGTTAAGGCTTCGGAAATTGCCACCGCGGCAGGCCGCAAGGTGGCTTTGACGCTATCCGATGATTTTTGTGTTGGGCGTCACCGGGCTTCATTCCTGCACTTGGTGGAAAATCATGTCGATATTCTCTTCGCCAACAAAGATGAAATGCTCTCCTTGTATGAGATCGATGATTTAGGCGAAGCCCTGCGCCGCGTTTGGAAGACCGGCACTACCGCGGCTGTGACGCGTAGCGAAAAAGGATCTGTCATTATTGACAAAGGCGACATTCATGAAATTGCTGCAGTGCCTGTATCTAAAGTCGTCGATACGACCGGAGCGGGCGATCAATACGCTGCCGGGGTTCTGGCTGGACGCGCCATGAATATGAGCTGGCAGGATGCCGGGCGTCTCGGCTCCATTTGTGCGGCGGAAGTGATCTCACACTATGGCGCCCGTCCGGAAACCGACATTCATACGCTTGCGGCCAGCAATGGGTTTAAGCTTTAAGGGCTGACTTTTGTACCAAAAAGCCGCCCCGCATCATAGTGGGACGGCAATTAAAGATCGGCGCTGACTCTATTTATTTATCTTGCAAGGTTTCTGCGAGACGAACCAGTTGGATAAACTCCGAACGGTATCCGTGTTCGTCTTCTCCTTTGGCGCTATTGGCCAGTTCGATCGCGTCCTTATAGCTGTAAGATGTTAGCTGCGTATCACCGCGCAGCTTTTGGCCAACGGCGGCAACGGCAACGGCGAACCGTGTATCATCTCCAGCCCGTGCCAGGGATTTTTCCTCATCCGCGTCTACCGGGAATGTCTGCAACGTGCTCTTGTCCGCATTCGGGAGTTTGTGACGGATTTTCACAAATGCCAGCTCGTCAGATCCTGTCGATACCGTCACGGGCTTATCTTTCACATACCTTAAATCATCAACCATTTGAGCGGGCGATCCGACTGGGGTCAGCTCATAAATCGCCGTGACGCTATGGCCTGAATTTATCTCGCCTGCGTCCACCGCATCATTGTTGAAATCTTCGCGGTTTAAGGCCCGGGTTTCATACCCGATTAACCGGTACTCTGAAATCGTCGCCGGATTGAACTCAACCTGGATTTTGACATCCTTGGCAATCGTGATCAAGGCGCTGCCCGCTTCATTAGCTAAGACCTTATTGGCTTCTGCGAGACTATCAATATAGGCCGCCACGCCATTTCCATTCTGGGCCAGGGATTGCATCAAATGATCATTATAATTGCCATTCCCGAACCCGAGGACCGACAGGAAAATCCCGGTCTTGCGTTTCTTTTCAACGAAGGTCTTCATTTCATCCGGCGAGGAGAAACCGACATTGAAATCGCCGTCTGTCGCCAGGATCACTCGGTTAATGCCTTCATCATCAAAGCTTTCCTGCGCTTTCAAATAGGCAAGTTCCAATCCAGCGGCCCCTGCAGTTGATCCCCCGGCCCGCAAGCGGTTAAGCGCTGAATTTATCGCGCTTTTATCACTGGCCGGTGTCGGCTCCAGAACCGTCCCTGCGCTGCCGGCATAGGTGACAATCGAGACAGTGTCATCTGTGTCCAGCGTGCCCAGGAGCAGTTTGAAACTGTTGATCAGAAGCGGCAGTTTATTGTCCGCATTCATGGACCCCGACGTGTCGATCAGGAAGACAATATTGCTGCGCGGCTTTTCCGCGACAGGTGGCACATAGCCTTTGATCCCGATATGCATGAGTTTTGTATCGGCGTTCCACGGTGTTGGCGTCACCGTCACATTGGCCTTAAACGGCTCCTTGGCTGACCGCGGCGCTTCATAGTCATACGGGAAATAATTGATCAATTCCTCAAGCCGAATAGCATTGGCCGGCGGCAATTGGCCCCGATTAATCGACGCGCGTAAAAAGGAATAAGACGCGGTATCCACATCGATTGAGAATGTCGATACGGGTTTATCTGTCACGGATGAAACCGGGTTGGGATCGAAGTCTTCGAACTGATTGCGTGACTTTGGTTCAACATAAACCGGTTCAGCGATGATACGTTTAACACGTGGTCTCATCGAGTCTGCAGCCATGGCACTTTGTTGCCCGGCTTGTGCCCTGAATTCTGCTTCGCGTGCAGGACGAACATTTGCTTGAGCGGTGTCACTCGGTTTGCCTCTACCGAGGGCCTCATAGTCAGGCACTATGCCCCCCCGACTTTCAATCGGGCTTGCAGGAGCAACAATTGCGTCGCGTTCTGTGACGTTTTTCACGGGCGCCTCAGCTACGTTATTGCTTTTATCCTTCCGATTGCCGGTGACAAGAACTTCGCTGATCTCGACTTTTGGCGCCGCAGGTGTTGTTTCACTTTTCTTTTCGTCCACCCTGACGATGGTTTCGGCTGGATTCATACTGCTTGAAATATTGTCAGTTTTTTCTGGGTCCTTTGAGTTTGAGATATCTACATACTCTACAGGCGGTTTATTTTGGTTCATTGAGTCCATTGCCACCGGAAATACAATGAACGAGGCCATAAGCGCCGCTGCGCAACTTCCCATGATCATTCTGGATTTCGGGTTAAAGGTGAATACTGAGTTTATTTTTGTCATCAAACTGCTCCCAAAGGATTGCCCACGTGTTATCTGTGTGGTCTGGGAGGTAAGACGCGGCTCGCTCTCCGATCCTTGGGGGTTTTGTGAATTTTTTTGTTCTATTACATCAGCGTCAAACGTTTTGGCCTGTTTCACATCGGCATTGGCAAACTCGGCATCAAAGGCCTTCATAGCGGCATCCATGCCCTGCGCGCGGGAAGATTTTGACGGTTTCAAATTTTTCATTTCAGCAGCCAGCTTATCCAATTCCTTACTCATGCCAGCGCCTCCTTTCCTATATCTTTTGACGCCAATGTTTTAAGGCGCTTTCTGATTTCACTCATGCGCCATGCAATTGTTCCTTCCGCCACTCCTAAAACCTCGGCGGCTTGGGCAAAATTCATATCTTCCCCAAGTGTGAGCGCGGCGGTTTCGCGCAAATCATCAGACAGGGTCTCCAGGGCCATTTGCAACCAGGACAATCGTCTTTGTGTATCCGCGGCTTCGTCGCGTGATAATTGGTCGATCTCTGCAAATCCCTCGACAGCGCGGGCGCGGGTTGCCGCGCGGCGAAGCGCATCTTTGGCCCCATTGACCGCGATCCGGTGAAGCCATGTGGTGAGTTTCGCCTCGCCACGCCAGTTTTTTATTTTCGCTGGCAGCGCCGCCCAAATCTCCTGGGTGATATCTTCGGCTTCACTTTGATTGTGCACAACACTGTAAACAACGCGAAACACCCGGTCATAATGCCTGCGCAGGAGTTCACGGAAGGCGTTTGCCTCTCCTGACGCCGCGCGAGCTGCGAGCTGTTCATCAGTGTCTCTTTTCAACATCTTACCCGTAAGACGTATCTGAAACAGCAATCCTTGGAAATATTTTTAATTTTTCTCTATTTAATCGGCTTTCAGCGATTTTTACCTTGTTTTGGCGGCTTTTTCACAAAAGTCCGAGCAATTCATCCAGTTCATCATCATTGAGCAGCCTGCTGCCCGCAAAGATCGCTTCTGGAATAGGGCCATCGGTTTCGAGTACGCGTCGCATGAAGTCCCGGCTGAGTAGGGTCAGTGCCATGGTTTTGGATAAACGGGCGCATGCTTTTGCCGGGCCATTTGTCTCGATCATATCCACCATGCCTTTATCGACCATACGGGACAGTGTTTTTCGTGTAGAAGAGAATGACCAATCTAACGCCGCAACACACTCCAGGTGCAGTTGTTTGACCGGAATGTCGCCCAGACGCCATAGCGCCTTGAGCAAGATAAGCTCCGGAGGATTTGGCAATACAGTCATAATCCTATTATGTGACAAATGTCACAACTGTTCAAGTCAAAAGATTTAAATCGAAAATCCATTAAAAGTATGACCTCTTGTATAATCGCATTGGTTGTAAATTAATTATTTACCATTAACGCCTAGTTCAAGCCATGAACAAACATTCCTTTACTGAGAAAATAGAGAATATCGAAGTATTGATAGGTCTATTGGATTTGTTACCCAGCCCAGTTTATATAAAAGATAAAAATCACATCTGGGTAGCTGTCAACAATGCCTTTTGTGAATTTCTAGGGTACCCTGCAGAAAAGCTTATTGGTAAGTCTGATTTTGATTATAACCCAGCAGAACAAGCTCAGGTATTTTGGGATGCCGATAACAGAGTTCTAGATAATAAAGAAGACAGCTTAGACATTGAGGAAACGACGAATAGCCGAGGAGATTTGCTATGGGTAGAATCCCGAAAATCTTACTATGAAACCTCAAACGGTGAGCCCTATATTATCGGTGTGATTACAGATATCACAGAACTGGAATTGCAAAAAAAAGCCGCTCTGGAAGCGGAGCGTAAAGCAAAACTAGCCTCGGTCACCAAATCAGAATTTTTAGCGAATATGAGCCATGAAATTCGGACGCCCATGAATGGGATTATGGGAATGGCAGAGTTATTGCTGAATACAAAGTTAACACCACGTCAGACTGACTTTGCCAACACAATAAACCAATCTGGCCACGCGCTTCTCACAATTATTAATGATATCCTGGATTTCTCAAAAGCCGAAGCTTGTCAAATTGAACTCGAACAGACGCCGTTTCATTTGCGAAATTGTATAGAAGACGTCACCGCCCTTCTTGCAAGCACCGTCAACGATAAAGATCTGGACCTTCTTGTTAGAATTCAACCTGATTTGCACCTGAGTTATGTGGGCGACGTTGGAAGAGTTCGACAAATTCTGACAAATATTATTGGAAATGCTGTTAAATTTACCAGTGAGGGACATGTTTTAATCGACGTAGACGGAGAAACTCGGAATGGCATTACGCAACTCAAAATTCAGGTAATAGATACTGGCATCGGAATTGCGCCAGACAAACTTGGTACTATTTTCGAAAAATTTAGCCAGGCGGATGGGAGTACAACCCGAGAATATGGTGGAACAGGGTTGGGTTTATCCATATCAAAACAACTAACAGAGTTAATGGGGGGCGAGATTTCGGTTTCCAGTGACCTTGATAAGGGAACGAGCTTTAGTATTTCTTTGCCGCTAGAAATAACCAACGTCATTACCGACGATTCGAAAAAAAATATTGATATAAGTATCTCGGGGTCAAACATTTTGATTATCGACGACAACTCAATCAATTTAAATATATTAACTGAGCAACTCAGACACTGGAAATGCAAGACTATAGCGGTGGATTCCGCTCAAATGGGATTAAGTGTTCTCAAACAGGCCTTTAACAAAGGGATCAAAATAGACTTGGTTATCGTTGATTATCAAATGCCTATACACAGTGGGGAAGATTTTTATCTCGACAAACAAAAAGACTCAGATATTGCCGATATTCCGGTGATAATGCTCTCATCTGTAGATTCGACAGAGCTACGGAATCGAATGGGGTTCGGTCATATTTCGAGCTTTCTTTCAAAACCCGCAAAGTCATCGGTTTTATATAATGCCATTGTAGATATTATTTATGGATTGGATAAAAGATCAATTCCAATCAAAAGTGTATCAGTGAAATCAAAATCAGATTCTTTTCATTCACGCAATACCGATAGTAACCATGTCGACATTCTCATCGCTGAAGATAATGAGGTCAACCAAAAGTATGCGAGCTACGTTATGGAAGAATTGGGTTTAACATATGTAATCGTTCCGAACGGTAAAATGGCTATCGATAAATGGCAGCTCCTATCTCCTAGCGCAATTCTAATGGATATTTCCATGCCGAAGATGAACGGATATGATGCAACAAAAGTGATCCGACAAATTGAAAAAGACAGATTTCTTTCTCCAACACCTATAATAGCGGTAACAGCACATTCGATGAAAGGTGATGACAAAATTTGTCTGCAAAAAGGAATGGATGATTATTTGTCAAAACCATTATCCAAGCAATCCTTAAAAGAATGTCTTGTGAAATGGGGTGTTTGTTTCGATGCAAAATTGCAAGCCGCTCACAAATGGTAAGTAAAACAATTTTGTCGAAACTCCTTTATTAGTAATTGATCTCTGTTTGAGATCCAAAAAAACACCTTGCTGCCGCTCCATCTAAC
Organism: Hyphomonadaceae bacterium; assembly: GCA_013001295.1. Taxonomy (GTDB): domain Bacteria; phylum Pseudomonadota; class Alphaproteobacteria; order Caulobacterales; family Maricaulaceae; genus Robiginitomaculum_A. The sequence continues at coordinate 91,759 of JABDMW010000046.1, forward strand.
TCCAAATCGCCAGCCTGGAAGTCTTTTTCATTTGGCCTGAAATGCGATAATTGTATTGTCATATCCTGTGGGAACTAAGACCAAGTTTGCATCCGGCAAATAGGCATGATTGGTACTGGACAGATTTGCAGCCGTCCAAATTTCAGGCTGGCCGCTTTTCGGTAAATGCCAAACATCGCCGCCTACAATACTGACGGTCAGCCCCCCGCGTCCATCTGGCTCGATACCATCAATGTCCGACAGCCCGTCATGCCTTATATTATTGATTTTACTCGTTTTTAAGTCGATGCTGTAGATTTTGTCGCTGCCGACATACAGCGTATTCCGGTCAAGGTGTAAACCATTGGCAAATGGGAAGCTTGCCTCGTCGTTCGGATATGCTGCCGCGACCCCGCCTTTGATTTTGATAACTTTGTGCCGAGCTGAATCGGAAACGTATACGGTCCCGTCGGAATCAACGGCTAAATCGTTGAAGGCTTTCGCATCTGAAAACGGCCCAAGCTTATCCGTCACTTTTCCTGTATCAATATTGATCAATTGAACGCGGTCCAGGTCCGTGACGTAAAGCGAGCGACCCAAAATCGCCATGCCGGCAGGTGCATTAAAGCCGTCAATCCAGCGCGTTGTTTTTAGCGTGCCGTCCATATTGAGAATGGACAAATACCCTTCGCCATTTCTTTTGAACCCACAAATATTGCTAACAATCAACTGGTTGGTTTGTGTGTCGTGAATAATTGTTTCCGGCTCACAGAGCCCTTTGTCCAAAACCCATTCAACAGGCTGATTATATGTTTTTATCGAATCAGACGTCGAACAACTGATATTTGAAATCAGAATTGAAACACCGATAATGCAAGAAATTGGCTTCACGGTCTACATCTTGCGCATACGCTTTATCAAATCATCCAATTGCTCAAGTGTTTTATATTTTACACTCAGCGTCCCGCCCGGATTTTTATGTTTTAAGTCAACGCGCAACCCCAAATGATCTGACAACTGTTTCTCGATAAATCGACTGTCGGCATCACGACGGGCTTTCTTTTTATCGATTCCGCCCTCTTGTTCACGTTTGAGTTTTGTCGCGCGGCGCGCCCAAACCTCGGCCTCACGTACACTCATCTGTTTGTCAACGATCGCTTCGGCCAGCGCTTTCTGATCCGGCGCCGCCAATATCGCGCGGGCATGTCCGGGTGTGATCTTTCCTTGCGATAGATATTCACGGGCGAGAGCAGGAAGGGTGAGCATACGCAGGCTATTTGCAACATGGCTGCGGCTTTTCCCGACCGCATTTGCGATATCTTCCTGACGGCGACCAAATTGATCCTTAAGTGCTTGATAAGCCATGGCTTCTTCAATCGGGTTGAGATCCGCCCGCTGCACATTTTCCACAACGCCGACCTCTAAAACTTCCTGATCAGTAAGCTCGCGGATCAATGCCGGCATATTGTCGAGGCCCGCTTTTAACGCGGCTTGCCACCTGCGCTCACCCGCTACTATCTGGAAGAAGTCTTTTTTCGATCCAGTTTTGAGTTTTTTCTTGGCCACCAAACGATCCGGCAAAGGACGCAGCAAGATTGGCTGCAAGACACCCTTGTCTTTAATCGACTGGCTCAACTCGTTGAGACGGGTTTGATCAAATACTTTGCGCGGCTGATCCGGGTTCCGTTCAATCTTATCTATGGGGATCATATTGACGCCACGTCCGGGCTTAGCAGGTGACGACAAAGTTTTCGGAGCGGTTTTCTTCTTCGCAACCGCTTTCTTTGTTGTTTTTTTAGGAGTGGTTTTTTTTGCCGCCGCTTTTTTTGCTGGCTTGGTTGCCTGCTTGGGTGCTGGCTTGGATTCTTCCGGCGGTGTAATCTCCGCCATCAATGCGGACAGGCCCCGTCCCAATTTCGAACGATCTGCTTTTTTGGCTGCCTTACTCATGCTCGTCCTCCCGTTTTCACTGTACGTTTATGGCGGCGCAACACTTCGCGCCCTAATTTCATGTAAGCTTGGGATCCGGCGCAATAAGGATCATATTGTAAAACCGGCTTGCCAAAGGATGGAGCTTCGGCAATGCGCACATTGCGCGGAATCATTGTTTTAAACACGGCGCGGCCCAGATGTTTGCGGACGTCTGCCGCAACCTGATCAGATAATCGGTTTCGTTTGTCATACATGGTAAGCATCACTCCATCGATGACCAAGCCGGGATTGATCTCGGCTTTCGCCATTTCAACCGTTTTCAAAAGCTGGCTTAAACCCTCTAACGCAAAAAACTCGCATTGAAGCGGCACAATCACGGAATCAGCGGCCGCCAGAGCATTTACCGTCAACAAGCTGAGACTCGGCGGGCAGTCGATTAGAATATAGTCTGGTTTTGGTGTATATTTCGTAATTGCGTTTTTTAAACGAGTGGTTCGGTTGGGCGAATTGGCAATTTGTAGTTCGGCACTGGACAGATCCATGTCAGACGCCACCAACAACAGGCCGGGCACACCGGATTGAACTTGTGCACCGGCCAAATCCGCTTCTTCGACGATGATGTCATAAAGGGTAATATCGCGTTGGCCGCGGCGCGCGCCGAGCCCAGTGGTTGCATTTCCCTGCGGATCGAGATCAATCAACATAACTGTTTGCCCCAATTGTGTGAGCGCTGCTGCTAAGTTGATTGTTGTTGTGGTTTTTCCGACGCCGCCCTTTTGGTTGACGATAGCAATGACCCGTGTGCTTTTTGATTCAGGCTGATTTTTGGTCAATCGACTGTCCCCCATGATCTTGTTTCTTTTTTGGTCTTAATTTCGTGACCATTAAGATTCGCGCGTTTTCATCCGTCTGGCTTGGTTGAGTTTTGTTTTTGAACTCCCATGCGACCAACGCATCTTCGATTTCACTTTCCCACGATTCGCCTTTGGGAAAAACGCCCACTGTCGTCCCGTTCCAAAATTGATGTGCATAAGATAATAGACGCGGCAACGGTGCGAAGGCCCGCGCCGTAACGACATCGTAGGGCTGATGCGTCAAGTCTTCGGCCCGACGCTGGATCACCTCGGCCGGCAGGGACAACTCTCGAATTACGGTCCTTAAAAAATTACATTTTTTGCCATTGGACTCGACCAAGGTGATCTGCGCGCCCGGCGTATCTCGCATCATAACAGCCAACGCAATTCCAGGGAAGCCAGCCCCTGCCCCGAGGTCAATAATAGTCTTGGTCCCGGGTGGCAAGCAGGCATGTATTTGATGCGAATCCATGGCGTGCCTGAACCAAAAATCTCTCAAGGTAGACGAAGCGACCAAATTAATCCTTGAATTCCAGCGGGTTAAGAGCGCAAACCAATGCTTGTATAAATTGAGCGTCTCGTCGGTAATATCTATCGCCCTTTGAAAATCCAGAGCATTGAATGGGACGCCCTGCATCAAGACGCCCGCTTCAAATGCGCCAGTAAGGCCGTCAATGCACCAGGCGTGACGCCCTCTATCCGGCCCGCCTGCCCCAAAGTCGCAGGCCTCGCAGTCTCGAGCTTCTCTCTTACTTCGTTAGAGATTCCGCCGATGGATTTGTAGTCGATATGGTCCGGCAAGCGGAGCCCTTCATCGCGCCTGAAGGCCGCTATCTCCCGAGCCTGTCTCTCGAGATAGCCGCTATACAGTGCTTCAGTCTCCAATGCTTCGCGGGCATAGAAAGGCAAGCTCTCGAGCTCCGGCCACATGGTTAACAAATCGTTAATTCCGATGTTGGGATAAGCAAGCAGGTCGAGTACAGTGCGGCGCACACCGTCCTCATTTACCTTCAGTCCGCGTAAATTCAATTCGTTCGGCGTCATACTTAATGTAGCGCCCAGCGCCCGCGCCCGCTCCAGCTCCTTTAGTTTTGCCTCAAAGAATGTTTCACGTGAAACATCGATCACACCGAGCTTCTGCGCAATAGGCGTAAGGCGCTGGTCCGCATTGTCAGCTCGCAAGATTAACCTGTATTCTGCGCGGGACGTAAACATGCGGTAGGGCTCGCTCACACCCTTGGTGATTAAATCGTCTATCAACACCCCAATATAAGCTTGTGAGCGATCCAAAATGAATGGCTCCCGACCTTGTGAGGCAAATGCGGCATTAAACCCGGCCACCAGTCCCTGCGCGGCCGCCTCTTCATATCCCGTTGTTCCATTGATTTGCCCTGCTAAATATAAGCCAGGTATCCTTTTGGTCTCTAACGTCGCCCTTAATTCGCGCGGATCTACATAATCATACTCAATCGCATAGCCATATCGCAGTATTTTAGCTTTTTCGAGGCCTTTAATCGTCCGCACAAATGCATCTTGAACATCTTCTGGCAAAGAAGTGGAAATTCCGTTGGGATAAATAACCTCACCATCCGGCGTCCCCGGCAATCCCTCAGGCTCGAGAAAAATTTGATGCTTGTTGCGATCGGCAAATCTGACGACCTTATCTTCCAAAGATGGGCAATATCGGGGTCCGCGGCCGGATATTCCCCCTGAATACAAGGCAGACTTGGTAATATTATCTGAAATCACCTTATGTGTACGCTCGTTGGTGTGGGTTATCCCACAGGATATCTGCGGCACCTCTATTTTCTCCGACATAAAGGAGAAAGGTACAGGGTTTGCGTCCGCCTCCTGAATGTCCAATATATCCCAATTTATGCTGTTCGCCGCCAAACGTGCGGGCGTCCCGGTTTTTAATCGGTCCATCTTAAATCCGGCGCTATAAAGGCGCTCTGAGAGCCCAATAGCCGGCGCCTCCCCATGCCGTCCCGCCGGGATGCGCTTATTCCCGATATGAATCATACCCTTTAAGAAGGTGCCTGTAGTCAAAACCACGCGGTTCGCGCGCCATTCCCTGCCCTGCTCGTCGCTGACACCCGATATTTTTCCATCTTCAAACAGTAAATCGGTGACCGACGCGGCTTTTATCGTCAAACCTTCCTGGTCATCCAACATATCCTGCATAGTTTTCTTATACAGGCCTCGATCAGACTGCGTACGCGGCCCCCGCACAGCCGGGCCTTTTGATCGGTTTAGTAATCTAAATTGAATTCCGGACGCGTCCGCGACCAACCCCATTACACCACCTAACGCATCAACCTCACGGACCAAATGCCCCTTTCCGAGGCCCCCGATAGCCGGATTACAGGACATTTCGCCGATAGATTCGACCTTATGGGTCAGCAGTAATGTGCTTGCGCCGGCACGCGCAGCCGCGCTGGCGGCCTCACATCCTGCATGGCCACCCCCAATTACGATTACGTCATACTTTATATCGATCATATCGCCGTATCTGCGTTCTTTGTTGCTGTGAACGTCTTACAGAAGCCGTATGCGATTGTCGATTGCTTGCTGCAATTAAAGACCAGGAATTTGTGAAAAAATGTTTCACGTGAAACATTAGCCCTAAAACTTTATTTTCCTATACAAAAACTGGAAAAAACCCGGTCCAAGACAGCTTCTATATCCGCCTCGCCCGCCAACTCCTTGATCGCATGCAGGGCAACTCGCAACTCCGCGCCTGACAATTCCGGCGCCACGCTCAAATTTTGATAAGCTTTAGTAACGGATTGCATTGCACGCCTGACGCAATCACGATGCCGGACACGGGTCAGGCCGGCCTGTTCGGTCGCTCCAAACCGTTCTCTTACGACGCGCTCCAACCCAATTACCAGATCATAAAACCCTTCGCCCGTTTTAGCGCTGATAAGAAATGTTTCACGTGAAACATTTTCTTCTCCTGATGGATTTTCATTTCCAAGGTCGGCTTTGTTATAGACCAAAAAGTCACCAGGCATCAGCGTCTCTGTCCCCAAGCTCATTGATGTGCTGCGAGTATCTACGACAAGAATCCGCAAGTCTGCATCTTCAGCGCGGAGCAGGGCGCGCCGGACCCCTTCGGCCTCGACTTTATTCGAGGTGTCCCGCAAGCCGGCCGTGTCCGACATGCGAACCGGGAGGTTGGCAAGCTCCATATGAACCTCTACTATGTCCCGTGTCGTCCCAGCCTCATCGGACACAATAGCGGCTTCCCTTCCAGCCAGCCTATTGATTATACTCGACTTTCCGGAGTTTGGCTCTCCTATTATCGCTATATCAACGCCGTGTCGCACGCGCTCACCCCGACCACTTTCGGCCAGCGCTTTACTTAATTTTTCACTGAGGTTGAAAAGGCCCGGCCCAGCCCGTTTAGCTAACGCGTCCGGCACATCCTCTTCATCAGGAAAGTCAATTTCGCCTTCCACAAATGCCAAGGCATCGAGAATATCTGACCGCCATTGCTCATACTGATCCCGCAAGCCGCCCTTCATTTGCCGCAAAGCCTGATGTCTTTGCCCCTGCGTATTTGCATCAATAAGATCCGCGAGGCCCTCTGCTTCTGTCAAATCCATCTTCCCGTTTTGAAAGGCGCGTCTCGAAAATTCGCCTGGCTCTGCCTGCCGGAGACCTTGTTCATACAGCGCCGTGCTCAACGCCTCGACCACGGCCGGGCTGCCGTGAATATGATATTCCGCCACATCTTCGCCTGTAAAACTATGAGGGCTTGGAAACCAAACCACCAAAGCCTCATCAATTGGTGACTTTTTTTGATCAATTAACTTTCGAAGTGTCGCTTTTCGAGGTTTCGGCAATGACTGATCCGTGAGCCGTTGGACACTAATATTCGTATCCGGGCCGCTAATTCTCATAACCGCTACCCCCGACCGGCCTTGCGGCGTCGCCAACGCGAAAATCGTATCGCTACGATCTGACTTTTTTAAATTATTCATTCGGATTAACTGCAGCTTCCTCTATAAGCAGGCAATATATACCCCATACCGACAAAACTAACAGTCGATATTTTTCTTTTTCGGGACCAACTTATGCCAAAGAATTACGCTCATCACACAAACAACTTATCTAAAGTTGCATTTACTGCCGCAATGGTAGTGTTTTTGGGGACTCTCACGTCGTGCCAAGCACCCAATAGCCCGGTAAAAGATTCTAAGGTCGACGAGAGCGCCCCTAAAAATATGCCTTATCCGTCAGTTTTAAAGCTTTTTTCGTGCAAACCGGACGATGCCGCATTTGTTGCAGCCCATCGCGGTACCCACGAAGGCTCTACATTTCCGGAAAACACGACGGAAAGTTTACAGGCCTTGGCCGCGGCGAAAGTCAAGTTCGCCGAAATTGATGTGGCCCGGCTGAAAGACGGCACGTTGGTATTATGGCATGACGGTATTTGGGACCGGGGATCGACGGGGAAAGGCCCGATTGCCGCCAGCACCTGGGAAGATGCCCAAAAACTATTGACCAAAGACACAAACGGAAATCTCACAAGTATTCGGCCATCAAAATTTACCGACGTCCTGGAGTGGTCAAAAGACAAGATTTATTTGGAGATTGACTTCAAATCGAGTGTCGATCCTAAAAATGTCATTCAGGAAATTCAGAACGCCGGCATGATCAATCAGGTTATCTTAATCGCCTACAATACAGATCAAGCCTCGCTCTTTCATGACCTCGCACCCGAGGCGGCTATTTCGGTCAGTATCTTTAAGCCCGGCGACATCAAAGCGCTTGAAGTTCGCGGAATTCCAAAATCCGTAATGACCGGATGGACGGGCAGGGGCCCGCTCGATAAACCACTGGTCGACGCCCTTCGCAGCAACAATATCCCCATTCTCGCCGCGTCATTCTTCAGTCTTGATGATCAATTGCAAAAATCCGGCAACTTCAAAGATTATGTAAGTTTCGCCAAACCGGCCGATCTTGTGGTGACTGATTTCGCCTTTGATGTCCAACCGGTACTTATGATGAACCAAAATCAGGAAAATCAAATGCTGGCTTGCTTGGCGTCTAAATAAGCACCAATCTTGCGACATTTGTCACATTTTATAACGAACCATAATTTAAGCGCTATATATTCAATGGTTTACGAGACTTAAAGGCTAGTTGGATGCCGCAACAAATGCCGGCCTTTGTTTTAGGGTTTCCCAATAGTGGTGAATTGGCTCTGGAAATTTATCTTTTGCCTTTGCTAATCGGAGAAGTAGTAAGGCATAGCCAATGGATATATCTGCTGCGCTAAACCCAAACTCTAATACATAATCGCGGCCGTCGAGCTGCGAAGCAAGATAATCCAGCTGTTTAATCATCTCAGCTTCAGCGAAGTCTTCCGTTTCCTTATTGCGCTTATCCATTGGTAAGAACCGGCGCTGTTTCATCAAGGTCACGCCAATTGCCGACAAGGTGGCTTCACCAAAATGATACCATTGCAAATAAGCGCCGTATTCGGGGTCGTGAATACCCGGACGTAAGCCTCCATCACTATATTTATTCATGATGTATTGCATGATCGCGAGACTCTCAGCCATCGTGGTATCGCCATCAACCAAGGCCGGCACTTTGTTGACAGGATGAATTTTGCGGTATTCTTCCCCACCAGCATCACCAAAATCAAACTCGATCGGCTCGACAGCGTAGGGCAGACCAAGCTCTTCCAACAACCAAAGCACACGAAATGAACGCGATGCCCTCATATGGTAGACTGTAAAATCTGGTTTGGTCATTCTTGTCTCCGTTTTAAAGGCTTCACCTCAGCACCTTAAAACCAAAACCCGAATAGGCCAGACAAAACTCTTGTTGCACGCCTCTCTTATCGGTAGCGTCAACCCGATGGACGCCATCTCCAATATTTCCTTGTCACATTTGGCACTATCACTCGCGCCCATCGCCATTGTGATGTTCATTCAGCACCGGTGGAACAACAATACCAAGGAAACGCTTTGGGCAGTGACCCGCATGCTCACTCAATTAGCGGTGATCGGGTATTTACTGGTTTTCATTTTTACATCTAAAAGCCCGTTCATCATTCTCGCGGTAATATTCATTATGCTAAGTGCTTCCGCATGGATTGCATTACGCACGGTCAAGCCCATGCGGTTGCAGCTTTACCCAACGGCGTTCCTTTCCATATTCATTGGGGGCACATCGGTGCTGGTCTTGATCACCCAAGGCGTGTTGCAAATTGATCCCTGGTTTAAACCCCAATACCTGATCCCGCTCGCAGGCATGGTTTACGCATACAGCATGAATGCCTTAAGCTTGGGGGCAGACAGATATTATCATGAGACGGGCCAAGGCGCCGATCCGGTCACGGCGCGCTCATCGGCCTTCCGTGCTGCGCTGATCCCGGTAACCAATTCATTTTTCGCCGTCGGGCTCGTCCTCATACCCGGAATGATGACGGGTCAAATTCTTTCCGGGGTCGATCCATTAATCGCAGCCCGCTACCAAATCATGGTCATGGCCATGGTTTTCGGGGCAGGAGGTCTCTCAAGCGCCATTTTCCTGGCATTGGTCTCTCGATCAGAGTGACAATGGATAACTGTATTCTACCAAGACCCCAAAGCACACGAACATGCGACATCACGCTCCGATCCAAGGACTGTGAAATATCGTAATAAAGATAGAGGAATGACACCAAGGACAAGACGTTGCACATCACAGACAACTATTCGCCCATCTCAAAGTTCTCGGTCTATTATGACCGATCATGCCCGATGTGCCGGTATGAAATCGAGTTTTACAATCGGCGCTCCGGGGCTGATAAAATAGATTGGGTTGATGTTTCAAGACCAGATAATACGCCTCCCGAAATTACCTGCGAGCTTGCGATGTCCCGGTTTCACGTTTGCACACCTACTGGCAAACTCATTGATGGCGGAGCCGCCTTCGCGGAGCTGTGGAAACAATTGCCGGCTTTCCGATGGTTTGGTGTAGCCTTCAGTCTCCCACCCTTACGCTGGGTGTTGAATATCGCCTACTCAATCTTTCTCCCGCTTCGCCCGTATCTACAGCGGGTTTTCACCCGGTTTTCCCGGCCCGCAAAATTACCATAAATAACTTTGATAAATGAGTGATAACACCAAGGATAAATCGGGAACGCCTGTGCCGACACGCCGCTTGTCTCGCCTGGCGGGACTTGGCGGTGTCGCCGCTAATGTGGCCGGCGGGGTGGCCATACAGGGCGTCCGTCAAATGGCATCTGGGAAGCGTCCAAAAATATCAGACCTTTTACTGACGCCTAAAAACGCGCAAAAGCTAACGCATCAACTGTCCAATATGCGCGGCGCGGCCATGAAAATCGGTCAGATGATTTCAATGGACAGCGGCGACTTTTTGCCAAAAGAATTCGCTGACATCCTGGCAAGGTTGCGTGCAGATGCCCAACACATGCCGCGCTCTCAACTCATGAGAGTGTTGACCCAGGAGTGGGGTGATGATTGGCAGGCTCAGTTTTCCGAATTTGAATATAAACCGGTTGCGGCGGCATCCATTGGTCAGGTACAGCGCGCTCGATTACCCAATGGCGACACGCTTGCGATTAAAGTGCAATACCCTGGCGTTAAGGATAGTATCGACAGTGACGTCAATAACGTCGCATCATTACTTCGGATATCCGGCCTGATACCCGGCAATCTCGATGTAAAACCAATTATCGAGGAGGGCCGGCGTCAATTACATCAAGAAGCGGATTATGAGCGCGAAGCCGAATACCTCAATCGGTTTCGGAACGTATTAAGAGATGATAAAAATTTTCAGGTCCCCAATCATTACAAAACGCTCTCAACAGATAAAATTCTTGCAATGTCTTACATTGAAAGCCGTCCGATTGAATACATGCTCGATGCGCCCCAAGAAACTCGCGACCGGATTTCAGCATTATTGATTGAGCTCACCTTGCGCGAGATATTCGTTTTCAACATCATGCAAACTGATCCAAACTTTGCTAATTACGGGTACAATCTGGAGAATGGGAAGTTGGTTCTTCTCGACTTCGGAGCCAGCTGTGACATCGAAAAGGGCTTGGTTGCAGCCTACAAAAATATGTTTTCGGCCATTGTCCGGGGCACCCAACAAGACATAATTGAAAACGCTATACAAATCGGATTCATCCCGGCGGATATGCCGGTCAAGTATTTGACCGATATCCTTGAGATCATAGATTTGGCCATTCAACCATTGTGCCAAGATAAAATATTCGACTTTGGTGCAAACGAAGTTGCAGCACAGATACGCGATAAATCAATGCCGTTAGCATCGCAGCGGGAGTTATGGCATTTACCGCCCGCAGAGACCGTGTTTATTCAACGCAAAATTGGCGGGGTCTATCTGTTAGCGACGCGCCTGGGTGCGCGGGTCAATATCCACTCTCTCTTACAAAAATATCTCGCAAATTGAGAGGGTTACGGATAAGTTGTGTGTTTTTTGGTGAGGTAACGGCGAGCGATGAATAAAAGAGTCGCAGTTATAGGCGCGGGCGTGGCGGGGATAACAGCTGCGTCAATACTCCAGGAAAACGGCGTATCTGTTACCGTTTTTGAAAAAAGCCGCGGGGTAGGGGGACGCATGGCCACGCGCAAATCGCGTACAGGGTATGAATTTGATCATGGAGCCCCATTTTTTACGGTCCATTCACCGTCATTTCTCAATACCACACAAACTGGAAATTGGGCCAATCATGTAGGTGTTTGGGATGTCAATGATCCTGATAAACAAGTCCCTTATTTCGTCGGTGAGCCAATGATGAAATCGCCTATCGAAGCGTTGGCGGCGAAATTAAAAATTTCCCTGAATGCGCGTATAACGAAAATACACCGGACAAACGGAAAGTGGGGGCTAACCATAGAGCATAACGATCACAAAGACATTTATGACATGGTGGTCGTGGCAGCTCCCGCCTTTCAAGTACATCAACTCACCAGGTTTTCAAAGCGCCTTACGGGCCAACTTTCACAAGTCAACATGACGCCGTGTTGGGCTCTTTTGGTCAGCGTCAACACCCCGGCTCACCATCGCGGCCCCGTTTTCGTTCCAAAAACTGGGCCGATTTCCTTTATTGCCAGAAATAGCTCGAAAGCGGGTCGTGATTCCAAAAGAGATGTTTGGGTGGCGCACGCCAGCCCAGCCTGGAGTCAAACCAACCTCGAGCTGGACCCCGAAGACGCCATTTCGCATCTCCATCCTGTTCTAAATTCAATTATCGGATCATCCGAAGCCAATCCGCCTTACATCTCAGCTCATCGATGGCGATACGCAAATGTGGCTCAAGCTGCGGGGACACCGTTCCTCAAAGATGAAACGGCTTCCTTGTTTGCGGCTGGCGACTGGTGCCTTGGGCCCGGTGTTGAACATGCATTTGCAAGCGGTGAGGCCGTTGCTCAATCTATATTGTCCACTTAACCAAAGACCGGCCCGATCAGGCCGCTCAAATATTTAAGTGTTCATGCTATCAAAGAACTCAGCATTATTTTTAGTGTCTTTAAGTTTGCCAAGCAGGAATTCAATCGCATCCATTGTGCCCATCGGATTAAGGATCCGGCGCAGTACATAAGTTTTTTGCAAATCAACGGGACTCACAAGCAGTTCTTCTTTCCGTGTTCCGGATTTTGTCACGTCGATAGCCGGGAAGATCCGCTTATCAGCGACTTTCCGGTCGAGCACGATCTCACTGTTACCTGTTCCTTTAAATTCCTCGAAAATAACTTCGTCCATACGTGAACCCGTATCGATCAATGCAGTTGCTACAATCGTCAAAGAACCGCCTTCCTCGATATTCCGGGCAGCACCGAAGAAACGCTTGGGGCGTTGCAACGCGTTAGCGTCGACACCACCGGTCAACACCTTACCTGAACTCGGCACAACTGTGTTATAAGCGCGGCCCAAGCGAGTGATCGAGTCGAGCAATATCACAACGTCCTTCCCATGCTCGGTCAAACGTTTTGCTTTTTGAATAACCATTTCCGCGACCTGGACGTGGCGCGTTGCCGGCTCATCGAATGTCGAGCTGACGACTTCGCCCTTTACCGAACGCTGCATATCGGTCACTTCTTCCGGCCGTTCGTCAATCAACAAAACAATGACATAGACTTCCGGGTGATTGGCTTCGATGGAATGTGCAATGTTTTGCAAGATAACGGTTTTACCGGTCCGCGGCGGCGCCACGATTAAAGACCGCTGTCCTTTACCAATTGGGGCCACGATATCGATAACCCGTCCGGATTTATCTTTAACCGTTGGATCATCCAATTCCATTATCATCCGCTCATCTGGATAGAGCGGCGTCAAATTATCAAAATGCACCTTGTTACGTGCCTGCTCCGGTGTTTCAAAGTTAATCGAGCTTGGATTGACCAGAGCAAAATAACGTTCATTGTCACGCGGGCTTTTAATCTCTCCGGATACAGTGTCGCCCGTGCGCAAGCCAAATTTACGAATGATTTTTGGGCTTACATAAATATCATCGGGGCCGGCAAGGTAGTTCGCTTCAGGCGCGCGCAGAAACCCAAACCCATCCTGTAAAACCTCCATTACGCCGCCGCCACTGATTTCGACATCGCGCGATGCCAGTTCTTTCAGGACCGCAACAAAAATATCCTGCTTGCGGAGATTACCGGCGTTTTCAATGCCGACGGCTTCAGCAAACTGGATAAGCTCTGGTGGTTTTTTTTGTTTGAGATCATCAAGGCTCAGCGCTTTGATCGCATCAATATCGATATCTGCTGGATCGAGTTTCGTAACTGTATTCATGGTTTTACTTTTTTTGGAGTAGCCGACAACGGACGTTGTGGTTTTCATAATAATGGAGGGGGTGCAGGTATTTTACCGCTTATGTGATACTTTCATGTAGCGCAGGTCCGATTACAGCGTCAAGTTAAATTATTGAAGCAAAATTACCGGTAAAATGGCAGTTTGGACCAATCCATTTTGTGAAACTTACTCAGCAGCAAACAAAACCTCAGGGTTCACCATGGTTTTAATCTCAAGAACGTTATTATTCGGATCTGCAATAAAAAACGTCTCTTGTTCAAACTTGTCGCCTTTAAAACGTCGATAAGGAACATCAATATATTCCAGACCGGCGGCAGAAATTCTGTCTTTGACCGCGTCGAAATCTTCCTGTGTCAAGTGTATACCGAAATGGGGAACCAAAACCGCTCCCATATCAACATCATGGCGAACATTCGGCAGCTGTTCTTCGCTTTGATGTAAAGTAAGTTCATTGCCCCAGAAATTAACATCAACCCAACGACCTTCTTCACCGTTGCCCAACGTGCAGCCCAACACGTCTGTATAAAATTTCACTGTCTTACTGAGGTCCCCAGCTGGTATGGCGAGATGTAGAATGGCTGACATAGGGCTGCTCATTTAGAATATTAGTGATGATTACGAATATAGGAGAAATAAACTACAAACAAAGGTTAAAAAGGCTCAACAATCGCCATTATCACGATAATAATGATTAAAATTGCCGGCACTTCGTTCAAAATCCGGTAAAATTTTTCAGTTCGTGGTCGTTCACCCCGGGCGAATTTCTTGCGATCTGCAGCTAAAATACCGTGAATATAAAACAGAATAAACACAGCAAAAAGTTTAATCCAAAGCCAGCTGATCATCGCCAATTGATCATGACGCAGGACGACAAGCACAAGCCCTAATAAAAATGCAACGATCATCGCCGGGTTTATGATAATCCGCAGCAAACGGTGTTCCTGACCGATGAGAGCTTTTTCCATTTCACCATCGGGTACGGCCTGCGAATGATACACATACAGCCGCGGTAAATACATCATACCTGCCATCCAAAAAATCACCGCAATCACATGCAACGCTTTGATCCAATCAATGTGCGATGCCAAGAAACTATACATAATCACCTTTTCCGGTTCTAATATGGGCCAAAACTGCCTCCACATTCTTTATTTTAACATCCGGCGCTACGCCGTGTCCGAGATTAAAAATATGTGGGCCCCTCGCATCATCGAGGACTTTTTGAACCGCCCTTTTTAATACCGAGCCCCCTATGCGTAAGGCTAAGGGATCCAAATTTCCTTGTAATGGCAATTGATCTCCAAGCATATCCCGCGCCATAGTCAGACTTGTATCCGTCCCGATAGCTAAACCCGTAACATCAACTTGTTGCGCGAAACTCAGCATATTCAAACCAGCGCCGCGCGGAAATCCGATAATCGGCTGTTTTATACCCGCTGAACGAACACGTTCGATCATGCGCACTGTCGGTTTAGTCACACATGTTTCGAACATTGCAGGTGAAAGCCCTTCAGCCCAACTTTCAAATATTTTTAATACTTCTGCGCCGGCTTTCGCTTGGCCAATCAAATAGTCCGCGCTCGCATCTGCCAGTTTATTGAGCAGCATCTCCATTTCTTTTGGGTTTTGCATGGCAAAGCGTTTCGCCACTTCTTTGCCAGACGATCCCTTTCCTTCGATCATATAGGTCGCGACCGTCCAGGGTCCACCACAAAAACCTATCAAAGTGGTTTGATCATCCAATTCTTGGCTGACCCGTTTAACTGTCTCAAACACATTAGAGATCCGGTCAGCTGCACCCTCCAATTCGAGCTTTTCAACATCCGTTACTTTCAGCGGATCCAGAACAGGTCCGGTGCCTGGAACAAAAGTGACTTTTCTGCCAAGCCCGATGGGTATGAGTAAAATATCGGCAAACAGAATTGCTGCATCCATTTTATATCTACGGATCGGCTGTAATGTGGCCTCTGCAGCCATTTCGGGCTGAAAGCAAAAATCTATAAAATCCTTCGCCTGTGTTCTTAGTTTTTTATATTCTGGTAAATGCCGTCCAGCTTGACGCATAAACCAAACGGGTGGGGTCTCTAACTGTTCTCCAGAAAGCACCTTTAAAATAGGTTTGATCAAAACTTGTTCCTTATTTGCACAGCTCTTTTTGTCTCTCTTATTATATTTATAAAAGTAGTGATAGTAGTAGAGCCTGTGACTTTGTGACCGGAATTAAGACTTTTTTAACTTATCCTAATAAAACGATAATATGCACACATCTTTCGATTTGGGGATATGAAGAATAAATCAATACACGCTGTGTAAAACCTATTTTTTGAACATAAATATAAGTAACTAGACAATTAAAACCTGTGGATAAAAATAAGGATAAAATGTTTTGTACACTTTGTTTGAGACTCGAAAAAAAGTTGTGTACATGTGGATAAAACCGAATAAATCTCCGTGGTTACACATCTGATTTACGCTCGGTGAAAAAAGGTCTTTCTTTCTGTGAATGAAATACCGAGTATCCACAGGATATTAGGGATTGAAGACATGCCGGACAAACGCCGTAAAGCACCTGAAAAAATACAATCGATTTATTTCCATGTGCATTTGGTCTCTGACTCAACCGGCGAAACACTGGTTGCGACATCGCACGCATCATGCGCTCAATTTCCCCATGGTATCCCGGTGCAACATTTACATGCACTGGTGCGCTCAGAAGCCCAATTGGAGCGATCACTGGAATCGATCTCTGATTATCCCGGTATCGTGTTTTATACGCTTGTGAACACAGAGCACCGACGATTACTGGAAGAGCGGTGCGCGAAACTGAATATTCCGGCTGTGTCTATCCTGGATCCCGCATTGGCCTCTTTGGGAAGGTATCTCGGCGCACCGATGAGTAG
Organism: Hyphomonadaceae bacterium; assembly: GCA_013001295.1. Taxonomy (GTDB): domain Bacteria; phylum Pseudomonadota; class Alphaproteobacteria; order Caulobacterales; family Maricaulaceae; genus Robiginitomaculum_A. Next base: position 108,239 of record JABDMW010000046.1, read on the forward strand.
TGAAATCGGCGCACAACGGACGATGAATGAAGAATATTTCTCGCGGATAAGTGCGCTTGATTTTGCGATGGCTCATGATGACGGCAAAAATATTGAAGGGCTGTCAACGGCGGACATTATTTTGATCGGGATCAGCCGAACATCGAAAACACCGACCTGTATTTATTTGGCAAATCGTGGATTTAGAACAGGTAATATCCCGCTTGTACCCGGCACCAACCTGCCTCCTGACGTGCTGACATATAAAAAGCCTTTTATTGTCGGGCTTGTTTCATCTCCGGACCGTATCGTCGAAATACGTAAACAACGTCTTTCTGGTCTCGGGCAGGACAGAACCACGCCTTATGTCAGCAAAGAACAGGTGCGCGAGGAGATGTTGATGGCCAAACGGTTGTTTGCAAAAAACCGTTGGCCGGTTGTGGATACAACCCGTCGCTCTATCGAGGAATCTGCAGCGCGGATTATTAATTTGTATCAAGATTTTACGGAGAGAAATCACGGGGTAGGGTCATCATGACCAAACCAACTTTGGTTCTCGCGTCCAAAAGCGCTATACGCCGCCAAATCCTGGATGGAGCGGGTTTGTCCTATGAAGTACGGGCCGGCCAAACGGATGAAGGTGCGCTCAAACGGAAATTTTTGATTTCCGGCGCTCCTTTAACAGAGCTGCCCCTGGTTCTCGCGACAGCGAAAGCGATGGAAGTGACGGCGACAGCTGATGAAATCCTGATTGGTGCAGACCAAATTATGGAAATGGACGGCAAGCTGTTTGATAAACCTGCAAACATGGCTGAGGCCCGTCAACGCCTGTTGGATATGCGCGGTAAAGAACACCGTTTGATTGGTGCCGTGGTCACGGTTCGCGATAATAAACAGATTTGGCATCACACAAGTACAACACGGTTGAAAGTGCGGCAGTTTTCTGAAAAGTTCCTCGATACATATCTCGAGCTGGAGGGCGAAGAGATTTTGTACTGTGTTGGGGGATATAAATTTGAGGGTCGTGGCGCGCAATTGTTTGAACATGTCGAAGGCGATTTTTTTTCTATCCTCGGATTGTCACTTCTACCATTGTTGGCCCATTTGCGTGATATCGGCGCGGTTATGTCATGACTGAACCCGCACCGGCTAAACCGATTTCCCTGCCTGATGATGAGCGGACACCCCGGGCGCCTTCAAAACCCTATGCAAAAATCGCGGGGGTGTGCGGGTGGCCAATCCACCACTCTTTATCACCTCTTATTCAAAACTTTTGGCTTCAAAAAATGGGGATCAAGGGCGCATATACCATGTTTGCCGTTCATCCTGAAGAGGCGGTCTACGCGTTCAAATCTCTAAAACGAACAACGATCTGCGGTCTGAATGTCACGATTCCCTTAAAAGGAAAGGCGTTTGAAGCAGCCGACGAAGTGACGCCGGACGCACAGAAACTGGGGGTTTGTAATATACTTTATCGACGCGGCGACAAGTTGATCGGGCACAATACGGATATGGAAGGCTTTGCCGGACCGTTATTGCAACGTGTTGGTCATAATTATGTTCTCAACAATACAGTCACGGTCATTGGGGCTGGCGGCGCTGCCCGTGCGGTCATTGGCGCTTTACTGGCCATCGGCGCACCAGAGATTCGCCTGATCAACCGCACCGATGAACGAGCGGAACTTCTAGCGCAAAATGTCAATGTTCCAAGCTTGTATGCGGTACCATGGCGACGGATGAAAGATGCGATTTATGGCAGTGGCTTGGTGGTCAATGCGTCGGCCGCCGGTATGAAAGGCATGCCACCCCTTAAACTCGATCTTGAGTATTTGGCTCCTGAAGGGTGGGTTTATGACCTTGTCTACACGCCGCAAAACACCCTGCTTTTAAAAAAGGCCAGAAAACTCGGGTTTAACACCATTGGCGGACTGGACATGCTCATCGCTCAAGCACGTCCGTCGTTTAAACTTTTTTATGAACAACTGCCGCCCCATGATCTCGATCCGCGAGAATTGATCATTCAGCACCTTAAGGCAAAGAAATGATCATTGTTGGTCTTACGGGCTCAATAGGCATGGGGAAAACCACGACCTCACGCATGTTTGCAGACGCGGGCGCAGCCGTGTTCGATGCGGACGCTTGTGTGCATGACCTTTATGCCAAGGGAGGTAAGGCGGTGCCAATTATTCGGGCCGTCTTTCCGGACGCTATTGTGGATGACGCCGTTGATCGTAAGATTTTATCAAAGCATCTGCAAAACGACCCTTTGCATATCCAGGTCCTCGAGAGTTTTATTCACCCGCTGGTCGGGGAGGCCCGCGCCGGGGCAGTAGCGGCAGCCCGTGCCCAGGGCAAAAAAATAATAGTCTTTGATGTCCCGCTCTTGTTTGAAACCGGTGGTGACAAAAAAGTCGATAAGATAGTCGTGGTTAGCGCAAGTGCAGATGTACAGCGCAAACGTGTCATGTCGCGACCTGGTATGACCAAAGAAAAGTTCAAGATGATTCTGTCGCGACAAACACCGGACGCGGAAAAAAGAAAACGCGCCGATTATATTGTTGAGACGGATAAAGGTCTGGATTTTGCACGACAGCAAGTGCAAAATATCATCAAAGATCTCGGGGGAGTTTAGGAATGTCCGGTGTACGGGAAATCGCATTTGATACGGAAACGACGGGCTTTGATGCCCGCGGCGATGACCGCCTTACCGAAATCGGGTGCGTCGAATTAATCGATTTTCTCCCCACCGGCAATACCTACCACACCTATGTAGACCCGCAGCGGGAGCTTTCCGCCAAGGTCACTGAAATTACCGGATTGACGACGGAGTTTCTCAAGGGAAAACCGTTGTTTGACGATATTGCACAAGATTTCATGGACTTTGTCGGCGACAGTCCGCTGATCGCGCACAATGCCAGTTTTGACCGCGGCTTTATCAATGCCGGGCTCGAGCGTGCCGGTTTTACGCCCTATCCTGGAAAAAGGTTCATCGACACCTTGATGATTGCACGGCAGAAATTCCCGGGCGCCAGCAATACCCTCGATGCTTTGTGTAAACGGTTCGATATTTCGCTGGCAACCCGGACGACGCACGGGGCCCTGGTTGATGCGGAGCTGTTGGCCAAAGTCTATCTTGAGCTCAATGGCGGCCGGGCACGCAACCTCGATTTCAAAATGGAACAGACCAGCGTCACGGTCACCACGGCCCGGGCCCGTCCACGCCCCGCACCGCTCGATAGTCTGATCACCGACGAAGAGCGCGTCGCTCACGATAAATTCGTCGCCGAGAAACTTGGCGATAATGCAATCTGGAAACGGTATTCTTGAGGGCACTTTGGGGGCATTGCAGACATTAGAAGAAACTTACCTAACGACTTACTTTGACAGAAAGCGGTCCTAAGAACGCATCCCGTATCGTTAATTGGTGGGTTTGAACGTTGTAGGCCACTCAAGAAAGGTCGGGATCCGCACTCACGCATTCCAGTCATAGGTCAAAGGCGCTTCCCGAAAAGCAAAACGATCAATATGGCGTTCGATCGCACCTTTTAGACCCTCTTTCTGACCTTGGGCGCTCGCCTCAATTTGACAGAAAAGAGCCGTATCATCGGCCACAAACGTAACGATAGCTTGATCCGGCCAATCAGCTCCGCGGGCATCTTTAGGGAAGATAACGGTCCCTTTGTTCGCGTCAAATTCGACTGTCAGATTATGCGCCCAATGCTTGCAGACTTGCTGCAAGTATTTGCTGGCATGTGCTGTTGGGACTTTTGCTTCTGTTTTATAAATTGTCATAATTTAAATAGGCTTGGCAACAACGCCGATGCTTTCTGCCGTTGCTTCGCTGTTATCGACTAGAGGTCCTTTGCCGAGCTGACCATAGCAGATGGCGAGGCTTTTCTTGACGATATAATCACAGCGTTCAAAACGCCTGTCGCGATAGCTTTTAAAAGCTTCAATAGGACTTGAAGCTTTGGTGAGTTCATCAGCTAAAACGAGCGCGTCTTCAATCGCAAGTCCTGCGCCCTGACCTAAATGCGGCGTTGTTGCGTGAACAGCGTCGCCTAATAATCCCACGCGCCCTTTGTGCCAATCGCCCTCGACCATCAACCATTCCAGTGGCCGATAGACGACGCCGTCATTATCGGTAACATCATCGGCATAGTGATGAAGCTTAGGGCAGGCCATGGCAAGACGATCTTTCATTTCCTGTGCAAGTGTAGATTTTTTAAAATGAGGTTTCCCGGGTTCTGCAGTTGTGACGTACATGTAAATTTTTTCTTCGGACATAGGTACGAGCCCAACACCAATCCGGCCATTATAAACATGCAGACCTTCCATGTCTTTTGGACGATCAAAATTGTAGCGCCAGACCGATTGTCCTGTAAATTCCGGACCGGGAATATCCGGGAAAAGTGTGCTGCGAGTTTGTGAATATACACCGTCAGCTCCAATCACGAGATCAAAGCGTCCTTCGCTACCATCGCTGAAGGTCACATCAACATAATCACCTGTGTCGTTGATGGTTGTTGCCGTTAGGCCCAGCCGAATAGTTGCTCCGGACTTTTCTGCACTTTCGGCCAGTACTTTTTGCAAAGCAGGGCGGGCAATGCCGGCATTGGCCGGATATCCTTCAACGAGCGGCGGGAGCGGTATTTTGGCGACTTCCATACCGTTTGGGGCAAATATTTTAACATGGTCAAAACCGTAGCCTGCATCGATATAATCGTCGATGACGCCAAGTTCATACATAGCGCGAATAACGTTATTTTGCTGAATAATCCCAACCCCGTAGACCGTCCATTCAGGATCTTTTTCAATCATCTCGACGTCATACCCCTTTTTACGGAGAGCAATGCCGGCCGATAATCCGCCAATGCCTGCGCCTATAACTAAAACTTTCCAAGGGTTACCTTCACCTTGAAAGGAGGGTTCATTGATCGTCATATCGTCTATCCTTACCTAGTTTTGCTTAACTTGCTGATCGATCGCGCCAAACAAAGGTGCATCTGTTTGACTGCGCGCTTCCATGCGAACACGGTCACCAAAAGACATAAAGGGCGTCCGGATTTCACCGAACTCAATCATGTCTATGGCACGACGTTCTGAGATGCAGGACGAACCGACCTCGGCATAGTTTTTATTCGAAACTGTGCCTGAACCAATTATCGTTCCAGCAACAAGATCGCGTGTCTTGGCAGCGTGTGCTATGATTTCATGAAATCCATATTCCATCTCATGACCTTGTGCCTCACCAAATCGTTTGTCGTTCCAGTCGACTCGGAGCGGAAGATGAACCCGCCCGTCTTGCCATGCTTCACCCAGTTCGTCGGGTGTTAAGGCCACGCCGGCCATGCTACAGGGCGGTTTGGCTTGGACGAACCCGAACCCGGTTTTCATTTCGGCTGGACCAAAATTTCGTAAGCTCCAATCATTAATTTGAACAACGAGCTTGATATGGTTCAGTGCGTTTTTTGCAGAAATACCCATAGGGACAGCGTCAACGATGACACCAAACTCTCCTTCAAAGTCTATGCCGTCCGTTTCCGATGCAAAAGGTACCGTATCAGACGGGCCGTAGAAGCGATCCGACAGCCCTTGATACATGAGTGGTTGTCCGGCATCTAAGGGCGGTAAGTTATAGGCCTGCTGCATAAGGTGACCGTGCTGAGGAAAGGCTGACCCGTCGAGCCATTGCCAAGATCGAGGTAACGGGGCAGATGCATGAGAACTGTCAAATGACTTTGCATCGTTCAGATCTCCCGCATTTAGATCATCCGCAAGACGGCGCAATTGACTTTCAAGCGTCGCCCACTCTTCGATTGCAGTTAGAAGATTAGGCGCAATCGACTCCGCGCTGACGTAATGGCTGTTATCGGTTGAAACAATGACGAGCGTGCCATCAGGCTTATCAGATTTTAGCGTAGCAAGTCTCATGGGCAGGCCCGTAGGGTTAAGCAAGTTCGGGGGAAAATTTACCGTCAATAAGAATGAAAGCGATCCGGCAATCTTGATCAGAGCGATTGGCCCAACCGTGATTTGTGCCCCGCTGAATAATAATGTCGCCTGCTTTGCAGAGTGTTTCACCTTCATCCATAATCAAAACGATTTCACCCGACAGAACGATGCCGTAATCAATGGTTTCCGTTTTGTGCATGTGTGCGTGACGTTCACTATTTCCGCCATCCGCGACTGCGTCGCCGGCCCCGATTTCTTCGAAGTGGGCAATACGCTCTTCCGCTGACATCGTTTCAAAACTGGCATCATCTGGCGGGATATCCAAGACCCGAATGCGCGTTCCATTAGCAGGAGGTGCCAGAACAATTTTATCCTCAGGCGGCTCACCGCTTGCAGGATCGATAGGTGCAGGCGTGGCTGTCGTATTCCAAACCTCGTAAAACATAGGGCCTGTTCCGCCTCCAATCCGTTGAACGCGGGGTGGAGGGCTATCTTCAAGTATTATGGCTTTGCCTTCAGAATTATGGCCAGTCACAATTCGGCGAAACGGGGCTTCAGTCATTCTACTCTCCTATTTTCTCTATTTTCACAGGCAGGCTTTCGATAGAGCACAATGTGTTGTTCAACCGTATTACGGGAGCGCCCACCGCCGTAATCCGTGATATTTTTTCGCGCATCGCAGATAGTAATGCGTCTGCCTCCATACGCGCAACCATCTGGCCTAGGCAGACGTGAATTCCGTGACCAAAGCCAACATGTCCTGATGCATTGCGGGTAACAGAAAAGTCATTTGGGTTTTCCCATCGACGTTCGTCTCGGTTAGCGGCAGCCAAAAACGTAAGAACTTTAGAGCCTTCAGGAATTTCTACATTAGCGAGTGTCGTGTCTTGCGCTGCCGTCCGGAAAAAAGTCTGGACTGTTGAACGCCACCGAAGACCTTCATTGAACGCTCGGCGTGTAGAACTTTGGTCTGTACCCATCTTTTCCCATTCATCAGGAAATTGAGTGAAAGCGTACATCAAGTTTGAAACACCGTTTACCGTTGTATCAACACCGGCTGATAACAAAGATCGAACGAGTCGCTCTGCCTCCTGATGTGTGCAATCACCACGATCAGCTGATTGGAACACCGCTTCACCCCATCCATCCTTCTTCAAATTCTCGCGCTTGCAGGCCTGTGCAACCCATTCGCTAGCCTCGGCGGCGTCTGCCATGCCGTCTTCGAAAATTTTATTACGCGGACCAAATGCATTGAAGACGATGGCCGCATAAGTCAGTAAGTGATGTCGACCTTCGTCCATAAGCCCAACAGCATCGGGGAACACCCGCATAGGAAATTCTTCGGCAAGGTCAATTACGGCGTCAAACTCATCCTTTTGGATTAATTCTGCGACTAATTCTTTGGCCTTTGTCCGCCATAGGTCTTCAAGCCCTTTTAAGACCGGCATCGCGACGATTCTATTCATTACATCGCGTGTTCGATTGTGCAGAGGTGGATCAGCTTCCAGCAAAAGCGATGGCGGCCTGAAGGGTTTTTCTTTAGAAAAATCAGCTAGCCCTACGCCGCGGCTGGAAACGAAAACGTCATGGTTTTTTAAAACCTGCGTGACTTCTTCATGTCGCGCCACACCATAAACGCCAATGGAGTCCAGCCAAAACACTGGTCCGACTTCACGAAGGCGTGGATGATGCGCAAAGGGGTCCGACAAAAACTCTTCCGAGAATGGATCAATCTCGACCCTCGGTACATCCATAGGAATATGTGAAGCGAGTCCCTGCATATCTAAGCCGTGCGTCCGCCAAGCGTATCTGCAAACCAATCTGCGATATAATCGCGGCCGTAAGACATATTGTCAGCGCCGACATGTTCAATACCGCCCTCGCGAGGCGTGAAGATTTTAAGCTCAGGTTTGATGGAATTTGTCATCTGCTCAAAAGCCTGATGGGCATATTTGACATTGATTTGACGGTCATTTTCACCGTGTGTGATCAGGAACGGCATTTTGATTTTATCCATATGGCCGTTCATATTCATGCCCTCGACTTTCTTGAAAAAGTCCTCTTTATCTGTCGCGCCGAATACCCAGTACACATGCTTCCAATAATGCGGCACAGGATTTTCGCCCTCACGGTCAAGACGGCCGATTTGAACTTCGTGCCAATTATGATTGGCGCCCCAAACGGCGCCGGAGGCAAATCGAGGTTCATAAGCAGCAGCCCGCGCTGCAAAATGTCCACCCAGCGAAATACCGGTCACACCGATTCTCTTGGCGTCCACATCGTCGCGCGCAGCAAGATAGTCAAAGCAAGGCGAAGCCCATTCTTCGGAAAATGGTGTCGCAGGCAAACCATGCAGCCTCAGGGTTTCGCCGGTGCCGGGCTGGTCGATACATAATGTGGAAATGCCGCGTTTCGCCAAGGCCGTCGGCAACCAGCTCCAGAACAAAAGCTCTTTTGAACTGTCCAATCCGTTACAATATAGGACGCAGGGGGCTTCGCCTTCGACGCCCTGCGCGCGAGTAAACAAACCCGGAATGATTGCGCCTTTATACGGTATCTCAACGCGTTCAATGTTCTCGCCGCTATATTTGACGTAATTCTTGAATGCGTCTTGGGCCTTTGCAAAGGTGGCGGCTTTACCAGGCTGTCCGGCGCCCTGCATGCGTTCAGCTGTCGTGTAATAGAGTGCCGCACGGCGCAACTTTTCTGCCGCTGAAAATTTGCGGCCGCGGTCTAAATCTTCGTTTGCGAGTTCAGACAAAGTTTCTGCCTTTCGGGCCCATTGTCTCATGAACTGTGGTGTGCCTGCATCGGCGCCTTCATCGGCCGCTCGCTTAATAGGTTCGCACATATCGACGATTTCGCCGAGCTCAGCGCCGCTGGCGACGGCGATGGCCACAGAAAGATTCCAAATATAATTTGGGAAAAACTCGTACAGGGCCATGTTAAATTCCTACATCTTTAAACAATCCAGCGTCGGGCATTGGTTTAGGCATGGTTTCAGGCCCGCCAACACCAAACCCCCATTGATCCATAATTTCTTTGCTGGGAGGATGAACTTTGGCCTCCCAAGTCTCGTCATCTACTTCTTCAAGGTCACAAGTATATTCCACGGCATATCCGGCCGGTGTAACAAAATATGAAAAGACATTATTGCCAGCAGTGTGGCGACCAGGGCCCCATCTAATGTCGCCATTTGTACTGCGCAAACGCGCTATGCCTTTCATAATCGCGTCAATATCCGGCACGTCGTAGGCGACGTGATTAAAAGCGGGAGGTCCAGGAAGGATAGCCAGCCGATGATGCCACTCATTGCAACGCAAAAAGCACATAAAGTCACCAAGCCAATCCGAAGTTTTGAACCCCAAAGCGTTCTCATAAAATTTGACGTAGTCCTTATGATTAGGTGAATGGAGAACAAAGTGGCTTATCTTTTCGGGTCGAGGCTCGCCCGCCTCGAGCACCTCAGGCGTCTTGGTTTCAAATTCTGTCGAGACTTCAATGGTGAAACCGTTGATGTCAAAGAACCGAAATCCATAACCTCCGCCCAAACTATCAAGCTCATGGGGCTGATTAATGAGTTTACCGCCGGCCTTTTCAATTTGTGGCACCAGCGCATCGACTTCAGCACGATCCTTTGCGCTCCAGCCGATAACGTCAATACGAGGTTCATCGGTCTGGCGAAGACGCACGGAGTAAGAAGGGGTGCTGCCCGGCGCAACAAGATAAACCATCCCGTCAGTGCTAGATATTTCCTCGAGCTTCCAGCTCTCAATATAGAACTTTTTTTCAGCTTCCAGATCGGAAACGCCGTAGCCTATATATCGGATGTCATTTACGCGAGCCATTTTGGTCTCCTGTGTTTTCTTCAGTATTATGCTGCCGTTGCACTTGCGTTGGCGGGCTTAGATTTTAAAAATTTTGGCATCAAACCATTTTCTTGCAAATATTTCTCGGCTTCTGCCTCCCGCGCAATGGCGCGCTGCGTGGCGGGATTTTTTAATGTTCTGGCGTAATGCGCGGAGATATTTGGGAAATCTTTGGGATCAAAACCTGCTCCTGTTATGCGAAACCACACCCAATGTAGATAAGCGTCGAGAATTGACCAATGCGACCCGGCTAACCAGTCGTTTTGACTAAGCGTTTCTTCAATAGGAAGAAGTTGATCGCGGATGCTATCGATCGCCATCGCCGCTACACGCTCAGGTCCGCCGTCAATATCGCAAAAGAACATAGGCACACGTATTCTGGAAACTAAAGGGTGGAGGTCAGAAGAAAACTTAGCCAGTGAGCTTAGAAGCTGCGCTTGCCCCATTTTATTCTCAGTTCTCGGGAGTAGCTTTGCATCAGGATAGGCTGCGTCGAGCCATGTCAGTATCGCGATATTTTGAGATATAGGCACGCCGTCGACAACCAGAACAGGGATTTTTGAGGAGGGGTTGAGTTTTTTAAACGCCGGCGTTTTGTGAGCCCCCTTCATGAAAACCATAAGTTCTGTTTCAAAAGGGACTCCAATTGCCTCTAAGGCAATCAAAGGGACGCGAGAGCAAGCACCAGGAGAGAAATGTAGTGTCAACTTTAACATATATACCGCAGGGCTGAAAATTTTGAGCTACTGGTTTTATTGAACACCTCTATTTCCCCATAGCTACGCGGCTTATCCCGCTAGAATTTATAGTTTTATGGAATAGAGGATGTTGTTGGATAATAAAAAGTTATTGTTTTTATAGATATGTATTCGTCTAAGTAATGATTGTGTCTTGAATTTGGGCGATCATCCATTTGAGGCCCGGATCGTCTGCACGAGTGCTGTGATATTGGGCATGTTCCTGCAGAACAGGAAAATCAAATGGGATGTCCGCGATGGCAATTGGGAGGCGCGCAGCGAAGAAATTCGCCAGACGTTTGTGCATAACGGTCAGTCTATTCGTGCCAACAACGATTTCCGGAGCCAAAAGAAACGAACCCACTTGTACATTTGTTTGACGGGGTTTCTTTCGGGCCTCTAAAAGCTGATCTGTCACGGAAAGGGAGCGGATGCGTCCCAGTTTAACGACAACATGTCCGGATTCGTAAAAATTTTTTTCAGAGAGGCCGGATTTGAAAATGGGATTTGATTTACATCCGACCACGACAAAGCGCTCTTCGAAAAGAAGCTCCGATGGGAAATTGTTAGAAAGCATTTGCTTTGGAGCCAGCTTCAAGTCGATCCGGCCTTGATCCAACAACTGATCTGTCGAGTCCGTGGGAGCCAATAACTCGATCTGGATATTCGGTGCGGTGGGGCTGAGGCGCCGAAGGAGCGGCACGAATACAATTTGAGACAAATAATCGGATGCGGTAATTGTGAATTTGCGGGTAGATGTAGACGGATCGAAGTATGCCGTTTTCGAGATCAGCGAGTCCACATTCCCTAGAACGCTTTTTAACTCTTCATGTATGCGCAAAGCATGAGAGGTGGGGACCATGCGTTTGCCGTGCAAATTTAATATCGGGTCGTTAAAAAAGTCGCGGATGCGCCGGAGGGCCGCACTCATCGCCGGTTGGCTCAAATTTAATCTCTCGGCTGCTCTGGAGACACTTTTCTCATCAAGCAAAGCGTCAAGTGCCATAAGCAGGTTTAGATCAAGACCTTTAAATCTCATTTTACATCTTTCATTACGAACAGAGCTAATGGCTTATAAACCAATTACGCATCCTATCCATCAAAAAAATGGATGAACAATTATAAAAACAATCAATTTTACGGATATTGAAACCAAGCCTAGTGTGATTCCAATTCATAATGGCGTGAGACGTCTATACTCAGGGGAATCCTTAATATGACCAAGACAGCTTTATTTACATCCGGTGCGGTATTTCTGGCCTTAGCCATAAGTGGTCCGGCCTATGCGCAGCAATCAGGTGAAACCAACGCCAATGATGGTCGCCAACTAGGCGAAATCGTTGTGACCGCGCAGCGCCGCGAGCAATCTTTGCAGGATGCCGCTATACCTATGCAGGCATTTGATCAAGATTCGTTGACACAGTCCGGCTTAGAATCAGCACAAGACCTTGGCCAATTGTCACCGGCTATAGGTATCAGCGCAGGTGGCGGTCCGTTGACAAGTGTTTTTGTTCGCGGCGTAGGAGCTCTGACCGTTAATCCACTGACAGATTCAGCGGTCGCGCAAAACGTTGACGGTGTTTACCTAGGGCGTTCCAGCGGAATGGCCGGTCAAGCCTTATTTGACCTGGAACGTATTGAGCTTCTTAAGGGGCCGCAAGGCACTCTCTATGGCCGAAACGCGACAGGTGGTGTTGTAAACTATATTCCAGTGAAGCCTAAATTGGGTGAAAACTCCGGCTATTTGCAAGGCGAGTTCGGCAATTATTCCAAGGTGGGTGTGCAAGGGGCTGTCAACTTCGATATAGGTGACGGAAAAACGGCTTTTCGCTTGTCGGGCAATCGTTTAAAGCGCGACGGCTATTCAGATGATGGAACAAATGATCAAGATTCTTTTAGTCTACGTGCACAGGTTTTGATTGAACCGACCGACAATCTTTCTGTCCGAGTTGCGGCAGATTATTCTGAAATTAACGGTACAGGTCCGGGCGGAGATTTGTATGGGACCTATAGCAACGATACTGGGTCGCTTACAGATTTCACACCTTCGGGTTTAGAGATTGATAGTGGCCCGAGCTCTGATGGGGCAAATGCCATTAGAGCTGGTGTTCTTCATACGCCTTCATTTGCGCCTTTCCGGCCTATAGATGGCGATAATTTGTTCCAAGACATCAGCTTTACCGGTGTGATGGCGGAAATCAATTACGGTATCGATGCCGGTACATTTACATTTATTCCGGCTTACAGAGAATCCGATCAGGATTATGCATTTTCCGGGCCCGGTTTTGCTCCCGCGGTTACTAAAGAAGAAAACAGTCAGAAGAGCTTGGAGCTTCGCTTTGCATCTGATCTTGAAGGCCCCTTCAACGGTATTGTCGGTGCGTTTTATATTGAAGAAGATATCAGCACGAGTGGCATATTTGCGCAGAACTATGCAACGCCTATGCAAAATTATGATAATGGCGGCGAGTCATGGGCGATCTTTGGACAAGGAACTTTTGACGTGAGTGAAGCGTTCCGTTTAAATGCCGGGATTCGCTACACAGAGGATAGCAAATTCGTTGACGGAATTAGTGATACATTTGTGACTTTCTGCGGGGGCTCGCCCATTAGTGGCGACTTCTTAACCCCCGGACCGCCTTTTGTACCAAATGCATTCAACCATGGTTGCGCTGTTCCCGGGGCGATTCCTGCTCATCCATTAGTAACTAACCGGGATGAATTTATTCAGTACTTCGTGGATCAAGGGGCGCTTGCACCCGGTTCCGTCGCAACGGTTCCGGGAATGGGCCCGCCTCCGGTTTATAATTTAACGGTACCGTTTCCTGCTGGTTTTCCTGCGGGCTTAGCGCCTCCACCATTTCCCGGTTTTCCTGTCCCAGGTCGTCCGGCTCAACTCGCCGCAATCGTAAATGTAGGCGATGGTGCGTTACAGCAAGAACTTGACTATAATGAAGTGACGTATCGCATAGGTGCGGAATACGATTGGGGGCCGAGTAACCTACTCTATGCTACATATGAGACCGGGTATCGTGCTGGGGGTGTTGATTTGAGTACAGCTAGCCCGACTTATGATCCGGAGTATATTGACGCCTTTACACTTGGGTCAAAAAACCGTTTCTTGGATAATACATTGCAGGTCAATGCCGAAGCCTTCCTATGGAAATATGATGGTCAACAGGTGACATATTTCACGACCTTGGACTCAGCCTCTGCATTCCCAATTGCAAATGCGGATGCGACCATAAAAGGCGTCGACCTTGACGTCATTTGGGCGGCGACTGATAATACCACAATTAGCGGCAATGTTCAGATTTTGGACTCCACATATGATGACCTGCAACTGATTTCCGATCCTGGCAGGGGCCGGTTTGGTTGTGATTCAACGGGTGTCGCTAACAACATAGAAAGCTATGACTGTTCAGGAAATGCATTGCTATATTCACCAGACTTTGGTGCAGATTTGACCATCAATCATATAATTGACCTGGCAAAGTTCGACTTGTCGTTGACCGGTAATGTTTCTCATCGCGCTGAACAACAAACGAATTTCTTGTTCTTAGACGATACCGCTTCGGGCTCTTATACAACATTGAACTTAGATGCTACTCTATCGACCGATGATGCAGGCTGGTCGATATCTGCTTTCATGCGAAATGTGACAGATGAGCGTTACCTCACCAATACGAGTGTTAGTAATCGCGGTTTATCTTACGGTGTTTATAACGCGCCGCAAACATATGGCGTGCGTCTTCGCGCAAACTTTTAGTCTAGCGACGTAAGTTTGAATAATGACCCTATCCGAATTTGGTTTCGGGTAGGGTCTATTTGTTTTAGATAGAAAATTAGATGTAAGCTTTGACATTAAGGATGAGAGTTGTGAAAAAAAATACAATTTATAAAGTTCTGATTTCAACTGCGATTGCATTTCAAGTTGGATGTTCGCCAGCAGAAAATACGTCATTTCCAACATCTGAAACAGTTTCTTCGGATAAAAGACCTAATGTCTTGCTTATCGTAGCTGATGATTTGGGTTTTTCCGACCTCGGCGCTTTTGGCGGGGAAATTGAAACGCCAAACCTAGACGCATTGGCGATGTCAGGGATACGCTTGACGAGTTTTTACGCTTTGCCCAATTGTTCGCCAACACGCTCAATGTTGCTAACAGGCAAAGATAATCACAGTGTAGGCCTAGGTGTCATGGCAGAGGCTCTGGGCAGTTTTCCGATGTTGCAGGGAAAGCCCGGTTATGAAGGTTATCTTCATCCGGAAACAACCACGATTTCCGAGAAATTCTCGGAAGCCGGTTTCCGAACGTTGATGACAGGCAAATGGCATTTGGGCCACAAACCCGAGCATCAGCCTTCAAATCACGGCTTTGATAAATCATTTGTACTGTTGCAAGGCGGCGCAGATCATTTTGGCTACGGACAAAATGGTGGTCCCGCCTTGGAAGCCGCGACATATACGGAAGATGGCCAGTTGGCCGAGTATCCTGTTGGCGTATATTCTAGCGACTTTTACGCGGAGCGCATGATCGATTACATTTCGGCGGAAGCTGAAGATGGTGCCCCGTTTTTCGCTTACCTCGCTTTTACCGCGCCCCATTGGCCGCTACAGGCGCCCAAAGATTTGATTGAGAAATATGAAGGCCGATATGATGCGGGGCCAGAGGCCCTTCGCGACAGCCGATTAGAAAGAATGAAAGAATTGGGTCTGCTGGAAGACGAGCTTTTATCTGCAAATTTAACCTCGCTAAATGCATGGGATGAGATGTCCTCTGAGGAGCGCCAAATTGCCAGCCGCAATATGGAAATTTATGCGGCCATGGTTGATTCATTGGACCAGAATGTCGGGAAAGTTTTGGACCATTTGCGGGTCACTGACCAATTCGACAATACGATTATTGTGTTTATGTCAGATAATGGCGCTGAAGGTATAGATCCCGGTCATCTTATTGCCCGAAGCTCAAACTCAACCCCGCCAGAGCATAAAGAACAGGTTTTGGCGACGATTAGTGCCGGTAATGTCGATCTCGAAAAAATGGGCTCCAAAGATAGCTTTATTACCTATGGTGACCAATGGGCACGGGCTGCGACAGCCCCTTTTCGCCAATTTAAAGGGGACACCGAAGAGGGCGGCATAAGAACGCCCGCTTTCATCACTGGGCCAGGTATTCGAGGCCAGAGAATTGTAGATAGTCCTCTTTCTGTCAGAGACATTATGCCAACAGCCTTGGAACTTACGGGTGTCGTGGAACCGCAAGAGCAACCGTCAAAAGAAAACATTGACGGTGAAATTTTAACGCCGTCTGAAAGGTCATGGGTGCCGATATTAACCGGTGAAGCTGAGACTGTCAGATCTAAAAATGACGCGATGGCCTGGGAGCTATTCTTAAAAAGAGGTGTGCGGCTCGGCGATTGGAAAGCCGTCTACTCAAAAGCCGCCGATGCGGCTCCGAACGATCGGCGTGCACCATCGTCATGGCGACTTTATAATCTGAAAACTGATCCCAGTGAAAGCACAGATGTGCGCGAACAACATCCGGAAGAGTTCAAGCGCCTTATGACCGCATGGGAGATGTATGCCAAAGAAAACGGTGTATTTGTCCCGGGCCCGCGGAAGCCGTGAATTGATTCAATATATTTATTGAAACTCTTCCGTATCAATGGCTTTTCGCATGGCTTCCGGATAGCGGTGTCCGGAAACAGTATCATGATTTATCAGCTTTGAGATTTCAATTAAAACTGACGGGGCAACGACATTCTTGAGTGTGTCCAGGTTTTCTTCCAAGTGAGCAATTGACGCAGTGCCCGGAATGACATGCACGTGCTCGCCCTGTGCTAACACCCAAGAAAGTGAAAGTTGTGCGGGTGTTAGATGTTCCCGCATTGCAATTTGCTCAAATTGTGCAACTAACTTCCGGTTTTTTTCCCAGCTGTCATCCTGAAACCGCGGCTGTTTTGTGCGCAGGTCTTTCGCATCCAATTGGGCCGGATCTTTCACCGCACCAGCAAGAACGCCGCGGGCTACCGGAGAGAAGGCTACAAGTGCCGTTCCTAACGCCCTACAAGTTTCCAGCACAGCTATTTCGGGATTACGCGTCCATAATGAATACTCTGATTGCATGGCTGCGATTGGGTGTTCTTTGTGAGCATCCTTTAGCGTTGAGGCGGACATTTCTGAGAGACCAATCGCACCAATTTTTCCTTCGTCGATCAGTCTTGCCAACGTACCGACCGAGTCTTCTATCGGTGTGTTTGGATCCCGGCGATGCAGATAGTAAAGGTCAATATAATTGACCCCCATCGTGCTCAAACTTGTCTCAACGGCCCTGCGTATAGTCTTCGGCCTACAGTCGATACGGCGGTTGCCGCCATCAAATTCAATGCCGCATTTTGATGCAACGAAAACCTCATCTCTGCGGGTTTTTACGACCTTGGAAAGCAAGGCTTCATTGTGACCAAGCCCATAAAGCCGTGCGCTATCTAAGTGATTGTAACCAATATCTATGGCGCGATGCAGCAGGGCCTCCGCATCGCTCTCAGATGGCAGTGGGTAATAGGCTTGGCTCAGCGACATGCAACCCAGCCCTACCGGGCAAAGCTCTTTCCCATTCAGAGGTCTGGTTGGTAGGTTCACAAGGGTAGTCCTATATAGTTTTCAGCAATGCTCATCTGGGCCGCTTTGGAGTTGGCAATATAATCTAGTTCCGCAATCTGCATTTTGCGCCCAAAGTCTCCGTCCTCCGGAAAACTATGCATCAAGGAGGTGAGATACCAAGCGAAGCGCGATGATTTCCAGACTCTTGCCAAAGCCTTTGCTTCATAAGCGTCTGTTCCTGACAGGTCATTTTGCTTGAAGTAATCTATCAGAGCAGGCGCGAGGTAAGCAATATCCGAAGCTGCAAGATTGAGACCTTTCGCCCCTGTAGGTGGGACAATATGCGCCGCATCCCCGGCCAAGAATAGACTGCCATAGCGCATTTTTTCAAAGATAAATGACCGCAGCGGCGCGATAGATTTCTCCAGGGAGGGGCCGGTGGTAATGTTGTCTTTAAACTCTGATCCCAACCGCACTTTCAGTTCATTCCAGACCCGCTCATCAGACCAGTCTTCAATCTTCTCATCCGTCGGGACTTGCAAATAGTAGCGACTGCGTGTGTTGGAGCGCATAGAGGCCAGTGCGAAGCCGTTATCGTGCTTGGCATAGACGACTTCATGCGCGCAAGGCGGCACATCGGCCAGAATACCCAGCCAACCAAAAGGATAGACGCGCTCCACAGATGACGCTGCTGAAGCCGGAATGGCTTTACGGGAGGGGCCATGAAATCCGTCACACCCAGCAATAAAACGCGCGTCGATACGGTGCTCTTCTCCGTCTTTTCTAAAGGTGACAAAGGGGGCTTCACTTTCAATGTTATGCAAGGCGACATCTTTTACCTCATAGATGGTTTCAACCCCGCGCGTCGGCGCCGCATCCATCAGATCTTTCGTGATTTCGGTCTGCCCATAAACCACGACATGTTTTCCGGTCAGTTTTCGAACCGGAATTTTGATCAATTTGTCCCGGTCTGTGAGCGAAACATAGTCGTGGGGAATACCTTCAGCCTGTAGCCTCTCATCCAGCCCCAACTGTGTCATAACGTTGATTGTACCTTGCTCAAGGATGCCCGCGCGAATGCGCGAAAGAACATACTCACCAGAGCGGCGCTCAAGAATAATCGCGTCTATCCCGGCCTGGGCCAATAAATGTCCAAGCATAAGCCCTGATGGTCCTGCGCCGATAATGACGACATCGGTTTTCATTAAGACTGGCTGAGTTGCCCGTTTACCATTTGCTCGATTTTTTCCATGACTTCATGCGTGGCTAGAATTTGCTGGACGGAACCGTTTGGCTCGCGGTCTTCTTCAATGGCCGAGAAAAACTCGCGCTGCATGAGTTCAATACCATTGGTGATCGGGAAATCACCGGAAATATCGACAACATCACCGGCGCCAGTTTTCATATCATCATAATACGCCGTATAAGTGCCGTTATCACAGATGTATCGGAAGTTAGTCCCAAGCGGCCCTTCATTGTTAAACGACAAAGACAAGTTAAGAACCTTGCCCGATGGCGTGCGCATCACAATGCCCATATCCATATAAATACCAAGTTCCGGGTGAACCGGACCGGCGACGGCATAAACATCGGCAATCGGTTCCTGCGTTTGGTATTGAAATAAATCGATCGTGTGCGCTGAATGGTGCCACAAAAGATGATCCACCCAGCTGCGAGGTTCTCCCAATGCGTTCGTATTGGTACGGCGGAAGAACATTGTTCTTACCTGCATTTGTTGGACATTTAGGTCACCCGCAACGACCTTATTGTGAATCCATTGATGCGGCGGGTTAAAGCGGCGTACATGGCCAACCATGGCTTTCTTGCCAGATTTATTTGCGACTTCGACCAAGCGGCGAGAATCTTCAATAGTATCGGCCATAGGGATTTCTACAAAGCAGTGTTTTCCGGCTTCCAACGTCTGGATAGCCTGCGCAGCATGAATCTGGGTCGGCGTCACTAAAATGGCGGCGTCAACGTCATCTCTGGCCAGTCCTTCTGACAGGTCCAAAGACCAGTGAGGGATGCCGCGGTCTTCCGCCATTGCTTTTGTTACAGCTTCATCGCTTCCAATCAGAGAGACAACTTCTGCACCGTCGATATTTTCAAGGGCGGCGAGATGTTTGCGTCCGAAGGCGCCGGTTCCGCCCGCTATAAGTACTTTCATGGGTTATTCTCCAAAACAATATGCCCGAGCGCGGTGTTGGATGCGGGGACGTGATAATGACGATGTAATTCTTTGGGATTAGTGAGTGCGCCGAGCATGACCAGCCACATGACCATTTCGATGCCTTCAGACCCTGTTTCGCGCAGATATTCAATATGCGGGATTTGACAGAGCCGCTCGGGGTCGGCTGTTAAGTCATCCAGAAATTTCTGATCCCATTCCGCATTGATTAGACCGGCCCGTGGGCCCTGCAATTGATGGCTCATGCCACCTGTGCCCCAGATTTGTATATTCAAATCCTCGGGGAAACTTTCCACGGCTCTTTTGATAGCTTGCCCAAGCCGGAAGCAGCGATCTCCAGAAGGAATAGGATAGGTCACTACATTGACCATGATCGGCACGACTAAGGTTGGCCATTCCTCGGGCTGCCCAAACATCGCTGAAAGCGGAACGGTCAATCCGTGGTCGACATCCATCTCATTAATGATAGTCATATCAAATTCGTCGATGATCAGGCTTTGGGCGATATGCCAGGCAAGGTCAGGGTGGTTTTTCACAGTGGGAACCGGACGTGGTCCCCAACCTTCATCGGCGGGACTAAATTCTTCACCGCATCCAATTGCAAAGGTCGGGATAATGTCCTGGCCAAAGGCTGAAGCATGATCATTAAAAACGAGGACAACGACATCCGGTTTGGTCTCGGGTTTCTTGATCCATTCCTTCGTCCATTCATACCCGGCAAAGATCGGTTTGAAATAGGCCTCGTCTTGTTTGCCTTGATCAACACCAACGCCAATGAGGGGTACATGACTGGTGGCAACGCCCGCGGAAATCTTAGCCATGCTATGTGCCCTCCTTGATTGAGCGTACGCCATCGGGCGATCTGCCCCCTGCGTCCATCATCGCTTTGTAATCATCGACACTCATGCCTGTCATAGTCGATACGGCTTGTACGAAAGAGAGGCCGTCCGTTGAAAAAACTTTGGCCAGATAATAAATATTGCCGCCTAGCTCAAGCAGTCGGTTATAGTCTCGAGCGAGCAATGCGTCTCTTTGTTCTGCCGTTACTTTCCAACCGTCGAGATAGGCCTTCTCATCTGCCAACCATTCCTTGCGGTTCTCAGGCTTCATCAAGCTCATGCAAAATTGATTCAGATGGTAGCCTTTTCGGGCAAGCTCCGTAGTGAAGACACGCGTGCCAGGTATGTCTTTGAATTCTTCTTTGTAATTTTTGAGGTTTTTAACCATTTTCTACTTTCATCAGTTTTTCAATGACCCGGCGCGCATGAGTGCCGCCCGAGTCTATTGAGAGCACGCGCAAAGCCATATCAGGGTTGTCAGCAATCGAGATTTGCTGACCTTCCAAAATGTCTATGTCTTCGCTAAATATCTTGAACTGACCATTCTTGATGCGATCTGTTAGACCTTGATCCTCGATCCGGAAATTGCGGACCATGCCCCAGAAATAGTGACAGGTTGTTTCAGTTTCAGGTGTCATCGAGTCAACGACAAAACCCCGCACACCGGAATCATGACTTTCGATCGTGTCTCCGTTTTCAACGGGTGAAACACCCACGTCGATATGCACCGAGCAGGGTTCAATGAACTCACATATTTGCCAGCGATCCACAGGTACATCTTTTTGCAAAGCATCGCGCCAAAAAGGCGGCGGAGAAATATTGGGTATCCATCGCGACAGGGTCACTTTGTCGCCATCGACAACCGTTTCCAACGGCGCTTCTTTCAATTCCTTTTGGCCAATAGATCCGGCATGAACATAGGTCTCGTGGGTGAGGTCCATCAAATTATCGATGAACAGCCGATAGTCGCAGGCCACATGCATATACCCGCCATCAAAAACCCAACCCTCACTATCGCAGGGCCAGAAGTTTGGTATTTTTGTTTCGTCGGCTTTTTCCTGATCCCCAATCCAGACCCAGATATACCGGAATTTTTCAACCACGCCATAACTGGGCGTGCAGACTTTTTTGTTCACGCGTTCATGAACCTGTGGCATTTCCTCCGGGGTCCCGTCAGGGCCCACCAGCATGCCGTGATACATACAACGGATGTTGTCGCCTTCACGCATCCCCATTGAGAGCGGTAAAAGACGATGTGGACACGCGTCTCGCAACGCCACAACACTTCCGTCGAGTTTGCGGTACATGACAATCGGCTCGCCACATATTTTTCGCGAGATTGGCTTGTTGGCCACTTCGCCGTCCCAGGCTGCTATATACCACCTGTTTCGAATAAATGTCATAGTCCACGTTCCTTCAACAATTCATCGAGTCGGGGATAAACCCGTCTTGCATTGGTTTCAAATATATCTTTTTCATCTTGCTCTGAGAGGCCAAGATTTTCGACATAACGTTTTGTATCATCAAAGTATTGACCCGTTTCAGGATCAATTCCGCGCACTGCACCAATCATTTCCGAGGCAAATAAAATATTCTTTTTATCGATGACCTTAAACAATAGGTCGATTCCGGGTTGATGGTAGACACAGGTGTCGAAATAGACGTTCTTCATGACATGCTCTGATAAGGGCGGTATTTTCAGCATGTCGGCAAGGCCGCGATAACGCCCCCAGTGATACGGTACAGCTCCGCCGCCATGGGGAATAATGAAACGAAGTTTTGGGAAATCCGCAAATAGATCGCCCGTCATTAGGTTCATAAAGGCATTCGTGTCTGCCGCCATGTAATATGAGCCCGTAGCATGCAGGCAGTCATTACAGGAGCCAGATACGTGGATCATGGCAGGGACATCCAACTCCACCATTTTCTCATATAGGGGATACCAATATTTATCCGTGAGAGGCGGGGCAGCAAAGTGGCCGCCGCTGGGATCAGGGTTAAGGTTGCATCCAATAAAGCCCATCTCATTAACACAACGTTCCAGTTCGCTAATGGCGTCATCAAGTGGGGCAGGCATTCCGCCCTCCATACGTTGCGGCAACATACAAACGCCGACAAAATTATTGGGAAATAAATCCACAACCCGCTTGATCATATTGTTACAAGCATGCGACCAATCCAGGACGGTTTCGCGGTCACCCACATGCGGTTCCATCGCCGACGCGCGCGGACTAAAGATCGTCAAATCTGCGCCGCGCTCTTGTTGAAGTTTAAGCTGATTGGCTTCAATAATATCCCGCAATTCCGTGTCAGAATATTCAGGCTGTGCAGGACGCGGTAAGCTTGGGTCTTCTAATCGTGCTTTTTGAGCGGCTCTGAAATCTAAATGGGCTTGCGGGACCAAAGTTTGATGTCCGTGAATATCGATGACTAAGCTCATTTATAGAGTCCCAAATTTGATTGGCTTACAAGTTTCTAACGAAATCGACGGTCATTGCCGAATTAAGAGTCCACATTCGGTATAAGAAAATGCTAACTGGGAGTTATGGAAACATGGCAATTTAATATTCGGCACTTAAGAGCATTTTTAAAAACTGTTGATCTCGGCACACTGATATCGGCATCGCAAGCGGTGAACTTATCTCAGTCGGCTGTCACTCAGGCCATCGCAAAACTTGAAAACCAATTGGGCGTTCGGCTGTTTATTCGGCAGAATGAAGGTATGGAACCTACAGAAGCAGCCCGGATCATCTATCCGCGTGTTCAGGACATTCTGGGACATATTGGCCGACGCAATACAACACATACTCAAATCAAAGCTTTTTTGGCCTTAGCGCAGGGCGGTAACTATGCAGAAGCCTCACAGCTGACAGGTCTGTCCACAGCCTCACTCCATAGAGCAGTAAGAGACCTCGAAATTTTACTCAGGCAAAAACTCACACGCAGAAAAGGGCGTGGGATTATACTGACAGATTTTGGCCAGAACCAAGCCCGCCATTTTGGGCTCGCAGCCGCAGAACTGCGTTACATGCTCGACGATTTAAGCGCTCTTACGGGGAAAAAGGCGGGACGTATTGCGATTGGGGCTATGCCGTTATGCCGCGCGCGCGTTCTACCGTCTGCAATCGTGGCTTATATGCAAAAATTCCCAACTGTGGATATCAATATTGCCGAAGGTTCATTTGTTGAACTCATTGATCCGCTGCGAAACGGTGAACTTGATTTTCTCATTGGCGCGTTACGTGATCCGGGGCCTGGACCTGACCTTGTTCAAATTCCGTTATTTGACGATGCCCCCGTGATTGTCGCGCGTGCAGGACACCCCTTAATGACTGAAAGCCGCCGAAGATCTACACCTTTGCAAGCCTTAGCGGAATTTCCGTGGTGCGTGCCAAATTCCGGAGTGCCGCTGCGCGAAAATTGGGAGAGTCTGTTTACAGATGCTGGTCTTTCTGTACCGCGTATCTCTGTTGAATGTGGTTCAGTCATCGCTAATCGGCAAATCTTGATGAAAACAGATTGCCTGACCATTTTATCACCGGATCAGGTTGCCGTGGAGCTTGAGGCCGGTTGGCTCGGCATAATATGTCCATTACCGCCGCGCCTTAATCGGGTAATTGGCTTAACGCACCGCGAAGGTTGGCGTCCGACAAATTCGCAATCACTTTTCATGAATGAACTCCGAGCTGTTTGCTAACTGTTCGTATTTTCTAATGGCCAATGCTGAGTTTGTATTGGAATCAGATTAGCGTTTAGGCGATATTTGATGTTACGTAATCTTGAGAGGATAAAATGCCCGAACATGTTGTTGTGCAAAATATTGACCGGATAGATTTAGGTGTGGTCGATGGCCTCGGCGCTTGCGGCGTCGCGACAGTGTCGGAGGCACAGGGCCGAACCGGATGCATGAAGCCCTATATGCGCCCCATATATCCCGGAGCCCGCGTCGCTGGAAATGCGGTCACAGTCTCCATCCCTCCCGCAGATAATTGGATGATCCATGTTGTCGTTGAGCAGTGCCAAAAGGGGGATTTTCTTGTCATCTCGCCAACCTCTGAATCGGACGCTGGTTATTTTGGAGACCTGTTTGCCACGGCGCTGAAATTACGGGGCGTTCGCGGGCTCATCATTGAAGGCGGTGTGCGGGATTTGGCGGAACTGCAGGAGATGGATTTTCCTGTCTGGTCCAAATATGTGCATGGGACAGGGACTGTTAAAGAAAGCCTTGGCTCTATCAATGTGCCAATCGTTTGTGCTGGGCAGACCGTAAACCCCGGCGATGTGATCGTCGCTGATGATGATGGTGTTTGCGTTGTTTCTCACGCAACTGCTGAGGTCGTGCTTAAAAATTCCCACGCACGCGAAGAAAAGGAAGCGCGCAACCGCGCAAAATTTGCTGCGGGTGAACTGGGTCTGGATGTTTATGGCATGCGTGAGCGGCTCAAAGACAAAGGCTTGAAATATATCTGATGTCCATTTCACAGGCTCAACCTCCATCGGAAAACGCACGGGATGTTCATCCATCGCCAAAATCTCCGGACTTTAAAGTGCCTGCAGGCGCTGTGGATGCGCATTGTCATGTCTTTGGACCGTCACATAAATTTCCCTATTCCCCAATCCGTAAATACACGCCTTTTGATGCCCCGGCAGAAAAGCTTTTTGCACTTCGCGATCATCTGGGCTTTGAGAAAAATGTACTGGTTCAGGCCAGTTGTCATGGCAAAAATAATGAGGCGATGGTGGATTGTCTCAAGCTGGCAGGCGATAAAGCCCGCGGTGTTGCGATAGTCGATCCTGCCATTTCAGACGTTGAACTGATAGCATTGGATCAGGCCGGCGTTCGGGGCGTTCGGTTTAACTTTTTAAAACGCCTTGTCGACCCAACACCAAAGTCAGAATATTTAAAGATCGCAGAGCGTGTTGCGAAAATGGGGTGGCATACCGTTGTCTATTTTGAAGCTGAGGAAATAGACGAAATTGCTCCGTTCCTGGAATCTATTCCGACGATTGTTGTGATTGACCATATGGGGCGGCCGGATGTGAGCTTGGGCGTAGATCATCCGCAATTTGAACGGTTCATAAAATTAATGGCGGCTAACCCGAATTTCTGGGTGAAAGTGTCTTGTCCAGAACGCCTCTCCGTCCAAGGTCCGCCCTATGAGGATGTCACGCCATTTGCGAGGACGCTTGTCGAGCGTTTCCCTGACCGTGTGCTTTGGGGGACTGACTGGCCGCATCCAAATATGACAACCCATACGCCTGATGATGGTCTGCTGGTTGACCGTATTCCGCATATCGCGCCGACCAAAGCCCTGCAGCACAAATTGCTGGTTGAAAATCCGATGCATCTCTACTGGCCTGGACATGCCATTCCTGAAGGTGATTTATGAGTGGTATCCCTTGCATGCTTATGCGCGGTGGAACCTCCAAAGGGCCGTTCTTTTTGGCGAGTGATCTTCCCTCTGATAGTGAAGCGCGCAACCAAGCTATATTGACAATCATGGGGTCCCCGGATGCGCGCCAAATCGACGGGATGGGGGGATCCCACCCTCTGACAAGTAAAGTTGCGATTATATCACCATCAAATCGGGATGGTTTTGATGTCGATTATTTATTCCTGCAGGTGACGCCCGAGACAGGCGCAATTTCCGATTCTCAAAATTGCGGGAACATGCTGGCGGCCGTCGGTCCCTTTTCAATTGAACGCGGGCTTGTGAAAGCCGTAAGTGACGAGACGGCTGTCCGCGTCTTTATGGTGAATTCCGACTCTCGGGCCGACCTTATTGTGCAAACACCAAATGGTAATGTAACGTATGATGGCGATACCCGCATTGATGGTGTGCCCGGAACCCATGCGCCAATTTTACAAAATTATTATGGAACGGCTGGCGCCCAATGCGGGGCATTACTGCCGACCGGTCGTCAAATTGACGTCATTGATGATGTCGAATGCACGCTGGTCGATAATGGAATGCCAACCGTCTTAATGCGGGCGGGGGATTTGGATTTGACTGGATATGAAACGCCGGAGGCTCTCGAAGCCAATGAAAACTTGAAACTGCGGCTGGAGTCTATTCGACTGACGGCGGGAAAATTAATGAAGTTGGGGAATGTCAAAGACATGACAATTCCCAAAATGTGTCTTATCGCGCCGCCGCGAAATGGCGGAATTATTTCGACACGGACGTTCATTCCGCATCGAGTCCATCAAACTGTGGGCGTTCTGGCGGCGGCTTCTGATGCTGCGGGCTGTATGTTCCCCGGCGGCGTTGCTGCAAGTATGGCGGAGTTTGATGAGATGAATCCATGCCGCGTCGATATCGAGCACCCGACAGGCGCGCTGACTGTTGAGCTGGAATGGGAAGGCGAGACGATCATCCGAACAGCCCTTCTGCGTACAGCTCGAAAGATCATGGACGGAATGGTTTTCTTATGAAGATTGCAATTATCGGATTTGGCGAAGCCGGGCAGATGTTTGGCAAATATTTGACTGACTACGCGGATGTGAGTGCCTATGATATTAAGCAGAACAATGACATCAAAGCGAAGGCCGCCGCTGCAGGTCTTACGTTTCAACACAATTTCGCGGATGCATTGGAGGGTGCGGAATTCGTCCTCTCGTTGGTGACAGCTGACCAAGCTAGCGTTGTCGCAAAACAAGCGGCTCAATACTTAGCCCCCGATCAATATTTTCTGGAGATGAACTCCGTTGCGCCCATGACCAAACAGGCGAATGCCGCCATTTGTCCCAATTTGGTGGATATTGCGATTATGGCGCCTGTCTATCCGCTGGAAGCAAAAGTCCCCTTATTATTGTCTCACCCAGACGGCGCGGCGTTAACGGCAAAGCTGAATGATCTTGGCCTGAGTGCCCGATGTGTTGGTTCGAACATCGGGCGGGCGGCCGCCATTAAAATGTGTCGTTCCGTGATGATAAAAGGCATGGAAGCGCTTACCTTAGAATGTTTTCAAACCGCACGGTTTTATGATGTTGAGGCGGAAATCAAAGCCTCTCTGCACAATAGCTTCCCGGGCATGGGCTGGGACAAAGACCGCGTCGATTATTGGTTTGAACGGGTTGAAACACATGGTCTTCGCCGCGCAGAAGAAATGCGTGAAGTCGCGAAGACCGTGAGAGATGCGAATGTTGATTTTGAGATGTCGAAAAGCGTTGCTGAAACTTTTGAGACATTCATGCGGAATAGATAGAAATGTATAAGCAATATTTTTGATATATCATAGATACTATCAATTTGGTTTATTCTTTGTTTCGGACAATAAACGTAGAAATAAAAAATAGGGGAATGCTATGTCTACACAACAGGCCACAGAAGCGCGGAATATTCACGGAATTATCTTGGTGTTGGCCTCAGTCATGCCGGCCATGGCGATTATTTCCCTCGTACCAGTTATGCCGCTGCTGGGCAGAGAGTTTGGTCCGGTGCCGGGCAGCAAGGCTTTAATTCCGATTGCCCTAACTGTTCCGGCATTATGTGTTGCATTGTTTTCCGCTCCGGCCGGGTGGCTTTCAGATCGTATTGGCCGAAAAATGTTATTATTTGTTGCCCTGCTTGGCTACGCAGCCATTGGCATTGTTCCTTTCTTTTTAACTGATCTGAGGCAAATCATCGGCGCCCGTGTCGGCCTTGGCATATTTGAGGCTGTCATTATGACGGTCGCAACGGCCTTGATCGGCGATTATTATAAAGGGGCCGCCCGAGAGAAATGGATTGGCATTCAGATTGCAGTCGTCAGCGTCAGTGCCATTTTCTTGATCGCGATTGGCGGAGCTTTGGGCGAGGCCATAGGGTCACGCGGTCCCTTCTTGATGTATCTCTTAGCGGTTCCAATCGCCCTTATGGTGGCGTGGAAATTATTTGAACCCGCGATCATTGAGAAGACGAGTGGTCCAAAAGTCTCCCTTCCGTGGAAGGCTCTGCTTCCGCTCCTTCTGACCACTTTAGGTGTTGGAATTTTCTTTTATACGACCATCGTCAAGCTTGGTGATATCTTGCTCCTGAGTAGTGACGTTTCGCCGGGTGCTATTGGAGGAATAGGCGCACTCTTCAACGTGGGTGTCATGATTGGTGCGATTTTGTTTGGCAAACTGAAGGCAAAATCTTCGGGGCCAAAACTACTCGCTCTAGGCATGTTATTGTTTGCCATAGGTTATAGCGGCATGGGATTATCAGGTGCGCTTCCTATGACAGTCGTATTCGCCGTTATTACAAGCTTGGGCGCCGGCCTGCTCTTGCCGACTATGTTAACATGGGTCATGAATATTCTCCCTGGAAAGGTACGCGGCAGAGGGACAGGCTTGTGGACCGGTATGTTCTTCTTAGGGCAGTTCGTAGCCCCTCTCGTGGCAGTGGCGCTCTATGGCCCAGCAGGCGGTCTTCGTAATGTTTTGCTTGTCTATGGCGTGGTTGCCGGTGTTCTAATGGTCGTAGCGGCCATAGCTTCTCGCGGGGCCAAGACCTTAACGCAAGAACATTGATCGCATTGTTAATATGGGCCCGTCTTTGAGGCGGCTTCCATTGTACGCTTGCCTATTTAAGCACAGATCCACCTCAGTAGTCACTTTGTGAGCAACCCAAACTTTCCGCGCTAAATTCTGGTTTTGTCCGCTTCCTATCGAAAACGGTCATTTGAATAATTGGCTCCAATGTCAGCAATGGGGATTAAGGGGTCCTTTCTCTATTAGTAAAAACAAAAAAGCCACCAGACGGATCCAGCGGCTTTTAGATTTTAAATTATACTTTTGAAGCCTACTCAGCCGCTTCCGCGTCAGCAGCAAGATTTCGGAGCACGTAATGCAAGATGCCGCCGTGTCGGTAGTATTCCAACTCGTTTTCGGTATCGATGCGGACTTTGGCGCGAATGGTTTCTTTTTTGCCATTGGCCATGGTCACGACTACGTCGATTTCCGAGCGTGGCGTGATGTCATCGAGGCCTGAAATATCAACGCTTTCATCCCCGGTCATACCTAGTTTTTCCCAGCTTTGACCTTCCGGCAATTCAAGCGGCAAGACACCCATTCCGATCAGGTTGGAGCGGTGAATACGTTCAAAACTTTCCGCGATTACAGCTTTAACACCGAGCAGGATTGTGCCCTTTGCGGCCCAATCCCGTGAAGAACCATTGCCGTACAAACCACCAGCAAAGACAACCAGGTCTTTCCCGGCTTCTTTGTAACGCATGGCCGCATCATAGATAGAAATCACGTCATTGCTCGGCACATGGCGGGTAACCCCGCCGGTGGTGCCGGGTGCTGTGTGGTTTTTGATCCGGATATTGGCGAATGTACCCCGCATCATCACTTCATGATTGCCTCGGCGTGAG
Organism: Hyphomonadaceae bacterium; assembly: GCA_013001295.1. Classification (GTDB taxonomy): domain Bacteria; phylum Pseudomonadota; class Alphaproteobacteria; order Caulobacterales; family Maricaulaceae; genus Robiginitomaculum_A. Next base: position 137,751 of record JABDMW010000046.1, read on the forward strand.
CCAAATGAGTTAAACTCGGCTTTTGGCACCTGACGCGCGGAAAGATATTTCCCCGCAGGACCATCATGCTTGATAGCGCCCGCCGGCGAGATGTGGTCGGTTGTAATCGCGTCGCCAAGGAGTGCGAGAATATTGGCGTCTTTGACATCGGTGATCGCGTCCGGTGTCATCGACATGCCTTCAAAATAAGGCGGGTGCTGCACATAGGTGGAGCTTGAATTCCACTTGTATGTCTTGCCGCCACCGACTTTGATGTCGCGCCATTGTTTGTCACCTTTGTACAAATCTTTGTAGCGATCGATGAACATTTTCCGGGTGATGGTTTTGCGGACAATATCAGAGATCTCTTTGCTGTTCGGCCAGATATCACGCAGATAAATATTTTTGCCATTGGCATCGACACCAAGCGGATCATTTTCAAAATCGTGGTGCATCGATCCGGCCAGTGCATAAGCGACAACCAGCGGCGGGGAGGCCAGGAAATTGGCGCGGATGTCCGGGCCAATCCGGCCTTCAAAGTTCCGGTTTCCGGAAAGAACGGAGCAGGAAATCAAATCGCCTTCCGCAATCGCCGCTGAAAGTTCAGGCGCAATCGGGCCGGAGTTTCCAATACATGTGGTACAACCGAAGCCGACAATATTAAATCCAAGTGCATCCAGATGTTTCTGGAGGCCGGCTTTTTTGAGGTATTCCGCCACAACCTGTGAGCCGGGGGCCAAAGAGGTTTTCACCCATGGCTTCACCTGCAGGCCGAGCTCCAACGCTTTTTGCGCCAAAAGGCCGGCGCCCATCAAAACGTCCGGATTGGATGTGTTGGTGCAGGACGTGATCGCCGCGATAAAAATATCGCCGTGATCAACTTCATAGTCTTTGCCTTTGACTTTGACAGCAGACCCGTCTTCTGGAGATTTATTGAATGTATCGCCAAGGATTTTGGCAAAACTTTTATTGGCGCCCTTCAGCATAACTTTTTCTTCGGGACGTTTTGGGCCGGAAATACATGGCTGGATATCGCCGAGATTTAGCGAAAGCGTATCGGTGAAGGTGAGCTCGGACGAGCCGCGCCACATGCCCTGGGCTTTGGCGTATTTTTCAACCAATTCAATGCGGGCATCATCCCGTCCCGTTGCGCGCAAATATGTCAGTGTATCTTCATCAACAGGGAAGAAGCCGCAAGTGGCGCCGTATTCCGGGGCCATATTGGCGATGGTTGCTTCATCTTCCAGCGACAGATGATCCAGACCCGGACCGTAAAATTCAACAAATTTTCCGACAACGCCGCGCTTGCGTAACTGTTCAACAACTGTCAGCACCAGGTCTGTCGCGGTCGCGCCTTCGGGCATTTTACCTTTAAGCTCAAACCCGATCACTTCCGGGATCAACATGGAAATCGGCTGGCCAAGCATGGCAGCTTCGGCCTCAATACCGCCGACGCCCCAGCCCAATACGGACAGGCCGTTGATCATCGTCGTGTGACTGTCCGTCCCAACGAGCGTATCCGGGAAGGCATAAGTCTTGCCGCCTTCGGTTTTTGTCCAGACGGTTTGAGCCAGGTTTTCAAGATTGACTTGGTGGCAAATCCCTGTGCCTGGCGGGACAACCGCGAAATTATCAAACGCTTCCTGACCCCATTTCAGGAAATCATAGCGCTCGCCATTGCGTTCATACTCGCGCTTGACGTTTTTCTGGAATGAATTGGCAGTGCCGAAATAATCAACCATTACGGAATGGTCGATGACCAGATGCACCGGATTTTGCGGATTGATGGCGTCTGCATTAGCGCCTAATTTAACCACGGCGTCGCGCATAGCGGCCAAATCAACAACAGCTGGAACACCGGTAAAGTCCTGCATCAAAACCCGTGCAGGGCGGTAGGCAATTTCATGGGTTGAAGTTTTGGTTTTCAGCCATCCGACAACAGCTTCGATGTCTTCTTTTTTGACGGTTTTATTGTCTTCATGACGCAGCAGGTTTTCCAAAAGCACTTTCAATGAGTTTGGAAGCTTGCTTGCCCCTTTGAGGCCGTTTTCTTCGGCAACTTTAAGATCAAAATATGTATAGGTGCCGCCCCGCACGGTGAGTTCGCGTTGGCAATTAAAGCTGTCTAAAGAGGCCATAAGAATTCCTTGTGTTTAATGAGGCGAGTTATAAACCCGCTATAATCATCCTGCAATCGGAGATTTTGATTATTCGTCGGGATTGGTCTGATGTTTCAAAAGCAAAGGCACATTGGCCATGGCAAATGTAATTGTGATGGGAAACATGCCAAAAAACTTGAAATTTGACCAAAATTCGGTGCTTTGCGTGCGCCAGATAAATTCATTTAGCCCGGCTAAAAACAAGAAGAACAGTCCCCAGCGAAAAGCCAGAATGCGCCAGGCCTTATCGGGAAGAGAATACACTTCGCCCATCAAAAGCTTAAATACGTTTTTTCCAATGGCGAGCGAGCCTAAAATCATGCCGCCATACAGGATGTTAATCGCGGTTGGTTTGATCTTGAAAATGCGTTCATCTTGAAAAAGCAGCGTGATGGCTGCGGAGCCCACGATCAATATAGCGCTGACCCATAAAAGAACGGAAACGCGTCCAAATTTTTTCTTGGAATATATGACGGCGACAACAATCGCAATCGAGATAACCACGGCACCGATATAAAGAGCGGTGGTGGCGTCCGTGAAACGCCGGGCCAGATTAAATGAGATGACATAGGCAATAACCGGCCCGATATCGACCAGAAGGCTATTGGGTTTGGCGTCTGTCGCAGATTCAGGGGCAATACGGGATGACATAGGCTCTCAGTAATTGGCGAATTTAGCCCGTGATGTGCCCCAAGCGTTGCGAATTTGCAAGCTTTTAACCGTGTTTATCCATTCGAGGGCTTGGGTGCCGGGACCACTTCGTAATTGTCGATCGCGTTAAGCGCCACGGGCCAGTCCGGGCGCAGCTCCAAGGCTTTCTTTAGATCATTGTAAGCCTTGGTATATTGCTTGAGATGATCGTAGGCCATGGCGCGGTTAAACAGAACCTCTGGCATTTTATCTGTGCCCATCTCGATGGCCGTATTGGCGGCGGTGATGGCTTCCTGATATCGACCTGTATAAATATAATTGGCACTAAGATTAATATGTATTTCAGAAACATTGTCGGCCATTTTCAGGGCCTTATTATAGTGCTCTTCGGCCTCTTCGTAGTCTTTCTTTCGCATGTAAAGAATGCCGATATTCACATGAGTGGCGGCCCGATCTTTTAGTTTGAGACTGAGTTCGTCGAGCGCTCCTTCGCATGCTTTGATCGTCCCGATGCGGCCAGGATCCCCGTGTTTGACGCTGTGATAACAGTCTTTTGCCGCGCCATTGCCGATCACGGTCAACTGGGCCGAGGCGGTGCTGGACATGCAAAATGTAAGAAAACTGGCGACCAATACTCGTTTCAACATGACGAACTCCTATGACTGAACGTCCAAAGCATAGCACATTTTTGCCGAAATGTCCCGTCAATCATGAATAGGGGCGATGCGCTCCTGGACCTAAAATCAGCCGTTGGGCGAAATTCACCTACTCAAACACCGCTGTCTGTTAGTTCCTGACGACCAATGTTCCGTTGCTACATAGTTACGGCTTCTGCGATTTCAACGCTGCCATGATCGACGATCGGGCACGTTTGGGCCAATTGAATCGCCGATTGTAAATTGTCGGCTTCAATCAGCGAATACCCTGACAATGGATTGGCACCGCCATCATCAACAACACCATCCGCTGATACGGTTGTAGACTTGCTGACCGGGTTTCCACCGTCGATTACAGCCGGGCCGAGGCTTTTAAACCATTCGTTCCAGGCCGCCATAACTTTCTTGCTTTCCGTTTCGCTCACGGGCATTTTCCCGCCGTGATACGCAAATACATATTTGGCCACTGTATTCTCCTTTTACAAAACACTAATATTGCCAGCACAAAGGCTGGCAGCGCCGAGTTTTCACGGTTCAGAGTTACATATACCAAACCGAAGCAAGACTTTTTAAGGGGGCGTCTTTTGGCTTTCGGCAGCGAAACCATAGCATATTTTTGCTTAATTTTAAAGTCGGGAGTTGCGAACAAAACATCCCTGCAGCCAGACCGGAGTGACTTGGTTACATTTAACCCGTCTACTTAAATAGCGCGGTCTGATAGCTGGTCGCGATCAAAAGCCCGTCGCGGCGAAACAGACGGGCTTCCTCGTTGGACAAGCCGTGCCGCACGGCAGCACTGTCTGCCTCGAGTATCATATAATCTTCGCCGACCTCGGCAATTTCCGCGTCCGATGCATAGATATGTGAGGACATGGAGAGCGTGGATGCCATACGGGCTTTGTCGGTAACAAAAAACACCCTCGGCATAGACGCGTCCAGCATGGCGCAAATCGAAACCGCATCGGGCGGCCGCTGATCATCCTCGCGGATCAGGGTGACCGCGTGAGGTGTCGGGTTTTTGGTAAACGGCTTGCCACTGGAAAGCATCAGCTCATACCGGTCGAGCCATCTCGGTGAAAGCGGGTTGTTGCGCATGCGCACGCAGTCCTCAGGTTGTTTGAATTCAGGCATTGGCGGATCATAGACAAGGTCATGCTTTCGACGTGACCCGGCAATAATTTCCGCGACCATAAGCGTGCGCCCGTTTTCAGGGGCATCTGAAATTGTCACGGACCAAAAATCAGTTGTCCGTTTGCTTTCCCGCAAGGTTGCAATTGCGAAAAGGGTGTCCGCCTTGACGGCGGAAATAAATTGTACGTGCTGTGAAATAATTTCACCGCGAAATTCGTTGGATAGATGCAGTGCGCGAATGGTCGCGGCCGCGACCCAGCCGCCGAATGCAGAGTTGAAATTCCAGTAGTCTTTGTTGGGATGGAACTTGAAACAACCAGTTGTGTACGGTTCGAGTTTCAGGTTTCGATCAAAAAAGTAGTCCATGACATTTCAAACCATGTATAGGCGAAGCTGTAAACCCGAGAGCCGGAATGGCCAGTATACACGCATGAATTCTAATCTGAACGAGGTTATTTATTGCGTTTCTTACGCTTGAGTTTGGCACCTGATGGCCCGCCTTTTGATTTGCCGCGCGGTGGTTTGGAGCCTTTTGCTTTGGCGGCTTCACGAGCAGCAGCACGTGCCAGTTTTTTCTTATGGGGTTTTTTCTTTTTTGTGTTGTTAGGACGATCGCTGGCATCTGTGTTTTGCGGTGGCACGTCCGCATAATCTCCAGCATCCACAGTGCTTTCATAACGGGCTTTGGGCTTACGTCTTGATCCGTCTTGACCCCGATGCGGGCGTTTTTTACCGAAATCCCGGCCTTTGCCTTTAGAGCGGCGCGGCCGGTCTTCGTGGGCACTCGGGTCGTAGGATTTCGTCGACGTTAATTCTTCCGGCGAAGATTTGTTGGCGCGATAAAGATGGATATAGGCGGCCGCCATTTGTTGAGCGCCATAACGGTCAATCAACGCGTCTGCCATCGCATATTCTTTATCCGTCGATTTTTTTGACAAATTCGGATCGTTCATCAGGCGCTCGTCTTCTTTACGCATGACGTTTTCTGCGGATGGGGGGTTGGCCCATTCGGCTTCGATATTGGCGTCGCGAAGCAAACGCTCTGTGCGTTTGCGTGCAGGGTGCGGCACAATAATCGCGCATGTGCCTTTGCGCCCCGCGCGACCGGTCCGACCGGACCGATGGAGTAAGATTTCTTTGTTCTTGGGAATATCGGCATGGATTACCAATTCGAGATCCGGGAGATCGAGGCCGCGGGCTGCGACGTCTGTGGCGATACAAACGCGGGCGCGCCCTGAACGCATGGCTTGCAAGGCATGGGTCCGCTCACTTTGTGATAATTCACCGGAGAGGGCCACTACCTTGAATCCGCGATTGTTAAACCGGCTCACCATCCGGTTGACGGCGGCCCGGGTCGCGCAGAAGACGATGGCATTTTTGGCGTCAAAATATTGCAACACATTGATAATGGCGTTTTCGCTGTCCTTCGGCCCAACGGTTAGGGCGCGGTATTCAATATCCAAATGCTGGGAAGCTTCGGCCTTCGTGTTAACACGTATGGCGTTGCGCTGGTATTTTTTGGCGAGGCGTTCAATGCCGCGGGGCACAGTAGCGGAAAACATAAGGGTCCGGCGCTCTGTCGGCGCAGCACCCAGAATATATTCCATATCATCGCTGAAACCCATATTGAGCATTTCATCGGCTTCATCAAGAACGGCGACCTGAAGATTTGACAAATCCAGTGAGCCGCGATCCACATGATCGCGCAGACGTCCCGGTGTTCCCACCACAATATGTGCGCCGCGTTTCAGCGCTTTACGTTCTTCGCTCATATTCATACCGCCTACACAAGATGCAAAAAACGCACCTGCCGGACGGTACAGCCACTGCAATTCTTTTTTGACCTGCAAGGCCAGCTCCCGGGTCGGGGCAATGATTAGTGCTAAGGGTTTGTCTGAACGCGGCATTTGGCCGTCTTCATCGAGAAGAGACGGGGCCATGTTGAGGCCAAAGGCTACGGTTTTACCCGAACCAGTTTGCGCCGAAACCAAAAGGTCGGCCGCAATAAAGTCTGGATCCAACACCGCTTCTTGAACCGGAGTCAGTTTCGTATAACCGCGCTCGGTCAGCGCATCTGCAAGGGTGGGGACAACGCCCAAAAATTGAGTCATGATGTATCTTTCGCCCCTTTTTGAAAATCTAGGGGAGGCAATGAGTTTGGCGGTATCTATCCTGTCCAGAAAGCGATGTATAGTGCCGATCTGCAGGCAGCTTCCAACAACTCACTTGACATGAAACCAAATGGTGTCGTATTGATGAAACCGAAAGATTTCCTATTATGCCCGCATCCCAACCTGTATTTCGTGCCATCGCAGATCCAACCCGGCGTGAAATTCTATCCATGCTGGCAGGAGAAGAGCTCAGTGTCGGCGAAGTGGCGGCCCGTTTCGATATGACACGGCCAGCGGTGGCAAAACATTTGGGCATTTTGCGCGAAGCAGACCTGATCACTGTTCGCTCAGAAGGACGCCGTCATGTCAATCGTCTGAAGCCGGAGGCGTTGAAAACAGTTGCCGACTGGTTGTCTTATTTTGACCGGTTCTGGGACGAAAAACTCGCTAAACTGAAATCCACTTTGGAGAATGACAATGACTGACGCCGTGTTGGTCAAAACAATTTATATTAAATCCAGTCGCGAAAAAGTATGGGCCTATCTGACCGAGGGCAAGAAATTGGCGCGCTGGTTTCATGAGGCCGATTGCGATTTGGTGACGCCGGGCAAAGACTATGCCTTGCTCATGGAAAGCGGAAGCAAGGGATGTTGGGGCAAAATCCTGGAAGTCGAGCCGCCAAACCGGCTTGTTTATACATTTACCCATGATTGGCTCAAAGGATACGAGACGCAAGTGGAGTGGATTTTGCGCGATGTCGACGGCGGCACTCAATTGACGATGAACCATACAGGCCTCGACAGATCCAAGGCCGATCCATTCGCTATGCTGTCTGATCATGACAAGGGCTGGGATGAACACCTCCAGCGCCTGCGCATGGTGGCCGGAACAGCATAAGGACTACATAGGGGAAGAACATGCAAGAAGCGACACTCGTCAAAACCATCTATTTACAGGCAACGCTGGAAACGGTCTGGTCATATTTGACGCAGCCCGACCGATTGGCGCGCTGGTTTCATGAATCCGATACAGCGCTCGACAAAGTAGGAAAAGAGTACAAATTATTGCGGGACAATCCCAGTGACAAAGGCCCGGTAATTTGTTGGGGCGAGGTGCTTGAGGTCGATAAACCAAATCGACTTGTGCACACCTTCACCCACGAGTGGCTCAAAGGAGCCATTACAACAGTTGTGTGGGAATTGATGCCTGTCGACGGTGGTACACAAGTGACGATGACCCATTCAGATCTGGATGCCATGCATGACGGCCTGTTCGACCAGCTGTCCGGTCACGATAAGGGGTGGGACGAAGGCTTTATCCGCCTGCGCCGCGTTGCTGCGACGTATTGAATATCATGAAGGCAGCGCCCATTGCCAGCCATGCCGGCAACTGAATTCCAAAAACGTTGACCGCGAATACCTGATCGAATGGAAAGCCGCGCGCACCCCAAATCCAGATGTGAAAGAGCGCGTGCAGGCATGGCCATAGCGCACCAAAAACAGCAGCCGTTTTATCCCATTTTTTCAACCCCCATATGATAGCAAGAGCACTGACCAAATAGGCCAGGGCAACATCACGAATGAAATGAAGGTTAAATGGCCCCATGGCAGCAACGCCGGGCGTGGCCTCATACCAGGCCATCGGCGCAAACCACATATAGAGGGCCAAAACAAAATTATAAAAAGCAATTACATAAAGGATACTTTTCCACATAACCCGGTTCATAACTTAATTTCTGTTTGGGTATGTTCTTTATTATGGGCGGCCAGGTCGATAAAAGTCTTCAAACCAATTAAAAATATCAAAGCATACACTGGTGCGCCAAATTTTTGCGCCAGCAAACCGCCGAGCAAAATGGTAATATGCATAATGACGACCCGACCATAGGGCAGGAACATCTGGTTGTTGGCGCTGCGGGTTTTGTATTCCCCTTTGCCATAGAAATTGACCATCATCGACACGAAATGCGAAATGAAAAACGAGGCCGCGGCAATTGTTATCGGGTTGAATGAGAACAGTACGGGCAGTGAGATATCGACCTCAAACATTTCTTTGAGAAAAAACACATGCCCGGCGCAAAACCCACCAAAGTGAATGGTAAAAAACGCACTATCGAAGACTTTGCCAAATATATTGCCCCGCGCGCTGAGAATTTTAGGGACATTAAGCAGGCCGATGACGACGCTTTCAAGCCAATAAAGTAAAAGGATTGATCCGACGTCCCAGCCCAAGAATACGACACCAACCAAAGGAATCAGATTGGCGACAATCAGAGATACGACCGGAAAGGTGAGTGTCAGTCCTTTTAGAATATTATGGCTCCTTTGATTTAAGCATCTACCTCATCTATCACCGCATCGGCTACGCCGGACAGGGCCGCAGCGAAAACATCAGCTGAAAAGTTTTCCAAATCTTCAATGCGTTCGCCAATTCCAATCGAATGGATCGGTAATTTAAATTTATCCGCCAAGGCCACCAACACGCCGCCTTTGGCGGTGCCGTCAAGCTTGGTCATGATCAGGCCGGTAATGCCGGCTGTGGCCAGGAAGGCTTCGGTTTGTAACAAGGCGTTCTGTCCGACTGTAGCGTCGAGGACCAGGATTGAGTGGTGCGGTGCAGTTTCGTCCTGCTTTTTGATCACCCGTACCACTTTGGACAGCTCATCCATCAATTCGGTGCGGTTCTGTAATCGCCCGGCTGTATCAATCATCAGGATATCGTAATTTTCAGCTTTGGCTTTAGCGATGGCATCATATACCAATCCGGCCGCATCAGCACCGAGATTAGCGGATATAACAGGCGCATTGGCCCGCTCACCCCAGACCTTCAATTGCTCAACGGCTGCGGCCCGGAATGTATCCCCGGCGGCGATCAAAACCTTTTTACCCTGATCGGTATAGCGTTTGGCGATTTTCCCGAGCGTCGTGGTTTTACCCGAGCCGTTAACGCCGACAAATAGCACGATTTCCGGCTTGCTATTGCCAAGAACCAATGGTTTCTCAAGCGGCTTCAATGTTTCGGCAATTACGTCGGCGAGGGCGATCTTAATTTCCATGCCGGTGACTTGTTTATCGAATTTGTCTTTGGCTAATAGTTCCGTCACCCGCATGGCGGGGGCGACGCCCAAATCAGAAGCGATGAGTAGATCTTCGAGTTCTTCAAGCGCTTCGGCGTCGAGCTTTCGCTTGTTGAACATGCTCGATACACTGTCGGCCATGCGATTGCTGGATTTTTTGAGGCCGGATGTAATACGTGAGAAAAAGCCTTGTTTTTTTGGCGCGTTTGGATCAACAGCAGGCGCTTCAGCCTCTGCTTTTTCAGCGGCCAATTGAGCTTCTTCTGCCGCCTTACGATCCGCTTCTGCTTTTTCAGCCGCTTCTTTTTCGATGCGTTCGGCTTCCAGCTGCTCGACTTCAGCTTTTTCCATCGCCGCTTGGGCGGCTTCGGCTTCTTGTGCTGCGTGTTGTTCCGCCTCCAGGCGTTCGGCTTCAGCCTTTTCTTTGGCTTGTTGCTCTTGCTCGGCCAACGCGGTTTCACGATCAACGCGTTCTTTCGCTTCTTGTGCCGCCTGTTCTTCGGCTTCCGCACGCTCGCGCTTAAGGCGCTCAGCGTCTTCTTGCTCTTGTCTGGCCTTGGCTTCGGCGGCAAGGCGTTCAGCCTCCGCTTTTTCAGCGGCCAAACGTTCGGCCTCCGCTGCCACTTGTTCAGCGGCAAGACGTTCAGCCTCGAGACGCTCGGCCTCCGCTTTATCTGCCGCCTCTTTTTCGGCTAGCAGGCGCGTCGCCCGCTCTTCTTCCTGTTTTGCCTTAAGGGCTTCAGCCTCAGCTTTACCCTGTTCTTTTTTGGCCAGGGCGATGGCGGCTTTTTCAGCTTTGATCCGTTCTTTTTCTTCAAGGGCCTTGCGCTTGGCTTCAGCCTTTGTTTCCGCCGCCCGCTGTTTCGCTTCTTCTTTTTCAAGGCGAATGCGTTCTTTTTCGGCTTCTTTCTCTGCCTTAATCCGCTCTTTTTCTGCCTGAGCGGCGGCTTCCTGTTCGGCCTTTAAGCGCGCCCGTTCAGCGGCCAAACGCTCGGCTTCGGCTTTGGCGGCCGCTTCTTGGCGGGCTTTTATGCGGGCGGCTTCTGCTTCTGCTTCCGCCTTTTCCTTGGCAAGGCGTTCAGCCTCGGCCTTTTCTTCAGCTATTCGTTTGGCTTCGGCTGCCTTGGCCTTTTCTTCGAGCTCTTTTGCCTTGGCTTCCGCTTCGGCTTTCGCTTTTTCAGCGGCTAAGCGCTTTTCATCGGCAAGCTTCTTTGCGGCCTCGACGTCTTTGCGGGCTTGCTCTTCAGCTTTTTTCTTTTCTTCCGCTTCCAGGCGGGCTTTTTCAGCCTCACTCGGCCCGTCGCCAGCCGCCTCGTCTTGCTCGCGCGCACTTTTAAGCGCGGCCGCATTGATAGCGGCCATGCGTTCGGCCATTTGGCGATCGACTTCAGCGGCCTGTTCGGCTTTAAGTGCAGCGGCTTCTGCCAGCTTTTCTTCTTTGGATTTCAGGCCAAAAGCTTTGGCAAAAAAGCCTTTTTTCTTTTTCTTTTCGTCGTCGCTCACGCAAAATCCCCCAACAAATTTTGCGCATCGTAGCCTGTAATGTGTACGCGGTGCAACTCACCGGGCTTGATTTCACCGCCCTTGTATAATGGCAATACAACAGGTGAAAAATCAGCCATTCGACCTTTTAGAAATTCCTTGCCGCCGGCCTCTATCAATGCCGTGTCAATCTGCCCAAGGCGTTTCTTAAAGTGCCGTTCGCGACTTATATTACCAGCTCTACGAAGGCGGGCCGCGCGCTCTTTAATGATCGATCCATTGAGTTGCGGCATGCGGGCCGCAGGCGTACCTTGCCGGGCCGAAAATGGAAACACATGCAACCAGGCCAGATCGCACTCTTCGATCAAAGCAAGCGAGTTCTCAAACATGGCTTCTGTTTCTGTTGGGAAGCCTGCAATGATATCAGCACCATAACTGATGTCAGGCCGGACCTCACGCAAGCGTTGACATAGCGAAATCGCATCTTCGCGAGAGTGTCGGCGCTTCATCCGCTTGAGGATCATATTATCGCCATGTTGTAAGGATAGGTGCAGATAGGGGGCAAACCGCGGCTCACTGGCGATGATCTCAAACAATTCGTCATCGACTTCGGCGCTATCAATGGACGACAGCCGAAGCCTTGGCAGGTCAGGCACGGTTTTTAAAATGCGTGCCACCAGATTTCCGAGCAAGGGGTTTTCCGGCAAGTCTTCCCCCCAAGAGGAAATATCTACGCCGGTCAACACGATTTCGTTGAACCCGTCTGCGCGCAGCTCGGCGACCCGCCGCACCACGTCTTCAGCCGGGACAGAGCGGGAGTTGCCTCGCCCAAAGGGAATGATGCAGAATGTGCAGCGATGATCACAACCATTTTGGACTTGTACGATGGCGCGCGAACGCTCGATCAATCCGCCGGCCCGTGATCCTGCTGGTTTTTTGACAGCCATAATGTCGCTTAAATTGACCTTTTCGGTCAGGGCGGTCGGCGCAAAACTTTCCGCCCTCATTTTTTCATCATTGCCGAGCACATGATCAACCATTTCCATGTCCGCATAGGTGTCGGGGTCGACCTGGGCGGCACATCCTGTCACGATGATTTTGGCATCCGGGTTTTCACGGGCGGCCCGCCGGATGGTTTGGCGGCCTTGGCGCACCGCTTCATTGGTGACCGCGCAGGTGTTGATGATGACGCTATCGGTCAGGCCCTGGTCGCGCGCATGCCCGGCCATTACCTCGCTTTCATGCAGATTAAGGCGGCATCCGAGCGTGATTGTTTTCACCGTATTTTCGGTCTTTTCGGCCATAGCCCGCTAGATGGGCCTGAACGGGGCAAAGGTCAAGTTTGTCTTACGGTGAAACTCGCGTATAAGGGAGGAGGGCGCGAAAGGAAAAATCATGACAAAACCCGTACTTTATTTGCTGGCTCCTGGCTTTGAGGATAATAATCGGCGAGAATATTGCCCCGAATGTGCTGAAATATGGGGGGTGTTGTCGTATTTTCCCGCGATCAAGGAGGCGCTCAACATCCACTATATGTCGATTGATCAGCCCCGCGTCGCTATGGTTGAGCTCTTAGGGGAGGAAAACCAGAACTGCCCGACGCTGGTGCTTGATTATAATGCCGAAATTCCCATGCATGTGCGCACCAAATCGGCTAACGGGCATACATTTATCGACAATGCCCGCGATATCGGCATGTATTTCGCCCAGGAATACGGCACACCATTCCCGCGCGGGACGTATTGAGGCTTACTTCTGCCTCGCAATCCATGCGTTGATTTTGTCTTCCAACACTGACAAGGGAACGGCGCCGTTTTCTAAAACCGCGTCGTGGAACAAGCGCAAATCAAACTTCTCGCCCAGTTCTTTTTCCGACTTGGCCCGCAGTTCGCGGATTTTCAATTCGCCGGTTTTGTAGGCCAGGGCTTGTCCCGGCCAGGTGATATAGCGGTCGACTTCATTGGTGATATTTTTAAGCGACAAGCCTGTGTTCTCGGCCATATAGTCAATGGCTTGCTGACGCGTCCAGCCTTTGGCGTGCATGCCGGTATCAACAACGAGGCGGCAGGCGCGCCACATCTCGTAAGACAATCTCCCAAAATTTGTATAGGGCGTTTCGTAGAATCCCACGTCCAAACCTAAGCGTTCCGAATACAAGCCCCAGCCTTCGACGAATGCAGTGACGCCACCAAATTTGCGAAAGTTGGGCAAGGGTAATTCTTGTGCAAGGGCGAGTTGGAAATGGTGACCCGGCACGGCCTCATGCAGCGACAGCGCTTCCATTTCATACAGCGGGCGTTTGTCGAGATTGGTTGTATTTATAAAGTAGAAACCGGCGCGGGAACCGTCACCCGCCGGCCTGTTATAATAGGCGGTTGTGGTTTTCTCCGCGATGTCGAGCGGAATTTCCTTCAAGCCATAGGGCATGCGGGGAAACTTTGTAAAAAGCTCCGGCAGCTTGCCGTCCATTTTCTTGAGGATGATCGCGGCGGCGTCCATGCGCTCTTTGGCAGTCTTTGGATAGAAGTCAGGATTGGTGCGGAGATATTCCTGAAACTCTTTGAACGTGCCCTCGAACCCGGCCTGTTCTTGAACCTCGTCCATTTCAGCGCGGATGCGCGCGACTTCAGAAAGGCCAATATTGTGCACTTCGTCGGGTGTGCGGTCTGTCGTGGTGAACATTTTGACGCGGTGGGCGTAGTATTCCGCGCCGCCCGGCATGGACGAGGCGCCAACGTCCTCACGACATTTTGGTGCGTATTCATCCACGTAAAATGTTTCAAACGTTTTGAGGGACGGAATGACCTTGTCCTTGATGACGGTGGCGGCCTGCGCGCGAAAACCGTCGAAATCGTCCTGGTTCATACTGGCCGGTTTTTTGTCAAACGGGTCCATCAATACGCTATCCTCAACATCATCAACGATGTGGGTTTGAATGGAGGTTTCATAGCCTTGCATAGGGGCACACGGTTGTGACCAGCCGGCCTCCAGACCTGCACGCAAGCGGGCGGTGGATTTATCCATAATATCGGGAACCAAGCCCAGCCGATCGACATAGCTTTTATAATCGGCGGATTTAAAAAACGGCAATCGGTTGGCCATGCCGGTTATGCCGGTGTGCGGTCCACCGCGATTGGTCATGATCATGTATTTGCCGCCAAATTGGGATCCGGCAATGCTGTTTTCAAGATCAAGCACCATGAGTTGGTGGTTGAGCTTATTGTCGTCGCTTAGCGCAGCTTTATCGATCTTGTTGAACTTTTCGAGAAATTCTTTGGTTTGCTCAATTTCAGCGGCATAGGCCTCAAGCGATGGGTCGGAAAGACGATCATCATAATCGCGCACCCCCAAGGAGGTTGCAAATGTGGGGTTGCTCTCAAGTATCCAGTTCCAATGCTGATCCAGTAGGGCCTCGAATTTCGCATCCACCGTTTCAGTTTGTCCAATATTTGCCGGCGTAGGACTTTCCGTCGAGGCCGCACAGGAGACGGCCAGAATTGCACTTAAGACCGCAGTAATTAAATGTGATTTATTCATACATCCCTCGCATTCTTTGATCGCCATGTAGCATGGAAACACGAGCGAGGGAATTAAGAACCGTTGAAAAGGGGCCGTGTTGGAACTTCAATATCGGGTTTTTTTAAATTGTCTCCCCAAACCAGGCGGACTTGTCCATTGCCCCATCCGGAAATTTCATGGGTCCCGGTTGTTAAGTCAATCACCTGGCCTTGGATTATTTGCATGCCGTCAATTCGGACGCCGGGCGGACCCTCATATGTATATGTCCCGCCCATCAGGATTTCGAACTCACCTGCTTTGTTGATTACTTTGCCCGGAACATAAACTGGCCCCCAAAACTGGATATAATTGTCCTTTAAAATACGGGTGTCTTCTTCAAGCATGACATAGCGATGTGCGTGTTCAAAATCCTCATTGAGATCCAAACCAAGGACATTGGCCAACAAAATCTGAGGTTTGTATGTCGTGATGACATGGGCCATTTTTGGGGTCTTGGATTTTAAATAAGTCGAGTGGGCGAAAATATCCGGATTGATGAACAGGCCAGATTCGTTGACGCGGTCAAAGGACGAAATCATGCCGCTATAATCGATAACCGGAACAGGCTCAGGAAAAATTTCGTGGACGGCATTTATAACAGTCCGCTGGGCGGTTTGAGGCTGGGACATGCTTCGAATAAAAATTCCAACGGGAAGGGCCGTAAAAATACACAGGAAAACAACGAACACGATTGATTTTTTGCCGACAAAAAACCGGTCGGCCGCAGCTGCAACGAAGACCATCGCTGGCGCCAGCATAAAGGGGTAAAAATACGGATTGGCATGATAGTAATAAATCACGGGCGTCAGGGGAATAATAAATGAAGCTAAGGCAATGGTCTCGACTTTAGGGCGGGCACCCGTTTTTCTTATTTGCAACAAGACGACGCAAAAGCCGGCTAAAACTAAGCCCCATCCTAAAAAGCTTCGGAACAGGCTGACGACGAATATGCCCCACCGATTAAACAGGCCGCTCCCCAACAGACTGGAGCCCGAAACCGAGCGTAAATAGTCCGCGCCTTGTTCTGATCCTTGCGTGGCGGGATTATGGAGAATAAATATAATGGCGAAGGCGGCAATCGCCGCGAGGAACATGACCAACCCTTGCACGAAAGCGGCCCGCGACCATTGCGACCCGGCCCAACGACCGAGCAGGAATATCGCGATAATCGGCATGTAAAAAATTGATTTCAAAGACAGTGTGCAGGCAAGCCCGATCAGTCCGCCGGCTATTACTGCTTTCCTCAATGTCTGGTTCGGATCGCTGACCACCCACAAAAGTGCCATCAGGCACATGGTGACGAGAATGTCGGCACGAAAAGCCGTCAAATGCCGGAAAACATAATTGAACCCGAAAAAGACCAGCACCGCAAACAGGGACGCTTCGACACTGAAATAACGGCGGGATATTTTAAAGATAAAAAAGCAAGTCAGTGCGGCCGCTAAAAAAGAGAGCATGCGACCGGCGACAATCTGGTCGACCTCGTTCCCGGGCAAGAAGCTAAAAAGCCCGGAAATTCGGAACATTATAGTTTGAAACGGGTTGCTGATTTCGCCCCGCAGGAACTCATATCCCATATTGAGGTTATAAAACTCGTCCTGGTTGACCTCGAACTTCAACGCCATGAAAAACTGCAAAAACAGGCAAAGAAAAACAGCGCCCAATAGAATTTTGCGAATAAGCGGGCTGTTTAGGCCCGTTGAGTGCGAAGCAGCATTCATTCAGATTTCCCCGACGCATCGTGATTTATTTCCCTAGGTCGGGATTATCGGAAACCTATTATCTTTGCGTTAAAAGGGCAGGGCCTGTTTTATTGGCTTTCAGGCGTGGTTACCACGATACCGTCAAGTTCGTCGCTCATGAGCAGTTGGCATGAAAGGCGAGAGTTTTCCTGCACCTCTTCGGCAAAATCGAGCATGCTTTCTTCCATATCGTCTTTCGGGCTGAGCTTAGAGGCCCACTCGTCAGCGACATAGACATGGCAAGTTGCACAGGCGCAGGCGCCGCCGCAATCGGCGTCAATTCCGGGAATCATGTTTTGGACAGCGGCTTCCATAATGCTGGTACCATTTTTGGCCTCAACCTCGCGTGAAGTTCCTTCGCTGTCGATATAAGTGATTTTAGGCATGATTTCTCCGTACTTTCCGGCCATATTTGGGGCCGCATTCTATTTAAGGATAAAAAAGTGAATTGCAAGCGAGACTTACTGCCACACAGGGCTTGCAAGACTTACGCGAGCACGCGTATCAAGTCCGGGTGGTAGACTTAAACAAATCGTTTATTCTCGACAGCGAGGCCCAAACCCGTGAACTGGGAGCGAATTTGGCGCCTTACTTGCGCCGTGAGGACGTTGTGGTGTTGCGCGGTGATCTGGGGGCCGGAAAAACCAGTTTCGCCAGAGGGCTGATACAGGCGCTAACGGAGGCAACAGAAGTCCCGAGCCCGACCTACACACTGGTTCAACAATATGATGCGCCCGAATTTGGCATCTGGCATTTCGATCTATACCGGCTTGATGACCCGCAAGACATTTGGGAATTAGGGATTGAAGAGGCGTTTGATGACGGCGTGTGCCTGATCGAATGGCCGGAGCGTATCGAAAGCCTGTTGTCCGGCGCGGAATTGAATATCGTAATCACATTTGCAGACAGCGGACGGGTGGCAACGCTTTCAGGTAGTAAGTCTTGGGAGAAACGACTGCGTGAGCTCTGACCGGGAAAATGAAATTGTTGGGTTCCTGAAAACCAAAGGGTGGGGTGCGGCACGCCGCGACCCGGTTCCTGGTGACGCGTCAACCCGTCGCTATGAACGCCTGACCATGGGGCTTGAAAAAGCCGTTCTTATGGATGCGCCGCTGGCGGCCGAAGGTCCGGCCTGCCCCGTTGATGCCGGCAAAGGCAAACGCCGGGATCTTGGATATAATGCGATGGCACGCTTGGCGGGCCCTGACCCGGCCGCTTTTGTCTGTCTGGCGCGGGAGTTGACGAGGCGCGGGTTTTCAGCACCACGAATTTTGGCCGCTGATCTTGAGATTGGCCTGATCCTCCTTGAGGACTTAGGAGACGACTTATTCGCCAAGGTCTTGCAAAAACATCCGGAAAAAGAACAAGAGCTATATTCAAATGCCGTGTCGTGTTTGGCGGCGATTTACCGGTCCAGTTTCAATCCCGAAATGGTGCACCAAAATGCGCAATGGACTGTGCAGGATTATGACCCGATGGCTTTGCAAGTAGAAGCGGATTTGTTTCTGGACTGGCATGCTCCGGAATTTGACGGGCCCATCAATGACGACGCAAAAGCTGAGTGGACAGCGGCATGGCAATCTGCTTTCCAATATTTAGATGCCCATGCGCCCGGATTGGCGCTCAGGGATTTTCATGCGGAAAATATTTTTCATCTTCCCGAGCGCGACGGCCCGGCCAATGTTGGGCTGATTGATTTCCAAGATGCCCTGTTTGCCCACCCAAGTTATGATCTCGCCTCCTTGCTTGAAGACGCACGCCGTGATGTTGACCCGCGGATCGTTCCGAATCTTATCACACAGTTTTGTCATGAGGCAGGGATTGAGGAAGACGAAAAATTCCACGCCGCATATGCGGTTCAAGCCGCGCAACGCAATGCCAAAATCCTCGGTATATTTGTTCGGCTGGCACGGCGTGACGGCAAACAAAAATACCTGAAACTTATCCCGCGGGTAGCGGCGCATTTCTTAAACGATATATCCCATCCGGCGTTGGCAGATATTAAAGACTGGATCGCCACGCACGCACCATCACTTGTAACGGACACCCCCATCAAAACGGCGATGGTGATGGCCGCCGGGCATGGCACCCGCATGCGCCCGTTGACCGACAATACTTGCAAAGCTTTGGTTGAGGTCGGAGGTAAGGCTCTGATCGACCATATGCTCGACCGGTTACACGAGGCAGGAATAACCAAAGCCGTCGTCAATGTACACGCCTTCGCTGATCAGTTGGAGGCGCATTTGAATTCGCGTGTGGGCGGGCCTGAAATAATTATTTCAGATGAACGGGAAGAATTGTTGGAAACGGGCGGCGGGCTCATCAAGGCGCTGCCACTCCTCGGCAGGGCGCCTATTTTAATATGTAACATCGATGCAGTTTGGACTGAAGACCGGTCGGAATTAGAAACACTGATCTCGGTCTGGAACGCACAAAAAATGGACGAACTTTTCTTGTTGGCGGGACTGGACGAAACCCTCGGGTATGCTGGTGCGGGGGATTTTAACATGGATGTAAGAATGAACCTATCCCGACGCGATGGTGATCATGCGCCTTATGTCTATGCCGGTGTTCAGATCATGAAGCCGGAATTGGCGAAAGGATACAAGCTTGAGAAGTTTTCCCGCAACAAGATTTGGGATGAAAGTTTAAAACGCCAAAAAGCGTATGGCCATGTTATGCAGGGATTTTGGATGCACGTAGGCGATCCAAATACCCGCGACGAAGCAGAAGCCATATTGAAAGAGCATGGTTGATGGGGAAGGCTGAAACCTTATTTACAGCTGGCGTGCCTAGTGTTTTTACCATGCCGCCCGGCGCGCCGTTCCTGGAACATTTGGCTTCCGGCTTGCGCGCATCGCTCGGCGAGAGGCTGTCCACGGCGTTAGTGCTTCTCCCGACGCGCCGGGCCATTCGCGATCTGACCGGGGAATTCGTTAAATCTGCAGACGGGCATGCCACCCTCTTGCCGATCATGCGTCCGCTCGGGGATATCGACGAAAATGAACCGCCGTTCGAGCCAGGTGAAATTGCCTTAAACGTCCCGCCGGCAATTGGCTCGACAAAGCGTCGGTTTGAGCTGGCCCGTATAGTCGCCCACCGAATGGCCCGGGAAGGACAAGCCCCGGACGCGGCCAGTGCGCTCGCCATGACTGAGCCGCTTCTGAGCCTGATGAATGATTTGGCGATGGAAGAGCTTGGTGTGGACGCGCTCGAAAAACTGAAAGAGAACCTTGAGACCCTGCCGGAGCACTTTCAGGACGCCGCGACGTTTATGAAAATAGTCGCGAAATTTTGGCCTACCCACTTAAAAGAACTCAATCTGACAGAGCCGATGAACCGTCGTGTCACCCTCTTGGATATGGCTGCTTTGCTGTGGCAACAACACGATCCGGACTATCCGGTAATAGTTGCCGGTTCGACGGGCACCTTGCCGGCGACAGCGCGCTTGATCCGCACCATTGCAGGGCTCGATCAGGGCATGGTTGTGTTGCCCGGTCTTGATAAATCTATCGACGACAAATCATTTAAGAATATTGACGATCAGCACCCGCAAGCCTCGCTTAAGAATTTGATCCTGTCCATGGGACTTAACCGAGATCAAGTCAAAATCTGGCCAGGCGCGAAACTTACCCATAATGCGTCAATGCGTTCACGCATCCTGTCTGAAGCTTTGATACCGGCAGACGAGACAACCGATTGGCCGGACCGGATTGAGCGCCTGCAAAAAGCCACCAGTGTAGGCAGTCCGATCGAAGACGGGCTTGACGGCCTGTCCTTGATTGAAGCCAAAACCGAAGAAGAGGAAGCTAATGTAATTGCTGTAATCATGCGCGAAACGCTGGAATTACCAGGGAAAACCTGCGCATTGGTGACACCGGATCCGAGCCTCGCTCGTCGTGTGCGTGCGAAATTATCCCGTTGGAATGTGGAAGTGGATAGCTCCGCCGGTGAGCCCCTCGAGGAAACCTGGCATGGATCATTTCTAAGCCTGACATTGGAGCTCGCTCAGGATCCATTAAACCCGATCGTTTTGGCGGGGCTTTTTAAACACAAATTGTTTGGCCGCGATCCTGACGCTTTGCAAAAGTGGAACAGGATTGAAAAAGCGGCATTTCGGGGTCCACGTCCTAAGTCCATGGACGCGCTTCGCAACGTCTTGAAAGAGCGGGAACTAACAGAGGCGTGCTCGGATGGGATTGCGCTGATCGAAGAAGCGCACGAACAGATTTCACCGTTACAAAACGCTTTGAAGGCTCCTGACGCCACGATCAATCGTCTGGCGCACTGTCATACCGAATTGATTGAAGGGCTCGCGGGCGGGCCCGATTTCATTTGGCGCGACGAGGGCGGGGAGAAAGCTCAAGGCTTGATGGCCGAACTCATTGAACACGGCGATCTTCTGCCAGGCGGTGATGGACGAGTTTATGGGCGATTGTTGAGCGCGATGATGCGAGGGCGGGTTGTCCGACCGCGCTTTGGCACATCGGAGAACTTACAAATTTTGGGCCCGCTCGAAGCACGTATGCTGGAGGCAGATACGATCATATTGGGCGGGCTCAATGAAGGAGTTTGGCCGGCCCATCCCGCCCCGCATCCAATCCTGTCGCGCGGCATGCGCAAACAAATCGGGCTCACCGCGCCAGAGCGCCGTTTTGGCTTGGCGGCCCATGATTTTTCTATTTTGGCGGCCAAGCCCCGCGCTATCCTGACACGATCGGCCCGCACGGCTGACGGGCCTGCGGTGATGTCTCGCTGGTTGTGGCGGTTAAAAACATTGGCGCGGGGCGCGCTCGGAACTCATGTTGATACGGCGTTGGCGTCGGATAAACCGTATCTGGAATGGGCCCGCGCCCTTGATAGGGCTCCGGACGTTCCGTCGCCTGCAAATCGACCCGAACCCCGACCGCCTCTTGAGGCGCGCTGGCCGGAAGACAGGAAAGGCCGACGGTTATCTGTTACACAAGTCCAGAAACTAATCCGCGACCCATATGCGATTTACGGCGAACGCGTGCTTGGCTTGTCTAAGCTCGATCCGCTGGACCAGGAACTGGGCGGCCGCGAATTTGGCAATGCTATTCACACATCCTTCGAGCGGTATGCCAAAAACGGGGACGATAAATCCGCTGACTGGCTGTATCGAGTTTTGTGCGAAGAGCTGGCAAATGCCGGGTATGAAGATCACCAATTTACCCGCCTCGATGTGCGGTTGCGTCAAATGGCTGATTGGTTTGTTGAATGGCGAGCCTCAAGGCGTGTCCAAGGTTGGATTAAGACGGATGTTGAAAATAAAGGAACTCTGAGAATTCCATTCGATAGCGGTGATTTTGAGCTTTCGGGCATTGCAGACCGGATCGAACAGGCAGGCACTGAGTTTTCCATACTTGATTATAAAACCGGAACACCGTCCTCTGCTAAAACTATTGAGGCAGGGTTTGACCCTCAACTTCCACTTCTAGCATCGATGCTCGAAGGCGGCGCATTTTCAAAACCCGGCGTGGCCAGCGAATTAATGTTTATCAAACCGAACGCGCGTGATCCAAAAAAACGGGAGATCTCAGCCTGTAACAAAAAATCGGTGGCAGAGAACCAGGCCGAAGCCCGCGAAGCATTCACAAAACTAATCGAGCATTTTGATCAGGCCGACAGTGCTTATTTTTCGCAGCCACGCGCGCAATACACAAACCCTTATGGAGATTTCGACCATCTCGCCCGCCGAACTGAATGGGCAATTTTGGGCACCGACGAGGGAGGCAACGAATGACAGCTGCCCTGTACATCAGAATTGACGCCGCAACGTCAATGCAACGAACAGCTGCTGCACCCAACAAATCTGTGTTCGTGTCTGCCAATGCCGGGTCGGGTAAAACCCGTGTTCTGGTC
Organism: Hyphomonadaceae bacterium; assembly: GCA_013001295.1. Taxonomy (GTDB): domain Bacteria; phylum Pseudomonadota; class Alphaproteobacteria; order Caulobacterales; family Maricaulaceae; genus Robiginitomaculum_A. The sequence goes on from JABDMW010000046.1 coordinate 160,179, forward strand.
GACCGGGTTTCGCGTATTTTGCTGGCGGGTACGGAGCCCGATAAAATTCTTTGCCTGACATATACCAAGGCGGCGGCTTCTGAAATGCAAGATCGCTTGTTTGCGGCGCTTGGCAACTGGTCGATTATCGAAACGGCTGAATTGACCAAAAAATTAAACGATTTGGAGGGAGAGGATAAAGATAGAAGCCCGGATGAACTGGGTCGGGCCCGAAAACTGTTTGCCCGCGCGCTTGAAACTCCGGGTGGACTTAAAGTGCAGACCATTCATGCGTTTTGTGAGCGTCTACTGACCCGCTTTCCGCTCGAGGCAGGGATATTTCCGGGGACGGAAGCAATCGACGAACGTGAAGCCCGCGACCTGCACCAACTCGTCATTGAAGAATTGCAAACTGATGCCCGGAGCAATCCAGACAACGAGAATGCCACGGCAATCAGATTGATTGCGGCGGCGAAAAGTGATTCCGATATGGATGGTTTGTTTTTCTGGATGATGGGTAATGCGTATAAGGTTGACGCGTGGCGAACTGCGGGTGGTGTGGAACAGCTGGCGGGTCAGTTCGGTGTAGAGCCTGACGCAAACGCCGAGCGCATGATGGCGCAAGCATGGGAAGATGCTCCAAGAAAAGAAATTAAAACTGCGGCGTTGGATATGCAAAACGGAGGCAAAACTGATGCACCCAAAGCCGAAGCTATTTTCAAGGCTTTGACGGCGAAAAGTCCAGTCAGTGCATATCAGGCTTACCGTTCTATGTTTTTTACCCAGGCTGGAAAGCCGAACGCCAGCATGGTGACGGGAAAAGCGGGACCGGTAGCGCTCGCGCTTTTTGGCGACAAGAAGTCCGGGCCTCAAAGCGAAGCTCAGCGCATGATTGAGATCGATGAGAAAATAAAAGCGGCGCGTGTTTTGGAGTTGACGCGCGCGGTGTACACTTTAGCTCTCAATGCGGTTGACCGATACCGCGCCCTTAAAAAGCGTCGACGCGTCATGGACTTTGACGATCAAATCCATTTGGCCCGCAAATTGGTGACAGATAGCCGGGCGCGCGATTGGGTGCGGTATAAACTCGATGGCGGCATAGATCATATCCTGGTCGACGAGGCGCAGGATACGTCCGATGCGCAATGGGGAATTATTGATGCCTTGTCAGAGGAGTTCTTCCAGCCATCGCCGGACAAAGATGAAAAACTGCAGCGGACATTGTTTGCCGTCGGTGACGAAAAACAATCGATCTATTCTTTTCAGGGCGCGCGGCCTGAAATGTTTTTGGATAAAATTTCAGCGTTGAGCAATAAGCAAGCCGGCACGCCGGATGTACATATGCAGATGTCGTTCCGTTCCGCTGATCAGATCTTGAAACTGGTGGATCAGGTTTTTTATGAGGATCAGGCGATTCTCGAAAGTTTTGGCGGCGACGTATCTCTTACAGGAGGGCATGAATCGTGCCGCGAGGATTGCGGCCTGGTCGAGTTTTGGCCGGCGGTAAAGGCACCTGACGGGGGCGAGGAAGAAGTGGCATGGCGTCCGGTCCCTGTCGACAGGCCTGCCGCTCACTCGACACGAGAACAATTGGCGCGGGGCATCGCCGAACAGATCAAGGAATGGCTCGACAAAGGCGAGCCAATCTATGACCGAGAGGATAAATCGACGCGCCCGATGCAAGCGCGAGATATTATGATATTGGTCACAAAACGCCTGCCGTTTTTTGATGGCGTAATTCGCAACTTGAAAGCTGTCGGCGTGCCTGTTGCTGGCGCTGACCGGCTTCAGCTCACAGACTCAATTGCCGTCCAAGATTTATTATCCTTGGCAAAATTCACACAATTGCCAAGCGATGATCTTTCACTCGCCGAAGTCTTGAAGAGCCCGATGATTGGGTGGGACGACGAGCAACTTTTTAATATTTCTCATGATCGCGGCGACCTGACCCTATGGCAGGTAATGCCGGACGGAGAGGATAAATCGATTTTGCGCCGGATTCTGGGTTTGGCTGCCCGCTTCGCTCCTTACGAATTTTTTGCGCGCACATTGGCAATTGTTCCCGACGATGGACGCAGCTTACTCAAACGTATTTATGACCGGATCGGTATAGAGGCGGCCGATGCGCTGGACGCTTTTCTTGCCAGAGCATTGGCACATCAACGGCGTGGTGTTCCGTCGCTGGGACGGTTCATTTCAGATATTGAAACTGAAGAGAGTAAAATAAAAAGGGAGATGGACGCCGCCCAAAACGAGGTAAGGGTGATGACGGTTCATGCCGCCAAAGGGCTCGAATCACCCGTCGTTATTTTGCCTGACACCACCCAACTCCCGACAGTCAGTCGGGAGAGTTTTTTTCCTGTTGATGACGGTTTTGTTATGAGTGTCGCGAAAGCGGAGCAGCCGGACGCGATGGCAGAAATCGTTGAGGCCCGGTTAGCGGAGGTCAAGCGGGAACATCTTCGGCTTTTATATGTGGCGCTCACGCGGGCTGAAACGCGTCTTCTTATTTGCGGCTTTGAAAGCAGGAATAAAGTGGCAGATGGAAGTTGGCACGACAGAATTGGCAGGGCTCTTGGCGGGCTAGAGTCCACGCAAACAATGTCGACTCGATTTGGTGAAGGTCTGCGGTATGGCAGTCTGTCAGCCACAAGTGCTGTGGACGTAAAAACTACAAAGACACGTGTCGATATACCCGGTTTTTTGCGTGCGCCAGTGGTGGCGACAGCGAAAAGTATTCGCAAACTCTCTCCGTCTAAACTGGTCTCCGAAACGGATTTTGATACACCGGTTCGCTCGCCGTTGGACATTACAGGGCCGCAGGGCCAGGGACGGTTTAGGCGCGGCAATATCATCCACAAACTTTTACAGATTTTGCCCGACCTGCCGGTCGAACAACGACACGATATGGCGCATCAATATTTAGCGCTTCACGCCAATATTGATGCCGATCAAATACAGCGCGAAGTGTTCGCTGTTCTCGAGCATCCGGAATTTGCTCCGTTTTTTGCTGAAGGCTCGCAGGCGGAAGTTTCTCTTGCAGGACGCGCAAAGGGCTTGCCGGAATATGTTGAGTTGAATGGGCAAATCGATAGATTGTCGGTTCAAGGCGATACAGTCTGGATTATTGACTATAAATCCAATCGCCCGCCACCCCAAAGCGAGGACGATGTGGCAGAAATCTATATAAACCAAATGGCGGCGTACCGGGCGCTGATTCGGGATTTATATCCAGGAAAAGACGTCGAATGTGCCCTGTTATGGACGGATGGTCCGCATTTAATGAGTTTGTCCGATACGCTTCTTGAAAATGTGAATTGGGAAACCGTGCTCGACGCTTGACGAATCGAACCTGGCTTCTTACCTAAAGTGTCCAAAGCAAAAAGGAATTATCATGGCCACTATCAATGTAACTGACCAAACTTTCAAATCTGACGTTCTCGGATCCGATAAGCCTGTTTTGCTTGATTTTTGGGCGGAATGGTGCGGGCCCTGCAAGCAGATGACACCGGCTTTGGAAGAGCTTGCCGGCGAATTAGAAGGCCAGGTCGTCGTTGCCAAAATGAATATTGAGGAAAGCCCTGAAACTCCTATGGACTTTCATGTTCGCGGCGTCCCGACTTTGATGGTCTTCAAGGGCGGCGAAGTTGTTGCGACCCGTTCCGGTGCCATGACCAAGTCAAAACTGGCGGAATGGCTAGCCGAACACGCTTAAGCTAATCCAGAGATAGAACCTGCCCGGCCAAATATAGCGATCCGCAAATGAGAATGCGTGGCGGCGTTTTCGTTTTTAATTCACAAGCCCGCTGAACAGCGGCTTCCAATGTGTCATTGGTAAAACTATTCATGCCGCGACCTTTGGCAATATCTGCCAGGGTCTCAGGTAAAAGTCCTGCATGTCCAGGAATGGGCACGGCTATCAATGTTTTAGCCAACCCATCAAAGGCATCTAAAAAACCGGGCGCATCTTTATTTGCCAACATGCCCGCAATCATGATCAGAGGCCGCGGGCTTTTTGCGTCCAGTTCTGCTAACCCGGACGCCAGCGCTAAGCCGGCGTGGGGGTTATGTCCACCGTCGAGCCAAAGCTCGGCGCCGGCCTTTTGAGCGATACGAGCCAGTTTTCCATCGGTCAAAGATTGTAACCGCGCTGGCCATTGCGTCTGTTCCAGGCCCTTGGCGATCGCCCGACGGTCAAGCTGTAAGGATTTGGCCAAAGCAATGGCGAGCCCTGCATTTTGAATTTGGTGGGCGCCGCGTAACGCAGGGAGGGGCAAGTCGAGAAGCTCATCACCGTCTTCAAAAACGAGCCTCCCTTGTTGCGCATAGGCCCGAAACCCTTCATTGGCAAAAGCCAATGTACATCTGGTTTTTTCAGCCTCGCTTTCCAGAACGGCCCGGACTAATTCTGATTGAGGCGCGCTATAGGCCGGGGTGTGGCGCTTCAATATTCCAGCTTTTTCTCGCGCGATTTGCGCAATGTCTCGGCCGAGAAATTCGGCGTGGTCATAATCTATCGGCGCGATTCCGACGACCGCGGGCCGGTCAATCACATTTGTAGCGTCATAAAGCCCGCCAAGCCCGACTTCAAGAAGGAGGATATCTGCGGCATGCTCACTAAAGGCGAGAAAGGCTGCGGCCGTTGTGGCTTCAAAGAAAGACAATTGTGTGCCGTCGTTCGCTTCCAGGACGCGATTAAGTGTTTCGATCAATACGGACTCTTTGATCGGGCTTCCCGAAAGAACGATACGCTCAGTAAAACTGACCAAATGCGGGGATGTATAGACATGGACTTTCAGGCCCTGTGCTTCTGCCATGGCCCGTAAAAAGGCAATGGTGGAGCCTTTTCCGTTGGTGCCGGCAATATGAACCGTCGGGGGTAAATTGTGTTGAGGGGTGCCAAGTTTATTGAGCACCCTCTCGATCCGGTCAAGACCAAGGTCGATCTTTTTAGGGTGAAGCTTTTCGATGTCATCAAGGAGCGCCTTTAAGGCGGCACTATCCTTATGCATCAGGCGCAATCAGTGCCGGAGTTTTACTGGGCACGCGTTTTTTTTGCGTCAATGTGCCGAGTATTTTTCCGAGTGTTGAGCGCATATTTTTTCGATGGACGACTTTATCGATCATGCCCTTGGCCTGAAGATATTCAGATCTTTGAAATCCTTCCGGCAGCTTTTCTCGAATTGTTTGTTCGATGACCCGCGGACCTGCAAAACAGATTAGGGCATCCGGTTCGGCTAAGTGGACATCGCCCAACATCGCATAGCTGGCGGTAACGCCGCCAGTGGTCGGGTCTGTAAGAACAACGATATAAGGCATGCCGGCTTCGCGCATTTTTTGTACACCGATGGTTGTGCGCGGCATTTGCATAAGAGAGAGCGCACCTTCTTGCATGCGGGCACCGCCTGCTGCGGTAAAAATCACCAATGGAATTTTGCGGGACACGGCTTTTTCGCAGGCACTGAGAAAGGCGTCTCCGGCGGCCATGCCGAGTGAGCCGCCCATGAAGGCAAAGTTTTGAACCAGAACCAGCGTTTCAATACCTTCGATTTTACCGACCGCCATTGCCATAGCGTCCTTCATGCCGGTTTTGCTGCGAGCAGCCTTTAAGCGGTCAGTATATTTCTTGTCGTCTTTAAATTTTAATGGGTCTGAGACAACGTCCGGCGTTTCGAGCAATTTGTGCTTTCCATCATCAAAAGTATAGGCAAAGCGAAAATCAGGCCCGATGCGCATATGGTGTCCGGATGGCGTTACGTGCAGATTGTTTTCCAAGTCAGTGTGAAAAACCATCTCACCGGATTTCGGACACTTAACCCACAAATTGTCAGGCGTGTCGCGTTTGGTAAAAATTTTTTTAACGCCCGGGGGCGTGAGTTTTGTAATCCAGTTCATGGGCTCCCTTTAGCCCATTTCGTAAGGGTGTGGCAATGCGCATCTGTCTTTTTTGTGGCTTTGATTGCGAGGGTGCATGATATATAAAATCAATTGATAGCTACTCAACGATTGGTAAGCACGATGAATGTTCGCGATCTTGATTATATATGTGCGCTGGCAAAACATTTACATTTTGGCAAGGCTGCAGAGGCTTGCCATGTCAGTCAACCGACATTATCGGGTCAAATCCGCAAGCTTGAGGACACGTTGGGTGCGAAACTGTTTGACCGTACAAACAAGAGTGTTCGGGTGACGGATATTGGAGAGGAAATCATTGCTATTGCCCAGGAGGCCCGAAGCGCATTGAATCGGATGAAGCTGGTGGCGCAAGCCGCACAGGACCCGCTGGCGGGTAAATTATCCTTGGGCATGATCCCAACCATCGCGCCTTATTTGATCCCGCTATGTGCCCGCCCCATTTTACAGGACTTACCGAATTTGGCATTGGCTTATAAAGAGGATATCACCGAACGCCTGACCGAAGGCCTCTTGGCTGGCGATTTGGACCTTGCGATTTTGGCGACGCCGCCGGAAACCGACCGCCTTGCTGCCATCCCTTTATATGTCGAGCCTTTTTGGATCGTGTATCCGGAAGGCCACGATCTGCGAAACTTGGATCCGGTGAAAATGGGCGATGTCGACGGGCAGGAAGTTTTACTGCTCTCGGACGGACATTGTTTCAGGGACCAGGCTTTGTCGATTTGTCAAACTTCACCACAAAGCGCCGTTCAGGCAACCAGTTTGGAAACCCTGGTCAATCTGGTCGGTTCCGGGCATGGTGTCACATTGGTTCCAGCCCTGTCATTGCGCGACGGACACACTATAGATCAGGGTATATCAGCACAAAAATTATCAGATAAATCAGCAGAACGTATCGTCTACATGACCTATCGCCGGCAATTTCCACGCCTGGAAATCGTCAATGCACTGGCGGATGTCATATGTGATAATCTTCCAGACACCGTGTTTGTGGTTCGAAAACATTAAGGGGACTTATATGGGGCGATTGGCAGGAAAAACATGTCTGGTGACAGGTGCGGCTCGTGGCATTGGCGCGTCCATTGCGGAAGCTTTTATGGGAGAAGGCGCGCGGGTTATTGTTACTGATATTGAGAGTGAACTCGGCACAAAAACTGCGAAAAGATTAGGCACAGCATTTGAAAAACTCGACGTTGCCCGCGAGGCAGACTGGGATGCGATTGCGGTGAAATATCCAGCGCTTGATGTTTTGGTCAATAATGCTGGCGTGACCGGGTTTGAATCCGGAGAGCTGGTGCATGACCCCGAACATGTGACGCTCGAAACCTGGCGGGCTGTGCATCATGTCAATTTAGACGGGACCTTCATGGGGTGCCGCTACGCAATTCGGGCCATGCGCGAAAAAGGCGAGGGATCCATCATCAACATATCTTCGCGCTCAGGCCTTGTCGGTATTCCCGGCGCGGCTGCCTATGCGTCGTCAAAAGCAGCCATTCGAAACCACAGCAAATCCGTCGCGCTTTATTGCGCCCAACAAGGGCTGAACATTCGCTGCAACTCGATCCATCCGGCGGCAATTTTGACACCGATCTGGGAGCCTATGTTAGGTGATGGCCCTGACAGGGATGATCGTATGGCCGCATTGGTAAAGGACACGCCACTGCAACGTTTTGGGCAACCTGACGAGGTGGCGAAATTGGCTGTGATGCTGGCTTCCGATGAGGCGAGTTACATTACCGGAGCAGAACTGACGATTGATGGAGGATTGTTGGCGGGATCGGCTGCTAGTCCCGGGTCTTAAATTCGCGGCTCGTGCGCTGCGGCACTCAAAGATCTGACGAGAGCGAGCGGGGCAGATATGGTTGTCGAGGTCGCCTGACCGTTTTCGTCTAAGGTCTTTGCAATGGCATCGACGATCGCGCTGCCGACAACAGCTGCGTCTGCGTCTTGTGCAACGCTTCTTGCTTGCTCTGGAGTTTTAATACCAAAACCGACAACGACAGGCAGGCCGCTGGCTGTGCGGATGCGTTCAACCGCGTTGGCAACGGCTTCGGACGCGCCAAGCGCTTTGCCTGTAATACCGGCGACAGACACATAATAGACGAACCCTTTGGTGCCTTTAACGACGACAGGAAGCCGTGCATCATCGGTGGTTGGTGTCGCCAGTCGGATCAAGGCAAGGTCGTGATCATCAAATGCGGCGCGAAGATCGGCATCTTCTTCGGGCGGGAGGTCCACAATGATGGCGCCGTCAATGCCCGCCTGCTTGGCGGCGGCGGCAAATTCTGCATAGCCCATATGATGAACCGGATTGGCATAACCCATGACAATAATCGGTGTCTCGTTATTTTCCTTGCGAAATTCGGTCGCCATTTTCAAAATAGATTTGAGCGTGGTTTTTGACTTCAACGACCGTAGACCGGCCAATTCGATAACCGGGCCGTCTGCAGCAGGATCCGTAAAGGGCATGCCGAGTTCGATAATATCAGCCCCTGCTTTTGGCAGACCCTTCATGATTTCGAGCGAAGTGTCGTAGTCGGGGTCTCCACCCATGAAATAGGCGACAAAGCCCGCTTTATTTTCCGATCTTAATCGCGAAAATGTACTATCAATCCGCTTGGTCATATTTCGACCCCCAATGCATCAGCAATGGTGAAAACATCTTTATCGCCTCGGCCACACATATTCATAATGATCAATCCGTCAGGTCCGAGCTCTTTGGCGAGCTCAAGTGTACGCGGAATTGCGTGGCTCGGTTCAAGCGCTGGAAGAATGCCTTCGAGGCGCGCACACAGCTGGAACGCTTCCAAAGCCTCATCGTCGGTGGCTGACACGTATTCGGCGCGACCGATATCATGAAGATATGCGTGTTCCGGGCCGATGCCGGGATAATCGAGACCGGCTGAGATTGAGTGGGCATCACAAATCTGTCCGTCTTCATCCTGGAGCAAATATGTGCGATTGCCGTGTAATATCCCGGGCGCACCCCCTGTTAGGCTGGCAGCATGAAGACCGGTATCAACGCCGCGTCCCGCTGCTTCCACGCCAATAAGGCGGACCGATTTTTCCGGCACAAAATCATGGAACAACCCCATCGCATTTGACCCGCCGCCGATGCACGCAACGACGGCGTCTGGGAGACGTCCCTCACGCTCCTTCAGTTGCGCTTTGGCTTCGCGCCCGATGACGGCCTGAAACTCGCGCACCATTTCCGGATAGGGGTGCGGGCCTGCAACCGTACCAATGCAGTAAAACGTGTTTTCGACATTAGTTACCCAATCGCGCAAGGCCTCATTCATCGCATCTTTCAAGGTTGCGGTGCCGCTGGTTACGGGGCGGACTTCTGCGCCCAACAGCTTCATGCGAAAAACATTGGGTTTTTGCCGAACAATGTCAGTTTCGCCCATAAAGACGATACAATCCATACCCAATCGCGCTGCCATCGTCGCCGTCGCAACACCATGCTGACCGGCACCGGTTTCGGCGATAATCCGCGTCTTGCCCATGCGCTTGGCCAGCAAAAGTTGGCCTAGGCAATTGTTGATTTTGTGCGCGCCGGTATGGTTGAGTTCGTCGCGTTTTAAATAGATTTTTGCGCCGCCCGCATGCTCGGTCAGGCGTTCAGCAAAGTAAAGCGGGCTTGGTCTTCCCACATAATGGGCGGCAAACTCATCAAACTCTTCTTGAAAATTTGGGTCATTGCGTGCCTCGCTATAGGCGGCTTCCAGCTCTAGAATTGGCGGCATCAGGGTTTCAGCGACGAACCGCCCGCCAAACGCACCAAAGCGTCCATTTTCATCCGGATAATTACTCATGATCTTTACTCTTGTCTGGCTGCTTTCATAAACTCGGTCATCAAGGTCGCATCTTTTATGCCAGGCGCCGTCTCAATACCAGAGGAGACATCAAAAATGTGCGCTTTTGTCATTTTTTGAGCTAACCCGATCGTTTTTGAAGAAAGCCCACCGGCGATAATGAGCGGCGCTTTGGTTTTGAAATTTTTCAATAAATTCCAATCAAATGAATTTCCGTGACCCCCGCGTTGCTTGTCGCCCTTGGGGGGTTTGGCATCCAATAAAAGAAAGTCCGCGACATCCGCAAAGAAATGTGCGTGCTCCAAGTCTTTAGGGTTGGAAATGTTCAATGCCTTGATCAGTTTGACTGAGTATTGTGTCTTTAAGTCCCGTAGCCGATCCGGGCTTTCGTCGCCGTGCAATTGAACCGCGTCCGGACTGATCTTCTCTATGATAGATGCTATCAAGGCGTCATCTGCATCGACAGTTACAGCGACCCGGGCCGCAAGACCCGATGCGGGTTTCGCCAACCGGGCAGCATCGGTTACACTTAGACGCCTTGGGCTTTGGCATTCGATGATGAAGCCAAGATAATTTGCGCCCAGCGCAATGGCGCTCTCGACGTCTTGCGGTCGTGTGAGGCCACAGAATTTGATATCGGGCGAATTCATAACGCCTTATACGGGTCCGGCGGGTGCGCGCCAATAAAAAAGGCGCCTGCAATGAGACGCCTTTTCCTTGAGACTAATTCGTCTTTATTTTTTAAGAAGATCTCTGATCTCTGCCAGAAGTACTTCATTGGCCGGCGGTGCCGCCGGTGCTTCTTCTTCTTTTTTCTTAGCTTTGTTCATGCCTTTGATGATCATAAACATGACAAATGCAACAATAATGAATGAAATGAGCGCATTGATGAAGGCACCATACCGAACAGCAACTTCGGCGGTTGTGACGACACCATCCGCCCCGAGAACTTCCGGTTGAACAACATACTTCATTTGACCAAAGTCCACTCCGCCCATGACTTTGCCTAAAGGCGGCATAAAAATATCGTTGATAAATGAGGTGACTACGGTTGCAAATGCACCGCCCATCACAAAGCCGACGGCCATGTCGACCAAATTGCCTTTCATGGCAAAGTCTTTAAATTCTGAAATCATTCCCATAAGTTTCCCCTTCTTAAGGATTTTGTTGAGTTAACGCGCGCATATGACAGCAATATATATTGTGCGTCAAGACGCCGCAGAGTTCATTTGTAATAAATGTCAGCTAAGTGTTTTTGCGCGTATTATCGATTTTTTCGCGTAATTCTTTGCCGGCGCGGAAGAAGGGTACATATTTTTCTGGTACGGCGACCTGTTTTCCTGTCCGAGGGTTTCGACCCGCCCGTGCTTTACGATAGCGCGGTGAAAACGTTCCAAAGCCACGCAGTTCTACGCGGGCTCCCTGTTCAAGGGTTTGGGTAATACTCTCAAGAACGATTGCCACCACCCTTTCAGTCTCTGCAGGACTTAAATGAGGGTTTTCACGTTCCAGAGTTTCGATCAGTTCAGATTTTAGCATGGGCGCATTTTGACCAGATGAATCGGACTCGTCAATTCCAAATCAAAAAATATTTAATTATTTCAATGGGGTTAGATTGGACAAGCGGGATTTTATGTCATCTCTTGCAGATCTAAACCGGTCCAACATGTCCGATTCTGTCAAGTTTGGATCATCACTGGCCGGATCGGGCAGGGGCCAGTGCAGTCTCTCGATGCGGACCGGGACGATTGGACAGACTTCGTCTGCGCACAAGGTAATAATCAGGTCGATCTGATTCATGTTAATATCCATTACGTTTTTGGATCGATGTGTGGACAAATCTATGCCCACTTCTTTCATGACGGCTACAGCAAAAGGGTTGACGCCGGCCGGTGCTGAACCGGCACTTTGAATGTTGGCGCTATCGCCGAACAACTTGCGAGCCAGGCCTTCTGCCATTTGGCTGCGAGCGGAATTGGCGACACACAAAAATAAAATATTCCGATATGAACTCATGGGGTGCCCTCCTCAGGATTGAACCATATAGCTCAATAAAAACGGCCCCGAAAGGGGCCGCTCAATGTTTCATAATTTAAACAACTGTTATTCGTCGCCCTTAAGAGCCGCGCCGAGGATATCACCCAAGGACGCACCGGCATCGGTTGAACCATATTGTTCGACGGCTTCTTTCTCTTCAGCGATTTCAAGCGCCTTGATTGACAATGTTGCTTGACCGGATTTCTTGTCAAACTTGACAACCCGGGCATCAACTTTGTCACCAACCGCAAAACGCTCTGGACGCTGTTCTGAACGTTCACGTGAAAGATCAGACTTACGGATGAAAGCGGTGATTTCGTTTTCTTCACCGTAGCTGACCGCCAAACCGCCGGTCGTGATTTCGGTGACAGTACAGGTGACGGTTTTCCCGCGTGATGCACTTGCTGCAGATGCGCCTCTGCCTGTGTCTTTGGTCAACTGTTTGATGCCAAGGCTGATGCGTTCTTTCTCGATATCAACTTCGAGGATTTTCGCTTCTACCATGTCACCTTTGGTATAGTCGGCCAAAGCGTCTTCACCTGACTTTTCCCAAGACAGATCAGAAAGGTGAGCCATGCCGTCAATTTCGCCGTCCAGTCCGATAAACAGACCAAACTCGGTGATTGAGCGAACTTCGCCTTTGATGACCGTGCCGACCGGGTATTTATCGGTAAAGCTGTCCCAAGGGTTTTCTTGCGTTTGCTTGATGCCAAGAGAAATACGGCGTTTTTCCGGATCGACTTCGAGAACAACCACTTCAACTTCTTGCGATGTTGAAACGATTTTGCCCGGATGTACGTTTTTCTTGGTCCAGCTCATTTCAGAAACGTGAACAAGGCCTTCAACGCCTTCTTCAAGCTCGATAAACGCACCGTAATCGGCGATGTTTGAGACCTTACCGGTCAGCTTGGTGCCAACCGGGTAGTTTGCAACCGCTGCCAACCAAGGATCTTCAGTCAACTGCTTCATGCCGAGGCTGATGCGCTGGGTTTCCGGGTTGATGCGGATAATTTTGACTTTAACTGTATCGCCTACGGCCAGAACCTGGCTTGGGTGGCTGACGCGACGCCAGGACATGTCTGTAACATGCAACAGGCCGTCAATACCGCCGAGATCAACGAATGCGCCGTAATCTGTGATATTTTTAACGATACCTTCGCGCTCTTCACCTTCAGCCAATTGACCGACAAGTTCAGCGCGCTGTTCCGCACGGCTTTCTTCGAGGATGGCACGACGGGATACAACGATGTTTCCGCGTGGGCGATCCATCTTCAAAATCATGAAAGGTTGTTCCTGGCCCATAAGTGGTCCGATGTCGCGAACCGGACGGATATCAACCTGTGATCCCGGCAAGAAGGCATTTACGCCGCCAAAATCAACAGTGAAGCCACCTTTAACGCGGCCGACGATGACGCCAGGTACAGGCTCTTTGGCTTCAAAGATTTTTTCCATCTTGATCCAGCTTTCCTCGCGGCGTGCTTTGTCGCGCGAAAGAACAGCGTCGCCCAGCGCGTTTTCGATACGCTCGAGGTAGATATCAACGGTATCGCCAACTTTTACAGTTTCGTCTGATCCGGGTTGGTAAAACTCCCGCATCGGGATCCGCCCTTCGGTTTTAAGGCCAACGTCAACAACGACGATGTCTTTTTCAATGCCGGTCACGAGGCCTTGGACCACGGATCCTTCTTTCATTGAATTTGTTTCAAGAGAGGCTTCCAGCATGGACGCAAAATCGTCCGTGGTGGGATTTAATGTGTTTTCAGTCTGAGCAGCGCTCATAAGTTTACTCCAATATTAACAATATGTGCCAGCCGGTTGGTTCCGGCGGTCTCATCCGACCCATTCGGACGTCATAAATGTTCGGGCTTGTTAGTCTAAAACGACGATATCTTTATACCTGTCGCTCTAAAACGGCACAGATTAATGTCCTTGCCGCTTCGAACGCGGCGTCTATACCTAAATTAGTTGTATCTAGCAAGTGCGCATTTGCAGCTGGCTTCAAAGGTGCCTCGGCGCGGTTCATATCGCGGTGATCCCGCTCTTTGAGCTGCGCAAGGACCTGCTCATAGCTGATCTCCTCGCCGTAAGAGACCAATTCCTTGTGCCGACGCTCTGCCCGGATCTCGGGTTTGGCGTCGACATAGAGCTTCACATCCGCATTGGGACAAATAACGGTGCCGATATCGCGACCGTCAAGGATGGTACCTTTGTAGGCTTTTCCGGGGTTTTTGGCGAAATTTTGCTGGAAATCGAAAAGGGCTGCTCTGACTTGCTTGTGAACGGAGACTTTAGAGGCCGCAGCCCCGATTTTTCCGCTTTTAAGCTCTGGATTGTCTAAATCCTCCATCGTCAAAGCATTCGCGTATTCCGCGGCGGATTTCCCGTCCTCTAGGTCGCCGGCGTCTGCCAAAATTTTCGCAGCGGTTGCCCGATATAATTTTCCCGTATCGAGGTAAGCGTAGCCAAAATGCGCGGCCAATCGCTTGCCCAGCGTGCCTTTTCCGGACGCAAATGTGCCGTCAATTGCAATGACTGTCACTTTGCCACCTTAATTTTGGCCCCGATTTCAGCCATGAGGTCAAAAAAGCTCGGAAAGCTTGTCGCGATCATGCTCGCATCGTCAATGCGGACAGGTTTTTCCGCGCCCAGCCCCAGGATCAACGCGCTCATGGCCAGTCTGTGATCATGATGCGTTGCAACAATGCCGCCGCCCTCGACATCACCACCGGTCACGTGCAGACTGTCTTCCTGCATTTCAACGATAACGCCATTTGCCTTGAGAAGATCGAATGTCCCTGCAAGACGGTCGCTTTCTTTGACGCGAAGTTCACCCAGGCCACGCATATCGGTACGCCCGTGGGCGTAAGCCGCACACACCGCAAGGATCGGGTATTCATCAACCATGGACGGGACTTGCGATGCCGGAACATCGACGCCCGTGAGCTTGGAATGTTTGACATGTATATCGGCAATGGTTTCGCCGCCGGAGCGTCTGAAATTGTCATTGCGGATGAATGCGCCCATACGCGTCAAAACTTCGAACAGTCCGGTCCGGGCCGGATTCATCATAACATTTTCAATAATAATGTCCGACCCCGGAACGATCAGCGCTGCAGCAATCAGGAATGCAGCCGAGGATGGGTCGCCCGGCACGTTGACCGGTGTCGCTGTCAGGGCCGCCGGGCCTTCAATACTTATGTGGTTTCCCATGCTTGATGTCTTGCGTTTTACCGGCACGCCGAAAGCTTCGAACATATTTTCGGTGTGATCACGGGTCGGTCTCGATTCAATGATTTCCGTGGTGCCCTCTGCGTTAAGTCCGGCCAGCAAAAGCGCAGATTTTACCTGAGCAGATGCGTGCGGAGGTGTGAAATTGATGGCTTTAAGTTTTCCGCCCTTTTTTTGCGTAATCGGGAGTTTATCGTCATCTGATTTGAAGGTCGCGCCCATTTTGCGAAGCGGCGTGAGTACCCGGCCCATCGGGCGGGATGATAAACTGGCATCGCCGGTATAATTTGCTTTGAGCGGAAACCCTGCGGCAGCGCCCATGATTAAGCGCGCTCCTGTGCCGGCATTGCCGAAATCGATTTCATGTTCAGGGCTTTTCCAATTTGCGCCTGTCACCGTCCAAACCGGCTCTTGGTCAATGATGTCACGGCTGACATCAGCGCCAAATCCTTGCATAGCTTCGGCCGTATGGAGAATGTCATCGCCTTCCAGCAAACCCGTAATGCGTGTGGTGCCGCGGGCCAGCGCGCCGAGGATTAAAGCACGATGCGAAATAGACTTATCGCCGGGTGCGCGGACGCGTCCGCCCAAAGCCTTTGTTCGGCTCGATGACGCACCTTTGACTTTATTTACCTTGGCTTGCATTTCATCCTTGTTTATTCATTCGAGATCACATTTGCTGGTTGACTTGAAAAAATGAGTCGCTAAGCAGACGGATATAGATCGTGACGGAGTTTTATAGACGCCGGACGGCATTGCAAGACCAGAGTTTAAAACAGGATAAAACAGTGGCGAAAACCGATTTGGGCGAAAAGCAAATTTGCCCCGAATGTGAGAAAAAATTCTACGATTTGACCAAGCGGCCCGCCGTTTGCCCGTATTGCAGTACAAGTTTTGACCCGGCCGCGCTCGAACCGAAAGCGGCGCCGATTGTTGCCGCAGCTGTTGCGGAAGAAGAACCGGAAGACGCAGAAGTGGAAACCGACGACGAAGATGTCGATGAAGCTGAAGAGGAAGCTAAAGAGCTGGAGCTCGATGGCGACTCGGCCAATTTCAGCGGCGCCGGTGATGACGATGATGAAGACAAAGGTACGAAGGCTGATCTCGACGGCTTCTCAACAGATGACGATGATGACGAAGATGCAGCCCTGGTTGATGACGACGAAGACGATCCGATGCCGCCGACCGGAAAAGAAGACGACGATGATGATGTCGAGGAAGTCGAAATCTAATCGCATTCACCGCTTGACGAAAACCGGCGCGATCCTTTAAGAACACGCTTCCTTACCAAAGTGATGTTTTTGGATTGGCGAACGACCAAAACATCGCGTAAAAATGGGGCCATAGCTCAGCTGGTAGAGCGCTTCGCTGGCAGCGAAGAGGTCAGGGGTTCGACTCCCCTTGGCTCCACCAATTTTCCAATAAAAAACGCGGCACATGCCGCGTTTTATCGTTTTTAAGTCATGAATCTGAAAACCGGATTTGTATCCGACTTAATTCTCGATGGTTTCTTTGGCTTCCATTGTGATAATTTTTTCACCTGTGGGTGTTTCTTCAGCCGTCATTCCATTGCCTAAACCAGGAACATAGGGCTGATCGCCGACCTGAATTGCGATGGCATAGGCCCGCATCATCGGCGAATCTCCGCCTTGATCGGATGTGGCGATAAATTTCAAATAATAGCGGCCCGGTTCCTGCGCACCGATACTGATATTCATCGTATGGTCAAGCCCGTCCGGGGCGTCTTGGGCAATGTCCAATTTTTGAACGGATGTGTCAGAGTAAATTTTCAACCCATCAGGGTTGTCCATTTTCACGTCGACACCGCCAACAATACTGCCACCTTTGACAAAAACCTGAAATGTCTCAATTTCGCCCGGCTCGGTCTTGCCATCGTAAGTGTGGCTAAATTCGATGCCGGCACCGGGTTTAATGTAATCGGATTTTTTTTGGTCGGCTTTGGCAAATTGTGTTGTTTTATCGGTGGCGTCCACCGTCATGTTGTCGCTTGTGCAAGCAGACAGCGCGAGCAAACATATTCCGGCGAGTCCTGAAGAAAGTACATTTCTAAGTGTCATGGTTTTAATCCTGTTCTATCCGGTGATGGAAAAATTGAAGCAAACATCTGAATTGTTGCTCGTATTTGTATCAACATTTAAAAAATCATAGGCGTCGATGACGTAATCTCCGGCGGCCAGATTTTGACTGAGCGTTTCAGTATCGGCTGCCGATGATTCCGCGCGGGCAATAAGAGAGTTTGCTTGAAAGACGTAGAAGTCCGGGTCACGGAGGGTCGGGCCGGACGACCGCGTCATGGTCAATGTATGTGAACTCGTTGTTGCAGCCGTGAAGGTTAAAAAGGCCCGATTGCCCAATTTGTTAAACTCACCCGCATCGTTGACGGAACAGATCTGGACGGCAGGGCCGTTAACGGTCACCTCTTTAAACAATGGCAAGGCACCTGGAATAGACCCAGAGTTTGTCTCGCCAACGCCCAAAAACCCGTCACCGTTTATCCCTTGTGTGTTGATCAGCGCATCGATCGCGGCATCATTTCCCGGTGCCTGAAACCTGAATTCAATGAGGAAGGCAAAGATCGAAAGAAACACAGGTGTATTGGTATAGTTTGTGCTGACCAGCGTATCATATATCGGTTGCAGTCCAAGCGATAGGGTGTCGTTCCCATCATCATTTGAGTCGTAAAAATCATACAAAATTGATTGAACGGTCCCTTCATTAAACCAGCCTTCATTGGTGTGGGTATTGCTTTCTACATTGATCGAAAACCCATTTGCCTGTTGGGCACCGAGGCTGTCTCTATAAAATGGATCATCAAGAACCATGGCCGATAGGGCGTTACCGAAACCTTCGCCAAGCGCAACACGAGGATCAAGTCTGTCGCCGCCGCCGTGTTGTCCTCCAATAGAGTCGGAACGCGAAAGATTGTCCTCGAAATAATGGCCCCATTCGTGGGTTACAACATGCTTGTCATATTCATCGGTGTCGGTGTCGGCATCACCGAGCAGGTAAATATTACCGCCTTGGTAAAATGACGTGCCGATATCACCGGCGGCCAAGTTCCCGCCCGCCGGTCGATTATTGACGCTCCACCGCATTTCGAGGGGTGGAAATGTGAGCAATGTGTCAAGCGGAGAAAAGTCCTGAATGGCTTCATATACCGGGGCGAGGATCGCAAATGGCGCCGCTGCACGCGTTCCAGTATAGCTCGTTCCACCCCAACCGGAATCGGCGCGCAGGTCACGCGTAGAATCTGCGGTGCCTGAGCTCGTCAGACTGCCGTCCAGCGCATACAGCGCGTTTCCGTTGGTATTGTCGGTGACTTTGACGTCCCAGTTGCGGCCACCGGTTTGCAAGAGCTGAGCCTTTGCACGAATGCGCACATCCGTATTAGCGTCCACACTCACCGTATAGAGACCTGAATCGTCCGTATTGGTTGTTGCCAGAACGGCTCCTGCACTATCAAGGGCTTCGATGAGGATACCGGCCGCCGGCCGTTCTACCGTATTTGCATAATCCAGCCCATTTGTCGCTGTATTATGTGGCACAAAATCAAACGTTACTGCGCCGCTGATCGACACCGACGAAGGAGGCGGCGGCGGTGGCGGAGGAGGAGGAGGAGGTGGTGGTGGCGGGGGTGGGTTTACCACGACAGGTGGATTGGAGCTGCCGCCGCTTCCGCCGCAACCAACAAGTGCAACCGCGGTTGCCACAGAGACTAAAACTGTAATGGATTTTTTCATCTTCCGTCTTCCTCAAATTCCAAGAACCGCTCTCTAATTGCCAGTTAATACTTAAATATGTCGTTAAAAAGTCAATTATCCGTGTGTTGAAGCGCCTCGTCCAGCAGTTTACGCATTCACTAACAGTTTGAGGCCTTTTCATGGGCGTTCTGCGCGTAGCCCGCCGTTCTTGTCGTCATTTTGTGAAATTTGTTCGAGTCACAGTAAATTGAGCATTGATTTAATCTCAGGACGCGTTTTAAGGGACGAGACCCCTTTCTGGTGCTAGGCTGATCCGGATAAAACTAAGCTGGTAAAAATGATGCAGAAATTATCGGAAATTCGGCAAAAAATCAGAGCGGCTCATCTCGGAGATGAAAAGTCGCTTTTGGCTGATCTGCGCAATCAGGCCGATTTGAATGCTGATGTGCGGGCGAAAATCGAAAACCGAGCAATTAAACTGGTCGAGGATTTGCGTGCCGATGACCGGCCCGGTCTCATGGAAGTATTTTTAGCGGAATATGGGCTGTCAACGGATGAGGGTGTCGCTTTGATGTGTCTCGCTGAAGCGCTGTTACGCGTGCCTGACAATGAAACTATTGACGACTTGATCGAAGACAAAATTGCACCGTCGTCCTGGGGACAACATTTGGGTAAATCCAGCTCCTCTTTGGTCAATGCCTCGACCTGGGCATTGATGCTGACGGGCAAGGTATTGGACGATCAGGAATCCGCCGGCGTCAATCGGGTTTTGCATGGTGCGGTCAAGCGATTGGGCGAGCCGGTCATTCGAACGGCTGTCAAACGCGCCATGAAAGAAATGGGCAATCAATTTGTCTTGGGAGAGACAATTGACAAGGCCATCAAGCGCGGGATCGGCATGGAGGAAAAGGGTTTTACCTATTCCTACGACATGCTGGGCGAGGCGGCGTTGACTGAGGCGGATGCCGATGAGTTTTTCAAATCATATTGGCGAGCAATCGAGAGATTGGCGCAGCGAGCCAAATCAAAAGATATCAGGGAAAACCCCGGAATATCCATAAAGCTATCCGCTTTACATCCCAGATATGAGGTCAGCCAAAAACAACGTGTATTGCGCGAACTGACGTCCCGGACAAAAGCCCTGTGCGTTCTTGCCAAAAAATCAAATATGGGACTCAATATCGACGCGGAAGAAGCGGACCGCCTCGATCTTTCTCTTGATATTATAGATACGGTATTGCGCGACGAGGATCTTGCCGGGTGGGACGGATTCGGTGTCGTCGTTCAGGCGTATGGCAAGCGAGCGCCGTTTGTCCTTGATTGGCTGTATCAATTGGCAAAAAACATTGACCGAAAAATTATGGTCAGGTTGGTCAAGGGCGCCTATTGGGATACAGAGATCAAGCTAGCGCAAATTCAGGGTCTTAAAGATTTTCCAGTGTTTACGCGTAAGGCAGCAACGGATGTTTCCTATATGTGTTGTGCCAAAAAATTACTGACGATGACCGACCGGATTTATCCGCAATTCGCCACCCACAACGCCCATTCGATCGCCACAATTTTGGAAATCGCACTAAAAGACGCACAATATGAATTTCAACGTCTTCACGGTATGGGTGAGGTTTTGCACAAACAGGTCCTGGCCAAACATGGCACTCACTGTCGCATTTATGCGCCGGTCGGCGCACACCGGGACTTGCTTGCCTATCTTGTGAGGCGATTGCTCGAAAATGGAGCCAATTCTTCATTCGTCAATCAAATCGTTGATGAGAATGTCCCGGCTGTTGAAATCGCGGAGGATCCCTTCAAGGTGATGGATGAAAGCCAACCGGTTTCTATCAAATCTCCCGCTGATTTATTTGCGCCGGAACGAAAGAATTCGATCGGCTGGGATTTGCACAATGAAGACGACCTCGCTGATATCGATGCTGCGCGGACGCCGTTTAAAACTACGACATGGACAGCCAAGCCGTTGATTGCAGGGAAGAGTGTTGGCGAAGCGCCGCAAACAATATTCAACCCGGCCAATCCGCAAGAGGTGGTCGGTCATGTTATTGAGGCAACGCCTGAGGACGTCGATATCGCTTTGCTAAAAGCGAGCTCTTGGGAGGATGCGACAGTGCAAACCCGGGCTGATATTTTGAACAAGGCAGCAGACCTCTATGAGAAGAACTTTGGAGAGTTCTTCGCCGTCTTGACCCGAGAGGCCGGGAAAACACCCGCCGATGCAATTTCTGAATTGCGCGAAGCAGTTGACTTCTTGCGCTATTATGCGGCGCGCGGCGCTGATTTGTACGATAGCCAACCGCGCGGCCTGATTATTTGTATTTCGCCGTGGAATTTTCCCTTAGCGATATTCACTGGTCAGATCGCAGCGGCACTTGCGGCCGGCAACGGTGTTCTTGCTAAACCAGCTGACCCGACACCGATTATCGCAACATTGGCGGTTCAATTGTTACACAAGGCGGGCGTTCCAAAAAAATCCCTTCAACTTTTGCCCGGTGCCGGATCCGTGGTTGGCGCCAAGTTGTCGTCTGATCCGCGCATCAATGGGCTGTGTTTTACTGGCTCCACGTGGACTGCGCAGACAATCAACAGGGCTATGGCGAAATCCTGTGCGCCCGATGCACCATTGATTGCCGAAACAGGGGGTCTCAACGCAATGGTCGTCGATTCGACCGCTCTACCCGAGCAGGCCGTACGCGATATTCTTATTTCCGCCTTTCAGTCGGCCGGACAACGGTGCTCAGCACTCCGTGTGCTTTATTTGCAAGAGGATATCGCTAAGCCATTTCAGAAAATGCTGTTTGGGGCGATGGATGAGCTATGCGTTGGTGACCCGTGGGGCTATTCCACAGATTTGGGTCCCGTCATCAACAAAAGCGCTCAGGCCGACATTGATGCGCATATTCAAAAAGCCAAACAGGACGGACGTCTGCTCAAACAACTAACAGTCGAAAAAGACGGAAACTTTATCGGTCCTGCGGTCATCGCGGTCGGCGACATCAATGATCTCGAGAAAGAAATATTCGGTCCTGTTTTACATATCGCGACATTCAAAGCCGAAAATATAAATGACGTCATAAATGATATTAATAACAGCGGATTTGGGCTGACTTTCGGGCTGCATACGCGGATAGATGACCGCGTGGAACATTTCACTAATAATTTGAATGTCGGCAATATGTATATCAATCGAAATCAGATCGGCGCGATCGTCGGCTCGCAACCTTTTGGCGGCGAAGGGTTATCAGGTACCGGGCCCAAAGCCGGCGGCCCGCACTATGTCAAACGGTTTACAAAGGACGAAATTAAACGTTTTCGATCGCAACGCGGCGAATTTGTAGATATCAGAACAGTCCAGGCGGCGCTGGATAAATTGCAAACACCGCTTCGACACAGATTGGACGCGCGAGACTTGCCGGGGCCAACCGGAGAGTCCAACCGGCTTTCCACGTTCCCGAAAGGCACAGTTCTGTGCCTGGGGCCGACATTGGATCAAGCTCAAGAACAGGCTCAAATCGCGCAAAACTCCGGGTGCCCTACATTGATCGTTGCGCCAGGGGCTCAAGGTGATCATGTAGTTTCCGGGCGTTTGAAACCTGAAGACCTCGTCAAATTAAACCGATTTAGCGCCGTAGTTTTATGGAGCGATGAAAGCGAATTACGAGTGGCACGCCAAGCGTTGGCGGCGCGAGACGGTGAACTGATACCATTGATTGCAAACCAAGGGTTCGCTGAGCAGTGTGTGCTTGAACGCCATGTATGTATCGACACGACTGCGGCTGGTGGCAACGCGTCTTTATTGGCCGCGAATAGTTAGCCCTTATGCTGTCCGTCCTCGACATCTTCCGCATCGGTATCGGCCCGTCCAGTTCGCATACGGTCGGCCCGATCCGAATTTCAAAGCGGTTTGTTGACGCGCTTGAGCGACAAGAGTGTATTGGGGCGACCCATGAAATCATAGTTGAGCTGCAAGGATCTTTGGCGCTGACCGGTGATGGCCACGCAACGCCGAAAGCCGTTATATTGGGGCTGCTTGGTCTGGAACCCGAAACCCTGGATCCACTCGCTGCTGACGGGAAAGTTGCTCAGGTTTATACAGAGAAAAAACTTGCTCTGGGTGGCGGGCACGTCATTGGTTTTGAACCCGGAAAACATATCATTTTTGCTTATGATATCATTCCAGATTTGCACCCCAACGGCATGTCGTTGAGCGCCAAAAACAATGTTGGCGAAACGTTGTATTCGCAGACCTATTATTCGACAGGCGGCGGTTTCATTGCGTCGCGAGAGCAACTGGAAGCACCAGTGCTTGATGACATAGTCCCAACGCCAATTGATGTGCCGCATCCGTTTGCGTCGGCCTCGGAATTATTGCAGTTTTGTTCGATGGAAAAAAAATCCATTCACGAAATAATCTATGCCAATGAAGATGCGATGCGTCCACGGGAAGAAACCAATGCGGCCCTCGACCGGGTCGCTGAGGTGATGATGGCCTGTATTGATCGCGGTCTGGAGTCAGAAGGCATATTGCCTGGCGGACTGGAAGTTAAAAGGCGCGCGCCTGGCATTTGGCAAAAATTGCATGGAGCGCCGATGTCCAATGAGCGCGAGCAATTATTTGATTGGCTTAATGTTTATGCCATGGCGGTGAATGAAGAAAATGCATCCGGGGGTCAGGTCGTTACGGCACCGACCAATGGGGCAGCGGGGATTATTCCGGCAGTCATACGACACTA
The DNA here is from genome assembly GCA_013001295.1 of Hyphomonadaceae bacterium. Taxonomy (GTDB): domain Bacteria; phylum Pseudomonadota; class Alphaproteobacteria; order Caulobacterales; family Maricaulaceae; genus Robiginitomaculum_A. The sequence continues at coordinate 183,618 of JABDMW010000046.1, forward strand.
TTGTTGTGGCGAAAAAATGAATGCGCAGAATATAAGAAAATTTCTCCTTACAGCAGGCGGGATTGGTTTGCTTTACAAGCAACGCGCGTCAATTTCAGGTGCCGAGATGGGGTGCCAAGGTGAAGTCGGTGTCGCCTGCTCTATGGCAGCGGGTGGATTAGCGGCCGTCTGGGGTGCGAGCCCTCTACAAGTCACAAGCGCGGCCGAGATCGGTATGGAACATAATCTGGGATTAACCTGTGATCCGGTTGGCGGACTTGTGCAAATTCCGTGTATTGAGCGCAATGCAATCGGAGCTGTCAAAGCAGTCAACGCCGCGCGGCTGGCCTTACACGCGGTCGACCAAATGAAGGTCAGTCTGGATCAGGTGATCGAAACCATGCGCCAGACCGGGCTCGACATGTCGTCTAAATATAAGGAAACCAGTCAAGGCGGTTTGGCTGTGAATGTTGTTGAGTGTTAAGCGCTTTTCTTTTTTTGATCAGGACATTATGACAGGAGCGGGTTGTCTGCGCTTTTAACGATAAAATCCAGGGCCTCACGTCCTGGCATGAAGAAATAACCGCCGCCGCGCATCGTAACAAACGGTTTTAATCCTTTCAGTCTCCGTGATTGACCTGGGTTTTGAATGGTGAAACTCAGGTCTTTGGTTTTAAAAGTTCTCTTCTTGGTTTTTGGGTCAATGTGATAAAATCCTTGCCCAGTTATCGGGTCCATCTCGTCATTCAGCCCGTGAAAATTGCACGACCCGACCCAGGTTTGCTGGATAAATTCAAACTGCCGTTCGATATCCGCGTTGAGGCACATAAATAAGATGCCCTTTTTGTCCCGCCCTTTGGTATCTGTATACGATCGCCCACGTCTCAAAATACGGTGTCTGTTGGCAATGGCAAGGCTGTCGGGGTTTTCAACATCCAGACCGTCCCGTGGATTGGCCCTGCGGATATGTGAACCGTACGGACATTTGTGCCCTTGTGGGTCTTCTTCGCCCAATAAAAATTCGTTGTCTTCTCGAGAGAAGCGTTTTGAGGTTGGCATACCTGAGAGGGTGACTTTGCCATTCACAGTTTCCATTTTAATCGGGCAGGCTGTCAAGGATTGTCCGTCCGGCCAACGTCCCATCAGCTTGGCTTTGACCATGGTCTCCGCGTCTTTTGATCGTCTCGCTTCAAATCGGGAAGCTTCGCGCTTTACAGCTGCGTTGAATCCATCAACGTCTTGCTCCAATTGCCGAATAACTAAATAAGAACCGTTTCGCCCAAGGTCTCGGAATTTTTCGTCTGCATTTGATAAGAAGCGCGGGTATCTTTGCGGTTGGGCACGCGGTATAGCCGGTAGAACATTGTCCTCATCTAAATGTGAATTGACCTGGGGTGAGGGCGGATAATATTCGCGATTATCTTTATACCCCATAATGAACTCGCCGGGGTTGACGGCATGAATGGACTGGCCGCGACCTGCGGCCCGTTTCGTGCCTCGCATAATCGGCTGAGATATTCCGTCGACAAATCCGAAGGGCTCGCGCACAGGCCCAGCTTCAGGCAATCTATCAAATTCAATTTCCTTGGTAATCACTAATTTATTGTCAGAAACCAGTTTGCGGTGTTTTTTTAACAATGCTTTAAATTCGTCACTTTCACTGATTTTGATGTGCCGAACCGCCTTGCTTTTTTTGGAGGATTTGGTTTCACCGTAAAGGATCACAACGGCATGAGCCGGGTTTGTTTCATTTCCCCATTGCCAGTTTTCAGATTTGTTATCTTGATGCAGATCGCCAAGAAGCACGGAGCGGGATTTGCTGTGCATGCCCATAACAAAGGCCGGGGGGAATTTAATGCAATCCTCTTCAAAATTATCCGGATTGTTTTCACTTTGAGACAACCCTTTGTGACAGCCCAATCTAGCCATACCGGCAGATGAGAATGCCAGATAAACGGCCTGTCCATCGGGGCGAGATTCTCCGAACGTTACATCTTTTTCAATTTCCGATACCCATTTCTGGAAATAGGGGTCAACGCCTTCAACCTGGCTGCGAACAACAAGGCAGCGACCAACTTTTAAATTCCCAGATCCACCAAAAGCCAGGCTTTGAATTTTATCGGATTGCAGAGCATAATCGGGACGGGGAATTGACCCGATCAGATTGACCCAAGCTTCGGCATCACTCGGTGTTGTGATACGGGCCAGGCCATCGCGAATAAGTGTATTGCGCCTGATTTTTTCTGCTGTCAGGTGGGGATAGGCGGAATACCAAAATGACGTCGGCTTCATGGATTTTCTGGCCCACCGTTTAAAACGGTCCCCATCTGTGGCGCCGTCAAAGAACAGGTTTTTGGCCCGCGGGAAGCCGACGCAATTGCTCCAAATTCCGGTCATGCCTGTCGCGGATTTGGTAATAAAGTCTTCAAGATAACTTTCCCAGCTCCCGTCATAGTTTGATACAAAGATCAAACGATTGGTGTTCGAAATGTGAACCCACCGGGCGAAATGAACTGTACCTACGGATGCCAAAAATCCGGGCCGGTAGCGGTTTTTGCCTAGAATAATTCGAACAATGTGAAGTGCCAGGGGCAAGAAAAACCGGATCCGCCATTGTTCCGGAAGTAGAGTTTGAATGCTGATCATGTGATTTTGCGCGATATTTTCATCCTCGCGTTCGAGCATTGTAGCAAGATCATCGACATTCGGATCATTATCAATCGGCGTGTTCTTTTGTTCAGATCGGGTCAGCATCGCCCATATAAACCCGGCGACTGCTGCCAAAGCTGCCAGAGTTGCCGGAATAGCCAAGACCAGGGCAAGAACAAAGGACCCCAAGCGGTTGGCATCAGGCCATACCGGCCCGCCAAATGTAGTGACGAGCGTCAAGATAAAAACACACAGGAAAAGCCAAGCGTACATGTCTTTGCGGGTGAAAAGTCGAAATTTTGGATAACTCGCGTTAAACGCAAGAATAGCCGAGCAAATAATCAAAGACACGATCAGCGGGTAGAATATTAATTGCCCAAGGGATGCCGAGTCCCACCGGTTTAAAACGCGCAAGTCAAATCCATTTATTTGTCCGCTGCTGATAAGGGACGGATAGCTTGCCATTAGCCGGATTTGCAAATCGCCGATTGAGAGTATCAACAGGGACATCATACCAAAGGCAACAAGTGCGGATCCTGATTTTGAGAAAGATTTTCGCTCAAACAAAAATGTAACGGCACCGAGCACCAATGTGGCCAACAGGGATATTATCCATATTCCGGAGTTGAGGTAAATTCCGTCAACAACCGCCGCTTCTTTATAACCGGCACCCCAATCATTCGTGGGCGAAAAGCTGACAAATACAACGAGCGCAAATATAAAGGGGAAAATTGCCCCCATTCGCACCTTTCGGGTTGGCCAGATTTTAGAGGACGCGACACTCACGGTTATTGCGAACAGGAATGCAAGAAACAGTCCTTTTAGAATGACAGATACGCTGACAAAAATACCGTCAGGGTTAGGGGGAACTCCAAATTTTCCTGGAAAAAACCAAGGGTTTTTTGCTGTTGGGACTCCCGATAAATCACCGGCCACCAGAGCAGAATCCGGGGGTACATACTGAAACAGCAAACTCCAGATGACGCTGGCAATGGCGAGAAAGAGAACGAGAGCGGAAACTTTTACAATATCCGGGGTTGCTTTGATGGCAATCGTGACAGTATCCCAAGCCGATTTCCAGGGCGATTCCGCAACTTCAGCAAAGATCGGTGGCTCAGCGTCTTTGTCAATCCAACGATCTCGTGCTTTGGCTATTGGACCAGCCTTGATCGCGGAAAGTTTTTCTTTGGTGTCTTTTAAGTTTTTTAGCGGAGACTCCGCGCTGGCTTGACGGACATTATTTTCTACAAATTCGGCGAGAGCCTGTTCGTCTTCGATTTGCTCAATGGACAAGCCCGGCGTACCGGTAAATCCAAGGCCGTTTCTCCAATTGCCGCTGTAAAATTGCGGCCAGACAGATTGGATCATTTCAACACTGTTCGCGACCAGATGATCAAATAAATGTTCGCCTTTAGTTATGAGGCCTGCAGCACGATAAACGCGCAGGAGTTGATCCCCGAAATGCCGGCTGACGGCCTCAAGAGCCTGGTCTTTATTCCCGTCTACGGAAAGTTCCATAAAAATATGGTTGGGCTCAACATATTGGTCTTTGCCGTCAATTTTTTCTCGTGCCCCCTCGACAATATTGATACTCATGAAGTGCACAAGTCCGCTGGCGTCGAGCGCATGTTGAGCATCAGGCAAAGCCGGATTTCCCAAGTCTTCAATAGCCTTTCTAATGTCTGCAATGTTGCTGTCTTTTGTTTTCGGGATTGCGGAAACAACAGTGACGAAGTTTTGTTGTTTTATCTGCGGCTTTTTATAAGTGAACATGGCCGCGTCAGGAATAGCCATGAAACGGGACATTGTGCTATTCTTTCCAGGCTTCGGATCGAGTTCCGGAAATTGTGCCAATCCCGTGAGCATGGACTTCAATAAAGTGCGTGCCCAATACTGACCGAAACATGGATGCGTATTGTCGGAAGGATTAAATGCATTCGGCGTTAGTTCATTTGGACCAAAATTCAGATAATCAAGCCGGTTGCGGCGAAGATTGTCGGCGGGGCCGACGGAAAATTGTTCGGGCTTATCGAACACGAGCGGGTCTTTACAGGCATCGCCTATCATCAGGCATATGTATTCCCCCTTCTTTATCGGGTACCCGTTCATTTCAAAATCCGTTTTCGCAACGCGGTATACGCTCGTAGTTGTCGGATTCAGTCGAAGGGCTTCATCTAAAACAATGTCTCCATGTTGTTCTACGAGCTCGAGAAACCCGTCGATATCCATATTATTATCGTAGATGGTCGCCAGAATATTCGCGAACGACGTACCGACAAGAATTTGCAGGGCGCCGGCTAATTCAAAAACAATGCTGCGAACATGACTTTCATAGTCCGCATCAGAAATTTCTGGAAATCTGTGCCGGACATGTTTGAACCGATGAATCAAAGAGTTTCTGGGCGTGTCGTGAGCGCTTTCAAACACCCGACTGATATGAGCGTTGTAATTTTTGGCGGATCCTGAGGCAAGGACGCTGATCAATTTCTTACGGTCACCGATATTGGCAAACAAGTGCCCGAAAATCATATGTGACCACAAGAGCAATCGAGATGCGGGTGTGATTTCTCCAGCCAGCTTGACTTTGCCCGGGCCAACAATGTTGCGCAATTTCATAAAAGCCCGTAATCCCAGAGATGGTTTTTCCGGGAGGGATAGCCCAATAAATTCTTTGGCGGCAAGATAGGGAATTAGAAACCCATATTCTCTAACTGCATTGAACGTTCCCGAGCTGTTCGTGGCCTGAAAATGGAGGCGGTTTGCCGCCGCAGTCGCCTGTGCAGCAATGCCATCGATCTGCTCTATGCTTGTTCTTGAAATGGCAGGGTCCTGCTCCAGAGCCTTCTTCAAAATCGTCCATCTTTGGTCCTGAGCGTCGTCCTTGACGCCGAGAAAAAATCGTACATCGTCCGCCGAGGCCCCCAGGAGATTGTCATAGTGAGATAAATCAACCTTATCCTTACTAGGTCCAGTCAAGATGTCCGTCACATCCCTGTGTCGTGCGAAGCAATGTATAGTGATCGGTGGTTTTTTGCCCTTGGCCTCAACAATATATTTGACGGATCTTTTTTTAGCGGGGCCAAAAATCAGAGCGGCTATTTTTTTGAAGTCTTTTTCGCTGGGCGCCGCTCGGCCTCGTAAGACGGTATCTTTTTTCAAGTTGTTGATTTGCGCATCCATTTAGAGGCCCCCCACATGTTGAACACACTACCCGTTTGCTGCTCCGATAAGTGTGATATTCGTCACGGTTTTCGGGCGGGCAAAATTAATCACTGAGCACGCTTTCGCAGTATTCAACAAGCAAGCTCATTTCACATTCTCGGGCGAGGTTCAGACCGGTTTCCAACTCAGCCACAACTTCCCTTTTTTGTTTTTTCATTTGGCGCAACAAGTCGGCTTTCTCTACATGGGCGTATGCAAGAGACACCGGATCATTTGTGTCCATCGCCGCTTTCAGCGCTTTTTGATGGACCCGATAAGCGCTATCGAGCTTTCCTGTTTTAGCCAGGAGCTTCGCTTGGGACGAAAAAATATAGTATCTACCAGAATTTCTCACCGAACTGATATGGTCGAGTTCCAGTTCTTGTTTTAAAATCGCCTCGGCGCGTTCGACTTGATCACTGTCTAACAATGCGGCACCCGCCCACGCCGCCGTCATTGGGGCAATGCCATAAAACGATTCTTCTATACATGTCGCATAGGCTCGCGATAAAACTTCAGCGCCTCGTTCTGACTCTCCGGTCCGGTATAATCGATAACCCAATGCAAGATCGCATAATGTTTTCGAATAGCCGTGGTTTTCGTGCTCCGCAATTTTTCGCGCTTTCGTTTCCAGATCTATAGCAAGCTTGATATCGCCGAGGTCGACAGCATACCAACTGGCAAAGGCGCGCGATATCACACCCGGCAGTGTAATCGTCTGCCCAAATCTAAGCGCTGCGTTTTGACCCTTGAAATAGGCGGATGTTTTTGTCAGCCGGTCAACACATTTACGTATTTCTCCGCGGCTGTGCTCCAGGTTCGCAATTGCAAAGCTGGCAAATGTCGTGAGCGGCAAATAGTCGAACTTTTCAGCAAGTTCGATCGCCTTTTTTGCTTCAATATAGGCTTCATCCGGGTTTCCCGAAATCCATTCGATTGTCGCAATATTTGCTCGAATCAGCACTTCTTCATTATCACTTAATCCTTCAAAATCTCGAGCCCGCGCGTCTTGGAAAACGTGCAAAATTTCGTGATGAGCCGCCAGTTGGTGAAGAGCATCAAATACCAAGCTGGCAAATTTCACTTTTCGCGTTGCAGCCTCTTCTCCAATTTGATCGCAGATGAATTCTGCACGATGATACAGCCGTTGGGCCGTCCGGATCCCTGAGGTTGCAATCGCCTGAGAACATGCATGCCACAGGTGATCCAGAGCCAATTCTAAACGCCCTGCTTCCTGGGCATGATACGCTAAAATTTGAGGCCCGTGAGAAACCGCTGAGGACATATGTCCATCTTTCGAAACAGACAAGGACTCGTATATCTGTTGATGTATCTCGCGCTTTCGAGACCGCACCATGCTATCATAGCAAATTTCCTGATACAGCTGATGAGCGAATCCCAGCACGTCATTTTCAAGTTGAGTGAAAATAGACTTATCGACGCTCTCCGAAACCGCAGCTTGAAATTTTTCATCTGACCAGCCGAGTATATCTTGTAGCTGCACAGTGTTAAACCTGTTGCCTAAAGCGCTTGCGAATTGAACGAAGTCGCCTGTTTTTGAGGTAAGTGCATCAAATTTTTGATGTAAAAGTGGTTCTAAAGCCAGCGGCATTTGGTTTAATTTTGTGCCAGCAGTGCGCTGAACCTTAAGAAGTTTTGAAAATTCGTGAAGGGCAAGCGGTAGTCCATCAGCGCGCTGAAGTATATCGGCGATTGCTGTTTCAGTCTCTTTTTCAACCTCAATTGCACTGCTTGATGAAAGCTCGCGTTCAATTAAACGGCGCGAATCTACCGGTGACAAGGGTCTTAAAATTACCTTCGAGTTTAAAATAGTTGACGCCAATTCCGTCGCCTGTGGACGTGTCGTTAAGATCAAACTAAAAGGGAGTTGCATGCACTGCGCTACTATGTGCTTCAAACATTGAATGCTCTCAAAATCGACATCGTGTACATCTTCCACCAATAAAACCAGCGGAGAGTCTGATGCTACTTTTGCGACGACTTCCGAAATGGCTGCCTGAATGGCTTTGCGTTTATCGTCAACTGGGATATCCCAATTGGCGATGGAGCCTTGTTCTATTGATATCAGTCTTTCAAGCCCGACCTGTTCGCGCTCGCTCAACGGTAAGCCGGTTATCGGTAAAGGTTTAGCAGCTCCTGGCGTTTTTACGTTTACGCGTAAAAGTTTGTTGGCGAGTGATTTTAGGACAAAAAAAGGTGTATCTTTATAGATGGAAATGCCACCAACCAGCTCTACCCGAATATTCTTTTTAACGGCATAAAGTGAGGCTTCACGCACAAGTTTACTTTTGCCAATCCCGGCTTCGCCGATAATACATGTAGAGCTTCTCAAGTTTTGCATATCCGTATCAAATAATGACTTTAGATACTTAAGTTCCTCGTCGCGTCCGATTAGCGAATGTACGTCGTATCGGTCCGTTTTGATTGCATCATGCGGTGACGTGATAGAGTTTATTTCAAAGACTTTTAGATCGTTGCCGTCCTGAGAAATATTCGTCTCTGCAAGAGGAACCAGCTCAGCATCGCCGGGTAAGAGGTTTGCTGTTGTTTCTGACATCGCGACACCGTTGGGCGGGACAATTTGTTCGATTTTGGCTGCGACATGCGCTGTCGAACCCACAGTATCGAGGCCTCCGCCCATATCGTTGTGTTGCCAGCGGACAATGACGTAACCCGAATGCATACCCACTCTAAGAGCTGCCCTCGGGATGCCCGGAATCAGGGACGCAGTCTTAAGCGCCTCAACCATTTCAAGACCCGCCATCGCAGCCCTTAAAGCGTGGTCTTCCTGAGTACGAGTAGCGCCAAAAACCGCTTTAACACCGTCGCCTTGAACGCGGGCTACGGTCCCGCCAAAATTGTGGATGCTTCGAATGATTTTATTTATTGCAGGATCCAAAAAGTCGGCTGCATCGTCCGGATCTAGTTTAGAGATAATATCGGTTGAGCCAACAATGTCGGCATAGAGAACGGTTACGACCCGGCGTTCGGGTTCAATAGGTGTATCGCGGCTCACTTTGTGAGCCTAATCATAAATTTTGGTTTCGACATGCCCAAAATATCCCCTCGCCCTATCCCCTGTACACGGGAGCCGGACAATCGGATTCTACATGTCTTATTGCCTAATACCAGTTTAATTTAAGGAAAGTTGTTAGACTTTTACCCGAATCAATTCGGCGGGTTCTACTCCAGTGCCCTTTTGATCAGAGCGTCTTTGTTGAGCACTGTAATTTGACGACCGTCCTTGCGAATTAATTTTTCTTTCGCCAAGCCTGAAATTGCTCGGGATATGGTCTCCCGGTCCGTGTTCAGTCGACGGGCCATTTGCGCGAGGACGGGGGATGGTGAAAGCGGATATTCATTGTTGATATCAGGTAATTCGCCAGTTCTTCTGACGAGTTCGGAGCAAATTCGCTTTGACACATTCAAGGCGACCAGTTCGTAGATTTGGCGGGTCGATTGATCGAGGCGGGTAACTACGTCCTTAAGGAACCATCGACAGACGTCAATATCAGTGTCCAATATGTTTAAAAATTCTGATTGCGTAATCATTGCGGTCTTGGTTTTAGTCACCGTGACAACATTCGCTGTTCGAAGAGATCCTGTGATGGCAGACATTTCACCAAATTGTTGCCCCGTCTCTAAGCGATTGTGCCAAATTTCCCGCCCGCTGCTTGAAAAGCTCGTAATATCAACAACGCCGTCAAGAATGAAATAGACATACCCGCCTTCATCATTTTCGCTTAAAATCATAGACTTCGACCGAAAAGTTTTGACGACTGCGTTTTTTTTCAACGCGTCACAATTGCGGATTGGCGGATCGAATGCTGCAAAAATATCTTTCATATCGGCTCTCTTTGCCCGTGCGCAATCGTGATCGATTCAGGATCAACCGGGTTATATGCTGATGACATTTATTAAATTTTGTCAGGGTAATTCGGGGCGATATCTGTAGGAATATGCGATGTTGCGGCCAATAGGCTTTTGGCGTGGCCATCCAGTTTCGCATAAGCTTCCAGAAACGACTTTGCTGCGTCGTAATCGCCATCGCCCTGTAAAACAACGACCTTACCAGTCAGGTCTGATATTGCCTGTTCCATTTTTTCAAAATCAATTTTAAATCGTTTCGCGTTTTTATCCCAGCTAATCGCGCCGGCCTCTTTAAAGAAGGAATATTGATATGCGGCACCTGCTCCGTGCGCAGCATCAATCCCGAAACGCATGGCGCGGAAAAGGCCCGTAAAATAGGTTGCTAAAAAAGCCTCTTTTTCTGCAATGGGAAGCTCGCCCTTGTCCATCATAAACAGAATATTATAGGCTCCCATGACGTCAGCCTTTCCCTCTTCGAGCTTTGAGTAGATCTCTTTTAATTGCGCATTGACTGTTGTTTCGACGCCGTCAACGGAAATTGTTCCTGGTCCCAGGGAATGGGAAAGTTCGTGAAACAGCGTTTCATAAGACATGTATTTTTTAACAAGCATTTTGGACTGCTCGGGTACGAGAATATACTCTCCCATTGGTGCTAAAATTAGATCGAACTTTGCACCCAGAACATTGTTGAGAAGTACTTTTTTCGCGCCTTTAGCTTCCCGGACTTTCTCATCATTGGGCAGATTAAAAGCAATGGTTTGAACGCCTGGTACATTATCGCCTCCGCCGTGAAGTTGATATGTAACAGCGATAGGGCTTTCAAATCCCCGTTTAAAATTTTTGTAGTTTTCTGGCACCGGTAGGTTTGCCTCCATATCACGGAGATAATTCTTATACTTGTCGAGAGCTGCGCTTTCTTCAGGGTTTTTCACGGTGATGAAGGCTTCGAAAGCGGTTTTATATCCATAGAGTCCATCTGTATAAATTTCGTAGGGGCCGATAACGACCTCGATCGGTGTATCCTTTAAATCCATCCAGGCCATTTCAGATTCGAAATAGTCATCGGTAAAAAAGGCGTCAGCGCGCAGTGTCAAAAACTTTTTTAAGGCCGGATTGGATGTGATGTCGGCGGCTTGTCGCATCAAATCTGCGGCGGGCTCCAGCCATTTTTTGTACGCTTCCGAGTAGGGGATGGCTTTTAATTTTTCTCCATCGCGTCTTATAATCGTATATAATGACCGGAATGCCGCCTCATCTTCAGGGTTCTTTTCTATCCAGGCTTCAAACTCATCCTTTGTAATGTCCGGCGGGTAAAAGCCGGCTCCGGCAGGGCGAGGACTGTCGCCAAAAAACGCCCGGTTTTCATCAAGCGTATCCCACGGACCAAAATGCCGGTTGAACATCGAGAGCACAAGATCTTTATTTGAGAGATTTGAGCCTTTAATAGCGTCTCTAATTCCCGGGTTTATCGGCGAGACCTGTCTGAAATAAATCTCGTCCATATAGGCCGCGGCGTCGATGAGAAGGTTTATGACTTGTCGCTCTTCATCTGTTAAAAATGACGTGTCCACGTTCATGTCGACGGGCGCAATCTTGTCATATTGGGCTTTAAGATCATAATTTGATTGTGTGAGCTCTGTTTTCTCCTGACCTGAATTTGGCGACGGCGATTGCGTGTCAGGTTGCGAAGGCGCGCAAGCGGTCATCATTGCTAAACAGGCCACATTCATTAAAATTTTTTGCATCTAAATCCCCATTTTATATCTGTAAGCTCTAAATCAGTTTGTGTGTTCGTGCCAGTGTTAAGGTGCCATCTGGTCAAATGCCGTATCAAACACTTTCATGGCTTTCGCATAGGCTTTGGGTGTTGACCCAAACCAATTTTTAAAGGCCCGGTTAAAAGCGCTTTGTTCACTATATCCGAGCCGTTCCGTGATCTCGGACAAAGGAATGCGTTGTTCCAGTAAGTATTGTTCACACAGTTTCCTGCGGGTACCCTCCAGGACAGAACGGTAACTTGTGCCTTCATCAGCCAGGTGCCTACGAAGACTTCGCGGGCTAACACCAATATGTTCCGCAGTTTGCGATAAATCCGGCGCGCCCGATTTTAACAATGCATATATGCAACGTTCGGTTTTTTCAGAATAGGATTTAGGAGCCTCCAGAGAGGCCATCAGTTCGTCCAGTTTGACGCAAATTTTTTCAAGCTGATCTTGGTTGGCTTGCGGGAAGGGGATATCTACCAGGCTCGCTTTGAACACAACTGCGTCCCGCGGTTGGTCAAAATAAACCGGGCACTTAAAAATTTCGTCATATATTTCATGATAATGGGGTTTTGGGTGGCGAAAATGTACAAATTCAATCGGCATTTCGTGCTGCCAGGTCAACCAACGCCCAAATTGCGCGTGACTGATCAACGTTGCTTCCGTGACGTGGCGGGCTTGTTCAGGGTCTTCTAAATAGGTGTCCCAATAATTCCAAGCCAAGTCGTCCATTACAACAATATATGATCGTCCAATTTGCTGAAACAGCGGCTGATATCGATTGATAATTGCGGATCCGTGGCGCAAGGATTGACTGACCATCAAAGCTTGGCCAACATTTTCAAAAGTGCCGGGTCGAAAGCTCTTTCCGGCCTCCACGCCGACCGCCTTATTTCCCGAAATATTTTCCGAAGTTTTCAAAACGGATAGAACTGATTCGACCGGAAACCGCGACGATCTATTGTTGAGCGCGGGCTCGCGGCCGGGAATAAATTCTAATAGCGCGTCTTTATCGACGCCAAGATGTAGGCAAGCATCAAAATACGTCTTTAGATAATTTGCTGATACAGTCCGCATGAACTAGCCTGATTTCCCGATCCATTATAATGCTTTGCCATTTATCGATAGATTTGGCCGAATTTGTCAAGAAAAAAGGGCTGTTTGGTCAATACAGTAAAATTAACAATCGCTATAAACTTATTTAAAGAAGATGTTGGGGCGCCATCGGCAGATGTCACATCTTTTTTAACGCTTGCTGCCGTAGGGGGAATTTAAAACCGCCTGCAACGGGGCGCGACGCAGGCGGTCCAAAATATCTCAATACTGAGATGCCTGCCTTTTTAAGGCAGGCATTTTTTCTCTGCAAGCGTATATTTTGCAAAATCATGTAAATTTTTGCAGCTAAAGTGTGGCTTCTTTGATGACCATTATTCGGCGAGCTCCATATTGAAGCTCGGTTGTTTTCTGCGTTTAACAAGTCCAACGAAAAACCGTCGAATATCAGCCCCAATCCCGTAAAGGGCTGGTACGAAAAACAACGTGACGAACAGGGCAAACAAGATCCCGAAGGCGAGCGCGACACCAATGGGCACCAACCATTGCGCCTGTAGGGACTTTTCCATCATCAAGGGAAGCAATCCGACAAATGTAGTTAACGAGGTAAGCAAGATCGGACGGAATCTTTTCGTTCCGGCCTCGATAATAGCCTCGGCACCGGTTCTACCTTGGTCACGTAGGCGGTGGACATAATCGATGAGTACAAGATTATCATTTACCGCCACGCCGGCCGCGGCACTAATCCCCAAATAAGACAGAAGGGATAAGGGGAGCCCCATCAGGAGATGGCCAATCATCGCGCCTGTGAAGCAGAAGGGTATGGCGGCAAGTAAGATCAGCAATGGTTCCGCGTAAGACCGAAACGCGACTGCAATCAGGAAGTAAGCGACACCGATCGCGATCAACAAAAAGATGGAGATTTCTTGCATAAATTCCGCTTCGCCTTGTGCTTGACCGATATTGCCTCGAGTCACTTCGGGATGGCGGAGGTCGAAATCTTCAAAGAAATCATCTTTGAGGGCGTTGCGGATTTCGTTGACACGCTCAGGGACAACTTCGGCGCTGATAATAATCGCGCGTTGACGCTCCCGACGCAGGATTTGGGAAATTCCTTTCTCGAAGCGGAGGTCAGCCACTGCAGAAAGCGGAAGTTCACGTCCATCATTGGCGCGAATCCGAATTTGACCCAGAAAATCGAGGGACTCCCGGTTTACGCGAGGATAACGAACATAAACGCGGACATCTTCACCGTCCCGGGGCAGGCGTTGTACCTCTTCGCCGAAAAAGCCCTGTCTGACTTGCCTTGAAACGTCAGCAGATGTTATTCCCAAAGCCTCGGCTCCGGGTTTGAGTTCGAACTGAACTTCATCGGCGCTACTTTCTGTGTCATTGACGACATTATAGACGCCTTCGAAGGATCTTAAATGGTCCATTAGATCTGTTGCCGCGTTATTTAAAATCGTCAGGTCTTTGGCGTTCAAAACATATTCCAGTGGCGGTCCATCAAAATTGTTTTGGTAATCAACAGAAATCTTCTCAGCGTCAGGCACTTCACCAATAAGTGCACGCAACCGATCCGCGGTTTCTTTAGCTGTTAACGTGCGGGTTTCCGGTGGAACCAGTTTGACCAAAGCCAAGACCTGGTTATCGCGGGAGCGCGTGTACCAATTTTCAATGAGCTCGCCTTTCCCGTCTGTTGATGCGTTAATTTCTTCTACGAGTTCAGCTTCAGCAATTTGAATTTGTCTGAGCACTTCTTGGGTCCGAGAATAGGGCGTGCCTTGCGGAAGGTCGACCGTGATGGCGATTTGGTCAGATTCGCCTTCCGGAAAAAAGGCGGTTTTGACCAAGCCATTCGTTAACAATCCAACAGATAATATCATCATAGAAATGAATACAGCAGATGTTAGATATCGCCGGCGCAAGGCAATCCGTAAGGCCGGATTATAGATTCGAGTTGCGACCCAGGTAAGACTATTGGCGATTTTATTTTGAAAACGCGTAATGGGATTCTGGGGATCAACAGGCTCCAAGTGGGACAAATGCGCAGGCAATATGAGCAGCGACTCGATAAGAGAAAACGTAAGCGCCAATATGACCACCAATGAGATCGCTCGTGTAAATTCGGATGTTCCACCGGACAGATACATCCACGGCGCGAAGAATATCATGGTAGTCAGGACGGCGAAAATCACAGGTTTTAGCACCATTGTTGTACCGTTTATGGCGGCCGTGAGACCCGTTTCGCCCATTTCCGTTCGCGAATGAATAGCTTCTCCGACTATAATCGCATCATCCACAATAACACCAATCACGAGCAAAAACGCAAATGTGGAAATCATGTTAAACGAAACATCATTGATAGGGAGCAGGGCCAACCCACCGGCAAATGCCGTGGCGATACCAATCGCAACCCAAAATGCAATTTTCGGCCTTAAGAATAAGAGCAGGGTTAAAAACACTAAGATCAGACCCGAAAAGAAATTTTTGCTGATTGACTGGATGCGTCCATTATATGACTCAGCCTGATCGTCCCAGAGAGTCATCGAAATACCGACCGGAAGGGCTTCTCGCTTTTTCTCCATATATTCCCGGACATTTTTGGACATTTTCACAATATCCATGTCCGGCCCGCTTTGGATTTGAACAAGGATCGTATGTTCCCCGTTTACTGTAGCCATTAAATCAACCTGCTCAAACCCGTCGATTACGTTGGCAATATCTTTGACTTGAATAATGGCGCCATCCCTAAGTTGACGCACAACAATGTTTTCAAAATCTTCTTTTGAATCTGCAAGGTTGCGCGTGCGCAGCTGGATATTGCCAACACCCGTTCGTACGTTCCCGGAGGACGCGTTTATCGAGGTGGCCCGAACCGCCTCTGCGACTTCGCCCAGGGTAAGCTGATAGCGCTTCAACGCTGCTTCGGAGACCTCAATAGAGACTTCTTCTCCCCGAACGCCAAATAAATCAACAGCGGGGACATAGGGCAAAAGAGCGATTTCTCGCCGCACAGTTTCTGCCGTACGTTTCAATAGTCTTTCATCCACATTCCCCGAGACAGCTATTCGTATAACCTCCTGCTGATTTCGGAAGAGCCTGACAGTTGCTGGCTCGGCTGCAGCGGGAAAAGTGCTGATCGCATCGACCTGTCGCTTGATGGCTTGCAAGAAGGCGGCTTCATCAGTGTCGGATTTTCCGATGACGACGAGACGGCCAGAACCTTCGCCGGAAAAAGAGAACATGCGATCAATCCCATTGACCGTGCTGACCGCTTCTTCCAGACGCACAACAATTTGTTCTTCAATATCTTGTGGGGATGCGCCCAGCCACGTGACATTGACTTGAGCTCCGGGGAATTCAACATAGGGGTCCATTTCCCGTTCAATCGTAAAAAAGCTTACCAGACCGCCGATCAAAATGATCAACATCAGCAGGTTTGCAGCGACTTTATTTTCAGCCCACCAGGCTACAATGGTTCTCATCATGCCCTCCTATCGAACTGCATCTTCTGCGGTTAAAACTTTTTCTTTGTTCCCGCCGGGCTTGGCGATTTCGATCTTCATACCTTCTGCCACGCTGCGGACAGGAGATGTGATCACTTGATCTCCTTCAGATATCCCGCTGATAATCACGACTTGATCGCGTGCGGAGGCTGCCACGGCGACTTGACGTATGGAAAGCGTATTGTCAGCGTTTGCGATATAAACTCTATCAGCTCCGCGCAATGCATTTCTAGGAATCACAATTCCCGAATTGACTACCTTGCCCGCTATTCTCGCACTGACAAATAGACCGGAAGCTAGCGGCGTTCCATTGCTGGCATTTTTGCCATACGGATCTTTAACCTCAGCATAGGCAAACAATACACGCGTCGAAGCATCATAGCTGCTGTTGGTTCGCACAAGGCGCCCGCGCCATTCCTGCGCTTGACCGGCAACGTCTGCTGTAAAAATAACTTCAGGTCCTGGGGTGGCGGTTGAATGCTGGAATCCAATGCCCAGGCCGATGCGTCCAAGGTCGCCATCTGTCAACGGTAGTTTCACTTCGACGGTTTCAACCCCGTATATACGACCCAGCTTTTGCCCGGGCGTGACATATTCGCCCCGATCGACGAGCTTTTCACGAACGCGTCCATCAAAGGGCGCACGAATAATGGTGCGGCTTTGTGAAAGTTTTGCCTCATTTAGCGCTGCAGTTGAGGCCGCAACCCGGGCTCTGGCTTCCGCAACCTGGGGCTGGCGAAGTGTGAGCGCAGATGCCTGACCTGCGCCCAGATCTTCCCAATCTTGCTTAGCGATGTCGGCCTCAGACAATTCCCGCGTCAGAGCTGTTTCTGCTTGCGCGACATTAGCCATAGCCTGTGTCACGCGTAAATCATATTCGGTTGATTCGATTCGTAGGAGGATTTCGCCTTTTTTGAATTGTCCACCTTCGAGATAATTGGGCGAGATGTAATTTATTTTGCCGCCCACTTGCGCCGCAAAATTTATCTCACTGCGAGGCCGGACCTCTCCTTGAGACGTTACGAATAGCTCGACATCTTGTTGTATGGCGCTTGCTGTCACCACAGGTGCAGCGCGGGGAGGTTCGGTTTTAGTTTCTGGTTGAGGTTTCAATTTCCCCATTTGCATAAATGCAAATACCGCCAATAGCAGAACAATCAACGGTAACATAAATAACAAAAATCTCTTCACTTTGCCCGGGCGTTTTGCGGGACCGGTATTCCCTGAAGATGTGTTTTCATTTGCCATATCGACCTCCTCCGAACCGGCTTTAGCAGCTACAATAGCTTGTAATTATCGAAAATCAATAAATAAATAGTGAAAAACAATAATATATAAATGAAAAACAATATGTGAACGTCGAATGAATAGAATATTGACCGGCTATCTGAGGCCTCAAAATTGCAGTAATATTCAAAGATTATTAAACATAGTCGGTTTGAATATGGGCAAATTCCAAACTTGGAAGAATTTAAGAATAAAGGTGAAATTATGAAGCGAGCGATAATTGCAGCACTTGTGGCAGGCACGGCACTGATCGGCACATCGTCCTGGGCGTTGACAGCAGAGCAAACCGTTGAGCGGGAAATCATCGTAAAAAATGAAGATGGTTCCGAGACGGTGAAGCGAGAAGAGGCCGATACTGTCGTTCCGGGCGAGAGCATCGTCTACTCGATTAATTATTATAATGATTTGGACAAGCCGGCGGAAAATGTCGTGTTGGTTATGCCTGTTCCAACTGAACTCACATTTTCTGAAGGATCAGCAGATTTTGATGGCGTCCAGACAACGTTTTCGACAGACGGCGGAAAAACATTCGCATTGCGTGAAAGTGTCGTTGTGAAACGGGATGACAACTCAACCCGAGCAGCCGACGCCGCTGATATCACGCACGTCAAATGGGTTGTTGCTTCGATAACCCCGGACCAACGAGGCTCCCTGTCATTTAAGGGCAAACTGAACTAAAAAGTCTTATAGATTTATGATTGCGCGAAAGGCCACCTTCGGGTGGCTTTTTTTTGGCCTAAAAATACGAATTAATCTTAAACTCGGAGACTGAACCATCGGATCAAACCGTGCCGGGTATTTATTCTCAGGTTTGCAACCTGAAACATTTGATGATTTGTCTAAGATGAACAGCACATGAACAAGTTCCTGTTTTATGGGGTTAACCCCCTGTTTTAAAGCGTTTTTTAATTCCAAATTAACCATGCTGCTTTGCGGTGAGTTAACCAATATTTGCTAGAAACCTGCATCACAAGAATAGAAGGACTGTGGGACTATGACTAATTTGGGAAAACTTTCGAAAGGACTGCTGTGTGCGTCGGCTCTTTCGTTATTCATGGGTGGGAATGCTTTTGCGGCACCGCTTAATTTAACGCCAGCCGGAACCAACGTGCAAAACACGTTCACTTTGGACTATCAGGTGTCCGGTGTTGACCAACCAACTATAGATACCGGGACGTCCGGTACCAATACGCCAACGGAATTCACTGTTGACCGTTTGATCGACTTGACCGTTGACAGCACGGCCGATTCTAATGTCGCGCCGGGTGCTACGGGTGAAACACTGGAATTTTCAGTGACAAATACGGGTAATGATACTCAAGCTTACGATTTGTCACTGTTTGATCCAACAACCGATACATTCGAAGCGACCAGTTTGTCTGTTTTATATTATGTCGATGATGGTGACGGCATCTTTGATCCGGACACAGGGTCCGGTGGTACCGACGGTGTTGGTGTACCTTATGTGCCGGGGACTACGGGTCCGACTGCGGATATCGCCGCCGATGGCATACTTTGGGTTGTTGTAACTGGTGACATTCCTGGCACTGCAACTGATGGACAAACCGATGCGATCGTATTGGTCGCCGATACGCTTGAGCCGACGACGGGATCTACACCAGGTGCTCCGGTGGTTGCCGATACAGGTGGCAATACGCTGACAGGCGCAGCTGAAAATGTGCTTGGTGACGGATCTGGTACTGCACCTGCCGACGCTGCAAATGCCGGCGATCATTCTGCAACAGGAACATTTATCATCGCTGCGGCTGACGTTTCCGCGTCGAAATCCGTAACGGTCTTCCTTGAAGACGGTGTGGATGCAGCGACATGCGGTACAATTCCGGGTACGGGGGACACAGATCCTTTGTCTATTCCTGGATCATGTGTTGAGTATGTAATTTCGGCAACAAATGCTGGTACCGCGAGTGCAACAGCAACCGCGATTTCAATATCTGACTTCTTACCGGAAGAATTGATTTTTGCTGGCGCTGTCACGTCTGGCTTCGGTGGAACGCCGGCTCCGACACTGAGCACGCCGGCAGTTGGTACCGATTGTACGATTACAACAGCACCGCAAACTACTTGTGAAGTCACGCTGACAGGAGCCGAATTGGCACCGGGCGCGACCGGAACAGTTACTATTCGCGCGCTGGTCGAATAGGCCAAGCGTAAGAGAAACAGGATTGCGGCGCGATGGTCGTGCCGCAATCCACATTATTTTTGGTTGCTTTTGAGCAGAACACGGCGGTCAAGATCGTGAATGTGAAAAGGTGTGGGAACTAAAATGGCCAATCAAGAAGTCTTATTGTGGGCAAGACGTCTGGCAGTAGCTGCCGGGTCTATTGCTGCCTACGGGACTGTCAGCGCCCATGCAGCTGATCTCGGCCAAACCGTAACCAATATCGCTGTCGTCAGTTATGAGAACGCGGACGGTGGACGATTAAGGGTTATCACCAATCCGGCACAATTTGTTGTAGAGGCCGAACGTACGGCTTCGACAATTGAATTCTTTCGCTATTCACCAAATGGCGCAAACGCCGACATTGTTCAAATCAATGGGGCGGACTATAGCGCAACGGGCGACACCAATGGAACATTCGCAGCAATGCCCTTGCCAACACTGGGCCAAAACACACCTCTAAATCTCGGCGATTCTATTCCGCTTATCCCCGCATCCATGTATAATGCCGGCGAGATCATGTTTGTCCGTGTGACGGATCCGGGGCAGAATGGCAACCCAAATGAGATTGAAACCATCGTTGTCACGATTGAGACCGACGCTGGCGACACTATAACTCTGAGATTATATGAGTCAGGCCCGGATACAGGCCACTTTTGGGCTTATGTCCCGTCGACGCGTAAAATCACACCCATCAATGACACGGAACTGACGACTGAACAAGGCACGCAAATAACTGCGACTTATATAGATTCTTTTGATTCTACTGAGATTTCAATAGATACGGCTCTCGTTGATCCACACGGCCGCGTGTTTAACGGGCTGACAGGTGAATTGGTCAACAACGCTCGCGTAACATTGATCGACTATACAACCGGATTGCCTGCCGTCGTTTACGGCGTAGACGGCGTCTCGGAATTTCCGGCGCAATATCTAACTGGGTCGACGGTTGCAGACGAAAGCGGTCTCCCGTATGAGCTTCGTTCGGGCGAGTTTCGCTTTCCCATCGTTCCGGCGGGACAATATGAAATCCGGGTCGAGCCGCCGCAGGGATTAAGTTTTGCGTCTTCGCTTGCGCCGGAAGATTTTGATGGCTTGGACAATGCGCCGTTTACGGTTGAAGACACGGCGTCTTACGGTCTTACTTTTACACAGGAGATCGCAGGGCCGCTGCATTTCGATATTCCACTCGACGCCGATACAGAGTTGTTGGTCGGGAAAACAGCCAATGTTGAATACGGAGATGTTGGCGATTTCATCACCTACACGGTAAACGTTGAAAACTCCGGTCTGGCCGGTGCGCCCGTTATTTTGCGTGACACGCTTCCTGACGGGTTTCGCTATGTGTCAGGCTCAACGCGCGTGGGCGGGCAAAGCTTTGCGGAGCCTCAAATTGCAGCAGATGGTGAAGAGCTGATCTTTGATTTGGGCACATTGTCATCCGCACTAGCAGTGAACCTCACTTATGTTTTAGAAATCGGTGCCGGCGTTGAGCCAGGGGACGATGCCGTGAATGCGGTTGTGGCGATCGATCGAAATGGCAATTCCATTTCCAACATCGCGCGGAAAGAAATTGCTATCCGGGAAGATCTGTTCCGGACACGCAGCACGCTTGTCGGCCGGATTTCAGAACAATCCTGTGACGGCGAAGAAGACTGGGCACGTGAAATCACAAAAGGCATCGGCGTCGAAGGCGTCCGCCTTTATATGGAAACCGGTGCTTACGCGGTAACCGACGAAGACGGCCTATATCACTTTGAGGGAGTGACCGGCGGCACCCATGTTGTTCAACTCGACGAGGAAACATTACCACAAGGCTATGAGCCGATGGTGTGTGAAGAAAGCACGCGCTATGCCGATAATCCGACTTCAAAATTTATTGAAATTCAAGGCGGGGGGCTATGGCGCGCCAATTTTTATCTCAAAAGAACCGGTGAGGTTGTTGAAGAGAAAAAAGTAGAAGCCTTCAATGATCTGGTCGAATACAAACGATATAACGGAGAATGGCTGGCAACACAGACTGACGAAGTAGATTGGGTTTATCCATCGCCGGACCGCACGCCGTCAATTCCTTCGACCAATATCGGGATCAAACATGCGCCGAATCAAAGGGTTGAACTAACCCTTAATGGCCGTGACATCCCCTCATTTAACAAGGCGGGACGCGATACGGATGCGCAGCGCACAGTCATGATCAGTCGCTGGCGCGGTGTGGATTTGCTCGAAGGCCGCAACGATTTTGTCGCCAAAGTACTCGATGCTGATGGCACCACGATCAGAACGATCAAGCAAGACATCCATTTTGTAAAAAATATCAGCCGGGCTTCGGCCGTTCCGGATCAGTCGATTCTGGTTGCGGACGGACGCACCAATCCTGAATTGGCGATACGTCTGGAAGATGAAGCCGGTCGGCCTGTGCATGCAGGTCGCGTGGCGCAAATCGATATCGAGGCGCCGTACCGTTTGTTCAACCAAGCCCAGATTGAGGGTGAAGCCGAACTCGTGACGCCCAATTCCGCACGGACCAATGTGTCTGTGGGAGCGGATGGAATTGCACGTATCAAGCTTGAGCCTACGCTTAAGACCGGCAAGGTCACAGTGGTTGTCACTTTAGATAATGGCCGCAAGGTCGAACTGTTCATGTATTTACAGCCAGAGAAGCGCGATTGGATTTTGGTTGGTTTAGCGGAAGGCAGTATTGCCTATAATGCATTAACTAATAAGGCGCGAACATTGGCCGGCGGCGCCCTTCAGGACCTTGAGGGAGATGGCCGGGTTGCCTTTTTCGCCAAAGGCATGGTTAAAGGCGATTGGTTGATGACGCTGGCCGTAGATACGGACAAGCGTCGTGGGGACCGTGATGGAGACTTCAATACTGAAATCGACCCCAATGCCTATTACACACTGTATGGTGATCGTTCGTACAACGAATTTGAAGCGGTCAGTCGGTATCCGGTATACTTAAAACTCGAGAAAAAATCCTTTTACGCTATGTTTGGGGACTTCAATACGGATATCACCGAAGGCAAACTAACCCGGTATTCCCGTCATTTGTCTGGTTTTAAAGGCGAGTATCTCGGCGAGGCTTTTCAAGCCGCGGCTTTTGCTGCGGAAACCAATCAGGGCTTCGCCAAAGACGAGATCGCAGCCAATGGGACGAGCGGACCATACCGCTTGTCGAACAACCGTGTCCTGGCCAATTCAGAAACGATTACAATTGAAACCCGCGACCGTGTACGCGCGGACCTGATATTGGAAAGCCGTCGTCTTATTCGGCATCTTGATTATACGATCGACAACTTCACCGGTGAGATCATTTTCAAATCGCCCGTTGACGTCACGGATTCCGGCTTTAATCCAAATGTGATTGTGGTTGATTACGAAACCGCGAACGACAGCGAGCGCAATGTGACCTATGGCGGTCGCGTCCAAAAGCAAATTTTGGATAAGAAAATTCAAATCGGGTCAACATTCGTCCATGAAGGCGGCAACAGCGCCGTTGCCGGCGGCGAAGCCGAGATGATCGGCATCGATGCCGTGGCGAAGGTTGGAAAAGGGACGGAAGTCCGGGCCGAATACGCCCGCGCCCGCAATAGCGATGATGAACTGGGCTCTGAGAGCGTGACCAGCGAAGCATACTTAGCCGAGATTATCCATACGAGCGAAAAACTGCGGGCCGATGCCTATGTGCGTCAGGAAGAGGGAGGTTTCGGTCTGGGACAAAGAGGGTCCGCGACCAATGACCGTCGCCGCTATGGTGCTAACGTAGCCTACAAAATCGACGAAATTGAGAACGAGGACGGCGGCGAACGCGGCGAGCGCAACGTCACGGCCAGCCTCTATAAAGAAGATAATCTGACGACGGGTGATAGCCGGCGTCTGAGCGAAGTAACATTTAATCACGACACGAAAAATTTCGGCGCCTCGGCTGGTTTACGGCAGGTAAAAGATGATTTGGAAACGGGCTCAGACCGCGACTCAGTACTTGCATTGATCAGTGCCCGCTTTCATGTCCCGAAACATGGTGCGACATTCGAGGTGTCGCACGAACAGCCACTGGGGAGCGAAGATACAGTCAGTGATTTCCCGGAGCGTACCCGTTTAAGTGTTGAAAAGTCCATCACGTCCAAAGCGCGTGTTCGGGTTAGTCATGATATTTTGGGGGGCGAAAACAATGGCGGCCAGAATACCGTCCTCGGTGTGAGTTATAAACCCTGGAACGGTACGGAGCTTACCGGCGGTACAGATGTGGTGACATCGGATTCTGGACGCCGCATTGGCGCCACCGTCGGCGTTGACCAGCAAATCCAGATAAATAATAAATGGACGGCCTCCGCAGGGGTTTCAAACCGTCAGATTATCGGGTCGGACGGCCCGATCGAACAGGTTGCGCCCGATGCTGCGGTTTCTTCGTTTGAACGAAACGAATCTTTCACGGCCGCCTATGTGGGTGTCGGATACCGCAACAAAAATACCAGCGCGTCTGCGCGGATCGAAGCGCGGGAAACAAGCGCGACCGACACCTATACGGCCGTGCTAGGTGCGGCCCGCGAAGTCTCAGAAGAATTATCATTTGCCGGCGCATTGCGCGCCACCCATGCGGACGAGACCGCGAACATTGCTGAAAATGATATTATCGCGACAAACCGAAATACGGATCGTTTGGATGGGCGTCTCGGCCTGGCATGGCGGCCGAAGGATGAAGACATCATTGTCTTAAACCGTTTTGACATTGGTTATAACGACCAGGTCAATGGCGATAAAACATTTAAAGTCGTCAACAATCTGGCTGTCAATGCGCAGGTCACAGACCGATGGCAGCTCAGCGCCAACCATGGTGTAAAATATGTAGAATCTTCAGCAGGCGGCGATACCTATTCCGGTACAACGCATTTACTGGGCGCAGAAACCCGCTACGACATTACTGAGAAAGTTGATCTTGGTCTGCATGGCTCCGTTGTCCATAGTCCGGGAGCGGACACCACAAGTTATGCCTTCGGGCCCTCAATCGGCGTTTCCCCCGTTGAAAATGTCTGGGTCAGTTTGGGCTATAATGTCACCGGGTATAGTGACCGTGATTTCCAGGCAGCCGAATATTCACGCAAAGGTGTTTATGTGAAAATGCGTGTTAAATTCGATCAAAACGCAGCGAAGGAAATATTGGATATTATTTCACCGTCTAACTAGTTGCATTTGTCCAGATGTCAGTCTTGTTAATCAAAAACAGTCGCCATCTGTGCAACTGTTTTCACTAAGCAGACAGGGCCTGTTGTTGCTTTTGACGAAGTTGTTTGCGCCGGGCGAACCGGATCGAGCTGAATAATTCGCTGACGATAACCGGTTTGGTCAGGAATACATCAGCGCCAGCAGCTAAACATTCCGCATTGTTTTCTGCCGATGCGTCTGCAGTTAAAGCAATAATCGCCGTATTGCATTGTGGTTCGGGTAGACTGCGAATAGCTTTTGTCGCCTCGATCCCGTCCATTACCGGCATACGGATATCCATGATAACTGCATCAAATGATTGTGCGTTCATTATGTCTATTGCCACTTGGCCGTTCTCGGCACAACTGACTGAACACCCGACGGGTTCTAAAAGCGAGCGCAGGATTTCCAGATTGGCTTCAATGTCTTCAACTACCAATATGTTGAGGCCGGTTAACTGGTCGGGCTCAATTTCCGGCGAATCAGATCTGGGTTGTTGACGGGAGAAACCTGCGCGGGGATTTTCTGTGGATTTTGGGACTGACAAAGTTTCGTTGCCCAGATTCGGCGACTCGGTTGATTGTTCGGACTGATCGGTGATGTCTCCAGCAATTGTTTCAAATTCTGCCTCGTCCTCGTCTGTAAGTTCGAATTCGTCGCTTTCGGCCTCGCGCTCGGAATTAATTGGCTCTTCGACGGCAGGCGTTAGCGATTCCTGTTCTAATTGAGCTTTTTCTCTGGCCGCCAAATCCGCCCGTAATTTTTCTATTGAGACAGCTGGTGAGAAGTCAATTTTCGTGGATTCGGTCGGTACTACTTCGAAGATCGGACGGTTTGTTGCAGGGTTTATTGCTGCATCTGTAGCCGCGCAAGTTTTCACGACCATTTTAAACTCTGAGCCGCGCCCTGCTGTTGACGTCATCGTGACGTCGCCACCCATAAGTCGCGAAAGGCCGCGGGTAACGGCGAGACCAATTCCGGCTCCGTCATGACTTCGCGTGAGTGAGCTATCGGCCTGAACAAAGGGCTTAAACAGTTTCTCTTTGACCTCATCAGTAATACCTTGACCGGTATCCGCAACGATCATGGTCAAGTCGCGCACACCCTTGCGGTCCGGATCGCTCATTGTCGCATGAATATGAATGCGGCCTTCCTCAGTAAATCTCACGGCATTGGCGATTAAATTAGACAGGCCCTGTTTCACGCGGATGCTGTCGAGCATAAGATCGTCCGGTACATTGTCGGCGACGAAACACGTAAATTGAACTTTGGAGTCGTCAACATCCGCCTTGGCAGCCTGATACAGCCCGTTAATAATTTCACGGATGCTGGCGGGCGCCGTGACAATGCTAAGTTTTCCTGATTCCATTTGTGCCATATCCAAAATTCCGCTGAGCAATTGAAGGAGGTTTTCACCTGATTTCAAGATCAACTTATTGTAGTTTCTAAGCTCTTCGGTTTCCCCTTTCTCCGATAATATACCCGCAATTCCTATTATCCCGTTAAGAGGTGTGCGTAATTCATGGCTCATGACCGATAAGAATTGCGACTTGGCGCGATCGCCGGCTTCCGCATCAAGAGCGGCAATTTCGAGTATTTTACTTATTTTTTGACTCCAAATTGCAAATGCAATCGCTGCCGCGGCAATCAGGAGGAGCGAGCCTGCCAAGGCCATCAAAAACACATTTGAGCGTTGCTTGGCTTCCAGTTCACTTTGTTTGAGTTCTGCTTCGCGTAAGAGGGCCACTTCACGCTCGGCTTGGCGATCTTTGTCATTTTCGAGATTGGCCTGGAGACTTTGAATGCCTTTGGATTGACGGCTAAGCTGCAATTGGACAATTGACTTTAATTGATCATTTAGGAGTTTAGCCGTTGAGGGAGCATCGTTTTTGGCGATAGCAATTAATGCTTGAACCTTAAGTTTTATGGCTTGGTGTTCGTTGGGGCTCAGTTTGGATTGGGCTAATAATTTTTCGTATTCGTGTAAGCTGTTTTCCGCTTTATCAATCTGATTCAGGCCGGCGAAAGAAATGGCGCGGGCAAGTTCAAGGCTAGGTTTCAGGTCCGGATCGTCAGTTAGCGCAATCCCTTCGTTCAATGTTTCCAACGCTTCCGCATAATGACCACCGTTATTTTGAGCCTGCCCATAGCGATAATACGCTAAGTCGTTTTTATTGCCGTCAACTTGTTGGCTGAGACGGAAAAGGGCGCCGGCGAGGAGTTCTGCAGTTTCGAATTCCTGCCAGGAATTGAAGACATAGGTCAAGTTATTGATCAACCCAATGCCGTCAATTGCGCGGTTTTGGGCGATCCCTTTGTTGAGTATCTGCTCAGTTGTTTCGACGCCGAGTTCGATATTGATGAGCGAAAGTTGAATAAAAGCGATTTGATCATAGGTTTCGTATTGGGCTTCAATGACGTCATCGGATAACTCGCTCGGGATTAATCGAAGAGCGTTTTGCGTGTCCCTTAAAGCGATATCGAAATTACCCTGGTAAGTAGGGAGCGTCGATTCCATTAACGCTGCCCTCTGCGCAACGAACCAATCCGGGTTGCTTCTGTACTGTTGGAGGGCGTTTAGGTTCGATTTTCGGATTGTCTCGTCGTTTTCTTCGCCTTGCAGCAAGAGTTGCAACCGAATGATTTCTGCGATTGCTGCATCCCGATGGCTTCCTGTCTGTTCGGCAAATGACCTGTATGCGGGTAATAAATCCTCAATAGGAGCGCCGTTGCGGAAAACTGAATCCATCACGAGGCGGCGTAAAGAAACTAATTTCTCGCCGTGGGGTTTACTCGACCGAATGACATCTTCTGCTGTAGCTGCTGCTTGAACAAACAGTCGTTGTTGTTCAATTTTCTGCGCTAATTCAAGAGCCTTAGATTTAGTTTCATCCGGTACGATCGAATTTGTTTGAGCATGTGTTGGGTTTGTAAACACAACAAAAAGGGCAATCAAAAAAAATAGCCCCGTTAGGTATGTTCGAATCTTACTTGTCTGAAAACGTTGCCGAAACACAATTTAATCCTGTTTAACGGTCAGGATTTCATGAATATCTTAGCAATTCCCTACTTTTTAGTCCCCGTGCATAAAAAAAACCCGCTTTTCAGCGGGTTTCCACATTCGTAATTATTTGAAGTGACGATTAGATCGGTTCAATTAAGTTTTAATTGAGCGACCGCTTGTTTTAATCGAGCGATTGCCCGTCTTAATTGAGCGACTGCTGGTCTTAATAGAGCGACCACCTACAACAACTTCAATTTCTTTTTTGGTTAGTTCACGCATAATGAATTCCCCAGTCGTTAATATAGTAACCAAATCGTTACTATGTATGGTAAATAACTGATTAATAGGGCTTTTTCAAGGCGAATCCGCATTAATAATTCAATTATATGGGGAATCGCCCATGGAATCGGAGATTCTAGAGCTTTTCAATCTTGTGAATCGCGTCCGATCTATCGATTAACTGTGGCCGATGTGCAACAATTACGCGGGTAATTTGCATGGATTCCAGTACATCGGCGATTTTTTCCTCTGTTTCCGGATCCAGATTGGCTGTTCCCTCGTCCAAAAACAGAATTTTCGGGTCATGATACAATGCGCGGGCCAGCAATATTCGCTGTTTTTGGCCTCCAGACAGCACGCTACCCATATCGCCAACATGCGAAAGGAAATTCATAGGCATATCTGCGATTTCATCGAAAATCTGAGCGTTTCGTGCGGCCTGATAGACTTTTTCCATATCGACTTGGGGATCAAAAAAACTGATATTGTCGGCGATGGTGCCCGAAAGGAGTTTGTCGTCTTGCATAACGACACCGATTTGCGAGCGCCAATGCCCCATCCCGATATCCGAGAGAGGCTTGCCGTCTATTTCGATTTTCCCGTCTGTAGGCGGATAAAGCCCTAAAATCAACTTCATCAGCGTTGTTTTACCGCCGCCGCTGACACCAGTGATCGCCACCATACTGCCGGCCCCGATCTCCATATTCAGATCTTTGAGAACCCAGGGATCATTGTCCGAATACCGAAAACTGACATTCTGGATTGAAATTTTTCCCGCAATCTCTGCGCTTTGGGATTGTACAAGCGAGAGATTTTCGCCGTCCGCATAGACAATATCGGCCAGCCGGTCGAGATGGAGCCCCAACAACCTGAATTCAATCCCTTTTTGCAACAACTGTTTAATCGACTCGGTAAAATGTTGTTGATAGCCCAAAAAAGCAAAAAGCATGCCGACAGAGAATGCGCTGGCGTCGCCCATGATTAATTTGGCACCGAGATATACGGCGATGACGATTTGCAGGCCTATGAGCAAAGTCTCGAAAAATTTTTGCGATACCAGAAATTTTCCGTGGGCCGTGCTGGCATTTATCGTGTCCGCAAATAAGTTGCGCCAGATCGCTTCCCGTGCGGCCTCGCGGCCGAACAGTTTAATGGTTGTAGAGGCGCGTATGCTTTCAATGACATGGCTTTCTTCGATCGCTTGTGAAACGATCGCTTCCTCTTCGGTGCGGCGCAGGTGCGGATAAAGCACCCAAGTCGCAAGCGCGAGCAGAGCGGTCATCACCAGGACAATTGCGCCAAGAAGTGGCGAGTACATGAACAGCACCACGAGCGTCAGTACAGCCATGATCCCGTCGAGAAGAATAGCAACCACGGATTCCGTCAAGGCCTCCTGTATGGGCCGCACCGAGCCAATCCGGGAGATTAGATCGCCGATATGCCGTTTTTCGAAATATGAAGTTGGCAGCCTGATCAGATGCCTGAAAATATTGCCCACCATCTGGAAGGTCATCTGGTTGCCATAGACAATTATCGCCCATCCGCGGACCGCTTCTGATACGGCACGAATAATGACAAGACCGCCAAACCCTAAAAGCAAGGACCAAAGGAGATTGGCATCATTGGGGCCAATAGCCTTGTCAACCACCAACTGCAAGTAAAATGGAGCGGCCAATGCCGCGAACTGTAAAATAATCGACAGGGTCAGGGTTTGAAAAATGGCCCGTTTTAACCCGGTCATTTTTTGCCACAGATCTGACAATCTTGGCTTCAGCCTGTTCTCGATCTTATTGAAATCCGCGGCCGGAGTGAGTTCAAGGACAACACCGGAAAAATGATCGGAAACTTTGGCCATCGACATGATGCGCAGGCCGCGGCCCGGATCAATAAAATGAACCTTGCCGTTTTTGACCTGCTTAAGCACGACAAAATGATTCAGGTCCCAGTGCAGAATTGCCGGCGTTTGCAATTTGTGAAGATGCTCCAGATCAACGCGCAAGGCGCGGGACGTCAGGTGCAAATCGCTGGCGGTCGCCATGATTTGATTCAGGCTCGCCCCTTTCAACGATATCGCCGCTGTTTTGCGCATGGCATTGAGGTCGACATCCTGTCCATGATAGCTGGCAATCATAACGAGACAGGCGAGACCGCATTCCGTCGCTTCGGTTTGCAGAACCGTAGGGAGATACTTGCGGCCCGGCAGAGTCATGTTGAAGATCCGATCGCCCATTTCCATATCGGGGTCGCAGTGCCATCAATATTTATTGTACCGAAGAGGCCAAAACAGACGATGCCGGCGAAAATCAACGCGAGCAGTCCCGTGATGATCCATGTGCTGATCGGACCCGCCAGTATAACCTCGCCAAAAAGCGCCCGGGTGCGGTGTTTTACCGCTTCTTCGCGAAACAAATCATCGGTCATGTGAAAACAGTAAGGAATTCAGGTGATTTGCCAATATGAAAATAAAATCTGATCCAAAGGATTCATATTTACAGCCTTCACGCCCATGTGATGTAACTGTGTCTGGAAATATGGAGGCGGGCCCGATAAAAGCCAATTCATGAAAAATATTTCCTTGGTACTCGTCCCTTCAGCATTCTTTTTGGCCGGCGCCTTCGCATTGGCGGCTCCCCAGGCAGTCCTCGCGGCACAAGTGTCCACCTTGGAAATTAGCCAAAAAAATATTGCGCTCACTTATCCGAAAACCGTCGTGGAGCTATTTACCTCGCAAGGGTGCTCGTCTTGTCCTCCGAGCAACAAATTGGTGCGCGATATTGCCGACACGGATGGTCTTTTGGCCTTGTCTTATTCGGTTGATTATTGGGATTATCTGGGGTGGAAAGATACGCATGGCAGCCCGACTTTTTCCGAGCGCCAACGAGACTACGGCAAAAGGCAATTTCAGGGCCAAGTCTATACGCCCCAAATTATTCTCAATGGCGAAACCCATGCCGCACGTTTCAAATCGGATCAAATAACCCAGCACAAATTGACTGAAGATAAATCAGGTCTGGTTCTGCACCGCAACAATGCCGGGTTAAACGTCAAAGCAAAGGGGCTTGCGGGCACGCTAATTGAAGTCAGATACACTGCGGGCACTCAATCTGTTCCGGTGGCCAGAGGCGAGAACCGCGGCCGTACCATCACGCTGGCCAATGTGGTCACGTCGGTAAAAACACTTGGCGAATGTGATGAAAACAAAGTGTTTGAAACAGTTGTGCCGCCGCCGTCTGACGGCGAAGGACTGGCAATATTGATGCAAGACGGGAAGGGCGGACCGATCATTACGGCAGCCAATTACACGCCTTGACCCTCCAGAAACATTAAAGCCCTGTCTTTTGTGGGAAAAGACAGGGCTCTGATAATGTGGGAAAGATCGGGAAGCCAAAACTCGGGGGCTGGGGGGCTGATTAAAACCGTGTTTTATACGACCTCCCGATCAGTGATTGTTTTATGACCCCCCAACTTGGCCAGAGCGGGGCCAAAATAAGGCAAAAATGGGGCAGGCGTTAATTCTTGGCAATGAAGTTAATAGCGGGTTAATAAAGCGGCCATTTTTTGCGCGAAAATCCGCGGTTTCTTCTAATTCTTTGTATTGTAAAAAATCAGCATAAAACCGTGCAATTCGCGGGGTTGTCGCCTATATTATCCTTTTAATTCAGCGGGTGATTCGAGCGCCCGCGCATCAGAAAGAAAACCATGGCTGAACCTGCGGAAAAATCGACACCTCAAGACGCCAAAGAAGAAGATTATGGTGCAGAAAGTATTAAAGTCCTCAAAGGGCTTGATGCGGTTCGCAAGCGCCCCGGCATGTATATAGGGGACACCGATGATGGTTCCGGTCTGCATCATATGGTCTATGAAGTTGTCGACAATGCCATTGATGAAGCTTTGGCGGGACATTGTGACACGGTTTATGTGACCTTGCACTCTGACGGCAGCGCCAGTGTACGTGATAATGGCCGGGGCATTCCGGTGGCCATGCATGAGGAAGAGGGCGTGTCCGCAGCAGAGGTCATTATGACTCAACTGCACGCCGGCGGAAAATTTGACAGCAATTCCTATAAAATTTCGGGTGGGCTGCATGGCGTCGGTGTGTCTGTTGTGAATGCGCTCTCGGTGACGCTCGATCTCACAATCTGGCGCAATGGCAAGCAGCATGAAATGCGCTTTTCACATGGTGACGCGGTGTCGCCTTTGAAGGTTACCGGCGATGCGCCCATTGTTGACGGCAAGCCAATGTCTGGAACAGAGGTTCGCTTTTTGCCGTCCGAAGAAACATTCTCGATGGTGGAGTTTGACCGCAATACACTGGAGCGCCGACTACGGGAACTGGCTTTTCTGAATTCGGGAGTCAAAATTGTATTGTCCGACACCCGCGGGGAAGATCCGATAGACACGGAAATGTACTATGAGGGTGGCGTTGAAGCATTCGTCCGGCATTTGGATGCCAATAAAACGCCGCAACTGGAAAAGCCGATTTCCGTTAAAAAGGAAAACGAAGACGGGATCACGGTCGAGGCATCCTTGTGGTGGAATGACGGTTATCATGAAAATGTCCGGTGTTTTACCAATAATATCCCCCAACGTGACGGCGGCACGCATTTGGCCGGTTTTCGCGGGGCCTTGACGCGGGCCGTCAACAAATATGCGAGTTCGACCGGATCGGCCAAGAAAGAAAAAGTGTCCATCAGCGGCGATGATGCGCGCGAAGGGCTGACCTGTATTTTGTCTGTTAAAGTACCCGATCCAAAATTCTCGTCGCAAACCAAAGACAAATTGGTGTCTTCTGAAGTACGCCCGGTTGTCGAAAGCATAATCGGTGAAGCGCTCAGCGACTGGTTTGAAGAAAACCCGAATGAAGCCAAACTTGTTATGCAAAAAATTGTTGAGGCGGCTGCGGCGCGCGAGGCGGCACGTAAGGCCCGCGATCTCACACGCAGAAAATCTGCTCTGGATATCGCCTCCTTGCCCGGAAAGCTTGCGGACTGTCAGGAACGCGATGCGTCCAAAGCAGAAATATTCATCGTTGAGGGGGACAGTGCGGGTGGCTCGGCCAAGCAGGCCCGGAACCGACAAAATCAGGCTATTTTACCGTTGAAAGGTAAGATCTTGAATGTCGAACGCGCCCGGTTTGACCGTATGCTGTCCTCGCAAGAGATCGGCACGATGATAACAGCACTGGGCACCGGTATTGGCCGGGACGATTTCGATATTGAAAAACTGCGATACCACAAAGTCGTGATCATGACCGATGCGGATGTGGATGGTGCCCATATTCGAACCTTATTGTTGACCTTCTTTTATCGCCAAATGCCGGAGTTGATTGAGCGTGGCTATCTATATATTGCCCAGCCGCCGCTTTATAAAGTCGAACGCGGAAAGTCTGTGCGCTACATCAAGGACCAGGAAGAGCTTGATGCCTATCTGATCGAGATGGGCGCAAATGATGCAACACTGACCTTGGGCGACGGAGCCGTTATTGCCGGTGAGGATTTAAAAAGATTGGGGCATGAGGCCTTGGTGGCCCAGGGGTTGATCAACCGGTTAAAGTCAAAAGCGTCGGATGCAATTATAGCGCAGTTGGCCATTGCAGGCGCGCTCGGGCCAGAAGCGGAGAGCGCAGAAGCTTGGGCTGCTGCGAAGCGCCTGGACATAATAGCTGACGAAGGCGAAGATGGTTGGAGTGGCCGGTTCGATGACGACGGGGCGCTTGTCCTTGAGCGCGACGTTCGCGGCGTGACCGAGCGTGTGGTGCTACGCCCTGCTTTCCGCGATAGCGCAGATGCGCGCCGGCTTCATAAATTGGCCGATAGCCTGATGGAAGCCTATGGGACACCCGCAAAGTTCAGACGTGGCGACGAAGATCCGGTCGATGTGTATGGCCCGTCTCAATTACTGGAGATCATATTTGCCGGCGGGCGAAAAGGTTTCAAAATCCAGCGTTATAAGGGGTTGGGTGAGATGAATCCGGATCAATTGTGGGAGACGACGCTTGATGAAAATGCCCGTTCTTTGTTGCAGGTGCGTGTGGAAACTGCCGATGGTGCCGACGACTTGTTCACCAAATTAATGGGTGACGTTGTTGAGCCGCGTCGCGATTTCATCATCGCTAATGCATTGGACGCCGAGGTCGACACCTAAGACCCGGACCAACCCATGACGACAAGATCGAAAAATTTATCTTTTGCACTTGGTAGACGGAATGGCTTGCGGTTATACCACATGTTTAATGTGAAAGTTGCCCTGAATGAGTAAAGCGCCTTCAAAAGAAAAGAAGTCCAAGAAGACAAAACCGACAAAAAATCGGTTTCAACAGATCTCTGATGCTGCAAACTTATATGGCGAGCGCAGCTTCAATAATTATGCACAAATCCGATCTGTTGCCGAGCAGGTCAGAGACGGACTTTGTGAATATCTGGACAGTGAAAGAAAGTGTGTTTTTCTTGTCCCGCCGCAAGGCGCATTCGTTTCCCAAAACTATGGGTCCGCTGCGTTTTCGGCGACCGGCAAAGGATTTTTACCACTAGAGCCAATCAGCTTTGGTCTGGCAGTGCGCGTCTCCGAATCCGGTGATTTTATGCGCATGGTTCTGCACTGCCGAAAAGAGGGTGATCATCTCTATATGCAGGTCGAAGAAGACAGGACTTATGACTTTGACCTTCCCTTGAACGAGACTGAATTAAACGCTTGCCTTGAGGGTTTGTTTCAATATTTATTGCACTGGTTTAAAGACCGGGTCGAACGCTATGATCACGGCAATTACGGCAGCTCGGATATTGGTTTTGATATCCAGCGCGTCAATGTAGAAAACTAGAGACAACGCAAGGGGGAAGTCATTGTCTGAGGTTGTTCATCACGTCACCAACATGTTGCCGGTCAAAATCGCGTTGATCGGAGTTTTGGGAATAGGGGCGCAGTGGCTGGCTTGGCGCTTGCAACGTCCCGCAATCGTTCTGATGGCCATTGCAGGTTTACTGTTTGGCCCGTTTTTGTCCTGGATACTAACGCTTCCATTCGTTGATGGCTCCGACGGGCTCCGATCCGTGGTCGAAGCCATGCATTTGAATCCTGAAAAAGATTTTGGCGATTTATATCGTCCCATGGTTGGAATTGCGGTTGCGATTATCTTGTTTGAAGGTGGGCTGAACCTGCGATTTAAAGATTTAAGGGATGCCAGTCATGCTGTGACGCGTATGGTCGTAGTGGCGGCGCCTATTGCCTGGGCGCTGGGCGCTGCGGCAGCTCATTATATTGTCGGATTGCAATGGGATATTGCCATTATGGTTGGCGGATTGTTTGTCGTGACCGGCCCGACTGTGATCATTCCCCTGCTCAGGCAGGCCCATCTCCCGGGCCGCACTGCGGCGGTTCTGAAATGGGAAGGCATTGTCAACGACCCGCTGGGCGCACTGTTTGCGGTTGGTGGATACGAATTGATCAGGTTCAGAATGATGGGCGAAAACCTTGAATTTGCCATGATCAAACTTGTGACCGCTGCTGTAATCGGCGCCCTGTTCGGCGTTTTATCGGGCTGGGCGCTCGCGTGGGCGTTCCGACGCGGACACGTACCAGAATATTTAAAGGCACCAGTCGTCCTCATTTGGGTCCTGTTTATCTATGTAATGGCCAACGAAGTTGCCGAAGAAACCGGACTGTTGGCAGTTACCACGCTCGGGATCGCCATGGCCAATTCCAAATTCGCGTCCATGCAAGAAATGCGCAGATTTAAAGAAAACATAGCAGTTCTATTGGTATCCGGCATTTTCGTCGTTCTGACAGCCACTTTGACGCCAGAGGTTTTACAAATGTTCGACTGGCGCGTCTTCGGGTTTGTTCTCGCGATGATGTTCGTTGTACGGCCCATTGCGGTGGTCGTATCGACCATCTGGTCAGGACTGAATTGGCGGGAAACATTGCTCGTGAGCTGGATCGCGCCGCGCGGTGTAGTTGCCGTGTCTGTTGCCGGTCTATTTGCCAGTGAATTGCAAGAAATTGGACGTCCGGATGGGGCAATCTTTGTCCCGCTTGCTTTCGCACTTGTGTTTGCAACGGTGCTGTCGTCAGGATTTACCATTACACCGCTTACCCGGTGGCTTGGGTTGGCCAAAGAGGAAGAAACCGAAGGTGTGCTGATCGTGGGGGCGAACCCCTGGTCATTGGGTCTCGCCAAAGCTTTGAAAGATATGGATATCCCGGTTCTGGTCGCCGATACCAATTGGCGGAGGCTCCGGGGCGCCCGTCTTGAGGGACACAATGTGTTCTACGGAGAAGTTCTGTCTGAAAACGCCGACCACCGCTTGGACCACTCCGCCTTCGATCACTTGATCGCAGCGACACCTAATGATGCGTACAATGCGCTTGTGTGCGTCGAGTTCGCGCCTGAACTAGGGCGTCACCGCGTTTTTCAGGTCGCCGGTACCGAACAAGAGGAGTCCGATCCCACGGCTATTACATTCACGGCCCGTGGTCGTACGCTTTCAACGCACGGACGTTCATTTGATGCCCTGACCCGCGATTGGTGGAGTGGCTGGCGATTCCGTTCAACCACTTTGTCGGACACATATTCCTATGATGATTTTATCCGCGACCGCGGGGAGAATATCGATGTTCTTGTTGCCAAGCGTCCTGATGGCACGCTTGATTTCCTCAATCCTGAGCAAAAATCAAAAGCGGAAGGGTCAACCTTGCTGAGCTTCGGTCCGGTAGCTAAGGAAGAGGCAGAACGGGGGACGGGCGCCAGCGCCGCTGCGCCGGTAACCAGTGATGGATCTGCGCCCATGGGGTCAAAGGGTCCGCTGCCAAGCTAGTTTAAAGAACCGCCAGAATTGCGTCGGCCAAGCCGTCAATCATTTCAGCGCGTGC
Source organism: Hyphomonadaceae bacterium (assembly GCA_013001295.1). Classification (GTDB taxonomy): domain Bacteria; phylum Pseudomonadota; class Alphaproteobacteria; order Caulobacterales; family Maricaulaceae; genus Robiginitomaculum_A. Next base: position 220,482 of record JABDMW010000046.1, read on the forward strand.
GCCGGCAATATTGATCCGCCCGGAATTCAGTAAGTAAACTGAATGTTCAGAGCGCAATTTTTCTGCTTGCTCGGGGGATACGGGTAGCAAGGAAAACATACCTTTTTGTGAGGCAATGGCGTTCGCCATTTGCTCGGCACCTTGAACGCTTAAGGCTTCTGCAAGCGACTGCCGAAGTCCTGACATTCGCAGGCGCATGGTTTCCAACTCTGAAAGCCAATCGGCTTTTAAGTCCGGCGTCGATAAAATTTTGGCAACAAGCGCCGCCCCATGATCCGGCGGCATGGAAATCATCCGTCGCATAATTAAACCAATTTGAGACCGGCATAAATCCGCCTCCTCGGGTGTTCTGGCGATGGCTGCAACCATTCCGGTGCGCTCGCGGTAAAGCCCGAAATTTTTTGAACACGATGTTGCTAAAACAAGTTCTGGACACTTATCCACGAGCAGGCGAAGACCGAATGTGTCTGCATCGAGCCCGTCCCCGAGTCCGGTATAGGCCAGGTCAACAAACGGCATCAGGGATTTTTCTATCAGAAGATCTGCGATGATGCGCCACTGGTCCTGGCTCAAATCTGCTCCGGTCGGATTGTGACAACATCCATGCAGGACAACGACATCACCCGGTTTTGCCTCATTGCGCAGTGTTGCGCACATGTCGTCAAAATCGATAGTTTGCGTTTCTTTATTATAGTAGGGGTAGGGCTTTACGGGAAGACCGGTTGATCCGATCAAGGGTGTATGATTTGCCCAGGTCGGCGTACTGACCCAGACGGTCGTACCCGGATTGGCCATTTTGATCAATTCTGTTCCAAGCCGAAGAGCACCGCTGCCGCCGGCAGATTGTGCAACGGCCAGACGACCCGAGGTCAATATTTCTGCACCGTCTCCAAATGTCAGTTCAGAAAACAGGCGATTAAACTCAGGATTTCCGTGAATGCCGATATATTTTTTACTGTCTTCTTCATCGAACCACAGACGCTCTGCCTTTTTAACAGCCCGCATGACCGGCGTCGCGCCAACTTCGTCCTGGTAAATGCCAACGCCCAAATCAATTTTTTTCGGGCTCGTGTCCGCGGCTGCAATCTTGATCATTTCGACAATTGCATCGGGGGCGGTTTTATTCAGAGTTTCAAACATTGCAGGGCTCTCGCTGGATTAAAACCAGACCTCGCTAACCCATTCCAGCCCGAATGAAAAGACCTCAAATCGACACATGTAAAATTTGTCCGGATTTTCTTCTTTGCAAGCGACAATGCACCCCTTATGGTCTGCCGAAATTCATACTCGAGGGGATATTTTCGTGGAAGCATTCAATCAAATTTTGATCACAATTTCGGACATCCTCTGGGGGTCGTTAAACTCCCTGTTTGGACTTAGCATCCCTGCTTTAGGGGATTTGCCGATCCTCGCGATATTATTGCTGGGGACAGGGTTTTATCTGACGGTACTTTTACGGTTTATGCCGATTTACCGCATTCCGGCCGCATTTGGTATGTTGTGGAAGGGCCGGAAAGCCGGCGCCGGTGAAGAAGGACAAATCACGCCCTTTGCGGCGCTGATGACTGCTCTCTCGTCCACGGTCGGTACCGGTAATCTGGCAGGCGTGGCGACAGCAATCACGCTAGGCGGCCCTGGCGCGATATTCTGGATGTGGATGACGGCTCTTGTCGGCATGGCCACGAAATATGCGGAAAGCCTGTTGGCGGTACGCTACCGCGAAGTGGATGAAAACGGAAACTTCAAAGGCGGACCTATGTATTACATTAAAAACGGTCTGGGCCCGAAATGGAAATGGTTGGCGGTTTTGTTCTCCCTGGGTGCGCTCGCTTCCGCCGCATTTGCCGGCAATATGGTGCAAGCCAACGGCATTGCCGAGGTGGTCAATGAAAACTTTGGTGCGCCGAATATGGCGACCGGATTTATTATTGCGGCCATGGCCTTTGCCGTGATCATCGGCGGCATTAAAAGTATTGGCGCCTTCGCATCGAAACTCGTTCCGTTTATGGCCTTCAGTTATATCGCCGCAGCGGTTGTCGTTCTGATTATGAATGCATCCGGGATTCCTGACGCATTTAGACTGATCTTCCACGATGCGTTTAATGGCCATGCAGCCGTCGGTGGTTTCTCCGGCGCTGTGATCGCTCAGGCCATCCGCTTTGGTATTGCGCGCGGTCTTTTCTCGAACGAGGCGGGGCAAGGTTCAGCCCCGATCGCTCACGCGGCCGCAAAAACCAAAGACCCGGTACAACAGGGTACCATTGCCATGCTCGGCACGTTTATCGATACCATCGTCATTTGTACGATGACTGCTTTGGTGATCTTGACTGTGAGCGGTAATTTTGTCGGCGTCGACGCCAACGGGGTTGAACATGCCGTGAATCACGCCTGGCAGTCAAACCTTGAGGGAGCACGGATCACGTCTGCCGCCTTTGAGGCCGGCATACCGGGCGGGAAATGGATCATTACATTTGCATTGATGGTCTTTGCCTTCACGACCATCCTCGGCTGGTCTTACTATGGCGAGCGGGCAATTTCATACTTGATCGGCGAAAACGCTGTATTTCCGTTCCGTATTGTCTGGTGTATTTTCACCTTTGGCGGCGCGATTTTGAGCGTGAAAGCGGTTTGGACATTGGGCGATATCGGCAATGCACTCATGGCAGCTCCAAATCTGGTGGCGGTGCTTCTGTTGTCGGGTGTCGTGGCTTCCATGACCCGCGGCGGCGAATATCACCGCAAAATCCAGCCACATGATGACAGTGCCCATGCCAAGGGTCTGCATGACGTCGATGCATAATTTAAGGCCGACAGATTGAATACAAAGCCCCCGCAAGGGGGCTTTTTTATGGTCGGAGTTTGGTGACGAATTTCCAGAACAGAAGGGCTGTAAACGCGCCGGCTATATTGGTTGCGGCGTCAAACACATCTGCTGTTCGCCCCCTGTCCGTAATGCCTTGGCCGATTTCGATCAAGCCGCCAAACAGTCCGAGCCCGGCGACAACCCAGATCGGTGAGATGCGGGGAAGGGCAGGGAGCGCGAAAACGGTCAGCGCGCCATATGCGATAAAGTGCACAACTTTATCCAAATGAGGAATGCTTTGCTGCGCATTTGAGACGCTCAACGATTGCTGTGCGATAATCGCCGCCAATACAATAGCGATCAGTTGACATACAAGTCGGACCCGGGGTGTGTAACGCACATACACGAGAAACGGTGTTTTTGCAGCGGGCATTTGAGCTGGTTTCCTTTAGAATAAACCGGATTCGGTTTGTACTTACGTCTAATTGTGGCATGTTTAAGTTCAAGGCAAATACAAAATCAAAAGTGAGCGAAACATGAATGTATTAAATCCCAAAGAGGCAGTGGAAGACTTGCCCGGATGGACGGGTGGCGATGATTTCATCACCAAGGTGTTCAAATTTGATGATTTCGCCGGGGCTTTCGGCTTTATGAGTGAGATCGCTGTCGTCGCCGAAGGTATGAACCATCATCCTGAATGGTTTAATGTCTACAACCGGGTCGATGTCACCCTGACCACCCATGATGCCGGCGGTGTGACCGAGAAAGACGTGACCCTGGCCAAACGCATGGAAGCCGCTGCACGCTAGTCCATGTCTGCTGTGATTACCCGTTTCGCCCCGTCTCCGACCGGCTATTTGCATCTGGGAACGGTGGCCGCTGCCATCCATGCATTTGGCTTTGCCGAAAAGACGGGCGGCACCTGCCTGCTGCGGATCGAAGATATTGACCGCACCCGCTGCAAGCCGGAATATGAGCGGGCCATCTATGAGGATCTCGACTGGCTCGGATTTGACTGGCCGCTCCCGGTGCGCAGGCAGAGCGATCATTTCGCAGACTATGCCCGCGCGCTTGAACATTTGCGCGATCTGGGCGTTGTGTATCGCTGCACCAAAACCCGCAAAGAGATTATGGAAGATATTTCCCGGGCCCCGCACGGTATCGGTGAAGTGTATGTTCGTCCCGACGGCGACCCGGATGACGACCCGGATGACGACCCGGGCGACCAACCCTTTGCCTGGCGGTTGTCTCTGGAGGCGTGTAAGCGCAGGCTCGGCGCGCGCTATGACCAGCTCACCTTTATGAATAATGGCAGTTTGGTGCATGCCGTTCCCGATCTGCTCGGGGATGTGATCCTGGCCCGGAAAGATGTGGGAACGAGTTACCATCTTGCCTGTTGCCATGACGATGCCCTGCAGGGAGTGACCGACATTGTCCGCGGCACGGACTTGTTTGAAAGCACGTTGATTCATCGGCTGTTGCAAGAACTGATGGGCTGGCCGGTGCCTAATTATCATCATCATGAATTGCTCTTGGATGATGAAGGCCGTAAATATTCTAAACGCTATGGATCCTCGACAATCCGCTCTTTGCGGGCCGAACATCTGGCGCCCAAGAATGTGCTGGCGATGGCACAGGGCTTACGCTAAAACGCGCCATGGCCACTCAATCTTCATTCGTTCTGGACATCTGGTATTTCGCTGGCTTTAAGCCCGAAATTAAACCGGGCAAGATGCAGCGCGTGATCATTGCCGGACACCCGGTCAATCTCGGGCGTCGGCGCGATGGCTCCCTGTTTGCCCTGCGCGATATCTGTCCACACCGCGCCGCGCCGCTCTCAGCCGGCAAGATTATCGATGGCGAGGTGCAATGCCCCTATCATGGCTGGAAGTTTGCTACGGAGGACGGTCAATGCACCGAAATCCCGTCCATGTGCGCCGACCAGAAAGACCCGTCCGCGGGTATCAAAGTCAGGACCTATCCGGTGCAAGAGCAGGGCAATCTGGTCTGGGTTTATATCGCGGCGGACAAGAAATTTACCGGCACGCCCGAAATCGACCCGCCGCAGTTTGAGGCGGCCCGGTTCAAGCCGCGCCTGATCCGCAAATTGAAGCTCAATTGTCATGTCGATCATGCGGTCGTCGGGTTGATGGATCCGGCCCACGGCCCGTTCGTGCATCAGCAATGGTGGTGGCGCTCGCAAAAATCCATACATAAAAAAGCCAAAGCTTTTGAGCCGCGCTCGCGCGGTTTTGCCATGGCACCGCACAGCCCGTCGTCAAATTCCCTGGCTTACAAAATCCTCGGCGGCAAACCGGTCACCGAGATCATGTTCCAGCTGCCCAACGTACGCACCGAAGAGATCAAGGTCGGCAAGCGCACGCTGCTCTCTTTCACCGCCGTGACGCCGCTGGATGAAAACAGCACCGAAATCACCCAGGCATTCTTCACTGATCACGGCTTGATCAAGTTTTTGAGCCCGGTCATGGGCGGGTTTGTCGAAGCCTTCCTGCATCAGGACGGCGACATGGTCGATCTGCAGCAATCGGGCCTGAAATATGATCCGAAACTGATGCTGATCGAAGACGCGGATACGCAGGCGAAATGGTATTATGCGCTCAAGAAAGAATGGGCCGCATCACGCAAAGACGAGCGCGCATTTAAAAACCCCGTGAAAGCCCGGGTCTTAAAATGGCGCTCCTAAAGCAGTTTACGCATGCGGGTATTGGGGACGGAAACCCCGTCATCTTCAGGAATATCCTCCATCGGCTTATATCCGCGTTTTTCATATAACAGTATGCCCGATGCGGTGGCGCCGAGTTCCATGGCTTTAAACCCTTCCGCCCGCGCAGCGTCTTCGCCCAATGACAGGATCAAGCTGCCGATTCCGCGGCGGGTAAAGTCCGGATGTGTGTACATGGCGCGTGTCTTGGCTGGCTCGGTGTGTGGATCGGCGAGGCTGTCATCACGCGCGACCATATGATCACCGCCGTAGAGCGTGCGCCGCCGTGACCAGCCGCCGCATCCGGCTAGCGCGCCGTCTGAAAACACCAGGAAATAAGTCCCGTCCTTGATCAAGCCGGTATCCAGTCCCATCGTTGCATAGGAGTTCTTTACCTGAACCGGGGTGAGCACATCCGGCAGCAAGCCTTCCATGGACGCGCGCATCAATTGCTTGATGGCCGGGATATCATCAAGGGTGGCGAGACGGTGGGTCAGGGACATGGCTTAGGCCCCACCGCGTTGTGCACTGGCTTTGTCCAAAAGTTCATTAAACACTTTGCTGTTAAACGGCGCGCCGACCATGGGTTCAAGATGTTCCCATTCCGCGTCACTCACGAGTTCCGTTGACAAGTTTGCTGTCTCCAGCCGGACTTTCGCCCACAGATCAGCGGTCCACCCGTCTTTGCGCAGATATCCAAGGATATGCAGCCCGTCACTGCCGCCGCCCAATGTCCAACGCAACGGGATCAGATTGGCCACGGCGTCAAGAATGAAAAAACCGCCGAGCCAGAGCACCGTTATCGGATAGGACGGCGTGTCGATGCTCGAGGTCAACGGATCGGTGGCCGGGGTAAGAAGTGCGCCGGCGGCCAGGATCAACACGCCGACAAGACCGGTTGCCAAAGGTCCACCGAGCGACACCCAGATTGATTTGTCATGACTGAGGTCCGGCCATGTCGGGCTGACCTGCACATAGCCCGCATATTCGGCGTTAGCCGGGATTTTGATGCGCATAATTTGCTTGAGGTCCGGCGCATAGCCGAGAATGCCGACGCAAATCATATGTACTCGCCGGCCGACTTTCCACGCGGCCAGGGCATGGCCCATTTCATGAATGAAGACCTGGATAAAATTGAGCACAAACGCCAGCACGAAGATAGCAATCACCGGCCCGATTTGATTGGCACCGGAGATGGTCTCGGCCTGCGATGTGGCGTCAGCGCCGAGCACGATGAAGGCGGCGCAGGCAAAGGAAAAGCCAAGCCGGAACACCATGGCGATCAGTCCAATGCTGAGCAATATCCAATGATCATCTGTGGGTTGCGGTGACATAAAAATCCTTGGTTCAATCGCCAATTTCTTATCACGGAGAAATCCCAATGAATAGAGTCGCTTTACCCGTCACCATTCTACCCCCTCACCCTCGCCGCGCGTTTCTTTCGAAACACCCGGCTCGACCTCTCCCCGAGCGTTTCGAGAGAAACGCGTGGGGAGAGGGTGAGGGGATTGGATTTATCAAGTGAGTACGCTTAACGCGGCCACAATCTCACCCGCCGCCACATCATGCTTGACAATACGTGCATATGTGTGCACATATACAGATATGCAAAATGATAACACCCGCCAAACTCAAGAATACCGCGACATGGCCGAGGCGGCCAGCGCGGTTCTTGATACCAAATTCTTGAAAGCCTTGTCTGACCCGACCCGGGTCGAGATCTTGAAAAAACTGATCAATGTCGGCGCCTGCGATATTTCAACTATCGCGCAGGGCCTGTCCCAGGACCGCTCGGTGATCTCGCGCCATCTCGCCACGCTCGAGCGCGCCCATATCTGCGCCTCGACCAAACAAGGCCGCCATGTTCTTTATGATCTCGACGGGCCTTATATCGTCGCCAAGGTCCAGAGCATCTTAGACGCGATCGCCGCCATGGCTGAGCTGTGCCAGCCGTTTTCAGACCTCCCCCAATCCGGAGCCGCTTAAATGACCACAATTCCCCTCAAAACCTTCTCTGGAACCGCCGACGATGGCAGCAAAGTTTTCTACACAGATAAAAAACGCCATCTCTGGTGGCTCGGCTTTTTTGGCCCGGCACTGATCTTTGCATCGATCTGGGCCCATTTCGCGTCCGGCGGCAACCCGATTTTCACTCTCGTGCCTGCCCTTTATATCTATGGCCTTAACCCGCTCATCGATTATTTCATGGGCGAAGACACTCACAACCCGCCTGAAGCAGTGGTCGAAGATATGTCGTCCGACGGCTATTACCGCTTTCATGTGCATATCCGCGTCTATGTGGGGATTGCGCTGTTCCTGACCTATGTCTGGTTTGTCGGCACGCAAGACCTGCCCTGGTGGTCGATCATCGCCCTGATCATTGGCGTCGGCGCGGCGTCCGGTGGCATTATGACCATGACCCATGAGCTCGGTCACAAGTCCAACAAATGGGACCGGCTTTCGGCCAAGATCGGCAATATGATTATCGGATATGGGCATTTTAACATTGAACATAACCGCGGCCATCACACCCATGTCTCAACCCCCGAAGATCCGGCCAGTGCCCGCATGGGCGAAAGCATTTACCGGTTCGCGGTGCGTGAGATTTCCGGTACGGTCAAACGCGGGCTGATGCACGAAAAGAAACGCCTCGCAGCCCAAGGCAGAGGCTTCTGGTCAATCCACAATGATGTATTGCAAGTCTATGCCGCCGCCCTGATCACCTTTGTCGTGGCCAGCGTGCTGTTCGGCCCGTGGATTCTATTGTTCCTGATCCCGCACCATGCCTTTGGCTGGTATGCGCTGACCCAGGCCAATTATGTCGAGCATTACGGCCTGCTGCGGCAAAAGCTCGCAAACGGCAAATATGAGCGCTGTCAGCCCAAGCATAGCTGGAACACCAACCACACATTTTCAAACATGATGCTGTTCCATCTGCAGCGCCATTCCGATCATCATGCCCACCCGCAGCGCCCCTATCAGGTCCTGCGCGATTTCCCCGATGTGCCGGCCCTGCCCACGGGCTATGGCGGCTGCTTTGCTGTCGCCGCCGTGCCGTATTTCTGGTATAAAATGATGGACCATCGGGTCATGGACTGGGCCGGTGGCGATCTCTCAAAAGTCAATGTCGACCCGAAACACCGGGCCCGGCTCGAGAAGAAATATGGGTCACAGTCTCCGGTGGCCGCGGCCGCAGAGTAAAAGCTGAGTTTAGATTACTGGCGCGCCCGCAAAGCCGCGATCCGGTCATCGAGTGAGGGATGGGTTGCGAGCAATCCGCCGAGCTTTGATTTGAAATTCGACGAAATCCCGAACGCCGCCATCCGTTCCGGCAGCGCCGGATGCGGGCTCACCGGGTGCTTTAAACGCTCCAGTGCACTCGCCATCGCATGCGGGGAGGTCAGGCGCGCCCCCGCCTCATCGGCGCGAAACTCGCGGCGGCGGGAAAACCACATCACAATCATCGAGGCTAAAATACCAAAGATCGCCTGAAACACCCAGGTCGTGAGATGATAGCCGATTGTGCCCATGGCCCGGTTGCGCGCCGCCCCGGCAATCACCATCGCCGCCATACGCGCAAAGAACAGAACGAAAGTATTGGTGATGCCCTGGATCAGGGTCAGGGTGATCATATCGCCATTGGCCACATGGCCGATTTCATGTGCCAGTACCGCGTCGACTTCTTCGCGCGGGAAATTATTGAGCAAGCCCGCACTGACCGCCACCAGGGATTTGTTCTTGTTCCACCCGGTGGCAAAGGCGTTGGGCTGGGGCGAGGCAAATATGCCCACCTCCGGCATGCCAATGTTAGAAGCCTTGGCGTGCGCCGCAATGCGGTCATGCAGCCATTGCTCGGTCTCGTTGGCGGGTGTCTCGATGATCTGGGTACCACTGCCGCGCTTGGCCATGGACTTGGACATCAACAGGGACACAAATGACCCGCCAAACCCGAACACGGCGCAAAAGAACAACATGCCCATGGTGCTGCCTTGATCCAGGCCCAACAGGCTCATAATCACGCCGGCCACCATCAAAACGGCAAAATTGGTCGCAAGTAATAATCCAATGCGCATCATAGCGGCTCTCCTGGCGATTAAGGTCAGTCTTTATATAGGGGAGCGGTGGAGGAGGCGCAATGCGGGGAGGTGTGATTGGGGTGGGGTTATATCCCCTTAGCGGACTTAACAGCTTTCCCATTTAGTCGGATCGCAAGGCGAGAATACCTCCGCCCATTAAGCCCGCATTCTCGCCAAGCGCCGGCGGTGTAATCATTTTCTCAATTTCTATACTCGAAATACCGGCATAATTGTTAAGCCGGTCAATAATCCGGTTTCGGATTTGCGGGATAATATGAGGTGCCTGCATAAGCCCGCCGCCAAGCAGTATTCTCTCAGGCCGCAATGTATAGATTAGTGAAAGACAGGCTTGGGCCAAATAATCTGCGGTAATCGCCCATCCCGCGTGATCCGGCCCCAGCTTTTCAGGATTACCGAACCTGTCTGTAAGTGCCGGTGCCGAGGCCAGACCTTCCAAACAGCTGCCGTGAAAGCTGCACCGGCCATTAAAGTCTTTATCCATCGGGTGCCGTTCTACAGCGATGTGTCCAAATTCCGGGTGATGTTTGCCGCCCAAAAGGCCCCCGTTCGCATAAATTCCGGCTCCGATACCTGTGCCGACGGTAATATATACCGAGGTTTCCGAATTTTGTGCCGCGCCCCATTGTCTTTCCGCAAGCAGCGCCGCATTAACGTCCGTTTCTATATGAACCGGAATGGCCAGGGCCCGCTCAAAATAGTGTTTGGCATTTGCCCCACTCCAGCCCGGCTTTGGCGTATTGTGAATCATCCCGTAATCGGGCGAGGACCGGTCAAGGGTGAGCGGTCCGAAACAAGCGATCCCGAGCGATTTTATTTCAATTCCATTGGTTGTGTTTTCGTTGAAAAACGCCCTGCACTGATCAAATGTCTGCTCCGGAGACGTCGTAGGAATACGCCGGGAAGCGACGATTCCGCGGTCAGGCGTCAGCACAGCGCACTTAAACGTTGTGCCGCCAGCGTCGATTGCGCCGACCAAAGGGCTTGATTGTGTCGCTTGTTGGTTTTCTGTCATCGCCCACTCCTTAAAGATGCGGTCAAATGGTCGGTTCGAGGCTATATTCAGGCTTAGTTTATGAAACAACATAAAACAAATTGCAATCGATTGTATTTTTAGTGTAAGAGAGGGTTGAAAACCAAAACAGAGGCCAATTTACGTCGCATGACCAACTCGTCGTGTACGCAAATGCAGGCAGGGGGATTTGACAATGAGCACAAAGAAGCCGGATACAGCTCCGCTCTCGCTTACCGAAAAGATCGGTTATGGCCTTGGCGATATGGCGTCGAATTTCTATATGGGGTTCTTCGGTATTTTCCTGCTGATTTACTACACAGATGTCTACGGTATTTCACCCGCGGCTGCCGGTACTATGTTTCTTGTGACCAAGGTTGTCGATGCGGTGACAGATCCGGCAATGGGCCTCATCGCGGACCGCACGTCAACCAAGTGGGGTAAATACCGGCCCTACTTGCTCTGGATGGCGATCCCTTATGCACTGTTAGGATATCTTCTGTTTCTCGGTCCGGACTTCGGAGAGACAGGAAAGCTGGTTTTTGCCTATGTCTCCTACTCACTCGTCATGCTGGCCTATACCGCGATCAATGTGCCTTACTCCGCGCTATTGGCTGTTATCCATCCGAAGTCCGCCGAGCGTGAAAAAGCGACGCAATGGCGCTTCATATTTGCATCGTTGGGAACGATAGTTGTTGGCGCAACGGCGAAACCTTTGGTCGATACATTTGGCGGCGGCAATGAATTGCTGGGATACCGCCTGACCATCATCTTATTCGCGGTCTTGTCAGTCGCATTATTTTGGTCAGTGTTTTTCTTAACACGAGAACGTGTTGCGCCCAAACGTGAAGGGGGATCTATTGGACGCGACTTTAGTGTCTTGTTTCAAAACGTATCCTGGATCGTGTTGGCCATATCGGGCATCTTGATTGTCGTAGGCCTGATCGCGCGCATTTCATCGGCGACCTTTTATCTTAAATATTATGTGCCATCAGGCGAACAGAGTGGTCTGTGGTGGATGGACCGCACATCCCTGCTCATCACGCTCGGATTCGTAGGTCAGCTGTTCGGGGCCATGTTGACTCCGACATTCTTAAAGGTTTTCGACAAGCGTCAATTGATGATCTTCATGGCAATATTGAATGCGTCACTGCTGGTCGGGTGTTACTTTGTTCCCCCTAGCTGGTATTGGACAGTCACCACTTTTCACGTCGCCAGTATATTCACTTTCGGCGTCATGATTACGCTACTCTTCGCTATGTATACGGATTGCGCTGAATATGGTGAATGGAAATCGGGAGTGAACAGCGCCGGCCTTACTGTGTCCGCCTCCATGTTCTCCCTCAAATTTGGGTCTGCCTTCGGTAGTGCTGTTCCGGCGTTTATTCTGGCCGGCTTCGGTTTTGTCGCGAATGAAGTGCAGACACCGGAGTCCATAAAGGGCATCCGAATAATGTTTAACTTCGTACCTGCCATTTTCTTCTTCGCAGCCGGTTTGTTGATGACTTTATACAAGCTCAACGGGGCAACGGTGAAAGAAATGGAGCAGGCTATGCTGCAGCGCCGGTCCGAAGCTCAATCAGTTTAAACTTGGAATTAGAATTTTCACTATGGTTCGCGTGATGCCTCAAACAAAAATAAAACCTTTGCTCGATGCCGCGGCGCCGTCAGGCGTGCCTATACCCGAGTCTTACCCGCAGCCATTTCGCAATGGTATCGCGCATCCCGAGCTATGGCTATGGGATAGCTGGTTTTTGGTGGAAGACACAACCTGTCACTTATATTGTTTGGCGCTATCGCGAACCGACAAAGATGGGCAGCTTATCCCCCCTCAGGATCGCAATCTGCATCAGTTCCATATACGCCATTTTATCAGTCAGGATGGCGGGAGGAGCTGGTTGGATAAGGGGGTTTACTTCAAACCCGAAATTACCTCCGATGGCTATTTTGACCGCAATATCTGGAGCGGTTCAATCCTGAAGGTGAATGACAACCGCTATCTCACTGGGTTCACAGCGATCCGCAGTAAAGATGCCGAGCATCCCTTCGTGCAATCAATCGGTCTTGCTGTGTCGGGAGATGATAAATCCGTGGACCATGTGCAGGATAGGCCCTTGTCGTGCCCTGTCAGAGATTATGAGCAGATCACGTCGTTGGGATATTATCTGGGGCCAAAAGAAAGCCTTGGCCACGAAGACGGCGAAGAAGGCGGTCCTATTTTGGCCTGGCGTGATCCCTATCTCTATCAAGATGGTGATGGGCGTATACATGCCTTCTGGTCTGCGAAAGTATCCCCGAAAGAAGGGGCTATGGCACATGCAACACTCTCGGAAAGAGACAACGGCTTTGTCATTGAAAAATTACACCCGCCTATCCGTTTCCCGGACAGTGAAAAATTTACGCAGGCAGAAGTCCCGAAAATTTATAATAGTCCCGCTACAGATGAATATTACTGCCTGCTTGCCGCTTGTGACCGGCTTTATGAAGGGCAGCCTGATAGCCAAGTGACGAAAGTCACGCGGCTTTACAAAGCTCCGACAATAAGAGGTCCGTGGCAGGCCTTCGGTCAGGAGACTTCAAAACTTGAAGGTTTGGATAATCTGTTTGGATGTAGCATAATCGAAGCCGATTTTGATGCCGGAAAACTTGTGCTTGTCGCGCCAGTGACCGAAATGGCGGCAAAGGATGTTCAACTGACGTTCGCGGACATCATCACGCTACACATTTAAGGCTTCATGCGCCGCTTGAACGTCTGACGACCAGCTCTGTTTTTGTGAAGGCTGATTTAACTGGCTTCCCATCAATTTTATCGAGCAAGAGATTAACGAGCATCTGACCGCCCTGCGTGATGTGCTGATCAATCGTGGTCAGGGACGGGGTCGACATAGAGGCCTGTCCGACATTATCATATCCGACAACGGCAATATCTTCTGGTACACGCTTACTAGCCGATTGCACGGCTTGGATCGCTGCCATTGCCAGAACGTCCGAGGCTGCGAAGATGGCATCAAATTCATGACCCGCCGCCAAAAAGTCTTTCAAGGCGTGAAACGCCGTCTCGCCGCCGAAATTCTGTCGCAGGATTAGACTGTCATCAAATGCCACCTCGGCTTCTTCATGTGCCAGTTTGTAACCTTCATAGCGAAGCGCGACTTCGGGCAGGTCAATATCGCCCAGGAACAAAATTCTTTTGCGTCCCAGAGACAATAAATGTTCGCTCGCCAGACGCCCGCCCCGCTTATTATCACTCCCGACCAGTGTATAATTCGGATTGCCTTCACGGCCACCCCAGACGACGATGTTACTTTTTAATGTGTTGAGCTTGTTTAAGCGTTCTGAACGTCCAGCCTGACCAATGACGATCAGACCATCAGCCCGGCCAGTCAGCAACAGACGGCGCTCTGCAATTTCCGTCTCGCTTTGCGGGACAGAGACAATCAAATCATAGCCTTTTTGCGAGGCTGCGTGCGAAACCGCGCCAACCATTTCCAGAAAAAACGGATCGGAAATTGTTTGTCCTGAGCCCGGTGCCATCGGGATGACAATGCCGATAGCCTGTGCCGATTGGCGGCGCAAATTCCGGGCAGACGCATTGACCACATACCCTGTTTCAGCCGCAATTTTAAGCACATGCGCTTTGGTATCCGCCTTGACCAACGGACTGTCATTGAGTGCGCGCGACACAGTAGAGACATCTACATCTGCGAGTCGCGCCAATTCCGCCATTGTAATTTTCTTTGTCATTTCAATTCAAATCCCACCATACTTTGTTCACTGTGCAAGTGTTTTTGCGAGCCAGTTTTCGTGTAACGGCAACTTGGCATAACATTTATCCAGCGTTTCTTGCAGACTAAAATGCGCCGACTGCGATTGGGCAGCGCAGTCAGATACATAGCCCATTCCGAACAACAAATACTCATAGCTTTCAAGCGAAAATAGCCTGTGGGTGCTAAGCAAATCCATGTCATGCGGCGGCCGCCCTTTCCATTCGCCCATCAGAAATTTCAGACCATCCGGCACACGGCTTGGATCTGTCGCATCGCGCCAAAAAATGGAGTCGCGGCGATTAGACGTCAAATAGTGAAGTGCGACATATCCAAATATTTCGTCGAACAAGGATTGCATTAGCCTGTTGAATTGCGACGTGGTCGCAGGTGTAAAAACCGGATTTAACCGCAAAATATCGGCCACGCTTTGCGCCGCGAACTGCATCATATAAAGCCCGGTTGATTCCAGGGGTTCTACAAACCCGTCGGACAATCCAATGGCGATACAATTGCGATGCCAGGATTTGATACGTTTATAGGTCTTAAACCGGATATGTTTGGCCTCAAGCCCTTCTGTGTGCGGACCTTCGTGTCGCCGCATTTCAGTCTCCGCTGCTTCAGCGGAAATATGGGAGCTGGAATGGACATAGCCCAGGCTTCGCCGTGATTGCAGATTGATGTCCCATAGCCATCCGGCACTGCGCGCATTTGCAGAAGTATAAGGCAATATGTGATCGGGGCGATAAACATCATAGGGAATCGAAAGTGTTACGGCGCGGTCACATAATAGGTGCTTGGAGTAATCTCGCGTTTCCGCCATGGTTTGACCTGCCAGGTGTGCGGAAAATCCGGTGCAGTCAATGAAAAGATCAGCCGTAAATTGTTCACCGCTTTCACTTATTAGCGCAGCGATGTCACCCGCTTCGGTCATTTCGACTTTTTCGATTCTGGCCAATATATGTTCGATGCCCCGCTCAGTGCCAAACCGCGTGAGCAATTGTCCCAGTTTGACCGCGTCCAGATGATAGGCATAGGGAAATGTAGACTGGTATTCCGGCCACCCGATAGCCTTCGGGGCCAACATGCGGGAACTCGTATTGGATAGAACCGAAAACTTTGTAGAAAAGCTGTTCCCGCCACCTTTACTGCCGGCCAGCCAGGAGAGTGCAGCCGCGTCGGTCTGAGGGCGTTCGCGCCGATCGAACGGATGATCAAAATGCTCGCCCGCGTTCCAGTTTTCAAAACGGATCAAGGACTTGAACGTCGCGTCGGCACCGCGCATAAAATCCTGTTCGCTAATTCCTATTGCCTGCAGTGTCCGCCGGATGCTCGGAACCGTCGCCTCACCAACACCAATGACCGGAATGTCAGGTGCTTCGATAAGGGAAATCTTGATTGGGTTTTTTGCGTCGCTATTTAGCCGGGCATTCAACAGGCAGGCGGTCATCCAGCCTGAACTGCCGCCGCCGACAATCACGATTTTTTTTACCTGTCGGGAACTCGATTGATCTTGATTTTTGTCCATATTTCCCCGGCTCGTTATGCATTGAGAATAGCAATAATCTGTGTAAAAATACAATCGATTTCAGAGGATGCTATGCACGACGAACATTTTAAGATCATAATCGTCGGCGGCGGCACGGCCGGATGGCTTTCGGCCGCTTTTCTCAGTCAGCAACTCCCCATTACATCGGGCCGGAAAATCCAAATTACGTTGATCGAAGCCTCTGACATCCCAACCATCGGCGTCGGAGAAGCTACGGTGCCGTCCTTGCGCCAAACCTTGGCTGCGTGCGGAATCTCAGAAGTCGATTTCCTGAGCTCATGCGGCGCGACATTCAAACACGGCATCAAGTTCGTGAACTGGAAACGGGCACCTGATGAGGATCCAGGTGAGTCTTATTTTCATCCCTTTGGCGAACCCTTGAAAGTCGGCACGATTGACCCGATCCGAGCATGGTCGAAACTTGCACCTGAAACCCGCGGAAATATCGCGGACGTATTTTCTGTCCAATCGGAAATGGCCGAAGCGGGGCGCGCACCTAAGCATCTTAAAGACCGGCCTTATGACGGGGCCTTGTCATATGCCTACCATCTCGATGCGGGTGCATTTGCTGATTATCTAAAACAACGTTTTCGCACCGAAGGGGTAAGTCAAATCATCGGCAAGGTCACGTCAGTAAATTTCGACCAGAGAACACAAAATATAAACGGGCTTGTATTGGAAGACGGGAGCGAACATTCAGCTGATTTGTATATTGATTGTACCGGTTTCGCAGCGCGCCTGATCAATGCCGACAAGCAAAATCCATTTGAGGATAAAAACGGCGTCTTGTTCGTGGACCGAGCCGTGACGACACGGATTGAGCATGACGGCATTCGCAACATCAATGGCTATACGACGTGCACGGCGCAAACCGCCGGTTGGATTTGGGATATCGTCCTGCAAAACCGTCGCGGCGTTGGTCACGTCTATAGTTCAAAATACATCGACGACGACACGGCCAAAAATCAGCTGGCGGATTACCTTAACGTCGCACATGACGAAATTGAAACACGGCAACTCTCTATGCGCATTGGCTATCACAAGGAACAGTGGCGCGGAAACTGCGTCGCCATTGGATTGGCCAGCGGGTTTTTGGAGCCTTTGGAGTCGACGGGCATATATCTGACGGAAATGGCCAATTGGGCTCTCATTGATTTACTGCCGCGTTTTATGGCGGACCCGAATTCACAAAATGGTCCGCAAGCGCAATTTACCGACGCCATGTCCCATCACTATGAGAATATAGTTGATTTTCTTAAACTGCATTACGCCATCAGTGGAAGGCTGGATTCAGATTTCTGGCGCGATAACGCCAATCCGGATACCTGGCCGAATAGCCTTGCGGCCCACTTGGATGCCTGGCGCAATGATGCTCCATCGGTCTATGACTTTGGACGATCCATCCAGTGTTTTTCCGCAAACAATTATCAATTTGTTTTGTATGGGATGGGATGGAAAGGCCATGACGAGCCGACACCGCTCTCGCCGCAATCAGAAACGCTGATGCAGGAATTGTCAATTCGGCGCAGTCGTTTGAAGGACTTCGTCTTGCGCGACACTTTACCGAACGGCGAATTTTTCAAACCGATTTCAGATCAGCAATAAGGCAGAGAAAAAGCCCGCCAAAATAGCGGGCTTTTCCTTTTCAAAATCGCGGGGCGCGGCGATTTTAGAATTTATATCGCAATCTCGCGGACGCTGTGCGGCCCGTGATTGAACGACCGATTGTTTGGTCGAGCATTCCATCTCCATTCGTGTCCCAACCGTTACGGCCATCATTTGCTGATTCCGTGATGCCGGACTTATCGAATGCATTATTGACATTGATTGAAATTTCCAATGCATCTGTCACATTGACGGCACCATATAGGTGAACAACGGAATACCCTTCCTGTACCAAAAGATTATCGTCCAGCGAGAAGCTGTCGGATGTTCCGACCCAGCTACCACCAACCCGGAACCGATCATATGTATAGCTTGGTGACACGGTCCAGATCAAATCGGCCTGGCGCTGCGGCGTGTTACCTTCAAGAGCGGTATTTGCCACCCCGTTGTCCTCGGCGCGGGTAATTTCCGCATCGGTAAATGTGGCTGTCGCGAACAGGTTAAACCCGCCATTGTCATAGTTGGCTTCAAGTTCGACACCTTTAGAGTCATATTCGCGTACACGACCGTTTGGCGCGCCACCAACAATTTCGACGTTTGATTCTTCAGTATCCGTAAGGAAACCGGTTACATAAAAGTCGAGATCACCACCGGCAATCTCGCGGTTCTGTAGTTTTAAACCAAACTCATACTGGTCAGCCTGATCAACATAAGCGTCCTCGCCACCGGGCCGCAATGTCCCGTCTGCATTTCGAACGCCAAAGTCCAAGGCACGGTCGAAATTGAAGCTTGCGCCGCTTGAAGCGCGGGCAAAGACCGACATGCCGTCATTGACGAGGAAGTTACCGCCAACCGACCATGCGGTGTTGTCGACTTCCAAATTCGCGCGTGCACCAACCGTGCCGTTATTAAGCGAAACACTGGCTTCAGACCCCGTGATTGCGCCGTCATTGTTAAGGTCGACCGCACCGCCGTTCGCTTCGAGACGAACACCGGTTTGCGTCATGCTGTCAAAGCGCACACTTGCATCAAGAGTAATCCTGTCATTTGTCCAGGACGCTGCTGCGAATGGCGCACTCACCTCTGCTTCCAGATCATAATTCCGGTTTGATCCGTCCCAACCGAATGCCTGATTAACACCGTGTAATCCATTTATTGATTGTGGTGTGGCGATCAAGACAGCGTCATTCTCGGTTGTTGTCCGAATTTCAGACCAATGCCAGTCCTGATTAAAGTTTTGGTTCATAAAGAAATGACCCAATGTCACATCAACAGTAGATCCTCCATCCAAATCAAAGCTTTTTGATAATTTCAACTCATTGGCAAAATTGCTCATATCGTCGATTTCAACATCAAATATTGCGACATTGGACGCGACACCGTTTGGAAGATTTGCCTGCGTAACAGCTGTTCCCGCATTGGGACCATTAAAATAGGTTGATCCGGCACCCAGATCGGCAGCTGTTGACAGGCCGTTTGTGAACCCACCCAAGAATCGTCCTTTTATATCCTGATAACGAACTTTGTTGTTCAGGTTAATGCCACTGCCAAGATCAAAATCAACTTCGGCGCCGATGGCTTTGACTTTATGGTCCAATCCATCCGCCAGGTCATATGGCAGAATGTTGCCAGATCCGTCTACGGCCAGGCCGTTGCGCGTAAAGTTACTGTAAACGCTGTGGCTTTGTGATTCGAAACTACCAATCGAGTCAAGGACAACGCCGTTACCGTTCCCATCATCCGTTCTCGAAACCAGCTGCGGGAAATAGGCTGCATCTTTTTTGTCGAGCCACTTACCTGTAACACGGATAAAACCGTTTTCGAACTCTTTGGTCAGCGAGCCGCGCACTTGGCCGCCCGAGATCGGATCATAGCCAGAATCGCGGAAGTCGCCGCCTTGCTGGAAATGTCCGCCAAGATGAAAATACATATCGTCGGCAAGCGCGCCGCCATATTCTGCATCAAAACGGAGATCGTCATGATCGAGACCGTATGAGATCGAGGCACTGCCGCCTTCTTGTTGACCGGTTTTCCCGATGATGTTGATGATGCCACCTACGCCATTGGTTGTCAGAGTTGAAGCAGTACCACCGCGTACGGATTCGATCCGTGCAATCGTGGAATCAGCTTTTACGAAACCGTCAGCCGGCGCGAACAAGTGATCACCGAATAAAAGAGTAGGCAAACCGTCTTCTTGCGTAGAAAGATATTTCGCACCGCCAGTTGAAATGGGAAGACCCCGGACTGCGACATTGGAGTTACCGCCGCCTGATGAACTCTCAGACCGAATGCCCGGGAGGTTACGGTATACTTCCGCGAGATTAGTTGGTGCCGTATCTTGTATCTTGTCGTAATTGATCGCCGAGACAGAAATCGAGGTGTCGATTCTATTCTTACCTTTTGAACTGACCACACCTGTTGTGATGATTTCATCCATATCTGCGTCTTGCGCAAATGCGGGTGCGGTTACTAAAGCCGCGATTGCTGCTGTAGCTAATAATTTGTGGCTGGAACGAATGAACATCTAGATCTCCCCTTTGGCCGGTTTCATTTTTTATTGCAGGCGACGTTTCTCAAGTCACCTAAACACAAGTGCG
Organism: Hyphomonadaceae bacterium; assembly: GCA_013001295.1. Taxonomy (GTDB): domain Bacteria; phylum Pseudomonadota; class Alphaproteobacteria; order Caulobacterales; family Maricaulaceae; genus Robiginitomaculum_A. Next base: position 240,628 of record JABDMW010000046.1, read on the forward strand.
ACCCTGACATACCGCATTTACAAACGATTGCAATAAAAAAATACAAACGATTGTATTTCCGGATCAATTAGTATGACACTGTGATAAAAAAGTCACAATTTATGTAAGTGCGTTTAAACGATACAATCCCGCCATCAATTTTGAAGTGATTTCGGAATGTCCGCAATGCCCCCAAAGCAGACCCCCCCTAAAACAATTCCTCCGACCCGATCACGCCTAACTCCGTCTCAAACGCTTTGATCTCCGTCGCATCGAAACTCTCAAACAGATCATCAAAAGCGCGGCGGGCTTTGGCATAGCCTTTGCGCGAGGCTTTGTCGTAAAACCGGGCGGCGCGCACCCGGTCTTGGTCGCGGCCTTGGCCGTGTTCATGGGCGTGGCCCAACAGATACAGACTTTTCATATGGCCGCGTTTGGCGGCGGGCTCGAGATGGGTGAAGGCCTGCGCGTACTGCCCGTCCATATACAAATCGCGCCCCGGGCGGTAATCCTTGTCCGCCCCGTCCGAGAGCATTTTATACCCCTTATCGCGCGCCCGTTGCCACAGCCATAAGGCGGGCAGGGCGCTCAAAACCGCAAATTTGAACAGATTGCCAGGAAACGGATCGGTGTCCGTGAACAGCCCGATCACCCCGTAAACAAGAACGAGCGCGGGGATGGCCAGCACATAGGCTTTGCGGAAATCGCGGTTGCGTTCAGCACAAAAGAAGGCGACGGCAATCAGGAAAAACGCGATGATGAACAGCTGAATATCGCTGGGGTTGAGATCAAAGAAGGTGCGCGCGATCTGGCCCATCAAGATGACGCTAATCACAAACGGCGCAATGAATAAGACAAACCATGTGGTGAAGCTGCGCTTGGCATAGCGCATATGGATTTTGAAAAATCCGGGAATACGAATGCCGAAAATGGTTGGCGCATGCTGCTTGATCAGCCGCCGTGTGGGCGAGTTGGCGGCCCGCTCTTTCGCTGCCTGCTTTTTGGCTAATTTTGCGGCCTTCTGTTCGGCCTTTAGGGCTTTTCTGTCTTGTCGGCTCATGATCGGCAGGCTACCGATTTTCGGTCGCGAGGGGAAGATATTCCTTTGCGCTCAATCCTTTAGTCCGATACGCTGGGCTACGTTAAATAGGAGAGCGCAATGAACAAGAACAATAAGACACTATTGATTATCGGCCTTTTGGTGATTGCGGTCGGCGTTGGCTTTATGATGAGCCAGAAAAGTAATGAACCGGATTTGTCAATTAAAGTCGATGAAAGCGGGATCGAAATCGACGGAAAATAAAGAGGGCATTATGGGCGCGTATCAATTTGCAAAACGGGGCTTGCTGGCCGCGAGTGTGATCGGTTTAACTTTAACTGCCTGCGCGCCGAGTGAGACGGGCACGAGCGCCGACGCGGATCTGAGCTATCAGGAAACCCTGCAAACGCAATTGCTCGACGCCAAGCCCGGTGATGTCATCACTATCCCGGAAGGTGTGTTCTCGTTTGACCGCTCATTATCCCTCACCGTGGACGGGGTGACCATTCGCGGTGCCGGCATGGACAAATCCATCCTGTCGTTCAAGGGTCAGATCACCGGGGCCGAGGGCCTGCTCGTCACGGCCAGTGATTTCACCATTGAAAACCTGGCCATTGAAGACACCAGGGGCGACGCGCTCAAAATAAATGAGGGCGAAAATATCATCATCCGCGGTGTGCGCACCGAGTGGACCGGCGGGCCCAAGACCTCGAACGGGGCCTACGGCATTTATCCGGTGCAAACCACCAATGTATTGATGGAGGACAATGTCGCCATCGCCGCGTCGGACGCCGGGCTGTATATCGGTCAGTCGAAAAACGTTGTGGTGCGGCGCAACCGGGTCGAGCGCAATGTCGCCGGCATCGAGATTGAAAACACGGTTGATGCGGATGTGTATGACAATATCGCCACCGGCAATACCGGCGGCATTTTGGTGTTCAACATGCCGAACCTGCCCCAGGACGGGCGGCGCACCCGCGTGTTTAACAACAAAGTTTATGAGAATAATCACAAGAATTTCGGCCATAAGGGCACGCCGGTGGCGAGCGTACCGGCCGGCTCGGGCATCATGGTCAATTCCAATGATCAGGTCGAGATTTTCGGCAATGAAATCCGTGATAACCGCACCGCCAATATCATCCTCTCAAGCGTCTATTCCGCCAATTACGCGGATCAGGAAGCCGTCGAAGGCTATGACCCGTATCCGGAAGCCATTTATATTTATGACAATGAGCTGTCCGGCGGTGGTGACAAACCGGACGGTGCCGACCTCAAAGCCTTGAAGCTGTTGAAATTCGGCATTGGCGGCAGCCTGCCGCACATTTTGTGGGACGGGTTTGAAGATACGGGAAAATGGATCGACGGCAAAATGCCGGACGATTTGCGCATCTGTATCAATAATGGCGATCTGGAGATTTTGAACGCTGACGGGCCCAATAAGTATAAAGACCCAAGCGTGCAGCCGGCCGCTGATTATGCCTGCGATCATGAAAAACTTCCGGCGGTCGCGCTTGCCTCCGCCGGTTAAATGGCTGTGTGTGTTTTGGGCGCTGATGTGTTCTTTGGGGCTGAGCGCCTGCGGGGCGGCTGACAAAACCCTGACGCCGACATTCCACGCTGAAGGCAATCCACCTTTGCTGTCCGATTGGGGGGTTGTGGGCATTACGGGCGGCGAATTGGCGTTAGGCTCGGATGTGCTCGCCTATGATCTCAACACGCCCCTGTTTACCGACTATGCCCATAAGCTGCGCACCGTCTGGATGCCCGCCGGCACCTCAGCAACATATCACCCGACCGACAGTTTTGAGTTCCCGGTCGGCACCATCATATCCAAAACCTTTTATTATCCCAAAGGCGAGACGGCGGGCGAGGTTTTGAAATCCGAAATTGTCGAACCGGCGCCGCTGGACCTCTCCAAATACCGGCTGATCGAAACCCGGATACTGGCGAACCGGGCCGAGGGCTGGGTGGCGCTACCCTATGTCTGGGACGCGGATCAAAGTGAAGCTCACTTAAAACGCATTGGCGACATTAAACACCTGACCCTGGTGTCGGACGCGGGGGCCGAGAACTTCCCCTATGTGGTGCCCAACGCCAATCAATGCGCCGGTTGTCATGCCACCAATGCCACGACGAAACAGCTATTGCCGATCGGCCCGAAAGCCCGTCATCTCAACAAAAATTACGGCGCGAATGAAGTGGGTCAGTTAGAGGCTTGGCAAGCCGCTGGATACTTAAATGAATCTTTAAAAAACGAAGCTGAAATACAAAAGGCGGCGGTCTGGAATGATCCGGATTATTCCTTGGACGCGCGGGCGCGCAGCTATCTCGATATCAATTGTGCCCATTGTCATAATAAGGTCGGGCCGGCCGATACATCGGGCCTGCATTTTGAACCGGAAACCGAAACCGGTGTGCATCTCGGCCTGTGTAAATCCCCGATCGCAGCCGGCAGTGGTACCGGTGGCCGCCCCTTTGATATCGTGCCGGGGGACCCCGAAAGCTCCATTACCGTTTACCGCATGCAGGCCACTGATCCGTCAGAAATGATGCCGGAGCTCGGCCGCTCCCTCGCCCACGCTGAAGGGGTTGAATTGATCCGGGAATGGGTCACTGGTCTTGAGGGCGATTGCGGTTAATGCTCTTCTGAGTCGATGAGCTGGGCCGGCACCAGACCGCGCACTGAATTGCCCACATAAATCGCGTCCGCACTTAACAGATCGTCGCGGGTCAGGGTCTTGGCTTTGACGTCGTTATTGGCCAACAAGGTCTTGCGCAACACGCCGGGTAACAGGCCGGAACGTAAGGCCGGCGTTAGCATTTTGCCGTCTTTCTTAATGAAGACATTGGTGAAACTGCCTTCGCACAACTCATCGCGTTGGTTAAAAAACAGCACTTCCTGACAGCCGGTCAGTTTTGATACACGTTCCCGTTCTCCGTCATAAAACTGGCGCTGGGTGGTTTTGTGGCGCAGCATGCGGTCGCGGGAGTTGAGGCGGTTTTTCGACAGTGACACCGGCCAAGGTGTGTCCATGCCGGACAATTTAAGCGGCGTCGCGCTGGTATTGACCTCGCCATTATGAGCCAATGTCATGCGGATTTTATGCGGGCCGTTCAAAAGGCTGACCGCCTTGTCCAACTCTTGCCGAACCCGGGATTTACGAAACGCATAGCCAAACACAAATGCCGAGGCGGCCAACCGTTCCAGATGTAGATCCAGGTGCATGAATCCGATCTTTGGATCCCAACCAATGGTCTCGATCAGTTCAAACGATCCGCCGGTCAGGAAGGCGGCTTTCAGCAAGCATTCTTCATATTCCGCCGCGCCGGTTGAGTCCGCAACAACGCCGCTGCCGACCGGGTAGGACAGGCTCCCGTCGGCGCTAAGGGACAAGGTGCGGATGCCGACATTAAACCGCGATTTTCCGTCCGGATCGATCATGCCGATGGCGCCGCAATAGGCACCGCGCGGCACGGTCTCAAGCTCACGGATAATTTCCATGGCCCTGATCTTGGGCGCACCGGTCACCGACCCGCACGGGAACAGGGCGTGCAGGAGTTGTTTCAGCTCCGTGTCCGGCTTTAATTTGGCTTCAATTCCCGATGTCATGGTGTGCAGGCTCGGATAGGTCTCAATGGAAAAAAGATCATCGACCTTGACCGATCCCGGTTCTGATATCCGCGACAAATCATTGCGCAATAAGTCGACAATCATCAGGTTTTCCGCCCGGTTTTTGATGTCATGTTGCAGCTCATTTGCCAGGGCCACATCTTCGGATTCGGTTGCGCCGCGTTTAATCGTCCCTTTCATCGGCCGCATTTTGATATGTTGCCCGTCCTGCTCATAAAACAGTTCCGGTGACAGGGTGATGATTGGCGTGTCAGAGAGTTGGATGACACCACCATATTGAACCGGTTGGCGCTTCTTTAAAAACCCGTAAAGCGCGGCTGCAGACCCTTCGGCCCGCCCGCGCAAGGGAAAGGTCAAATTAATCTGATACACATCCCCGGCCTGGATATAGGCGGCGACTTGCTCGAACTTCTTTTTGTACTCACTCTTTGTCCAGTCCGGAGTCATCCAGCCTATTGAAGCCGTTCCATGACTTTGTAATTCGGAGCGCTCAAAAGACCGGAAGGCACCAAACTGCAACAAGGGCGTATCGCGGTTTTCTGGCAAGAGTGGCGTAAGTGCATCTTCCAGCAAATAGCCCAGTTCATAAGAAAAATGTCCGGCGAGATACAGGCCATCCTCCCGCAACGCTTGCAGGCGCTGCAGCGCGGGCTCGACTTCTTGAGGTGTCCACGCAGCAATAATCTCGGTCGGGTTTATATACAGGCGTCGTTGCCACGGTCCGCCTTTAACCAGTTGATCTTCAAAATATACATAATGGCTGGTCATGAATGAGCGGCATCTACATTGAATAAACTGATTTAGTATACGGGCTTTGCGATGGGCGCCAGATTTAGTTTTAAACCACCTTTCCAGCGGCAACCGCACTGGCCCAGGCCCATTGGAAATTGTGCCCGCCCAAATGACCGGTGACATCGACAACCTCACCGATGAAATAAAGCCCGGGCACCGATTTGGCCTGCATGGTTTTGGACGAGAGCTCATTGGTGTCGACACCGCCAAGCGCCACTTCTGCCGTGCGGTAGCCTTCTGTTCCTGCCGGTTTGACAATCCACTGATTAACTGCCGCTGCCAATGAGGAAAGCGCCTTATTGTTCATGTCCGCCAGTCGCTCATAATTGACGCCTTGAGCAATATATTCAGCCAGCCGATCCGGAAGGAAAGTTTTCAAAAATCCAACCGGGCTGAGTTTCGGGCGGTCTTGCCGGGCGCGGGTCAAAGCCTCAGCAATATTGTGCGCCGGCGCTAAATTAATTTCGATTTCATCACCCGGTTGCCAGTAAGATGAGATTTGCAATATGGCGGGCCCGGAAAGTCCGCGGTGTGTAATCAGTAAAGCCTCGTCAAAACGGGTTTTGTCGTGACGGACGATGACGTCGGTACTGACACCCGAAAGTGATTTCAACGGTGTTTTCAAATCGTCGGTAAAGGTGAGGGGAACCAGTCCTGCCCGGGGCTCTACAATTTTCAAGCCAAATTGTTCCGCCACTTTATAGCCAAACCCGGTTGCGCCCATTTTGGGAATAGACGGACCACCGCAGGCCACAACAAGTGAGCGCGTAGATACGGCTCCTTTGCTGGTGGCGACGTGAAACAGGCCGTCCCGATGTTCGATATTACGGATTTCCGTTTGCAGCTGGATTTTATTGCCGGCCTTTGCGCATTCATCGAGAAGCATTTGGATAATCTGGCCCGAGCGTCCATCACAAAACAGTTGCCCTTTGGTTTTTTCGTGCCAGGAGATGCCGTGACTTTCCACCAAATCTATAAAATCCTGGGGCGTGTATGACGCCAGAGCCGATTTGCAGAAATGCGGATTTTGCGACAGAAAATTTTTATGCGTTGAGTGAATATTAGTGAAATTACAGCGCCCGCCGCCGGAGATACGGATTTTTTCACCCGCGGCTTTGGCGTGATCCAGGATCAAGACGGATTTACCGCGTGCACCGGCGACTGCCCCGCACATCATCCCGGCGGCCCCTGCGCCTATGATCAAAATATCGTAGTCCGGCGTTATCATTGTATTGATCACAATCTCGTAATTACTGTTCAGAGTGATTGAACCAATTGCAATTTGATGGCAAGAAATAACGCAAATACTGCAATAGGGTTATTATGCGTTTTATTAAATATGGATTTGCGATTATCGCAGCGATATCGGTTGCCAGCTGTGGCGGTGGAAGCGGAAGCTCTGCGCCGCCCGTCGTGGTCGCGCCGCCGCCGCCCGTTTCCACGGGTCCGACCTGGACGAATGGTGTGTTCGAACCGGCGTCCAACTTCAAGAGCCGATGCGAAACGCCGCGTGCAGGAACGAGTGATTTGGCAGGATCAATCCTGGAAGAAAATCACTGGCTGCGGTCGTGGAGTAATGAAACCTATTTATGGTATAATGAAATCACAGATGTAGATCCGGGCACAGTTAATGTTCCGACGGATTATTTTGATCTGCTTAAAACCAATGCCATCACCCCGTCTGGAAATCCGCAGGACCAATTCCATTTTACCCGTAATACGGAAGAGTATCAGGAACTGGTGAATAGTGGAGCGTCCGCGGGATATGGCGCTCGAGTCGCCCTTATTTCCGCATCTGTGCCAAGAGAGATTAAGGTTGCGTACGTCGAAGCCGGATCACCCGCATCTTCGGCCCCCGCCAATTTAATGCGCGGGACGGAAATCATACAAATCGATGGTGCCAATGTTGTGGATGGGTCAGCCGATATATTAAATGCCGGACTTTTCCCGGCGGACCCTGGCGAAACGCATACCTTTACCGTGCGAGACGTTGGAGCGACGGCGACACGGACATTTGATATGGTGTCGCAAACGGTTACGACATTGCCGGTAAACGTTGCGACAACTCTGGATACACCATCCGGCAAAGTCGGATATCTGCATTTTACGACCTTCGGAACCGATTCAGCGGAAGAAGCCGTGTATAATGCGATGACCGATTTTTCAAACGCCGGCGTGGATGAATTGGTTCTCGATTTGCGGTATAATGGCGGCGGATTTTTAGATATCGCCGGGCAAAT
>JABDMW010000022.1 GCA_013001295.1 Hyphomonadaceae bacterium
CTTTGAGAAGTCGCAAGGTACCTGATAGCGAATTTCGGGTCGTGTCATTGCCGGCAATGATGATCAGAAGCCACGATCCGTTGAGATAAGCATCCGGCAATTTCGCGCCATCGATTTCAACATTGGCGATGGCGGAGAGCAGGTCATTTTGCGGATTTTTTCTGCGCTCTTTGAGGATATGCGTGCCGTAGTCAAACATGGCTTGAATTTCAGTCATAAAGTGCATGAGTTGAGCCGGATCAACGTCGGTGATCTCCGTGCTTTCCAACATATATTGGGCCATTTCCAGCAAATCCATCCAGGAGCGAATTTTCTGGCGGTCGGCTTCGGGGATGCCGAGCATTTCGCACAGGGTGAACAATGGAAGCTGGGATGAGAAGCCGGAAACAAAATCTACAGTGCCACCTTGTTTTGCCAGCCCGTCTAATAGTTCAGCGACTTTTAGGTCCACCTTTTGTTTTAGTTCGCGCACATAGCCGGGTGTGAAATAGGCCATATGTTCACGACGCAGCTGCATATGATGCGGTGGGTCGAGACAAATCATGGTGTCGAGACTGGCACTGTGCAACTGCGGATGACGGCGATCGTCGGATGGATAAGCCATCATGATGCCGCCCATTTGCGACGAGAAGGTCGCATTGTCGAGATTGGCCGCGTGGACATCATCATACCGCGTCAGCGCCCAAAAGCCTTCCAGATTTTTTTGGCTGAGAGAGTGCCACATAATCGGTGCATTTGTGCGCATCGCTTCGAACGTATCGAAGGGCTGGCCATTGACGAAGCTCATGGCAGCGCCGAGATCAAGCGGAGGATTAAAATCAAAAATAGGTTTGTGAACAGGATCGCGGGCTCCGCGGTCCTCCAGACATGTTTCGCTGACAAGTTCCAATCCCATCCTCATCTCCTTTTTCATTCTTGATAGAAGCGTGGAATTATCTTGTCCAATACCGATACCGATTACATGTGGATAAACGGGTCTTGAGCCAGCCCGCAAACTAAGGCACAAGCCGAATATGAGTTTTGGAATGCGAATATTGGATGCTGCGGCGCGCCTGTTTGGCCCGCCCGGTAAGCGGTCCGAGAAAAAAGTCGACAAGAATGTCGGTGACGCGGGTGTGGCCGCCGCGTTGATTGCGCTTGGGGCCAAACTGGCCAAATCTGACGGTATTGTGTCGCGTGAAGAGATCGATGCGTTTAAAAACGTATTTCAAGCGACGGCCGAGGCGACAAAAGGTGTCACTCAATTTTTTGATCTCGCGCGTCAAACGACCCGCGGGTATGAATCCTATGCTCGTATCATAGCTCGAAAATACAGAACTAGGCCCGATATTCTTGAGGATGTCGTTGATGGATTGTTTCATATCGCTGTGGCTGACGGGATAGTCACCAAAGAGGAAATGGAATTCTTGGCGACGACGGCCCGCATATTTGGGTTCAACGCGCGTACCTTCAATCGAATTCGTATCGCACACATGGGACGTACGTCGGACGATCCTTATCTTATTCTCGGGGTCGACGAAGAAATATCCGATGCGGACTTGAAAAAATCCTACCGCAAAATGGCAGCGGCGAATCATCCGGACAGGATTGTTGCCCGGGGATTACCTGAAGAACTCCGAACGCTGGCAACTCATAAAATGGCCATTATAAATAAGGCATATGCTGAAATTCTGGCGCAACGGAAAACCGAACGTGATGAACAAGCGGTGACCTCGCATTGATTTTTTGCGGTTATGTGATACAGAAATGACGAAACTGTCATGATGTGTGCTCTTGACGAATAGGTTTTCTGTAACGACATTGGGGGCAAGGATAAATGTTATGGTAAATGGATACTCACTATCCGGCGGAAGCCCGAATATTTTACAGGCGCTTATAAGGTCTGTAGTCGTCATTGTGGCCGCGATTGCCGGTTTCTTTGTTTTTGCGGCTTCAGCTGCATTCGCACTGATCGTAACGGGTGGACTGGTCATCTTGGGATTTGTCGTTTTTATCGGTATGTGGTTGCGGGCCAAAGTGCTTGGAAAACCAATGAACCCGTATGTTAAAATGTATCGGGCGCAAACCCAACGGGCCACGCGGTCTGGACCGAGGGATATAGACGGTTCCGGCCCGGTATTGGACGCGCACGAAACACCCGACGGCTGGAGCGTCGATAACGACTAACAAAAAAAATAATCTGGCTTCTTTTGACCGCTGCCGTTAAGCGGACATATGCGTCCGATTGACTTTCTGACATTGTGTCTATGTTGCCTGATTTGGGGCGGGAATTTCGTCTTGTCCAAATGGATGTTGACGGACTTGACCTTACCACCTTTTTTCTTTGCCTTCGCGCGGTTTTCGCTGGTCGTTGTCTTGATGGCCCCATTTTTATTTCCGCTTCCCAAGAAATTTGGCTTACTTTGCCTTGCCGCTCTCTGTGTGGGAGCGGGACATTTGGCATTTCTCTACACGGGCTTGAGAACAGCACCTGCTTCTTCCGGGGCAATCGTTGGTCAAATGTTGATCCCATTTGCAACTCTGTTGTCCGTGATTTTTTTGAAAGAAAAAATCGGTTGGAAACGTGCCGCCGGGATCACAGGGGCGCTCATTGGCGTTGTCATTCTTCTTTATGACCCGTCCAGCTTATCATTTGATATCGGTTTGATTTACGTGATGTTGGCATTTTTGCTTATGGCGATTGGATCTATTGTGATCAAAGGCGTTGGCGCGGTTGGGCAATTCAAATATCTTGCCTGGATGGGTGTTTTGGCACTGCCTGTTTTGGGTCTCAGCAGTTTTCTCTTTGAATCAAATCAGATCGAATTGGCGAAAGCCGCAAATTGGAAGCTCGGCGTCGGGATGATCTATACGGCTATAGGGTCTTCAATATTTGCGCATGGTCAATATTTCCGGCTGATTAAGTCTTATGATGTCAGCCTCATTGTCCCGTTGACCTTGATGACACCGTTCTGGGCGGTTATGCTTGGCGCCTTGATCAGAAACGAACCGCTCAACCCCCGATTCGTGCTGGGCGCATCGCTTATTCTGGTCAGCGTCTATATAATTGCACGGCGGCAAAAGTCGCTGCAGGTGGAGGAGTGATGAGCAAAGCAAATAAGACCCAAAAAACCAAGATTTCGCCTGTCAGATTTTTAAACGATGTTTCTCCCGATCAAAAACGTGATGATTGTCTGAAAATCATGGATATGCAAAAGGAGATCACTGGCTTAGAGCCGGAAATGTGGGGTGCGATTATTGGCTTCGGCGATTATCACTATAAGTACGAGAGTGGCCGGGAGGGCGATTTTTTCAGATTGGGATTTGCGCCGCGGGCCCAGAATATTTCTATCTATATTATGCCGGGATATCAGGATTTTGATGATGAGCTATCCAGGCTTGGAAAACATAAAGTGGGCAAGTCCTGTCTTTATATTAAACGTTTATCTGACGTGGATGAGGAAGTTCTCCGTGAGATTATGGCTAAAGGTTACAGACTCATGGAAGAAAAATACCCTTCATGATTAAGACAGCCCCAGTTTCTCCAAATCATGATGCCCGGCTGCTACCGATAACAATGTTGGTTCTTCATTACACGGGTATGGAGACGGGCGAGGCGGCGTATGATCGCTTGATCGACCCATCGTCGAAAGTCAGCGCCCATTACTTAATTCATGAGGACGGGAAAACTGTTTCACTGGTCGATGAAGGGCGCCGCGCATGGCATGCCGGCGTGAGTTTTTGGAATGGAATAACAGACGTCAATTCAGCATCCATCGGCATTGAAATTGTAAATGGCGGACATGATTTTGGTTTGCCGGACTTTGCCCGACCGCAACTGACCAGCTTAATAAAATTATGCAAGAGGCTGGTCCAGTCTTATAATATCGTGGATTTCAATATAGTCGGTCACAGCGATATTGCCCCGTCGCGCAAACAAGACCCTGGCGAGAAATTTCCGTGGAAAGAAGTTGCGAAAAGGGGAGTGGGCTACTGGCCCTCCGAGATCAAAAAAGATCATCGCACAATTTTCGAACAAGGGGCTTCCGATAGAGCAATCTCTATCTTGCAAAAAGGACTGGCGTTCATTGGATATCAGGTTGAAGTCAATGGTCGGTTGGATGCGCATACCTACGATGTCATCCGGGCTGTTCAACGCAGATATCGACCTGATTTAATCAATGGAAATATCGATATTCAGACGGTCGAAATCATTACAAAACTGACGGACATGCGGAGCAAAAAAGCGGAAGCGTGACCGTTCGGGTTGATGTGGGGCAACCTTTTCCAACCACGCTTCCTGATGTCGGTACAACTAAATTTTCATTCAGAAGCATCAGACATATCTCTAGTAAGAATGAACCTGTAAATTCATATTTATTAAATACGCAATTTGTACCGTTCCAAGAAAATAAAACTAGGATTATTTTATTTTTATGCACAATTTTTTATTGGGATTTCAGTGTGATTGCCCATAATTTCAATCGATATAAATCGATATAGGAATCTCGTGTTTCTACAAATATATTCTTTTCTTTTTCGCCAGAATCCGGGTTAGGTTTTGCTGTAAATTATGCATAATAGGCCAAGTCTTCGCGTTATCGGCAATATTTACTCACTAAAATTTAACATAACCTGACCCCAATAAGTCGAATGTTTTTCAAAAACATCTCTTGACTGATTGACTGATAGTGGTTTTAAGCGCGAAGTCAGAGGGTCGGGCAGTCGCGAGCAATTTGCTCGAGGAAAGTCCGGACTCCAATAGAGCAGGATGCCGGGTAACACCCGGCGAAGCTATTTTCGAATGGCTTTAGGGAAAGTGCCACAGAAAGCAAACCGCCTCGCCAGTTTCGTGCTGTTGAGGTAAGGGTGAAAGGGTGCGGTAAGAGCGCACCGCTGCAATTGGTAACAATGCGGGCACGGCAAACCCCATCCGGAGCAAGACCAAATAGGAGCAGCACATGGCGGGCTTTATCGTCGCTGTTCGGGTAGGTCGCACGAGATATCGAGTAATCGGTATCCTAGATGAATGGCTGCCCCTCTTTAAGAGGACAGAATCCGGCTTATAGACCCTCTGATAATTTTCCCCGGCGTTGATCCGATATTGCCAACCCTATAACCGCGATGAGGGCGAGTGAGGCAATTGGGAAAAGGACCGCTGCTATGCCGCCCCATCCAAATTTGTGTAATGTAACACCCGAAAGCAAAGACGCTATTGCGACGAGGCTAAATAGAATGAAGTCGTGGACACCCTGAACTTTATTTTTTTCCGCTGCCGAATATGACTCACCGAGCAGGGCCGTTGAACCGATAAAACCAAAGTTCCAACCGACACCCAATAGTATGAGTGACCCCCAGAAATTCCATAATTCCAGTCCGGCCAAGGCAACGGCCCCACAGAACAAAAGCAAAATAAGCCCCGTGGCGATGATGATGCTTTTACCAAATCGAACGATCAACAGACCCGTAACAAGACTGGGACCGTACATGGCAAGAACGTGCCATTGGATCCCCAACACCGCATGATCAACACTATGACCATGTTGTTTCATTGCCAGAGGCGCACCCGTCATCATAAATGTCATTAGGGCTGCGGATGCTACGGCGCAAACAAGGGCCACGATAAATTTCGGTTGCGCAATGATTACACCGAGTGGGCGTTGTCGACCCTTTTCAATCTCGGAATCCTTATGGTCGCTTTCGATCGCTTTTAATCCAGAGAGGATAAGGATGCCGATAACCAATAATCCAGCTGTGGCAACAAACGCGCCCGCATAAGGCGTGGGGAGTAAAACATCTTTGGTCATCAAAATTGTTTGCGGGCCGATGATGGCGCCAAATATACCACCCGTCATCACCCAAGAAATCGCTTTGGATTTGAAGGCGTCGGTTCCGTGATCCGCGGCTGCGAACCGGTATTGGTGGACAAACGCGCCAGCGCCACCGATCAGAAACAGGCCGATACAAAACAATGAGAAAAAAACTGCTGATATGGCGTAGGCAGCGGTTATTCCGCCGGCTATTCCAATAAGGGCACCAATGATGAATCCCAACCTACGGCCAAATTTTTCACACAACATCGCGACGGGCAAGGCGAAAAGAGCAACACCGATCGCGTATCCTGCCACCGGCAAGGTTGCGAGTTCGGTCTTCTGGGGCAGTAGGTAGGCGCCTGCGATTGCCCCCAATGAAATAGCGGCGGATGTCGTCGAACTATTAATTGCCTGCGCAATCGCAAGTAGAAAAGCATTGCGTTTAGCGCCAGTAGGGGCTGATAAGTTGCTGTCCTTCATCAAAAGACTATCCGGCAGGTCGTGTGTCGTTTCAACGTCAATATTCAATTCACGTCGAGTTTAATGAATTTTTGATCTGTTTCGCCAATTGTTCATTTTATGTTCTGCGATTGATCGGGCATAGCGTTACATAAATGCAACGCCCTGCAATTATGCTTAATTTTTTGATAAAATGGCATTGTATCCCATGAATTCCCATGTTATCCCAAATCGAAGCAATGGGCTGCTTCGGGGGATATCAGGGCATGTTTTTATCGCGAGCCACAAACTCACTGGATTCAAAAGGGCGGATTTCCGTTCCTGCTGACTTTCGTGCGGTCGTCGGCGATGGAACCTTTGACGGCATCATTGTCTGGCCAAGTTTCGATGGCGCCTACCTGGAAGGTGGTGGTATTGCATTGATGCGCGATTATCAGGTTTTGCTGGAGAATATGGATCCGTATGACGATGCCCGGATCGCATTTGAGCGCGCAATTTTTGCGGAAAGCCGCCGCTTGCCATTTGACGCCAATGGCCGTGTATCCTTGCCGAAAGAACTGGCGGATTATGCGGAGTTGAATGGACAGGCCACATTTATCGGCTTGGGCCGCAGGTTTGAAGTGTGGAATCCCGAGAAATACGAAGCGAAATCCACATCTGCTCGGCAAATGGCACGGGAAAACCGGCACCGGCTTCGCCTGGTTGGTCGTCCCAACCCGTCTGGAAGCGGGGCTGAGCAATGAACCATATTCCCGTTCTCCTGACTGAAGTCGTCCAGGCGCTGAGACCAACAAACGGGGAGCAATATGTTGACGGCACTTTTGGGGCTGGCGGCTATACACGCGAAATCTTGAATACAGCGAATTGTAATGTGCTGGGGTTGGACCGCGACCCCAATGTAAGCAAAGATGTTTCCGCTGTCTCCTCTGAGTTTGGCAATCGTTTTTCGTTTAAGCAAATCGCCTTTTCGCATTTGGAAGACGCGCTCGACGGTCAAAAAGTAGACGGCGTAGTTCTCGACATTGGCGTTTCCTCAATGCAGCTCGACCAAGCTGATCGGGGTTTTTCATTTATGAGAGAAGGGCCGCTTGATATGCGTATGTCGAGTTCGGGGCCCAGTGCGGCAGACGCTATAAAATATCTAGAAAGCAATGAGTTAGCGAGAATATTTAAGGTATACGGTGACGAAAAACGTGCCAAAAAATGTGCTGATTTCATCGTGCGGGCGCGGCAGGACTATACTATTTCGACGACACAGCAACTTGCGGACATATTGAGCCGTGCGCTTGGGCGACAAGGAAAGCATCACCCGGCAACTCGCGTTTTTCAAGCCTTGAGAATTTACATCAATGATGAACTGGGTGAGTTGTACCGCGCGCTCATCGCGGCGGAGAAGGTTTTGCGTCCAGGCGGGCGGCTCGTTGTTGTCACATTTCATTCTTTGGAAGATCGGATCGTCAAATCCTTTTTAAGGTCGAGAAGCGAAGTTGATCGGGGTGGATCGCGTCATGCACCGCCGCAAGACGTCGGGAAAACGGCTTTCTCATTTTCGGTCCCAAAGCGTTCAGGCTTTAAGGCGGGTGCAAAAGAGATCGCCGAAAACCCCCGCTCGCGGTCTGCTCGCCTGCGGTGGGGTGTCAGGTTGGACGCGCCGGTCTGGCAGGGCGAAGAGGACTTGCTGCCCGAAGCGCCATCGTTGGGGCTATTGGAACGGAGGGCGGCGTGACGGTTAAACGTGTATCTCCCGTAAGTCGGCTCGGATGGTTCTTGCTCATGTTGCTTGGCGTTATGCTTGTTGTTGGGTTGTACTTTATCAAAACCCGGGCATCGCAAGCCAAATTACTGGTGCAAAAACTTGAGCATACTGTCGGGCAGGAGGAGGCGAGCGTTCGCATGTTGCGGGCTGAGATCGCGCATCTCGAAAATCCTGAAAGATTGCGGTCTCTCGCCAGTGAGCATCTCGATTTGCATCCCGTCGAGGCTGGCCGTGTATTGACGTTGCAGCAGGCCGTCAACGCTTTGCCAAAAAAAATTGAATTGTCTCCGGATCAAAACGGAGGCGACAATGAATAAAAAGTCGCCCATTGCAATGCCCGATATCAGCAACGGGTCGGGGCTGTTTTCCGCATCAACAACCATCAATGTTAAGGACGACGAATTTAAATCCATTCGTGATGCGCGGGTTCGCATATTCGCAGGGATTTTGGTCTTCGGATTCATGTTGTTCTTGCTGATTACGCGACTTGCAGAGGTTACAATGTTTCGCGCGCCGTCCATGAGCTTCGGCGTCGCAAGCAATGAGATTAAACATCGCGCCGATATATTAGACCGCAATGGTGAGCTTCTTGCGACGACATTGGAAACATATTCCCTCAGTGCAGATCCAGGCAAGGTTTGGGACCCGGTGGCCTCAACAGAGGCCATCACCTCGGTGTTGCCTGATCTTGACGCGGCCCTTGTTGAGGAGCGCTTATCCTCCAATAAAGGATTTGTTTGGATCCGGCGCAATCTAACGCCGCGCGAACGTCAATTGGTGTTCTCGCTCGGCTTGCCAGAGCTGACTTTTTGGATCGAGCCCCGCCGTGTTTATCCGCGCGAGCGACTTGCGGCGCACGTGCTTGGATTCACCGATATCGATATGAACGGTACGGCAGGGGCCGAGCGCGCATTTGATCTCGCACTTTCCGATAAAAATACGGATGCTAAACATTTATCCATCGATATGCGGGTGCAGTACGCGCTTGATGATGAGCTCCGGTCCGGCATGGCGCACTTCAAAGCCAAGGCTGCAGCGGGTGTCGTTATGAACATCAAAAACGGCGAGATATTGGGAATGATATCCTTGCCAGATTTTGATCCCAACCAGTCAGGCAAAGCATTGCCTGAAAATCGCCTTAACCGGGCCTCAATGTCTGTGTACGAGCTCGGGTCAACATTCAAACCGATTAATATCGCGCTGGCGTACGAGGCCGGCGTTATACGTGAAGGCGAAAAACTGCCCGTGCAAAACAAAATCGTAATCCAGAGAAAATCGATCAAGGACGATCACCCCAGCAATGTGCCGCTCTCGATCCCGGATGTTCTGGCGGAGTCCTCCAATCGCGGTTCGGTTATTCTGGCGCGCCGCGCCGGTGCTGAAGCGCAGCAAACTCTCCTGCGTAACCTTGGCCTGTTTGATAAAGTTCCGTTTGAATTGGCCGAGAGTGCAAAGCCATTATTGCCGCGGGAATGGCAAGACATTACAACGGCCACTGTTTCATATGGTCATGGATTGTCTGTGACTCCGTTAGCACTAGCAACGGCGTTGGCGACGGTCTTGAACGGCGGTGTTTATATTCAGCCGACAATTGAGAAAAGACCAGGCGGGGTGCAACCTGTTGGTCGACGCGTGATCTCAACTGAAACATCGCAAAAACTCGTCGATATGATGCGGTATGTAGTGACAGATGGCACCGGTCGTAACGCGCGCGTTTCAGGTTACGGGCTTATGGGGAAAACCGGTACTGCGGACAAACTGGTCAACGGAAAGTATGCATTGCGAACTGTTGTCACATCATTTGTTGGCGCATTTCCACATAGCGATCCGACTTATTTAGTCTATATTATGTATGATGAGCCGCAGGCCGTAAAGGGGACTTATGGATACGCGACGGCAGGGTGGAATGCAGCCAAAACCTCAGGCAAAATTGTCGAACGCATAGCGCCAATCCTGGGCGTGAAGCGCAGAATTCAAACAACGGAAAACGCCAATTCCGGAACCAAGGTTGGGGGGCGTCAATGAGGCTCTCTAAACTTGTCCCGGCACATACGATTTTCGGAAACGCTGACCCTGAGATATCCAGTTTGACATCTGATAGCCGTGCTGTGAAGCCCGACTGCTTGTTCGCAGCTTTACCTGGTTTTAAATTGGATGGTCGGGATTTTATCGAAAGTGCACTTGAGAACGGTGCCGAAGCGATTTTGTCATTGCCGGGTTTGGCGTCAATGCCGGTCCCGTACATTGCCGATGAAAACCCGCGCCAGCTCTATTCGCAAATCGCGGCGAAACTCTTCAATGGTCAACCGAAAACGATCGTCGCGTTAACGGGAACAAATGGAAAAAGCTCAACAATTGAATTTTTGCGCCAAATTTGGGCCTTTGCTGGAAAAAATGCGGCGTGTTTTGGCACATTGGGTGTAACGACCCAGGATGGTGTGACGCCTTTAAGGCACACGACACCTGACGCGGTTGCGTTGCACAAGACATTGAAGGAGCTATCTGAAAGCGGGGTCACGCATGCCGGCATGGAGGCTTCGAGCCACGGGCTGGTTCAATATCGTTTGGACGGTGTGACGCTCGCGGCGGTTGGGTTTACGAATCTGACCCAGGATCATTTTGATTATCACCAGGACATGGAAGATTATTTCAACGCCAAGGCCCGTTTGTTCAATACATTAGCGCCAAAAGGTATTCCTGCGGTCATCAATGTGGATAGCGAATATGGCCGTCAAATGGCCGATGTCGCCGTAGCAAACGGCCTGGACGTTATGTCTGTTGGCTGGTCGGGACGGGATATCCGAATTGCAGAAGTAACACCCCGTCGCGCGAGCCAAACTGTTGAACTTGTTTGGGACAAGAAGCGCTACAAAATTGAATTGCCATTGGCGGGTGAATTTCAAACGCTCAATGCGGTCAGCGCACTGGGTCTGGCGGTTGCAACCGGCGTGGAAAAAAATGTCGCTTTATCAGCTTTAGCTGAGCTGAAGACCGTGGCGGGGCGCATGGAGAAGGCGGGTGAAGCCGAGAGCGGTGCCCCGGTATTCATCGATTTTGCCCATACACCGGACGGATTAGAAAAATTGTTGCGCGGTGTTCGTCCCCACACGATGGGGCGGGTGATTGTGGTGTTTGGGTGCGGGGGAGACCGTGATCCCGATAAGCGTCACAAAATGGGTGCCATTGCAGCCAGGCTCGCTGACCACGTGATTGTGACTGATGACAATCCAAGAACGGAAAAGCCTGCAGATATTCGTGCAGCAGTCATGACAGGATGCCCGAACGCCGAGGAAATTGGTGACCGTGCAGAAGCGATCGCGTCCGCGATATCGATGTTAAAGAAAGATGATTGTCTGGTGATTGCCGGAAAAGGGCATGAAAGCGGTCAAATTGTCGGTGATCAGGTCATTCCGTTTAGCGACGTTGTTGAAGCCCAAAAAGCATTGGCCTTGGCGGCATGAGTGTTTTGTGGACTGATAAAACCGTAGTGCAAGCGACTGGCGGCGAAGCAGTTGGGACCTGGGAGGCATCAGGAATATCAATCGATACTCGCACCTTGCAGGCTGGGGATTTGTTCATACCGTTAAAAGACGTGCGAGATGGTCACGAGTTTATTCCCATGGCCTTTGAAAATGGCGCGGCCGCTGTCATAAGCGAACGCCATATTGAGGACGTGCCGGCCGTCATCGTAAAGAGCGCGCAACAAGCGCTGGAGGATATGGCAAGATCGAAATCAGATCTGGCACAACGCGTCGCTATTACGGGCAGTGTCGGAAAAACCAGTGTGAAAGAAATGGTGGCGCATATTTGTCGCGCTGCGGGAAAGACCCATGCGTCGATCAAGTCCTACAACAATCATTGGGGTGTTCCGTACACCTTGGCCGGCATGCCGATAGATACTGAATACGGTATATTTGAAATGGGTATGAACCATGCCGGAGAGCTGGCTTATCTCAGTCAAATCGTACAGCCCGATATTGCGGCGATAACGAAAATCGCGCCAGCGCATCTCGCAAATTTTGAGTCTATAAGAGAAATCGCCCAGGCCAAAGCTGAAGTGTTTAGGGGATTAACACCGCAAGGGCTAGCGATCGTTCCCGACGATAGTGGGTATGAAGATGCATTTAAAGAAGAGTTGGCCGGTTCCTACGTAACAATCAAACTTTTGAAGTTTGGATCACAAAAAGGATCACACGGTCGGATCGTCAGTGCTGTAAATTCTCCCAACGGTAGTCAGGTTGAATTGAATATTCTTGGCAAAACGGTTGAGTTCGAACTGCCGATGGTCGGAGCGCATTGGGTTGAAAATGCAACCTGCGCATTACTGATATCAAGCACGCTCGGTATCGTGATAGATGTCGCCGTTAAT
Organism: Hyphomonadaceae bacterium; assembly: GCA_013001295.1. GTDB lineage: Bacteria > Pseudomonadota > Alphaproteobacteria > Caulobacterales > Maricaulaceae > Robiginitomaculum_A. The sequence continues at coordinate 12,377 of JABDMW010000022.1, forward strand.
GCACTGAAAACAATGGGAAAAATTTCAGGACGCGGCGAGTCTCATGCAGTCACAATTCGTCGTAAAAAAATTATACTCATTGACGAAGCTTATAACGCCAACCCTGAATCCATGCGCGCTGCGATCGCCGCGCTCGGTCTTCATGACGGACGTAAGGTTGCGGTGCTCGGCGATATGCTGGAGCTCGGGAAGACCGAGAAGAAACTGCATGCGCATTTAAAATCTCACTTAGAAAATCACAATATTGACCTGGTCGTAACCTGCGGACCTTTGATGAAAGCTTTGCACGACGAGCTGCCAGAAAACATCAACGGAGGTTGGTTTGAAAACAGTGAAGATTGCGCCGCAAAGCTGATCCCGATGTTAAAAAGCAACGATACGGTCATGATTAAAGGATCAAACGCATCCGGAATGAGCAAGCTGGTAACAGCCTTTAAAAACAATAAGAAAACAAGGAAGTAAGCTAATGTTCTATGAGTGGCTGACCCAATACGCGGACGAATTTCAATTCTTCAATCTATTTAATTATATCTCGTTTCGCACGGGAGGTGCTGTTTTGACCTCGATGTTGATCGCCTTCATCTTTGGTCCGAAACTCATCAGCATGCTCCGTATCCGGCAAGGAAAAGGCCAACCTATTCGCGACGATGGCCCGGAAGCACACATTATTAAAAAAGCCGGTACGCCGACGATGGGTGGTTTGTTGATTTTGGTCTCGATGGTCGTCTCCACCTTGCTATGGGGCAATTGGAGTAATCCGTACTTATGGGTCGTCCTGTTGGTGACATTGGGGTTCGGCGTTATCGGATACGTCGATGATTATCTGAAGGTTTCACGTCAAAATCCAAAGGGATTAAATAGTAAAATCAAACTCTTATTTGAGTTTTTGATAGCGGCAATTGCGGTCTATGTGGTTACACAGGTTGCGCCAACAAAAGACCCAGGATTTTCGACGGGTCTGGCCATTCCATTCTTTAAAAATTTGTTAATCAATCTCGGGTGGTTCTTCATTCCATTCGGGTGCATCGTTATCGTAGGCGCGTCCAATGCAGTCAATCTGACCGATGGATTGGACGGCTTGGCGATCGTGCCGGTCATGATCGCAGCAGCTAGTTTTTCGGCGATCGCGTATTTGGTTGGTAATGCGATTTATGCACCTTATCTGGGCATTCCCTATGTCCCGGGAAGTGCGGAAATCACAATAGTCTTAGGTTCGCTCATTGGAGCCGGCTTGGGGTTTCTTTGGTACAATGCGCCACCGGCAATGGTGTTTATGGGCGATACCGGATCATTGGCTCTGGGCGGCGCACTGGGAAGTGCGGCTGTGGCTACAAAACATGAGATCGTTCTTGCCGTGATTGGCGGCCTGTTCGTTCTCGAGGCGGTGTCGGTGATTGTTCAGGTTGCTTCGTTTAAACTCACCGGAAAGCGGGTCTTTAGAATGGCCCCGATACATCATCACTATGAGAAAAAAGGTTGGGCAGAACCAACGATCGTTATTCGGTTTTGGATCATTGCGGTCATTCTGGCGATGATCGGATTATCAACCCTCAAACTTAGGTAGGAACATGATTGAGGCGAAAACATTTAAAGGCAAAAATATTGCGGTATTCGGGTTAGGCCGTACCGGTATTAGCGCTGCTTTATCTCTGCAAGCCGGAGGTGCCGAGGTCCTCGCCTGGGACGACAATGAACAGATACGGCAAACGGCTGCATCTGAAGGTGTTCATCTCGTTGATCTAGCCAAGTGCGACTGGACCCATATCGATGAACTTGTTCTTTCGCCAGGGGTTCCTCACGACCTACCCAAACCACACTGGGCTGCAACGGCAGCCCGCAAGGCTGATGTACCTATCATCTGTGATATCGAGATTTTTGCGCGCGAGATCAATGCCCGGGCTCATGAACGTCGCCCGAAGGTTATCGCCATCACCGGAACCAATGGTAAGTCAACCACGACCTCGCTGATAGGGCATATCATTGATGCCTGTGGACGGGACGCCCAAGTGGGCGGAAATATCGGTCGCGGTGTGCTGGATCTTGATGAATTTCACCGCAGTGCGTTCTATGTTCTGGAATTGTCGTCTTACCAACTCGATCGCACTTTCAGCTTAAAAGCGGACGCCGCCGTCTTCCTCAATTTAACACCGGACCACTTGGACCGTCACGGTGACATGAAGGCCTATGAGGCTGCGAAGTACAGGGTATTCCAGAACCAGATAAAAGGCGACGCAGCTGTCATTGGCGTCGACAACCCCGCCGGCAAAGGGATTTGTACAAAACTAATCGCCCAAAATGGTCGGGATATTTATCCAATATCTGGGCGTCGTTCGCTAGGACGAGGTGCTTGCGTCATCAAGGGAAAACTCTACGACGCTATGTCGCGGTCGTGCGAAATGGTCGCTGATCTCAATCAGGCGGCGGGACTTGACGGTGAACATAATTGGCAAAATGCAGCTGCTGCCTATGCTGCCGTTGCATCGCTTGGGCTAAATCAAAAGACAATCGGCAAGGCGATATTGAGCTTTCCGGGCTTGGCACACCGCATGGAAAATGTCGGGTATGTTGGCCCGGTCAAATTTGTCAATGACAGCAAAGCAACTAATGCTGATGCTGCGGCGCAAGCGATGAAAACCTATGATAATATCTACTGGATAGCAGGTGGTGAGGCCAAAGAGGGCGGGATCGACAGTCTCCAGCCATATTTTAAAAACGTAAAACGCGCCTATTTAATCGGGGAAGCGGCACCGGCATTCGAGCGAACTCTAAAAGAAAACAAAGTCCCGGCCAAGAATTCCCGCGAGCTCAAAATGGCGATCCTGTGCGCAACAAAGGATGCACTTGCATCAAAAGCCAAGAACCCCGTTATTCTTTTGTCACCGGCTTGCGCCAGTTTTGATCAATTTAAAAATTTCGAAATCAGAGGTGATGCCTTCAGAGAAACTGCTCTAGAGATCGTTCGCCTTTATCAACGGGAAAGCAGCACCGCCGCATGAATACTGCCAGCTCACTCATGTTTACCGGATCGCGTACCAACCGGTCGTTGCTTATGGAATGGTGGCGCAGTGTCGACCGGATTACTTTAGGGATATTGTTGGCTTTAATCGTTGCCGGTCTAATCTTGTCGATGGCAGCCAGTCCGGCAGCCGCATTTCGCTTGGGTAAAGATGAACCTTTCTTCTTTCTTTATCGTCACGGGGTGTTTGCACTCCTCGGAATTTCAGGCGCGATTATTGTGTCGATGATGAATGTTGCGTACGCGCGACGCTTGGGGTTGCTGGCATTGCTGTGCGCGATATTGGTGCTCGCAGTCTTACCGTTTTTGGGGCATGAAGTGAAAGGCGCAACGCGTTGGATTAGATTTGGCGGGTTTGGTTTACAGCCATCCGAGTTTGCGAAGCCCGGATTTATTGTATTGGCCGCTTGGATGTTTTCGGTTCGAAAGACCAGCCCGGAAATTCCAGGAATTCCAATCCTGTTTGGCATTTATGCCTTGCTTGTGTTTTTCCTCATTCGGCAACCGGATTTCGGTCAATCGTTTTTGCTCACATTGTGCTTCGGCGCCGTGTTCTTTTTTGCCGGTCTGTCATTGGGGTGGATGCTGGTACTTAGCGGTGTATCGATAGCGGGAGCGATTGGAGCCTATACGATTCTCCCCCATGTTCGAGATCGCGTAGACCGGTTTTTAAATCCCGAAACATCCGATACGTTCCAGACTGACATGGCTCTGGAAGCCATGGCAAATGGCGGAATTTTTGGTCGTGGACCAGGCGAGGGTGCTGTGAAGTTTAAACTGCCCGACGCACACACGGATTTCATCTTCGCGGTAACCGTCGAGGAATTCGGCTTTTTGCTTTCGATGTGTCTGATCTTGCTCTTGGCCGCCTTTGTAGCGCGGGCATTTCGAAATGCGCTTCACCTCAATGATTATTTCTCACAATTGGCGACGGCAGGCCTGGCCACGATGATTGGTGTGCAAACGATGATCAACCTCGCGGTCAACCTGAATATGGCGCCGCCAAAAGGAATGACTTTACCGTTTATCTCCTACGGCGGGTCGTCCATGCTTGCCCTTTGTTTTTCCGCTGGACTCATTTTAGCATTTACGCGCAAACGGCCGGGCGCTTACGGATTTGGCGTCAAATGACTAAACGAATTTTACTGGCTGCTGGGGGAACCGGCGGTCATATGTTTCCGGCGCAAGCCCTTGCCGAAACATTGAAACACGAAGGTTGGGAAATCGCGCTCATAACTGATGTGCGCGGGCTCAAGCATGCCGGAAAAATCCCTGCTGATCCGAAGATCGAAGTTCAAGCTGCAACGATCTCTCCGCGACAGCCGATTAAGGCCCTTATTGGTGTATTAAAACTCTATAAGGGTGTGCGAACCGCCAGAAAATTTATCAAAGACTGGCAACCGGATATCGCCGTCGGATTTGGTGGTTACCCCGCATTTCCTGCGATGCGGGCCGCACAAAGCCTCAAGATACCGACCATTCTGCACGAACAAAACGCTGTGCTTGGTCGGGTCAACCGTGTGTTTGCAGCGAAGGCCGATCATGTGGTTTCAGGATTCGACGTCCTGCACAGATTGCCCAAAGGCGCGCAGTGGACGTCGATCGGAAATCCGTTGCGCGCAAATATTATCACGGCAAGTACGCGCAAATACAGTTCGCCAAGAAAAACAATACATGTTTTGATCGTTGGAGGAAGTTTGGGGGCCAGACTGCTGAGTGAAACTGTCCCTGCCGCAATCGCGCTCTTACCTGATGATCTCAAGACCCGATTGTCGGTCGTCCAGCAAACCCGTCAAGAGAGTTTGGATCTGGCTCGAAACATTTATAAAATCGCCGGTGTAAAGGCCGAATGCGCACCCTTTTTCTCTGACATCGAAACCCACCTCGCAAAAGCGAATTATGTAATTGCACGTGCTGGGGCATCAAGTGTTTCTGAGATCATGGCTATGGGGTTGCCGTCCCTCCTGGTCCCGCTCGCCATCGCGATGGATGACCATCAGACCATAAATGCCGAGCCTTTGAAAAACCTAGGTGCTGCCGATATTTTGCCAGAATCGCGGTTTACCGCTGAAAGCCTCAAATCTATTCTCATGGAGAGGCTAAATGATTCGAACTGGCTTAAAAGTGCGTCACAGGCAGCCCGAACCGCTGCCAAACCCGACGCCACCCGTCGATTGGCTGACATGGTCATCAAGGCCGCACAACGATAACGGGGACGCTCCCATGCATACGCAAATGCCTTTCGAGACAGGGCCAATTCATTTCGTCGGCATTGGCGGTATCGGGATGAGCGGCATCGCTGAAGTTATGCTCAATCTTGGATATCAGGTCCAAGGCTCTGATATGCGCGAAAACCCGAATGTCGTCCGGTTAAAGAAACTGGGGGCCACTATATTTATTGGGCACGCTGCTGAACAAGTTCATGGGGCAGGTGCGATTGTCGTATCGTCCGCAATCAAACCAGACAATGTAGAACTGGTTGAATCGAGAACATTATCCATACCGGTGGTTCGCCGCGCCGAAATGCTCGCGGAATTGATGCGCTTGAAATGGGCGATTGCTGTCGGGGGAACTCACGGAAAAACAACAACGACCACAATGGTTGCTGCGCTTCTTGAAGGTGGCAAATTTGATCCGACCGTTATCAATGGCGGTATTATCAATGCTTACGGCTCCAATGCGAAACTGGGTGCCGGGAAATGGATGGTTGTCGAAGCTGACGAGTCTGACGGCTCATTCTTGAAGCTGTTTCCGACGGTTGCGATTGTCACCAATATCGACCCGGAACATATGGAGCATTACGGCAACTTTGATGCACTGCGAGCGGCCTTCGACACATTTGTGGAAAACCTCCCGTTTTACGGATTTGCAGCCTTGTGTATCGATCATCCTGAAGTTCAAGCGCTTGTCAGTCGGGTAACGGATCGACGTGTCTTAACATATGGATTTAACCCTCAAGCCGATGCGAGGCTCGAAAACTTACGGTACGAAGACGGCAAGGCTGTGTTTGATGCAGTGTTCAGGTCGCGAATTGATGAAGACGATGAGCGCTGGAACGATCTTGTCCTCCCGATGGCTGGGGATCACAATGCACAAAACGCTCTCGCAGCCATTGCGGTATGCCGTGAATTGGGCATATCCGAAAACCAAATCCGGACCGGTCTCAACGAATTTGGCGGTGTCAAAAGACGCTTCACTCATGCTGGAACTTGGAATGGAGTGAAAATTATCGACGATTATGGGCATCATCCGGTCGAAATTTCCGCAGTTCTTAAAGCCGCGCGTCAGGTTTGCTCGGGCAAAATTCACGCGGTCGTGCAACCGCATCGCTTTTCTCGGCTGCAAGACCTGTTCGAAGAGTTTTGTACATGTTTCAATGACGCCGACGCGGTGTATGTGTCGGAGGTTTATGCAGCGGGAGAAGCGCCGATTGAGAATATTTCTGGACCGGATCTGGTAGAAGGCTTATTCCGACATGGGCATCGTAGTGCGATGAACATCACGAAAGATAGTCTCGCCGCAACGTTAAAGCCTGAACTCGAACCAAATGACATGATCGTTTGCTTAGGAGCCGGCGATATTACGCTGTGGGCCAATGCGCTCGAAAGCCAGCTGGACGCTGTTTAACTTGAGCTTTCCATCCATAATCGATCAACTTCCTGAGGTTCGCGGGAAACTCCGGGAAAACGTGCCACTTGCCCCTTATACCTGGTTTCGCGTTGGCGGCGCGGCGCAGATTTTTTTCATGCCGGCAGACGAAGCTGACCTCGCATTGTTCTTGCCACAAGTGCCCGAAGACATTCCGGTACAGATCTTGGGCGTTGCATCCAATACTTTGGTTAGAGACGGCGGTGTTCCCGGTATCACCATCAGGCTGGGACCTGCATTTGGGACGGTCGATATTTTAGACGACTCTCAGATTCAGGTCGGAACGGCCTGTCTCGACGCGACGTTTGCCAAAAAAGCGGCGAAAGCCGGCATAGGCGGGCTTGAGTTTTATGCCGGGATTCCGGGAACAATTGGAGGTGCCTTGCGGATGAATGCCGGATGTTACGGTGGGGAAACCAAGGATTGTCTGGAAAGTGTTGTGGCGCTCGATCGCCGTGGGCGTCGACAAATTATGGATGTAGAGGAGCTCGGATATCGATACAGACATTGTTCCGCACCCGCTGATTTAATATTCACCGAGGCGGTTTTTAAAGGGCGTCCCGCAGAACCTGATGCAGTTTTGGCGCGCATGAAGGAAATTACGGAGACCCGGGAAAAATCCCAGCCGATCCGTGAGAAAACCGGCGGTTCGACTTTTAAAAACCCGGACTCCGAAAAATCGAAAGGGCGAGGGGCCTGGCAACTGGTTGACGCGGTCGGGGGGCGTGGATTTAAAGTTGGTGGTGCTCAAATGTCTGAAAAACACTGTAACTTTATGATCAATACAGGAGAGGCAACGGCAGCGGATCTGGAGGTCCTCGGCGACACAATCCGCGATAAAGTTTTGAAACAAGAAAATGTGGAACTTCATTGGGAAATCCGACGGATCGGGGTAAAAGCATAATATGTCGGTTAGAGTTGCAGTCTTGATGGGGGGATCATCTGCGGAGCGCGAAGTTTCGCTGGTATCCGGTGGTGCCGTTGCCAAGGCACTGGAAGACGAAGGCTATCAGGTCGCGATGATCGACGTCACGAGGGAGCTTTGGAGCCAGATAACGAAAGCCGATCCTGATGTGATTTTTAATGCGTTGCACGGGGAGTGGGGCGAGGACGGACGCGTTCAGGGAATTCTGGATTTGTACGGTAAACCCTATACCCATAGCGGAGTTATGGCGTCGGCGCTTGCCATGGATAAGCATAGGGCCAAGATTGTTCTTAACAGCGTTGGCATAAATGTTTCCAAAGGCATGTTGATTGACCGCGAAAAAGCGGCCCGTCAACATGCGATGGATCCGCCCTATGTGGTAAAACCGAATGCGCAGGGATCCAGTGTCGGAGTCTATATCGTCATGGAGGGCGCCAATCGACCGCCATTGGACATGGCAATGAATACAAAGATGGGCGACGAAGTTTTGGTTGAAGAATTCGCTCCTGGTCGAGAGCTGACCGTCGCGGTTCTTAACGGCAAGGCTCTTTGTGTTACAGAAATCGTTCCTCAAGCCAGCTTTTATGACTATGAAGCCAAATATGCGGACGGCGGGTCTTTGCACGAAGTTCCCGCTGATATTCCTGATGAAATCTCAGAAATTTGCAAAGATTGGGCGGAAAAAGCCCATGATGTGCTTGGGTGCCGCGGACTGACCCGTTCGGATTTCAGATTTGATGACAAAAAATATGAAAAAAATGCATCAAAATCAGACATAGTAAACAAAATCGTAATGCTTGAACTCAATACTCAACCCGGAATGACGCCTACATCGCTCGCGCCAGAACAAGCGCAGCATTTAGGTATGAATTTTGGCCAGCTTTGCCGCTGGATTGTTGAGGATGCTACATGGCCGCGATAAGAAAGATAAATGCTCGCCAAACTACCCGGAGAAAACCGGCCCCCAAAAAAAGAAATACGGCTAGACGCGTTAGCCCGATCAAGCCTGGACTGACCGGAGCACGCAATTGGGCGACGGCACAGGTTCGCGCCGCCAGTTATTCGCGCAAAAGTATGATCCGCCTCATTGCCAGCGGACTTGTGTTGCTACTTGCTATTTTATGGATGGCGCTTTGGCTCGGCGGCTTCATCCCTAACATCAAAGCGGCCGGAAACAAATTTACCAAAACCAAACTCATGTCGATCGGATTTGTTGTTGAGCATGTCGATGTTGTTGGGGAGGGCCGCATTTCAGAAGCCGAAGTCCGCGCCCGTCTCGGAGTGCAACCCGGCGATTATTTGTTTGATATGGATATTGAAACGGCACAGGAACGAGTCCAATCTTTGAGCTGGGTCGACACAGCGGTGATCAGGCGGCTGTGGCCCAACCGTGTTGTTGTTCACATAAATGAACGCCGCCCGTTTGCACTATGGCAGAGCAATGAAGTCATTCACCTTGTCGACAATAACGGTGTTGTCATCACCGACGCCCAATTGCCGAATTTTAGTCATCTGCCCTTGGTGATTGGGGGCGGAGCTGCAGAGAATGCGCCCGATCTTTTGCAAGAAATTGGAAAATACGAGAATATAGCAAAAGACATAAAGGCGATTGTGTATGTCGGTGAACGACGATGGGATATTGTTTTGGAAGACGGTACACGTATTTTATTGCCCGAGGACCGGCCGCATGAAGCACTGGCACGATTGGTCACGTACGACCAAGAGCACGGATTATTAAATTTGGACATTGAAAGAATAGACATGCGCGTGGAGGGGCGGCTGATGCTCAAACCTCATGGGCAAGAACGGGGGCGGAGAGCCTGATATGGCCCTTTTCGAAGGTCGGGTGAATGCCGGCAATCAAGAAATTTTTGCGGTCCTCGATGTAGGCTCAAGCAAAGTCGCGTGCTTTATCGGACGGGCTGAGCCTGGTGTGGGTATTCGCATTATGGGCGCGGGGTATCATGCCAGTTTGGGCCTCAAAGCCGGTGCCGTTGTCGATATGGAAGCCGCTGAGCAATCCATACGCCATGCCGTGGAAAAAGCGGAGCGAGCTGCCGGGTTGGCGATATCTGCCGTAATTGTCAATGTTTCCACCCGATCCCTGAAGTCCAGGCATATAAAGGTAGAAACGGAATTTTCGAGTGCCGAGGTTGCTGACCGGGATTTGAGACGGGTTTTAGACACGGCTTTGGCCGAATTTGACGAACCGGAGCATGCTATTTTGCATGCGCTCCCCTTAAATTGGACAGTTGATGACCAGCGCGGCGTTCGCGATCCGAGAGGCATGTTTGGCCAGCGCCTCGGCGTTGATATGCACTTTGTCACAGCGGGTATCGGCGTTCTTCGCAATCTCGCGCACTGTATTGAAAGATGTCATCTTCGCATCGTGGATATGGTGGCATCGCCGTATGCAGCAGGGATGGGCGTCCTGGTTGATGACGAATTTGATTTGGGTGTTACAATTATTGATATGGGGGGCGGTATTACAACAGCCGCGGTGTTCCGGGACCGGACATTGGCGTTTGTCGATTCCGTGAGTGTTGGCGGTCGCAATGTCTCCAGTGATATCGCACGGGGATTAACGACACCTCTGGAAGCGGCTGAACGGATCAAGACCCTCTACGGCTCGGCGTTGGAAAGCCCAAATGATGATGCTCAGATGATCCCGTGCCCGCCAATGGGCGCCCAGGATGAGCTTCACTACGAGCCCCGATCTATTCTGACTCGCATCGTGCGGTCCAGGATCGAAGAAACGTTCGAGATTTTGAGAGATCGATTTAAAGCGGCAGGCGTTGAAGATTTTGCCGGTCGTCGGATTGTGTTGACCGGCGGCGGCGCCGAACTCTCCGGCGTTGTACAATTGGCCGAATATACGTTTCGAAAGAGGGTGCGAATCGGTAAGCCGCATGGCGTCCTTGGGCTGCCCGATGCAATGATTGGTCCCAATTTTGCAGTCGCAGCCGGTCTGATAAAATATGCCATGCATGAGAAACGGGAGGCTATTTCGGGCCCGCCAGACCTTTCCGGCAATAGATATCGCTCCAGGCGACATGCAGGCGGAAGCTTCGGTCGGTCATTGAAGTGGTTTAGGGAAAACTTTTAACCCTTTGATAAAATGAGGGATATTGAACACTCTCTATTTTTTGTGAAGCACTGGCTTTTGCATCCTGTAAAAAACCTCGATTTTATGGGCGAATATCTACCCTTATTAACGGATGTTAAACATTTATCCGCGACGTTCGACCTTAACGATTTGCAAACCATAAAAATTAGGGCTTCTCATGAGTATCTCGCTTTCATTACCAAAATCAGTCGAACTCAAACCACGTATCGTCGTTATTGGCGTTGGAGGAGCTGGTGGTAACGCTGTAAATAACATGATCACGTCCGGCCTCGACGGCGTTGAGTTTGTTGTTGCAAATACAGACGCGCAGGCTTTGGCTTTATCAAAAGCTGATCGTCGTATTCAAATGGGAAGCGCGATCACGCAGGGACTGGGCGCGGGGATGCGGCCACATGTGGGCGAAGAAGCTGCTGAAAATTCACTCGCTGAGATTATGGAACACCTCGACGGCGCGCATATGTTGTTTGTTGCTGCCGGCATGGGCGGCGGTACGGGAACGGGCGCAGCCCCGGTTATCGCCAAAGCGGCGCGGGAACGCGGCATTCTAACCGTTGCAATCGTCACAAAGCCATTCCAGTTTGAGGGCAGTAAGCGCATGAAGCTGGCAGACGAGGGTATTGAAAACCTGTATTCGTGTGTCGACACGCTTATCGTCATTCCTAATCAGAACTTGTTCCGTGTTGCTACGGAAAATACGACAATGGCCGACGCATTCGGCATGGCTGATGAAGTATTGAATTCGGGCGTTCGCGGCGTCACCGACTTGATGGTCGTTCCAGGATTGATAAACCTCGACTTCGCCGATGTCCGCACTGTTATGGACGAAATGGGCAAGGCCATGATGGGAACCGGGGAAGCGACCGGGGAGCGTCGCGCAATCGAAGCGGCAGAAAGCGCTATCTCCAACCCTCTACTGGACGATGTATCATTGAAAGGTGCGAAGGGTGTTCTCATCAATATCACAGGCGGTAACGATCTGACGCTTTACGAAGTCGACGAAGCAGCAAGCTTGATCCGTGGCCAGGTTGACCCGGATGCCAATATCATCGTGGGTTCCGCGCTAGACGGAGATTTAGACGGCATTGTTCGTGTATCTGTCGTCGCGACCGGTGTTTCCGGTGATGAGAACTTTGTTGCTCAACGGTTTGAGACGGAAGCGGTCGTTGAACAGGAAGAAGCAATTTTTGATGAAGAAGAAGCGTCGCAAGCTGATGAAGAGTTCGAAATCGCAGCGGAATTTGAACCCGAGACTGCGCCTGTCGCGCAACCGATAGCACAGCCTGTCGTCGCACAGGCACCGAAGCAGGCAACATCGGGATATACATATCGTCAACCGGAACCACGCCGCGCACCCGAGCCAGCGCCTGTACCAGTCCAGGAAATGCCACCGGTAGATTCTCAAACAGTCGTGAAACGTCCATTTGGATTTTTCGGACGCAAGAAATCTGTGCCTGTTGCACCGAAAGCGGAGCCAAACCAAGTTCCGACACAGACTGGGGACTTGTTTGGGTCCGACGCTGAAGATGAACTCGAAATTCCGTCATTTCTTCGCCGTCAAAACTAGCTCGAAAAGCAGAAAAAAATTAATCGAAAACCCCGTTTTGAACGGGGTTTTTTTATTGAATTCCATGATAATTGATACGTTTCAAAATTAATCTAAATTACTGATATTTAACAAAATTACTGCTGGTTCATGTATTGAAACATATTGTAACAGGGCTTTTGTTTTCTAGACGTTTCACGAGAGCTATCACAGAGTTGAAATAGCCTTTGGAATTAGTCGATGATCGATGCCCAGTTTAACCCTGTAAGACGTCAAGCGACGCTGAAAGCGCCCGCCGTGTGTGCAGGTATTGAATTGCATGGCGGTAACCATGTGCGCATTGTTTTGAAGCCTGCACCTGTAGGGACTGGTATCGTCTTTATCAGGACCGATATCACGGATCGTGACAACAAAATTCAGGTCCGCCCGGACAATGTGACGAAAGTTCACAATTGTACGACCATCGGAAACGCAGCCTATGTTCAGGTTGCAACAATTGAACATTTAATGGCGGCGCTGTCGGCCAGCGGTGTTGATAACCTGTTTATTGAAATTAATGGCAATGAAGTCCCGGCGTTGGACGGCAGTAGTGAGCCGTTTTTGAAGCTGATTGAACAAGTCGGGATTTACTCCCAACCGGCACCACGTCGATATATAAAAGTGTTGAAGCCCGTTGTTGTACAAATAGGTGACGCCATGGCAAAAGTTGAACCTGCGGATACATTACAACTCGATGTATCAATAGATTTCGAAGAAGAAGCGATCGGCCGTCAGCGCATTGTTATTGAACCGGATGTCAAATCTTTCCGTGAAAGGATTGCATCTGCGCGAACATTTGCCAGAGCCCACGAAGTCGCAGCATTGCGGGAAGCAGGACTCAGCAAAGGCGGATCGTATGATAATGCGATCGTTGTCGATGAAGACAAAGTTCTCAATCCGGGTGGTTTGCGATACGGAGACGAATTTGTGCGTCATAAAGCATTAGATTTGCTGGGCGATATGTATGTGGCAGGACCCGTGTTGGGCAAGGTGACGACTGTCAAATCAGGACATGCTGTGAATCATCAGCTCTTGATTTCCTTATTTGCCGATCCGGAAGCTTGGAAATTCACTCAATTGGCGACTGCAGAAGAACTGCCACAACCCGTATCAATACTTGATGAAGTTGCAGGCGCACTGTAAGACGGGCTTTCGAATAATTAATGCAATTATCACTTAGATTCGTTTGACGATAGGCAGGGAATCTGGTTGAGGTTTGCATCTCGTTTTGGAAAGCTGTTCTATGAAGGTTTTTACTTCATCTTTGACGACATTTAAACGTCCCAAAGCCCGCACTGTGGTCGCAATCTGCATGATCGGTGTGTTCTTGTCAGGCTGCTCCTCCTTTGGTCGCAAGAAGAAAGAAAAACTGGCCTATGTCGAGCGTCCAGCCGAAACGCTTTATAATAATGCTATGGAGCGTATGGATAAAAGAAACTGGGACGATGCCATTTTATATTTTGACGAAGTAGAGCGTCAGCATCCATTTTCCCGCTGGGCACGTCGTTCCATGTTGATGTCATCATTCGCGCATTACCGGAGCGGCGAATACGAGGAGGCCGTCGCATCTGCGCAGCGATTTATCAGTCTGCATCCGGGCAACGAATCCACGCCGTATGCTTATTACCTTATTGCATTGTGTCACTATGAGCAGATTTTTGATGTCGGACGGGATCAAGCGACAACGAAACTTGCGGAAGCAGCCCTTCAACAGGTTGTACGTCGGTATCCTGACTCAGATTATGCCCGCGACGCGCGTTTGAAACTTGAACTCACCCATGATCATTTGGCGGGTAAGGAAATGGATGTCGGGCGTTGGTATTTGAGACAGGATCAACATTTAGCAGCCATCGGTCGGTTTAAGAACGTCGTGAAGACTTATGATACGACGTCCCATGTTGAAGAGGCCATGCACAGGCTAGTCGAATCCTATGTATCACTGGGATTGATTGGCGAAGCCAAGCAAGTGGGCTCGGTTCTCGGCTATAACTATCCGAGCGGTGAGTGGTATTTCGATTCTTACAATCTACTCGCACAATACGGTGTTGATCTGGATGAAGAGCTGAAAGTAGAGCGCAAACGCGGATACTGGCGACGGTTACGGGAACGGTTGTTCTAGACGGGGATAAGCGCACATATGCTGAGCGCAATTTCTATTCGAAATGTAGTGTTGATCGAGGCTCTTGATCTCGAGCTTGAACGTGGTTTCATCGCAATGACCGGCGAAACCGGTGCCGGTAAATCCATTATTTTAGATGCACTGGGCATGGCAACAGGGGCGCGTTCTGATAAAGGCCTGGTGCGAACAGGTGCTGACAAGGCCCAATGTACAGCAAGTTTCACGCTTTCAAAACATCACCCCGCCTGGTTTTTTCTGGAAAATGCTGGCGTTGAATACGATGTTACTGAAGATCTGGTTTTACGTAGGATTGTCAACAAGGATGGACGCAGCCGCGCCTTCATCAATGACGCGCCCGCAAGTGTGAAACTCCTGTCGCAAATTGGCAATTCGGTACTTGAGGTCCACGGTCAGCATGACGGCAGAGGGCTGCTTGATAGCCAGACACATAGATCACAATTGGATCGGTTCGGTTCGTTGGCATCCGAGCTGGCGTCATGTGAAGTGGCTTATAATAAGCTAGAAAAATCAATGGACTACGTCGATAAATTAAAACAGAAAATGGCAAAAGCGGACGAAACGCGCGAATTCCTCGAAGATGCGATCAGCAGTTTGGACCGATTGGCGCCAGTGCCGGGCGAAGATCAAATATTAGCAGCCGACCGGAGACTTTTACAAAACTCTGAAGGCGCACTTTCCGAGTTGGCAAGCGCTCAAGTGGCACTTGGCGAAGACGGTGCATATGAAGCCCGTATTGCTCAGGCCTTGGCCGGTTTAGAACGTGTCAAAAATAAGATCGGCAATAGCGGGGAGTCCGCCGCGTTCAAATCGTTGTCAGCAGCTGGAACTGCCTTGGAAAAGGCGTTGATCGAAGTTGAAGAGGCGCGAATGGCTGTTGCAACCGCAGCTGAAGCATTTGAGTTTGAGCCAGGCCATCTCGACCGTGTCGAAGAACGCCTGTTTGCGCTTCGGGCGGCCGCTCGCAAATTCGATGTCGATATCGATAAATTAGGCGAGTTGCGGCAATCCTACGGGGATGAGCTTATGGCACTGGAAAATTCCGATGACACGCTCAAGAAGGCCATTGCTGATTTGGCTAAAGCGGAAAAAACATACGACAAGGCAGCTGCAAAATTGACAACAGCCCGCATTTCAGCGGCTAAAAAGCTGGACAAAGGCGTCGTGGCTGAACTGCCCCCGCTCAAAATGCAAAAGGCGCAATTCGTTACCCGAATAACCGAGGCGCCCGATAGTGCCTATGGACGTGATCTCGTCCGTTTTGAGGTTTCGACCAACCCGGGAACACCCCTTGGTCCGCTGGCCAAAATCGCGTCCGGCGGTGAATTGTCCCGTTTTGCTCTGGCGATTAAAGTCGCATTGTCTGGAAAAGAAGAACATGTGATGATTTTCGATGAAGTCGATCAAGGTGTCGGCGGTGCGGTTGCTGATGCCGTCGGCAAACGCCTGGAGCGATTGTCGAAAGACGGGCAGGTGCTGGTGGTAACTCATTCACCGCAAGTGGCGGCCTGTGCCGATCATCAATTATTGATCCAGAAAACCAGTAAGGGATCGAAAACCCTGACTCATGTAGAGCCCTTGAGTGCGGAACAGCGGGCCGAAGAAATCGCCCGTATGCTTGCCGGTGAAATTATCACCGATGCCGCCCGCGCTGCTGCCCGGCAATTGATGAAAGCCTCATGATTGCGGTGCAAGACCTGACCGAAGAACAGGCTAAGCGCGAGCTTAAAAAACTCGCCATGGAAATCAAAGCCAATGATGCTCTATATTATCAGGATGATGCACCGGTGCTTTCAGATGCCGATTATGACGCGCTGCGCAAGCGGAATCTGGAAATCGAAGCCCGTTTCCCGCATCTGATCCGCAAAGATAGCCCGATCAAAGACGTTGGGGCCAAGCCGTCCGGGAAATTCGGAAAAATCAAACACGCCGTCCCCATGCTGTCGTTAGATAATGCTTTTACTGATGAGGATGTTATCGATTTCGCGGCGAAGGTCCGTCGGTTTCTGAGTATGGATGAAGACGCTGCGCTGGCGTGTACGGCGGAGCCTAAAATTGACGGGCTATCGGCGTCAGTTCGCTATGAAAACGGAAAACTCATTCACGCTGCGACACGCGGCGATGGTGCTGTCGGCGAAGACATTACGTCCAATATGAGCACGCTTAAAGACGTCCCGGCAACGCTCGAAGGCGTGGGCTGGCCGGATGTGTTAGAAGTCAGGGGCGAAGTTTATATTGCCGATGCGGATTTTGACGCCATGAACAAGGCGCAAGAGGCTGCGGGTAAGGACACGTACAAAAACCCGCGCAATGCGGCCGCCGGCTCCCTGCGTCAAATCGATCCACGTGTGACCGCAACGCGGCCATTGAAATTCTTTGCCTATGCCTGGGGCGAAATCGCGGCACCTTTGGCAGGAACGCAATACGAGGCCGTTCAGAACCTGGGCAAATGGGGGTTTTCGATCAATGCACTGACCAAGCTGTGCGAGTCCGCTGAAGAAATGATTGCTCATTACCGCAAAATTGAAACCGATCGCAGCACGCTCGGTTACGATATCGACGGCGTTGTCTACAAGGTCAATGATTTGGCGTTGCAAGATCGACTGGGCTTCGTGTCCCGCCACCCGCGGTGGGCGATCGCCCATAAATTCCCTGCAGAAAAAGCGATCACACAATTGGAAGATATCGATATCCAAGTGGGTCGGACGGGCTCGCTCACGCCGGTCGCGCGCTTAAAACCGGTAACGGTGGGTGGCGTAGTGGTCTCCAATGCAACCCTTCACAATGAAGATGAGATTGCCCGCAAAGATATCCGAATAGGCGATACCGTTGAAATCCAGCGGGCCGGGGATGTGATCCCGCAAATCCTACGCGTCCTTGATCCGGATCGGGAAGGCCGTAGTGCACCTTATGAGTATCCAAAAACCTGTCCCGTGTGCGAAGCTGACGCGGTTAGAGAGATTGATGCCAAGGGCAAGGAGGATGTGGTCAGGCGCTGTGTTAATGGTCTGTCCTGTCCGGCCCAGGCGATTGAAAGCCTCAAGCATTTCGTGTCCCGCCGCGCGTTTGATATTGATGGTATGGGGGCCAAGCAAATCGAAGTTTTCTTCGAAAAAGAGTTGGTCAAAGAACCGGCTCATATTTTCTCGCTCGAAGCCCGCAATAATGAAATCAAACTGGAGACCTGGGAAGGCTGGGGTGAAACCAGCGCTCAAAACCTGTTTGCCGCCATCAATGCGCGGCGGGAAATTCCCTTTGATCGATTCCTCTATGCCCTCGGCATTCGTCATGTCGGGCAGGGCAATGCCCAATTGATCGCCAAGCACTATTTGTCGTTTGATAAATTCCATCGTGCGATCAAACAGGCCCGCAGCAAGATCGGCGAAGAATGGGCCGAACTGATTTCTATTGATGGTGTGGGTGAGGCGGCGGCCGGGTCTTTGGTTGAATTCCTGAACGCGCCGCAAAACGCTTTTGTCGTTGACGAGCTTTTGGAGGCCGTTAATGTGATTGATGCGGAAGCGCCGAGCGCCGATACTGCGGTGTCCGGAAAAACAGTCGTTTTTACAGGCAAGCTCGAACTGATGAGCCGGGATGAAGCCAAAGCAAAGGCTCAAAGCCTCGGGGCTAAAGTGTCGGGAAGCGTCTCTGGCAAGACGGACTATGTCGTCGCCGGACCCGGCGCAGGGTCCAAGCTTAAAAAAGCCGAAAGTCTGGGCATCAAAACCCTGACTGAAGCCGAATGGTTGGAATTGATGCGGTAATTCGTTTAACCAACCGCCCTGATCGGCAATTGACAATCCAAGGTATTGTCATCCATCGCTTTCTCAAGCGCATTCTTCATCAAATTCTTTCGCACTGGTCGCGTCAGATAGGCGTTGACGCCTAAATTCTCGAATTGTTTTTCGATTTTTTGATCATGAGAAGACGATATCACGATGACCTTATTTAAACTCTCAGGTGCTCGGAACCGTACAAACGCTGGGACGGTAAAACCGCTCTCATCAACCATTTCATAATCAGCAATAATTATCGGAAATGCTTTCCCTGCCTGTCTCAATTTTTTTAGCAATGTTGTTGCTTTTTGGGCGGTATCAATCGCAACGGGTTTACCGCCTCGCAATTTTATATACTGCGACATTACCAAGCTACATATTTTTTGATCATCAATGATTAAGACAGTATGCCCACGTAAATTTATATCCGGTTTAAGGGCTGGATTAACGGTTTCAATTATCGGGAGGTCGAGTTTAAAGCTGAAATCGGAGCCGCGACCTTTTACTGAACGAATGCGGATATTACCACCCATCGCTTCGACAAGGTTTTTGGAAATTGTTAAGCCAAGTCCGGAGCCGCCATATGACCGTGTGGTAGAATTATCTGCTTGCCGGAAGGTTTCGAATATTATTTTTTGATCCGTTTCCGAAATACCAATACCGGTGTCTTGAACCGAAAATTTCAATTGCAGAGTCGATCCGGTAACCTGGCCAGAAACGCCCAAGAAAACATGACCTTCCTCCGTAAATTTGATTGCGTTTCCGAGCAAGTTGATCAGAACTTGGCGAAGATGACCTTCGTCGCCAAAAACATGTGTCGGCAAATCATTTTGGTAATAGGTAACGATATCAATCGATTTTTTTCGGGCGGATATTCCTAAAAGATCCCCCACCTCGTCTACCATCTCCTCGAGATTAAAAGACGTATTATCAAGTTCGAGTTTCCCCGCTTCAATCTTAGAGAAATCGAGGATGTCGTCGATAATCCTTAAAAGTGCATTTCCGGATTTATCGATAACCTCTGCATATGTTCTCTGTCTTTCATTAAGATCAGACGCTAGTAAGATTTCGGACATACCGAGAACGCCATTCATTGGCGTTCGAATTTCGTGACTCATGTTGGCAAGGAAATCCGTCTTGATTTGAAGGGCGTCTTTTGCAGCATTCAAAAACTTTTTATTAAATCGGTCATAGCTGAATAGTGCCAGAACATTTAATGAAAAAATCGTCGACAACACGATGATCTTGTTTGCGGTAGGACTTGTGGTTGAGGTAAAATCCGGGAGTTGAATATTTAAAAATTTAAAACTCAAAATTTGCGCAATGATTAATATTGGCGTTGCAATTGCTGTTACTATGCTCGTAACACCCCCGTACATGCAGTACGCGAAAATGACGGGTAGTATCAAAGCAGGAGCCGCAACTGCATTTAGGAAACCACCGGTAAGTAACACAGAAAATGAAGTTGTGAATATCGTCATCATAAGTACGATGCGACGTGCAAGCGTCATTTTACCCTGGTTGATGAGTCGATGACACACGTATAGTAAAGTGACGATTACTGTCAGAACAGGAACAAAAACGGCTTTTGTTTTAAAAGCCATGATCTCGTTGGGCATTCCCAAAAAAACTGCCATCAAAATGACTACAACACTCAGCGATGCCAAGAGTAAGGTCGTTAAATTAACGACCCTAAAATGTAGATCTTGATCATTTCCATACATCTCTTCCAGTCGATCAAAAAGGTCAACAAAACATTTTTGGGTAGCGAGTGTGAATTTTTTCATTGGGATTTAATGGCTTCTTACGCATGCGCTTTTTGATTCAAAGTTCGTGAACTTTGTTGCGGTAATTCCCCAGCTCCCCTTGTTTAACGCCCATGTTTTAATTGCAGAACATGGTACGCACTTCGATGCCAGCGTTGCTTGGCGTTTCTTTATTATCGATTGTTGAATATAAGAAGAAGGTAAAATAATGCTCAACTTGTATAGTTAAAAATACTTATATGTATGGCAGTGTTATTGCATCGATGAACATGCTTGAACTCGCGAAGCTGGGATGATCAATCTTCGATCTCATTGATTTCGTAATGTCGTTCGACGTTCTTTGAAACTTCACCCCATTCGGATTTTTTGACGCGTTCTTGGTGGGCGTTGAATGCGTCTTGAGATGCGAATTTTTCATACACGCTGAAACGACCCTGTAATTCCTTATCAGGCCGGACATTGAATTTCACGCAGCCCGGTTCGGCACGTGTCAGTTTCTTATGGACTTCGAGAGCCTCAATAACTGTCTCGAGTTCGGCAAGTGGGATATCGATATATCCTTTGAGAACGATTTGTATGCTCATATTAAAGCGGATCACAGTGCCAGCAGGTTTCCAATTGCCCCATCCCGATAGGGCCGCCTGGCGGCAGGGCATTGGCTGGAACAATTGGGTCTGCGGCTTTGGCGGGTCGGGCTTTAAACGTCTTGATCTGGTCGGCCAGCCATTCTGCGTGATCACCGTTGAGTGAGCCTAAATCTCGGGATACGTCACCGAGAGCCATATGAGCCCGTGTCTTTACTGCTGGCGTGGCGTCACTGCTGATCAAATCCATCAGCGTATAGACAAACCGTGTTTGGATGGCTTCGGCGATCTCTCCCGTACGGCCAGATGTGGACGCACCCATCACTGTTCGGCGGGTCGTGTTGAGCACTTCGCCAAATCCCAGCTGGTTTGGGTCGCGTCTGTTAAACTCGATCAACCGAGCCGCCCGTCTTGGATTGAGCAAAACATCAAATGTCAAGTCCGCAGCCGTATCCGCGGCTGCTGTAACATCAAAGGCCGGGTAGGCGGTGCGCCGGAACAGTTCCCGGTCGCTATCGGCGATGGAATAACTAACTAGAGACGGCGTCAAAAGGGCGAGAGTCTCGTCTTTGATGTCCAGGGCTGCTGGATCCAACGTATTGAGCACTGCATTCAGGGCGTCGCGTTGTCGGCGGACCGGAACAATTTCTGCATTCGGCTGTCCGTCACCATTGAGACTATAATTGAAACTCATCCCGCCGATGACTTTTGCCGCTGCTGCCGTCTGGTAGCGGTGGTAGAGATAGATCGGGACGATTACCTTATTGAGATCGGATTTTGGTTGTCCCGGCTGGATACGGTCCAGTCCAAAATTGTCGAGCGCGAGCCGGCGCACGGCCATGACTTCATTCAGGGCCTTAACCGGATCAGCGCCATTATCCCAGATATTGCCCAGCGGGTGGCCAGTGGCTACGCTACGGGCATCGCTATCGGCAACATAAGAAAGACCGCGCTTTAATGCGTCCTGGATCAAGGCTTCACGTTCCGCGTCAGATTGATCGCCGTAAAGCCATGTAGCGGCGAATTTATCCCATTCACCAACACCGACTCCATATGTACGGCGAAAGTCCATTTTCCCGTCACGCACCTGCACATCAGGCGCCGGGTAATCCATGACGGAGCCTTTGCCATATGTGCTGGCGGCGAAATTATGCGCGAATCCTAAGGCATGCCCGACTTCATGTGCTGAGAGCTGCCGGATACGGTCCAGCGCCAATTCAACCGGGTCATCATCAGCGCCTGTGTTTGTTTTGGCCGTTCCTGCCAGGCCTTCAAAGATCATCCTGTCTTGGCGCACGCGAAGCGATCCGAGATTGACATGCCCTTTGAGCATCTCACCCGTGCGTGGGTCTGACACCCCGCCGCCATAGGACCAACCGCGGGTCTGTCGGTGCACCCATTGGACAACATTATACCGGATATCAAGTGGGTGAGCGTCTTCAGGCAGGATTTTGACAATATAGCCGTCCGGATACCCTGCTGCTGCGAACGCGTCTTCCCACCATTTTGCACCATCGACCAGAGCTGACCGGATAGGTTCCGGTGCACCGCCATCAATATAGAAGACAATCGGTTTAATCGTATCTTCGTTTTCGTTCTTTTGCAGCCGGTAGCGACGGGCCAGGCGCGTTTCGATTGGGCCTGAAATCGCCGAGCTGTAATTGTAATGGACTTCCTCTATAGCGCCCGCGCGCGGGTCTGAATTAAGCGGCGTATATCCTTCTTCCGGCAAGCGAACAAATGAATGATGCTGGATCAACGTTGCAACGCGTCCATTGGCGGCGGTTGTTGCGACTTCACTACCGGGCTTGGTCGATGAGACGGTGAAAAAGACGTCTATTTCCACATTGTCAGGAAATGCAAAAACATTATCAGTGTCGACCAATGTCCGGTCTTTTGCTATCTTGAATGTGCCCTGATCGCGGTTTTTCAAATATTGCACAAGATTAAGCACATCCGATGTCAGGAAATCGGTGAGGTCGACGACAATGCCGTCTTTGGTTGAGACGATATCTGCACTGGCGATGAAGGAGGGGGCGAAACTTTCGCGCACGGCCCGCGCTTCGAGCGGGTTTTCAGGATCGGCCCGATACATCAGGTTTTCTGCTTCGATGATAACTTTCTTACCTATCTTGCGAAAAACGATGATCTTGCCGCCATCCCCCCATCCGCGGTCCAAACCGACTGGATTGGATCCAAGCCCGGCAGTCAGGCGCGCCGTATGTATGAGACGAAGCGAGACACCATCCTCATCGGCGGACGGGAGCTTCGCCAGCACTTTGTTGTCGTTTTCATCGACAAAAAGATCGATAAAGCCGGGGCGGTGGTCGAGCCCCGTCAACGGATCGCTTGAAATTGATTTATTCCCGCAAGCCGTGAAGAAAAGAGCAAGTAGAACAAAGATAAAAACGCGCATTTATAGTCCCCGAATACTGTTGGCGAATTGTTAGCGGTACTGAGCTTTGATGTCGAGCTTTGTTAAATCGCAGCACACATCGTGGCGAGCCATTTGCGAACCTCGTCACTGACCAAGGGGCCAATCTCTTCGAGTACCCGGGCGTGATAATCGTTGAGCCAATCAATTTCATTAGGGGAAAGCAAGTCCTTGATGATTAGGCTAGGCTCGATCGGGGACAGGGTGATCGTTTCAAATCCCATCATGTCGCGTTCACCGCCTTTGATCGGTGCGGCCTCGGTGACATATTGCAGGTTTTCGATTCGGATCCCGAAGCCATCGGTTTTATAATACCCAGGTTCGTTCGAAACGATCATTCCCGGCTCCAGCGCAATTGAGCTCGGGGACTTGGCTATACGCTGCGGTCCTTCGTGCACGCCCAGATAAACGCCGACGCCATGTCCCGTTCCATGGTCATAATCAAATCCATGTGCCCACAGGGCCATACGGGCCAGGCTATCTATGGCATGGCCCGTCGTACCTTTTGGGAACCGTATCTGAGAGAGGGCGATGTGCCCTTTGAGGACTAAGGTAAAGCACTTGCGCATTTCGTCTGTCGGTGTGCCGATAGGGACGGTCCGGGTGATATCAGTTGTGCCATCCACATATTGGCCGCCACTATCAATGAGATATAGCGATCCCTTTGCCAGTTTTTTGGTCGTGGCTTTGCTGACGCGGTAATGGACGATTGCCCCGTTTGACCCTGCACCTGAAATGCTTTCAAAGCTCAGATCTTTGAGCAGGCCTGTTTCGGCTCGGAAACTTTCGAGTTTTTGTGCCGCTTCGATCTCGTCAACATTGCCGGATTGGGCATCGGTTGCCAGCCAGTGCAAGAATTTTGTGACTGCGGCCCCGTCCCTGACATGGGCGGCTGTTGTGCCCTCGATTTCGGCTTTATTCTTCTTGGCTTTGGGGAGAGCGATCGGGTCCATGCCACGAACAATTTTGGCACCAGCATCGTCCAACGTATCAAACATGAAGCTGGCGCTACTCGATGGGTCAATCAATACCGCTTTGCCTTTTAGATCATTGATCCGCGCTGTTAGCTTGGTCTCATCATTGATCGACACCTGATTGCCCAGATGAGCGCGTATATCTTCGCTGACTTTGTCAGGATCGACAAATAATTCGGCATTTCCGTCCTTATGCAGGATTAGGCTTGCCAGTGGCAGAGGTGAGCACATAACATCTCCACCCCTGATGTTGAGAAGCCAGGCAATCGAAGAGGGTGAAGTGATCAGCGCTGCATCCGCACCTTTTACTTCGACAATTTTCGCAATTTCAGTTCGTTTCTCTTCATGGTCGCGACCAGCTAACTCGAGAGGCTGGATCGTCAGTTTGGCTTTGGGTGGGGCCGGACGATCTGTCCAGGCCTCGTCGATCGGATTGGTCTCGACGGCTATCAATTTGCCGCCGGCCGCTTCAACCGCTTTTTTAAGGCGGGTTAAAGCGTCAGGACTGTGAAGCTTCGCGTCATAGCCAATTTTGTCGCCTTCACTGACATTTTCTTTCAACCATGTCGTCACACCGGCATCTTCGACACGCTTGTAAGCATATAAGTTTTCATCAACCTGGGCTTTGACCTGCAGTGTATACCGTCCGTCGACAAAAACGGCGGCCCTTTCCGTCAAAACAATAGCTGCACCGGCAGATCCAGTGAAACCGGTCGCCCACATCAGGCGTTCATTGCAATCGGGAAGATACTCATTGTTGTATTCGTCCTCATGCGGGATGAGAAATCCGTCGAGGTTCTTTTTTGCCAGTGCGGCGCGCAGTTTGGGAAGGTTTGTGCGTCCAAAATCTGGACCGCCTTGTACATCAAAATTTTGAATCATTGTCCATTCCGTAATTGAATTTCTTGCATCAGTGTATGGCCGCTTTGTCGGAACTGCAATGCGCCACTTTTGCTCTTCTTACATTGATTTTTTCTCATATATGTGGTAGGAAATCGGTGCCCTTCAACAATGCGGTGCGATCGCATTCGCAATATTTCTCCATTCGGGGCGCAAAGCTAAGTCTAAATCCTAATGGAAAGAAGGGCGCAAAAAGGAGAAAGAAATGGCTTTTTTCGGCAAGCCGGAACCAAAAGAAAATGAAAAAGTTAAATCTGAAGCAACGCCAAAACGGCGGCGTAAAGCCCCTAAAAGCGAAGAAATCGGATTTATTGTGCGGCGCGAGCATCGTCGTCAGCACCGCGAGGATCGTGCACTTTAAAAAACGCGACCTGCATTAGTTACGCATAAGTTAATGATATGTATGCATTTGTGCATACCTAATCTGACAGGCTATCTGTTCTCATTTCCAACCAGCTGACCTATATCCACGCCATGATCTCGAACCCGAAAAATTGTTTATGCGGGTCAAAAAGAGGAGAGTATCATGGCGAAGAATTTTAACCCGGCTGACGTCGCAAGTGTGAAAACAGATTTCAACTTAGCGCCAGCTCAAGAAGAAGCATTTGGTCTGGGATTTCTGGTACGTCGGAATAAACGGCGGATGCGTCGCGAAAACCGCGCGTTGTAAGTTAAAGCCTCCCCGGACTGTTTCAATTGCCATCCGCGCTTTTGGCGCGGGTGGTATTTTTTTGGCTCCAATACAAATCATACAAAAATGAATGACATGTGTTCTGTATTGGCCATAGTAATTCAATAATGAATTTAATATATAGGTTTCATCAGCTCATCAGAAAGAGCACACAAAATAGATACAGGAGACTAAAATGGCTAAACCATTCAATCACACCGAAGTTCCGAGCACAAAAATCAGTTTTGATTTCGAAGCAATCCGCGCGACGAATGAACAACTAGAGTTTTTACTGCGCCGGACGGCCCGTCGCATTCGCCGCTCAAATCGCGCTTTACCGCATTAATTTAACTGCCTGACGTCCATTCCCCCCTGATCGGATCGTCATAACCACCGTCATTCCCCCGGAGACGGTGGTTTTTTACTGGGGTTTCACCATGGTTAGGGTGGTCCATCCGGCCAATTGATCTTTGTTTTGCAAAGAAAGGCCTTGCTCTTCATAGATCTTGATCAATGTGTCGGCTTGTTCATTCAAAATCCCGGATAAAATAACAGTGCCACCGGCTTGCAAAGCTTGGGATATTTCGGGTGCGAGGCCGATCAAGGGTCCAGCCAATATATTCGCAAAAATTAAATCAAATGGCGCTGCCTCGCGGATCACGGAGCTTCCAAACCCGTCAGCTGTTTCAGCGACAATCCGGTCCGCAACGCCGTTAAGTGCTGCATTCTGGCGCGTCACCATGACGGCGTCTGGATCGATGTCGGTAGCAAGTATCCTCGAATTCACAGCCTTGGCGGCTGCAATGGCCAGAATACCGGCACCGGTTCCCAAATCGAGAATGTTTTCGGGCGAAATTGAATGCCGATACGTCTCAAATGCCAACAAACAGCCCATTGTCGTCCCGTGATGGCCAGTGCCAAAGGCAATACCGGCATCAATCTGGATAGGATAGGCGATTTCATCGGGAATATTGTCTTTATCATGTTCGCCATAAACGAAAAACGGCCCGGCCTGGACGGGTGGGAGACCTGCCTGACTTTTCGCGACCCAGTCTTCGTCCGGCAATTGGGTAATGAAATGTTCCAACCCGGTCAGATCAAGACTGGCTTGCGCCGCTTCAGCTTCCGCCTCCGTGGTATAAAGTGCCTGAACATGCATGCTATTTTCCCCGTCTTCGAAAACCGAGACGGCGAGGGCTTGCATATCCATGTCAAAACCCAGTTGATCGGAAATGTCGAAAGCCTGTTCATGGGTGCCGCGAACGAATAAAGCAAAAGGCGGTTCGCCGGTCATAAAGGTTTGACCCCGTAATTGGTCATGGCTGACGATCGACGTTCTGTTTCGGGGATGTCAGGGTAGAGGTGATAGCTCGGCGCATTAATCTCTTCGACCTTCTCGACCTTGATTTTAAAAATACTGATTATTGGATAAGAATCGCCAGCCAAAGCATAAAGAGGCGCATGCACCTCGTTGTAATCACTGTGGTTTTTTCCAACAATCTCAGCCTTTCCCAATAGTTTAAACCCTCTTTGATCAAAGACTTCAACAAAGCTGACACAGACATTTGGATTGAATTTGACATTCCGAACACTGCCAGGAGAGGCTATATTGGCGATCAGGAGATGATCAGACCCAAAGGGCGTAAAGACCTCTTTTGGGGTTACATTTGGCAGTCCATCTTTTGTGATGGTTGCGAGCCAACACAGGACACTAGCATCAAGGCTATTTTTGATTTCTGTGCTTAACATTCCCAGAGTGTAGGCAGATTTAGGCGGATTGCAAACCGTCTATGAAAGCGCAGGTTGAGCGGGCCAGGGCATCCAGATTATATCCACCTTCCAGAGCCGCAACCAACCGGCCATCGCAATGAACGTTGGCGAGGGTTTGCAATTGCGCGCCCAGCCGGTGATAATCCTCATCTAGCAGGTTGAATTCGCCCAACGGGTCGTCTTTGTGCGCATCAAAACCTGCAGAAACAAGAATAAGATCCGGTTTGAAGCTATCGACATCTTTCAATATGACCGCGTCGTATTCCTTGCGCCAGTCTGCTGCGCTGGTTCCGCCAGGCATAGGGATGTTCCGAACAAATCCTTTGCCCTGTTTTTCGAGCGAGACGCCCGTGTTGGGATAGTGCGGGTGCTGATGGATCGATCCAAAATACATGTCTTCTGTGTCCCAGAGGGCGGCTTGCGTACCATTGCCATGGTGAACATCAAAATCAACGACCGCGATTTTCTGGATATTGTGAACCTGCCTTGCCCGTTGCGCCGCGATCGCAATATTGGAAAAGAAACAAAACCCCATGGCTCGTTCGGGTTCGGTGTGGTGGCCCGGCGGACGGGTCGCGCAAAATGCGTTTTTAAACCGGCCATCAATCACACCATCCAACGCATGGCACACAGCACCTGCTGCCCGCGACGCGGCATCAGCGGTTCCGGGGCTAAGGGCGGTATCATAATCGATATGGACGAATTCACCTTCCGGCGGGGTGGTTTCCAAAATAAAGTCGACAAAAGCGGGCGGATGGACGCGCAGCAAATCTTCTCGGTTGGCATGAGGCGCGCTTTCGCGGATGAGGAAATCGTAACGACTATCTTCAAGGGCCGTCATCACAGACATCACCCTATTCGGGTTTTCCTGATATCCGTCGAGCCCGACATGACCCTGTGTATCCGGATGGGAGAGGAGAGCAGTCTTCATGTTCGGGGCCCTTTCGGAATTCGGTGAACAGCTGGCGTCACATGTTTTGTTTTATTTATTGCTGCCTTAAATAGCGCTGGATTATCCAGATATTCAATAAACATATCTGTGACATCATCGCCCCAAAATAGCTGATCATCTATGTGAAAAGTCGGAATTCCGTACAGGCCGCGCGCAATAGCTTCATCAGTGTTATCTTTCAACTGCTGCTTGATATCCGGGTCCTGAATAGCGTCTTGAAGGTCAGAAACGCCAAGTTTATGAGCCAATAACGCGAGGCTTTCCTCAGATTGCCCGTCATGGCCTTCACCCCAAACATGGTGGTAAATCCTGCGAATGGTTGCCAGGTCCGATCCAAGATGGATGGTGAGCCGAAGTAAAGGAAGCGGGTTGAACGGATGTCGCGCGGGTCCGACAAATGGGAGTCCTCGTTTTTCAGCCAGCCAGTGGGTGAAGAGATAGGTTTGTCGGGCTTTGGCAGGAATTTCCGCCGGTCCTTTATGACCCCAATGATTGAGCAGGGCAGCAAAGACCACTGGTTTTGGATTGATTTTTAGCGTCTCTGGAAGTTCTTCAAACCGAGCCAGTTGCAAATACGGGTAGGGTGACAAATAATCAAAATACCAGTCGGCATTTCTTATATGTCTGTTGAGAGAATTTAGATTTGATTGCATCTTGGCATTCCATTGTTCGCGATTTTTCTACCGTAATTATTGTACTTGTAGATATCCATCTCAATGATTATTAAAAAACAAATGAAACCTCCGCATGCATACTGGCCTCGTGAAACAAGCGGTGATGCCGACTTCACGCCTCCGAGTGAATTTAAATTCTCGCGTTCACGTATAATGTATATTGAGGACAAGTCGACCGGACTTGAAGGGGATGCCCGTATAGGACGAGTGTTTTTCTCAAAAACTGGAAAAACTCTCTATTACAAAGGCCTCAAGTTTCAGAGTTTGAAAGGAAACGGTTTTAAGGCTAATTACTTCGAAGTTGATTCAGGTGATCAATATTGGATATCAGGCCCCCGCAAAGATCTTCACGACCGGCTTTATGGTGGGAATGCTGGCGTCGTTATTGATGATGATGTTCGGGAAGAATATATGAAATCAGTATCCAAATAACCTCAGGCCTTTTCGACGAAGCTATCCAGGACTTTCTTGCTGCCGGCTTTCTCGAACTTAACTTCCAGCTTATTGCCGTCAGCGCTGACGATTTTGCCATAACCGAATTTTTGATGGAAAATTCGTTCACCAATGACGAAATTAAGTCCGCTGTCTTTGGCTTTACGCTTGATGGCGGTGCCTTCAATTGTCGGTGCTCGTTGAGCATTCTTTTTATATCGCTGCCATCCTGGCGAGCTCGGTTCTGAAAATGATCCGCCAAACTCCGGCTTGGAGAAACTGTCCGAGAATTGTTGCGAAGCCGCATTGCCATAATATCCGGTTTCCGATTCCACATCCACATGCTCAGCAGGGAGTTCGTCAATGAACCGCGACGGAATGCTCGATTGCCATTGCCCATAGATCTGTCGATTGGCAGCGAAATAAATATGAGCCCGTTCGCGAGCGCGGGTCAAACCCACATAGGCGAGGCGGCGCTCTTCTTCGAGGCCCGCCATGCCATTCTCATCCAATGATTTTTGCGATGGGAAAGTGCCGTCTTCCCAGCCTGGTAAGAACACCAATGGAAATTCGAGGCCCTTGGCGGCGTGCAAGGTCATCAAACTGATCTCGTCCTCGGTCTCACCGGTTTCCGCGTCCAGAACCAGGCTGACATGTTCCATATAGGCATCGAGGGTTTCAAACTCACCCATGGCCTGAATGAGTTCTTTTAAGTTTTCAAGCCGTCCTTCGGCTTTTGGACTTTTGTCCTCCCGCCACATTTGGGTATAGCCGCTCTCATCCAAAACTTTTTCGGCAAGCTCTGTATGGGATATTGCGCGCATTTCTGTGCGCCATCGGTCAATATCGAGCAGAAAAGCGCGCAAGGACGACCGGGCCTTGCCACGGATTTCATCGGTTTTGACCAATTGGCGGGTGGCGTTTTCAAGGCTGACCCCCATAGCCCTGGCCGCGACCTGTAGTTTTTGTATACTGGTCGCGCCGATCCCACGCTTCGGGGTGTTGACGATGCGTTCGAACGCCAGATCGTCGGTCTCAGATCTTATAGTGCGAAGATAGGCATGAGCATCTCGGATTTCCGCCCGTTCGAAAAAGCGCGGTCCCCCGATCACACGGTAGGGTAGGCCCAACATAATGAAACGCTCTTCAAAACTACGCATTTGCCGGGAAGCCCGCACGAGCACCGCGACATCATTATAGACGCGTCCGGTGCTTTTCCAGTTTTCAATTTCACCTGCGATGACCCGGGCTTCGGCTGTCCCGTCCCAAACACCGGAAACACCGACCTTCTCTCCGCCTTGTTCCTCGGTCCATAGGGTTTTGCCTAGCCGGTCTTCATTGGCTGAGATCAGGCCCGAGGCAGCCGCAAGGATATGCTCGGTAGAGCGATAATTGCGTTCCAACCGGATGACTTTGGCGCCCGGGAAATCTTTTTCAAACCGGAGGATGTTGTCGACTTCCGCGCCGCGCCACCCGTAGATCGACTGATCGTCATCTCCGACAACACAAAGGTTCTGTGATCCTTGAGCCAACAGACGCAGCCAAAGATATTGTGCAACATTGGTATCCTGATACTCGTCAACCAACAGGTATTTGAACTTGGCGTGGTACTTTTGCAGGACATCCGGGTATTTCTGAAAAATGGTAATGTTGTGCAGGAGCAGATCGCCAAAATCGCAGGCATTCAGGGTTTTCAAGCGGTTTTGATAAATGGTATAAAGCGCTTTGCCTTTGCCACCGGCGAAGCTGAACCCATCATTGCCCGTCAGCCGATCTGGGGTCAGGCCTTTATTTTTCCATCCATCAATCATGTGGGCCAAATGACGGGGCGTCCAACGCTTCTCATCAATGTTTTCGGCTCGCAGAATTTGTTTAAGCAGTCGAAGTTGATCGTCGGTATCGAGAATGGTGAAACTGGATTTTAGCCCGGCCAATTCAGCGTGAATACGCAGGATTTTGGCGGCGATGGAGTGAAATGTCCCGAGCCAGGGGAGCCCTTCTACCTGATTGCCCAATAAGCCGGCACAGCGTTCGCGCATTTCCCGGGCCGCTTTATTAGTAAATGTGACAGACAGGATTTGTGAGGGAAAGGCCTTGCCAAGGGACAAGATGTGGGCGAGGCGGCAAGTCAGCACACGGGTCTTGCCGGTTCCGGCCCCTGCTAACACAAGAACCGGTCCATCCAAGTTTTCCACAGCTTCTTTTTGTTCCGGATTTAAGCCCTCAAGATATGGCGCACCGCGCGACATCCCAGCCATCGCGCGCTCGGATATGCTCATTTTGCGTTCCGAGGAACGCTCAGGAATAGGGGCAGAATCAGCAGCAGACATGACCGGAACATATGGCAAACATTTTCAGAAATCTATGGCCGATTTGTCGGTCTTGCAGCGGCCTGTTTAGACGGTTGTTTTTTCCAATTTTCTGACTTTATTCCGTTCTCGTTTGAGGTTATCCGCCAGAGCATGTCGCATCGCCCGGCCGTTGGCACCGATCGCCACGAAAACGATCCGGTCGACGGAGACGATAATCCGCCCGGTCAGCTTGCTGCGCGCCACGCATTTAACCGTCAAGGACGTCCGTCCCACATCAACGGTCGCGACGCCAATCTCGACTACGTCACCCTGATAAGCAGGTGTCTGGAAATTCAATTCGCTGATATATTTTGTGACCACCATGGGCGTGCCCATTTGGCAAGCGCAATAAATTCCGCATTCCTCGTCGATCCACGCCATGAGACGCCCGCCGAAAAGCGTGTTGCGGGCATTTAAATCCTGAGGTTTGACAACTTTGCGGGCACGAAAAATCAGATCGGTAGACATGGCCGTTCTCCTCAATTGGAATCAAATATGCTCAGCCCTCCCGTATTGATCGTGAGAATGAATAATCGTCCCTAATATGTAAATTGAATTGCAACGCGCCGCAGTATGATTGAGCCATTCGATGGATTTTTGATCAGGATATTTGTCGATTTGCATAAAATTTATGCAGTCATATCACGGCAATGCGGCGTAAGAGTCTTCGAGAATATCCATGGGAACTTGGCCCATTCTGAGCAATTTGTCGTGAAATTTTCGAATATCGAAATCGTCGCCCAGCCGCGCCTCTTCCCTATTCCGCAATTTCAAGATGGCGTCCGCTCCGAATTTATATGTGTGGGTTTGCAGCGGCATTCTACGCAGTCTCTTGTATTCACGTTCTGCCAAATTTTGTAGGCGCTCCGGGAGGTGATCGATCCAATAGCTTTCAAACTGCTCCCATAACCAATTGTCATGGTGGAGACGTGCATCGAGTATGACCCGGTGAGACCGGATCAATTGCCAATCCCAATATCCTAATCTTTGTTCGAACGTCTGAAAGAGCCCGAGTTCAGGGCCAAATTCTTCGATGTAGGTGGCCCATCCTTCCATAAATGAACGTGAGTATCGTGACCGGGGGCTATTCGGAAGTCCTTTGTCTCCGGTGCATGTCGTTCCCCGTCGTATTAGAACGTTTTGCATATGATGTCCGGGTACCAGTTCATGGATCATCAAATAGTCCAGATCTTTTCCTAGGAAGCTTTCTCCATCCCAATAAAAGTGAAATATATATCGTACCGGCGTGTAGGTGCCGATAGCATACACAAAATCCAATTTTCGACTGGCCACAATTTTGGTTGGCGGCAAATCGTACTCAAGAAATAATTTTGAGAGGTTTTCTTCGATAATCGGGCGCCTTGCATTAAAGGCCTCAATAATGTCTTCTTCTCTCGAGAATGAGTTCACATAATTAGTTTGAAATTCATCAAGTGACGACGCGAGACCTTGCGAGATGATTTCGGTTTCGAGTGTTGAAAGACCTTTTAACGCTTTATCAACTTCAGATTTGCCGTACTTAATCAAGTCATCAAAGGTCATATTTGACCCGGAATACCCCTTGATTTTATTCATATATCTAAGTTGCTGCAGCCGTTTTCTCTCAATGTTCTCATCTTCGCGAGCATCGAAGTTTTCGTCTGAGTGTTTGGTTTCCAGAACATTTAACTGATCGGTCAGTTTTGATTTTAAGTTCAGGAGCCGAAATTTATTGCACGGTGAAAGACGGTCATATCGGAATTGACTTATTTCATTTAATTCAGCGGTTTTCGTCGCCACTGTTTGTTTTGGTAATTCACTGTTCATTTTTTCAATGAACTGCTTATTAACGACAGGTTGTTTACCGGTTTTTTTGATTATATTTTGAATATATTCGACGGAAGGGAGCTTCACCGCGGTTCTAAAAAACACCTCAAATTCTGCATTGATCTGAGCGGGCGATTTTGGGACGGGGAGAAGGCTAAGCCACAAAAGGCCAATTGCAATTAACGGGATTAATATCGCGATTGGATGCTTCATGATTTCCCGGATTTTTGTTGAACATACCGAAGCGACCATAGTCTGAGATAGGCGGCGAGACCGTAAGCGCTGTCTTCCACAGTGCGTCGGTCATCAAGGCGGGTGATGAAACCGGCGATCGACTGTTCGCGATCGGTTGCGGCGCTGTCGATCACCGCCCAAAACTCCGGTTCGAGCGAAATCGACGTACGGTGACCGTGGATCGATAGGGAGCGCTTCTGTCGTTTTCCGCTCATGGATCGAGCTCATGATCATCGATATGTTTGTTGAGCTTGTCGGTTTTGGCTTTATCAAGCTGTTTCTCGGCCTTGGT
This sequence comes from Hyphomonadaceae bacterium, assembly GCA_013001295.1. Taxonomy (GTDB): domain Bacteria; phylum Pseudomonadota; class Alphaproteobacteria; order Caulobacterales; family Maricaulaceae; genus Robiginitomaculum_A. The sequence continues at coordinate 46,427 of JABDMW010000022.1, forward strand.
ACGGCCAAATTTGATGCGATTTTCAGTAGCGCGCTTCTCTTTGTCTGACCGAAGCTTTGCCTTGCGGGCCTTATTGAAATTGATCGGTTCCGCCATGCCTATCTTGGTTTGATCATGAGTTCAGGGCGGACGATTTTGTCGAACTCTTTTTCAGTGACAAATCCAAGCCGGACCGCTTCTTCCCGTAAAGTCGTGCCGTTTTTATGGGCGGTTTTGGCGACTTTCGTGGCATTATCATAGCCGATGGTCGGCGCGAGGGCCGTTACCAGCATGAGAGAACGGCTCAACAGATCGGCAATACGCTCTTCGTTGGCGGTAATGCCGACCACGCATCGCTCAGAAAAACTCAGTGCAGCGTCTGAAAGCAGCTGGATCGACTGGATCATATTATAGACCATGACCGGTTTATAGACATTAAGCTCGAAATGGCCTTGCGATCCGGCCATCGTCATTGTCGTGTGGTTTCCCATGATTTGGGTGCAGACCATGGTGGCGGCTTCGCATTGGGTCGGATTGACTTTGCCGGGCATAATCGACGAACCGGGTTCATTGGCGGGTAGGGAGATCTCGCCGAGGCCGGACCGCGGGCCGGAGGCTAGGAAACGGATATCATTGGCGATCTTGAAAAAACTGGCCGCGACCGTGTTGAGGGCACCGTGAGCGGACACGAAGGCGTCATGGGCGGCAAGGGCTTCGAATTTATTGGGCGCAGTTTTAAACGGCAATTTCGTATAGCTGGCGACTTCCTGGGCGAAGGCTTTGGCGAAGCCGGGCTTGGCGTTCAGGCCGGTGCCGACCGCCGTACCGCCCTGGGCAAGCGGGTAGAGTTCTTTCAGGCCGTTCTTGATGCGCTTAATCCCATTGTCGATCTGCGCAACATAACCGGAAAATTCCTGACCCAGCGTACACGGGGTCGCGTCCTGAGTGTGAGTGCGGCCGATTTTGATGATGTTTTTAAACTCGCCGGACTTATCATTAAGCGCATTGCGCAACACCTGGAGGGCCGGCAGCAGGCGGTGCTCAATTTCCTCCGCCGCTGCAATATGCATGGCGGTTGGGAATGTGTCGTTTGAGGATTGGCTGCGATTGACGTGGTCATTCGGATGAACCGGGTCCTTGGAGCCGATTTTGCCGCCCATGATTTCAATAGCCCGATTGGCGACGACTTCATTGACGTTCATGTTGGATTGGGTGCCGGACCCCGTCTGCCAGATCGACAGCGGGAAATTGTCGTCGAGTTTGCCCTCGGCCACTTCACTGGCAGCCTTTACAATGGCTTTGGTCCGGTTGGCATCGAGATTCTTCAAAGACTTGTTGGCCAGAGCTGCAGAGCGCTTGACGATCCCCAATGCGCGGATCACGGATGCCGGCATGGTTTCTGTCCCGATTGGAAAATTGATCAGGGAGCGGGCGGTCTGGGCGCCGTAATACTTATCCGCAGGAACTTTTAGCTTTCCGAAACTGTCGGATTCAGTACGCATCTTGCTCATGGGGCAGTCCTAAAATTGTCTATTTCTTACGGAAGGAGTCGAGGCTGACAACCTTATTCGCAGCTTCAATTTCGGTCTCTTCTGCAGGTTTGTCCGCTTTGGCTTTTGATTTTGCTGCCGGTTTCTTCTTCGGCTTAGCTGGCTTGTCATCGGTTGCAGCCACAGGTTTGGCTTGTGGTTCCGGTCGAATGCGGGCCAAGGTCGCCGGTGCGTCCTGCATTTCTTCCGGCGGGTCAAATTGCATGGCAAAGCCGACGCTCGGGTCATGGAAACGGGTGATAGCTGTATAGGGAACTGATAAATATTTCGGTACACCGCCAAATTTTAACGTGACTTCAAAGCTGTCATCGTGAGCTTTAAGGTCCCAAAACTGGTGTTCAATCACGACCGTAATTTCTTCCGGGTATTTTTTAGCCAAGCTTTCTTCGATATCGACGCCCGGGTAGTGGGTCAGAAAAGTGATGTAGAAATGGTGCGCGCCCGGAAGCCCGTCTTCGCGAATGACCCGGCGGATAGCGTCGCGCACAACCCCGCGCAAAGCGAGCTGGGTCATTTTGTCGTAATTCATTAAATCCTGACTCAAGGGAGGACTCCATTTGTTTGCATTCAAACTAAGCCAATGGGCTTAGGAATCAACCGCGATTTCGCCTGATTCCGCAGCTAATTTTTCTCCCTATGCGAGAATTGCGGCAAATCGGTGTAAAAGCCGATTGCACATACACAACGCCAGCGGATGCTGATAAGCAAAGACAATGACAAACCATTACACGCCGGACGGAAAGTTCATCCCGCCACATGCGCCGCCGCTAACCGGCGAAGAGAAGATTGTGACGACAATCTGGAAGTTCATGCGCAACCCGCTTGAGGGGTTCGGGCCGCTGTCTTACCGGCAACCGATTGTCAGCCTGAAAACGGCCCGTTTGAAAATGCACGTTGTCAGCGATCCTGTGTGCATGAATGAGGTCTTGGTTAAAAACGCCGATGCGTACAAGAAAGCACCTATCAATCAACGTATTTTGAAACCTGCGACCAAAGAAGGCCTGCTTTCTGTGCATGATGCGCAATGGCGGCGACAAAGGCGCGGTGTCTCCCCGATATTTCAACACCGGTATATGGCGGATTTGGCGCCTGGAATAACAAAGGTCATTAGCGGATTTAAAGATAAATTGGACAAAGGCGACGGCAATATAGAGCTCAATCTGGCCATGGCGGATCTGACCTTTGATGTCTTGGCGAAAACATTGTTGGGCGACCCGAAGGGTCTGGACCGAGACCGGTTAAAAGCCGCAACACGCAAGGTCGTATCGTCTGCCGGTACGCTGCGGCCCGATGATCTCATTTCGCTCCCGGACTCGATTCCACGAGTCATGGGGCCGGGCGGATATCTGGCGCTTCGGACCCTACGCAAAGCGGCAAATGAACTTCTTGACGCCCGCGACCCTGAAAACCCCGGCGATGATCTGGTCGGGCTTTTGATTTCAGCCAAAGACCCGAAATCCGGGGAGGCGCTGTCCCGCCGTGAAAAAACCGATAATCTCATCGGATTCTTCATAGCCGGTCATGAAACCACGGCACTGACCTTGACCTGGGCGCTTTACCTCGTCGGCATGCACGGCGAAACCGCCAACCGGATCGTGGAGGAGGTGCGAAATGTCGTGGGCGAGGGCGATATTAAATACGAACATATCCCGAAGTTGCCGTTTACCCGCGCCGTGATTGACGAGACCATGCGCCTGTTTCCACCGGCGCCTTTGCTGGCCCGCGAGGCCCAAAAAACCAATGAAGTTGGCGGCCGCGTGATTGAACCCGGTGATCTGATGATCCTCGCCACCTATATCATGCACCGCACAGACAGGCTCTGGGTCGATCCGCTGGTGTTTGATCCGAACCGGTTTCTTCGGGAACCCGGCCTCAACAAGGGCAAGGATAAATTCATGCCGTTCGGGGCCGGGCCACGTGTGTGTGTCGGAGCCGCATTTGCCGTCATGGAAGCGATGATGGCGCTGGCGACGCTGGTGCGCGATTTTGAGATAAAGCCCGAACCAGACAGTTATCCGCGACCGGTTATGACCGTGACTTTAAGGCCCGAAGGCGGTATCCATGCCCGGGTAAAAAGGCGTTCTGCCTAGCCCATCGGGATTGAATAGGTGACGGTTGACTGACTTGAGACCTTGTCCGACGACGCGCCCTTAATATTGACCTCCATCACTGCCAATGTCCGCCCGATCTTGATAATCCGTGCATCGGCTTCGACCCAATCGCCTTTGCACGGCCGCAGGAAGTTGATGTTCAAGTTCGATGTGACAGCCATCGGCACGATGCCGATCTTTGTGAACACCGCGACATAGGCGGCGTGATCGGCCAATGCCATCTGGGTCGGCCCGCTGACAAAACCGCCGGGGCGGATATGGTTTTTGTTGACGTCGAGCCTTATGACGGCCCGACCGTCTTCCATGACCGTAATTTCGGGACGGGTTTGGTTTTTACGACCTTCAAACGCCTTCTCCATGAAGTCATTGACTTGTTGGACTGAAATTTTGGATGTCACGGGCACCTCAATCTGTTTTTGATTTTCGTCGCACCTCAATGCACTTTCGTCAATTGCAATTATGCGGGGTCTTGTCGAATAGCATTCGGCTACTTAAAGATGGTCGCATCTCAAAAAGGATCGACTATGACAGATGTCAAAGATTTACCGGTATTTATGATCGCCAATTTTACGGTTCACGATGCAGACACTTACCGAAAATACGAGAAGGGATTTTTCCCCATACTCAAACGGCATGGCGGCACATTCCATACTTTTGACGATGCGGTCCATACGTTCGAAGGGGCGGAGCCAATTGAAGGCCGGCTGGTGATGTTTCAATTCCCGAATGAGCAGTCGGCACGGGATTGGTTTGCGGATCCCGACTATCAGACAATATCAGAACATCGCCGCGCCGGTACCAAGATGAAATTTCTGTCCATGGTGCATTCCCTGCCGCCACGTAATTAAGCAGGTGTTTAATTAAACAACCATTTAAATAAAAAGGTGGGGGTTTCTGTTGCCAGCTACCCCCGAAGCCCGCCATAGCCGGCTAATGGGCTATGGAGTTAAAAGCGAGTTTATCGCACCGCATTACGCAGCGAGAGCAAACTCTTCAGCATTGTTGTCATTTGCAACTATACTAGTAGGCATTTAACGATACCAATCCGGACGAAAGCTTACGTTTTTAGACATCTGTCGATCCTATTTCGGCCCCATCAGAAAGGTTCAGAAATCCGGTTTCCAAACCCTTGTGGTGGAGCCGCCGGGTACCGCCCCCGGGTCCAGCCTGCTTATTATACGGGCGTTTATCGTCATAGCTGGCAAGCCAGCCCCCTTAATATAGGGAGGGTATGTGAAGAAAGAAAGAAGCGATTGGGATTAATTTACGGTCAGTTTCAAATTATGTAAGCGCTCATATGCCGGGCGGCATCGTTCGAGCATATCTTGGTAAGCCTCTGGAACAATGAAATTTTCTGTTCGCGGCGGGCCAAAGCCGGTCGAGCTCATCACCGATTTGTACCAATGGGGCGCCCAAACGCCATCGCTGTCCCGAAGCCCTGCAGGCCAATTCAGCATAGCTTTATCAAAGGGAATATCGACGCTTTTACAAATGGCTCTGAGATAGGCCTCGGGTTCGCTCAGAATGTCATTGGACAACACGATCGCGGGTGGTTTTTCGGCCCAGGCGCAAATCTCGTCATATAGGTCGACCTGTTCCAAAAATCCGATGTCCTGAATAGTGAACTTGGCACGTCCCCGGGCATAGGACGCTATGACGGCTGCAGGGTCGCGAAGCAGTAAAAAATGACGGCACTCGCGCATCCAATCGCGCGGAAACCCGTCAACCACATGGTTGGGCATGTGTTTTTGAAAATAAATTGGTTCACCCGAGCTGGGTGCTTCAAGACATTGTTTTGCAACGACGTTTGGGTTTGTTTCGTGAGCGGAAAGTGTTTCTTCGCGCATGGGGTTGTCGCCGCCCGTTGCCACTAAAAACGGCGCGAAAAAGGGTTCATCCCATACGGCACAATCGGGCCGGTTTTCAAAACTGCGCATCATGGCGGTAGAAAGATTGCGCGGCCCCGACCACATGCACACCCGGATCGTCATTTTAGCCGCATGTGTCCGCGATAAGTTTGAGATAAAGACCTTGTAATCGCTCAGTGAGGGGCCCGCGTTTTCCGGTGCTAATGGTCCGTCCGTCGATCTCTCCAACTGGCGCCAATCCGGCAAATGTGCCCGTGGTGAAGGCCTCATCGGCACTATAGCATTGCATCAAGCGGAAATTTTTCTCAAACACTGGAATATCATTGGCTTTGCAGATCTCGACCACTTTGGAGCGGGTGATGCCGCCCAGGCAATAATCACCTGTGGACGTCCAAACCTCGCCGTTACGGACGATGAAAAAATGCGTGGAATTACAAGTGGATACAAAGCCTTGTGGGTCCAGCATCAGGCCTTCATCGGCGCCGGCTTCAATGGCCTGAATGCACGCCGTGATGCAATTGAGTTTGGAATGGGAATTCAAGCCGGCATCCTGCACATCCGGTCGTCCGCGGCGCACATGTACAGTAAACAGGCGCGATGTATTGATTGCAGTTTTCGGGTCCGGTTTTTTGTATTCTGGAATAATCACGATTGTTGGTCCGCCGACCGCGACGCGCGGATCCTGATACGGCGTTGATTTTAGGCCACGTGTCACCATCAAACGGATATGAACATCATCGACCATTTCATTGGCCTTCAACGTGCTATCGATGCGCTCTTTCAATTCGTCCATTGAAATGCCCAGATCCATGCGCAGAGCGCTCAGTCCTTCCGCCAATCGGGCGCTATGCTCGGGCCAGAAAGCAATTTTCCCATGATGAACACGTAATCCCTCCCACACTCCGTCGCCCATCATGAAACCGGCATCCAGCACAGAAACTGTGGCTTCGGCTCTTGGTTTTAATTTGCCGTTGAGATTAATCAGGATATCGGCATTTCGCGGATCCGGGACGTAGGAATGTGTGCCAAATGACATAGAGCCTCCTGAAAGTGTTCGAGGTTCAAAGTCATATGCCGCAAAAGGTATTTGTCAATCATTCCGACAACCGGAATTAGGCTATAGGTCGTTATTTTATTTTGCTTTTTACCCATATCGCGCCTTTATCAATGGTGGTAAATTGTGTACTTATTGTGTTTAGGGGGCTCAGGGCCGCGATCGCGCGCAATGGGGAATAAATGGTAAGCAAGTCGTCAGTCCGGGAAACCGTGATGAAAAGCCTGATGGCCATAGGGTCAGGCAAAGAGGCTGCGTTCTATGCAAATCTATTTGCGTCCCAGGATCCGGAAAAATTCGCTCTTATTTCCATCGACTCCCGTTGTTTGCGCAACCCGCTTCTGGAAGCTTTGATTTCAGATTTTAAGATTATTTCAGACCTTGGTCTGACGCCTGTTCTCGTCGTCGGCGCCCTTGACGAAAAAAGGACAAATGTCAGGTTTCAAGCCCAGCGTTTGTGCAAAGCATTAGAAGGTGCAGGTATAAAGAACTCAAAACTGAATTGTGCCTCATATCAATTGATGCCGGACGTGTTAAAAAAAGTCCGTGCGGGTAATTTTACGGTGCTGGAAATGACCGAGATGCATCACGGATTAAATCTTGTCGATCTGGCAAATGCGTTAAAACCCGGCAAAATCATATCATTGCAGCCTTCGGGCGGTTTTCGCAAAGATGGTGAACGCGTAGCCGTCGTCAATATAGATCAATTGGATAATTTTGTTGATCAGTCGCAATTAACGAAAGGGCAATCGAGATTTGTTGAAGCCGTACATGAATTGGCTGCCAATGTTAAACATTCCTGCACGTATATCATAGCATCGCCTTTGAATTTGCTGGGGGAATTATTTACGGTTCGCGGCACCGGCACAATGTTGCGTCGGGGCGCCCGAATAATTTCAAAGCCGTCCTATGTACGAATAGGCAAAGCAAAATTGCGTGCTTCAATCGAGGGTGCGTTTGAAAGAAAGCTGGCCAAAGATTATTTCAAGCGGCCAATTAATCACATTAGTGTGGAAGAAAACTTCCGAGGCGGCGCCATTGTCACCGATCTGGCGGGGTTGCCTTATTTGAGCAAGTTTTGGGTCGTTAAAGAAGCACAAGGCGAAGGCATTGCCCGCGATATATGGCAGGATTTGGAACAAAATGTCCCGGCATTTTTTTGGCGGTCACAAAAATCCAACCGGTTTAACAATTGGTACATAAAAGTATGCGATGGCATGCAAATCAGCGGCGAGTGGCGGGTTTTCTGGAAGGGGCTAAATGCACCGGAAATTCCGAGCGCTATTCTCGCGGCTGCCAGTGCCCCGCACGATTTCGAAAACAATAATAATACTTAGGTCCCACATGCACATTTCAAGCAATTTTGACGGTGGCAATATCATTTGTCACGCTAGCGAAACCCCCGACAATATACGTCTATCAATTCGCAAAGACGCCCATTCTGATTTTTACCAATGGTTTTATTTCCGGCTGAGTGGTGCGGAGAGTCAGGCGTGTAAAATGACAATTGAAAATGCAGCCGGCGCTGCCTTCAAAGGGGGGTGGGAAGATTACAATGCGTGTGCGTCTTATGACCGGAAAACCTGGTTTCGCGTCCCAACAAAACATGAAAACGACCAACTGGTCATTTCGCACACGCCGGAACATAATTCGGTCTTCTATGCATATTTTGCGCCGTATTCGATGGAGCGGCATGCAGACTTGATCGCGCAAAGTCAACTTGATGATCGTGTATCCGCGTCTGTAATCGGTCAGACACTTGATGGCCAGGATATGGACCTACTGACAATTGGGAGCCCCGATCCAGCCAAGAAGAAGATTTGGGTGATCGCGCGCCAACATCCCGGTGAAATCATGGCCGAATGGTGGATGGAGGGATTTCTCGAACGACTGTTAGGTGATGAGCGCACCGCGAAACAACTTTTCGATCAATGTGTATTCTACGTTATTCCAAACATGAACCCGGACGGCAGTAAACGCGGACATTTGAGGACCAATGCATCCGGCGCCAATCTCAACCGGGAATGGGGCGCGGCCACAATGGAGCGCAGTCCTGAAGTCCTCTTGGTGATGCATAAGATGGAAGAAAGCGGCGTGGACTTTTGTCTCGATGTCCATGGGGACGAGGCCTTGCCATATAACTTTATTGCAGGTGCAGAAGGTGTTCCGAGTTTTACCGATGAAGCGCAAAAATGGCTGAGCGATTTTAAGGCCAATTATGTGAAATCCAGTCCGGATTTTCAGATCAAACACGGATATGCATTGACGGCAAAGGGCAAAGCCAATCTCACAATGTGTACCAATTATGTCGCCGAGACATTTGGTTGCCTGTCCATGACCCTGGAAATGCCGTTCAAAGATAATGCTGATCGACCTGATCCTAAATATGGTTGGTCACCTGCGCGGGCAGCTAGACTCGGACATGACGTGTTGGAACCCATTTTGGCGCATGTAAATCGCCTATGAATACTGAGAGAATCATCTAGTATGAGATCATGAAACAATATTTGGATCTCCTTGAACACGTGATGGAAAACGGTGTGGACCGGATGGACCGAACCGGGACCGGCACGCGTGGCGTATTCGGTCATCAAATGCGGTTTGATTTGTCGGAAGGTTTTCCCATGCTTACGACCAAGAAACTGCATTTGAAATCTATCGTTCATGAATTGATCTGGTTTTTGGCTGGCGACACCAATATCAAATACCTTAAAGACAATGGTGTTCGCATCTGGGACGAATGGGCCGATGAAAACGGAGATTTGGGACCGGTTTACGGTAAACAATGGCGCCGGTGGGAAACTAAAGACGGGGCGGTTATTGATCAGGTCTCCAAACTGGTCGATGCCATAAAAGCCAACCCGTATTCGCGCCGTCACATTGTATCGGCCTGGAACCCTGCAGAGGTCGATGATATGGCTTTGCCGCCATGTCACTGCCTGTTCCAGTTTCATGTCGCTAACGGCAAATTATCCTGCCAGCTCTATCAACGCAGTGCCGACATATTCCTGGGCGTGCCGTTTAATATCGCGTCCTACGCATTGTTGACCCATATGATGGCAGATGCCTGTGATCTCGAAGTTGGTGATTTCGTCCACACATTTGGCGACGCTCATATATATTCCAACCATTTCGAACAGGTACGTACGCAATTACAGCGCGCGCCGCGGGAGCTCCCGAAGCTCAAATTGAAGAAAGGTGTCGGGTCTTTGTTCGATTACACTTTCGAAGATGTGAAGATTGAAGGTTATGACCCGCATCCACATATCGCCGGGAAAGTTGCCGTTTAAAGGTCCTTTGCCTCGCGCTGTTTGACAAACCACCAAATCACGATGGCGCCAAGCATTTTACCAAGTATCGACATGGTAATGTTGGGGATGGTCAATTGGCCGTCTCTAATCATGCTGGCACCATAAAGGAAAAGCGTTGTATCCAACGGGGCCGCGAGGGCACTTGATAGTAAAATACGTGTGGATAATCGGTATTGGGTGAATGTGAACATTGCCCAATCGACCATTTCAGAAATTGCAAAGGCAGCACCGCTGGCAACCGCCAGTTCCGGCCCCGCCGCCAGAGCCGTTAAAATCAACGCAACAGCCATGGCAATCAAGACTTCATGGCCAATTTCCCTTTGGGCAAAATCCCTAACTACCAAGACCAGACCAGTGACGATTGTTACGGGGTTGAAGGCCCATCCCGGCAAGACTTCCCACATTGGTGCCCAGGTGAATGACCAGTTGATAAACGGGATTAAGAGAACGTACAGGATCGTATATTTGACGAGACGCAGGCTGGTTTTGCCATTTTTGCTTTCTTCGTACGTACTCATAATCGCCCTATTGAATTATTTTCCAATTGTTATAGGGCAGATGTGAAACGAGAAAAGAGATTTATGTCCGTTGATCCGAAATTGAGTATAATAGTCGCGAAGTCAAGAAATGGCGTCATTGGAAAAGACGGGGGACTGCCATGGCATTTATCATCCGATCTTCAATATTTTAAGAAAACCACCTTGGGAAAACCCGTTCTGATGGGCCGGGTCACGTTTGAAAGTATCGGACGTCCATTGCCGGGGCGTCCCAACTTGGTTCTGACACGGAATGCAGACTTTCAGGCCAAAGGTGTGGAAGTCTTCACTGATACCCACGCCATGATCGGGCGGGGATTTGAATTGGCCGGTTTATCCGGCGGTGACGAGGTCATGCTCATTGGCGGGGCACAACTTTATGCGTCCTGTTTCGAATATGTATCGAAAATGTATGTGACCGAAGTTGACGCCATGATCGAAGGCGATGCTCATTTTCCGGCTATTTTAGCGCCAGACTGGAATTTAATTTCCGAGACACCTTACCCGCAAGGCCCCAAAGACGATTTTCCATTTAGCGTCAAAGAGTTTGAACGCCGCTGATTTAACCGTCTTCAACCATCAGGTTGAACGCAATTGAAATCCGATCTTTATCCCCTTTGTAAGGGCGTACGCTGTGCCTTAACCAGGACGGAAACATGATCAGCATGCCGGATTTCGGGGTCACAGAATGTTGATTGCGTTGCGGAGTACCGTCCGGTGAACGGTAAACGAGATCGGGTTGATACATGGAGTTCATTGGAAATCTCGGGTCCTCAAAAATCAAATGACCTCCCGCATCATCGCCATTGGTTTCGATGCCGTCGTCGACATAATAGACGCCTGACCATAAGCAACCGGGGTGGCAATGGGTATTATTGGAATCTCCCTTTTGATTGATATTGGCCCACATATTGGCATTAAATTGAAAATCCCGTTTGCCGGACGGGTGAATGTCTGCCGTATATTTTGTGCACATCTGCATGGCGTGGGTCAGGATCGTCCGAGATTCATTTGGGGCCCAACGCATCATATCGTCTTGGCTGTGCCAGCCACCGATGTTGGATTTTTGCATGCCTTCGTTTTGACCTTTTTGGGCATAAATCAAGGCTTGAAGCTGCACATTTAAAATTCCGCTGTCGGGAACCATGGAGGTTAGAATCGGCGTGCTGAACAACTGCATGCAGAGGATTTCGGGATTATTGGTCATGGATTGTAATCTCTATGCTAAATGAGCGGAAAATAGTGTGCTTCGGGTCTTGATATAATGGGTTTTCACCGCCACATATAGAGAAAATTCGAAATACGGAGTAAGTATGCCAGATAATAACAGCCCTTGGGGCTCAGGCGGCAAAGGATCAGGTGGTCGAAATAACAGCCCTTGGGGTAGTGGTGGCAATCGAGGCAATCAAGGCGGACGTAAACCGCAGCAAGGCGATCTCGATAATGTAATCAAGGGATTTAAAAACAAATTTGGCGGACGCGGACCGGTACAGGGTGGATCTGGAGGACCGTCAGGTCGAGGAATGCCCGCCGTTATAATTGGCGCAGGTATCATCCTCTTGCTTTTGTCTTGTGTATACACCGTTGACCAACAAGAAGAAGCTGTGGTGCTGCGATTTGGCGAATACCAACGGACCGCTCCCTCCGGTTTGAACTTTAAAATGCCGACACCTATCGAAACTGTCATGAAACGCAAAACCCGCGAAGTGCAAAAGATCGATATTGGAGGGACTGTCGCGGCCAGTGAAATGCTGACGGGCGATGAGAACATTGTGGATATCGATTTTTCTGTGCTCTGGCGGATCAATAATCTCGAAAATTATCTCTTTAATGTCGATGACACCGACACGGCCGTGAAAGCGGTTGCCGAGAGCGCCATGCGCGAGATTATCGGTAAAAGCAATCTTGAAGATATTATTACCACCGAGCGTCTCAAAGTAACAACAGATGTTAAAGACCTGATGCAGGCGACTTTAGACGAGTATGAAGCCGGCGTGGTCATCGTTGAAGTGCAGCTTCAAAAAGCCGATCCGCCGGGTGAAGTGGTTGAAGCTTTCCGCGACGTGGTGAATGCGGCGCAGGACGCTGAAACTGTGATTAACCAGGCGACCGAATACGCAAATAAAATTATTCCCGAGGCTGAAGGTACGGCCGCGAAAATTATTCAGGACGCGGAGGCATATCAGGGACGTGTAACCGCTGAGGCCAATGGTGAGGCCGAACGCTTTCGTTTGATTTTTAAAGAGTATAAAGCAGCACCACGAGTGACACGACAGCGGATGTATCTCGAGACCATTGAAGAAGTTTATGAGAACTCCGAAAAACTGGTTTTGGACAATGATGCGGGATCCGGCGTCGTACCTTATCTGTCGCTTGATGAACTGAAACGCAAAGCGGGAGCACAATAATGAAAAGCTTATCGACACTTGTTATTGCAGCCATTGTAGCTGTCGTTATTTTGTTCTTCTGTACCTTTACAGTTAACCAGTGGAGTCAGGCCTTGGTCCTGGAATTTGGTCAAGCGCAACGGGTTGAAAATGCCTGGGGCGAAGAACCAGACGCCGGACTGAAGTTTAAAAAACCCTGGGAAAAGGTGGTTACGTTAGACCGCCGAAATCTCGAAATTGACTTAAAACCGGTTGAATTGCTGGCTGCCGATCAAGAGCGTATGGTTGTCGATGCTTTTGTACGGTATCGAATTTTGGATGCAGTCAAGTTTTATGAAACCCTTCGCAATGAAATTGGTGCGCAGCAAAAGCTGCAATCAATTATGGACTCAACACTCCGTGATGTACTGGGTCGCGTAGAAACAGCTGAAATCATTTCAGGTCGCCGCGCAGAGTTGATGGCTGAAATTCAAAGCATTACCAATGCGACGGCTCAGGACGAAACCAATGATTTGGGCGTCGAGATTATCGATGTGCGGATTAAACGTGCAGATCTTCCAAAAGAAAACGCTGAACGGGTATTTGCCCGGATGATCACGGAGCGGAACCAGCGCGCGGCGCAGATCCGGGCCGAAGGCGAAAAGCGGTCACGCGAAATCCGTGCGACAGCTGAAAAAACCGCTACAGTTACAGTGGCGAACGCCCAAGAACAGTCGTCAAAGATCAAAGGTCAGGGTGATGCGGAAAGAAACAAAACCTACGCGGATGCCTATAACCTTGATCCTGAGTTCTTTGCTTTTTATCGTTCAATGGAAGCCTATAAAAAAGGACTGACCAAAGGCACGACCTATGTACTTTCACCAGACAGTGATTTTCTGGGGTATCTGGACGATCAGCAAGGCCCACGTTAGGCGTTCAAATGCCGAACTGGGTCACGATCTTAGTTATCGCTATTGGCGGCGCAATGCTCTTGGAAGGTGCGATGTATGCGCTGTTTCCAGGCCCGATGAAGAAAGCCATGCAAGAGGTGCAAAATGTTCCGGAAAGCATGTTGCGGGCCGTTGGAATTGGCATCGCAGCCTTCGGTGTTATGATTGTTTACTTTTTGATGCCAAGATAATGGCTAATATTTAACGTGGGTGCCACTCAGTATTACGGTAAGCTGATCGCGAAAAGGAGATGTAAATGATCGTTAGAAACCTCGTTTTGGCTTCAACATTCTTATTGTCAGCATCAGCTTTACCCCCCGTTCTGGCGGTTGCACATGAAGCGCCGTCCGGATTTGTTGAACTTGCGGAACGATTAGGTCCGGCGGTCGTCAACATCTCGACGGCGCAAAATGTAGAAATCAGCGAAGATTTACCGGCGTTTCCCAAAGGCTCACCACTAGAACGGTTTAACGATTTCTTCGGCGGTGGCGACCAGAACCGGATTTCAAAATCACTGGGTTCTGGATTTGTCATAGATAAAGACGGTTTTATAGTTACCAACAACCACGTCATCGAAGGTGCCGACTCTATCGAGGTCGCCTTTCCCAATGGTGACAGCTATGAAGCCGAACTGATCGGACGTGACCCGTCAACCGATATCGCGGTATTGAAGATCGATGCGGGCAAAGACATGCCCTATGTTAACTTCGCTGGAGCAGATTCTGCCAAGGTCGGCGAGTGGGTCATCGCCATTGGCAACCCGCTTGGCTATAGCAGTTCAGTCGCAGCGGGGATTGTTTCAGCGCGTAACCGTAATATTTCCATGGGCAAATATGACGATTTCATCCAAACTGATGTGGCGATCAACAAAGGAAATTCCGGCGGGCCGCTTTTCAATATGGAAGGCGATGTTGTTGGCGTGAATACGGCAATTGTTTCCCCGACCGGTTTTAGCGTCGGGTTGAGTTTCTCGATCCCGGCCGATTTGGCCGCATCCGTGGTCGACCAGTTGCGTGAATACGGCGAAACGCGCCGTGGATTTCTTGGCGTGAGTGTACAAGAAGTCGATCGCGACAAAGCAAAGGTTTTCGGCTTAAAGCAGCCTTATGGCGCCTTGATCAATTCAGTGACAAAGGACGGACCGGCCGAGAAAGCAGGCCTGAAACGCGGCGATCTTATTACCGCGATTGCCGGAAAGAAGCTGGAGAAGTCGGACAAGCTGTTCAGGATCATCGCGGAAGCCAAGATAGATGCGCCTTTAAAAATCGAATATGTACGTAAGTCCCGGTTCCGCTCTGTAACAAGAACGGCCAATGTGATCATCGAACAGCTTGAAGAAAAAGTCCGCAAGAATACCAAAAACGGATCCAAAGCTGATGAGGGACTCATTGTCAGCAAGGCGCAGGGCATTCATGTCGAAGCCTTAACCCAGAAACTCCGGTCAAAATACCGTCTCGATGATGATGTTACGGGTGTGCGTATTACAAGTTTAGACCGAAATTCAGCCGCTGCGGGTAAATTGCGCAAAGGTGATATCATCTTGGAAGTCGCGCAAGAATCTGTGGAAAACCCAGAACAATTCGCGGAAAAAATGAAAGCGGCAACGGAAAGCGATGTTCCCATTATTATTTTGGTGCTGCGTAACGGTGTGCCGTATTTTTATACCATTAACGCGACGGCGTAACGAAATCGCTCTTTTTATATCCTTGAAAATAAAGCGCTGTCGTCAGGTCAGTGTATTGTATCGCGCAGTGCGCCGCATTTGCGACAATGGGTTTGGCCTTATAGGCAACACCGAGACCTGCGGCCTGGATCATTGCGAGATCGTTCGCACCATCCCCAATTGCGATGGCATTGCTGGAGCCGCCTCTATCTGCGCTGAACTTGTCGAGTGCCGATTTCTTGGCATCCCGTCCTAATATCGGACGTCCAACATCACCCGTCAGGTTTTTACCATCATCAATTAACGTATTGGCCTGATTATGGTCGAACCCGGCGAGGGCGGCGATCCGCTCCGTGAAAAAAGTAAAACCGCCGGATACGATGACTGTCGATGCGCCATGAGCCTTCATCGTTGCCGCCAACACATCTGCGCCGGGATTAAGTTTTATTCGCTCATCAAAACATTCTTGAAGTTTAGAAAGGGGGAGGTCTTTTAACAAACCAACTCGTTCGATCAACGCTTCCTCGAAATCCAATTCTCCGCGCATGGCCCGTTCCGTAATGCTGGATACCTTGTCTTTGACGCCGGCATAATCAGCCAATTCGTCGATACATTCTTGACCTATTAGCGTCGAATCCATATCACAGATCAGGAGATTTTTGCGGCGATCATGCGCGGGTTGCAAGCAGAAATCAGCTTTGACGTCGAGTTGATCAAACGCTTTTTGTATGATTGAACGAGTATCTCTAACATCTTGAATATTAACGTTAAAATCTGCGCTTATGTCTTGTTCCAAGACTTGAATATCGTCGATGTGCAGGTTAGGAATTGTCGCTAGCATATCGATAAAGCTGCCCATAAGCACAGAATCTCTTTTCGAAAGAACCAGCGTTAAAATGTAGATATTTTTCTCGGGCATAGCTAAGACACGCTTATGATGAATCCAATTCTTTGTATTGCAGGCCCTACAGCAAGCGGCAAGAGCTCTTGGGCCTTAAATCTTGCAAAAAAGTTTGATGGTGAAATCATCAATTCTGACGCATTGCAAGTGTACAAAGAATTGCAAATCCTGTCGGCACGGCCAACCGAAAATGAAATGGAGAGCATTCCGCACCATCTTTACGGTCATATTAGCGCGTCGCATCGCTATTCGACAGGGCAATGGCTTGTTGAAGCAGATGCGTTGATTATCGATATTCTTGCGCGTGGAAAAACACCGATCCTCGTTGGCGGTACGGGCTTGTATTTTAAAGCCCTGACCGAGGGTTTGGCAAAAATACCCGAGATTTCAAATGCCGGGAAAGCACAAGCGCAGGAAATACTCGATACAAATGGTATTTCATCGCTTCGAAATGCAGCTCAACGTCTCGACCCGGAGGCAACTGCACGTGTTTTGGGGGATGATCCACAAAGACTATTACGCATTGTTGGCGTCGCATTGGGAACCGAAAAGCCGTTGAGTTCCTGGCAGTCTGCCACGAAGCCGGTATTGCCTTCCGCGTCCTGGCACGGAGCAGTTCTCTTACCAGACCGGGAGAAACTCTATAAAAAAATCAATGAGCGGTTTGCGGATATGGTGAAATCGGGCGGGTTAGCGGAAGCCGAACGACTGCGTGCTCTTAAACTGGATCCCATGCTTCCCGCAATGAAAGCCATCGGTGTTAGAGAACTCATTGCTCATATAAAAGGGGAGGTCGATCTGGACGAAGCAATCGAGAAAGCAGCGCGCGAAACGCGAAGATTCGCAAAACGCCAATACACATGGTTGCGCGGGCAAATGCCGGACTGGCCAAAAGTCACGACACAACAGGACAGGCAGATGGCTGTTGCCGATCTTCTCAGAACTGGTCAACATTAAATATAAATTACTTTGGCAAATGTAGGACATCGTCTAAGGACGTTGCAAGTAGCCGGGAATTGACGCGTTTTGACTTCATTTTGGAATTTTTTGAAAACCCGGAGCCTTCTTTTTTGGTCGGTGGTGATTTTTCTCATCGGTTTTTATACGCTGACGCTATCTCTGAATTTTCAAGCCACCGATGTAGCAAGTTGGTTTCAGCGGTTGTCTGAACTGCCATATGCGATCCCGGGCACCGTTCTGATTTATACCGTCGCAGCATTCGCCGGTGCGCCTCAATGGATGTTGCACGGGGGCAGTGTTCTCGCGTTTGGGCCGGTTTTCGGATCCTTCATGGCATGGATTTCGACCTTGGTCTCTGCAAGCTTTGATTTCTGGCTTGGGCGTAGATTGGGATCGGAGAAAGTCGGCAAATTCGGCGGAGACCTTGTCCGGAAATTTATAGCGATTATCCGGCGTCATGGATTTTGGACGAGCTTGACGGTTCGCGTTGTTCCGTCCGGCCCTTTTGTCGTAATTAATATGGCGGCGGGCGTCGCCGGGATGACCTTTCTTGCCTTTTTGGCGGGAACGGCGATCGGGATTATCCCGAAGATCATTGCTGTGGCGTTTTTTGGCGGTGGCATTCAAGGCGCCGCTACCGGTAAGGGGCCAATCTTCCTCATCCTCGTAGGTGTATTTGCGTTCCTGTGGATCGGAATGATTTACCTTATGGGCGCGCGCTTGAAGCGAAAAACAGGCTTAGATACAGTTGAGACAAAAACTTCCGAAGAATAAGCGCAAAAAAACGCATTAATACACCTACATCACTTGCTTTTTAGCCGAAGCCCGCTCATTAAATGTCAAGCAATTTTTTAAATTTGTTGTGAGTCGTTATAGGCGGCGCCGAATAATGGCGAAGCAGAAGAAAGCGGTGAACAACGCGCACTTAGGATAATATATGCTTTCCAGTATATTTGGATTTTTATCTGCTGATATAGCCATCGATTTGGGGACGGCGAATACGCTTGTATATGTCAAAGGACGTGACATCGTTCTCAACGAGCCTTCTGTCGTCGCGTATTCCATTAAAAATGGTCGCAAAGAAGTACATGCCGTTGGTGCTGACGCGCGCATGATGTTGGGACGAACACCGGGTCATATCGAAGCTATACGGCCGATGAAAGATGGTGTAATCGCTGACTTTGCAGTGGCAGAGGTGATGATCGAGCATTTCATCAAGAAGGTCCACAATCGCCGCAATCTTGTCCATCCGCAGGTCGTGATCTGTGTGCCGTCAGGCGCCACACAGGTTGAAGAACGCGCGATTCACGATAGCGCAGCGCGGGCAGGTGCGCGCAAAGTATATCTGATCCCCGAGCCTATGGCCGCCGCGCTCGGCGCTGGCCTGCCGATCCACGAACCTTCAGGGTCCATGGTTGTCGATATTGGCGGCGGTACGACCGAAGTTGCTGTCTTGTCACTTGACGGTATCGTTTATTCGCGTTCAGTTCGGGTCGGCGGCGACAAAATGGACGAAGCCATTATCCAGTATGTACGCAGGACGACCAATTTGCTTCTTGGCGAAATGAGCGCTGAGCAGGTCAAGAAAGAAATCGGTTCTGCACAGGTTCCAGAAGACAATGAAGGCATGACGGTTCAAATCAAAGGACGCGATTTGATGAACGGCGTCCCGCGGGAAATCCGGGTGACGGAAGCAATGATTGCCGAGGCTTTGTCTGAGCCGGTTGAGCAAATCGTTGAAGCGGTCAAAAACGCACTTGAGGCGACGCCGCCCGAACTGGCGGCGGATATTGTCGACAAGGGGATAATGTTGACCGGCGGTGGCGCGTTGCTCCGCAATCTCGACATAGAGCTGCGCAACCGAACCGGTTTACCGGTATCCATTGCTGATGACCCGCTCACATGTGTTGTGCGTGGTTCCGGCGCGGTTGTTGAAAACTTGAACAAATGGAAGAGCGTTTTGGCTGTCGGCAGATAGGCCCTTTGAATAAATTGATATCGGTTTACCGATTGTTCTTATTCAGAGGTAATATTAATTTTATTGCATCCAAACGGATTCGGATAAAACCATGAGCGAACGCGGTTTCAACCGTCCTCAAAACCAACGAACCTTCAGGCGTGGTCTGGCGATCGGGCTCATTTTTGTGTGTATCCTTATGATGTTGGCGGACCGCCAACAAAAGCAAGTGTTGGAGTCCGGTCGGTTAACACCGGATGATATCAGCGCCAAAATAATGGGAACATTCGCAGCGCCGGTACGCGGTATAGAAAAACTATTCAGCACGATGGGTGATCGGGCGCGGGCATATGAAGAAAACAAAATACTGAAAGCCGAGAACGAAAGACTGTTGGCTTTTGAGCACAAAGTTCTCGATCTGGAGACACGGATCAAAATTTTCGAAGACCTGCTCGGTATGGAGCCCGGCGAAAACGAAATTAAACGTGTTGCGGCGCGGTCTGTGAGCGAGGTAAATGGCCCATTCGTACATTCGACACTCATCAATGCCGGAACCAATAAAAACATTGCGCAGGGACATGCGGTTGCAACTGTTGACGGATTACTCGGCCATGTTGTTCGCGTCGGAAAGTCGTCAGCGCGCGTATTATTGCTCAACGATCTTAACAGCCACATTTCCGTTATGTCTCGACGCTCGCATAGCCGGGCAATCATGATTGGCACCAATGGCAAGCGGCCGCAATTGGACTATATCGCCCCCGAAGCAGATTGGCAGGTGGGCGACAGGGTCGTTACGTCCGGCGACGGGGGCGTATTCCCATCCGGTATTGCAATTGGCGTTGTCGAAAATCTTAAAGGCAAAAACCTGGGCGTCAAATTAAACACCCAAGACACGCCGGTAGATTGGGTTTGGGTTTACTTGTTTTCTCCGACTGAAGCACCTGAGGAATCCGTCGAGGAAGAATTGGCTACAGAAGAGGCGAATGCAGGCGTGAGCGAGCAAAATCCATGACGGATTCCGGTTCCCTCAGCCAATTGCAGACAATTTCAATCGCGCTGCAAGCACTAGCGGCGGGAATTATTCTGGTATTGTTCTCCAATATCAGCTTCCATACTTTTGGATATGGTTTTGGATTATCTTTTATTCCTATATTCGCATTGATGTACTGGCCGAAAAACGCATCACGAAGTTGGTCATTATTTTTTGTGTTTCTGATGGGTGTTTTGCAGGCCGCTATGAGTTTTACACCGTTGGGCCTCTTGGCGTTTTGTTATCTGATTTTATTCGTCGTTCTGGGCGGGGAAATGACATTCAGCAATCGTTTGGCCCCGGCTTGGGGATCGTATATCACCTGCATTTTGTTCATTGGCACATTGATGTATTTTGTCGGCAGTCTGGTCATTGGCCAATGGCCCAATCTCATTCCCATTTTCACTGATGCTGTCGCTTCAACAATCGTATTTCCCATGTTATTCTGGCTCCGCAAGTTGATATCGGATTTTGGGCCGGAATCCGAAAGACGCGAGATCGTGTAATGGCGAAAAAAAATGACAACGACACAGTAGATATTGGCAGGCGATCTGCCATGCTAGCTGTTGGTGGTCTTGGCGTATTTGGTGTCCTTGCGACCCGGCTATATTATTTGCAGGTTGTAGAAGCTGAAAACTATAAAGCTTTGTCTGATCAGAATCGGTTCAACTTCAATATTGTCATGCCCGAACGGGGGCGCATAGTTGACAGATACGGCGAACCGATTGCGACCAACAAGCAGGACTTTCGATTGGTGATCGTGCCGGAGCGGGTAAAAAACTTCGATCAAACTCTCAATCGAATATCCAAAATTCTGCCAATTGATCAAACCACACGCAAACGGATTAAAACCGATATACGGAAAAACCCGAAATTCGTCCCGGTCCTGGTGGATGAACACCTGGATTGGAGCGTTTTCTCCGCTTTGAGTATGAAGCTACCCGACATTCCCGGCGCTATTCCTTTGGCGGGGCAGGGGCGCGACTACCCACATATTGGTATTTTTTCCCATATCCTGGGTTATGTCGGCAAACCGAATGAAGAGGCGTTGGAAAATGAACCGGACGCGCTGCTGCGTCAGCCATCCTTCAGAATGGGAAAAACCGGCGTTGAGCAATCCATGGACAAAGTCCTGCGGGGAACTGCCGGGCGTCAAAAAGTTGAAGTCAACGCGTTGGGACGGACCGTGCGCGAATGGGATGATGGAAAAATTGAAGCCAAGCGCGGTGACGACGTTTGGCTGACAATAGATACCGAGATGCAGGCGTTCACCGCCGAGCAATTTGGAGAAGAAAGCGGTGGTGCCGTCATCATTGATGTCATGACCGGCGAACTCCGCACGCTCTTATCCATGCCCACATTTGATAATAATTTGTGGGTGTCGGGCCTGACATCGGCGGAAATGAAACGGTTAAACTCTGATCCGAAACGCCCACAATACAATAAAGTCATCGGCGGTGGATATCCGCCCGCGTCGACATTTAAAATGGCCGTTATGTTGGCCGCACTGGAACATAAAATTGTTAAGCCAACGGACAAGGTGTTTTGTACAGGAAAAACCCGTCTTGGTAACAGGACATTCCATTGCTGGAAGCGGCGCGGACACGGACTCATGGACATGCATGATGCGCTTCAAAATTCATGCGACACCTATTTTTATGAAATTATCCAACGACTCGGTATGGATAAGGTCAGACCAATCGCGGAAGCGCTCGGCCTGGGTCAAACATTTGACATCGGTATCGGGGGACAAATCTCAGGCGTCGTTCCTGACGCAGAATGGAAAAGCCGGAAACTGGGTCAGGCGTGGCGGATGGGCGATTCGCTCAATGCTGCTATCGGCCAAGGTTTTGTCTTGGCGACACCGTTACAGCTGGCGGTTATGACCGCTCGATTGGCCAATGTAAATCAGGCTGTGATGCCTAAGTTGATCGTCGATGGCAAAAGCAATGATTTTGCCGAGCTCGGTATCAATCCAGATCATATTCGATTTGTTCAAGAGGCTATGTATTCCGTCTGCGAGCGTCCTGGGGGTACCGCATATCGATACAATGGACTCGGGATCGCCGGCGTGAAACTCGCGGGTAAAACAGGAACCGGGCAGGTTCGCGGGATATCCAAGGAAGAGCGACTATCCGGTGTTTTGAAAAATCAGAAATTGCCCTGGAAGCTTCGGGACCATTCAGTGTTTGTCGGGTTTGCACCTTATGAAAACCCAAGGTTTGCATCTGCGGTAATCGTTGAGCATGGCGGGTCTGGCGCGAAACTGGCCGCAAATATAACACGGGCAATTCTGGGCAAAGCGTTGACCAAAGACGGTGTTTTACCCCGCGATCAAATTCGGAATTGATAAAATGGCGGTCGCGACACCTTCAAATTCCATACAGGGCAAATTGTTCGAGCTGAACTGGTTGTTGCCCATGTTAATTTTTCTGGTCGGATGTATCGGTGTAATCGTCATTTATTCTGCGACAGGCGGTGTTTGGGATCTCGGCGCCAGCCGGCATTTACTCAGATTGTTCGTTGGCATGGGCTTCTTGCTCGTTGTTGCGATGACAAATATCAGGGTTTGGATGGCACTGGCATATCCGGCCTACCTTATTGCCCTGGCTTTGCTCATCGGCGTCGAGTTTTTTGGCGTTTCTGTAAACGGGTCGCAGCGCTGGATCGATCTTGGCATAACGCGCATGCAACCGTCGGAATTCATGAAAATGGCTATGGTTCTGGCATTGGCGCGATTTTATCATGATTTGCCGCAATGGCGCGTATCAAAACCCGTTGGGATAATCGTCGCAGCGGGGATTATCTTCATTCCTGTCATTTTGATCATAAATCAACCTGACCTCGGGACGTCTCTGCTATTGATGGCGACAGGCATTGTAATTATTTTTCTGGCCGGAATCAATTGGCGCATCATTTTGACGGCCTGTATTGCAGCAGCAATCGCGATTCCCTTGTTCTTTATGTATGGACTCAAAGAATATCAACGATCTCGTGTCCTTACATTCCTGGACCCGGAGCGCGATCCCACAGGAGCCAGCTACCACATTATTCAATCAAAAATCGCGCTGGGAAGTGGCGGCGTTAATGGCAAAGGCTTTTTACAAGGTTCGCAAGCGTCCCTTAATTACGTACCGGAAAATAGAACTGATTTCGTTTTCACAGTAATTGGCGAAGAATTTGGTTTGATCGGTGGGTTGGGGACGATGAGCCTTTATATCCTGATTATCGCCGTATGTTTCTGGTTGGCCAACCAATGTCGAACTCTGTTCCCACGCATGTTGATATTGGGTCTGACGACGACATTTACGCTTTATATTTTCATCAATCTTGCCATGGTTATGGGCTTAGCACCGGTTGTCGGCGTGCCATTGCCACTCATCTCCTATGGCGGAACCGTCATGTTTACCGTCATGGCCGGATTTGGCATGATCTTGTCCGCGCACTTACATCGGGAAACCAAACTGCCACGCGGATCAGGATTGCTGCTATAAACATACGCAAACGTCCATTAATTTGACGGAGACATGACATTGGCGACAGTCGTTTTTAAATTCCTTCTGGTAATTGGATGTATTGGACTATTGACGGCTTGTACGACAGTTGATGCACACAAACAAAATGACCCGACTCAAAAACGTTCAGGAATGAACTTTCAGTTCAGTATTGTGGGAGATCTGCCTTACAATGCTTCACAAGAATATGCTCTTTACAATATTATTTCCCCAGAAGTGCTAGACTCCGATTTTATTATCCACGTCGGTGATTATAAGGCGGGAAGCAATCAACCCTGTACTGTAGATCTAGATCAAAAACATAAAACGTGGATGATAAAGCTTGGGATCCCTGTGTTTTATTCGCCGGGTGACAATGATTGGGCTGATTGTGACCGAGCCAGCAACGCGCCTGTTGTTCGCGAAACCAAACGATTGAAAGAGATTCGCGCGACTTTTTTTGATCCGGTGCCGACACCGATTCCCGCGAAGTGGAACGCGACGTGGCAAGTCGGCGCACCGGAAAACTCCAGTTGGTTTGTGAACGGAATTCGGTTTGCAACAGTACATGTGATAGGTGGCAATAATGGACGGGATACGATTGGTCCTTGCGCACCGGGTACAGTGTGTGACACCAGATCCGACATTGCGGAACTGGTCGCTGCACGCGAAAAACAAAGTTTCGCCTGGATTAAGTCTACATTTGATAAAGCAGCTTCGGAAGATGCTGACGCGGTTGTACTGGCACTACATGCCGATATGTTCCAGGGTAAATACTTTGACATCGAGTGCATAAACGCAGCTCAAGTTGAGTGCGACGGTTTTAAAACATTGCGAGAAACCATTATCGATAAATCTTCTGAATTCGCAAAACCTGTGCTATTGGTGCATGGTGATACCGGAGCTTACTGTTGGGACAGGACAATGGGGGGCACAAAGGCGCCGAATTTAGTCCGGCTCAATTCAGCTGGAGATTACGTTTTGATTGACGCCGTTGATGTTGTATTCGATCCTGACTCACCGAAACCTTTTCATGCAGTCGGGACGATTTCCAACCTTTTGCCAGCCGAAACCCAGTGTTCTCGCGACTGAGAAGTGGATTAAATCATCTACTTTGTAGTAGTGTATTGGAAATACATGGCCGGGGTCAGGTGAGCAGATGAAAAACTTCATAAAATTTATAATATTGCTGGCATTGAATGCGTGCGCACATGAGGCCGGCGAACTCAGTTCGTCAAGCTCAGACCCGATTTCGGCACAAGAGTCTGTCAGAATCGCTACATTTAATGTGTCGATGTACCGACAGGCAAAGGCAGACCTAATTTCCGCTTTATTTGATTCAAATGACGACCAAATCCTTGCAGTGGCAGAAATTATTAATACCGTCGACCCTGACATTCTACTCATTAATGAGTTTGACTATGATAAGCACGGAAAATCACTGAACTTATTTCAAACCAACTATCTAAAAAACCGTTTTGGTTATTCGTATGTGGCACCGTCGAATACGGGGGTTTCGTCAGGATTTGATCTCAACAATGACGGAGCGATCGTGACGGAGCCGGGCGCTTTCGGATACGCTGGCGATGCTTTTGGGTTTGGTGATTTTGAAGGGCAATACGGATTTGCAATTGTCTCTAAATTTCCGATCGACACCGACAATGTCAGGACATTCCAGAATTTCCTCTGGAAAGATATGCCCGACAATCTCATCCCAATAGAATGGTACAGTCACGAAGAACGGAATGTATTGAGGCTGAGTTCCAAAAACCATGTCGATGCTCCGATCCGGATTGGAGATAAAACCGTTCATATTATCGCTGCGCATCCGACACCGCCTACATTTGATGGTCCAGAAGACCGGAACGGCAAAAGAAATCACGATGAAATCCGCTTGATCGCAGATTATATCACTCCGGAAATAGGTGGATATTTGGTCGACGATAACGGCAAGGACGGTGGCCTCGCAAAACATGCGCAGTTTGTCATAATGGGGGACATGAATGCGGACCCCAATGACGGTGACAGTTATAATCACGCCATTCGCCAACTATTGAGCCATGAGCGCATCGCTAAAGTTTCACCTCAAAGTAGTGGTGCGGTTGCTGCCGCTAAGATCGCAGCGGGTGCGAATACCGAGCACATATCCCCGCACGCCAATGATACGGCTGATTTTCGTGACATCAATGATGACGGGACCAATGCAGTCGGGAATTTGCGTTTGGATTATGTGCTACCGTCAAATAATTTAAATGTTGTTGCGAGCGGCGTTTTTTGGCCAGCAGACGGCGAAGATGGTTATAACTTGGTTGGTCCTGGTTATCCGCCGGTAAGTTCCGATCATCGTCTGGTTTGGATAGACGTCAAAATTGACTAACTGCATTTTTCAAAATCGAATCCAATCAAGGGCCGGATTCGATTGATAGAGCTGATAAATTGGGCCAATTGGACTTCCACGTCAAATTCTGACGTGATAGTGTCCTATCGAGATAGTAAAAAATTTAGTGTATTTTCCACCTCATTAACTTGACGAATGCGTTCGTAATTGAGACTGTGCGCGAAATTAAAAATTAAGAACATTCAGGGGGAATAAATGGCCGGAACACCTGCCCAAACCACATCACAATGGTCGTCACGCTTTGCTTTTATCATGGCCGCGGTTGGCTCATCAGTTGGTCTCGGAAATTTATGGCGATTTTCTGCCGAAGCCGGTTCAAACGGCGGTGGCGCATTCATTATTATCTATCTCGCGTGTGTCCTGTTGATTGGGATTCCGGTGCTAATGAGCGAATACATTATTGGTCGTGCCGGTAATGCCGCGAGTGCGATTAGAAGCGTGCAGGATGTTTCGCAACGTTCGAATGTCAGCACAAACTGGAGCGTTCTCGGGATGACGGGTATGGTCGCTTCATTCCTGATTGTCAGTTTCTACTGCGTCGTGGCAGCCTGGGTGGTGATGTATATCCCGAAATTCCTGTTTGGCGGATTTGATGGCATGAATGCGCAAGCGATATCGGATCAATTCGGATCGACAATTTCAAACCCTATGGGCGTTTTCCCATATTTCACAGGATTTGCGCTATTGACGATATGGCTTGTTTCACGCGGAGTGGGAGATGGAATTGAGTTGGCGTCGAAAATTTTGATGCCTTTGTTCTTTTTGCTGCTCATCGGCCTGTCGCTGTACAGCTTGTATCTCGGATTTTCGACGACAGTTACGACGGAGGCAGGTTTTGAGTCTAATGGCGCAGCGGAAGCACTGAGTTTCTTGTTCCGGCCAGACTTCGGTGCAATTACGCCAAGTGTGGCAACCGCTGCATTAGGTCAGGCGTTTTTCTCAATCGGATTGGGTAGCGCTATTATGATCACATATGGGTCGTATTTGCCAAACGACATCAGCATTCCCAGATCGGCTATCACTGTTGGCTTAATCGACACTGGCGTCGCACTTATCGCTGGTCTGGCGATCTTCCCTATCGTGTTTGCGAATGGATTGGACGTGAATTCAGGTGCCGGTTTGTTCTTTGAAACGTTGCCGGTTGCGCTGAGCAATGCGCCATTGATCGGCGGTGCATTTTTCTTCCTGGCGATTTTCGCTGCGGTCACGTCTTCTATCTCTCTTCTTGAACCCTCGGTCGCTTGGGCAATTGAGAAATTTAATTTATCCCGTCCAAAAGCTGCTATTCTTGTAGGCGGACTAATGTGGGCAATCGGACTGATTTCCGTCTTTAGCTTAGCATTCATGGACTTTATCGACGGGAGTTTAACTGGTGCGATTATGTTACCGTTGACGGGTCTGCTAACGGTTTTGTTCGTCGGCTGGAAAATGGATAAAAAAATGGTCGATGAGCAAATGGCCGGCGTTTCTAGTGGCCTCCGCGCTGCCATGTTTTTCCTGGTCAGATATATCGCGCCGGTTTTTGTCGGCATCGTTTTGATCGCCGGAATCGTTGATAAGTTCTTCTCGTAAAGGAATGAATATTTCGACGAAATAAAACATCAGTAATTAATGTGATTGATGGGTTGCTAATGTTCGATAGGGTAAATATTAACTGAATTGTGAGGATGTTCAGCTAATCTTCATGTCAACTGCAATAAGTCCCTTTATATTGATCAACGCGGTCGGGGGGCTGCAACAACAGGAATAAGAATGAGGCTTGGGGCTTTAAGTACAGTAATGTTTGTGTTGGTAGGCTTGCCGGCATGCACGACTGTTGATCTTTCGCAGGTCGCCGTTCAAAGCGAAGCCATTCCAGCGGTCCAAGAAGAAAAAAATGTCGTTGAAAGAGCATCTTTAACCCTCACATCGGTGTTTCGAGACAAGGGATGGTGCAGTGGCGGACCACAGGAAAAAACTCAAACTGCGACAAGTGTTTTGCTCAACGGAGTTAAAGCAACACCGGCCAGTAAACAAAAATCAGATTTGACCTTTAAGTCAGAAGAGCAATTGGCTGCTGCCTTGGCCGTCGCCAATGAACACGTTGTTAAAACGACGAAGGCTGCGGAAGTCTTCTTGTCGATGACAGATGAAATGGCTGACGTGGATTCGGAATTGTCTTTATTGGAAACAGCCTTGTTGTCAGCAAGAGAAGCTAAAACCCGCTTTGATAAAGCGGCGGCAAGTTCACAAAGTTCTGTCGTTCGACAAGATTTCCAAACGTTTCAAGCATCTGTAATTTCGCTCAAAGCGATAACGGACCAATACGGCGATCATGCGCGCACAACCATTGCAAATAAATCCATGGAGAGTCGAAGCTAGGGACTAGCCCCAAAGTTGTCGACGGGGTTGATGAACAATCGGGCCTTCGTATCGAAGGCCATAGCCGATGTCTTTGGCGAGCAAAAGCGGCCCATCCAAATCAAGCACATCCGCAAATGATGAAAGAGCCATCATGGGAGCCATCGCGAGGCTTGTCCCGACCATACACCCGGCCATAACAACAAAACCCATATTTTTGGCAGTGGTAAACAGCTTTAGCGCTTCCGTCACGCCCCCACACTTGTCGAGTTTTAAATTCACGGCCCGGTATCCGGCTTCCCATAATTTTTGGAGGTCTTCCGTAGTGTGAAGGGACTCGTCGGCACATAGAATTGGCAGGTTGTGCGGGGAATGATCGACACTGTTATACTCTGCATGTTTCAAAGGCTGTTCGATCATGAGAACCGGATAGGATGAAAGTGCGTTTGTGAATTTATTCAATTCATCTGGAGTCAAACTTTCGTTAGCGTCAACGATCAATTGCGCATCCGGGCGGGCGTGCATGACGCTGAGACAAGCTTCCAACCCACTGTAGTCACCAATTTTCAGTTTTAAAATCGGATAATTGCTTGCTTTTATCGCCGCCCGGGCCATGTTCTTTGGCGTATCTATGGACAATGTGAACGTGGTCAACCTGGCCTTCGGCTTCGGGATATTTAGGACGTTCCAAATGCGTGATCCTGCTTGTTTGGCTTTTAAGTCCCAGAGCGCGCAGTCTAAGGCGTTTCTGGCGGCGCCCGCAGGCAGGAGGGTTTGGAGATAATCTGTATCTAGGTTTTGGGTTAAATCATCTTTGATTCCAGTGATCTGGCTGATTACAGAATCCGGTGTTTCATCGTATCGGGCATATGGTCTGCATTCTCCACGACCTGAATATTCCTTGTGTTTGATCTTAACTTCGACGACTTCGATTTCAGTGAGCGAACCATGTGCAATTCTGAATGACCCATCTACGGGCCATTTCCTTGATTTCACTATTATTTCAGCCAAATTCCACCCTTTTTCTTGACGCGCACGCCTTGGCTTTGCACGTTACACTTATGAGTTCAAGAGCGACCCGTGAAAATGAAGCATACACGCTTGAAGTCGATAAGGGTCGCCTCATCGTCAAAGCTTTCGGTCGTTGGAACCTTGATACCGTTAAAGATATCGATAGCGCACTTACGGCTGATTTAGAGAAACTTGGGTATGGACCTGGAGAGGCTGATAGTGAAGCCAGTTTTGAACAGGTAGTTTTCGACTTTGAAGGTCTGGAAGGGATCGATACGGCCGGAGCTTACGTCTTAACCCGCGCACTCGGATGTCATGACGGCTACTGCCGCATGTGGTCATTGGTAAACAGCAAAAAAGGACAAAGATCTTTGATGTCCGTTGCGGCCGAAGCCTCTCAAGAAATGGAAGCAGCACCTAAAGTTCCGTGGTTTGCACCAATCGAGCGTCTTGGCCATGGTACGATGCGCGGACTATCAGAGGCATATGATACAATCGTTTTCTTTGGCCAATTTTCAGTCGTCTTGGTCAAGATGATTTTGCAACCTCATCGGATTCGTTGGAAATCAGTGGTCGCGCTGATCGAAGAGGTCGGATTGGACGCTATGCCAATCGTCGTTATCCTAAGTTTTTTCATTGGAGCGGTGATCGCTTTCATGGGATCAGACTTGCTAGAGGTTTTGGGGTTCCAGGTCTTTGTAGTCGATTTGGTCGGCGTCTCGGTATTGCGCGAGTTCGCCGTCCTGATAACGGCAATTTTATTGGCTGGTCGTTCAAATTCAGCATTTACAGCGCAAATCGGATCCATGAAAATGCGCCAGGAAATCGATGCAATGACCGTAATAGGATTGGATACCAATGAGACATTAGTAGCACCTCGCGCGCTGGCTTGTTTGGTTTCAGCACCGATTTTGACTTTTGCCGCAATGATGGCGGGTATTTTAGGCGGCCTTCTGGTCTGCTGGACGCAGGATATATCACCTGTCCTTTTTACGGCCCGATTGACGGAAGTCGTAGATGTCAAACATTTTTGGGTCGGCATGGTGAAGGCGCCGGTTTATGGACTGGTCGTTGCGATCATCGGGTGTCGACAAGGATTGGCTGTTGGCGGAAGTGTAGAGTCGCTTGGGTCAAGGACAACGACGTCCGTTGTTCAGGCAATATTTACGGTCATTTTCCTAGACGCCCTTTTCGCGATGATGTTTTTGGAAATGGGTGTGTGATGGCACGTGTTGATTACAATAATTTGGATCTGACTGCGCCCGTCGAAGCCCGTGGATTGCGCACGCAATTTGGCACCAATGTGGTTCACGATAACCTTCATATTCGTTTGAACGCCGGTGAAATACTAGGCGTTGTCGGCGGCTCTGGGTCTGGAAAGTCGGTTCTTCTCAATACATTGCTGGGATTAAAAGAGCCGGACGGTGGCGTCATTCGCGTATTCGGCAAAGAACGCCATTCTATGAGCGATGAGGAACGAAGGGCTTTGGATACACGTGTTGGCGTTTTATTTCAGGGCGGTGCGTTATTTTCCTCATTGAGTTTGCGCGAAAACGTTATGGTGCCGATGCGTGAGCATACGGATCTGCCTCTTAAACTCATGCAAGAACTTGCTGATATGAAAATCAATATGGTGGGTTTGCCCATGTCCGCGGCTTCTCTTCATCCCTCCGATCTATCGGGCGGCATGAAAAAACGCGCGGGTTTAGCAAGGGCACTGGCACTTGATCCCCAGATGCTGTTTCTTGATGAGCCGACGGCAGGGCTTGACCCGATCGGTGCTCACGCTTTCGACGAACTTATTCTTGAACTTCGTGATGCGCTTAATCTAACAGTTTTTCTTGTAACCCATGACTTGGATACATTGTTCGCAACATCTGACCGCATCGCGGTTTTAGTTGATAAACATATTGCCATTGCCGATAGTCCGGATAACGTTGTAAAATACGAACATCCGTGGGTTCGAGAATATTTTGGAGGCCCGAGATCGCGGGCCGCAAGTCATGGTAAGTCGAATTAATGAAACAAGGGCACACACATGGAAAGTAAAGCACATTACGCTTTAATCGGTGCGTTCGTCTTGTTTGCGTTCTTCGGTATTATGGCATTTCTTGCATATATCAGCGGCAAACAATTCGATGAGACTTATGACGAGTATTTAGTTGTTTACGACACGCCACCACGCGGAATTTCGGTCGGGAGTGAGGTGCGCCTGAGTGGATTGAAAATGGGCGAGGTCGTGAAAACTGAACTTGAGCTCAATGAAGATGGAACCGTTCTGGTTCTGGTTAAAATTCGCGTTCAGGAAAATACACCCGTCTATGCTGACACATATGGTGTTTTGGAGCCGTTGGGCCTTACCGGTTTGAGCTATATTCAATTGTTAAAAGGTGACTCCGACGTCAGAATTCCGGAACCCACAGGGAAGGAACTTCCACGAATCGAAGGACGGGGAAGCCAGCTTGATAATTTGTTGGAAGGAAGCGACTCGGTTATCGACAACGTAAACTTGGCCTTGTCGCGCGCGATTAATGTGTTGGGTCCAGAAGCTACAGATGATTTTCACGGTATATTGAAGAATATTAATGACATCACCGCGTCAATCAATGAATCCGATTTGTCTGATGAGCGTGTTGAGCGTTTTTTGGGAGCTATTGAGCAGGCGGCATTAGACGTTTCGACGGCATCATTATCTGTTGATGCAACAGCGAAAGACGTTGCGACCTTTCTGGAAAGTGATGAAATCCGAAATGTGTTAACTCAATCGGAACAAACCATCCGAACGGCCGAGCAAACGCTCAACGAGTTTACCTTGCTTGCGCAAAGCGGGACTGCAACTTCGGACGAAGCCATGCGTATGCTGGAACAATTTTCGACAACAGGATTGCAGGATCTATCATTGGCTATGGCCGATATGAAGCGGTTGATTGAAAGTCTAAACCGGGTATCGGAAGGATTGGAGCGAAGCCCGGTCGAGTTCCTGGTTGGCGAAAAGCGGGAAGTTACGGAGCTGCCACAATGATCAATAGACACGGGTTTTTAAGTGTAACACGGGTGCTGTCCGTCATAGCCCTAGGCGTAATCATGTCTGGATGTGTTTCATTGCTTCCAGATCCGAGCCCGGCTCCAACGATCTATCGGTTAAGCGTACCTCAATCCCTTGAGGATAGCAGGGCGTCTTCAGACAATGTAGTAAATATTGAATACCCCACAGCGCCACGCGGATTAAGCGGGACGGATATCGTCCTTTCGCCCGATGGCCGCCGCCTGACGTCGGCCGCACAAGCAAATTGGGCAGAAGCTGTCCCCAGCATGGTCCGAAATTCTCTAATAGACACTCTCGCTCGCGACGGACAGGTCATCGGCGTCATCCCGAAGGGAAGTACACGGGTTCCATACAGATTGAATACGGATCTAAGGCGGTTTGAGGCCGTTTTCGATCAGGGCGAAGACGCAGCTCCGAATATTGTTGTACAGATCAATGTCGCGCTGACGGATACGAAAACACGTCAAATCATAGGCGTACACACAGTTACAAAGGAAACAAGAGCTGGCATGAGAACTGTATCGTCAATCGTCGATGCGAAAGACCGCGCGACACGGGAAGCTATGGATGATATTTCTGCCTGGCTTGTCCGCCAAGTCTTGGCGGACAAAAGTTAGACCCTACCGTAATTGAGCGCGGCATCACAAATCAGATAAGCCCGGCCAGTTTCACTTTCCAACCGTGTTCGAATAGCCTCGCGTTTTGAATTCATTTCTTCGATTTTTTGATCGAAGATTGTTGCAAACTCGATTGTACGTTTGGATAGATCTGGATCCGCCGAGAGCGTAGCGGCGAAGTGCTTGGCCGGAATATTCAGCCGCGAGATAACAGCCCGGCTCATGGCCTCATGACCGCTTGAAGCCCTGCTATTGGCGGCTTCAATCACGCAGCCATCATCAACAAGGACGTTCGGCGACAGTCCCAACTCTGTAAGCGTGGCGATGAATGATCGACTGTTAGTCTCATCTTTATCTATATCTGACGACAACATACTGTCTTGATTTTGAGTAAAGTCTTTAGCAGAATAATCTTCATCTGATTTGCCGCCAA
The DNA here is from genome assembly GCA_013001295.1 of Hyphomonadaceae bacterium. Lineage (GTDB taxonomy): Bacteria > Pseudomonadota > Alphaproteobacteria > Caulobacterales > Maricaulaceae > Robiginitomaculum_A. The sequence continues at coordinate 80,002 of JABDMW010000022.1, forward strand.
AAAGACCCCGTAACGAAAAACCCGATTTCGCTTTTTTATTCGCTTCATAATCAGCAACGGGACGGATTGCCGCGAGTATCGGATCAGATGCACCGAAGCCTTTCTCAAGGTCTTGTACTTTTGGCGCTTCAACGTGTAGATTCAATGCGGCTTCATCTTTGGACGCTGGCTGCTCCGGTCGCGGAAACTCCAAATCACTATCTTCTGTAATGTTGTTGTCTTCAATATTGGCTTCGTCGGACTTTTGCGTGGTTTCAGTGAAGTCTACGGTCTTTACATGAACACGTGGTTTTCTTTGTCGCCGGGATTGCAGACCATTAGGTATATGTTCATTGCTGGATTGATTTGAAGTAATGGTTGAATTCTGCAGTTTTTCTTGTAAGCCCGCCATGTCATTTTCGATACGGGCAATTTCCGCGCGCGTTTGTTCCAGGCTTTCCTGAACCCGCTGCGACGCAACCGTATTTATGTTTTGTGCGTGCTCCGTCGAGTATCTCACCATTTGTTCCATTTCGGCAAACCGTGTTTTAACGGCGTCGTCCGCAAGGCTCGCCGATTGTGCCAAAGCTTGAACGGTTTCTTTTCCGGACGTGCTTGCATCTGAAAGGCTTTCTGCACTTGCCTGGGCCGAAAGCGATAAATCGCGCATCTTGACGAGAGTTTCTTCCATATTGGCACCGAGGTTTTTTTGTTCTTCGCGCAGGTGTTCAATCATCGAGCTCAAATCGGTTGCATGTTTTTTATAAACTTCGTCGAGCTCTTCGGAGCGATGTTTAATCATGTCGCCAAGCGATCTTATTTCGTCATGGCTCCCGCTGAGCGTTTCAGCCGCTTCGATCGTGTTGGTGCGAACTGTATCTGATACGTCGCTAATCTTTGATGTCGCACCTTCGACGCTAATGCGGGCTTCCTTGATTTTTTGCTCTGCGACCCTTGTCGCTTGCGCTAAATTCTCAGCATGTGTGTTCAATATGTCGGTGAGCGATTGCATGCGTTGGTCATAATTTGATAAAATTGTTTCGAACGACGATTTCTGAGCCTGCACATATTGGTCGATCGACTGGACAGAAGACTTCGCATCATCATTTAATTTCGCGACCGATAGTGTTTGTTTCTGAAGTACATCTTCTAACGCGCTGAACCTGCCGACTCCTTCGTTTAATTTTGAGTTCACAAGCTCAACGTGTTCAGCAATCTTTGCCGCCATAGTTTCGCTTCGTTCCAAGATCAATTGATCGGGTTGCGATAATTGATCGGCCATACGTTGTAATTGGGTTGCCTGCATAGATATTCGTGCGAGTTGGCGCATTGTGAAATGGGCCACGCCAATGACGATCAGTGGAACCAATGTAAGTGTACTGATCGCAACCCATTGAATCAGGCCGACCGATTGTCCGCCGTCTCCGGCGCGGAAAAGAGTAAAGATTGTGAAAGAAACAGAAATCAGCCAAATGACGACCATAATAATTGTGAATCGTTTTACCCATCTTGAAGAAGGAACGCCGACATTTTCATATGGTTTAAAAGCGTGGTTTTGCGAACCTTGGCTTGCCTCGTGTTGAGAATCTTCATCAATGAAGGGCTGCAATCCGAGCTTTGATTGGTGGTTTAGGTGGGGGGACGTATTATTGTCATCATCAGGCTCAATACTTGTAATAAATTTGGATATTCCTGACACGATGATCCTTATATTGTGCGCCGCCAGTATAGTTTGCTGCGTTAACAAATTATACGATAGTTTACTATATAGTGCATTCGATCAACGGACACGAGATAAAAATTACGTTGACGAATGGAATGAATGGGAGGGGGCTATGGTTGCACTTAAGCAACGGCTGAGCGCTGCTGAAAAGAGATATTTGAAAATGGGACTTCGCCAACCTGGTGGAAAATTACCCTTATTTGATGAAGATGGTCAGGAAATAAGTGCACGTACAATCAGCGCATGTCTTAAAAAAGGATATGTTGAGCGTTGGTTTGCCAATCCGCTAAAACCGGAATGGCTCGTCTGTAAGCTGACTGACTTCGGTCGAGAAGCTCTACGCGAGTAGTCAGTACGATAATTTACCGAAACAAGCTGATCGCAGTTTTTTCTTTCTCAGGTTGATCTTTCTTCTGAGGCTCGGCTTTAAGGCCGAAAAAAACAACAGCGACCGTGATGCTGGCTTTCAAAATCCACTTTAATGCGTCCATTTTACGCCCCTTTTGCGGGAAATTCCCATATTGGAATTCTGGTCGTACACCCGATCGACGCCAATTGCACTACCCATTTTTCCAAAGTGAAATAAAAATTTGGTAAGTTTTGGTTGTTTAGCCGACCTTATTCGTCGTTAAGCACGCGATAAACCATCAACTTGCTTTCTCCTTCAAGTTCAATTTTCTCCAACCATTCGGGTGTTTCGCCGTCCTTAAGTTTAGCCAACGTACCGTCTGGGAAATTTTTAGTAAGCATATCCGTTTCTGCCATGTCGCTACAAGCAATGACGTAATCAGCATTGTTGCGTTCAACTGCCGATCGGGCAGTCGCTTCATCTTCGATAAACATATCAAAAGCGCTAACGATACCGGACGTGTTCCGATGGTAAGGAGCCGACGTGACGGAAAAATCCGTGTAATATAAAATAGCGGCGCCGAGATCTATTTGGGTTATAGCGAGCCCTGCCGGCAATTCGGTCAAAGGGTCAACCGATGGTTGGCTTACACAGTTCAACTTATTTTGTTCTTCAGGAGTTTGTACTACGTCGGACTCGGTCGACGGCATGAAAAGTAGCGGAAGTGTGACGGGTGAGAGGGCAATGGCGAAGCCCATGCGAATAGCAAGGCGGGCAATCATCGTTTTGAATTTGTCCGCCCAATCCATGCTTGTCGCCAATAAATAAGCTGCTGTTGGGATGGCGAGGCAAGAGGCAAATGACATCAACCGGGTTTGAATTAAACCGGCTGCAAATGTCACGACAAGGAAGACCAACAGGGTTCGTGGTGCAATTGACAGACCTTTCTTGGTTCTTCTGTGATAAATGAACAGGCCAATCAGTGAAAATAACGGTAGGGTTATTCTGAACATGCCGGAAACAACATCAGAGCGAAAATGTTCGTGGAATATTTTTGCTTCTGCGACATTTGCCAACCAGACTTCGACAAGCCTTGGGTCGACCTCTGCGTACGGACCTTTAAGACAATTTGGGTATAATGCTACTGTCAAGGCAAGCGCGCCCAACCCCATCACACCTGCAGCTGTAAGTCGCGTCAATGGCGTTGTGATTTTTTTCCCAATTACGCTCAAGAGCAGCAGGACGATCGATACGGCAATTGTGAGCTGCGTATAAACGACCGATAATGCATCGCAACTGGGAACTGCCCAGCGCGAAATCGGCGTGCTGATCACCAGGCACGCAAGTGTCGTTGCGGCCAATGATATTCCGAAATACCTCAATCGTTTTTCAGACTCAGGTTCACCAAACACCCAGATCAACGTGAATGCAATACAGGCCGCGCCGACATAAGGGCCACTCTCTATGCCAACATAAAGTCCCAAGCCCGCGAGTAGGCCAGCGCCAAGCGCATATTTCGATTGTTCAGCTGATCTAATGACGAACAGACAACATGCCGCCGCCATCAATATCTGTAGCCCATGATGATCAACGCGGCCCATTTGGTATTGCATAAATGTCGGTATGGAAAGGGCGGTCATGAACCCCACTGCAAGGGGAATGCTGGGCGTTTTACTCAGTTTCAGCGCTAATGACGCCAAGACATACATTAGGATAAGGAATAAAATACTCGGATACGAGATGACAACGATCAGTTCAGCCGTTTTGGCGCCAAATAAGGGCGTTAAAAGCTTGATGGGTACACCAATGAGGACGTCCGGTAGCCTAGACCAGTGCGATAGCAAAGGGTCTACCGGATTTAATCGATATTGATGCAGATCGAACCAACTCTGTCCACCCAACCAATCCCGAATTTGATTGAGCCGCATGAAGTCATCGTTGCCAATCAATTCACCGCGAAATAGTTTTTCACTCCGCGTCATGAGTTGGGAAATGATGATTGTAAGCCAGACAATCCAGATAATGCCGTGCCGTTCGATGAACTTCTGTATCTGGCCTTTGGGTTTTGTCGGGAATTCGGAAGTTTCAGACATGCGCGTTTCAATTATTTGTTGAGTATAATTGAGACTAGCTGTCGAAGGTTAAGAACGCTTAAAAAATAAGCGAAATCAATCGTTTAATTGCGATTTATTAGGTTGGTTCAGAGCAGTGCGGCTATTTCAAGAGAAATTGAATAGAAGTTCCGTTTTCATTGTTGGCCTCTTCATTGTCGGAATCAGGTTGCATTCCGAAAAATAATAGAGCCACTGCAATACTCGTTGTGAATATCCATTTTAAAAAGTCCATAGCGCACCCGTTTAATTACGAAAGGTGTCGTAATATAATCTGTTACGCTGAAGAATGCAATATGATCAAATGCAAATTTCGGCGTTTTTCAATGAAATCTTGGTAATAATGGGTACTTCGAGTCCGTTATTCCAAACCGCGCCGCGTTACATACATCACTAGGCAAACCAGCGACAAAGCGACAATGGTTGTGAACGTATCTACCTCGGTGTTTAGCCCAACCCGGAAAACCGTTGGAGTAGGGAGCGCCGAACTTTCATACCCGACAAACGCTGCAGCAAATATATTGTTCGCTGCATGCACACCAATCGCGGTTTCGAGTCCGCCATCAATATAAGTCAGAAGGCAGGCAAACATGCCGAAGAGAAAATAACCGCTCACAGCCATAAGCTTTGATGACTGAGCCGTACCTTCGGCGACTTCTGGATTACCAAGGTGCAAGGATGCGAAGGCGGCACTTGTGATGACGAACACAACCAATGGGTTTTTGATGTAATGACCCAAGCCTTGGTTCAGATATCCGCGGAGGGCAATTTCCTCGGTTGCCGATTGGAGCGGAATGAAAAGCAGGGTAATGGGGAGGTATATCCAAAACCTTGACGGATCGAAGACGAATTCGGCCTTACTGCTTCCGGTCGTATGCCCGATATAAGATATCGCCGCGGCAATAACCCAAAATACGATCATGGAGAAGAACAGGCGTTTCCACCTAAATTTTGAAGCAGCTGTATGCAATGAAAGAATAGTTCTTTTGTGAATTTTTCGCTGAAAATACCACAAAGCCAGGGCAAATGGCGGAAACATCAGCAACATGCATAAATAGACCCATGGACTTCGTTCCAGCCAGGTGTTGAGGACTTCGCCCTGACTGGTCCCAGCGCTTGAGATCGCGGAGTAAATGATGGCGACAAAAGAAGAAATCGCCAGGATCGCCGCAACAAAAAGAACGGGTTTACGATTTTCTCCCGCGGCATTTTTTCGAAATAACCAGAGAATAAAAGCGAGCACCGGGGCACCGAGTGCAATCCCGAGGGATGGAAAAGTAGAGCCGCCGGTATTTGTTGTCGGCATCGATTGCATGAAGGCGTCAATACCGCCGGGCTCAGAAGCTATTGCAGCCGCTGTCATTGGTAGGGATAAAATTATTTGGCCATAAAACCATATTGTGATCGCAAACCAGATCCCGACGAGCCATGTCCACAGACGTGAATCGCCTACAAGTGTTTGATTAAGAAATGCGCGATAGGCCGTGCTGGGTGAGCGGTCAGTCATATATCCCCCGATTTTGCTTAATCCCCTCTATCGCTTAAACTTTAACGTAACCATAAAAAAAACGCCGAACTGCGTATACAATCCGGCGTTTTGATGGCGGCTAATTTCGAAGTGTCTAGTAGTAACCTCGACCTCTGTCATATGGGCAATCGACGATGCGTTCTGATCCTTGGATGATGTAGTAGCCATCCCAAGGATTGTAGCATTCTTTCACGCTGATCAATTCGACATGGCCGTGGTGATAAGCCTCCACGAGGATCCGGTCACAGCTGGTTCTGGAGCGATAATTCGAATAGGAATTATAGCTTGGGCGATAAAATGCGTAAGGCGACGATGCCCATCGATATCGACTATAGCCCGGTGAGCCAAAGAAGAAGTTTATGCCCAACCGGCTCCGGTAATTGGTGTGGTACCCACGGTGACGTGAACTATAGCCATGTCTATGGCGGTTAGTTGTGTGACGCGAATAGTTCCGCGTCGATGGACGATACCGATCATGATTCCGATTATAACGACTCCAGTTGTTGTTGTTCCGGCGACTGTTCGTCGTGTGGCGGCGATCACGATTGCGGTCACGACTGTGAACATGGCGGTCACGATTGCGGTCGCTGCGATGCGTGTTCCGATCACGGTTGCGATCCCGTCGGTAATTATTTTGGTCGCGGTTACGATCACGATACCGGGCACGGTCATCTCTGCGATCACGACGATCTGAGCGATCATCTCTGCGATCACGACGGTCTGAACGATCTTCACGTCGGACGCGACGGTCCGCACGATCATCTCTGCGATCATGGCGGTCTGCTCTATCACCGCGACGATCGTTACGGTCACGACGATCGGCACGGTCACGATTGCGACTGCGTTCTTTCACGCTTTGATTTTGTTGTGCAGCAAACGCATCACCGCGGTACGGTTTTTCTGCCGCATTTGCACTTGCTGGCACACTCATTAGCGCCAATGCGCTCACTGCAATTGCAGATTTGAGTATTTTTGAATGCATCGGCTGTGGGGATGTCGTTTGCATAATTGGCTCCTGTATTTGTTCTCCTCAAATATGCATATTTATGGTGAAAACACTCTGAAAGCGCTGTTCATCTGGCGTTATATTTCATATTCTCCATAGATGATTGAAACCGATTCCGAACCAGAAATCAATTTTTCGCATTTAAAACAATATGTTGGAGACGATTTAGATCTGATCAGTGAGGTCTTTGCCCTGTTCCAACATCAAGTAGAATTGTGGACTCGGGCCCTTCAATTTGATGCAGATGACGAAAATTGGAAATCTGTTATGCATTCCCTCAAAGGAACCGCAAACGCGGTTGGGGCGCTCAATTTGGCCGCATTATGTAAATCGGGCGAGGGATTAACGGGAGATCGTTGTACACCGGCACTCCGTAAACAGCACATTCATGATCTTAATTTTACAATTGACCGCGTGTTGATTGAAATCCAGAGATGGGAATATCGTCAAACACTTGCGAGTCTGAGGTCGTGAACTTAAAGTCGCCAAAATAAGAAGCGAATAAAATATGGCAAAATCAAAATTTAAAGAATCCAGTGCGCATCTATCTCTTTATGGCGCGCTTTTACGGGCCAAAAGACGGTATGGCGGCAATAAGGAAGCCATTCTTGACGCCGACAACCGGGTGCTCACCTATACTGAAATTATCCGGGCATCTCTTGCCTTGGGAAATGCGATAAAAGCCCGAACAAAGTCGAAAGAGCGCATCGGCATTCTACTCCCTACAGGGGCTGGAACATTGCTCGCTTTCTTTGCCTTACATTCAATCGGGCGCGTACCCGCTATGCTGAATTTCACCGCCGGGATGCACAATCTCAATGCGGCGCTGAAAGCAGCAGAAGTCACAAAAGTAATTACTGCTCACAAATTTATCGAAATAGCCGGGCTTGAAACACTGGAAGCCGAATTATCGAAATCAGCAGAACTGATTTACCTTGAAGACGTGCGTGACAATATCACGACCAAAAACAAGATTGTCGCCGCAATCGGATCAATATTCCCCGCATTGGTCGTTGCAAAACCATCGTATAAAGAGCCAGGCGTAATTCTATTTACGTCCGGAACGGAAGGCGATCCCAAGGGCGTTGTGCTGAGCCACAAAAACCTGATTGCAAATGTTGAGCAGGTGCGCGCACATGTCGAGTTGTTCGAGACCGATGTTGTCTTCAACCCTTTGCCGACCTTCCATTGTTTCGGGTTGACTGGAGGGGCCCTTTTACCACTTTTCTTAGGCATAAAAGTCGCGCTTTATCCTTCGCCCTTACATATAAAAATTATTCCGGACCGGATTAAAAAGGTTGGCGCAACCATCATGTTTGCCACAGATACGTTTCTCAGCCGATATGCCAGATCCGGAAAAGAAGGCGATCTCAGTAGTTTGCGGTTCGCTGTCTGTGGGGCAGAACAAGTGCGAGATGAAACGCGCTCATTTGTCAAAAAGAAGTTTGGCCTGACCATTCTTGAAGGATATGGCGCGACGGAAGCCGCTCCTGTTGTGGCGGTTAATCAACCTGAAGCCAATCGCTTTGGTACTGTCGGGCATTTCTTGCCAGGTATGGAGCACAGGATTGACAAAGTCCCGGGGATTGAAAAAGGCGGGCGGTTATTTCTAAAAGGCCCAAATGTCATGATGGGATATTTGACGACAGATCAACCCGGTGTGATTCAACCCTTAAAAGAAGGTTGGCACGACACGGGCGACGTGGTTGTTATTGACGAAGACGGGTATGTGGCCATTCGCGGACGTGTAAAACGGTTTGCCAATATTGGTGGTGAGACGATTTCACTGGCTGTTGTGGAAAATTGTACAAAGGCGGTATGGCCGGAAAATGAACACGTGGCGCTTATTCTCCCTGATCCCAAAAAAGGTGAGCAAATTTACGTAATTTCCGATAGTCCCGAAGCAAATCGTATCGATATTCTAAACTGGGCCCAACAGCATGGTGTACCGGAGCTATCCGTTCCTAAAAAGGTTTTCGTGGTTGATGAAATTCCCCTGCTTGGAACAGGGAAAGTGGATTATGCTGGTGCACAAAAACTACTTGAAACTTTGATGGAAAAACCCAAAGCTATCGTGGAATAGTAGCAACAATTTGCATCTGCGGATCGCGCATACTCACAGCGTCTTTTAGTTCATAGACGTTTTCATACCCGTAGCCGTACAAATTGATAAATGTTGGCACGTTCAAAGCCAGTTCGATGCTTTTCTTCGCAAATGGCCGGACGTTATCAGTGAAATTATTGTTGCAATAAATCAGGATGCGGGTGTCTTTGGATCCGATCACTTTTGCCAGTTTATCTTCAGTTAAATCTGAAAAATTCAAATGTACTGCGCCTTTGATATGACCCATATCGTAGGCTTCCTTCGATCTGGTATCCAGTATGATCGTGCCGGAATCTTTCGCCATCTCCAGAAATTTACGTTTCGAGACCAGCCGATCCTGCCTGTATTTATACACTTCTTCGCTCAGAAGTATGAAGCCTTGGTAATTGATAGCGGCGTCAGATGGAGGGTTGTTTGTCGGTGGTGTCGCCATGGCCAAGGAAGACACTCCTGCTAATATCAGTAGGCTGAGTCCAATTTTGCGCATCTGTATTCTCCTCATTGGAAAATACAGGCTAGCAAAAAACACGCCAGTTAAGAATTGGACACAAAATTACGTGATTTTAACGCGCGAGTTCTTTCATGGCGTTTTCAATGCCTGTTAATGTCATCGGAAACATACGATCGGCACCGATGATTTCCTGAATCATATGCGTGGATTGGGAATGTTTCCAGTATTTCTCAGAAACCGGATTTATCCAGATTAGATGAGGGTATACATCGGCAAAACGCTTCAACCAGACGGCGCCGGCTTCTTCATTCCAGTGCTCGACTGACCCGCCTTTCATCGCAACTTCATACGGTGACATGGACGCGTCGCCTACAAAGACGACGCGATAGTCGCTCGGGAACTTATGTAATATATCCCATGTCGGCGTTACTTCGCGCATGCGTCTTACGTTGTCTTTCCACACATGTTCATAAATGCAGTTGTGAAAGTAAAAGTATTCGAGACGTTTAAACTCACTGCGCGCGGCCGAGAACAACTCCTCGGCTTGTTTGACATAAGCGTCCATCGACCCGCCAATATCAAAAAAGGTAAGGACTTTGACCGCATTTCGCTTTTCAGGCCGGAGCTTAATATCGAGATAACCCTGTCGGGCCGTGCTGGAGATCGTGTTATCAATATCCAGTTCGTCGACGGCACCTTCGCGGGCAAACTTCCGCAATCGGCGGAGGGCGACTTTGATGTTACGAGTACCCAGCTCAACATCGCCATCGAGATTGCGAAATTGGCGCTTGTCCCAGACTTTGACCGCTTTGCCGTGACGGCCTTTTTCCTGTCCAATGCGGACACCTTCCGGATTATACCCTTGTGCACCAAATGGAGATGTGCCCGCCGTACCAATCCATTTATTGCCGCCTTGGTGCCGTTTTTCCTGTTCGGCCAGACGCTCTTTCAAGGTTTCCATCAATTTGTCAAAACCGCCTAAGGCCTCGATTTCCGCCATTTCTTCCGGTGACAGATGTTTTTCTGCCAGTTTGCGCAGCCATTCCTCTGGGATGAGGTGATCCTCTTCGCCGAACAAATCAGTGAGATAATCAAGACCGCGAAATACGTGTGCAAACACTTGGTCAAATTTATCCAGATTTCGTTCGTCTTTGACTAAGGCGCTGCGGGATAAAAAATAAAAGTCATTGACGCTGTCATTAGCGACATTTTTATCGAGCGCCTCCAAGAGGGTGAGGTATTCGCGAATACTGACCGGAACTTTTGCAGCTCGCAATTCTGTAAAGAAATCGTGGAACATATCAGGACGTTATTTCAAGCTTTTCCAAGTCGCAAGTATAGAATGCGGCTTTACGGGAATTGAATGTCGCCGTGTCCGGGCAAGGGGCGACCATCATAGGCTTCGCCAGCATACGGTCCATCGGTCTCAACCCAATGCAAGAACATGTGCGCAGACCAGGAATTGGGGTTGGGCTCAAGCCGCCCGTGTCGATGCGCGACGCCTTGATATAGGACCGCATCGCCAGGCTGCATCGGATAGGCGGAATAGGAGTTGCCGCCATAATCTGCATCTTGACCGGCCTTGAAATATTTATCTTCGAGTAGACGATCGTCCTCGACACTCAAAGCCCAGGGTTTGGCATCTGAATATGCCAATGTGAGCGACATTGAATGTTCACAAGCGGCTCGATCTGCGTGAATGCGGCAAATATCGCCCTCCTGATAGGAACGAAAAAAGCAATATGTTGGCTTCAGGGATTTGCCGACAATGGTTTCGATATTGTGGGTAAGGGCGAAGTGAAAACTTGCCATAGGCCACCATTTATACCCGTATATTTCGTACGCCGGCTTCTCACCTACACGAGGGGCTGCGAGCAGGCGATCCCCAACCTGGTTGATCACTTTCTGGATTTCAAATGTGAGATTTGACGCGAGTTCCGGCGCGATCAATCCTTCTATCAGCGTTCGGCCTTTTTGCTTATATTCTTGAGCTGTGTCCATTACTGCCTGCGTCTAAATGTTCCGGGTAAATTTAATATGTTTCTATACCGAAGTCCCAGGCATTCTGCTAGTTAAAGAATATGAGCTTGGATCGGCAGCAATATCTCTCGACATTCCGTCAAGCAATTGAGCGGATCAGTGGCCAACACGGCGAACCCTCTCTTCGTGATTTTCAAGGAACGGTATCGGATCTTCAAAAAGTCGCGCCATTCATGCCTGGCGCCAAAGCAAAACTCGCCGTCCTGACCGCTCTTGGCGCAGGCACAGATCGGGATGATCAGCGCGCGAATACATTGTTTATGGAATCAGCGATGGGCGGTCTTCCTCCGATCGTTCGTGAACTCGGAGTTATTGTTCTCAGTTCCGGTATTAATGATGGCATAGCTGCGACACTCTTGACCCGTGCTGTTCATGGTGGCGATTGGATTGCTGGGTTTTTAATCGTCAAAGAAGCATTGCGCGGGCGATATCTGCTGGATCGGGATCCTCTGATCGCGATTGCTTCATCATTTGCCGAAACTGTCCCGTTCAAAGACGAAATTGATGAAGCGATCAAGGAAATTCCAAAACAATTCATAACTGTTCGCCCAGAAGAATTCGACCCGATAGCATGTCAACGGGCCTTGGATAAAGCCAGTCCTAAGGCGCCAAAAAATATTCCCGGGCCAACGACGGACGAGCCGGAGGTTGCGGTTCATGACCATGTGCTTTCACCACTGGAATGTGATTATTTGATCGCAATTTCGTGCGCGGCTATGCAACCCAGCAAAGTTGTCAGCGCAAAAGATGCCGGAAGTCTGCAGGCCGGCTTTCGAACATCAGACGGCGCCGTTATATTCCCTCATATGCTCGATCTCCCTACGGTTAGAATTTTGCAAAAATTATCGTCGGCAGCAGGTATCGAGCCGCAATTCGGTGAATTTTTATCACTGCTTCGGTATCGTCCCGGGCAGGAATACAAACCGCACCACGATTTCCTCGAAGTCGACGACAGAGACTATTCGATGATCGCCAGATGTGGCCAAAGATCTGCGACCTTGCTTACATATTTAAACGACGATTATTCAGGGGGAGAAACTGCGTTTCCGGCGCTCGATTTCAAATACAAAGGCAAAACGGGATCCAGCGTTTACTTCCGCAACACGGATCGTAATGGAAAGCCCATTCAGAAATCTCTTCACGCCGGCTGTCCGATTGTACAGGGACAAAAATGGATGGCGACTTTATGGGTTCGTGAAAAGCCGTTTTGGCCCTGGATACGGGACGATTAGTTTTCGCACGTCCCCGCGTAAGCCGCGCTTTCACCATTGCTGTTGGCGACGCATTCATTGGAATAGGTCTTGCCATCACAGCCGCAAACAGGACTGTAATCCATTGTACAGGCCACTGGTCTGACAGTACAAACACCCGTTTGATCAGCGGCGCCACATTGTGCACTGATATCCATGCGACAGAACTCATGATGACTTCCGCACGCCATACCCATCAGGCCGCCACATATTTGTGCTTTTGGTGGCGCGGGTTGAACCGGCGCATAGGACGTACATGATCCCAGCAAAAATGCGCAAATCAGCGCGACAATGCGCATTTACCCGGTTCTCACATCTGTTTCCAACTGCGCGGCAATTTCCGGGCTGAGGTCCAGTGCCATCGCCAAATGATCGAGATAATCGCGTTCTTTTGGACTAAGACCGTCGGCAATCCGGCACGAAACCGCGTAAATTTCGCGTGCGGCTTGCGCACTGTCGGCAAGGGCTGCGATGTCACGCGGATTGGCAGGCTGATTGATCGCCAGTTTAAGAGCATCCGCGCTTGTTGCGCGATGCGCTGTGATCAATGCCATTTCTCTATCATTGATTTCGCCGTCGGCTTTTGCCGCTGCGACCATCGCCCGGATGAGGATCTCTGCGCGAGCTTCCGCCTTGTCGCCTTTAAGCACGCCGATCAGCTCTTGGGCTGATTTTGGCATTTCGCCACCGTTCTTTTGATAGGCTTTCCATGCCAATGTTCCGAGGCCGGCCAGGCCGCCGATGGTCGCGAGTTTGCGGCCGGAACGGGAAGTAAGGAGCAGGGCAAGCGCCCCTGCAGCGGCACTGGCACCCGCACCTTTGCGGAGTGCATCGCGTGCGACTTCAGTGTCTTCGATGCCGAGCTTGTCGACGAGATAATCTTCACCTTGTTTCGCGATTTCTTTGACCCTAGGTGATTTTTCGTCAATTTTCGTTTTCGCTTTGTTGGCAATATCTTTGCTACTGCTTAAAAGCTGTTCGAGTAACTCTTGTGCTTGGGTTTGAATATCGGCCACCATATTTCTCCGTTTCTAATCAATGTAGACGCGTTTGCAGCGCGAGCCGAGATGCGTCAAAAGTTCATAATTGATCGTGCCGGCGAGAGCCGCCTGCGCGTCCAGGTCCGCCCCTAGAAATACCGCCATCTCGCCAAGTTGGACCTGATTTTTCAGATTGGAAAAATCCAATGCAATATAGTCCATACTGACGCGTCCGACAATGGGAACCGCAGTGTTCGATATATGCGCCAGCCCACCGTTAGAGCTGTTTGATCCGGAAAGGCGTACCGGCAATCCGTCGGCGTATCCAACTGAAGCGATCGCAATCCTCATGTTCTTGCGCGCAACAAAACTGGCATTATAGCCGATGGTTTCACCTTTTTTGACGTTTTTAAACTGCAAGATCGGCGCGTGAAGACTGACCGCTGGCGTTACGGACTCAATTGTCGGTTTATCTGTTGCCGCACCACCATAGAGTCCGATACCCGGACGCACCATATCAAAGTAAAAATCCGGACCCAGATACACGCCGCCCGTGTTGGCCAGACTTAAGGGCGTAGCAGGGAATCTGGCTGCCAGTCGTTGAAAGCGCTTTAACTGATCGCGGTTCATCGGATGGTCAGTCAATGACGCACAGGCGAGATGTGACATGATAAGGTCGATATTTAAACTTTTGAAAAACTTTTCGTCATCTGCAAACGCGGCAATTTCCTCTTCCGGGACACCTAACCGGTTTATCCCCGTATCGAAATGCAACGCAGCGCCAGGTGAACTTTCAAGATAAGTAATAGCCTGAGCCCATAATTTTGCCTGAGCTAGAGAATTGAGCACGGGCTTGAGATTGGCGGCCAATATGGACTTGATGCCTTTGGGTGTGGCACCGGACAAGGTATAAATCTCGGCTTCTTCACCGATATATTTTCGCAGAGCTTTGCCCTCGGCCGCGTGGGCGACAAAGAATGTGCGACACCCGGCAGTAAAGAGGGCTTTTCCGACAGCTCTTGCGCCAAGGCCATAGGCGTCGGCTTTGACACTGGCGCCAATCTTCGCGGGTGCGACTTTTTTGGCAATCGCATTGTAATTGGCGACGACGGCCCCAAGATCAATTCTCAAGATCGGTCGGCTGGCATGGGTTTTAAGTGCTGACATACTGGCTCGATCTAGGCGTGAATTGAGTTTGAATTATGTCGCGGGCAGGGCATTTCCTAATGAACAGAATCCGCATACCTATCATCGAAAGCAAGATTGCCGAATTTCGTCAGCTCTGCTTCGAACGCCAATCTGACGGTGCCGATAGGGCCGTGACGTTGTTTACCGACTATGACTTCGGCTTTCGCGTGCAAAGCATCCATTTCGGTCTGCCAAGCCAAATGTTCTTCCGTGCCTTCGCGCGGTTCCGTCCGGGACAAATAATATTCTTCCCGGAACACGAACATGACGACGTCGGCGTCTTGCTCGATCGAGCCGGATTCACGCAAATCAGCCAATTGCGGCCGCTTGTCGTCGCGCTGTTCCACTTGCCGGGACAACTGAGCCAGAGCCAGAACCGGCACGTCCAGTTCTTTCGCCAGAGCCTTAAGACCCATTGTGATCGCTGTAACCTCTTGCACCCGACCATCGGATGATTTGGACGCCGATCCGCCGGTCAGCAATTGCAGATAGTCAACTACGATCAAATCGAGACCGACCATGCGCTTGAGGCGGCGTGCACGGGCTGACAAAGCCCCTATGGATAAGCCGCCCGTATCGTCAATAAACAGAGGAATTTTTTGAATGTCATCGGCTGCTGTTCTGACGTCATCATACTGAGTCGGTGTGATCTCACCGCGGCGGATTTTGTTCGACGGCACGCGAGAGTGCTCGGCCAAAAGCCGGGTCGCCAATTGCTCGGATGACATCTCAAGCGAGAAGAAACCGACGCGTCCGCCATTGATTGTCCGCTCAATTCCGTTCTCGTCTTTTTCCGACTGGTAGGCTTTGGCGACATTAAACGCGATATTGGTCGCCAAGGAGGTTTTACCCATTGATGGGCGTCCCGCGAGGATAATTAAATCGGATCTGTGCAATCCGCCCAACTGGCGATCGAGATCTGTCAGCCCTGTGGACATGCCGGATAATCCGCCATCCCGCTCAAACGCCGCGGTCGCCATATCAATCGATTTTAAGAGCGCTTTGTCAAAACTTTCAAACCCGGTGCTGGTTTGGCCAATTTCGGCAAGGCTGAACAATTGCATCTCGGCGGCCGAGATTTGTTTTTGCGCGTCTTCCACGCTGTCCGGATCTTCGGCCAAGGCTTTGATGTCGCCACCAAGCCGTATGAGCTCCCGCCGCAAGGCCAGATCAAAAATCAGTTTCGCGTATTCCGGCGCTGCGGCACCTGCCGGCGCGTTCTCCAGTAACAGTGCCAAATACTCAACACCGCCAATATCAACTAAAGTTTCGTCTTGGGAAAACCGATTTTTAAGAACAATTGCGTCAGCCAGTTTTCCGTGCTCGATCAGGACAGAAATACTATCAAAAATTCGGGCATGGACAGGGTTGTAAAAATGGGATGCAGCCACAAGTCCGCTAACGCGGTGATAAATTTCGTTGTCATAGAGCAGGGCGCCCAGCAAGGCCTGTTCCGCCTCAAGCGAGTGCGGTGTTAAGTCGGCTTCGACCAAATCTACGCCGCTGTCTCCAATATCATTGTCTGCAATATATGCCATGTATGTCCGTAGGCTGGTGTTCCCCGGCATTCCCCTGATCCCGAGTTTTTTCGACTATGCACTATGCGGCACAAAAAGTGAATTTCAAAACACATCGACTTATCGAGTTTCTTTGAGTTGGCGAGCCTATATATCGAAACAAAAATAGAACTGTGGGTAAGTTTGGGGATAAGATCTACCCCTTCTTCCCGCTAACCAGTTTTTTCATAAACCCGAACGGGTTTATTTTTGACGTCGTCGGTTTGTTGTGGGCGAGAAGAAGTCTTCCTTCGGTCACATATGTGCCTGTTCGTTCCGGTGTCAGGTTCATTAAACCGAGCCGCTGTTCCAACGCTTCGAGACTTTTGATGATATCGGAAACGCGTTTCTCGCCCTTGAAAATATTCCGTTTGACGCGGTATACGGGCTTCTTCTTCACGAGCTTCATAACAAAAAGCGATTGATAAGCTTCGGCCAATGTCGGTACCGCGCTGTCAGTGTCCAGTTCCGGATGGAGATCCCGCAACACGTCTTCGGTTTTAAGATCGTACAGAACCATATTGTAATATTTGGCGACGGCAATTTTGTGGGCATCGATTTTCGCTTGTTCACGCGCAGCCGCATTTTCCGGGTCGATCTTTTTATCAAAAAAGAACGCGTCCGCATCTTTCGCAATCGGCGCATCAACGGCGGCTGTAAACCGGTAGTCCAAATGCCCGATACAATTCATCCCGATATTGTAAATATCTTCTTCCGGTTTGCCGGTCGGCGGAATGCCTAGCACATCCAGGGTCAGGTCGATTTTGGCTCTGAGCAATTTCTCAAGCAGCCGATTACTTTTGCGTTCATAGGCGGCGCGTTGGCGTGCCGTTGACTTTTCCGCCGGTGGTTTGTCGGCAATTTCTTTCGAGGCCGCTAAAGCATTTTGATAGTTTTCCTTCAGCCTCGCGTTGTTCTTGGCTTTTTGGAGTGCGGTTTGCTCGGACGCGGCCAGCTGATCTTCTGATTTGATCGCGGCATAGGCCAAAACATCGAGCATGCGATTGCGGGGCACAGGCTGTTTGCGAAACTCGCGAGCGATTGCGGCCAGGCTCTGCGGTCCGCTTAATTTGGGTCGTTGTTTCTTTGTCGGTTTGGGCGATGGTTTCTTTGCGCGTTTGGGCGCGACCTTTTTGGGGGCGGTTTTTGTCTTTATTTTCGCTTTAGAAGTCATTATCGCCCTTGAAACTCAAACAGTGTGAATATCACGGGGAGCGCATGTTTTCAACACGTCCAGCAAGCCACAAAAAAACCCGCCGATAAGGCGGGTTTTATTATTAGATTTGAAGTGAGATTACTCTTCTTCGGTATCTGACTTGGCTTTTGTTTCGCCAGTTGTCTCATCCGATGCTTCATCAGAAGCGACCTCGAGGCCGTCGAGTTGATTTTCGTAATCGCCTTCGAACATTTCGCTTGCATCTGCACGTTCGGCATTTTGCTCTTCAGCAGTTGCACGGTCATCATCCATTTGGGTTTTGATGACGTCTTCACCAGCGAGCTGGCGAACGGCTTCCTCTTCGGTCCGTGCAACGTTGACAACAACATTGATGCTGACTTCAGGGTGAAGCTTGACACGCACATCATGCAAACCAAGATTTTTGATCGGCTGCTCAAGCGCAACCATTGACCGTTTCACTTCGCCGCCAACCAGTTCAGCTATATCGCGGGACGAGACGGAACCGTATAGTATGCCGGTTTCGCCGGCTTGACGAATAACAGTGAAAGTTTTGCCGTCCAGCTCACCGCCGGAGACTTGAGCTTTGGCAGCTGTTTCAGCGTTGCGGGCTTCAATAAACTCACGCTCAGCTTCAAACCGGACGAGGTTTGCTTTGGTCGCGCGTAAAGCTTTTGATTGCGGCAAAAGGAAGTTACGGGCAAAACCGTCTTTGACGTTGACCACGTCGCCGATCGCGCCAAGCTTTTCAACTTTTTCCAGGAGTACAATTTTCATGATTGTCTCCTATTTTGCCGCATACGGAAGAAGAGCCAGAAAACGAGCGCGTTTGATCGCCCGGGCCAGTTCCCGTTGCTTTTTAAGAGTTACAGATGAAATGCGCGACGGTACGATTTTGCCTTTTTCAGACATGTAACGTTGCAACATTTTTGGATCTTTGTAATCGATCGTCAGGCCATTGTCGCCAGAGAATGGGCAAACTTTACGACGACGCGAGAATTGCGTGCGTGTTGGCAGGTTTTCGATTTTGATTTCGTTTTTACGGGCCATTTCTATCTCCGATCAGATTCGTCACGACGACGACGCTCTTCGCGTTTTGCCATGATAGGTGAGGGACCTTCAGGGAATTCTTCAACCCTGATGCTCATATAACGCAAAATGTCTTCATTAATGCGATGCTGACGCTCGATCTCGTGGATCGCAGCTGCAGGCGCCTCGATCTGAAGCATTGAATAATGAGCTTTACGGTTTTTCTTGATACGGTAAGCGAGGTTTTTAAGGCCCCAATACTCTGTGCCGACAACCTTGCCGCCGAGAGGTTTAAGTTTTTCACCGAGGTGTTTGACCATTTCTTCAACTTGAGTCGAAGAAATGTCAGGACGTGAAATAATCACGTGTTCGTAGTTTGACATCAATTTGTCCTTCATTTGAATTGCGGCGGGTTGACCTCGAAGGTGGAGGAAAATCCGATGGCTCTTTTTATTGCTTCCGAACCCCATGTCCGGCGTCAATAATAAGACCGCAATCGCTAAGCGGCGCAACATACACAGGGCATATCGAAACGCAAGGCTTGATTTCGCATATTGTCAGTGGCATGTGCACCCCTTAATACAGAATAAAAGGGCTTTTATGACACTTGCTTTCACATTTCCCGGACAAGGCAGCCAAAGCGTTGGAATGGGCAAAGATCTATACGACGCATTCCCAACGGCAAAAGCCGTCTTTGAAGAGGTTGACGACGCTTTGTCGCAAAAGCTTTCTGGACTGATGTTTGAAGGTCCGATGGAAGAATTGACGCTCACTGCAAATACTCAACCCGCCCTCATGGCCTGCTCAATCGCTGCGATGCGGGTACTGGATAAGGAATTCGGTGTTGCCGTCGATGCGGCCAAATATGTAGCCGGGCATTCATTAGGTGAATATTCAGCCCTGTGTGCGGCCGGCAGTCTGGACTTAAGACAAACGGCGCTGCTGTTGCGTTTGCGCGGAAATGCCATGCAATCGGCGGTCCCCGTTGGGGTGGGCGCCATGGCCGCTCTTTTGGGCGCGAGTATGCAGGACGCGGAAACGGCTGTAGAAGCAGGTGCCGCCGTCGGTATGTGCCAAATCGCCAATGATAATGCCACAGGGCAGGTCGTTTTATCCGGGGAAACCCCAGCTGTTGAAGCTGCCGCCGCTGCCGCTCGCGAGCTCGGTGTTCGAAAAGCGGTCATTTTACCTGTTTCCGCACCATTTCACTGTAATCTGATGCAACCCGCGGCGGATGCCATGGCGGAAGCTTTAGCGGATGTGGAACTTTCAGCGCCTGCTGTGCCTGTCGTCAATAACGTCACGGCAAGCCCGATCAGCGATCCTGAACAGTTAAAAGCGGATTTGATCTCGCAAGTGACCGGCCGGGTCCGGTGGCGGGAAAGTATCGAGTGGATGGCCGGGGACGGAATTGATACGTTCGCAGAGCCCGGGACGGGCAAAGTTTTAACCGTCATGTTGCGCCGGATTGTCAAAGGCGTTGATGGAAAAGCCTTGAATTCACCAGAAAGTCTAGAAGAATTCGCGAAAAGCAGAGAGTAGGGTCGATATGTTTGATTTATCAGGAAAACGCGCGCTGATTACGGGCGCAACAGGTGGTTTGGGCAGTGAAATTGCGCGCGTCTTGCATAGCCAAGGCGCAACAGTCGCGCTTTCGGGTACACGCGCTGAGAAACTGGACGAATTGGCGAAAGAACTGGGCGGGAATGCCTATGCGGCTCCGTGTAATCTTTCAGATAGCGATGCAGTGGATGCTTTACCAGGTCAAGCAGCGGAGTTGATGGGCGGAAACGTCGATATTTTGATCTCAAATGCCGGATTAACGCGCGATGGTCTCCTGATGCGCATGAAGCAGGATGATTGGGATTTGGTCCTGAAAGTCAATTTGGAAGCGTATTTTAGGCTCACGAAAGCCTGTTTGCGCCCGATGATGAAGGCAAGATCGGGCCGAATCATCGGCATCACGTCGGTCGTTGGTGTAACCGGAAACCCCGGTCAGGCCAATTACGCCGCCTCAAAAGCAGGCATGATCGGATTTACAAAATCTCTGGCTCAGGAAGTCGCAAGCCGCGGGATTACAGCAAATTGTATCGCCCCTGGTTTCATCGCTTCCCCGATGACTGATGCGTTAAATGACGCCCAAAAAGAGGCGATATTGACGAAAATACCTGCTGGAAACCTAGGAAACAGTGGGGATATTGCTAATGCGGTGCTTTATCTGGCCAGTGACGAGGCTAATTATGTCACCGGACAGACATTGCATGTCAATGGTGGCATGGCGATGATCTAGTTTTTTGCCCTAAATAGGCCATTTTACATCATTTTACGGCTGTATTTGTGTGGAAAAAGTTTCATCTTAGTGCTAGTCACAGTGCACTTGGTGTGTTACCCCACCGCCCGAAAGTCAGGTAGGCCCTTGTAATCATGAGGTGCGCTCCTAACATTCGGAATGATAAAACCGCCAAATTCTGGCAAACTTTAAGGAATATCATATGTCAGACGTATTAAGTCGCGTTAAAAAAATGGTTGTTGAGCACCTCGACGTTGAAGAGGACAAAGTAACCGAAAAAGCAAATTTCATCGATGATCTGGGTGCGGACAGCCTCGATAACGTTGAACTCGTTATGGCTTTTGAAGAAGAATTCGACATTGAAATTCCAGATGATGCCGCAGAAACAATTCAAACTGTAGGTGACGCTGTAAAATTCATCACTGAAGCTACGGCTTAACACCGCCCCGTGCGGCGCGTTGTTGTCACAGGATTAGGCCTCGTTACGCCTTTGGGTAGCGGGGTCTCTACCGTTTGGGACAACCTCATCGCGGGAAAATCCGGCGCTAGCCGGATTGATCATTTTGAAACGGATGATCTTGGTTGCCAGGTCGCTGCACTTGTTCCGAAAATGAACGGTGAGGGCGGCGGCGGACCAGATGTACCAGGCACTTTCCAACCAGATGAAGTCATGAGCCCGCGCGAGCAAAAGCGTGTGGATCAATTCATTACGTTTGGAATTTGTGCCGCAGAAGAAGCCATCAAAGACTCAGGTTGGGTGATTGATCCAGAAGATCATGAGACCCAGGCGCGTACAGGCGTCATATTTGGGTCTGGCATTGGCGGACTGCAAACGATTTACGACAACTCCCTTGTCTTGAAGGAAAAAGGTCCGCGGCGGATCGGCCCATTTGTCCTGCCAGGGATGTTGATCAACTTGACATCCGGCCACATATCAATTCGGCACGGATTTAAAGGCCCAAATCACAGTGTTGTCACAGCCTGCGCAACCGGCGCCCATGCCATTGGTGACGCGGCGCGCCTTATCCAACGGGGTGATGCGGACGTGATGATCGCCGGTGGATCTGAGTCCAGTATTTGCCGGTTAGGCATTGCCAGCTTTGTTGCATGCCGCGCGATGACGACAGGGTTTAACGACAGACCGGAAGCGGCCTCGCGACCATATGACAAGGACCGGGACGGGTTCTTAATGGGCGAGGGCGCAGGCGGTGTTGTCTTGGAAGAATACGAGCATGCAAAAGCGCGCGGCGCCAAAATTTACGGCGAGTTCAAAGGCTATGGCCTTTCTGGAGATGCACACCATATTACCAGCCCCGCACCTGACGGCAACGGCGGATATCGGGCCATGGAAATGGCGTTTAAAGATGCCGGCATGGCCCCGACCGAGGTCGACTATGTCAATGCGCACGGCACGTCGACGCCTATGGGGGATGAGATCGAAGTCAAGGCCGTTGAAAACCTGTTTGGGGGTCACGCCGTAAACCTGTCCATGTCGTCCACAAAGTCTGCGACCGGACATTTGCTCGGCGCTGCGGGTGCGATTGAAGCCGTGTTTTCAATACTGTCGCTTCGTCATCAGGTGGCGCCCCCGACACTGAATTTGGAAAATCCTTCATTTGATACACCAATCGACCTTATCCCGTTGAAATCAAAGGAAATACCAATTCGCGCGGCACTGTCCAATTCTTTTGGGTTTGGCGGAACCAACGCATCTTTGTTGTTCGCAGCACCGCCCGAATAAGGCCGGTTTATGGCCAAGTCGTCTCGCAAAGAAACCAACGCTAAAACCGGTCCCAAAACGCTTGGGAAACGACATGCATTTGCAATCGCAACGATGATGATGATCGCAATGTTGACATTTTTGACGGCCTTCGTGTTGATCGGATACAGCGCTTTAAAATACCGGTATATTGGAGATGGCCCTCTGGAGACCGAGCGCGTTTTCGAGGTTCCAAGAGGGGCAGGGTTATCCCGTGTGGCAAATGCGTTGGAGAGTAGCGGCGCAATTGCCAGCGCGAATATATTCAAACTGTTTGTCAAACTCGACGGCGGCGAAACTTCGCTAAAAGCAGGCGAGTATGCGCTTCCAGCCGAAGCCAGCATGCGCGACATTTACGAAATATTGAAAGACGGTCAGGCCATTCTTTATCCGCTCACCTTCGCTGAAGGACTAACCAGCGCACAAATTGTTCGAACAATTGAAGACGCGTCCAATTTGACAGGAGAATTGTCAACGATACCGGACGAAGGAACATTACTGCCGGAAACTTATATGTTGCCAAAGACGATGAGTAAAACGGAACTGATTGCGAAAATGCAAAAGGCGCAAACTGATCTCGTCGATGAACTTTGGGAAAAACGGGCAGACAGTCTGCCATTTAATACAAAGCAAGAAGCACTCATCCTTGCATCCGTTGTCGAAAAAGAAACAGGGCAGAACAGCGAACGACATCATGTTGCCGGCGTATTTGTCAACCGGATGCGCAGGGGCATGCGGCTCGAATCTGATCCAACAATCATTTACGGAATAACAGGCGGTGAGAAATTGGGCCGTGGATTGCGGCGATCGGAAATAGACCGCAAAACCGACTGGAACACTTATCAAATCGATGGGTTGCCAAAAACGCCAATTTGTAATCCAGGGCGTGCAGCTATCGAAGCAACACTTAATCCGATGGATACAGAAGATATTTTCTTTGTTGCAGACGGAACAGGCGGCCATGCCTTTGCAAAAACCTTGCGTGAGCATAATAACAATGTCAAAAAATGGCGCGCAATTGAGCGCAAACGGAAGAGGGCTAAGTCTCAATGAGTCAGAAAGCGACATTATCGAGCATGACCGGCTACGGGCGTTCCGAAGGACGATTTGAAAACTGGAGTTGGGTGTGGGAAGCGCGTTCGGTCAACGGTAAAAATCTGGACATGCGGCTACGAATACCGCCGGGTTTTGAAAGCTTAGAGCCGAAAATTCGCAAACTTGTTAGTCAAAAAATCGCGCGCGGTAATTTGCAGATCAGCTTGACAATCGAGTCCGAGGGCGGCGAGGGCAGCTTTTCACTCAATACCGGTTTGCTCGAAATGTTAATCGAACAGGGACAAGCCTATACTGAAACCGGCAAAGTTGGACGTCCCAGATTGGACGGCCTTTACCAGGTTAAAGGCGTCGTGGTGGATGATTTCCAATCAGCCTCGGACCCTGCTTTTGAGCCTCGAAATTCGGCGATCATCGAGAGTCTTGGTGACATGTTGAATTCTCTTGCAGCCGCCCGGGCTGAAGAGGGAAGAGCTACAGAAGCAATGCTCGCCAGTTGTATCGATAGTTTTGCCATATTAGCGGAGCGTTCTAAGACATGCGCAGGTGCGCAAATTGAACAGATCCGCATCCGATTTGACGAGAAATTAAAAGATCTACTGGCAGAAAATATACCCGAAGACAAGCTGGCGGCTGAAGCCGCTCTTCTTGCCGTAAAAGCCGATGTTCGTGAAGAACTTGACCGAATAGACGCCCATGTCGATCAAGCACGCAAGCTGCTGAAAGCGGAGGGCCCTGTTGGACGGAAGCTAGATTTCCTATCTCAGGAATTTATTCGCGAGATTAATACTATGTGTTCCAAGTCCTCCGATATTGAGCTGACGCAAATCGGGCTCGAAATGAAAAGCACCATAGAACAATTCAGAGAACAGGCTGCGAATGTCGAATAAATCCGCCAAGCGTCCCCGTCGGGGCATGATGATCGTTTTGTCGTCACCGTCCGGGGCGGGCAAAAGCACACTGACCCGTATGTTGTTGAAAGAAAACGATAATATGATGATGTCTGTATCGGCGACGACACGTCATGCGCGCAATGGAGAAACGGAGGGGATCGACTATTACTTCGTCAGCAAAGATGAGTTCGTCGATATGATCGAGAAACAGGAATTTCTCGAACACGCCAAGGTTTTTGATCACTACTACGGAACACCACGCCGACCGGTTGAGAATGCGCTCAACGACGGCAAAGACGTAATTTTTGATATCGACTGGCAAGGCGCGCAGCAACTCACGCAGGCAGCGGGGGATGATCTTGTCAAAATATTTATCCTTCCGCCCAATATGCGCGAGCTTGAAAGCCGGTTGAAAACCCGGGCCCAAGACAGTGAGGCAGTGATCGCCAAGCGTATGGCGAAATCAGAATCGGAAATCAGTCATTGGGCCGAATATGATTACGTCCTGGTCAATGATAAGCTGGAAGATGCAATTGAAGAACTGCGGACAATTCTGGCCGCGGAACACAATAGGCGCCGTCGCCAACTGTGGTTGGGGCCTTTTGTCAAACAGTTGATTGAAGGACGCTAGAATTGACTTTCGCCCACTGGGCCAATGCGTGAAATCCTTTTAAATCAATGACTTCGGGGCGCATGCTCGGTTCAATACCTGCCGCGTCTAGCCACTCATTTAAATCGATATTCCAGTTTTCTGCGAGTGATCTCAAGGATTTACGCAACATTTTCCGTCTTTGCCCAAATGCGGCTTCAGTTATTTTACCAAGCGTCGCGAGATCAGAAAATCGCTGATCGGCCGGTAATGCGTTCATAACGATGATGGCGCTGTCGACCTTTGGCGGCGGCGTGAAGGCGCGTGCCGGGACTTCAAATGCAATATGAGATGAAGCGATTGAGCCTGCCAGAATTGCCAGTCGGCCATAGGCTTTTTCACCGGGATTCGCGGCGATGCGCTCAGCCACTTCTTTTTGCAACATCAACACCATTCGGTCCCAATACAGTGGATTGGCCATGAGCCAATTAATCACCAATTTTGTCCCGACATTGTAGGGAAGATTAGCGCAAATACGTAGTGGGCGATGGTCATCAAGCCTTGCCAGGTCGACTTTGAGCGCATCGGCTTCAGTTATGTCGAGCCGCCCATCAGATAGAGCGGCAATGTCTTCCAAGACGGGAATAAACCGGTGATCCATTTCGATTACATGAAGCTTTTCAACTCCACTATTAAGCAAGGATCGCGTTAAACCGCCGGGCCCGGGCCCAACTTCGACCACGGCGGGATGCGGGCCCGCTAACCGAGCGATTTTATCGGTTAGATTGAGGTCCAGAAGAAAATGTTGACCGAAGCTTTTTTTCGCAAAAAGGTCGTATTTAGCTAAGACCTCTCGTAAAGGGGGCAGGCTTTCCATTATCGGGGCATTGACCGTTGATGCGATATCTGGCGGGCCATGTGAATTGCTGCAATCAGACTATCAGGACGGGCAATCCCTTTACCGGCAATGTCGAATGCGGTTCCGTGATCCGGTGAAGTGCGTACAATCGGCAATCCAAGTGTTGTATTAACGCCGCCGTGAAAATCGAGCGTTTTGACAGGGATCAGGCCTTGATCATGATACATGCAGAGTGCTGCGTCATAATTGGCGCGCGCCTCCTCATGGAACAGTGTATCGGCACTTTGCGCGTCCGTTATGTTGATTCCGCGGGTACGTAGGTATTCAGCGGCTGGATTGAGAATATCG
Source organism: Hyphomonadaceae bacterium (assembly GCA_013001295.1). GTDB lineage: Bacteria > Pseudomonadota > Alphaproteobacteria > Caulobacterales > Maricaulaceae > Robiginitomaculum_A. The sequence continues at coordinate 106,261 of JABDMW010000022.1, forward strand.
ATTTCTTCCATGCCGATTGACCCATTTTCGCCGGCGTGTGGGTTTAGACCAGCCATGGCTAGGCGCGGAGATTTAATGCCAAAATCAATGCGCAGCGATTCATCCAACAAAGTTGCAGCTTTCACAATTTTGTCTTTGGTAATTGCGTCTGCGATATCCTTGAGCGGGGAATGAATGGTGACAAGCGCGACGCGCAAATCCTTGGCGCTCAACATCATCATAGGACCGCGCGTGTAGGGAGCGACGCTCCCTTCTGTCAAGGAATTGAGGAATTCCGTATGTCCCGGATGTTTAAATCCTGCGCGGTACAACACGTCTTTGGCAATGGGGTTCGTAACGATTGCCGCAGCCGTATTCTCGATCGCGAACGCGACAGCTTGTTCGATGGACTTGATAATAGCCGGTGCGGCCTTTTCGTTAGGCTCACCGTGTTCAATGCTGGCACATTCGAGTGGCAAAATGGGGAGAGCGTTTGCGAAAACATGGGCGGCTTCGCAGGGATGTTCAATCGCTCGAACCGAACGATAAAATCGCGGATCACCGATTACAAAAAAGGCGGTTTCGCGTTGGCCCCGCAGGGCTTGCCAGGCTTTTTGGGTGATTTCAGGTCCGACGCCCGCCGGGTCACCCATGGTCAATGCAAGAGGGAGCCCCGTACTAGTGTTCACTAGCGGGTTACGATGGTGGCGTTACGGCGCAAATTGCGAAGATGGCGTCGGGAGGCTTGGGCTTCCTGCTGTGACAATAAGCGATCTTCTACCTGTTCGCGGCTCGGAATATTGGATCCACGAATATCGCGTTCACAAACCATCAGTGATACGAGACCGTTTGGTGTTTCAAGTGGCTCCGAGATTTCGCCAACATTGGTGTTGGAAAGAATTGTCAGAATGTCATCCGTCAGGTCGCTGGACTTGATTTCACCCATCGGGTTTGCCTTCAAGCCTTCGATATTCGCAACATCGTCTTCAAGACTATCGCATGATTTAGCCGCGTCTCTCGCATTCTTGATCGCTGTTCTTGCGGTAGGCAAATCGGTTTCGTCGCTGGTTGCGTAATTTAGACTGCTCAATTTGTAGAAGGTTTCCGATGTTGATACGCGTTTATCTACCAAGCCGATCACATAAACACCGCCCGGAACAGGAATTGGCGGTGCAACGGCGCCTGTATCCATTTGTGTAATGACACTATTGAGCTCTTCGCGGAGTTCACCTTCACGAACCCAACCGACTTCGCCGCCTTTAGCTGCTGTTGCAGAGGAGGAAAATTGACGGGCGAGAACATCAAACGGAGCACCTTGTTGCAATTGTGCAATCATGGCTTCCGCGCCCTGCATTGCGCCTTCCATACCGCCGATATCGGGCGTCGCTTCAATGTAAATTTCGGTCACATTGTAGCTTGGTTTATTCGCATTGGCAGAGAGCCGGTTGATTGTTTCGTCAATCTGGGCATCACTGATTCTAATTCGTGACCCGTATAAACCACCGATAATGCGCTGCCATGCGATCTCTGCGCGGACTTGTTCTTGAAGCGTTGCTATATTGATCCCGGCTGAAGCGAGACGTTGGGCAAATTCATTGACGTCAATGCCATTGCGCGAAATCAGGTTTTGCACGCCGCGCGCCACAGAATCGTCTGAGATCGTTTGATCGTACTTTTTAGCTTCCTGGATTTGCAGTTTTTCGTCGACGAGATTTCGCATTGCTTGTTGCAAGATACGGCGCTGGGCGGCCTCATCCGGCTCAACGCCCGTGGTCGCCATCATAAACCGCGCGCGTTGCTGTAAATCATAGGTCGTGACGATGTCATCATTGACGACCGCCGCGATACCATGGGAATTTTGAGCTTGAGCAATTGAGGGGAGCAATGCTGAGCCCAAGGCGCACGCAGATACCAGTAATAATTTTGAAAAAGACATTCTTCTTCCCAATGATTCAATTTATTCACGCACAACATACTTAATTCGATGTGAAGCGCAATAATTCAGTTCAGCTTTTAAGATTAACCATCCTCAATCTTTGAGAGGAAAAATATACCACCGGAAAGCACCAACAATGGAATTGACCAAGCTGCCAAAACCGGTGGCAAAGCGCCGGTTTCACCGAAGGCGCTGATGATATTGTCCGTGAAATAAACGCCAAATCCAAGTGCTGCTCCAATGATGAGTAGCCTTAAAGTACCGCCTTCGCGTGCAACATTTAATGACGCACACGCGGCTATCGTTGCCATTGCGATCAACGTGATCGGCAAAGCTAACAGTTTATGGAATTGCATGATCAGCGGCGTCGCATCAAACCCCGCACTTTTTGCTTTGGAAATTTCGCCTCTTATTTTCCAAAACGGCGGCTTCTTGTCAGTTTGCACACGGGAGCGAAGTGTTTCTCGCGTGATGACAGTCGGCAACGATACAACAGAGAAAGACTGCGGTAGTTTTCCGTCCTGGTTTTTTATAACATTAGACAATCGCCAATAGCCTTCGCGTAACAAAGTCGCTTTTTCGGCATCATATCTCAGCGTAAACACCGGCTTTCCATTTGCATCGTAATCCGAGTCGTAGAAGGTTGCGTCCTCAAGAACGTAATTTCTGATATCAGCGCGTTCGGCGAAGATGACCATTTGACTGTCATCATCGCCTTCGCGCAACCAGATGCGTTGGAGCTCTGCAAGGTCTTTGGATAGATCAGCGGTCAAATCCTTGATTGTGATATTATGCTGTTTGCTGGCTTCTGCAGCCAAAGGATTAAACCCGATGGCCCAAACAAGACCGAGCAGCGCTGTGACAATTGCAGCAGGTTTCAAAAACCGCCAGGCGGAGAGTCCTGAAGCGCGCAAAACGATAATTTCAGCGCGTTTATTGAGCGCAAATAGAGCGCCCATGACACCGAATAAAACCACAAATGGGATGGTTTGTTCAACAAGTTGCGGCGCCCTTAGCAGGGTCAAATATAACATTGTGAGCATTGAAATATTGGCGTCAGCGCCGACATCTCGAGATGTTTCGACAAAATCGACGAGCATAATGATGCTGGTGATGATCAAAAACGCGATCAATATGCCGGCCATTACCTTCGTGGCAATATATCTGTTTAAGGTCGAAATCATGTTGGTTCAGCGCGCGATAATGCCGGCAAACGCGCTCGTAGCCATTTGATTTTAAATATGTTTTTCGCGCGGCGCTTGTTCAGCAAATACCAAATGCAAATTCCTGAAACGCTCAGCGGGACGAGATATTGCATGATATTAAGCGCCGGGTCGTCTTCTGCTGCGGACGCAATGGCAAAACCGGATAGTCTAATCGTAAATCCAAGGGCTGCGGCAATGGCTATCTTGCGTCCATAGCCCATTTTTTGGTGATCGCCTCGCGCCAAAAAAGACAGTGCCAGGAGGACCAATGCGATATTGTAAAGCGGGGAGGATAGCCTTGCGTGCCCTTCGGCCTTGAATTCATTTTCCCATTTCGGATGCGCATATTCATCAGGATCCGGGGCAAACAATTCATGCAAATACCGATCGGAGGCTTTCAACCGCAGGACAGGATCGATCGCCAGCAATTGCGTTAAATCATAGGTATTGGACTCGAAATCAGTTATGTCCATCGCACCGTTTTCATTGATAAAATGTAAATTTCCATTCAAAAGCGTGAATGTTGTCTTTCCATCAATCGTACTGATGTTTCCCTGGTCAGCAAAGTAAGTTACGGGGGTATCGGCACTGCGCTCATCATAGATCATCACCCCCTTCATCCGGCCCGACGGGAGGATTTCTGTTGCATAGATCGTGAGCCCGGGTGTCGGTTCTGAAAATTCGCCCGCGCGGACCAGTTTTGAGGCGATATCGGTTCGAACCTCCAAAAGTGCCTTACGCATTTCCCGGAAGGTGAGGGGTTGAATAAACAGGTTGATAACCAGGTGCGCGATCAACGCATATGTCGCTATCCTGAGAGCCGGGCTGGTAATTTGCCACGGACTGAAACCGGAAGCCTTCGTTACGACCAGTTCACTGTCCACATTCAAGCGGTTGAGGGCGTACAACATGGCCATGAATACGGCCAAGGGCATGATAATGCCGAACAATTGCGGCAGAGCCAAAACCGTGATGTAAAGGAATGTCAGCGCCGATTGTCGGTTTTCGATAATCAAATCAATGGTCGATAAGCTTTGCGTTAACAGGGCAAGAAGCGACAGTGCTCCTAATGACAGAAGCAGGGGTGTCAAAGCTTGACGTAAAAAATATCTCTGGACGAGTTTCATATGTCCCTAAGCCGTTCTTCCGAACTGTATAAATCGCAATGGATTGCGTATAAAATCATCGTTCCTGTTGCGCGTTCTAGACTACATGCGTATGGTTCGCCACAGCTGACTGAGTCTATTTATTTTACATTTTTGTAAGCTTATCTGAGGGCTCGGCAATCAAAATATCAAATAAGAACAATAAATTGGAGACGTTCGTGAAGATTAGTTTTATTTCCCCCGATATCGGCAAAGGCCAAGCAAACGCGATCGCAGCGCTACCCGTCTTCAAAAAAGCCGGTTTAAAGAATGCGGCAGCAGCTTATGACAAGATATCTGGCAAACAAATCAGTGCTGCTGTTAAAGCGGCAAAATTTGACGGGAGTGCCGGTAAAGGCTTCTCAGTTCTCGGCCCCAAGGGGACATCGACCGACCGCCTTTATATTGCCGGTTGCGGTGAGCGCGATAAATTCGACGCGGAGATTTTTGGCGCTAAAATGGCCAAAGCGGTGCTGATGAACAATGAACCAACCCTCATTCTACATATGGACGGTTTTGATTGCACACCTGTCGATGCCGCCAGAGCCGCACTGGGTGCCGTGCTTGCGTCATATCGGTTTGATAACTACCGGACTAAATTGGCCAAGGATAAAAAGCCTACGCTAAAAGCCGTAAAAGTCGCGATCGAAAATCCAGCCAAAGCTCGCGCTGCCTATAACAATTTTTATGGTCCCGTGGGTGAGGGTACATTGCTTGCCCGTGATCTCGTCAATGAACCAGCGAACAAGTTATATCCAAAATCCTATGCGGCGCGGATCAAGAAAATGGAAAAACTGGGGCTCAAAATTGAAGTCCTCGGTGAAAAGCGCATGACGACCCTTGGCATGAATGCCTTGGTCGGTGTTGGATTGGGTTCAGAGCGTGAGTCACAACTCGTCATCATGAAGTGGGATGGCGGCAAAAAAGGCGATAAACCTGTCTGCCTCGTCGGCAAAGGAGTAACTTTTGATACCGGTGGTATTTCATTAAAGCCCGGAAATGGCATGTGGGACATGAAAGGCGATATGGGCGGTTCAGCAGCCGTCGTCGGCGCGATGCACGCCATCGCTTCACGTAAAGCCAAAGCCAACGTCATTGGTATTGTCGGTCTTGTCGAGAATATGCCGGACGGCAAAGCGCAAAACCCCGGCGATATTGTGACGTCAATGTCAGGGCAAACCATTGAAGTTCAAAACACGGACGCGGAAGGCCGGCTCGTCCTGTGTGACGCGCTGTTTTACGCCAATAAACGCTTCAAGCCGAAGGCCATGGTCAACCTGGCGACACTTACCGGCGCTATTCTGGTGTCACTGGGACATGAGCATGCCGGCGTATTCTCAAATTCTGACGAGATCGCAGAGCAGTTGGCGAAAGCTTCAGACAATTCAACCGAGAAAACCTGGCGACTGCCGCTTGGCGATGCTTATGACAAGCTGTTGGATAGCCCAAATGCCGACATGAAAAATATCGGTGGCCGATTGGCCGGCTCTATTACCGCCGCGCAATTCCTGCAACGTTTTGTCGGCAAAACACCTTGGGCGCATATCGATATTGCCGGAACAGCCTGGAAGGGCAAAAGCGGCGATGTTCGCGAGCCGTCTTGGGCAACCGGGTTTGGTGCCCGGCTCATGAACCGTTGGGTTGCTGACAATCACGAAGGTTAAGATCTTACATGGTTGAGCATTGGTTTTATCATATGCAGCAAAGCCCGCTGGAGCAGGTTCTGCCGGATATCTTAGAAAAAACCTATGCCAAAGGGTGGAAAACCGCCGTTAAAATCGGAGATTTAAACGGCGACCCCTTGTCTGAACTCAAACGGCTGGATGAATTTCTCTGGGTCTATCGCAAGGACAGTTTCCTGCCCCATGGGCGCGAAGACGAGCCGTTGGCTGATCAACAGGCGATCAGTTTGAGCACAGATCGTGATAGCGCGATCGGGTCAGACGTCGTGGTTCTGGTCGGCGGCGCCGAGATTTCCGATGTATCTGGGGCCGTCCGATGTATCACCTTACTTGATGGGGCTAACGAGCAAGATCGTCAAATCGCACGTGCGCGCTGGAAAAAAGCGAAAGACGACGGTCTGAAAACCGCATATTGGAAGCAAAACGATCATGGGAAATGGATTCAACCGGATTTGTAAGCTGTGTTAGACTCAATTGATTCGGAATGAAGGTTGGCTATGACCCGCCACTGTGTGGTTTTAGGAATAATGTTGGTGCTTTCGGCGTGCGCAAACGCAGGCGGGAGTGCGCCGCCGCAATACCGGGGCGCGCAACAAGCCCAGCCTATGCAACCTATGCAACCCTCACAATATGGCCAATATCAACAACCGGTATTCATGCAACCTGAGCCGACCCAACGGATACCACGCGACGATCTGTGTCGCTCCCGGCTATATTTAGGGCTGATCGGTCAACATGAGGGCAGCGTCGTTTTCTCGTCTTTGCCGGGCCGTACCCGCGTCGTCAAACCAGCGGAAACGGAAGAGGGCGGCGACGGTTTTTTGCAAGATATGCAGCCTGATCCACCATTTGTAGAAATTCGAGAATATTTGGCAGGGCAAATTCTATACGCGCCAGCAATCAGGGCTGTGCGGTTAGGCGATGCGTTGGGCCCCATTGAGCGCGACAGACTAACGGTTGAGCTTGATCGAAACGGCTATGTCGCGGCATTGAGCTGTCGATAGGGTTACCCAGCTTTTGCTGATTCATAGGCGTCGCTGGCTTCGAGCCAATTTTCTTCGAGTTTTTCGATTTCGGCTAAGGTCTTCCCACGTTTTTTGCCAATTTGTGCTGCTTTTTCTGGGGCTTCCGTGAATAAGTTTGGGACTTCGAGTTCCCGGTCGAATTTGGCAACACGGTCTTTTAACTGCTCAATGCGCTGTTCGATCTGACGGACTTTCTTTTTTAAGGGGGCGATGGCTTCGCGGGCCTGAGCCGCGGCCCGGCGGATGTCTGCTTTGCTGGTTTTATCCGACTTTTTCTTGCCGGCTGTTTTTAAATTTTCCAGCTGTTGCTTGCGATAATCGATCAGCGTGCCGTCATATCCAGCAATACCGCCATGCTCGACCACCCAAAGACTATCAACGACGCTTTCGAGAATATTCCGGTCATGAGATATTATCAGAACCGCGCCTTCATAATCATTAAGCGCTTTGATCAATTCTGCGCGGCTGTCCATATCCAAATGGTTCGTCGGTTCGTCAAGCACCAGAAGATGCGGGGCATCAAAACTGATTAATGAGAATAAGAGCCGGGCTTTTTCACCGCCGGACAAATCACGGGCAGGGGTTTCGGCGTTCTTGATGCCCAATCCGAAACGCGCGAGACGGGCCCGGCGTTGAGCCTCTGTGGCGTCTGGCATCAATTCCCGAACATGATCATACGGGCTGTGATTGAGGTTGAGAGCGTCAATTTCGTGTTGGGCGAAATAACCGATCCTAAGCTTTTTATGACGGCGTACGTGTCCGCTTTGAGGAATGAGCTCGCCCATAACCGCCTTGGCAAATGTCGATTTCCCTTCACCGTTTCGGCCCAAAATGCCGATCCTGTCATCGGTATCGATCCGCAAATCGAGGTTCCTCAATACACTTTCGCCGTCAATATAGCCGAGGGATACCTGGTCAAACCGGACAATCGGCGGGCTCAGGGCTTTTTCCGGGCTTGGCAGATCAATTGGCGGGATCGGGTCATTGATAATTGTCGCCACCGGTTTCATCTTCTCCAGCCGTTTGACCCGCGATTGAGCTTGTTTGGCTTTAGAGGCCTTGGCTTTGAATCGATTGACGAAGCTTTCCAAATGGCGGCGTTCCGCTTCCTGCTTGTCCCGCATCGACATGGACAGGCGCTGTTGTTCGCGCAATTGTCGCTCAAAATTGTCGTAGTCGCCCGTATACGAGAACAATTTTCCTTGGCGCAGGTGAGCAATATGGGTCACGGCCGCGTTGAGGAAGTCCCGGTCATGAGAGATGATGAAAGCGGTGCCGGGATAAACCTTGATGTGGGCTTCCAGCCACACGGCACCTTCCACATCGAGATAATTGGTTGGCTCATCGAGCAAGAGAAGATCCGGTTCAGCAAACAACATAGCGGCGAGGGCAACCCGCATGCGCCACCCACCCGAAAACTCGCTACACGGTTTTTGTTGATCTTCCGGTGTGAATCCCAGACCTGACAGAATTGTGCCGGCCCGCGCTTCGGCTGTATACGCGTCAATATCGCCTAATCTGACGTGTATTTCTGCAATCCGGTTTGGATCGGTCGCGGTTTCAGCTTCTGCGAGCAGGGCGGTGAGCTCTTTATTCGCGGATATAACAGTTTCCATCAGGCTTTCGGGGCCAGACGGGACTTCCTGGTCCACGGCGCCCAAACGCGCGCCTTTACGTAGGTTCACCGAACCATCATCAGGGCTGAGAGTGCCTTTAATGAGGTTAAACAGTGTTGATTTGCCCGTGCCGTTTCGTCCGACAAGACCGACTTTAGAGCCTTTCAGCACCGCTAACGTCGCTTGCTCGAACAAGGGGCGGCCTTCTATGCGGAATGTGAGGTCATTAATATGGAGCATAAAAACTACAGCTTTGGGAAAATCATCGCTTCACAGATCGAAACATGCCCGTTATAGAGCGCAGGCACAGGAATTCAATCAATCATTAAGGAGGGCCACATGGCCATTCAACGCACATTTTCAATCATCAAACCAGATGCCACGAAACGTAATCTAACGGGTAAAATCAACGCCAAAATCGAAGAGGCCGGTCTGCGCATTATCGCCCAAAAACGCATTCGCTTGAGCGAAGAGCAAGCCAAAGGCTTCTACGCTGTTCATGCGGAACGCCCATTCTACAACGATCTTGTCGAATTCATGATGTCAGGTCCTGTTGTCGTTCAAGCCCTTGAAGGCGAAGACGCAATTGCCCGATACCGCGAAGTTATGGGTGCGACGAACCCGACTGAGGCTGAACCCGGAACAATCCGCGCGGAATTTGCGGAAAGCATTGAAGCAAATAGCGTTCACGGTTCTGATGCTCCAGAAACAGCTGCAGAAGAAATTCCGTTCTTCTTTTCAGACGAAGAAATTGTCGGATGAAAACTGACTAAAATACCATTGAAAAAGCCGGGTCACTGACCCGGCTTTTTTGTGCTGTTCTTGTCTGCGGAACTGATGATTACCGTTGCAGAATTATTTCAGTTCCAAGGGTTCTGCTTACAGAAATTCCGTCTGTAAACGGAATGTCGAGACTATAGTTGAACGCTGCGTTCAACTGAGCGTAATCCGACCCGAATTGGTTCACAAATGTGGTGGTCAAAACGATACTTGCATTTTGTGACTGATGGATGGCGGCATTTGCGGTTGATTCCACTTCGGCGTCAGTCGGATTATTCAAAATCAAAATTTCCCGTGCTGCATCTTCCAGAGAATTTTGCGTCATCGAAAGTTCATAAAACGCCAAAGACACTTGTAAAATTCCAAATAAAAATACCGCGACCAAAGGTAATACCAATGCCGTTTCGACAGCAGTAGCGCCTTCTTTGTTTTTGCCAAATTTTTTAAGGAAGTTTTGCATAATATCTTTGCAGTTTGATAAGTGTTACCGAACGCGGACAGAGACCTCTTTGTAAAGGGGATAATCTTTGTACAAACCCTGTGATGTATGTGTAATGCTCATATTTACGAGAACGCGCTCGTTTGATGAGTCTGAGCAAGAGGCGCTACATTGATCCATTGTTTCCAACGTTACATTGCGTAGAGAATATGGTCGTTCCTCAGACGTGGTTTCTGTGCCAGTTTCCGTGTTTGTCTGTTCTCCGGTGCTTTCGCCATTACCGTCACCAGAAGGAATAGCGTTTTCATTGGGGCAGGCACATGATGTGGCGATTGTAATGTTTTGCATATCCAAATTGCCATTGTAAGCGGCGACAATTGAGCCCTTTAAATCAGCTTCGACTTGTCCGCCATTCAGCAGGTATTGCGTTCCCGACCGCGAAGCCGAAGTCAGGCTTTGACCCGAGTTCACGGCGATACCGACATCAACCGTCGCCAATGTCAACGGGATGAGAATAAGCGGCAGGATGATTGATGTCTCAATCGCGACCGAGCCGTCTTGGTCCTTACGAAATTTATATGCTAATTTTTTCAATAGGTTAGTCATAATTTACTCCACTATGAAAGTGCCTTTTTGGTTTGGTGCAACGATACCGAAAGCGGCTTCGCATCCATTCGAGGACATTGTTGACCCCCCAGTCATATTGATTGTGTCGGCGATAATTAACGTACAGTCACTGACGGACGCAGTATTACCTGAAAATTGTACATCCTGATTGGGATAATAGATGGCGCCCCCGATCGATGTTCCAGAACTTCCGTTAAACGTTGTTGTCACATTGTCTGGCTGCGTTAACGGGTCACTGAATATAGCCAGGCCAGCATACGCTCCGCTGGTTTGGGCTTCGATATTGATTTGATCATTGCCATTGATGTTTTCCAGACGGGAATCATTGATCAGAATCAGCGTAACACCAGTCCCATTCAAAGTTCCGGTGCCCCCCTGGAAGCTCAAGTCCATATTATCGAAAATATAGGTACCCGACGCTAAATTATAGACGGTGTTAATTGTGATATCATCACAATAGCGACCTGGAACCATATCCTTTGTGCTGCCTGGGCCATTGGTAGGCTCTAAGCAAGGGTTATCCCACGTTGCATCCGGGTGTGAGGCAGAGGTCGGTGCAACAACGTCGGCAAACGGATCGTCTACGCGCACCGAGTTTGATTGATTCATGCTGCAGGATGTCGTTGCGTTACCCTCGCCATCAATACCACCGGCAGAATAAATACAATCGGCGACCAATGTTGTGTTGTTACCGATGTCGACAGCGCCGTTGTGTGAAGAATTAGACCCGACTGAGCAGCCATCGAAATCGATCGTCGTGTTTCCGCTTGTCTGGAACGCATTGTTGGCAGTTGTGCTTAATGAGAGGGCACATAATTCCGCGTCTTTCAAAACAGCCGCGACAGCGCGAACGCGGTACTGAATGGCATCATCGCTTACAATCCCGCTGAAAAACTTAAGGCCTTGTTGAACGAGGATGACTTCAACTGCGTCTTGACCAGCATAGGCTCCGTTCAATGGAGGTGAATTGACTTCAATTGTTCCTGAATTAAAATCATATTGGTTCGAAATAGCATGAACCTTCGCCGCTTTAATGGCGTTATCGTTTGAATTTCTTTCGAGTTCTTTCGCGCCAGCATATGCAGACATATCGGCAATCATTTGCACATCGGATTTGGATTTCATCCAATATCCCGTTTCAACGCTTGCTGCTACTGCGCCCAACAGCAAAGGGAGAGCGACGGCAAATACAGCCAGCGTTCCACCTTCTTCATTCGCAATAAGTCTCTTAGACCTGGATATCATTCTAAATTCCCCACGATTCTTCTCAGAACTTACGCGAATTCTCCTTACAATTCGGCAATGAACGTAGTTAATTTTGAGATAATATTAGTAACAGCGCATTTCATGCGGATCATTTATTGGACAAGGAAAGCGCCCTGATTTATTTTTGGCGGTTTCAATGCGAAGCTGTTTTCGCACCCCGATGTTGTTAATCCTGAATTACCGGTCAGTTGAATTGTATTTGCAACAACAACAGTGCACGCATTTGCGCCGGTGGTATTTCCGCTGAATTCAAGATTTTGAGTGGGGAAATAAAGCAATCCCTCAATCGAAGTCGATGATCCACCATTAATTTTAACATCTTCGTCGGCGGTTTGCGTGACGGGATCGCTGTAAATGGCGATGCCTTGATACGTGCCGGCAGTTGGCGCCGATATTGTGATATTTGAACCGCCATTAACGTTGCTGAGCGTTGCACCGTTCATCAAGACGAGCGTGACACCGGTCCCGACCATATTCGACGCCGCGCCAATGAATTTTACATCAATGCCATCGAATATGTAGGTACTGTCGCTATCGAGGAGTGCTGTACCCTTCAAGTTAATATTTTTGCAATACCGTCCGCCTGACATTGAGACATTATCGTCGCCTGTATCAACTTCCTCTGTGCACGTAGGGTAATCATCCAAATTCGGCGCTGCTATATCTTCATATGGGTCTTCAATTTCTCGGGCATTGGTCAGGGGCGTGCCACACGCGAAATTGGCGTTCTCAGCGCCGTAAACACCACCAACAACACTGAGGCATTCAGCAATTGTTGATGAGCTTCCGCCAAATTCTGCGGCTTCCGCGTGACCCGAGTTTACACCAATTGCACATTTATCCAGTGAAACATTCGTGGATCCGGTCGCGGTGAAAGCGCCAGATACCGTTTCGTTAAGAGCCAATACGCAGGCGTCCGATCCTCTAAAAAGCTCAGCAACGGCCCTGTTTCTATATGTGATGCGGTTGGCGCCAAATATTTTGCTAAAATACTGATCGCCCTTTTGGGTCATGATGACTTCGATTGCCGTATCATTTGTATTGCTACCCGATAAAGGCGGATTGTTGATCGTAATAGTTCCCAGGTCCGGGTCATATCCATTGTGCAAGGCGTCCAGTTCCGCAAGAATTTTTGCTGTATCGGAGTCGCTATCGATCAGTTCCATAGCGCCAGCATAGGCAGCCATGTCGACGATAAGTTGTTTGTCGGATTTCGATTTGTACCAATAACCTGCTTCAATACTTACGGCCATCGCACCGATCACCATAGGCACAGCTATCGTGAACAACGGAAGTGTCGCACCGCTTTCGTCCAACATAAATTTGTCGAAAAACTTTATCGTGACCCCCAGCAGATTTGACGACAAACTATGTCGTAATCTTTGACAAATGAACAAAGAACGTTGTTGACGAAAGGTAAACGATATCGTTATCGGCGGAGTTCTTGAGCGACCTGCTGTAATACTTTGGGATATAAAATGTGCTCTTGAACGAGAACGCGGGAGGCTAACGTTTCGGGCGTATCGCCTTCCTTCACTGGAACTGTGGCTTGTCCGATTGTTTCGCCTTCATCCATGCCTTCACTGACATAATGAACGGTACATCCGTGTTCCTTTTCATCTGCATCAAGAGCCCTTTGATGCGTTTGTAGCCCCTTGTATTTCGGAAGCAGGGAAGGGTGGATGTTGAGCTGTCTGCCGAGCCAACGATTGACGAAATAAGGTGTCAGCAAGCGCATGAAACCTGCATTGCATACAAGGTCAACATCGTAATCTCGCAAGGTCTGGTCCAAGACCTTTTCAAAGGACTTTCGCGATTTAAACGCGCGATGATCTATGACTTCTACGTCAATATCCAGTTTTTGAGCCTTCGCTATTCCGCCCGCATCTGGATTGTTCGATATTACGACCACAATTTCAGCAGGGAAATCTGGATTTTGCGCCGCTTTGGCGAGCGCTTCCATGTTCGACCCTCCACCTGAGATCAGAATTCCTGTTTTGACCTTTGGAGGTGTCATGCGTTCTTTAATGATCCGATGACAAAGGCGTTTTCACCCGCATTGCTCAACAAGTCCATCAGCTGATCGGCGTCCGCTGCAGCGACGGCCAATACCATGCCAATGCCGCAATTAAATGCACGGCGCATCTCGTTTTCGTCAATATTCCCGGTCTGCTGTAGCCATTCAAATACCTTCGGGCGTGGCCAAGCTTTAAAATCTATTTCTGGTCTCAACCGGTCAGGCAGCATGCGGGGGACATTATCGGTAATTCCGCCGCCTGTAATATGGGCCAGTCCTTTGATTTTTCCTGTTTTGATCAAAGGAACGAGGGTTTTAACGTAAAGACGGGTCGGTGTTAGCAGCGCTTCAGCTAGAGTTTGGTTTGCATCGAAAGGACATTGTGCGTCCCAAGCCAAACCGGAAACTTCAACGACTTTACGGATAAGAGAATACCCGTTGGAATGAGGTCCCGAAGAGGACAGACCGATTAAAAAATCTCCCTCCGCCATTTCGTCAGTCAGTGGCAAAAGCGAACCACGTTCTGCCGCTCCCACGACAAAGCCTGCCAAGTCGAAATCACTGCCTTCGTACATGCCTGGCATTTCAGCCGTTTCACCGCCGATCAAGGCACATCCTGATTGCTTGCAGCCTTCCGCGATACCGGAAATAACGCTGGCGGCGGATGTCGTATCGAGTTTTCCCGTGGCGTAATAATCGAGAAAAAATAATGGTTCAGCGCCTTGCGCCAATACATCATTGACACACATGGCGACCAAATCAATTCCCACTGTACCGAGTTGCCCGCTCACAATCGCAATACGAAGCTTTGTGCCGACGCCGTCTGTACCAGAAATAAGGATGGGATCTGTATACCCGGCGGCCCGAAGGTCGAACGCACCGCCAAACCCGCCAAGGTCCGCACCAGCGCCAGGGCGTTTTGTACTTTTCGCGAGGGGTTTGATTATTTCGATCAGAGACTCACCTGCATCGATATCAACGCCGGCATCGGCATAACTTAACGGCTTTTGATCAGGATTGGATGTTGTCATGAATCGCTTCCAAAGAATTTACTGCTCAATGCCGCAGATTTTGCTCGAACTCAAGGGCACGTTAACATTATAAGCTGCAAATCGAGCCTTTAATTCGCCTTCATTTTCGGTACTATGGCGCAAATCAGTTGAGGTCCTTATGATATTCAGAATTTTGAGCTTGTGTGTGCTTGTTTTGAGCATGTCAATAAACGCATTTGCCGGCGATCCATATACTGTTGCGAACGTCCCGGTTGATGCGACCGCTGACAACGCTCTTGCCGCACAGACGGAGGCTATTTCTGAAGGTCAAATGGTCGCTGCTAATATCCTGATCGACCGAATGAGTTTGGCCCGTGACCGTGCCGCCAAAGGCTTTCGCGGCGTGTCCCAAGAAGACGGTGCTAAGATGATCCGGGCACTGGAAATCGCCAACGAAAAACGCTCAGCAGATCGTTATTTGGGCGACATTACGGTGGCATTTAACAGGAGCGCCGTCGCGCAGTACATGCGCGCAATGGGACTAACATTGATTTCTACCCAATCTCGGAAAAGACTGGTCATACCGATATTGGAAGGCAACACGTTGTGGGGGCAAAATGGGTGGTCAGAAGCCTGGCGGGAAGCCAATATTGAATATGCTTTGACGCCAATGCAGGCGATCACGCCAAACAGGTCCTTAGATGGCATCATTACCGACCCGTGTGCGGAGAAACTTGATATTAAAGCCTTACAGGCGATTGGGCAGGTCTTTGGCGTACAGCAAATCTTGATTGCGAAAGCACGGGCAAACTATCCGGGATATTCAGTTTATTTGACGGACGTTGCGCTGGATACAAAAACCAGCCGAAACATTGGACGCGTGTCAGGGGCGAGTGCCGAGGCGGCTGTGATGGCGGTTGTTGGCGCGGTCGAGGAAGACTGGAAAGGAAGTGTTGTTGGTAATGTATCCAGTGCAAGTGTGGTGTTGCCGGTATCTGTTCTCTACCGCTCACATGCCGAATGGATGCAATTGCAAGATGTGATCAATGGTTCAGCGCAAATAAGATCCGCAAGGTTGGAAGCTCTATCTAAAAAAGGTGCAACAATGGCACTGACTTATGGCGGCGATATGGAGCGGTTGAGAAACGAGTTATCGTTCAAGGGCGTTTCTATCAAACAAGACGCAAAGCTTGGATTGGTATTGTTCAGAACAGGCGCTTTTTAATCAGTCCATGTCGACACGATCACCCCAAATTCCGCTGGACCTTGTGCCAAAGCCAGATTTGGGTTCTGGATCTTTTCAATATGCCTCGAGTAACGCTGAAGCGAGACGGGCCTTGGAGCGGTCAGAATGGGCGAATAACACTCTCGCAATCGTTGGCCCTAAAGGATGTGGTAAAACCCACCTCGGTCATATTTGGTCTGTCGAGAATGATGCCATTTCATTGGATGGTCGCGATGTTTTTGTACCCAAAAAAGAATGGAAATATCGCGCCTTGTGGATCGACAATGCCGCCGAGGCCGACGAATTTACGTTATTTACACTCATCAATATGGCGATTTCTGGAGACCTTCAGGCATTGCTGTTGACGGACATGATGCCACCCGTGAGTTGGAATGTCCAAATCCCTGATTTACATTCCCGCCTTCGCAATGTTCAAATTGCCCGTATCGAGGAACCGGACGACAATTTACTCACGGGCATTTTGCTTAAAATATTCAAGGATCGGGGTCTGAAAGTATCAGATTCACTGATTTCGTATTTATTGACCAATACAGAGCGATCTGTCGGGGCATTAAGATCGTTAATTGTTGAGCTTGACGAGGCGGCTGCAATTGAAAAAATCAATGTAACGCGCAGTTTTGCATCGAAATATTTGCAAAATAAACGCGGATAAAGGCAATAATTAAAAAGGAACCGGCGCTTCAAACTGATGTCGTTGGCCACCATCGGGATGGAATATCGACAGACTTTCCGCGTGCAACATGAGGCGCGGTGTCTTCTTAAAAGCGTCTTCATGTGCATAGAGACGATCTCCCAAAATCGGGCAACCTTGCTCATTCATGTGGACCCGCAATTGGTGTGAACGGCCTGTGAGAGGCGTCAGCCGAACAATCGTGCAATCATTAAGCTCTTTCAAGACTTCCCAATCGGTTTTGGCCTTTTTCCCTGCGTCGAAATCGACTTTCTGCATCGGTCTATTGGGCCAGTCGCATATAAGCGGGAGGTCGATTTGTCCTTTCGGCGATTTCAGGCGTCCCCAAATATGAGCAATATATGTTTTCTCAACATGACGTCGTTCGAATTGAAGACCCAAATGGCGGTGCGCACGCGCATTCCGGGCAAAAACCATAATCCCGCTCGTTGCCATGTCCAGCCGGTGGACGAGGAGGGCATCATCAAACTTTTGCTTCACTCGTTGTTCAAGGCAATCTTGATGTTCAGGAGCCTTGCCGGGAACACTGAGAAGGCCCGCCGGCTTGTCGACAAGAATGAGACTATCGTCTTCATAGATGACTGAAACATGTTGCTGCGGCGGATCGTAGATGAAATCCCGTCCCGAAAGGACCGGGTGGGACTGAACGAGACTAGCCATCGTGTTTAATGGCGACAACTTCTCGCCCATTTAAGGTCAGGCTCAATTTGCCATCCAACATCAGCAATGCATCCGATCCAAAAACCTCTCGGCGCCACCCTTCGAGGGCTTTGACCTGTGCTTTTGATCCGAACGCGGCAATTTGTTCAATGTCGGCGGCGTTGGCGATCAATCGCGGGGCAATGCCTTCATATTCCGTTTTTAAACGGAGCAAAGTTTTAAGGATATCGATCGTCGGCCCTAAATTCGGGGGCATGTGTTTTTTTGCCTGAATCACCGGAGCATAAGTGGCCGCATTTTTATGGGCGTCCTGCAAAGATTTGAGGAGCCGATCAATGTTTTTACGTCTTTCGAACCCGTTGGGTACGCCCCGTAAATTGCCCAGTTCTTTAACCGTTTTCGGCTGACGCATCGCGATGTCATAAATGCCATCGTCTTTTAAAATACGATTTCTCGGCGTATCTTTGTTCTGTGCTTCACGCTCACGCCAAGCGGCTGCGGCTTTCATAGCCGCCAAATATTCCTGTTTCAGTTTTCGAGGGCGCAAGCGCATCCAAGCCCGTTCAGGCTCGAATTGATAAAGGTGCGGATCCAGTAGATCCGCCATTTCCTCGTTGACCCACGAGAGACGTTTTTTATCTTCTAATTCCTTCACCATATCGGGATAGAGATCGCGCAAATGCGTCACATCACCAATCGCGTAGTGCAATTGTTTGTCCGTTAAAGGGCGCCTTGACCAGTCCGTGAACCGGGCGCCTTTGTCAAGGTTTTTACCGAGCCGGCCTTTCACTAGCGCCATATAACCGACGCTGTCGCCAAAGCCCAGTGCCATTGCCGCCAATTGAGTGTCAAAGACGGGTTTGGGGACGGCGTCACACAGCTTATAGAAGATTTCCATATCCTGACGAGCCGCATGCATCACCTTGGTGATTTTTTCATCGAGTAAAAGAGCCAGAAATGATGCGAGATCAATTCCGTCTGCCATTGGGTCAATAATGGCTTCATCATTTGGTATGGCGACCTGAATCAGGCAAAGTTGTGAGTAGAAAGTGCTCTCGCGCATAAATTCCGTATCAACGACCAAAAACGGTGATTTTTGTGCCGTCGCGCAAAATTTATCGAGCGATTCGGTTGTTGTAATGATTTTCATGGCCTCCCTTAGCAAGAAGGCTTCAAAAGGTCACGGGGTTAGTTCAGGATGGTGATATTATTTCTCGGACTGCCCGGAATTCACTTGTCGTTTTTGCACGTAAATACCGCAAAAAACTTGACATTGAGGGGTAAGCATATCAATGCGTGTCCAACAGATTTACGGATGTCGCCACAGTTGGACCGCCCGAACCAGAAGAGAATATCATGCACGAATTCCGCACCCACAATTGTAATGAACTTAACACATCGAATGTCGGTGAAACCGTTAGGCTTTCCGGATGGGTCCATCGTAAACGCGACCACCCAAATGCGTTATTTGTTGACTTGCGCGATCACTATGGGTTGACCCAGGTCGTCGTTTATCCTGATCAGCCATTTTATGAGCAAGTCAAACGGACGACACCGGAAAGCGTCATTCAGATTACCGGTGAGGTTTTGCCGCGCGATGCCGATCAGGTGAACCCCGAGCTAGCGACGGGTGAAGTTGAATTACGGGCCGATGCGTTCGAGGTTCATTCTTCGGCGGATCAATTGCCGCTGCCTGTGTTTGGGGAACCAGATTATCCAGAAGACATCCGCCTTAAGCACCGATATCTCGACCTTCGACGCGAGAAACTGCATAAAAATATCGTACTCCGCGGGCAGGTGATCAACTCTATCCGTCGCCGGATGATTGAGCTCGGGTTTAATGAATTCCAAACCCCCATCCTGACGGCGTCCAGTCCTGAAGGGGCTCGGGATTTCCTGGTGCCATCACGGCTGAACCCCGGAAAATTTTACGCGTTGCCGCAAGCGCCGCAGCAGTTCAAACAATTGATCATGGTGGCTGGATTTGATAAATATTTTCAAATAGCGCCATGCTTTCGCGATGAAGACGCGCGTGCTGACCGTAGCCCGGGCGAATTCTACCAACTTGATGTGGAAATGAGCTTTGCGACGCAAGAAGACGTATTTAATGTCATTGAACCTGTTATGGCAGGCGTATTTGAGGAATTTGCCGAGGGTAGAACCGTAGAAACACCGTTCCCGCGTATCCCGTACAAAGAATCGATGGCAAAATACGGATCGGACAAACCGGATCTCAGAAATCCGCTGATCCTGAATGATGTTTCCGACTTCTTCACAGACGAAGATTTGACCGGATTTGGCTTGTTCAAAAAAATCGTTGGCGGCGGCGGGAAAGTTATTGCAATTCCGGCGCCGAAGGCTGCAGCTGAAAAATCACGCAAGTTTTTCGACAATCTCGACAAGTGGGCGAAAAAAGAAATGCAGATGCCGGGTCTTGGCTATGCACGTCTGTCAGAGGGCGAAGACGGAGCCACGAAGTCTCAGGATCCCGTATTGAAAAACTTCAAGCCCGACCATTTGGTGAAAATCCTTGATCAATTGGGTCTGACAGCTGGTGATGGCGTTTTCTTTGCCGCCGGTAAAGTAGGGGACGCTTACAAACTTGCCGGTGCCGCACGCGATGTTGTTGGTAAAGAACTTGGTCTCATTGAAGAAGGAATTTTCAAATTCTGTTGGGTCGTAGATTACCCGATGTACGAATATGACGAAGACAACAAAAAAGTAGATTTCTCTCACAATCCATTCTCCATGCCACAAGGTGGAATGGAAGCTTTGGAAACAATGGAACCATTGGATATTCTTGCTTATCAGTACGATATCGTATGCAACGGTATTGAATTGTCGTCAGGTGCTATCAGGAACCACCGTCCCGATATCATGTACAAAGCTTTCGAGATCGCCGGATATGATCAGCAAACCGTCGATACGGAATTTGCAGGAATGATCAATGCATTTAAATACGGCGCGCCGCCGCATGGCGGGCTCGCACCTGGTATTGATCGCATCGTGATGTTGTTGGCGGGCGCAGAAAACATTCGCGAAGTGATTGTCTTCCCAATGAACCAGCAGGCGCAGGATTTGATGATGAACGCACCGTCCGATGTGGAGTCGAAACAGCTTCGTGAACTGCATTTGCGGTTGGATTTACCGAAAGAAAAATAACCGGGACGTCATAAAGCTATTTGGACGCTGCACGTTCCATTTCAATATGGGAAATTGCGGCTTCCAAGCGTGCTCGTGACGGACTGTCCATTGGCAGCGACCTGAGCGTCTGCTCAATCAAGTCGATAGCGATATCATGATTTGATGCAGCCTGCTGTGGCGCAACAACGTCCGGCTCGGTTCTCAAAACATATGGATTCACAGTTCTTGGCGATGCAGGTGGTGTCGGAACGACGGTATATGTGTCTTGATACGCCGCCGCTTCTTGCGTCACCTGGGCCTGATTTGCGCTCGGGCAGTTCGTTATGGAATAGCCTTCAGGAAGAACTGTCGACTCGTCACCGCATGCCTGATCCAGTTGGCTTTGTTTGAGTCCGGTGACATTTATCATATCGGCGCCTGACAAGTTTGCGTTCTTGAAGTTACATTCGGTCAGAATCGCATTTCCAAATACGGCTTTGGATAAATTGGCATCACTGAAATTTGCGTTCGTGAAATTCCCATGGGTCAGATATGCGCCGCGAAAATTAACACCCTGGAAATTGGCTTCCATGGCGTCAGACGCTTTCAAAATTGATCCTTGGAATGAACTTCCGTGGAAGTTCCCATTTCGCAAATCTGAACGACGCAAGTCGGCATATGAAATATCCGAGTTGGTCAGGGTAGCTTCGCTCAAAGTGGCATCGCGAAGGTTCGACTTGTGCAATATGACGCCGTCACCTTCGATACGCATCATATAAGCTTTGCTGAAAGAGGCGCCTGCGAGATTTGATTGGTAAAATTTACCGCCGCTCAAATTGGAGTGTGAAAAATTACTACCTGAAAAGTTTGACCCTTGCAGGGACATACGTTCCATATCACGGTGCGAAAGATCACATTTCGGGCAAGACCCGGACATTTGAACACTTGTGCTCACCGGTGTCTGGGCTAATGCCGATACGCTCAGGACTGTGGATAAGAAGCCCACACCCAAGCCTGCTTGTGTCAACAAACTAATTTTCTTCATACGGGCGTTATAATGCTCAGATTTCGCATTTGCGAGCGATTTTGCATTAAAAAGCAGTTATGTATTAAGCGCTAGGAACAGCCAGTTGTCGACCCACATGTATCGCATTTTTGGCAGGTTCCGTTGCGGATGAGCGTGAAGTGACCACAACTCGGGCAGGCATCGCCAGTATATCCTTTAAATCGCGCAGATTGAGATTCGATGGTGTTCGAAACCGGCGGCGTCACATTGGCCTTTGACCGTGAAGAGGGGGCATTCAATACTTCCTTGCGACCCAAAAGTTCAATGTTGCTTTCTTCGCCTGAATCAGGCTCCAGTTCGACTTCAATTTCGAGGAAATCTTCGCTTTCATTGTCACCGCCGCGGTGGAATTGGACAATGTTATCGGCGTCCCCACCGCGCAAAAATCCCTTGGAGTAAGGGACGGCCGGCGAATTGTCCTCAAGTGCCGGTCCGGAATGACGTTCTCCTTCGCCGCCACCCAGTGAGTCAGGTGTCGCTGAATTTGGATCGACATGGGCCAAATCATCCCATCCGAGATAAGAAATGCCCAATTCGCGGAACAGATAATCGAGGATTGAGTTTGCAAACTTAATGCTGTCATTGCCCGTGACGGGCCCGGAAGGCTCAAAACGAGTAAATACGAACGCTTCGACAAATTCTTCCAATGGGACCCCATATTGTAGGCCGATTGAAATCGCGATGGCGAAATTGTTCATGACTGAGCGGAAAGCCGCACCTTCCTTGTGCATATCAATGAAAATTTCGCCGAGAGAACCGTCTTCGAATTCGCCGGTATGCAGGTATACTTTATGTCCGCCTACAGTCGATTTTTGAATATAGCCTGTTCTACGGTCGGGGAGGCGACGGCGTTCGATTGGCTTTTCAATAACGCGTTCGACGATTTTTTCGACGATTTTCTCGGCTCCGACAGTTGCTTTTTGAGCTGCGGGCTGCTCCGATGTTTCGTCCAACGCATCCATCGCCGTGTCGTCGAATACAGCGGAGTTGAGCGGTTGCGAGAGCTTTGACCCGTCGCGGTAAAGCGCGATCGCTTTTAGCCCGAGCTTCCAAGCGGATGAATAAACATTGGCGCACTCATCAATTGTGGCCGTACTTGGCATGTTGACTGTTTTTGATATCGCGCCTGAAATAAACGGCTGTGCTGCTGCCATCATCAATATATGCGCGTCGACGCTGAGCGCCCGCGTGCCAATGCGACCGCAAGGTGTTGCACAGTCGAATACCGGCAAATGAACCGCTTTAAGATGCGGCGCGCCTTCGAGGGTCATCGCCCCGGAGCAATAAATATTTGCCGCTTCGATTTCCTGATCGCCAAACCCAAGTGTAGGGAGCAGATCTGAACCATGTTTTTCAAGTTGGGCATCAGTTAAATCAAGCTCTTGCTTGCAAAACTCATCCCCCAGCGACCAACGATTGAAAACGAAACGGATATCAAAAGCATCTTTAACTGCTTCTTCAACGAGCGAGAGCTTTTCGTCTGTGAAACCACAAGCGCGCAGATCATCGAGGGATATGGCCGGCGATCCATTAAGTGATCCCGACCCGAGTGCATAGGTCTCTATCTCGCTGATCTGGCGTTTATTATACCCGAGTGCGGTGAGCGCCGCTGGCACGGATTGATTGATTATTTTAAAGTGACCACCACCAGCCAGTTTCTTGAATTTGACGAGGGCAAAATCAGGCTCAATACCTGTCGTATCGCAATCCATGATTAGGCCGATTGTGCCTGTTGGCGCTATCACACTGACTTGAGCATTTCTAAAACCGTGTTTCTTACCCAAAGTTTCGCATTGCGCCCACAACGCAGCGGCTCGTTCTGCAACGCCGTCAAATGGGCATTCCGTGCGGTTGAGCGGGACGGGCGCGGTCGCCAATCCTTCATAGGCCACGCGGCCTTCGGCGGCCCGGCGATGGTTGGTCACGACGCGGAGCATTGATTTTGCATTTTTTTCATGTTCGGGGAAGGCACCGAGGTTTTTGGCCATCATCGCTGAGGTATTATACGCAACCGCGCTTAATAAGGCCGCGATTGCGCCGCCAGCGGCCCTGCCTTCATTGCTGTCATATGGAATGCCGCTCGACATCAACAATCCGCCAAGGTTGGCATATCCAAGGCCCAATGTACGGAACGCATAAGATTTTTGTGCAATTTCCTTGGACGGGAATTGAGCCATGGCGACAGAAATCTCCAGCATCAGCGTCCACATATGAGAAGCGTGTTCAAAGGCCTTCACGTTAAACCCGGATTTTAAGTCGTTGAATTTTATAAGGTTTAGGGATGCAAGGTTGCAGGCTGTGTCGTCCAGGAACATATATTCTGAACACGGGTTCGAGCCCTGAATATTGCCGGAGACAGCGCATGTGTTCCAGTCATTGATTGTATCGTGGAATTGAATGCCCGGGTCAGCACTGGACCAACTGGCTTTTGCAATCATGTGCCACAAATCGCGGGCACGGACAGACTTGGCGATAGCACCGTCTGTTCGGCGGATGAGATCCCAGTTTTCATCACTGTCGACAGCTTCAAGGAACGCGTCCGTAATTCGCACTGAATTATTGGCATTTTGTCCTGAAACCGTCCGGTAAGCCTCACTGTCCCAGTCAGCGTCCAAGACGGGAACTTCAATGGAATCAATGCCTTGGCGCGCCAAGTGCAATGCTCTCTCGATAGCGCCATCAGGAACACCGTCGCGTTTTGCCAGTTTTATTTCCCGCTTAAGCGCCATATTGATGCGGGCGTCAAAGCATTCATCCTCGCTGCCGCTGCAGTTGATACATGCATTTATGATGTCATTGAGACGCCGCTGTAATACCTTGGCACCGGTCACGAGGGCAGCGACTTTCATCTCTTCACGGGACTTCCAGTCAATGAAATCCTCAATGTCGGGATGGTCGATATCGACGATGACCATTTTCGCGGCGCGCCGTGTCGTGCCACCTGATTTGATCGCACCGGCTGACGAATCACCAACCTTCAGAAAACTCAACAATCCAGAGGAGTGCCCACCTCCGGATAATGGTTCACCAGCGCCGCGAATCCCTGAAAAATTCGAGCCCGTTCCGGATCCATATTTAAACAGGCGGGCTTCCCGCGACCACAAATCCATGATGCCGCCTTCCGCGACCAATTCGTCGCCAACGGATTGGATAAAACAAGCGTGAGGCTGGGGATGTGTAAAAGCGTCGTCCGATTTCTTTAATTTGCCTGTTTGATAGTCGACATAATAATGCCCTTGGCTTTTACCTGTCAGGCCATAGGCCCAATTGAGTCCGGAATTAAACCATTGCGGCGAATTTGGCGCAGCCATCTGCGTTGCCAGCATGTAGCGCATCTCGTCAAAATAGGCTTGCGCATCGGTTTCCTGGTCGAAATAACCACCTTTCCAACCCCAATAGGTCCAGCATCCTGCCATGCGGTCAAACACTTGCCGGGCGTCGGATTCACCAACGTAACGCTCTGATTTTTTTTGTTTTTTTAGTTTTGCTGTGTCTTCTGTCTGACGGAGCAACCATGACGGAATGCCCTCTTCTTTGACGGGTTTCAAGGCGGCGGGAATCCCGGCCTTGCGAAAATATTTCTGCGCGAGAATATCGCACGCCATCTGCGACCATGAAGAAGGTGCAGTGAATTCTCCAGCATTGGCAATGAGCGAACCATCAGGATCACGTATTTCACTGGACACGGTTTGGAACTCAATATCCTCATATGGCGATTTATCCGCCTTCGTGAAATAACGTTGTATGCGCATGTGCAGCTTTCAAAAAAAGAATCTAACATAAAATAGGGGCTGACACCAGCAAGAGCAAGCAATTGCACAAGGTAAATTTTTAGATAACCCGCAATAAAATGCCTTAGTTTCTACAGCATTTCCTCTTTACGTTTTAACAGCTACGCGCCATATTCGCGCCACGATTACAGTCCCTAATAGGGGAATATCTGGGAAGCCTTATGCTCAAAATTATCAAGAGAATATTTGCATGGTGGGACGGTGCAACGGCCGGAACATTCTGGGAAATCAAAAGACGTGGTGAATTTGTTTTTGAGGACGATTTTGGAAACAAGTATTACGAAGAGCGCAAAGAAACCTATGATGGCCGCAAACGTCGTTGGGTCACATATAAAGGGTATGCAGATGCATCGCGTATTCCACCTGAATGGCATGGGTGGCTGCACCACATGTATGATGAGCGCCCGAACGAAACGCCGTTACCAAGGCAATCCTTCGAAAAAGAGCATATTCCAAATTTGACCGGCACGGTTCACGCCTATCGCCCGAAGGGCAGCCTCTGGCGCGGCGGTAAGCGGGCTAAAGTTGCAAGCGACTATGAGGCCTGGTCTCCGGATGCTTAAGAAGCTCACACTATCTGCCGCATTGATTGGTTCAATTGCCTGTCCGGCTTACGCTGAAAATGTCAAAGGTGATCTGGCTGTTGTACGGGCGTTGGATAAAGTCACGGCAACGACGAAAGACTACAATGTGGCGGTTGGTGATACGCTCACCTACGGGTCTTTGAAAATAAAAATCCATCATTGTGAGAAAAAACCGCCGGAAGAAACACCGGAAACCTTTGTTTTCCTTGAAGTTCTTGAGCCAAGTAAGGCCAATGAAGAAAAAGAAGAACAGGTCAATGAAACCGGTGAAGTGATAGATCCAACTAAATTATTTTCCGGATGGATGTTTGCATCTAGCCCGGCTTTGTCTGCATTGGAACACCCGGTCTACGATATTTGGGTGCTCGATTGCCTGCAGTCCGGTGGCTAACTCGGACGCACCGATTTTCTAAACTCGACATCAGAGAACGCGGCGGGAAAGAAGTCGCCTTCTGTGTTCAGCGCCTGTTGCAATCGGCGATGGTAATCATCGCGCGAAATTTCTATCGCACCCAACGACAAGAGATGATCCGTAATAAATTGCGTATCGAGCAGGACGAATCCACCTGCGCTCAATCTTCCGACCAAGTGGACCAAGGCGGTTTTGCTCGCATTGCTCAGGTGTGAAAACATGCTTTCGCCAAAAAAAGCCCCGCGGAGGCTGACGCCGTATAGTCCACCGACCAGCTCATTGTCGTGCCAGCATTCGACACTGTGCGCGTGGCCCAATTGATGCAGTCGCTGGTAGAGGTCAAATATCGTTTCATTTATCCAGGTCTCTTCATGGCCGGTACGGGGTGCGGCACAGGACTGGACCACGTTTTGGAACGCCGTGTTGATTCGGATTTCAAACCGGCCTGACCGGACCGTTTTAGCCAGTGATTTAGATATTTTCAGCCGATCAAGTGGGATGATGCCGCGAAATTCCGGGTCGACGAGGAAAGTTTCCGGATCGTCACGCCCCTCAGACATTGGGAAAACGCCGTTGGCGTAGCAATTTAAGAGTTCGTAAGGGCCGAATTCCGACACGATTTCCTCAATTGTCTGTCGACTTAGCTATCAGCTTGCTCGTCCATCCAGCGTTCGAGCCAGTGAATGTCGTAATCGCCCTTCAAAAAGTCCTCGTTCTCCAGAAGGTCTTTCAACAGGGGTATGGTCGTGTCGATTCCTGTAATGACCATTTCGCCTAACGCTCTGCGTAACCGGAGGAGGGCGCCTTCACGTGTTTTTCCATGAACAATCAGTTTTCCGATCAGACTGTCATAGTGAGGCGGAATAGAATAACCGCTATATAGCGCGCTGTCCAAGCGAACGTTCAAGCCGCCGGGCGCATGAAAGTCCTGGACCTTACCAGGCGACGGAATAAAGGTTTTAGCGTTTTCGGCATTGATGCGGCATTCGAGAGAATGTCCTGAAAAAACAACGTCTTTCTGCGTATAGTTCAACTTTTCACCGGCGGCGATCCGAATTTGTTCGCGTACCAAATCAATGTCGGTGATCATTTCTGTCACCGGATGTTCGACCTGCAATCGTGTGTTCATTTCAATGAAGAAGAACTCGCCATTCTCATATAAGAATTCAATCGTACCGACACCGCGATAACCGATTTTTGCGATCGCTTTTCGGACAGTTTCGCCAATTTCAGCCCGCTGTTTCGCAGTCAGAGCCGGTGATGGAGCTTCTTCCAAAACCTTCTGATTGCGGCGTTGTAGCGAACAATCACGCTCACCAAGATGCACAACATTACCGTGCGTGTCGGCAATAACCTGAATTTCGATATGACGGGGAGTTTCAAGATAGCGCTCTAAATATACAGATCCATCGCCGAAAGCAGCTAAGGCCTCTTGCTGAGCCGCATTTAAGGCCTCTTCAAGGTCATCAGCCGTGCGTGCGAGACGCATGCCACGTCCTCCGCCACCCGCAGCAGCTTTCACAAGCAGCGGGAATCCGACGTCTTTAGCGACTTCTTTAGCGTCTTCGTAGGAATCCACACCACCATCTGATCCCGGAACGACAGGGATGCCAGCGTTAGCCACAGCTTCTTTGGCGGTAATTTTATCGCCCATAAGCTTGATATGCGCAGCTGTTGGCCCAATGAAAACCATATCGTGGGCTTCAACAATGTCAGCAAAACGCGCGTTTTCAGACAAAAAGCCATATCCAGGATGCACGGCATCGGCATGGGTGATTTCGCAGGCCGAAATAATCGCAGGTATATTGAGATAGCTTTCATTGGCAGCAGCCGGACCGATACAGACGCTTTCGTCCGCCAATCGTACATGCATGGCGTCTTTGTCTGCTTCAGAATGAATAGCTACGGTCGCAATGCCCATTTCTTTACAGGCACGGTGAATACGCAGAGCGATTTCACCTCGGTTTGCGATGAGAATTTTTGAAAACATAGACAGATTAGCCAATTATGATCAGAGCTTCACCAAATTCCACCGGTTGCGCGTCTTGGACGAGTATTTCCGTAACGGTTCCGGAGCGCGGCGCTTTGATCGGATTAAAGGTTTTCATCGCCTCGACGAGCAATACTGTGTCGCCTTCTTTGACTTTGTCGCCGACATTCACAAATGGGTCTTTGTCAGGACTTGGACGTACATAGGCGGTTCCGACCATCGGAGATTTTACAGCATTGGGATTATCAGCCGGCGCGGCTGGGGCCGGTGCGGCTTCAGAAGGTTGAGCGGCAGGTGTTGACGCCGCGGCGGGTGTCGGAGCAGGCGCAGCATGTGCAACTGTTACCGGGCCAGTACCACGGGCAACGCGCAATCGCAGATCGCCTTTTTCCATTTCGATTTCAGATAGATCTGTGTCATTTAAAATTTTCGCGAGTTCGCGAATGAGTTTTGTTTCCACAGCGGAGGTTTTGCCAGGTTTTTGAGCCATATTGTGATCCCGAATCTGGTTGTTATTTGAGTTTAAGTATGGCGGCTTCAAGCCCTAAAAGATAGCTATTAATGCCTAATCCGCTAATTGAGCCGCTTGCCGCTTGTGCCACATAAGACGTCTGCCGAAATGCTTCGCGCGCTGCGGGTTGCGAGATGTGAATTTCAATGACGGGGATATCAACCGCTTTTATCGCATCATATAGAGCTACTGATGTATGCGTATATGCGGCCGGATTGATGAGCAGCGCCGCGCCTTTACTTCCGGCTTCCTGAACCAGATCAACCAATTCACCTTCAATATTGGTTTGGGCGAATTTGAGGCCGTACCCTTGGTCTTTACAGGCACGTTCGCACATCGCCTTGACATCGTCCAAGGTGTCGCTTCCATATATTTCAGGTTCGCGCTGCCCCAAAAGGTTGAGGTTTGGTCCATTGAGAATATAGATAGGTTTTGCCATAAAGCCCTCGTAAGTGCAGTCTTCTAGCAAAACAGGTCAAAAGCGCAAACCTTTAATCGGTTTTATTTAAGGAATTAAAATGTCATGGAATTGATCATAAACGGAGATATTTACGACGATATCCCGGCCGGAATAAATGTCGCGGACTTGCTCGCACATTTGCAATTGCCAAGCGCCAAAATCGCGGTAGAACGCAATTTGGAGATTGTGCCGCGCTCGAGTTATGCGTCACAAATTCTCAGTAACGGTGACAAACTCGAGATCATCCATTTTATTGGAGGCGGCTAATGGTGAAAAATACGGATCCCTTGATCATAGCAGGCACTGAATTTCAGTCGCGCCTCATAATCGGCACTGGGAAATACAAAGATTACGAAGAGAATGCACGTGCTCTGGAAGCTTCTGGCGCGGAGATTGTTACAGTCGCGGTACGCCGGGTGAATATCTCTAATCCAAAAGAGCCGATGTTGATGGACTCTATTGATCCAAAGTCGACTGTTTACCTTCCCAATACGGCGGGATGTTTCACTGGCGAGGATGCAGTTCGTACACTACGTCTTGCCCGCGAAGCAGGGGGGTGGAATCTCGTGAAACTTGAAGTGCTCTCTGATCCCAAGCACCTTTATCCCGAAATGGAAGAAACACTCCGTTCTGCGAAACTTTTGATCGAGGACGGGTTTGATGTCATGGTCTATTGTTCCGACGACCCGGTATTTGCCAGAAAGCTCGAAGACTTGGGATGTGCTGCTATCATGCCGCTGGGGGCCCCGATTGGATCAGGTCTTGGCATTCAAAATCCGGTCAATATTCGTCTGATTGTTGAGCAAACCAGCGTACCGGTCATAGTCGACGCCGGTGTCGGCACAGCATCGGACGCAACGATTGCGATGGAGCTCGGGTGTGATGGAGTCTTGATGAATACAGCCATCGCAGAAGCAAAAGATCCTGTTCTGATGGCGGAGGCCATGAAAAATGCAGTTATTGCCGGGCGGCAAGCCTATTTGGCCGGGCGGATGCCGCGTAAAAAATACGCGGATCCAAGTTCACCTTTGGCAGGTTTGATTTAGGACGATTCTTTTAAAGCCTTGTCGAGCATAACTTGTAACGCGCGCGTATTGCCGCTGGCCAGAAACTCATCATTGATCACAAAGAACGGCGTGCCGGTCAGTCCCGGAATGCGGTTTGCAAGGATCAATGCCGATTCAAGTTGAGCATCAAGTGCTTTATCTTTCATATCGGCCGCGAATTTATCCATATCCAAGCCGAGTTTTTTCGCCGTCTTGTTGATAAAGTCTTTGGACAAGACGGACGAGTCCATCAAAGCCAGGTGCATTTCAAAATATTTTCCTTGCCGTTGAGCTGCCATTGCAGCCTTCGCGGCATTCCGCGATGTGCGTGTACGCCCATCGAGGATAGGAAGTTCTTTAAATACTACACGGACATCTTCTGGATGCTGTTTGATGACTTTTTGGACCCAATCCGTCGATTTTTTACAATAGGTACAATTATAATCGAAAAATTCGACCATAGTAACTTTGGCATCCTTTGGTCCGATTGAAAAATCGCGAGGGTCGTTTCTTAATTCCTTAGCAACATTGGTAATTGACGCTTTGTCTTCGCGTTCTTGCAAAACAACCAGCGCTTCACGGATGATTTCGGGGTTTTCCAGCAAATATTCTTTGACGATTTTTTCGATTTCAGCTTTATCTGCGGGTCCCGCTTCGGCGCAGCCGGAAAACGAGGATAAAACCAAGAAAAACGTGATTGCTGTCGTTGTTTTAGAAAGTGCGCGCATCAAAGACTCCAAATTTTTCTTGTTCTATAGGGGGTGGGATTAAAGGAATGATTATCGTCTTCTATTTTTATTTGATGCGAGTTGGGCACCGGAAATAACAATAATATCGCTAGCTCTGCGCGACTGGGCCTTGTGTTCGCGCAAGCCCTCTTGCGCTCTTTGCGCAAAGGAACGCGCACGCTGATAATTACCCATGGCGAATGATTGTTCGGCGATGGCGTACCGTGCCAAGGCCGGTTCGCCTTTTCTGTCATAGGATTGAGACAGCAAATACCATGCGAAACCATTCGTATTTTCTTTGCGGAGCGCAGATTTCAATAAATCGATCGATTGGTCAATCTGGGGAGAGGTGCCGCCTTCGATTAGCGCCTGCGCCAATGCGATCTCAAGCAGCGCCGCTTCGGGTTTCAAGCGCACGGCTTCCGTCATCGGCTCAATCGCATCTGCGCCTTTCCCGCTTTCATAGAGAATTTGGCCTTTTAATTCGTGAAAATAGGGATTTTCCGGTTCTTCTTCGATCAAACTATCAATTGTTTTCACCGCATTCTTCAAATCCGCTGCCCGGTAATAGGCGACCGCACGCGCGTAACGCCCTGGTTTGCTTGAGTCCGTTTCGGGGTATTTTGAAAACACTGTTTGCGGTGCATCGATAAAACCGATCAATTTCGCCTTGGCCATGATCAAGGCAAAAGCCTCTTCATCCGTATCTTCGACGTTGGCGAATTGACTTTCAGACGTCACTTCACGAAGCTTGTCTATCCTGTCACTTGAAAGAGGGTGACCCCGGAAATAAGGATAACGCCGCGCATTAGATAGGACCTCTTGATATCGAAATTTTTCGAAAAACTGAACCAGTCCCAGACCTGATTGACCGGTGATCTCGAGATAATTCGCCGCCGCTTGGTCTGCTGAGGCTTCGTTGATCCGCGAATGCGCCAGGACATCAAGTGTGCCGAATTGTGTAGACCCGGCCAGAATTGCCGCGCCCGCTTGACCTTCACCGGCCAAAATCGCGGCCAATCCAAGGCCTGCCGCAATGAGCATAGACCCGTAGGCGCTCCGATTGCTCTGATCACGCCGTGCCAAATGTCCTGATGCGATATGCGCCGCTTCATGCGCTAAAACACCTTTCAGTTGATTTGGCGTTTCAGCTTCCAGAATAAGGCCTGTATGGACAAAAATATTCTGACCGCGGGTTACGAATGCGTTCAATGATGGGTCGTTGACCAAAAACAGATCGACACTGGAGCTCTGTAAATTTGCTGCTCTGAGAATCGGATCCGTATACGCTCTCAACGTTTCCTCGATCTCGGTGTCGCGGATTAAGGATTGACCAAAGGCAGGTATCGCCGCGAATATCATCAAGATAGCGGACATAAGTACAGCCGTTAAGCGTTTGTAATTGCTCGACATTCTACCCATTGAAAACAATAAATCCTGTTTTGTAGTCTCTGCTTATGCAGAGGCAAACCAACCCGCCCTAAATACATAGTGCTGATCGACTGAAAAATCCAGAGACCACAACATCACCTTCGCGCGATGAGCGCAAGTTACAGTGCTGTTAGAAAACATTTCAGCGCAAAAATTTTACCCTATTATTCAACTAGTTGAAGGGATTTGATTTTTGCCACCATCCTTTTTTCTTTGTTTTATTGTCTGCCGCTTCAGTCGAAGCTTCTTTTTGAGAAGCTGCCGGTTTCGTTTCTTTCGTTGCCTTAGGCTTCTCTGCAGATTTATCGGCTGAATTCGCCGTTTTTGCTTTCGATGTCTTTTTAGCCGGTTTTTTCTTGCTATCGGGCTGTTCTTTTATCGCTGTTTCTGCAGCAGGCTTTTTTCGCGATCGCGTCGTGCTTTTCTTCGGCTTTTCGTCGGCGGCAGTTGCATCGGCGCTTACTTCGGCTTTTTTTCGTGAAGGTGCGCGCTTTCGCTTTGGTTTTTCATCTGGGCTATCGACAGGCTTATCCTCAGAAGAACTCGCTTTCTTTGGGCTCCGTTTTGGCTTTGACGAAGTTGCTTCATCAGCCCCATTATCGCTTGCTTTGTCAGCATTTGCGTCGTTCTTCTTCGCGGTCGGCTTGCGGCGTGACCGGGATTTCTTTGGTTTCGTTTCGTCTTTTTCAGCGACCGCAGTTTCCAATACGATTTCATCAGAAGCATCTTTGCTTTCTTCGCTGACATTTTCTTCAGAATTGCGTTTGTCCGAACGGCGATTGCGTCCGCCGCGTCTTCCGCGACGACGTTTACGTTTCGAAGACTTTTGTTGTTCTTCGCCATTTTCAATTGTTTCGCCGGCTTCGTCACTTATCGTTTGATCGCTGTCGTCGTCTTTCTGTTTACGGCGACGCTTATATGATTTATCCCGTTCCGCGTTCCGTGCTTTTTGCGCTTTTCGGTTTTCGTTGAAAATATCTTCCAGCGGATCCGCACCGGATCCTTTTTTGGATTCCAATCGCTCGATCTCGAAATTTGGCCGGATCAAATCTTCGTCAGCGACGATCTCAGTAAACATTTGGGATTGTTCATCGACATGATTAAGGAGATCACGTTTTTCGTTCATCAAATAAAAGGCAACATCTGTAGAGACTTTCAAACGAATACGACTGGATCGGTTTCGAATTCCTTCTTCTTCCGCAGCGCGTATCGCTTTCAAGGCGCTGGACTCGATCGAGCGCTTGCGTCCAACTCCGCCACAATGTTCGCACGATGAACTTGAGCCCTCTAAGAGACTACGTCGGCGACGCTGTCGCGATATTTCCATTAACCCAAACTGTGAAATTTTACCCATTTGCACACGGGCGCGGTCACGGCTTAAGGCGTCGCGCATGCGTTTTTCAACCGCGCGGTTGTTCCGGTTTTCATCCATGTCGATAAAATCGATCACAACGAGACCCGCAAGGTCACGCAGCCGCATCTGTCTTGCGACTTCGTCTGCCGCTTCCAGATTGGTTTTGAGGGCGGTACGTTCGACATTTCGCTCTTTTGTGGAACGTCCCGAGTTCACGTCCACAGAAACAAGGGCTTCCGTCGGATGAATGACCAGATATCCACCTGATTTCAATTGGGCTACCGGGTCGAGACAGGCCTCGATTTGTTGTTCAACTTGATAACGCAGGAAGAGGGGGATGTCGTCTTTATACGGTTGGACGTTTTTCGCGTGGCTGGGCATCAGCATTTTGATGAAATCTTTGGCCAACCGATAGGCTTCATCACCTTGGACCAAAACATTATCGATATCTTTTCCGTAGAGATCGCGAATGGACCTTTTAACGAGATTACCCTCTTCGTGGATCAGTGCGGGCGCGATGGACTCCAAAGTCTTCTGTCTGATAGTGTCCCACAAGCGTGACAGATAATCGAAATCACGCTTGATTTCAGCTTTGTTGCGTTTTGCCCCGGCTGTTCTGACGATCACACCCATCCCTTGCGGCACCGACATTTCGCTCATAATGGCTTTCAATCTTTTGCGGTCAGAGCCGTTGGCGATTTTGCGGGAAATCCCTCCGCCGCGCGGCGTATTTGGCATTAAGACGCAATACCGACCGGCAAGTGACAGATAAGTGGTAAGCGCTGCACCCTTGTTGCCGCGCTCTTCTTTCACGGCCTGAATAAGAAGGATTTGGCCGCGTTTGATAACTTCCTGGATTTTATAGCGGCGTTTGGACATGCGTTTGCGGCGCGCACCCAACATTTTTTCCTGTTCTTCTTCGACCTCTTTGTCTGAGGCGTCAACGGCTTCATCTTCGCCATTTTCGTCGTCATCGGACTCGTCGCCGGATTCGTCTTCTGTATCAGTGTCACTGTTTTCATTTTCAATGGCAGCGATCTCGTCGTCACCAAGTTCATCGTTATCTGCGGAATCAGAGCCCTCGCCGGACGCTGCTTTCTCGATTTCAGATTCGAGGACTTCCTCGTCCTCGAGACTTTCAGCAACTTCGGCTTCTATTAAAGCCTGACGGTCTTCATGCGGTATCTGATAGTAGTCCGGATGAATTTCGCTGAATGCGAGAAAACCGTGGCGATTGCCACCAAATTCTACAAATGCGGCTTGAAGTGAGGGCTCAACCCTCGTGACACGAGCTAAATAAACGTTCCCGCGCAGTTGGCGCTTGTTTTCGCTTTCGTAATCAAGTTCTACAACTCGTGTTCCGTCGACCACCACGACCCGGGTTTCTTCCGGGTGGGAGGCGTCGATCAACATTTTCTTTGACATGTATATCTCCGTATCGGTCAAACTCGGTCCATGCAGGCGCGCTGGCAACCAGATAAGGTTGTCGCGCGGCAGGCGTTGAGGACAGGAGCGACCGTAATTG
Source organism: Hyphomonadaceae bacterium (assembly GCA_013001295.1). GTDB lineage: Bacteria > Pseudomonadota > Alphaproteobacteria > Caulobacterales > Maricaulaceae > Robiginitomaculum_A. Next base: position 141,588 of record JABDMW010000022.1, read on the forward strand.
TGTTAAAATTCGCATTAAATGCATGTTAAACGTAGCAATGCGCAGCACGTACACAGTTCCGCATTGGCTGTTTCGGGTAATCCGGTCAGCAGATGGGCAGAAAGATGTGCTCGATTGGTACATAAAATACTCTGTTTGTTTCCCTGATATCGGGAAAACCGTAATAAAAGCTAAAATTCGCGGTAATTTTGAATCGCAAATCAGCCCTTAACGCCTTTTTGCACAGGTAATCGACGCTTGCAAAGGGTATATGATGTAAAAACAGATAATTACGCTGCTTAGTAACCTTCTGTCAAAACTCTATGCGTGATAATGCCAACGCGGAGTTAACCATGTTTCGGTATTTTTTCATATGTTTTGTAGGCGTTTTCGTTGCTTTATGGGCGCAGATTGCGACTGCTGTGGATTTGACGAATGTGTCTTTTGACACGGATCAGAAACTCACGTCTCTGCGATTGGATATCACATCTCAAGATCCGCCCACGGTGTTTTTCATCGCAGAGGGCACGCCGCGGGTGGTTATCGACATTAAAAATGGTGCCTTAGACGACCAATTGTTGAAAACGTCCAAAGACAAAAAGTCGTTTGAAGGCGAGGGCGCCGTTGATAAAATCAGATTTGCGAAACGTGGCGAGAATGATTTGCGACTGGTTGCCGATCTCAACCCCAATGCTCAATACTTGTCGAATTCATTTCAAAGCGGAATCCTGCTGATCGTAATCGAAAACAGTTCTGGCATCACTTCAGGTGCAGAATCTACTGGCGAGGGCCCAAATCCACGTATCAAACCGGGCGCGAATGATTCAAATGTCGCTGTTGATGCACGACCTGTTATACCGGAGACTCGTAGCGAGGCCTATGTTGACGATATCCCGGTGCCACGGCTGAAGACAAATTCGATTGTGCGTAAATATCGCAAGCCCGTCATCGTCATCGACCCAGGCCACGGTGGGTATGATCCAGGTTCCATCGGAGTCAGAAAAGTCAAAGAAGAAGATGTCACACTGGCCGCAGCGCTGGAATTGCGCCGGCAATTGCTGGCAACAGGCCGCTACAATGTGGTTTTAACACGGCGTAAGGATGTCTATATCGCTCACGAGAAACGCGTTCTTATTGCGCGAAAAGCCGGTGCCAATCTATTTATCTCTATTCATGCTGACTCAACGTCACGGGGATCAGCCCGAGGTGCGTCCGTCTACACGCTGGCAGATCGTGCTCAGAAGCGGTCGCAAAAGCTTATCAGTACGCAAAACTGGATTTTGGATATTGATCTAAATGATCAATCTGAACAGGTCGGGGATATTTTGGTGGATCTGGCTCAACGGAAAACACTGACAAAATCAGCTCAATTTGCAGACATGCTGTTGCCTGAACTTAGCAAATATTCAGCACTTGTCGGGAATTCTCATCGTCGCGCCGGGTATTACGTCTTGTTGGCTCCCGATGTTCCTGCTGTCTTGCTGGAAATGGGGTTTTTATCTAATCCGCAAGATGAGCGGCTCATCAACTCTCCCGCGCACCGGAAAAATTTAATGAAAGCGGTGACGACTGCAATAAATTCGTATTTCCAGTCATAAAGGAAGTTACAGGCGCATCGCTTAGGCATATAGTTTAGATATGAATCGCTCAATTGGTCACAATTGCGCCCAAATGCACAGGTTAATGAAAGCGCATGGAATCGACAGAAAATCACAATCTTGACCCTGTAAAGTTGGATACTTTGACAGACAAAAAGCCGCGCAAAAAAGGACGGTATTGGACATTTTTCAAATGGTCCGCTGGCGCCGGATTTGTATTGGGGTTGTGCGCTATTGTATTTGTGGGCGTTTTTGTTATTCGGGCCACGCGGGATCTACCAAGTATTGAAGCTCTGCAACAATACTCGCCGGCAGTAATGTCTCGTGTGCAAGCCGGTGACGGGAAATTGATCGCTGAATACGGCATTGAAAAACGCGTTTTCGTTCCAATTGAATCTATTCCTCTTAAAATTCAACACGCATTGGTCGCCTCGGAAGATCAGCGGTTTTATACGCATAACGGGTTTGATCCAAAAGGGTTCGCGCGAGCGATGTCCGCAAATCTGAAGCATAAATTAACAGATATTTTTACTGGTAACAGAACCCGACTGGAAGGCGGATCAACGTTAACACAACAGGTGGCGAAACATTTTCTCGTCGGTAATGAACGAAATATTGAACGCAAAGTGCGCGAGATATTCATCGCCAAACGGATCGAAAAAGCAATCAGCAAAGATGAAATTCTCGAATTGTACCTCAACGACGTGTTTTTTGGTCGCCGTGCTTACGGGATTGCCGGTGCGTCTCTCAATTATTTCAATAAACCATTGGATGAGCTTACGCTTGGCCAAAGCGCTTATCTTGCCGGTCTTGTTAAAGGACCCAATAATTATCAACCAGAAAATAACATGGAAAAAGCGATCGATCGTCGCAACTATGTTCTCAATCGGATGGTGATCGACGGATACGCTTCGCAAGAAGATGTAGATGAAGCCAAAACCGAAGAACTTGTAATCGCCGACCGTTTGTTCGGGGATGAGTATTTGGCGGCGGAGTATTTCGTTGCCGAAGTACGGAAGCAGGTCAACGAGCTTTACGGCGAAGAGCAGCTCAATAAAGGCGGCCTTTCCATCCGAACGACGCTTGATACAAAAATGCAGCTAGCGGCGCGCCGGGCATTGCGCCGCGGTCTGGAAATGTATGATCGCCGACATGGGTATCGTGGCCCCTTAGAAACACTGGCATCCCTAGATGACTGGCAAGACAAACTGTTCGAATTTGAAGGCCCTCCTGATATCGATCCATGGCGCCTCGCTGTTGTACTTGAGGTTAAGGATAAGCAAGCAACGCTTGGTCTTATCAATGAGACTGGTGACGATTCATTTGAAGCAGAAGAGGGAACGCTTGCGTTGGCCGACATTGATTGGGCGAAAAAAGCCCTCGCAGATGGAAAGACCGGGCCTGACCTTAAGAAGGTATCCGAGGTTATTGCAATTGGCGATATCATCCTTGTGCAGGTCAAACCCAAATCGAAGACCGGAAATGAGTACAACTTACGCCAGGTTCCGGATGCGAATGGCGGTATTATCGCTATGGATCCGCATACGGGTCGCGTTCTAGCGATGGTTGGGGGATATAGCTTTTCGCAAAACCAGTTTAACCGGGCAACTCAAGCTTATCGCCAGCCCGGCTCTTCCTTCAAACCGTTCGTCTATGCGGCTGCGCTCGACAACGGGTTTACGCCCGTTAGTCAAATTTTGGATGCTCCGTTTGTTATTGAGCGAAACGATCGCGTACAGGGATGTGACGGTGAAGATGCCGGGGGATACGTCAATCTCGGTATTGGTGATCCGGATGAGGATGGGCAAGCCCCCGTACCTGTTCCGGAGGAGATAGCCGGTCAGGAATCCCTCGACGATGACAAGCAATGTGGTCCTGTTTTTTATAAGCCCGCCAACTTTAATGCCGGGCGTTTTTACGGACTTTCAACCTTGCGTTTGGGGCTGGAGAAATCCAGGAACGCCATGACGGTTCGTCTCGCCAATGACATTGGTATGCAGCCGATTGCGGCATACGGAACAGCGTTTGGTATCTACGATGAAGTAAAACCAGAATTGGCCTGGGCATTAGGCGCGGGAGAAACAACGCTTCTGAGAATGGCATCCGCATATGCGACCGTTGTTAATGGCGGTAAGAGGGTAATACCGACAATGCTTGACCGTGTCCAAGATAATAAGGGCAAGACAATTTACATTCATGACACCCGTGAATGTCCCGAGTGTCGAATTGACGAGTGGGACTTCTCTGAGCCGCCTGAGCTGCCAGATGAGCGCGAGCAGGTCGTTAGCCCTGTGACAGCGTACCAAGTAACGTCAATGTTGGAAGGGGTTGTGTTGCGTGGCACAGGACGGTCAATTGCGTCTCTGGGGCGTCCGCTTGGCGGCAAAACTGGTACAACAAACGATTATAAAGATGCGTGGTTTATGGGCTTTTCACCGGACTTAGTCACGGGTGTATATGTGGGATATGACACGCCGCGCCCGTTAGGTACGGAAACAGGTGGATTGGCGGCCGCGCCGATATTCAAGGACTTTATGGGTGAAGTTCTGAAAGATAAGCCAAAAGTCTCATTCCGGATCCCGGAAGGCGTATTGCTGGCGCCTGTTGACCAAGTGACCGGTGAACCATCTTATATAGGCGCTCCAGGGTTTATTTATGAGGCATTCCAACCTGGAACCGAGCCGCGCTTGGGCGGGAATAACTCGAAGATTAGTATTGGCGGCGGATTTGATGGCGGCACAGACTATGATTTTGAATTCGGTGCGAATGATAACGCGTCCCAGGACGAAGGTGAATTACGACCCGCGATAAACGATGCGACGCCGCCAAAACCAAATGAAAACATTGCCGTGCCGGTCTCAGATCCAAAAGAAATGCCTGATCAAAAAGATGAGGTAGACCTTGACGATGGGTTGTACTAGGAAACGAGCAACCACCTACCTCAATTAATTTTAGGTCATTCATGAGCGCTGAGCACGATAATCTTGCCAATGATATCAAGCAGTCGATCGAACTGCTGAGGAGGCGTCTTTGACCCGGAGGAGGCAGAAAGACGCCTGGCGGAAATAACGGCGCTGAGCGAGCGTCCTGACTTCTGGGATAACCCTCAACAAGCCCAAACTCTCATGCAGGAACGCGGGCGTTTAGAGCAATCAATCGAGCAAATCGAAACACTGGAGACAGGTGTTGTGGATGCACTGGAGCTCGTCGAGCTCGCCGAACTTGAAGGCGATAAAGAGGTGTTAGAAGAATCTCTCAACACTCTGATATCATTGAAAAAAATAGCATCAAAAGCTGAATTAGAGGCGCTGTTATCCGGAGAGGTTGACGGTAATAATTGCTATCTGGAAATACACCCGGGTGCCGGTGGAACCGAGTCCCAGGATTGGGCGTCAATGCTGTTGCGCCTTTATGTACGCTGGGCCAACGCCCACAACATGAAAGTCGACGTATTAGAGGAACAGGCCGCCGATGAGGCCGGGATAAAATCAGCGACCATTCTGATCAAAGGCGCAAATGCCTTTGGGTGGTTAAAAACGGAGTCGGGTGTGCACCGGCTTGTCCGGATTTCGCCGTTTGACTCAAATGCAAGGCGTCATACAAGCTTTGCAAGCGTCTGGGTTTATCCCGAAATCGACGACAATATCGAAATTGACATTAATGAAAGTGATTGCCGAATAGATACCTACCGCGCGTCAGGAGCCGGTGGTCAGCACGTCAATAAAACCGATAGTGCCGTACGTATTACGCATGAGCCGAGTGGAATCGTTGTCCAATGTCAAAGTGACCGATCTCAACATAAAAACCGGGCGCAAGCCTGGGACATGCTGCGTGCGCGTCTCTATGAAAAAGAACTGCAAGAGCGGGAAGAGGCGGCCCAAGCCCAATCCGATTCCAAGTCAGAAATTGGCTGGGGCAGTCAGATCAGATCGTATGTTCTGCAACCGTATCAAATGATCAAGGATTTACGCACAGGTGTCGAAACGTCAGACGTAAATGGCGTTTTGGACGGCGATATCGACAGATTTTTAGAGGCCTCGCTCGCCGCGCAGGTTGGCGGCGATAAAGAAGCGGGCTAGGTCTTTAGAAATTTACGCTTTTGCCGGGGAAGCTTCTTCTTTAGCGGCAGGTGCATTTTTGGGCTTTGATTTGCGTGAGCATTTTCCGTCGAAAAACGCACCATTTTCAATTGTCAGATGATCTTGCGTGATATCCGCGAGGACATTTGCTGTTTCCGCGAGTTCCACGGTTGTCGCATTGATTTTACCAGTAACTTTGCCGCGGACACGAACCAACCCGGCCTTAATACTGCCGTTGACCGCGCCTTGTTCTCCAATCGTCAAAGTTGTTGCTTTGATATTGCCGTCAAGACGACCTTCAATTTGTACGTCGCCATCGGTATTGATTTCGCCGGTAATGACCAAATCCTGGCTCAGAATGGAAGGGGCTTGCGCTTTTGACATCGGGCGATTGGGTTGTGATGGTTTTTTTGCGTCCGAGGTTGTTGACGCAGAAGTGGGGGAATTGGATTTACTGAACATATTGGCCGGCTTTCAGGAACTTTTCAGGGTTGAGTGTACGTTTATCAAACATTACTTCGTAATGTAGATGAGTACTTGTACTACGTCCCGTCGATCCCATGCCAGCTATTTTTTCACCTTTTTCAATTTTTTGACCACGCTTTACGTACGTTTTTTCTAAGTGTGCATATCGGGTTTTAAATCCATACCCATGGTCGATCTCAACAACGCGTCCATAACCGGGACGTCTCCCGGAAAACGAGATTTTTCCATCAGCGGTCGCGACGATCGGGGCCAATTTGTATGAAGCGATGTCCATGCCCGTATGCATAGTCGGACGTTTTGTGAATGGATCCTTGCGGCTTCCATATCTGCTTGTCACGTAATTCTCAGCATCGATTGGGTAGGCGAGCGGCACGGCTGCCATTACTTTATCTAACGCTTCGACCTCTGCGGACCGTGCTTTAATACTATCAAGGCGCGGCAGGAATTCGCCCGGTTTTATGGAAATACCTACGCCGTCCAAAGCCACCAGCGGGCCGCCCATACCGTCGGCTCCATTTTTCAATATTGTATCGACCGATAAACCCGTTTCACGAATGATCGATCTGTTAAATTCAATACGGTCTTGAATGGTCAACTCGCCAGAAGCCAAAATACGGTTTTGATCAATATCCAAATTGACAAGCGATGCGTCGAGCACAGTTCCAGTTTGCAAGGTCGGCGCTGGTTCAAATCCAGTCCGTGATTGACGCTCAACAATGTCGAGGACTGTCGGCGACATCAGGATCTCAGTCTGAGCATATGTTGTCGTCTCCAAGTCATCTGCAGGGGTGATAATATTGCCTTGAGTGATCATGGTCGCAATCGTGTTGTGCTTGTCTTGGAAATCTTTTGCGGCAAGTTCGAATTGCTGTTGTTGTTGGACCAATAAGTCGCGCGCGTCCTGTTCCTGAGCGCGGGCATCGACGAGATAGCGTTCGTATTGTGCTTCTTTAACGCGCAGTTCTTGAGAGGCTGAACGCAAAGGATTATGTCCCCAAAGTACATTGAAAAGCGTGAATAAACACCACAGGCCCAGCAGGCCAGCAATTCCGACCAGCGTGAGTTGGGTTTTTGTTCCCAAAACAAAAAAGTTTACTTCGCCACCAGTACGATGAAAGAACTGGCGTTCCGGGAACGTTTTTAACACACGTTCGCGAAAATTAGCTAATGATTGAGCTAACATGAATCCCCGATAGTTGTTTGCGTCCGGCATAGGACAAATTTTTTAACAATTTTTCAAGAAAAAAGTACATTTTATATGCAAATAGGTCAATTTCATTATTTCTGTTAATGCTAACAGGGTTGATGGTCGTAAAATGTGCGCGGTAATCCCGCCTTTTCACGGGCTTTTTCATTGAAGGGTGGTTTTAAGCTTCCTTTGAAATGAGTCGCCAAAAGTTCCCTAAAATACGGGCTTTCTGAACGTTTTTCATTTTTGCAAATGTGGGAAAACCAATGGGCACCGGCCGCGACATGGGCGATTTCTTCTTCTAGGATTGTGGTTAATATAGTTGCACTTGCATCGTCGCCAAATTTTTGAAGATTTTGGATCATTTTCGGTGTCACATCCAAGCCGCGGGCCTCAAGTACCATTGGCGCGACCACCAATCTCGCCGCTAAATCGTTTTTGGTCGATAGCGCTGCGTCCCAAAGGCCATTATGTGCTGGCAAGTCGCCGTACTTGGATCCCATCTCAATTAAACGGGTATTAATCATCGCAAAGTGACGGGCTTCATCATCGCAAACGGAGACCCAATCCGTGATAAAATCTGCTCGAACTGCATCGGCTATTCGCCGATTCATTGCAAATCGCGCCACCATATCAGCGGCCAGATTAATGGCATTAAATTCAATGTGTGCTATTGCATGCAGGAGCGCTATGCGACCTTCGACGGATCCCAGCCTGCGCCGTTTCACATCTCGTGGATTAACCAGAGCAGGTCGCAGCGGACGTCCAGGGGTGTTGGGAACGGCAATATCCACAGTTTTTTTATTAGACGAAACTGTTGTTTTTCCTGTCGCCCAAAGTCGTAAAAGTCGATGCGCAGCGCTGCATTTTAGCGATGGCGTGTCCGCTAATAATACATCGATTGCTGCTGCACGTATGGCCTGAACTGTCATCAATCAGACAAATTCTTTAACAGATTCCAGGACAGATTCCGCATGATCTTTCACTCGTACTTTTCTCCATATTTTCAATATCTTGCCGGAAGATCCTATCAAGAAAGTAGCGCGTTCAATTCCCATATATTTTCGGCCATACATGTTTTTCTCGACCCAGACCCCATAATTTTCGATCATGGACCCGGCTTCATCCGATGCCAGGGTTACATCGAGGTTATGTTTGGTTTTGAATTTATCGTGTTTTTGAGGTGTATCCTTAGAAACACCTATGATTTTTACATTATATGCATCAAACTCTTCTTTCAGATGCGTAAAAGCGATAGCTTCTTTGGTACACCCGGGTGTATCATCCTTAGGATAAAAATACAGGACGACCATGTTTCCTTTCAAATCCGATAGTGAAATACGACCATTTCCGTCCGTTGGGAGTGAAAAACCGGGGGCGGGGTCGCCGACTTCAAGAACGCTCATTTTATTTTCTCCAAATCAATTTTTAGTCACGAATGCATTGTTCAAAATCCGGCGTCTGTATGACCCAGATTGAACCCAAGAACAAGGTGGGTGTGAAAGACCGGTTCAAACTGCTCTTATCCCGATTTGCAAAATCTGAATCTGATAGTCATACGCCCGTATCTACCAATTGGATTAAGCGTGTTTTTAACCGCACAAAACGGATATTTGCCGAAGTTGTCAGTGTAGTTCTGACGGTGTCGCTGATTTTGTTGAGCTCCCTCACTTTTCTGATGAATCGGGAAAACGTCGACTTGGCATTTTTTAAGCCGCATTATGAACAATGGTTTTCCGATGCATTCGATGGTCGTTCAACAAATATCGAAAAATACAGTGCACGCTGGTTAGAAGACCGACGGGCGGCAGAAATTACGGCCGAGAACATCAATATAATTGGCGAAGATGAAGCTCAACAAACAATCGATTTAGTAAAGGGTGAATTTGTCTTTTTCGATGGCTTTCGAGAACGGCCAAGCCTGCAGGCACTAACAATTGACGGCGGTGCGCTCACGCTGCTTCGAACCCACGAAAAAGTCATTAAACTCGGGTTGGGTACGCCCCAGACTTTTGAGAAAGTCGCACCATTATGGACCTCCGGGGCCGATCGGGAAAAAAATACCGGCGGTGGAAAACTGCTTCAATCATTAAAAACCATCACCGTTAAAAACGCGACAATCTTTGTGATAGGCGAAATGAATACTGTGGATTGGGAACTCACAAATATTGATGGGCAGTTCGCATTTGATGGTCAGTTTCTAAGCATAGAAAGTACCGGCGATATTAGTACGCCTGAAGAGAACGCACCGTTCAACGTTTCCGTGCGAACCTCGGTTGATCGCAGTGAATTCGACGGACAATTGGAAATCGAGAAAATCAAACCATTGCATGTCGCGCCCAAATCGGGCCCTTATACAATAATCGGGAATTTGGATGCGCTCGTTGACCTGAAGGCTTCCGTATCCTTTGTCGCTGGACAGGTGGATGATCTCGAAATCCATTTTGCGGCGGGCACGGGGAAATTAAAGACGGGCAAAACGTTTAAACCGTTTGATGAGGCGCAAATCAATGCCGCTTATAATGCCGAGAGCCAAAATGTTCAGATAACCAAAGCATTGATCCGTAGCCTTGCCTTAAATTTGGACGCAGTCGGAGAGTTGACCAATATCGGCAACCCAAGGATCGGGTTCGGCGCTGCACCTGTTTCATATAAAATTGCATTGGGTAAGTCGCGCCTAAATCCCGGTATTAAATTTGACGGACCTTTTGCCATCGATAGCGGTGAAATTCAGGGGCAGATTGATTTAAAGAACAAAACCTTTGTCTTCGATCAACTCGACCTTGATTTTGGTGATTTTCAAACCAACATGTCCGCAAAACTGGTCGCCATGGACAACCCGATTTTCAAAAGTATTATTGCCAATGGAACAATAGATGGGCAAATGGTTCCGGAAGACGTCCTTTTGTTTTGGCCCAACAAGTTTGCGCTGGGTGCCCGGAACTGGATTGAGCGATCGATTAAATCTGCGGATCTCAAAAACTTTGAATTTGTCGTTGCGATAGATGAATCGGACATTCGGTCAGGACAAGTCGCAAATGATCATCTCAATCTACAGTTCGATGTCGAAAATGCCGATGTCCAGTACATGACCCGGATGCCTTGGCTGAGAGACGCATCGGGGCGCGGCGTTCTACAGGGAAATCGGGCCGACTTCTTCCTATCGACAGGAAATGTGGATGAATTAATTGTTGAAAAAGGATCTGTGAGTATTCCGCGACTATCCCCAAAAGGGGGGGATTTTACAATCGAGTTGAACGGCGAAGGCGCAGCGGCAGAAATGCTTCGGATAACAAACAATCCACCTTTTGAATTTGCGAACCGATTTGAGATTAATCCTGCCGATATCGGAGGTCAGGGAAAAGTTGTTTTAAAAGTGACCCGCCCCTTGCTGGAATTTTTTGACCAAAACCGAATCCTGTATGAAATCGTTGGTAATTTTACAAATGTAAGTCTGCCTGTCGGAGTTGGTGACTTTAAGCTCAACAATGGTCAGTTGGAACTTCAAGCCGACCGGAACAGGATTTCGATAAAAGGTCCGATCAATGTAGGCAAGTGGCCAACGAATCTCGATTGGGCAAAACCCCTTGGCGAAGATTCCGGTGCTGCCAATTTTACACTCAGAGGCAATATTGGCCGTGATGATCTAGATAGTTTTGGAATAGGGTTGCGTCGACATTTTGGTGGCACAATCGGTGTCAGATTGAGCGGTGCCGGTGACGGGGTCAATGTTCAAAAAGTAAGGCTGTTCGCCGATCTGTTTGATTCTGAGCTGAATGTCGGAACGATCTGGAATAAACAAATGGGCGAACCGGGATCTTTAGCAGGTATTGTGGAAACAAGTCCCGATAGCGGCATAGAAATAGATGAGCTGGTGTTAAAATCACAGGGTCTCGATTTAATCGGCGCTATTTCAATCGGCAATGATTTGAAGCTGGAAAGTCTTGATTTTAGTACCGCGAAAATAGACGGCTTTATAGATGCGGCTATTCAAGCCAAACCAACAAGTGACGGCGCGCTATCAATGTTTTTGACCGGAAACTTTCTCAATGTTGAGCCATGGGTCGATCAAGCTTTTCGAACCCAAACCAGCGCTGTGACCGCACCAATGCGGTTAACAGCTTCGATCAAAGAATTGTCGCTCGGTGAGAGTTACCAGCTTGCAAACGCCAGTGCAGTTTTTTCTCACGATGGGAGTGTAACCCAACAAGCTCGATTAAAAGGGGACACTGAAAACGGTGCCCTGATCGCCGAAATTTCAAGAGATGCCAATAGCCAAAATAGATCTGTCCATGTAGAAATTCCAGACGCCGGGCGGGCACTTTTAACTCTGGTATCCATCGATAGCATTGAAGGCGGAAATTTGGTGATAGATGGAAATCTCCCGCCTGTTGGAGCCAATGGAGGCGTGACCGGAACAGTGACACTCACGGATTTCAAACTGGTTCGTGCACCAGCTTTTGCGCAAATTTTATCCTTGGCATCGTTGACAGGCCTAGCGGATACACTTGGCGGTTCCGGATTGGCGTTCACAAAGCTGGAAAGTAAATTTGGGCTTGAGAACGGCGTCCTAAAAGTGCGTGATACCCACGCATCCGGACCGGCCTTGGGGCTTACCATAGATGGCGACGTCGGAATATCTGCAAAAACAATGGACATGAATGGCGTGCTGGTACCGTCCTACACCGCAAATTCTCTGCTCGGCGACATACCGCTACTCGGTGATATCGTAGTCGGAAAGAAAGGCGAGGGCATGTTCGCACTTAACTATTCGATCAAAGGGCCTTTTGCGTCGACCCAGGTCACCGTGAATCCGCTATCTGCCTTAACGCCCGGATTTTTGCGGCGAATTTTTGATGTCAAACGCGACGATATCAAAGACGATACGGTCAAAGACTTGATCGAAGAGCAAAAACAGGAAAATTAAACGGGTTTAAGTAGCGCGTGCCGTTTCTTGCCAACAGACAATTTGATCACACCGTCATCATTTATGTCTTCAGACGCAAATGATGTCATCGGATCCGATACCGGTTTGTCATTGATTTTCAAAGCGCCCGCTTTGATATGGCGACGCGCTTCTCCTTTTGACGCACAAAGCTCGCACAACAGGCTTGCGTCGACCGCCAATAACGAATCCAATTCATCAAGAGACGTTTCAAACGTTGGCAATCCCTCGGCTGTGCCCCCGCCGATGAACGTTTTCATTGCCGTCTCTTCTGCAGATTTCGCTGCGCTTGCGCCATGCAACAATTTCGTCGCTTCATTGGCCAGCCTGATTTTGGCCTTGTTGATATCGGCCCCTTCCAGGGCTTCTAAAGCTTCAATTTCACCCAACGGTAAGTCGGTAAATAGTTTTAGAAATTTGCCAACGTCGGCGTCTTCGGTGTTTCGCCAAAATTGCCAGTATTCATACGGGCTGCGGACAAATTCTTTTCCAAAACGATCATCGGCATTCAGCCAAACCGCGCCTTCTGCGGTTTTTCCCATTTTCCCGCCCGACGCCGTTGTAATCAGGGGTGTCGTAAAACCATATACTTCTTTGCTATCAATCCGGCGCGTTAGATCGGCACCGCCAAGTATATTTCCCCATTGATCAGAGCCACCAAGTTGTAAACGGCACCCATGGCGACGGTTGAGTTCTAGGTAATCGTAGGACTGCAGTAGAGTATAATTAAACTCGAGGAACGTCATTGGCTGCTCACGCTCAATACGGCGCTTGACGCTTTCCAGTTGGATCATCTTGTTGATTGTAAAGTGCTTGCCGATATCGCGCAGAAACTCGATATAACCGAGCTTGTCGAGCCAGTCCGCATTGTCGGCCATGATCGCTCCGTTCGGGCCATCAAAATCTAGAAACTTAGAGAAGACCTGTTGAATACCGTTTTTGTTTTCTCCAATTTTTTCCGGTGTCAAGATCGGACGGGATTTGTCTTTGTCAGAAGGATCACCGATCTTCGTCGTACCGCCACCGATCAAAACGATAGGACGGCCACCAGATTTTTGCAAAATCCGCAACATCATAATTTGGACCAGACTTCCCACATGCAAGCTTGGCGCTGTACAGTCAAAGCCGATATATCCGACAACTGATTCCTTTGCCGCCAGCGCATCTAACGCATCTTCATCGGTGCACTGGTATAAAAACCCGCGTTCTGTAAGGGTTTTCATAAGTTCTGATTTGTAATTTGCCATAAGATGACCTTAGATAATGTTGAGCGCTTCTAACAAAGCGACGTCGTGAGTGAAAGAAAAACATGACGCTAAAATCCGTAAAAGCTATTGGGTTGATGAGTGGAACCTCATTGGACGGCATTGATGTCGCAGCAATAGATACGGACGGCCATTCTATTGAGGGGTTCGGTCCAAGTTTTTTCAGACCATACTCCGCCGAGGAAAGGCTAATTATTGAGAACTCGACAAAAGCAGCGCTGAAGTGGAACTTTAGTGGCCCACCTCCTAATATTTTTGCGCAAGCCCAAGCGGTTGTCGATCGCGCCCATATCGAGGCTGTGAGTACTTTTTTGGAAAATAATGCACTCAGCCCAACGGACATCGACCTGATCGGATATCACGGTCAAACCATCTTGCACCGACCGCCAGAGACTGCTCGTAACGGTCAAACGCTTCAGCTTGGCAATGGCGACGAGATCGCGCGTGCAACAGGTATCGCAACGGTATTCGATTTTCGAACCAATGATATGAGGCATGGCGGGCAGGGCGCGCCCTTGGCGCCGGTCTTTCACAAAGCGCTTGTCGATAAGGCTGTTCACGGCGGCACAACCGGTATTTTGAACATTGGTGGCGTCTCTAACATTACAATCGTTACTGAGACAGGTGGGATTTTTGCTACAGACTGCGGACCGGGCAATGGTCCACTTGATACTTGGATCTCTCAAAATAGTTCTGGCAGTTTTGACAAAGACGGTCGCATTTCCCTGACAGGGACTCCGGATTTTAAGTTGGTTGATAAATGGCTGCGGCGTGATTTCTTTCGCAAGTCTGCGCCAAAATCGGCGGATCGCTGGGATTTCGATGTGCTTGGCGATCTATCTGGAGTGTCAGTTGAAAACGGTGCCGCAACCCTGGTTGCATTTACAGCGATATCGATCAAACACACTCTGGCTAATGCCAGGCGTTCAATCGATCAAATCATCGTCTGCGGCGGCGGTAGGCATAACCCGGCAATGTTGGCAGCGTTACGAGAGCAAAGGATAAGTCAGATTAAAACAGCCGAAGAGATCGGGTGGCAAGGCGATGATATTGAGGCCCAAGCCTTCGCCTACCTTGCTGTACGAACGGCAAAGCAATTGCCAATCTCCTATCCAGAGACGACTGGGGTCGAGAGACCATGTGAAGGCGGCCGTTTGGCTGATACGAAGTAGGGAGTTTACTCTTCAAATCCGATTAAATCCGGCGTCCGCGGTGGGCAATATTGCGGATCCAAAGTCTCGTCGAGATATTGTTCGATGTCTTCGAGAGCAATATCGAGGAAATGATCCGTATAAAAATGATCAGCGCCTTCAACCAGTTTTGTATGGATCATCGTACCTTTTTGCGTCCGAATCTTCTCGACCGCTCTTAAAACCTCTTCCGGCGGGACAATCGTGTCCATACTGCCGTAGGTGATCAATCCGGACGCCGGACACGGCGCGAGAAACGCGAGATCATATGTGTTGGTTGGCAAAGACATGGAGATAAAGCCGGCAATTTCGGGGCGGCGCATCAAAAGCTGCATGCCAATCCAGGCCCCGAATGAATAACCGCTGACCCAGCTGAACGGAGCGTTTTGGTTGAAACTTTGCAGCCAATCTAGCGCATAGGCGGCGTCTTGCAGCTCACCAGACCCATTATCGTATGTGCCAACAGATCGGCCTACGCCTCTGAAATTAAAGCGTAAAACTGAAAAACCACGACGTTTGTAGCTCTCATACATAGCAACCGGAATACGGTGATCCATATGTCCACCGGCTTTTGGGTGAGGTGAGAGAATAATGGCGCAAGGTGCGGCGGCGTCGTCACTCGGATGGTAACGACCTTCCAGTCGACCTTCAGGACCGGCAAAGATGACTTCTGGCATGAAAACCCTTTAAAATTATCACGAAATTATGATCCCTAAAATACTTGACTATTTTAGTCGGAATTCGTAAATCCTCGTGTGAAATGCTGTTGCGCGCGCCTTCTAACAAAGACTGCGCAAAAAAGCGAGAAAAATTACAGTAGAAACGCCAAATATGTCGAGATGCGATGAAATTAACCGCTAAAGCCCGTTATGCCGTTATGGCTGTCACCGATATCGCTGTCAATGGCGGCGATACAGCTGTCAGCCTGAGCGATATTTCGGTGCGTCAGGATATATCTTTGTCATTTCTGGAGCAATTGTTTGGAAAACTACGAAAATCGGGAATTGTTGACAGCGTACGAGGCGCGAATGGTGGCTATGTTTTGGCCCAACCGGTTGACAAAATACTGTTGGGATCGGTCATGCATGCCGTTGAGGAAGAAGTGCAAACCAAACGGTGTAGCGGCCTCGAGGCAGGATTAAGTTGCACGGGCAAGGGCCTCAAATGCCTTTCGCACGATTTATGGCAGGCTATGGAAGACCATATTGAAGGGTTTTTCAGCGCCATCAGTATTCAAGACGTGCTCGATCAAAAATTCCCGATCTATCAGCCTGAGCTGGAGGTGGCCGAATGACTGACCGCCTTTATTTGGATCACAATGCATCTTCACCCGCTCGACCGGAAACCATAGCCGCGATGAACGAGGCCTTGAAAACGGGAGGAAACCCGACGGCGCCGCACGGTAATGGTCGTGCCGCACATAAATTTGTCGCGGATGGTCGCGAGGCCGTAGCGTTGGCCATGGGCGTGTGCGCTCAGGACGTGATATTCACCGGATGCGGTACAGAATCCATCAACGCGGCAATTCATAGTGCCGTGGTAGCTGGATGTTCACCGATCTATGTGTCCTCACTCGACCATCCAGCATCTATATTGGCCGCTGAAGCGTCGGGAAGTGATGTTCGTACCATTCCAGCTTTGGCAGACGGCTATGTCGATCTTGATTGGCTTGCTGATCAGTTATCGGGTCTAAGTGCCGATCAGCGGCCATTTGTGTCGATTGTTGCGGTCAATAGCGAAACCGGCGTCGTTCAGGATATTGAGCGCGCCACGGAGCTTTCACACGCTGCTGGCGGGATTATCCTTGTTGATGCGGTTCAGGCCATGGGCAAAGTCCCAATGACCTTTATCGTCGATTATTTGGCCGTGTCCGCTCATAAAATTGGTGGCCCGCAAGGCGTCGGCGCCCTTTATGTGGATCCGGAAGCGCCATTCACCAGCCTTTTGCATGGTGGTGGACAGGAAAAACGCCGCCGCGCCGGGACGCTCAACGCCGCCGGTATCGCCGGATTTGGCGCGGCTGCCAAAGTCGCAGATGCGGGTATGGACCATCTGAGTGACATCCGCGACGCGATTGAGGCCGGCCTAAAAGAAATGGAACCTGATCTGGTGATCTTCGGAGAGGGCTCAAACCGTATACCCAATACAAGCTTTTTCGCGGTTCCGGATACGGCGTCACAAACACTGATGATGGCGCTGGACCTGGACGGCATCAGCGTTTCTACGGGGACAGCCTGCTCATCGGGCAAAGTCGGTGCCAGCCGGGCTGTCACCGCGATGGGGCTGGCGGACAAAGCGCCACATGGCTGTATCCGTTTGAG
>JABDMW010000043.1 GCA_013001295.1 Hyphomonadaceae bacterium
CTCCTTACGAAACAAAACACATATTATGCGGAGCCAAGGCTCCGTTTTGTTGTATTTGGCGAACAGACGCCTTATATGACTATCAGAATTGACGCGGGGTGGAGCAGCCCGGTAGCTCGTCAGGCTCTTAGGCCTGAAGGCTTCGAAGCTGGTTCAGCTTGCTGAAAAAATCGATACAGTGTATCGATTTTAAGCGTAGAAGGCCCCGGTAGGGGCGCCGTAGGTTTCTCTAAGTGATTGGGGACCTTCTACAAAACATATTTATCGCGGGGTGGAGCAGCCCGGTAGCTCGTCAGGCTCATAACCTGAAGGTCGTAGGTTCAAATCCTACCCCCGCAACCAAAGCAAATAAGGGTCCCTCTCGGGACCCTTTTTGCGTAACAGCACGTAAAAAATGCACACTCTAAGTGCATTCTTTTATGTGCGCTCCTTTAATCGAAGATACCGTTCCGTCAAAGCCCCTCCAAAGAGGGGCTTTTTTTATGAACAACATGCGCAAAAAATGCATACCCTTAGTGCATTCTTTTGGGCACTCCAAAGGACCCTTCGAAACACTTCCACATTTCTTGTAGTTTAATAGTTTCAAGGATATAAAGCTTAATGATCCGATTTTTAGTCTACGGAATACTCACATATTTACTTAGTATAATAACTGCCGTCGCTTGTTCATGTGGATGTGATTACAATTACACAGTCAGCGAGTATATGCAGACCGCAAAAATCTTTTGGGCAATTCCTATAGAAAGTAAATGGGAGGGGTATAAATCCGATGGTGAAAGAGAATATTCTGGTCCCGTGGTTACAAAAGTTGAAGTGATTGATGGCTACGGGCGACTTCACAGCCACTCGGAGTTAACGGTCAGGTCGGCTCCTGAAGATGGGGCTTCGTGCGGAGTTCAGTTGCAATTAGGAACACCCCAGCTCCTAACAACTGCAGGACAAAACAATGTCATAAGCACTTGTAACTGTAGTCCGCCAATACGCGCTTTGTTAGACTATCTGAATAATGGGAAAGATGTATTTATTCCAAAATTGGATGATTGCTGGATATCCGAGGGCGATATCCGTTCAACAGATAGGTGCAAGGTGTGGAAAAATTGGCAAGACGAAAACTCCCTTTTGCGTAAGGAACGCAAGCGTATTTATGACATTTTGCGAAGCCGTCGTTTGAAATAACCAATTAAAAGTGGATTCTCACCATGTCATTTGAAGACATAGAAGCCATTAAATGCGTCAAATATAGCTATTGCAATGGCATTGATCGCTGCGATCTGGCGCTTTTGGAGTCCATTATGACGCCAGATATCAAGGTCGATTATGTCGGCGGGACATACCGGTTTCGCGCCAATGGACGCGATGAAGTTCTGAAAATCATGAAACAAGCGTTCAATCCCAAGTTTGTCTCCTGCCATACCGTCCATATGCCGTTTATCGATTTGACAAGCGCGACAACGGCGAACGGTAGGTGGCGTTTGCTGGATTACGCCATGAATTTAGCCAAGGCCAATGAGGTGACGGTCGGGGCTGCGGAATATCAAGATACCTACCAAAAAGGAGACGACGGGAATTGGCGCATACGGTCTTCGGGCTATGAACGGATTTTTGAACGTGTCTTCAATGAACCCGATCCAGCCCTGACACATTATTTTCTCGGCGGCGGACATGTCGATAAAGATAGTGATCTTGCAAAAGCCAAACCGTTTGTCGGCTAAATCGATATGAAAAACAAAGAAATTACAATACGTTATGTCCAAAAAGGTGAAGCAAAAGCAATCACCAATCTAAAAATGCGCTCAAAAGCCTCAAACGGCTATAGCCCGGAATTTATGGACGCCTGCCGGGACGAGCTATCGGTTTCCGAAGGCGATTTTGAAACCCTGGAAATCTGGGTCGCAGAACGCGATCATGCCATCGTTGGCATGCTCGATATACGGTTTGAAGATGCCCGTTGCATCCTTGAAGCCCTCTTCATAGATCCGGAGATAAAAAGCGCCGGCATCGGGCGGCTAATGTTTGAAAAGTGTGAGCAAAGGTGTAGGGAAGCGGGTGCTTCACTCATTGAAGTCGATTCCGATCCTGAAGCGCAAGCGTTCTATGAGAAAATGGGCATGATCAAGACCGGTGAAATCCCGTCAGGATCCATAGCGGGGCGTTTTCTGCCCCGCCTGGAAAAACATCTTAGATAGGCCTTACCGCTTTACGAATTTCAGCGTCATCCGGTCGGATTCACCGACAGCTTCAAGCTTGGCTTTGAGCTCCGGATTGTCTTTACTTGTGCCCAATGTCGGGGGAAGACGCCAGACAACGTCTTCATTGCTTGGCTTGTCATTTGGATTGGCATTGATTTCAGATTTATCAACCAGATCAAACCCGGCCTTGTCCATAAAGGCAATCACAGCGCTTTGCTTGAGATAACCGTTATTGCCGTCCGCCCATTCGTTGGTATTGCTTTCAGGGCCGCGGTGCTGAACGACGCCGACTATGCCGCCTGGCTTGAGCAGGGCATGCGTGTCTGCGAGCGCCTTGGTGAGATATTGGCCTTCATCTTCAAACCGTGCCAGATTATGCAAGGCCCGGATGAAAAGAACCGCATCGACAGTGCCGTCGAGGCTGGTATCTCGATTTTCAAAGGCAAAGGCTTTGATATCGGCGCTCGAACCGCCGCGCCATTCCATGGCGCCTTCGGTCCATGTCGCGGGCCAGGTTTTCTTCTTTTCGACGAATTCTTCCGTGGCAAACCCACCGAATTCAGGCCACATGCGCAGTGAATAATCGACACCGATAAGTGTTCCATCATTGCCGAGATAAGGCAGCAGGGTTTTGGTATACCAGCCACCGCCCGGTAAGGCTTCGGCAATTGTCGATCCCGGTTCAATGCCAAAAAATGCAAGTGTTTCCTGCGGATGACGGTATTGATAACGGGCTTTCATATCGTCTGGGTGTCCCGCGAGAATAGTGGCGAGGGCTTCCTTTTTAAATCCTGACTTTATAACTTTTTCAACTTTGACGACCTCTGTGTCGGTCGCTGTTTCCTTGACAGTTTCTGTACTTGATTGACTGCATCCGGCAAATCCAATCGCCGCACCTAACAGAATTATTGTTTTAATTTTCATCTTACTCCCCGTTGTTTCCATATTGACTGGGAAAAACCTAAAGCAGGTCGTGGCATTACACAATGATATTGCTCAAATATTGCATTTATTTAACATCAATGACTTGGGTAAATTCACATATATGATAGACACAGTTCAAACTTTACAGCGCGGGTCGCAGGAGTACTGTGATGACAAAAGCAAAAGAGGAAATTATGCGAACGATTGGACATTTCATTGACGGCGAGAATGTAACAAGTAAGTCTAAAAGGACGGCGGACATTTTCAATCCAAACACCGGTCAAGTACAGGCAAAGGTCAGCCTCGGGACGCCATCCGAACTGGACGAAGCGGTCGCATCCGCGGAAGAGGCCCAAATCGTTTGGGCCAATACCAATCCACAAAAGCGTGCGCGGGTCATGTTCGCCTATAAGCAACTGGTCGAAGCGCATATGGATGAACTGGCTGAATTGTTGTCATCCGAGCATGGCAAGGTGGTTGCGGACAGTCGCGGTGACGTTATGCGCGGCATTGATGTGATCGAATTCGCCTGCGGTATTCCCCACAACCAAAAAGGTGAGCACACCTATGGGGCAGGACCCGAAATCGATGTTTATTCCCTGCGCAAACCGCTGGGCGTGGTCGCTGGTATCACGCCGTTTAATTTCCCGGCCATGATCCCGTGTTGGATGTTCGGCATGTCGATCGCCACGGGCAATGCCTGTATCATCAAACCGTCTGAAAAAGATCCGTCCGTGCCGATGCGCTTGGCAGAATTGTTTGTTGAAGCGGGCGGACCGAAAGGCCTTCTGAATGTTGTGAATGGCGATAAAGAAATCGTCGATGCGATTTTGCAACACCCGGTGATCAAAGCGGTCAGCTTTGTCGGCTCATCCGATATTGCCCATTACGTCTATAGCGAAGCCACGAAACACGGCAAACGCGCCCAGTGTATGGGCGGGGCGAAAAACCATGGCATCATCATGCCGGACGCCAATATGGACCAGGCCGTCAAAGATATTCTCGGCGCCGCCTATGGCTCGGCCGGCGAGCGCTGCATGGCTTTGCCGGTGGTTGTTCCGGTTGGAGAAGGCACCGCTGAGAAATTCCTGGAGAAAATGTTGCCGGCCATTGAAAGCCTGCGCGTGGGAACGTCGACCGATCCGGATGCCGACTATGGACCGGTTGTCACGGCGGCACACAAAGAGAAGGTGGAAGGCTATATTGATCTGGCCGTGGAAGAGGGTAGCGAACTGGTTGTCGATGGACGCAATTTCACCCTGCAAGGATTTGAAGATGGGTTTTTTATCGGGCCGACTTTGCTCGATCATGTGAAGCCAAATATGAAAACCTATCATGAAGAGATTTTCGGGCCGGTTTTGCAGATTGTTCGCGCCGACACATTTGAAGAAGCCGTCAAACTGCCGTCCGCGCATCAATACGGAAATGGCGTGGCGATTTTCACCCAAAACGGGCGTGCAGCGCGTGAATTCGCGGATCGGGTCGAAGTCGGCATGGTTGGTATCAATGTGCCGATCCCTGTGCCCGTTGCCTATCACAGTTTTGGGGGGTGGAAGCGCTCGGCCTTTGGCGATATCAATCAATACGGCATGGAAGGCTTACGTTTCTACACAAAAACCAAGACGGTCACCCAAAGATGGCCGGAAGGCGAAACCGATGACAGCGCGTTTATCATTCCGACGTTTTAAGAATTGCTTGATTCAGAAGAGTTAACATTTGATGGGCTCGCCTCGAACGAGCTCCTCAAACTTTCATGGGATGAAGTCGAAGCTTGGATTTGTAGAGATGACCCGATTGTTTTTGCTGTTGGAAAAGCAAGAGTTTTAGCTCAATTCGGAATTTCAAAATCTGTTTTGGAAGCGCAAATTAGTGTTGTGGAGGGTGGTGGAGATGGCATTTTAGTGGAATTGCTGCGAGTGATCGAAAGAATGGCGCGGCATCATAATCTACTTCGTATTGTCTGGCAGGTACACGCGTTAAACTGCAAAACTCCAAATCCGAAATTGCAACGGGTGTTGACGGCTTATCAATTCAATATTGTTGAACCGGCGAATGAAGTGGGATACTTCGAAAAGATAACATCGATAAACGACAGTGTTTTGAGAAGAAGGTAAGAATGGATTTTCAACTCACAGAAGAGCAAACCCTGATACAGGATATGGCGCGGCAGTTTGCCGACGGTGAACTGGCGCCGCATTCCCAGAAATGGGATGAGGAAAAAGTGCTGGACCGGGGCGTGTTCGAGAAAGCCGCCGGGCTGGGGTTTATGGGCATCTATATGCAAGAGGAGCACGGCGGCACGGCCTTGTCGCGCCTCGATAGCGCTTTGGTTTTTGAGCAATTGGCCCGGGGTGATATTTCCCACACGGCCATGATCACCATCCACAATATGGCGACCTGGATGATTGACCGCTATGGCAGTGAAGACTTACGTGCGCGCTATGTGCCCAAACTCACATCTGCGGAATATATCGCCAGTTATTGCCTGACCGAGCCGGGCGCCGGATCCGATGCGGCCAGCCTCAGCACCAAGGCGACCAAAGAAGGCGACGATTATGTGCTCAATGGCACCAAAACCTTTATCTCTGGTGCCGGGTGGTCGGATATTTACGTGATTATGGCGCGGACATCGGATGACGGCGCGCGCGGCATATCCACATTCGTCGTGGAAAAGGGCACGCCGGGGCTTTCCTTCGGCGCCAATGAAAAGAAGATGGGCTGGAACGCCCAACCGACAGCGCAGGTGATCTTTGAAAATTGCCGTATCCCAGCCGCGAACCGGGTCGGGGCCGAAGGTGACGGATTTAAATTCGCCATGGCAGGTCTCGATGGGGGCCGGATCAATATTGGCTGTTGTTCACTGGGCGGTGCTCAAAAGGCGCTCGACGCGGCGCTTTCCTATACCAAAGAACGCAAGCAATTTGGCAAAGCAATTGCTGACTTTCAAAACACCCAGTTCAAATTGTCAGACATGGCAACTGATCTGGAGGCGTCGCGTCTGATGATCTACCGGGCCGCCAATATGCTCGACAATAAAGCGCCCAATGCCGGTGTCGCCTGCGCTATGGCCAAACGCTACGCCACGGACTCGGCGAGTGAAATCGCCAATCAGGCTTTGCAGATGCATGGCGGCTACGGCTATCTATCCGAATACGGGGTGGAGCAAATCGTTCGCGATCTTCGCGTGCACCAAATACTCGAAGGCACAAATGAAATTATGCGTGTGATCATTTCAAGGAGTTTGACGCGACAATGACAAACGAAATCAAATCCCGGGTCGTAGGCAATCTAGGCCATATCACCCTCAACCGTCCGAAGGCACTCAATGCGCTCACCCAGGCCATGTGTGACGAGATCACCCGGTTAATGGTGGCGTGGGAAAACGACCCCAACATCGGAGCCGTCTTGGTTGATGGCAGCGGTGACCGTGCCTTTTGTGCCGGCGGCGACGTCATATTGCTGCATGATAGCGGCAAGGCCGGCGACAAACGTGCGGAAACCTTCTGGCGTAACGAGTACGCGCTCAATGATCTGATCTACAGATATAAGAAACCCTATATTACCTTGATTGACGGCATCGTTATGGGCGGCGGGGTCGGGCTTTCTGTGCACGGGCGTCACCGGGTGGCTGGGAACTCGACCATGTTTGCCATGCCGGAAACGGGCATCGGATATTTTCCGGATGTGGGTGGTACATTTTTTCTTCCGCGATTAGGTATGGCCGTCGGCCAATGGCTCGGACTGACAGGTGCACGCATGAAAATGCGCCAGGTGTGTGAAGCGGGGATCGCCAATAGTTTCGTGCCCAGTGATCAACATGAAGCCCTGATCGAAGCGCTCGGTGCGGCAGATCTTGATGGATCTGACGTGGCCGTGCTCAAAGTGATGTCCGACTTTGTCCAAAGACCACCAGCCGCGGACCCGATCCCGAAGAGCGTTAATGCTTTTTCAGCGAGTAGTGTAGGGGGCATCCTGACCGCGCTTGATGCAGATGGCAGCGAATGGGCCCAGGCCCAAGCTGAAAATTTACGCAAGAAATCTCCGGTCGCGCTATCTGTCACGTTTGAAGCGATCAGGCGCGGGGCCAAACTTAGCTTCCGCGATGCCATGTCGCAAGAACTGGACATCTCGCTTGGATTTTTGAATACACAGGATTTTTACGAGGGAATACGGGCACAATTGATCGACAAAGACCGCAATCCGAAATGGTCGGCGGAGGATCTATCCGGCGTCACCGCTATGGAGATCAGTCGGCATTTTGTGCCAACCCCCACACCACTCAAATTTTTAGATTAGGAGTGCACTGATGAGCACGATCGCATTTTTTGGTCTCGGAAATATGGGCAGCGGCATGGCCGCTAATCTGGTCAAAGCCGGGCATACGGTTCGCGCCTATGACCTCTCCTCGGAGGCTGTCGAGCATGCCGAGAAAGCCGGGTGTATAGCTACGTCTTCAACCAAACATGCCCTTGATGGTGCCGACGTTGTTGTGACCATGTTACCTGCCGGGAAGCACGTCAAATCGATCTATTTTGGCGCGGACGGCATTATTGAGAATGTTCAGGACGGCGCATTACTGATTGATAGCTCAACCATTGATGTAGATAGCGCCCGCGAAGTGATCGAAGCAGCCGAAGCCAAAGGCTTAAACATGGTTGATGCGCCGGTTTCCGGCGGCGTGGCAGCTGCGGCTGCGGGGACATTGACCTTTATGGTGGGCGGCTCCAAATCGGCTTTTGCCAAAGCCTCAATATATCTGGAAGCTATGGGGAAAAACATTTTCCACGCCGGCGAAGCCGGCAACGGGCAGGTGGCCAAGGTCTGCAACAATATGCTGCTCGGCATTTCCATGATCGGCACCTGCGAAGCCTTTGCATTGGCGGAAAAGCTCGGTCTGGATGCGCAAACCTTCTTCGATATTTCGTCAACCGCATCGGGCCAGAACTGGTCAATGACCAGTTATTGTCCGGCGCCCGGACCCGTTTCTTCGGCACCGTCAAACCGCGACTATAAACCCGGATTTAGTGCTGCGATGATGCTCAAGGATTTACGGCTCGCACAACAAGCGGCGGGGGCAGCTGATGCTTCCACACCATTGGGTGCGCATGCGGAAGAGCTCTACACAAAACTGGAAACCGCCAACAAAGACGATCTCGACTTTTCGGGGATCATGAAGCTGATCAGGGGTGAGCTTTAGACGGGATTGGGGGCAAACCGGACCTTAGGCGAGCGTCCTGAAACGCTCAAAGTAATCCGCTGATATCGAGTTTATAATCTATCAGACCTAACCGTAATTAGCCAATCGAACAGGGTGACCGGGGGCGATTTCTTCCACGGCTTTGATAATGCCTTGCGCATCGATACCATAATACCGGTAAAGTTCAGATATGGTTCCGGTCTGTCCAAACCGCTCAACACCAAGCGCGCGCGTTTTGTTCCCCATCACAGACCCTAGCCAAGACAAGGTTGTGGGATAGGCGTCACACACCGTGACTAAAGGAGCGCCTTGCGGCAGATCTGAGAAGAGGCGTTCGATGTGACTTAGAGCTTGATAGTCGCCATTTTGACGGCGTTTCTGAGCGGCAGACCAGCCTGCAGAGAGTCGATCGGCTGATGTGATTGCCAGAAGGCCAATATCACGTATATCTTCGCCCATGAGTCCCACGCTCTTGATAGCTTCCGGGGCTAGCGCGCCTGTATAAGCGATCACAGCGCGCGCATTTGGGCCGGGTCGGCGCAACCAATACCCCCCATTGATAATATCACTTTGCAATTCGGGGGTCATTTTACGAGATATTTGTTCTATTGGGCGGGTAGAGAGCCGCAAATATATAGAGCCGCCCGTTTCATCATTCAGGCAGTTCTCCGCGCTTTCATGCACGCGGCTATCGCACTGCATAAAGTCAAAACCGAATTGCATAATCACAGCAAGTTCGTCGACAAAAGCAGGTTCAAAATAAGCCATGCGGTCTTGCGCCATCCCAATTAACGGCGTGCCTATAGACTGATGCGCCCCGCCTTCAGGGGCGAGCGTTACACCTGATGGTGTCGCGACCAACATGAACCGTGCATCCTGGTAGCACGCATAATTCATTTGATCTGCCGCGCGGTAGATGAAGGGGTCATAGACTGTGCCAATGGGTAGAATGCGTTCACCATTAATGGAATGCGAAAGGCCGAGGGCAGATAGCAGGATAAATAGATTGGCTTCCGCGATACCCAATTCAAGATGTTGGCCTTTTGGAGAAGACGCCCATTTGAATGTCGAGGGGACTTTCTCATCGCGAAAAGTATCATCAACAGGCGTTCTGGCAAACAAGCCGCGGCGGTTCACCCACCCTCCTAAATTTGTTGAGACAGTCACATCCGGAGATGTGGTTACGATACGGTCGGCGAGGGTAGAGTTTTCCTTGCCGATATCATTGATGATTTGCCCAAAGCCCATTTGAGTGGATATCGGCTTCCCGCTTTTACCGGGGGTAGGAAAACTATCAGGTACATCTATTTTAGGAGCAGATAGGCCTCGCATGCCCCCGGCGAAAAAATTCGAAGTATCAATATATTTCTGCAATACATCCGGCGGTGTCTGCGTGCCTTCCCATTTGTCCCACTCATGACCTTGGCGAACATTCATCCCCGCTCGAAATGACTCCATTTGGTTTGATGTCATAAGCCCCGCGTGATTGTCCTTATGGCCCGCCAATGGCAGATTATGCCCTTTGATTGTATAGCAGATAAATAATGTAGGGCGATCATGTGTCTTGGCCGCTTCAAAGGCTTCGGTCAGTGAGGATAAATCATGACCGCCGAGGTTCCCCATAAGCTCTTCTAACGCTTCGTCGTTAAGCTGTTCGATAAGAGCAAGGGTAGCTGGATGTTCAGCAAGGTCTTTTTTGAGACGTTCACGCCAACTCGAAGCCCCTTGGAAAGTAAGGGCGCAATAGAGTTGGTTGGGGCATTCTTCAATCCAGTCCCGCAAGTGCTCCCCCCCGGGCTTAGCGAAAATGGTTTCTTGCAATTGACCATGCCGCAGGGTCACGACATCCCAGCCGAAGTTACGAAACATATCTTCAAACTTTTGGAACAGGCCTTCATGTACGACCGCGTCTAAGGATTGACGGTTGTAATCGACAATCCACCAACAATTACGAAGATCATGTTTCCAGCCTTCAAAGAGGGCTTCATATATATTCCCCTCATCCATCTCTGCATCGCCAATCAAAGCGACCATGCGTCCTTCTTCGCGTCCGCCCATCCAATTATGATGGGTGACATAGTCTTGAACGAGTGATGAGAATAATGTTTGAGCGACTCCCAAACCAACAGACCCCGTTGAAAAGTCAACATCGTCGATATCTTTCGTGCGTGAAGGGTAACTTTGCGCGCCGCCAAAGCCTCTGAAATTTTCTAACTTTTCTTGGGTTTGTTGACCCGCAAGATATTGAATAGCATGAAAAATAGGAGAGGCATGAGGTTTAACAGCTACGCGATCTTCGGGCTTTAATACGTTGAGATATAGCGCCGTCATTATTGTTGCCATCGAAGCGCAGGACGCCTGATGACCGCCTACTTTTACGTCCTCATCAGTTTTCTCTCTCAAGTGGTTTGCGTTATGGATGGTCCACGCGGCCAGCCATAATATGCGGCTTTCGATTTCTTTGAGTTGCGATAAACGATCAACAGACATGGTGCCTCACATTCCGGATGTAATTGTGAGGGATATATGATGAATTCGACCGAGTTACCTTGCAAAGGACAACACATACCGTCATATAATTAGACTATAACTTCAAGATCTTATAAAAAAGTAGTGAATATGACTAATTTGGATGAAATAGATAAATCTATTCTACGGACGATCCAATCTAATGGCCGAATTTCAACACTGGATTTAAGTGAAAGCGTCGGCCTGAGTGCAACCCCTTGCGGAAGACGTCTTAAAAAGCTTGAAAATGAGGGCGTTGTTTGCGGCTATCATGCTTTGATAGATGAAAGTAAGATTGGTTATGGGTTTTCTATTTTTGTTTCCATACAATTAGATAAACAAATCGATGGCACATTGAAGTCATTTGAAAGTGCTATTCTATTATTTCCCGAAGTTGTTGATTGTTGGCTGATGACAGGAAACCGTGATTACTTAATGCGCATCGCCGTAGCAGACTTAAAAGAATTTGAGTATTTTCTCACGAGTAAATTGACCAAAGTAAAAGGTGTAGCGTCAATTGAAAGTTCAATTCCCGTTAGGCAAGTAAAGTCAGGCCTCGCTAGAGGGGTGTAACCTTATTCAAAACTAGCTTACTGAAAGCCACTCGCTGACGTCAGCTTTGAGGATAATCGCGGCATTAACCCGAAGTTTCTCACCTTTCATCGCCAAGCACAAAATTCATGACCAGTAACCTTGCGAATATTGTCGCGCGCTGTAGGCTAGAGGGCCAGTATAATTGGAGCGTATTATGCAAGATTTAAATCGGTTTTATATAGACGGAAAATGGGTGTCGGCCGAAGGACGCCAGACGACCGATGTCGTCAATCCCGCAACAGAGCAATCTTGTGCGAAACTCTCGATGGGCACGTCTTCGGATGTTGACGCCGCCGTGGCGGCCGCAAAATCCGCATTTCCGTCGTTTTCACAAACAAGCCGCGAGGAAAGGCTCGAACTGCTTAGCAAGGTGATCGACGTTTATAAAAAACGCATGCCGGATATTGCTGAAGCCATGACCACCGAGATGGGCGCGCCGAAATGGCTGTCGGGCAGAGCCCATGCCGGTGCCGGCCTCGGGCATCTCGCGACCGCACATAAAACGCTAGAGAATTACGAGTTTGAAGAAGTGCGGGGCGGCACCCAAATCAAAAAAGAGCCCATCGGCGTCTGCGGTTTCATTACGCCCTGGAATTGGCCGATGAACCAGATTGCCTGCAAATTGGCCCCGGCCTTGGCGACGGGATGTACCGTCGTTTGGAAACCTTCGGAAATTTCGCCCTTGTCAGCAGATATTTTGATGGAAGTTCTGGATGAGGCCGGCGTCCCGGCAGGTGTCGTCAATATGGTGCACGGCGATGGGCCGAATGTCGGTGCGGCGATCGCGTCGCACAAAGACGTGGATATGGTTTCGTTTACCGGGTCAACGAGAGCCGGGATCGCGGTGGCTCAAGCCGCTGCACCAACGGTAAAACGGGTTGCCCAAGAGCTTGGCGGCAAATCGCCCAACATTATCCTCGGTGATCTGGACAAAGACGCGTTTGCCAAGGCCGTTGCCAAAGGCATGCAGGACATGACCATGAATTCCGGTCAAAACTGTAATGCCCCGAGCCGCATGCTCGTGCCCGCGCATCGCATGGGTGAAGCGATTGCTGCCGCCAGTGCAGCCGCCAACGCGATTACCGTCGACGCCCCGACGTCTGACGGCATGGCCATGGGTCCGGTTGTATCTAAAACCCAATATGACCGTATTCAGGGATTGATCGAGCGCGGGATCAAGGAAAAGGCCACTTTGGCGGCCGGTGGACCGGGGCGTCCTGATAATCTTTCCAAAGGCTATTATGTGCGCCCAACCGTCTTTGCTAATGTATCAAATGACATGGATATTGCCCGCGAGGAGATCTTCGGGCCGGTCCTGTGCATTCTACCGTATGAAAATGAAGCGGAAGCCATCCAGATTGCTAATGACACAGTGTATGGCCTTTCCAGCTATATTTCAGGTGCTGATGCGCAAAAAATCAGCGAAGTGGCCAGCCAACTCCGCACCGGCATGGTGCACGTCAATGGGGCGTCGACCGACATCAATGCACCGTTTGGCGGCTATAAACAGTCGGGCAATGGTCGGGAGTGGGGTTCGGAAGGATTTGATGAATATCTCGAAACCAAAGCGATCATGGGCATTAAATAACCTGCAAATCTAAAACATTGTCAATAAACTGATATAAACCCTAGCTATAGACTCGTGTTTACACTTTAACTGTTTATGAATAGACGCTTATTTAAAGAATAGGACAATGGCACTGGATATTCTGAAATCAAACAATGGTCAGGGTTTGGGCGTGAAGCAATTGATTTTGCTTGCGGAAATCATCTGTGCTGCTGTTCTGGTGTTTTTGCTTTTCAAATTGATCCAGGTCTTTGTCCAGCCCGGCAGCGGACAAGTGATTGCACCAACAACAATCAACGTCGTGCCGGTTGCGGGAGCGCAAGCAAAGGTCGATCGGTCCATCGTTTCGCAATTTGATCCGTTTCACCGCGACAGCCCGGAAATCCTCATTGTTCAGACCGACTCCGCACCGGAAACCACGCTTGATTTGAAAGTTTTTGGCATGCGCGCTGATGTGGATGGAAAAAGCTCCAGTGCGGTGATCGAAACGCCGGATGGGAAGCAACGCCCGTATATCGTTGGTGAAACGATTATCCCCGGCGTGACTTTGGATAAAGTCGACATTGATTTTGTGATCCTGAACCGGAACGGAAAAGCGGAGCGGTTATCGCGGCAGGGCAGGACCGAAGAGGACTTGTCAAAAGGATCGACGATCGCGCTCGAAACGCTTTCCTATTCCGCGGCTCAGATGCTCAAAGATGTGCGGATTTACCCGTATCGTGAAAATAAAACGGTACTGGGCTATCAAGTTCGCCCCCAACGATCGGCGAAAGATAAATTGGATCGCTACGGTTTTGAAGCAGGCGATATCATTACCGCAATCAATGGAGAGAGCCTCGCTCAGCAGCAAGTCAATCTTCCGGCCCTTTATAAAAACTTGAAACTTGCCCGTTACGCGAATATTCAGATCATTCGCGACGATGTTCCCATGACCATTGAGGTAAATTTGAAATGATCAGATTAAGTCAATTTTCAGTGCTTAAGGCCTTGATCATAACCTTGTTCGGGCTCGTCCTGGTTATGGGCGGCACACGCGCCGCTGCACAGCATACCATCAACCATAGCGATGTTGATATTCGCGCCTTTATCGAAGACACGTCCGTCCTGACGGGGAAAACATTCATTATCGACCCGCGCGTGTCGGGCACGGTCTCGGTTTTCTCGCAAGCCAAACTTTCAAAATCTGAAGTCTTTCAAGTGTTTCAAGATGTCCTGCGCGTACGCGGGTTTACGGCCATCCCGACATCGAACGGGGCCTACCGTATCACCTTGATCCAGGGGGCTGCACAGGACGCGCCTCTTGCCAAGAATACCGGCTATCCCGGGGCCCTGTCGACCGTGGTCCTGAAAATGACGCATGGCAGTGCCTCAAACGCCGCCCAATTGATCAAACCGATCCTGCATTCTCAAGGCCGGCTGACCTCCGTTCCCAACGGCAAAGTACTGGTTGTGACAGATTATCCGGAGAATTTGAAAAAAGCCCGCGCCATTATCGAAGCCATGGACGTCAATACGGCGGCGATTGAAACCATTCCTTTGCAACACATCAGTGCCGCTGATGCCAAAGATGCAGTCACCGCCTTGATGGGGACAGGGGCCCCGCAAGTCCGCAACAACATCGTTGTTGGCGAAACCGTAAAGGCCGTCGCCATGGAAGCGACCAATTCCCTGGTTTTGCGCGGTGACCCGGCTGATATTGCGCAGTTGAAAGAAATGATTGTCGCCATGGACCAGGCAGGATCAATTCCGCGCGGTCAGATCAGCGTTATCCCTTTGCGGCATGCAGACGGCGAAGAGCTGGTCACGATTTTGGAAAAGCTGCTACCGGCGTTTAATCAGGAAGTCGCAACGGGCCCAGCGCCAAGCGTTGCATATGAGCCCGGCAGCAATACGCTGATTATCAGCGCAGATCCGTCAATTCAACAGTCCCTCGAGTCCGTTGTGCGCAGGCTCGATGTCAGACGGGCCCAAGTCCTCGTGGAAGCCATTATTGTCGAAATTTCGGATACAGCGGCCAAAGATCTTGGCGTCCAGTTCTTACTCGCGGGCAATGAAGACAGTAGCCTGCCATTTGTGTCCACGAACTATTCAAGAGCCGCACCGAACCTGCTCACTCTTGCGGGCGCGATTGCCACCGACAACGCCAATGGCAACGAAGGGTTAGGCGAGGCCGCACTCCAAACGCTCCTTGGTGCCCAGGGGGGTACGATTGGCACTGTCGGAATTGGTAATGACGGCCTGTTTGGTGCCGTCTTAAACGCCGTGCAAAGCGATACAGACTCCAATGTGCTATCGACACCATTCGTCACGACAATGGACAATGTGCCGGCGATCTTTTTGGTGGGTCAGGAAGTGCCTTTTTCCAGCGGTGAAACGCTGGGGAACAATAATTCAAATCCATTTAGAACGATTACCCGTGAGGAAGTCGGTATCCGCCTGGAAGTCTTGCCGCAAATCACAGAAGGTGATGTCGTTCGTTTGGAGATTGTGCAGGAAGTCTCCAGCATTGCACCGGCAGCGTCGGCGATTGCGACAGATCTGGTAACCAACAAACGGGAAATCACTACAACCGTTCTTGCCGATGACGGCGAAATGATTGTCCTTGGGGGATTAATTGAAGACGACGAAGAATTGATCGACACAAAAGTGCCCGTTCTTGGCGATATCCCTATCGTTGGTAATTTGTTCAAAAGCACCAGCGACACCCGTACTCGCACCAATTTGATGGTGTTTATCCGTCCAACCATTTTGCGCAGCGCGCAAGACGCGGCGCCGGTGACCCAGCAAAAGCTTGATCTCGTCCGTATGGAAGAATACCGCAGAAACGGCGAGGGGCCCTTGGCCATTGACAATGCCCTGGAAAATACACTTTACAACGGAACCAACACAGTTCCGCCCGCACCGGTCTATGTACCAGACAATCAGCCCCGAACCTATGAGTAGATCGAATGGCTGACGCTGAACTTGAGCCCGATATTGAAGATTATATCCCGGCCAAAAATCTTGGATATGGCTTTGCCAAGCAATGGGGCATTGTTTTGCTCGGTGATGTCGCGGACACGGCAAAAGTCGGCGTCCGTCCAGGTGTCACACGAGATGCTATTTTAGAAGCGCGGCGGGTTCTTGGTGTTCCGCTCGCCCTGACCAGTTTAAGCCATGCGGAATTCGATAAATCCTTATCGGAAGCTTATGCCAGCAATGGGATTGAGCGTTCGGCGGCCGATGCCATGGATCAGCAGGGCAGCCTGTATTCATTGGTGGAAGATATTCCGCAAACCGAGGATCTGCTCGACAGTGATGATGATGCGCCGGTGGTGCGCTTGATCAATGGATTGATCCAGGAAGCTGTGCGATTGCGGGCTTCAGATATACATATTGAACCGCATGAAAGCCGTCTCTCGGTTCGCTTTCGTATCGACGGCACCTTGCGGGAAATGCTGGCCTTGTCGGCCCATTTATCATCCGTATTGGTATCGCGTATCAAGGTTATGGCGCGCTTGGATATCGCCAAAAAACGCATCCCGCAGGATGGTCGGTTCTCGCTGAATCTGGGGGCGCAGGCCTTAGATGTCCGGGTGTCCACTTTACCGTCCCGTTATGGCGAGCGGGTGGTGATGCGGTTGCTCAATAAAGAACAAGCGCTTTTGTCGGTCACAGAGCTCGGTATGACGCCGAAAATGACCAAAGAGTTTACCAAGGCGTTGGCCGCGCCGAACGGGATCATCCTTGTTACCGGCCCGACCGGCTCTGGTAAAACCACGACCCTGTATGCCGGTCTCACCACGCTTAACGAAACCTCGCGCAATATCCTGACCGTCGAGGATCCGATCGAGTACGCGCTCGACGGCATCGGGCAAACCCAGGTCAACAATAAGGTCGGCATGACTTTCGCTGCCGGCCTGCGCGCGATCTTGAGACAAGACCCTGATGTGGTGATGGTCGGAGAGATCAGAGACCCGGAAACCGCCGAAATCGCTGTCCAGGCCAGTTTGACGGGCCATTTGGTGCTGTCCACGGTACATACCAACTCAGCCGTTGCAGCGATCACGCGCATGCGCGATATGGGGGTTGAGAAATTCCTGCTGGCCTCAACCGTCACGGCCGTTGTTGCCCAGAGACTTGTGCGGCGCCTGTGCAGCCATTGTAAAACACCCTTTAAGCCGGACACGGCGGAATTGGCGGCGCTCGGCCTCAAGAACAATGGCAAGACGTTTTTCAAAGCCGTTGGCTGTGAAGAGTGCAATCATATCGGTTTTGACGGCCGGATCGGCCTGTATGAAATGGTGGTGATGGATGACCATTTGCGCACCATGATCCATGACGGTGCCCGCGAACAGGATATGGCCAAGCACGCGTTTAAAAAGTCCGACACATTGCTGCAAAGCGGCGCCCGTCACGTCTGCGACGGCACCGCCAGTGCCGAAGAAGTCCTACGCGTTTGCCGCCAAAACGCGGAAGGCTAAGCGCCGTTTAAAAAATCATGAATTTGTCTAAAAAAGACGGACACACACGTCTATTGATTTTCTATGACCTGGAAAAAATAGCCGAACGGCGCAAGCCATTCAATGGTCAGGCATGGCGGACATGCGCGGAATGCCCGAACCGCACTCCATTACCGCCAATTAACCCGTGAATTAAGCCCGAAAAAAAAGTCAAAAACACGATTTTTTTGCTTTCAAACGAGTAAATATGGGAATAAAGGAGACTTTGAGCCAGAAATTTTTTGGCTTTTGAGGGGCCGAAAGGTTCGCGGCGTTTTTAGGAGGCAATTATGTCCAAACGTCACCGAAAATCTAAAGATATGTTAGCTGCATTCAGTGGCGATTACGAAGATATGCAAAGTTTTGCATTCGACCTGTATCAAGCCCCGCGTGGGCAAAAACCTAAAGGCAAGCAAAAGCGGCAAACGCTCAAGCGAGCTTATTACGACGACTAACTGATCTGTAATTTAAAGATAACGAAATGCCGCCGATGTACCGGAATGGCTCAGCCTGCCAATCTATAATTCGAAGCAAATTTGATAAATTTAATTGGATTGCGACTTGTCTTATTAGGAATGATAGGGTTGGAAAAAGGAACAAATTATGAAACTCGCTCTACTCTGTAGAAATGCAAAACTTTACTCTCACACACGGCTGGTAGAAGCCGCCCAAGCACGCGGGCATACCATGGATGTGATCGACCATTTGCGCTGCCTCATCGATGTGGCCTCAGGTGAGCCAATCATAGCTTACAAAGGAAAAGCTCTCCCGACGTATGATGCGGTTATCCCAAGAATTGGGGCGTCCGTGACATTCTACGGAACGGCGGTATTGCGCCAATTCGAGGTCGCGGGTGCCTATCCGGTAAACGAGTCAGTGGCGATCACACGGTCGCGCGATAAATTGAGAAGTCTGCAGCTTCTGAGCAAACGCGGCATTGGTCTGCCCCGGACAATCTTTGCTCACAAGGCAAGTAATCCATCCGAGATTTTAGAGCGATTGGGTGGGGCACCCGTTGTGATTAAACTGATCGAGGGCACGCAAGGTATTGGAGTTATGCTGAGCGAAACTGACCGTGCGGCGGAAAGCATCATTGAAGCCTTTGGTGGTGTGGGCAGCAATATCCTCGTACAGGAGTTCATCAAAGAAGCAGGCGGCGAAGATGTCCGATGTCTCGTTGTCGGTGATAAAGTTGTTGCCGCGATGTTGCGCAAAGGTGCCGAAGGCGAGTTTCGGTCAAATCTGCACAGAGGCGGATCTGCCAAATCGATTAAAATTTCGCCTGAAGAACGCCAAACTGCCGTGCGTTCAGCAAAGGCAATGGGGTTGAATATTTGCGGTGTTGATTTGCTACGCTCAAGCCGGGGCCCTGTGGTCATGGAGGTCAATTCTTCGCCGGGGCTGGAGGGCATTGAAAAAGCAACAGGCATTGATGTGGCAGGTAAAATTATTGAATTTATCGAAAAAAATGCCAAACCAGGCCGGACGAAAACAAAGGGTAAAGGATAAAATGCGCGACGCTTTCTTGCTCGCCGGTGTCTCTATCGAACCCGGCAAAAAGAAAACAGTATCCATACCGATCAGTCGTCTGGCTGACCATACGGATATGATGTTGAAAGCTTTTGTGATCCACGGGAAAAAACCTGGCCCCAATATGTTTGTAAGCGGCGCTATTCATGGCGACGAGATTATTGGTGTAGAAATCATACGCCGAATTTCCGACATGAAATTGCTATCGAAACTCAAGGGCACGCTTATCCTTATTCCGGTCGTCAACAGTTACGGATTTCTGGGCATGTCGAGATATCTGCCAGACCGGCGTGACCTGAACAGGGCCTTCCCGGGGATGGAAAAAGGGTCATCGGCTTCGCAACTCGCCTATATTTTTATGCAGGAAATCGTGTCGAAATGTCAGTTCGGCGTCGATTTGCATTCCGGCGCGATTCATCGTGAAAACCTGCCCCAGATTAGAGCAGATCTGAATGATCCGGTTGTCAAAGAAATGGCGAACGCCTTCGGTGCCTCAATTATTTTGAACTCAAACTTGCGGGATGGTTCGTTAAGAGAAGCAGCCCAATCCGTGGGGTGTCATACGCTGCTGTATGAGGCCGGAGAAGCATTGAGATTTGATGAAACCGCTATCCGTATCGGCGTAAAAGGCGTGCTGGGCGTGATGAGGCAAATTGGCATGTTGCCAAAATTAAAGCCCCGCAAACGACAAATTGTTCCCATTCAACCGGTTTCCAGTCACTGGTTGCGAGCCCCCATTAGCGGTTTGATGCGCGCATCCCACGGTCTTGGTGATGCGGTGAAAAAAGGGACTGTCGTCGCCAGTATTGCAGGCCCGCTTGGCGAGATGGAAGAACCGGTCCTGGCCAAGTATTCCGGCGTCATTGTGGGGAGAACCAATTTACCGATCATTAATCGCGGTGATGCCCTGTTTCATGTCGCGCGGGTCGCGGATGTAAATGACGCCGAAACCACGATCGAGGACCGCGTCCAGGCCGCGGAACGAGATCCGCTGTTCGATGATATCGGGGTTGTTTGACCAACAAAATCAGGAATTTAGTTGAAGTGGGCTGGTCTCTCAATCTATTGATTTTTCATGAGCTGGAAAAAAGAAATAGATGAGTTGCGCAAGCGCGAAAAACTGGCCGAGAAGATGGGTGGGCCGGACAAGCTCAAGCGACAAAAATCCAAAGGCAAATTAAACGCGCGCGAGCGGATCGACCTGTTTCTCGACAAAGACTCGTTTCGCGAAATCGGCAAGATTGCCGGCAAAGCCAGCTATGACGCCAAAGGCGATATCAAGGACATGTCGCCGGCCAATTTTATCTTTGGCAAAGGCAAGATCAATAAACGCCCGGTCGTGGTCGGGGTTGATGATTTTACCGTCCGGGGCGGGTCTGCGGACGCCGCCATCTACCGCAAAGCGGTTCTTTCCGAACAAATGGCCCATGAAGTCAAATTGCCGCTCATTCGCTTGATCGACGGCACAGGCGGGGGCGGTTCGGTCAAAATGCTTGAAGATATGGGCTTTACCTATGTGCCATTCGTACCGGGCTGGGAACATGTGGTGAAAAATTTAAAAACCGTGCCCGTGGTGTCGCTGGCTTTGGGCCCGACAGCAGGGTTGGGGGCGGCGCGCGCTGTGGCCTCGCACTATTCTGTGATGGTCAAAGGCATGAGCCAATTGTTCACGGCCGGGCCGAAAGTCGTGGCCGCACTGGGCGAGACATCTGACAATGAAAGCCTTGGTGGCTCTATCATCCACACCCGCAACGGGGTCATTGATGATGAAGCCAAAGACGAGAAAGACGCGTTTGATAAAGCGCAGCGCTTTTTGTCTTACTTGCCGGATTATGTCGGTGGTACGCTCGAACGCACGCCCACGATAGATCCGATTGACCGCAAGGATGAAAAACTGCTGTCTGTGGTGCCGCGCGATAAACGCAAAGCCTATAATATGCGCCGGGTGCTTGAGGCGGTCGCGGATAAAGGCTCGGTGTTTGAAATGGGCAGTAAATGGGGCCGGGCGGCGATCACTGCTTTTGCCCGCTTTGATGGCTGGCCCGTTGCGGTACTCGCCGGGGATCCGACATTTCTGGGCGGATCCTGGACGGCAGATACGGCCGAGAAAACCAAACGGTTTGTGGAACTCGCCGAACTGTTTCAAATGCCCGTCATACATCTAGTCGACAATCCCGGCTTTATGATTGGCCTGGAAGCCGAAAAAACCGCCACGATACGGCGTGGCGTTGAAGCCATGGGCGCGATCTATTCCACCAAAGTCCCGTGGGCCAGCGTCATTATCCGCAAAGCTTACGGCGTTGCCGGTGCGGCCATGTCCGATCATTCTCGCTTCCAATACCGTTTCGCCTGGCCCTCCGGCGATTGGGGCTCTCTGCCCATCGATGGCGGCGTTGAGGTTGCCTATAAATCCGAACTCGAAAAGGCCAAAGACCCGGAGAAGAAACTGGCCGAGATTAAAGACCGGCTCGCCAAGGTCACATCCCCGTTCCGCACCGCCGAAAACTTCCTCATCGAAGACATCATCGATCCCCGCGAAACAAGACCGTTGCTGTGTGAATTCATTGAGCTGGCAATGCGGGGGCAGTAGCACAGACGATTAGTAAAATGTCATTTTCAATTTATGAGCATTAACCTCTATTCCTCATCCTGAGGAGGGAGTAGCCCGTCTCGAAGGATTTTTTTAACAACACCTAATGTTTTCGCCCTTACATCTTTCGAGTCTCGCCGCTGCGCGTCGCCTCAGGATGAGGATCGTATTTGTTTCAGACAATTGTCACGTTTGGTTCAAAACTAACCATTTAGATACAATAATCCCGTAGACCTCAGGGATAAATTGAGAGATATTCGCACGCATGGAAGCATTCGATTACGAAGCGGTCAATAAACTCGGCAAGGTCACCCGTGGCACGGTCATGGCCAATAGTGCGCGTGCGGCCCGGCGTGATTTGAAAGCACGTGAATTAATGCCGCTGAAGATGAATGCAGCATCTGCGCCTCGTAAAGCCAAGCAAAGGACCGAGAGCAGGGGCCGCGTCAAACAACGCATTCTCACCCAAGCCTCTCGCCAATTAGCCATTCTAATCAAATCCGGCACGCCGATCGCGGAAGCCTTGAAGGTTACGGCCTTGCAGTTTGAAGGCTCACCTATGCGCAAAAGCCTGCTCGATGTGCGCTCGCATATCCTGGAAGGCAGGCGCATGTCCGAAGCCATGGCCGAAGAGCCGAAAACCTATTCAGAACTATACCGCTCCATGGTATCAGCAGGCGAGAACTCCGGCCAGCTCGGTATGGTGCTCGACCGTCTGGCAGGGGATTTGGAAGCTGCGCAAAAAGTCCGGCGTAAAATCATTGGCGCTACCATTTATCCGATTGTCCTGAGCATTGTCGCATTGGCCGTCATCGTCATTTTGATGGTGAAAGTGGTCCCGAAGGTCGTGACCCAGTTTGAAAGTTTTAATCAGGAACTGCCGACCCTGACCAAAGCGACAATCGCCTTCTCTGAATGGCTGCAAAGCTATGGATTGATGACCGGGTTGGGCATAGCGGCAGTCGGGTTCGTACTGTGGCAATCCATGAAAGTCCGCAATATTCGGCGCCGGGTCGATAAATTCGTGCTGGGATTGCCTTATATTGGCAAGCTTAACCGGGATATGAATGCGGCGCGGTTTGCCCGCACCATGAGCGGATTGATCGACAGCGGCACGCCGGTGTTGCAAGCCATTGGCGCGGCTAGAAACACATTAAAAAACATTGTGTTACGCGAAGCAATGGATGGAGTTGTCGAGCAGGTCAGAGGGGGGAGCTCGGTCGGTGCTGCCTTGAAAAAAGCAACCGTTTTTCCGCCCCTAATGGTGCATATGGTGGCGGGCGGTGAAGCCAGTGGCGATCTGGGGCATATGTTTGCGATATCTGCAGAATATCTGGAGAGCGAGTTTGATAGTTCCACCACAATTGTGCTAAATTTACTGGAACCCCTGATTATTGTATTTATGGGTGGCGTTGTGCTTTTGATTGTCGCAGCCATATTCTTGCCAATCTTACGACTGAATACGCTGTCCTTTTAGAGAGATGAAAATGAAAATGAAGTCGAAATTTGAGAGAAAAAAGATCAGACAAGCCGGGTTTACCCTGGTTGAAGTCATGGTCACCATGGTGATTATCGGGCTTTTGGCCACAGTTGTGGTGCTGAATGTGTTGCCCGCGCAAGATAAAGCGACAGTCCAGAAGGTCAAAACCGACATCAGCGTATTGTCGCAAGCCCTTGAATTATATAAGCTTGATATGAATACTTATCCGGAAAACCTGGAAGGCCTGACCACGCCACCGGATGGTGGCAATGATGACCGATACCAAAAAGGCGGATATATCAAATTCCTGCCGCGCGACCCGTGGAACAAAGATTATCTGTATCGGTTCCCGGGCGAAAATGGTCCTTATGACATCTGGTCCCTGGGCGCAGATGGTCAGGAAGGTGGCGAGGGCGTCAATGCCGATATCACCAACTGGAACCGTTAAAACTCGCAAACGATCAAAGCAGGCCGGGTTCACCCTGGTCGAAGTGCTGATGTCGATGCTGATCATCGGCTTGATGACCGGTATTGTCGTCCTGAACCTGCCGGAAGGTGACGATCCGTGGGAAGATCAGGCGCGGGAATTGGCGTCCAAGTTCCAAATCGCCAGTCAGTCCGCCATGATTTCTAATCAGTCCATTGGCATCAAAATCTCCAAACAAGGCTATGAAATCGTTCGGTTTGTTGCCGGGGACTGGGTCGAGATTGAGGGCAGTGAATTTAGCGGCGACATCCCGATCTCCATCGAGCTGGTCCAGAACGGGGCTAAAATCGATCTAAAAGCGGCCGCGAAAACTGAAGTCCCGGTTATTCGCTATGACGCAACCGGTCTGGCGACACCGTTTGAGCTCACCATTGATGGCTATGGACGGTCCATGCAATTTGTCGGGGGTCCTGACGGCACGGTCGAGCTGGTTTTGGACGGGGCAAGCTGATGCGGAAAACATCGGAAAGCGGGTTTACCCTGGTTGAAGTGTTGGCGTCCCTGGTCATTTTCAGCATCGCGATCCTCGGTCTGATGCATGCGGGGGCGGAGAACATTAAAGCGGTGCAACTGATCGAGCAAAAACAGGTGGCCGGTATAATCGCGGATAATCAGCTCATCCTCGCGCAAACCGATGAGCGTGGATTGCGCGTCGGAACCAGCCAGGAAACCGTGGAAATGAATGGCCAGAAGTGGGATTGGGACCTCCGGGTTGAAGAAACTGACCTCGACGGGTTTCTAAGGCTCGTCGTCAATGTGCGCGAAGAAAACCAGGACCGTATCCTGATCTCCCGCACCGCCTTTGCAGATGTGACGGCCCAAGAATGAGGGCGCATCGCACATCCGAGTCCGGTTTCACGCTTGTAGAAGTGCTGGTGTCTTTATTTATCTTTTCGCTGCTGTCAGCGGCCAGCCTGGCTGTGCTGACCACAACCTTGCAAAACCGCACCCGGCTCGGGGATAAAAACGCCGAACTGCAAAAGCAGTCGATGATGCGGATCTTACTCAAGTCCGATTTCGCCCAAGCCATCGCCCATCCGAAAATGGACCCGTACGGCATCCCTGAAACCATCTTGTTTGCCGGTGGCAATACCGGCAGTGAACGCCTGTTGATGTTGTCCCGCACAGGCTGGGAAAACCCCGGCGGTCTGGAACGGCGCAGTGATTTGCAGTCCGTTGACTATATTCTCGAAGACGACGTCCTGATCCGCCGTGTCTTGCCGCGGTTTAACGCCTTGCCCGATACCGAATATATCCGTCAGCCCCTGGTCAAGAATGTCGATAAAGTTGAGTTTAGCTTTTATAACG
The DNA here is from genome assembly GCA_013001295.1 of Hyphomonadaceae bacterium. Lineage (GTDB taxonomy): Bacteria > Pseudomonadota > Alphaproteobacteria > Caulobacterales > Maricaulaceae > Robiginitomaculum_A. The sequence goes on from JABDMW010000043.1 coordinate 24,856, forward strand.
GCGATGACTGGAGTGACAATTGGGTGACCGGTTTGCCGCCACTCGGGGTCAATGAACTGCCCCGGCTGGCCTCGATCGATATTTTATATCTCAATGGCAAAAGCATTCGCCAGGTTTTCTATGTTGGGGCCAACCAATGAGCCGCCCGTCCGATAATACAAGCGAGCGCGGTGCCGTGCTCATCACCACATTGCTGTTGATGTCGGTGATGGCTGTAATCACGGTAACAATCATGGACGATATCCGGTTCTCCATTAAACGCGCAGCCTCAACCCAAACCGCCGAGCAACTGGCCTGGTATAGCCGGGGCGGCGAAGACTATGCCAGGAACTGGCTCGGTACCCAGATCGACAGCGACCAGAAACAGCTGCGCAAAATCATCTTGCTGCAAGAACCGGCGATTTTCCCGATCGAACAGGGCGAACTACAAATCCGCGCCCGGGATGGCCGCAATTGTTTCAATCTCAATGCATTGGCGCATCCGGAAACCGGCGACGAAGCCCGTCAAAAACTGGCCCGTCTTTTGACATTTCTAGAGCTTGGAGACGCCGAGGCGGAGATGATCGCTGCCGGCGTGCGCGATTGGGTTGATGCAGACTCGGTTCCTCTCCAGGGTGGCGCGGAAGATTTCACCTATTCCCGTCTGGAACCCGCCTATCGGGCGGCAAATACGCCTTTGGCAGATATTTCCGAACTGCGCGAAATCAACGGCATTGACGAGGAAATCTACCAATCTATCCGGCCCTATGTCTGTGTTATGCGCGATACCGAGCAAAACCTGATCAATATCAATACGGCAACCCTGGAAGATGCTGCGGTTATCGGCGCATTGTTTGGCAATGCAGACGGGTTTGCCGCGGCTCAGGAAGTGATTGCGGACCGACCGCTTGCGGGCTATGACAACATCGAAATGATCGAAGACAAAGACGTTGTCAAAGATCTGGAAGGAAATGGGGCTTTTGGTAATCTTTTACAACTAAAGACCGATAGAATAGACTTACAAATCGATATTCTGCTGGGCGATCAAGTACGGGGTTATATCGCGGGTTTTGAAATCGGCGACACTAGCAAAGTTAAACTCGTCTCGCGGCGCTCGACGTATTAGGAACACGGCACATGTCTGATCTCATACTTTTGACATCAACCAACCCGGCTTCAGCCTGGGATTGGGGCCTGCCCGGAACCGGGAAGTGGGGACGCGCCGAAACAGCTGAAGAGAAATCTGCATTAGCCGCTGCTGGCCATTCCCGGCTTGTGGTGGTTGTCCCGGGCATGGGCGTGGTGACGAAACTGCACACGCTCGAAGGTCTCAAGGAAAAACAGAAAGTCCAAGCCGCCGGCTTCAGCATCGAAGATGATCTCGCAGCCTCGCTCGACGACACTCATATCGCTTTTGATGCCCATGCATCCCGGCTGGCGATCTGCTCGAACGATTTGATCGCGGATGTGAATGCCGCTCTCAATGCCCACGGCCTGCAGGCAGATGTGATGTGCGCCGACTATGACAGTTTTGCAGACGATGCGCTGTTCGAATATCAGGGACGGGTGATCTCCAGTACCGCATCAGGTCTCGGCTTTGCTGTTGAAACCGGGCTTGCGAGCGCGGTCTTGGATAAAGATCAAGGCATTCCCGCCACCATCACCGCGCAAGGCCTGCTCGAACGGATCGCCAAATCATTGATGGCCGGACATGAACCGATCGACCTCATGCAAGGCAAATTCGCGCAAAAATCATCTTTCGCGGGCGGCGGGTTTAAACGTCTGGCCCTGCTTGCAGCCGGCGTGGTTGTCGCATTTCTGGTGCTCAATATCGGGCAGGGCATCATGATCGGCAATAAAACCAAGGCCGTGGAAAAAGAGATCGACCAGATCTACGCCGAGATTTTTCCGGGGCAGGCTATACCATCTAATCCGGCTCAGCATGTCTACCGCGCTACACGTGCGCTCGGCGGGTCCGCTCAAACAGATTTCGTGTCGCTGTCTGCCTTGCTGGCCAAAAGCGTGCAGGACGTCGAGGGTGTGGAGATATCCTCGCTCCGGTATGACAAGGCCAAAGGCCAGCTCAACCTGTCGATCCTGTATGGCAGCTTCGAGGATACTGAAAAACTGAAAGCCGCCGTACAAAGACATGGCGGTAGCTTCACCGAAGGCGGCACCCGTCAAAGCGGTGAAGGCCTGTCAGGCGATGCTGTCCTGAGCGGAGGCGCATCATGAAGTTCTGGACCGAACGCGAACCGCGCGAAAAAATCCTGATCGGCGCGGCTCTGGGCCTGGTCGCCTTGATCATCGGGTCGCAATTTATTGTCAAACCGCTCATGGCCTATCCGGACACTCAGCAAGTGAAACTGGAACAGGCGGAACGCGATCTGGCCGAGATGAAAAAAGGACAGGTCCTCTTGTCAGGGCCGACCCCGGTCGACAAACAGATCGTCAACGCCAATCAGGCCCAAACTATGATCACCAACAGCGCCCAACAGACCGGGCTGGTGATTGCGCGGCGTCAACCCAACGGCGAAACCGGCCTGACCGTGTGGATTGAAGATGCCGAAAGTAAGCTGCTGTATAATTGGCTGGACGATGTTACCGGCACCTATAATGTTGAACTCTTAGGCGCGAATATAAACCGCAATGATGGCGGCACGGTTCGCGCGCAATTGACGTTCAAATTGGGGACATGATGAAACAATTTTTCGCGATATCATTATCCTCTCTATTGCTGACAGCGTGCGCAAGCACGGGTGAGACAAAGCAAAAAGCCAATACGGTCAAGACCAAAGCCGCCGGCCTGTCGGAGCAAAACCTGGTCGAAGGCGAATGCGCCATCTTCCTGTGGGCCGCCAATGGCAAACGCGAATTCGTGTATTTCCAGAAACAGGACAGCGCCACGGCCAAATATTACAAGGACGATACCACGATTGATATCGCAACTACGGACAATACCAGCGCCTTGGCGGACACACCCGCGCTCAACTTTTCCTATACCGGACCGTCAAGTGAGAAAATCACCGTCAGCGGCGGATATGACGGCGAGATCGAAGGCGGCCTGAAAATTGCGCCCTCAACGATCAAGGTTGAAACCAAGGATGGCTGGCAACAGATCACGCCTGCGTCCGGCGTCTTTGCCTGCCTTTAAGCCTGCCGGTTTCGCCCTGTATTCCAATTTCTAGGAATTGCGTTAAAAGAAGCTCTAGATTAGTTCTTCAGGGAGTGCACTATGCGGATGTATATCAAAAGTGTGATGGTGGAAGATCAAAACAAAGCCCGTGATTTTTACACCAAAATCTTAGGCTTTGAGATTAAGCATGATATTGCCATGGGCGAACATGCCTGGATCACTCTGGTGTCACCGGATGAAGAAAACAGCATTGAGTTGGCATTAGAGCCCAATCAATACCCACCAGCACAAACGCTGCAAAAATCACTGATGGCTGACGGCATTCCATGGACAGCATTCGAAGTTGATGACATGGCTGCCGAACACAAACGCCTCGAAGCCGCCGGTGTCGAATTCACGATGGCGCCCAAGGATATGGGAGACTTCCATATGGCTGTGTTCAATGATACCTGCGGCAACCTCATTCAACTCATTCAAAATTGATCGGCCTTTTTGGTGTCACGCTTTATTCAGTAAACGCTGACTTACGAGTGTCTTTAATGGAGCGATTTTAAGACACTCAGACTTTGCTGCGTTAGCCGCAAAAAGACCAAATGGTCATTTTTCAAGTCAAAAATTACAAACACCAAACGATCCTTGCTCTTGAGCTATATGGAAGCTAGTTTGCACATCCATCATTCCTATACCGAAACTCAATATGTTCTTTAATAAGAAGCCTTTCGAAGCTCCGAAATTTGATCAAGAATTCTTTGATGAAGAGTGGAAATTGTACATCGATTGTGCCGAAAAATCACACCCACCTTTCAAGTCATATTTAGCTCAAGGTGCGAAATTAGAAGACATAACATCAGCTGAAACAGCGATAGCTTGCGAGTTTTCAGAAGATTTGAAACACCTATTAAGTCTTCATGATGGAAGTAACGAGTATCAAGTTTTACCCGGCTGGGAATTGTATTCCTGTGCACGTATTGTTGACGAATGGAGTGTTTGGGAAAACCTTTATCAAACCCAATTTAAACCTGAGAAATATCGTTGTAACCCGAACGGTACAATAAAGGGCGATGAATGGTGGAGACTTAAATGGATACCATTTTGCGGCGATGGAGGCGGAAATCATTTGTGCTTAGACATGGATCCCCCTGCTGGTGGAACCATAGGGCAAATCATTACTATGTGGCATGATGCTGATAACCGCGATGTTGCTGCTAAATCACTCACAGGCTATATCAGTATGATAGCTGGAGACATTGACGACGGTGACCTTGTTTGGAATGAAGAATGGGGCGGCATTCATTTACCGATCGAAAAGGGTTAAGGATGATCGCATCGACTAACCCGAGCGGCTTATTTTGGGCGGAAACGGGCCTCTCATCTCAGCGACTGTTATGGGCGATTTTAGGACGCTCGGCTTTCGACCTCTAAGTATCAGTCGTCACGTCGTCCCAATCCTCAACCTCGCCCCAAAGAATCCAATTGATTGCGTGATGACGCTCTTGGATAATTTCCATATTTACGGGTTTCTTTGGCTGGCAGTTGTTTATATTTGCATTGCGAGCTTCCCAATGATGACTTTCAATTTCATTAGCAGCTTCGGAGAGCTCTATCTCATCTCTTAACTTTACAGTTTTAAGAAAGCGCTTAGCCGTGTCATTGTTTAACGGCGATGATGCATTTTGGAATCCGTCAACACTCGCTTGTTCGATTGGCGAAGCCAATTTGGGTATAATGTCTAGTGCCCACGTCAGCACATGTAACCTCTCATTATGCCAACTAAAATTTATGAGTTGCTTTTCTGTTGGAGAAGCTGCCTCTACGAAATTTAACTCTTTAGGTGACAATGAATCCCAGAGATTATTACTTTTTATCCAATGAACAACATCAGCTCTAGGAGTGTCTGTGCAACTGAGCATATATATAGCGAAAAGGGCTAAGGCACGCTCCCCAACCGCCTGCGCGCTCACAACCTTAAAGTCATCAGAGATTTGTTCGTCTGCCAACTGAATACGCCTCACTTGATGTTACATGAGCCAAGCCTACTGCAGCCAGAGCTGTGAGTCGAGGAATACACAGGAATGTTGGCTAACTGAATGCTCCCATATTGCAAACATTACCAGCGGCCGTTTTTGGGCGTTTTAAGCCACTGGTCAAATGCCCGCTTCAGCGCCCTGAACGCGGCGAAGCCGTGCTCTTGTGGAACCGCGAAAGCGGCCTTCCGCCACCTCCCCAATGCGGACCTCGGAACCCGTTGGCCTAAGCTCGGGTCAGCATCCCCATATTTGGTGCCAAACCTTACTTTGCCATGAGTTCAGGTGAATTGGCACTATCCTCTGCAATCGAACCTCTGCATAAGGACGCCTGTAAATAAATCGTTTGGGAATTAGCTGACGGGAAGATTGTCTTATGTTGGACGCCATATTGGAATTTGTTAAACGTTTTGGTTTGTCGGACGATCTGACATTCGGCGTCGCCATTGTCTGTGCCGTTTTGGCGGTCCTGGCGCTGGCATTCCTCGCCTACCTTATCACTCGATATGTGGTTGTGGCGACGCTCGTACAGTCGATCAAGAGATCCGGATCAAAACGCGACGATACTTTCGTGCAGATGAAAGTCTTCTCGAGATTATCCCACGCTGCGCCTGCGGTCGTCATATATCTTTTGGGACCGGCCGTCTTCGCTTCCTTCCCGGCGGCAATGCAGGCCATCGAAACGACGAGCCTGCTCTATCTGACCCTGATCATCGTCCTGTTCATTGATGCGTTGATGAGTGCGGGTCTGGCGATCTACCGCACCTACAGAATTTCGCGAACTTTCCCGATCACCAGCTTTGTGCAAATTGCCAAATTGCTGCTGTATTTCTTTGGCGCGATCACCGTGTTATCACTGATCCTCGGCCAGTCCCCGTTCACCTTCCTCGCGGGACTTGGCGCCATGACCGCCGTCTTGATGTTGGTATTCAAAGATCCAATTTTGGGATTTGTCGCCGGCATCCAACTCTCGGTCAATAAAATGGTCTCCGTCAGTGACTGGATCGAAATGCCGAAATTCTCGGTTGATGGCGATATCATTGAGATCGGCCTGACCACCGTCAAAATCCGCAATTTCGACAAGACGATCACGACGATCCCGACCCAGTCCTTGATCAATGACAGCTTCAAGAACTGGCGCGGCATGCAAGAAACCGGCGGACGGCGGATTAAACGGGCCATTCATCTGGACGTCCGGTCGGTAAAGTTCTGCGACGCGGAAATGTTGTCCCGGTTCTCGCGCATCCAATTCATCGCCGACTATATCGCCGCCAAGAAGGATGAACTATCCGCGTTCAACACATCCAAAGGCGTTGATACCTCGACACTGGTTAATGGCCGCCATTTGACCAATGTCGGGACGTTCCGGGCCTATATCGAAGCCTATCTCCGCGCCCATCCCAAGATCAGCGACAAATTCACTTTTCTCGTGCGCCAGTTAAAGCCAACCGAAAACGGCTTGCCGATTGAGATCTATGTGTTCACAACAACCACGGACTGGATCGAATATGAAGCCATCCAATCCGGCATCTTCGACCATTTGTTAGCCGCCGCCCCGGAATTCGATCTCCGCCTTTTCCAAAACCCAACCGGCGCTGATTTCGCCGGCTCAATCTTGGGGCAAGGCGCGGCGAAAGCTGCGACCTGAGGTTATTGAGGATTGGATGTAAACGCGCGAGCTGGACCCTCGCAGACGGTAACAAATTCTGGATAGCGGAAATTAACTCAGTGTCTTACTTGAGGCGAATTTAGGACGCTCGCTGCAAGGGCTCTATCGGATTTCCGCCAATTGATCCCATAAATCAGTCGTATCGGCATTTGCAATCATGCCCTCGACCATCTTTACAAACTCGGGATTGAAGTAGACAGCGCAAATTTCCCACAATGCACGAGCCCGTTCGGTTCCTAGCACGAAGTAGATCACATCGCGGTATGTCTCCCAAGAGCCTTGATCCAAAGCTCCGTTGTTATACTGCAGCCACTCATATTCTCTGGCACGCATCTGACCGATCATCCAAAAAAACAATTGCGTTTTCTCAGGAAACGTTGGCGTTTCCTCTTGTGAAAAAACCCGCCCCAGTTCGGGAAACTCGACGAATTTGTATATACCTGTTTGGTCATTCTCTAGTTGCGTTTGACGCGTGTCGGAACGGAGTTGGGCTGTACCCTGCTTAATTTGAATCGTAAGATAAATTAGGGTTGCGGCAACTATAACTACACCGATTATCTGCGCAATCTGAGCTATTTGATCGAGTGTCATCTAGTCCCCCAAACTCAGATTCACCTAAAACGTTTTTTTCTATGCTGGCAACACAAAACTGCTAACTTCTGCTCTCGTGAACATGTCAATATTACCAGCGACCTATTTTGGGCGTTTTAAGCCGCTTAAGTTATTGCGCTATAAGCGAATCAATGGCTCAATATCTCGTGGAACATCAAGTCCGTTCGCCTGCCTTTAGGTCAGCACAAACAAAGCCAGCCAGGTCATGAATATCCCTAGGGCCAGATGCGGCCCGAACGGGAGCTCGGTTGGCTCGTCTTTGGACTTTGAACTGAGCAGCAGGGCGTGCAAAAGGCCGGAAGCACTGCCGATCAGGATAATAAATGGAAGCCCGATCCAGCTGCACCAGGCCCCGCCGGCCGCCAACAGCTTGGCATCGCCGCGCCCGAGCCCGTCCCGTCCCCTAATTTGTTTGTAGGCCAGTTCCAGAGCCACAAATCCGAGATACCCCAAGCCCATGCCGAGGAGGGCATCCCGGAGATCACCAAATTCAATCGCGAATGCCAGACCAATGGCTATCAAAGGCAGGGTGTATTTGTCCGGCAGGATATGCGTGCGGTAATCGATGAAAGCGAGCACAGCCAATGCCGTGACCAACACAAATCCAAAAACATAAATCATGAGGACGGTTGTAGGGTGGAAGGCGGGTGATGGGTAGGGGAAATCGTGCTGAATACTTGGAAACCTAGGCCGCAACAATCCCTTTTCCGGACTATGGAAACATCTGGTATCATTGCCGTTAGATTTAGCCTAGTTTGATGCTAAAGGCTCAACGGCTTTGAGCCTAAGGAGGAAAAGATGGTCCAAGATATCAGTCGATCCATTGAGGCGTGTGCGGCCCATTACGGCGAAGACGCGGGCGCGGTCAAAACCTATCTTATCGAGGGGCAGGCCAAGGCGTTAGCACTCCCCAATCGCGGAGAACTTAAATTCGACGAAGACGGGAACGTCGCGCAGGATATTTTAAACGCGTACTCAAAATATGGATTTTACATTCTCGAAAATGTTTTATCTGAAGAAGAGCTTGATGACATAAAAGCCGATCTTGAAAAAATGCGCGAGAACTTTCCGGCACATATGGGGGCGGAAACGGACACGCATGGCCGACCTGCTTTAGGTGCCGATAATAAAGCCCCGACACTCCAATGGGCGCGGCCTTTGTCCGATCCGCTGGGCGGTACCGAGATTTTTAATGGCCGCCATCAGGTTAAATTGTTCGAACCCAAGGCCGCTGACGATGCGCCGCCTGCTGTTCCTGTTTATCTGGGCGGGTCGCTGCAATTCTCGCCCGCGTGCTTGCGCACCTATGCGCATCCGGCTTTACTGAGACTGGCGGAAGCGATTAACGGCCCGGATTTTGTGCCTTTTACAGAGGGGTTGTTTATTAAAGATGCCGGGCTTGGCGCAGCCGTATCCTGGCATCAGGACGGCGATACACATTGGGACAGCCCGGACTTTGATGAAGATATACATGGCTTTAATTTTATGGGCCAGGTCTATGGCAGCACAGCCGTAAATGGCGTCTGGGTTGTGCCGGGTAGCCATAAGGTTGGGCGGGCCAATCTTGTCAAAATGGTCGAGGATGCAGGCAGCGAACGTCTGCCGGACGCCGTGCCGATTATTTGCAATCCGGGAGACGTCGTCATCAATAGTCGTCAAATCATCCATGGTTCCTTCGCAAATACGGGCTTTGAACCCCGCCTTTCGGTCAATTTCGGATTTCACAAAAGATCTTCAGTATTAAATGTCTGCGGGGCTGGCATGCATGCCGAAGCGACCGTTATGGACGATGCGTTCATCGACACACGCGCCCGCGTCATCGGCCTGGCCATAGATGCCCGAAAGCAACGCTTTCCACACGAAATACCGTATTCGTACGCGCCTTTTGTGGCGCGGCAGGACGAATTCAAATGGAGCGCAGCTGCCCAGTCGTCACTCAAAGACTATAACCTTATGGACCTCAGCATTTAACGCGGACGGTGGCTCGCGGGTAGGGGCAAGTTGGCAAGCGCGGCAACCCGTGCTTATGGTCGAGATCACTGCTGGAATCGCCATCTTCCATCTATATTTTTTACTGACGACCTCGACGTTCGACGAATTAAGCTTAGACTATTTGCATAAACCCGGGAGAACGACATGAAAGCATTACTCTGGCCGGCTTTTTGGCTGTTTGTGGGTGTGGCACTGTTCACTCATTGGGATGCGCAACTCTTGCAGTTTAACACGCCTGTCGGGTTTGCACGCGTGTTCCTGATCATCGTCTGGATCGTTTTTGTCGGGTATTCAATAGTGTGCAGTCGCAACGAGAATATCTTTAAAACCATTGGCGTGATGAACAAGCATTGGTGGGGGCGCCAAATCGGTATCGATCTTTATATCTCGGTATTCCTGTCGATTGCGCTGGTTTATCTGGTGACCGGTTCGATTTTTCACACCGTGCTCTGGAGCCTCGCCTTTATTCCCTTTGCCAATATGGCGATCCTGCTGTTTATCATTCTCAATTTGGATAAGATCGTCGCGGCCTTTATCGGATGAACACGACGGTCCATTGATCATCGCGGCCTCACTCAATTTTTTTGCTTTCCGAACAAATCAAGCGCGCAGAGAATGATGCCGGCAACCAGAAGGAATGCCGCAAAAATACTGGGTCCGAAAGTATGCGAGCCATCGACATAGCCGGATGCAAATTTTGACAGCACAGACACACTCAAACTGAGCAAAAGCGCCCAGAAGACCCAGATTTTTCGCCAATACAGCCCTTTCCAGATTGCAATGATCGCAAGTAAGTAAAATGCGACTTCGTTACCGGTGGCAAAAACGCCCATGCCATTGATCGTTGCCACGATATCGGGGTTGATCGCGCTGATTTCGGCACCGCTGAATCGCATGGGAAGCAGCGGATGGATGTTATCTGTTACCGTTAGATACATCGCGACACCCAATGCGGGCACCATGCTGAGAACGCATAATAGGCTCAAGATTGCAGATCCAAGTTTAAGCATAAATTCCTCCTTACCCGGTATCCCTAGAATACCCGAATTTAACGACTAATAATATGAGAAATGATTTTAGATGGATGATCGTGAATAGACGGAGGGAAACAATCTTTCATATTTCACCAGTTTGACTGAATGAATGCATATTGTTTAACCAATCAAAAAAATGCTCCCACAATAATCATTGTTGATGGCTCTATTCATTTTTGGTTCAGAGGTGTAGGCTAAAATAAAAAACGCGCACGAGGGAGTCCTTTGGAACCAATTGTTTTAAATTTTGAAATGATGGTGGTTCTGGCGCTGCTGGCCTTCACAATTTTTATGTTTGTTACCGAGATCGTCCGTGTCGATATCGCCGCAATTATCGTTCTGGTGCTGGTCGGTGCACTCAGCTATTTCCCCGGGCTCGGTGGTCTGGCGGACATGAACCATATTTTTGATGGTTTCGCTTCTAATGCGGTGATTTCGATTATTGCCGTGATGATCGTCGGGGCGGGGCTGGACAAAACCGGGCTGATGAGTGCGGTCGCGGCCTGGATTTTAAAACTCGGCGGCACTAAGGAAGCACGCATTGTGCCGATTGTATCCGGGACAGTCGGCGTGATTTCGAGTTTTATGCAAAATGTCGGGGCCGCAGCATTGTTCCTGCCGGTGGTCAGCCGCATTTCCGCGCGCACCAATATCGAGCTGTCGCGTCTTTTGATGCCCATGGGATTTTGCGCGATTTTGGGCGGCACGATGACGTTGGTCGGCTCGTCGCCACTGATCTTGCTCAATGATCTGATTGAAACCGCCAATCAGGATTTACCCGATAACCTGCAAATGGGCACTTATGGCCTGTTTTCCGTTGCCCCCATCGGGCTTGCCCTCGTAATTACTGGCTTGCTGTACTTTACGCTGTTTGGGCGCTGGGTGTTGCCCAAATCCCGCAACCGCGCCAATGCGGCCTCCGCCCGTTCCATGCCGGATTATTTGAATCGGGTGTATGGATTGCAGGCGGACGTGTTTGAAATTGATATTCCCAAGGGGAGTAAACTCGAAGGCCACACCATCTCCGAGATTATGGATGTGCATCATCTCTATATAGTCGGCACCTATTATAATGGACTGCGCGTCGTCGCCCCGATCGTAACGACTGAAATCCTGACCCCGTGCCGCCTGGCGATCCTCGGCGAACGCCATGCCGTTGAAGACATGGTCAGGGCCTATGGTCTCAGCAAGCGACGCATTCGCAAAGAACTTGATATATTCGCCGAAGAATTTGCTTCGACCAATGCCGGCGTGGCGGAAATCGTGATTCCACCCAATTCCAACATGATCGGCAAAACGCCCAAGGACCTCGGTTTTCGCAAAGCCCTGGGTATCAATTTGCTCGCCATAAACCGGGTTGGCGAGACCATCAGTCATATGCAGACCGAAGATCATGAAGCCTGCCACCGCATCGGTCTGTTCGAATTGCAGGCGGGCGATACTTTGGTGGTGCAAAGCCGCTGGTCGCGCCTGACAAGATTGAAGAAAAACCGCAATGTGGTGGTCGTCACGTCCGATTTCCCCCAGGAAGAATTGCGTCCACAAAAAGTCGGCTGGGCACTGTTTTTCTTTGGAATTTCCTTGGGCCTTATATTGTTCACAGACGTGCGCTTGTCGCTGTGCCTGCTGATAGGTGCCGTCGGTATGATTGCGACTGATGTGCTTGATATTGACGATGCCTATAATGCCGTGGGGTGGAATACGGTTTTCTTGTTGGCGAGCCTGATCCCGCTCGGCACGGCCGTGCAGCGCACCGGCACGGCGGACTGGATTGCGCAACAAGTCATGGCTTTGTTACAAGGTTGGCCCGTCTGGACGCTGCAAGCCGGCGTGGCGATATTGGCGACGGTTTTCACCCTGATCATGTCCAATGTCGGTGCCACGGTTTTGCTGGTGCCGCTGGCCATATCCATTGCCGTGGCTTCGGGCGGCGATCCCGCTATATTTGCCATGACCGTGGCGATCTCGACCTCGAATTCCTTCCTGATCCCGACCCATCAGGTCAACGCCCTGATCATGGGGCCCGGTGGATATAAAGTATCGGATTTTGTCCGCACAGGCGGCATTATGACCGTCCTGTTCCTCGTGGTCTCCCTGATTACGATGAATATGTTTTTGTGATAGAGTTTGGGAATATCTAGGCTGATGTCAAAACGTCATCCAAAATATCCAGCGCCAGCGGCCAGTTGTCGACATGGCCTTGCTTTGATTTTTCGGAAATGAAACCGGAATGGGTGAGCTTGACCCTGGTCTTGTCACCGTCCGGCATCAGATCAATACGGAGCACGGTTTCCGCACCTTCCGTGCCCACCGGTTCGCCATTGCCGGTGACCCAGCTCATCTCAACCAACCTATCCCGCTTGATCTCAAGGATTCGGCCATAGTGGGGATGTCGGCCCCACTCATCCCGATTGTAGAAGAAATAGGGCTGTCCCGCTTCCGCCACCAAGGACAGCGTACCGGGCTGGGCGAACCAGCTGTCAAACCCGGTCGTGAAGGCCGCAAAGACATCGCCCGGCTTCGCATTGATTGTATAGGTACACGTCATGGCCAGTGGTCGCTCGGATAAGTCGGGGCAGGGGATATTGCTCATGTCGGTCTCCTCTTTCTGCGGACTATAACACAAAATGTTCGACACAAAAAAATAGCCGGGAAAACCCGGCCATTCTCAATTCGTTACGGGTCAGTCCGTGACTAGAACGTCGTGTTGACCACGGCTGAACAGTCACCTGTATCGACTTCACAGACCTGGTGGCTATGGGTGCCGCCACCCTTCAGGTTTGTGCTTAGGGTATAAGAACTATTGTTTGGGACGGTCGCACTCACGCCACCATCCAGAACGATTTGAATGTTTCCGGTGGTGTCGCTTGACCAGGAATATTCCCAGTTCTTTTTGCCTTTGACTTTGTAGGCAGAGACTGAAGACAGGTCGATACCCCCACCTGTGCCGCCGTCCGTGACGGTGACAGAGCTGCTGGTGCTGTTGGTCGCGCCGTCATTATCTGTGACGGTCAGGCTGACCGTATAGGTTTCGGCTGCAGTGTAGCTATGCGACGGGTTTTGCGCGGATGATGAATTGCCGTCCCCGAAATTCCATGCCCAATTGGTAATGGTGCCATCGTTATCTGACGATCCGTCGGTGAAACTACAGGCGAGATTGGTACAGCTGTCGGTAAAGCTTGCGGTTGGCGGATTATTTACGGGTCCACCGCCGCAGGTGCTCGGATCAACAACCAGACCCTGACTGCCGTCAGCTGCACCACTGAGATTGAGATCGCCTGTCTTGGCTGCATCAAACAGACATTGCGCGGTGTTGCCGTTCAGGAACGGGCCGGCCATGCCGTCAGATGTTGAGTAGCCCCAGGAATTCACAGACATCAAAGGACCTGTGCCAGTCGCTTCATCCATAGGCTGGATCCAGGGACCGCCGGATGATCCGCCGGAAAGCTGGCTGGATGGCAGCCACCAATTGTCCGCCCCCTCAGTCGTCATGTCTTCGGCTGAATACATGAAGAAAGGATCGTCTGAATAGGAATATCCAAGCGCATGCGTCCAGTCGAGTGAAGCAGGACCAGCTTGACCGTCATTGACATTCGGGGCCGAGAAATCGATGGTAAACGAGCCAGCCGCTGCGTCCAAAGCGCCGCCGCCGCCATTGCCGGAATGACTGCCATTATCGTCGACAACATAATAGGCATAATCCCACGGAATATTGTTCGGGAAGACGCTGGTTGTCCAATTTTGCTCAACAACACCGAAACTGGTTGCCCAGCACCCGATGACGTCATTGGTACAATCGTAATCGGTTGCAGACCCTGATGCGTCCTGGTTCGGAATAAAGATCACATTGCGGGCAAATGCGGCGTCTGCATCATCATAAACACAGTGAGCTGCTGTGATAATGATAGAGCGTCCGGTTGTGCCGTCGTTTACGGCTGTGCCGGAACAGACATAGCCTGACCATCCGCCACCATTTGGCATTTCGTAGAGAAGCCGTCCGGCCGCGGTTTGGATGGCGCCGCCATTGGTCCAGCGTGAATTCTGAACGACATCGCCGCCGCCGGGATTGCCGCCACCGCCGTCAGCAGTGAAAGAATAGGAACTTGTAGCGCCGGTATTGCCGCCGCGCTTTGCCCGGTCCTTGGAAATCACGCGCCAGCTGCCGGCTCCTGTCGTGAATCCGCTTACTGTAGTTTCCCAGGAGTCATTGCCGACATTATTGCCCGTGAAAGTATAGACCTGTCCGCCATACGTAATTTCAAACGTCACAGATTTAACGCCGTCAACATCGGTAACAACAGCCGAGAATGTCTGGCTTGCGCCGATGGTCGCGCCGTCCGCCGGGCTTCTTGACGTAACGGTTGGCGGCAGGTTATCGCGGGTTTGTGGTTCATCATCCAGTTTAACGGCGCCTTTTTTCATGCGGCTGTCAGACGATGTCAGTTCTGACTGATCAGCGTGTCCGTGTGGTGTCAGAGCGCCTTTCTTGCCTCTGATATAGGCCTTGCCGCGATGGTCGATGACCATATCGCGTGGTTCTGCAGCGGCAATACGGTCCGCGGTCCAATGTTTAAAGACTTTTTTGGACCGTTCGCTTGGCTCATTGGCTTGAGCTGCTGTGGCCATAGACATAGCTAACGCTATTCCTGATCCTGCGACCAGAATGTTTTTGAGTTTTGACATTAAGTCATTCCTCCCCATGTTGTTTATAGACTGATATTTGAAAATATCCTCGCGATAGTGATTCCGAATATTTATGAGTCTGTCAACCGGTTTCCCCACAAAGGAATTTGTAGGTTAATGACCGATAAAACGCAGACATGAATTAGGCGGAATTCATGCCTCACCCGGCGGATTGAAGTAATCAACGTCGCGCTCGGCCGCGATCCGGTCACGGGCGGTTTCTTCATCATATCCGAACTCGATCAGGCCACGCCGGGCCAGTTGTAAGGCGGATTCGATCGCATCGGGCACCACGAAAGACGCGCCGGCCTTGGTCAGGCTCTCCACATGTTCCACATGCTGGGCCCGGGTATAGATCGGGATATCGGCGCGCAGACTGCGGGCCGTGGCGACCATGGTTTTGGCGCTTTTGACATCATCGACTGTGACGATGAACATGCTGGCCCCGGAAATGCCAAACCGCTCCAATATCTCTTTGCGGGTGCCGTCGCCCAGATATACTTTCCAGCCTTGATCGCGGGCCGAAGCAACTCTGCGCGGATCGCGGTCGAGCGCCAAAATCTCAGCGTTTTCCGAGCGCAATATCTCAGCCACGGCGTTGCCGACCCGGCCAAACCCGATAATGATGATATGGTTTTCATGCTCGGCATAGTTTTCGATCCGGGGCTCTTCCGCATCGGGCTTGGTCAGCCGTTCGGCCCAGGCATTGCCGATTTGCGCGAGTAAGGGATTTGCCAACATGGTTAAGCCAACGACCGAAGCGGTGAAGGCCGTGGTTTCCACATCCAGCACACCGCCGACACTGGCCGCAGTCAAGATAACAAAAGCGAATTCGCCGGCCGGGGCCATTAAAAACGCCATCTCAACAGACAGCGGTTTGCTGCCGGTGCCGAGACGCGTTGCCAGGGCCAGAACCAGCATTTTGACGGCCAGCAAGGCCAGTACGGCGAGGAGTATCCAGATAAATTTGTCGCGGACGACGCCCAGGTCAAGGCTCATGCCCATGGTGATGAAAAACAGGCCGAGCAATAGTCCTTTAAAGGGTTCGATATCAACTTCGGTCTGGTGCTTGAATTCGGTTTCGCCCAGCAACATCCCGGCCAGAAACGCACCCAAAGCCATGGAGAGACCGGCATTTTCCATAATCACGGCGGCGCCCAACACCGTCAGCAAGGTGACCGCCATCAGGAAATCCCGCCCACCGACCGAAGCCGCCAACCGGAACACCCGGCGTAGCAGGAAGCGCCCGAGCAGATATATCAGGAAGATTGCCAGCAAGCCCTCAATCAGGGATTCGACAATGAGGGCTGATAACCCGCCCTCGGCGCCTTGCGCGGCGAACCCGACGAAAATCAGAAACGGGGCGACCATAATGTCCTGGAAAATCAAGACGCCATAGGCCGTTTGTCCGGCCGGTGAGGCCGCGCGGCGCTCATCGATCAAAATCTGCATGACAATCGCCGTCGAGGAGAGGGCCAGAGCCAGGCCAACGACCGTCGCCGCTGTCGCGGACAAACCCAGATAAAAGGCCGCTACGCCGATCAACACGGCGCTCAGGCCGGTTTGCAGTCCGCCAATGCCGAAAACGGTTTTGCGCATGCCCCATAATTTCTCAAACGAAAACTCAAGCCCGAGCAGGAACAGCAAGAATAAGACGCCCAGCTTGGCAAACGGGGCTGCAGCCTCGGGCTCGGAGATCGAAATATATTCCAAGACGGGCCATTGCTCGACCAGAGCCCCAAGCGCAAACGGCCCAAGCGAAATCCCGGCGACCAGGAATCCGATGACTTTCGGGATTTTGAGCAGGCGGAACAGGGGCACAGCGATGCCGACCGCAAACAGGAAAACCAGCGCGTCTTTAATCAGAATTGCATCGCCGTAATGTTCCAAATGTGGACCTTTTCAAAACCAATTACTGATTGGGTATGTATGCGGCTATCCCAATCCAATTTAAAGGAGTTTATATCTATGACAGCTATTGCGGCATTGGCCGTGCAAAAACTGATGCAGATCAAAAAAGCGGGAAGTGTCAGGCAGACGCGATCGGTTTAGCGCGATCCCGGGCGGGATAACAATGCGGCTCAGCTGTAAGACCTCTCGTCGATCTCGGTGTAATGACTGCAATAATCGTCCCAGCGCTTCAAGACCTGTTGCGCCTCTTCGGGGACATAGGATTTTTCATAGTCTTCGCCTTGAATGCCTTTCACGGCGTCCAGGGACTCAAAGGTCATGATCGTGACAAACTCGACTTCATGACCATGATCGCGACGCAATAATTCAACGCCCAGATAGCCGGGAATCTGCTTGGCTTCGATGCGCGGGAACACGGTGCCTGTGACGATGTCCTGATAATTGTCAGCATTGCCCTGGGTGGTCCAGCCGTGCCAGATGCGTTTAATGGCCATGAATTTCTCACATTTTATTATTGGTTGGGCGGTGTAGAAGGCCTTGCTTTGAGGGCCGAGAATGTTGCCTGCGCATAATCGCCATTGGCCTTGTCCTCAGCCCAGTCTCCGCTGCCTTTACAGCCCGCATACCAAAACCCGCCGCCGGTTTTTGTGGAACATTGATTGTAAATTCCGGCTTTAAAGTAAAGTGAGCCGCCGCCGTAACTATAGCGGTTGTCGAGCAGGTCGATTTTGCCATTGGCGTCAACATTATTGGCCAAATTAAGGGCATATTCAACTGTACCCTGGGCGTCATTTTCGAACGTCAGATACATGGTGTTCTCGTGTACATTCACGGTGTAGCTGAAAGGCTCTCCCAGCGCGATCCCGGCTTTTCCCGGGTCAGTATTATTGGTCCAGAGATTTCCCCAAACCGGATACGCAATGTCGGTGCGGTTGGGGTCATCTTTTGGCAAATTGCGCTCATAGGTCCAAAACACCGAGCCGGTCTCCTGATCCGGAAATTTCTTGTAAAAGATTTTCAACGGTTCGTTGCCATACCCGAATCCCGACCCTGTATTGTCATATTTGACGGCGTGAATCTGTCCGACGACAGCGGAGAAAGCCGCTTTTACATCCGGGTTTTCGGCACGCCGCGCAACATGATCCACCTGTAGTGTTGCATCCAGC
>JABDMW010000045.1 GCA_013001295.1 Hyphomonadaceae bacterium
CCTCTGCAACCTCTCCGGTCGATACATTCTCTGCCTTCCACCGGAATGTATCGCCAATCCGGTCGACAAAATAACAATAATCACGCGCGTCGCGGCGCATGAGATCGCCTGTCCTAAACCATTTATCACCCTTTTTAAAAACGTCATGCAGCACTTTCTTTTTGCTGGCATCTTTGCTCTCATAACCGTCATATTTAAAACGGGTTTCTCCGGGTCGGATTTCACCGATCAATTCACCGACTTCGTCCGGCGCGGTTTTTATATAGAACCCGTCTGCGTTTTTTGGATGTGTCCCGCTTTCTACATCATAACGAATGATGTCCCCGTTGATTTTATTTTTCAAAAATTTGGGGAGCCGCCCAACTGCGCCGACCGGCCCACCCGTGTTGATAAGACTGATATTGCCTTCGGTCGCCCCATAAAATTCTACGACCTGCGGAATATTAAACCGTTTCACGAATTTGGCCCAAACGTCCGGTCGCAACCCGTTGCCGACAATACACCGTATTGTATGGGCTCTTTCTTTTTTATGCTCGGGTGCATTAAGCAGGAACCGGCAAAGCTCACCCACATACATCATCATGGTCGCTTTATATTCAACCGCTTCATCCCAAAAACTCGAGACTGAAAACTTAGAGCGCACAATCACAGCCCCGCCATTGCTCAATGCAATCCCGACACCGCAAAGACCGCCGGTGGCATGATACAGCGGCAAGACCATAATAATCCTGTCCTCGGGCGTCGATTTGCTGGCCATGGCAAACCCGCGCAAATAATATTGTGCCCGTGTGTGTGTCACTTTTGCGGCCTTGGGCAAACCGGTTGTTCCCGACGTGAACATTTTCATCAAAAGATCGCCGGCACGAATTTCAGCCCGGATCGATTTGTCAGGGCGGTGGTCTTTTTGCACCTCGATACCCGCATCAAAATTCCCGAACCCTTTCGGGGGTTTTCCAAATGCGGCAAACGCCTTCGGCTGGGTTTCCATCTGGTCTTGGGCACTTTTCCACGCATCTAGCAATTCAATATCAACGATAGCGAGCTTCGTAGTTGAGATATTAATACAATGGGCCAGAGATTTTGCCCGAAGTTGGAAATTGATCAAAGCCGGGATGAGACCAACTTTTGACAATCCATACCAAATCGCCACATATTCAAGCCGATTGCGCACGAATACGGCGACGGTATCTCCAACCTCGCCACCCTCGCTGACCGCCCAATGGGCGACTTTGTTGGCATATGCATCGAAATCACCATAACTCCATTCACGGTCATCTTCAATAAATGCCAGATTTGAGCGATATTTATCAACGGCAGATTCAAAATCATCCGTGACCAGATTGGGTGAGTTGGAATTGATGTCTTCAACGCCTTTCAGCATTCTTTTTGCCGTCAGCAAAAAATCAATGTCTTCTTTCAAGTTTGACAAAAATCCCATGGATTCCCCATCCTTAAGTCTGCAGTAGAATAAGAATTGCTTTAACAGGGTCAAGCAAAGCCCGTCGACGGTTTATTTCAAAAAAATGCTCTCCTGGGAGGGAGAGCGAGGGTAGGGAATAATTGAGCGGGAATTCCGTGGGAGAATTCCCGCTCTTGATCTGTGGGAGCAGTTCAATTGATAATTATAAATGCAATCAGCGTGCCAGTTTTGAATTAGGCTTTTTCAGGCGAATGCCGCCGCATTTCACACCTGATGGGCGAAAATGTGTTTCAATTCGAAACAAATGTCACGTTTTAGGACAGACCAACCGGTCGGCTCGCTGATTATTCACCACCATAAATGATGGGCGTTCCAGCAGACCGTTCAGGTTTTGGTACCTGATCGGCGCTTTTTGGCGGAATTACTGACGGTGTTATCCGTTTCCCGTCGGGTGAATATGCCGCGAGCAAAAATCCTGAAATGTAATTCGGAGGCAACGCAATTGTTTCTTCAATACCGTTGCGCGGTTTAACATAGAGTAGGAGTCCGTTTTTCTCAGCCGCCAACAAACGTTCGCGCGGAATGAATACCCGCAGGCTTTCCTGACGCTGGCAACTATAGCTGACTTGATAATCCGTATACCCTGGATCATACCTTCGGCTGTAAGGATCATACCGCATTTGCATATTGACCTTTTCGCGGGCCCGGGTGCGAGAATTGTTAGTCTTTTTAAAAGCCCTGTCGGTCGCTCGAGACGTATTTTTAGGCCTGCTTGTTTGCCGTTTGGCCGGAGGTGGGGGCGGCGGTGGAGCCGGCCTTGATACAGGCGCAGCTTTCGGCGGATTTGGTCGAGACGCCGGCATAGATCTAACGGCCCTGTTTTGTTGAGCCATATCCGCTTTAATCGTTGAACTCGGTGCGCGTCGGCGCGGTTGCTTTTTCGATGGCGGAATTGTTGACCCGCCCGTTAAAACCCGATCTCCGCGTCTTGGTGTTGAACGATCCGGATCTCTTTCTACAGGGACACGGCTTTGATCATCGGTCAGGTCCCGGCGCACTACACCTCCACGCCTTGTACCCGTTGGAATATGTACAGTTTGGCCGTTATCACCTGATACGCCGTCATCACTATGCCGATCGCCGCGCTGATCGTCATTATCGCTGTCATGACGGTCGCCACCGCGACGGCCATATCGGTCATTGTACCTCCCGTAGTGACCGCGTCGTCCGTACCCATACCCGCCATAACCGCGCCTGCCATATTGCCCATAATGACCGCCGTAATGCCCATACCCTGTGTAACCGATGGGAACACGGTAGATATCACGAACATCTTCACGACAATCCAAAACGGTTGCGCCATAATCAACAAGATCCGCGATTTCACCGCCGGCCCAATTGACTTGATCAAAGTAGAGCGCGCCTTCAGGGTCAGGCGTCGCTGTGACATAATTCAAAATGATTTCCAGATAGGCACCGTCATGGTGCACTACATTGTTGCTGTCCGTGAAAGGACCAGCGGTACGCAATTGAACCTGACCGTTGATGGAGGTTCTATTAGACGAGAACGCCTTGATTTGCGGTGCAAGCACTTCACTGACACCGCTATAGCTATCCGTGCGCTGGAGAGAATCGGAAGCAATATCAAGTGGACTTCGCTCCATTATACTGGTCGAACATCCCAGCAACAAAGCGGTTGTGGAAATCGAGAGCAATAATTTTGTACTAAATCGAGAATTCACCATATGTCAAAATAGACTAGCACGAATGATGCCAAGCTGAAAGTTCTGTTCATCTGGCATTCATAATTGGTTTTAAGGTTGGGTGGTTCCGTCTGATGTTTTCGATCCAACTTGCGTTGACGACACATGTTCTAATCTCGACTTCAACACATTAACCCGCTCCTCAAGTGTCGGATCCGTAACCCTGGAGAGCAGTTGTGCAAATTCCGGCAAATATGACTGTTTTTTTGTGTCTCCGCCACCTCCGGTCACGTTCAAATTATTTCGGCTGAAAACGATTTGCCAAATCGAATTCAGAACCCGGTCACTATCTTGAAGCCGGTCCGCCAATTTCGCGCGCAAAATCAACTTTTCCGCTGTCGGTTCGACAAGATGCGATCGCTCAATTAAAGCGATCGCTTTTTCCAACCCCTCTTGATCTTTCAACAACTCAAACCGCGATCGTGCTCGAAGATAAAGGGCTTGTCCTGCATAAGATCGTGTGACCGGGACCTGGGTCAAGGCTTCATCCTGGTCAAATATGGTTTGCCAATCGCCTTTTTTGGCCGCTTCACTTAAAATGAACACGGTGGCCAGATCCCTATTTTGAACATTGCCAATAATATCGTCAGTATTTAAGTCAGGATTATCAAGTATCTCATAATTGGCGATGAAAACAGCGTCGGGATTATCGACTATATTCTGGAAGGCCAAATTGACCGCTTGTTGTGCAGCAAACTTATCCCCGCTTGCCTTATAAATGATAGCCTGCGCCAATCTCCGGTATTCTTCCGTATCCAGCGTATTCATCACATCCAAGGCCCGGTTCGGCATTCCTAATCGGACCAATGAGCCAAGAATATATAGAGCCCGCTCTTTGGGCATGTCCCGTACTTTGAGAGTATTATTATGGATGAGTGGATCGAAGGGCTTTAAAATATTCATCAAAGCGTAAAACTTCAAACCGTCCCCGTATTGCCGACTAAGAACTGCGAGCTGATTTTGGTTGTCTCGGATAATCTTGCCAGTCCTAGCGAAACTAGTGGTGCCATTTTCATCCAAAACAATCGCGGCGAGGATATCATTGAAACTGTTGACGCCTATCGAGGCAAATAATTGCTGCTCTTTGGAAATAATTTTGCCAACTGTCGGGAGGTCACTTTCAATGTCTAAGGGCGAATTTGATGCGTAAAAATGCAGAGCATTCCGCTGTGCTTGCACCATCCGCACATATCTAAATTCGGAGAGGAGCGTCGCGGTCAAATCGCGCAATAATGTCTCGGTAACGAATTCAGCGTTGATCCATTGCAGAAAAACTCCCTCACGATTAAGATGCCGCCTGACGAGTTTCATATATTCTTTGGTAAACAGATGCGACGCGCCAGCTGTCCACGGATGAGACGGTTGCGAAACGATGATATCGAACTTCTTGTTGCTCAATTTCAATGCATTTCGGGCGTCATTGAAGACAATATTGATCCTCGGGTCCTTTAATGGGTCTTGCATCCGCAAATGGGCTGTTACCCGGTTTGCCTCGATAACTTCGGGTTCTAATTCAACAACATCAACACTTTCAATGTGTTGAGGAATTGCTTCCAACACGGCACCACCGCCATAGCCAACGACCAGCATACTCTTTGCATCCGGGCGGAAAAGTGGCGGGATAGCGCCAAGCCACTGTTGAGACAGGATGGTGGGACCGGCGCCTTTGCGCATGACATTGGCTTCCGGCAATCCGTTAGAACGATAGAAAATTTCGTGAAATGACGACAAGCTTAAAACCGTCGAAGACCGTCCAACTGCAAAAAACTCTTCATTGGTCGCAGCTTGGCTATGACCGAAAAATGCATGTTTGATAATGGCGTCTGGCCGACTGGGCCGCCACAGTACTGCACTGATACATAACGCAATCCCCAAAAGCGTCGAAAACCAGATTTGACTGCGCGGCAGTTGATAGAAGAAAACAATTAATCCGAGCGCCAAATTAGCGATCACGCACAGGACGATAGTACCTTCAAATCCCAAATTAGGAATGATCACAAACCCTGCGGCCAATGCCCCGATCACGGCGCCGCACGTGTTCCACATATAGATACGCGCAGCTTGGAGGCTGGATTGTTCGGCTGTGTCGGAGAGGATGCGCACAGCCAAGGGAAAGGTCATGCCAATAAAAATTGTTGCTGGCAACATGACAGAAAATGCGGTGATGGCATGGGTTTTGACAGACCGTATTCCAGGAACATTTTTCTCGAGATTGTAATAAATATAAGCGGAAAAGATGGCGATCAATATTTGCGCTGCAATAAACAACCAACTCGCGCGCTTTTTACTGGTGGCCAATATGCCACCAATGAACCCGCCTAATGCTATTCCACTTAAAAAGGCGGCCAACATTGTGGCAAATGCAACGACACTGCCCCCGACAATATGTCCCAACATCCGCGTCCACAAAACTTCATAAACGAATGAAATGATTCCGGATCCCAACATCACGCACAACATCCAATGCATTTTCTTAGGCACGATTTGCGCCATACCCAATTCGGATGTTCGCGGGCGCAGCATACGATCCTCAGAATCAATTCCTTGAGCGAGCGCAATGATAACGGCAATTAAATATATCAGGATGTTGACGACAACACCGAACCAAACCGTTCCCCGCATCCCGAGCGCCGGTAAAAATACAAATGCCGCAATTACTGTCCCAAAAACGGCGCCGATTGTGTTGATGGCGTAGAGCATTCCGGTTCGACTGCCTATTTGTCGATCTGAATGGATAACTTGTCGCAGGAGGATGGGCAGCGTCGCTCCCATACAGGTGGTTGGAATCCCAAGAACGATAAATGAAGCGATAATGTAAAATCCGAGTTGTAAAAAACCGCCTGCATTTGGTAACTCAGCTTGTCCTCCAACAATTGCCGTTAGAGCAAAACCGGAAAACGTCATCAGAAGCGGAACGCACAAAGCAGAGACCGCAATCATGAGTTCCAGAATGCCGTAGGCAAAAATCGGACTGTGTATTCGGTCTAAATATCGTCCAGCGACCCAGGCGCCGAGCGCTAACCCGCCCATATAGGCCGCAAGAACAATTGTGACGGCGTATTCCGACGTGCCAAAAATGGTCGAAAACAGGCGCAACCAGGCCGTCTGGTAAAGCAGGGCCGCAAACCCTGAGAGCAAGAAACAAAGACACACAGCAATGTAAATGAGCCCGGACGATATACGTTTCAGTGTACCCCCACGCCCTTGTGTTCCTGAGTTTTCACTCAGATCAGCTATTGCATCCTGCCCTTGAATGATTCAGCGCCCCATATTCAGTTATTCATCGCATGCCCCAAGCACCGAGAATGATACGAAGTTCCTACCACCTTATGGGGGGCAGCACAAATTAGGATTGTCTCATGAAGCTTCGCCAAAAATTGGTACGGGTGGTCGGAATCGAACCGACACTCCAAAGGAACGGGATTTTGAATCCCGCGCGTCTACCAGTTCCGCCACACCCGCATCGAAGTGCGGGCAGGTATAAAGCAGGACATTTCAAAAAACTATAGTTGATTTCATCAAAAATGAATTTTTCTTACTGGCAACAGGTTCTTAAGGGTTTAGGCGATAGGAAACGGCATGGGATTGAGTTTTTCATTTTTAGATCGGTGGTATGAAGGCACCAAACAATTGGCGCGGCACAAAAGGGCCGAACCCTTGTTGGCGTTTATCGCGTTTATTGAAAGCATATTTTTCCCGATACCGACCGCCATCATGATGCTGCCCATGGCGCAAGCCAGTCGCGACAAAGCGTTCCGGTATGCGGCGATTTGCACGATATTTTCTGTATTGGGCGGTATTCTTGGATATCTCCTGGGCATGTTTGCTTACGAAGCTCTTGCTGAACCGGTTTTAGAAAGGCTCGGAAAAGCGCACAAAATGGAGAAATTTGAAGGCATGGCTGCGGAATACGGCGCTCTGGCTGTATTCGGAGCAGGCCTCACACCCTTCCCCTACAAAGTAATCACGATTTTATCCGGTGCTTTAAAACTCAACTTCCTTGTCTTTATCATAGCAAGTGTTCTCGCGCGTGCCGGGCAATTTTTTCTTTTGGCCGCGATAGTCTGGAAATTTGGCGGAGGCGCGGAAGCTTATATCAAAAAGCATTTTGCGAAGTTGACCTTTGCTCTCTTCGGCCTCGTGACGGTCGGGTTTCTAATCTGGAAATTTGCGCTAGGCCTTTAAGGTCACAACCTTTTCAAATCCGAATGTCTTAAACATAACTTCTCGTTCGAAATTTGCCTGGCCACCAATCAAAAAAGCGGTCGCTGGATGGCTTGGTATCTTTGTATGTTTTAATCCTTGCAAGATGGACAAGGTTCTGCGGGCGATCGCATTCCCAGAATCGATCCAAGTGACATTTTTCGGAGACGCCGCAGCCAGCTCATTTTGCAGCAGCGGGAAATGGGTGCAGGCCAATACAATCGTATCAAGGCTCGCCCCTGTTTTTCCCGCAAACAAGGGAGCGATTTCTGATTGAACAGAAGCGATCATTATTTCCGTTCCAGAGAGTTTTTGCTCGGCCAAGTTCACCAGTTCCGTTGATCCATGCAGACGTACGTCACATCCGCTGGCAAAATCAGCAATGAGTTGATCGACATAGCGTCGCCTGACCGTTCCGGGTGTGCCCAAGACCGCGATTGTTTTGGTTTGGCTTTGCTCGGCGGCAGGTTTGATCGCGGGAACCACGCCGACAACCGGAACCGAGACGGCATCGCGAATTTCAGCGAGTGCCGTGGTTGACGCCGTATTGCAGGCCATGACAATAATGTCCGGCTTCAACATCAGACAAAGGGTTTGCAACAAACCCGGGAGCCGGGACTTCAACTGCGCTTCCGTTTTATCACCATATGGCCGGAATTCGTCATCCGCGACATAACTGAGATACAGATCGGGCGCGATTTTGCGAAGTTCTTCCACTACGCTTAAACCACCGACGCCAGAATCAAAAACCAATGCATGTGCCATACATATGTTTAACGCGTAATTTAGTTTATTTTTTGCTAGCAAAAAGGCATAGACAGAACGTTTTAAGGGTTTGGTCGAAATTATGCGCGGAGAATTTGGGAAATCACCGAATTATCACCAGTGGGTCATCTGGCTGCTGGTCGGGCTGACCGCCATTCGTATCACCTGGCTGTTTTTCTCGCCGCTTGGTCTGCACGGCGATGAAGCCCAATATTGGACCTGGTCCCGTTCCTTTGAATGGGGGTATTTCTCCAAACCGCCGATGATTGCCTGGATGATTGGGACGACGACCGGAATATTCGGCAATGAAGAATGGGCCGTGCGCCTGTCCTCCCCGCTAATCCATCCCATAACCGCCTATATGCTGTTCAGGACAGGACGGTTTTTATTTGATGCCCGAACCGGGTTCTTTGCCGCCTGTCTGTATTTTCTCATGCCGGCCGTTTGGTTATCCTCGGCAATCGCCAGCACCGATGTCGCTCTTTTGCTATTCTGGTCTTTGGCCCTAAACGCATGGGCGCACATGCGCGAAACACCATCGGCGAAATGGGCGGCTTTGCTCGGGGTTTTTATCGGTCTCGGGTTTTTGTCCAAATATGCGATGTTGTTTTTTGTCATTTCAGTCGCGATCATCGCTTTTTTTGATCAAAAAACCCGACGCTCCTTATTCTCAAAATATGGGCTAATCGTGGCTACATTAGCCGCGCTCATAATGTCACCCAATATCCTGTGGAATGCCGCCAATGATTTTCAAACTGTTGGACACACAGCCGCAAATGCAAACCTGAAACAAGGCATTCCATTTCATCCAATAGAGCTTCTGGAGTTTATCGGCAGCCAATTTGGGGTTTTTGGCCCCCTAACCTTCGTTCTTTTACTGACCGCGCTGGGTTTCACCATTCGGCACAAACTAAACCCCAAAGCGAAAATGCTCGCCGTATTCGTTCTGGTTCCCCTTTTGGTCATCTGCGCTGAAGCCCTGCTCAGCCGGGCCAATGCCAATTGGGCCGTTACGGCCTATATGGGCGGTTCATTGCTGACTGCTCTCTTCATCACCGCCCAAACCCCTAAAATCGGAAAGACAGGGATTTGGATAAATGTTGCGCTCGGAACGGCAATGGCTGTCATCAGCCTTTCTCCGGCGCTGACAAATGCAGCCGGTTTTGCCAATGGCGTAAAGCGCATGCGCGGGTGGACAGCGACTGCCGATCAGATTTCAAAAACAGCTAAACTCGGACATGACGATCGCGCGTTCAGCGCGATTGCCACGGATCACCGCCTGACGTTTTTTGATCTCACTTATTATAATGTTGAAAATAAATCCGGCCTGCCATTGCGTGCATGGTTGTTTTCCAAACACATCCATAATCACGCCGAGGCGACCAAGCCCTTACCGGCAAGCAGTGTCGAAGATCACCCCGTCCTCATCATCAATTATTATGAAAATTACGAAAAGTATTTGAGGGAAGACTTTGCACGACTGGAACGCCTTGCACCCATATGGATTGAGCTCGGCGGAGGTAAAATCAGACAGTACAATGCTTGGGCCGGATACGGCTATACGCCGACCGAGGATTATCGCTAGCTGCCTGTTTTAGTGGCGCCCCAGACCTGTTTGATACGGGCATCGCGGCGACATCCATTGCGGTAATATTTATACCGCACCGGGTTTTTCTTGTAATAGTCCTGATGGTAATCTTCTGCGAGATAGAAGGTCCCGTGTTTCAAAACAGGTGTTTTAACCGGTGCCGCCAACCGGCCCGAAGATTTCAGCTTATTCAGAGATGCTTTTGCTATTTCGAGCTGATCCTCGGTGGCAAATATGGCCGGACGGTAGGACTCTCCGCGGTCACAAAACTGCCCGCCATCATCTGTTGGATCAATCGTTGTCCAAAAATGCTCGACCAGCTCTGTATAACTGATTTGGGCTGGATCATAGGTGATTTCGGCCGCTTCATAATGACCGGTCCCGCCGCGCGTTACCTGCTTATAGGTCGGGTTTTCAACATGACCGCCTGTGTAACCGGATACCGCTTCGATGACGCCGGGAAGTTTTTCGAAATCCGCTTCCACACACCAAAAACACCCACCGGCAAACACGGCCTTAGCCGTTTCACCCGAATAGGTCTGTGTGCTGGTTTTGGATTCCTGGCTGCTTGCAGCACTACAGGCGGTAAGTGCCAATGCACTCAGCGATAAAATGGTCGTGTGTAAAATTTTCATGAGCGTTATTTAGCCGTGCGCTGTCTCACATACCATACACAAATTCGCGAGCGTGATTAGCGCTCGCTGTCTGAAACACGTAAATAGGCTTGCATTTTTTGCTGAATGCGCGTGCGTTTGACAGTATCGAGAATGACACCGCAGGTAAAGCTGAGCGCGGCACCGATCGCCAGACCGGCAGCTAAAACGGCTGACGGCATTTTCGAGACTTCACCGGTTTGGAAAAATTCATATACAACCGGAAGACCAACGCCCAAACTAAACAGGCCTATAATGATCGCACCAACGGTAAAAAAGCGAAGCGGCTGTTGGTCACGATAGAGTCGGCCCATCAACCAGGCGATCCGAGCACCGTCGCGAAATGTACTGAGCTTGCTCTCCCCCCCGACCCGATCAAAAAACGGCACCGGGACTTCAGCAAATGGAAGGCGCATTTCAAGGCTGTGAATGGTCATCTCGGCTTCGATTTCAAAACCGTCCGACATCATCGGAAACGACTTGATGAATCGACGGGAAAAAATCCGGTACCCGGAAAAAATATCGGTAAAGTGCCTGCCAAATGCCGCCCCCATCACCCAGGTGAACAAGCGATTGCCGACCGCGTGCCCGGGGCGGTAGGTGCTGTCATCGGAGTCCCGCGCAGCAACTATCATATCGAGTTTTTCATCGATCAATTTTTGGACAAGTTCAGGTGCGGCTGATGCGTCATAAGATCCATCCGCATCGCACATAATGTAGATGTCGGCGTGAATTTCGCGAAACAAGCGCCGCATGGCATTGCCTTTGCCCGGTAAAGGTTGGAAAAACACCTCTGCACCGGCTTTTTGAGCAACTTCTGTGGTTTTATCCTTGGAATTATTGTCGCACACAATAATGCGGGCGTCAGGTAAGGACTTGCGGAACCCTTCGATAACGTGCGCAAGGCCTTCTTCTTCATTGTACGCCGGCAAAAGCACGGCGATTTGTTGTTTTGCTTTTTTGGTTGGCATTTCGACCCTGTCAATTTCCCGATATTTCGGCAGGGTGTAGCTGATTTTGGTTTATAACCCGTTTATTTAAACAGATTCATAAATGTACTGGCCAGCATCATTTACGCGGCGCTTCATCAGTCCACGACCCAGCAAACAGTTCAAGTGAGCGATACTTTCCCCGACCGCCATCAACCGGTTACCATCGGTAATTTCCCGACGGAACAACACAGAGTAGACTTCTGTCGCCAGCTTAGGTTCCTTGCAATAACCATGCAATCGGTCGAGTGCCCGCTCATGGTGATAAATAAGCTTATCCAAACGCCGATGGGCTCCAGTAAAGGGGATGCCATGCGCCGGGCAAATCAGCGTATCGGCAGGCAATACCGTCTTTAATTTGTGGCAAGAGGCAATCCATTCCTCCAGCGGATTGGCTTCCGGCTCGGTCGGCCAGACACTGACATTGGATGAAATGTTCGGGAGAAGCTGATCGCCTGTCATACAGATGTTGAGTTCCGGGCACCACAGACACGCATGCTCCGGTGAATGTCCCGATCCGACAACAACCATCCATTCACGTCCATCAATCTCGAGCGTATCGCCATCTTGCATACGTTGATACCCGTGGGGAATTTTAGAAATGGCTTTCCCGAACCCCCCGAACCTGGCCTTGTAAAGCTCCAACTGCTCATCATTGAACCCGGCCCGTTCATAAAATTCAATACTGGCGGGCGGGGCCGGCTCCCCGGTATCCCCGGCCATCAAGCGACATAAAAAATACTCGCCGCGGGTCATTAAAAGTGGGACGCCGAATTTACGACAAATCCACCCCGCCAGACCCGAATGATCGGGATGCAAATGCGTAACAATCACCCGATTGACCGGACGCCCCGCCATATCGTCGTCAAAAACTTTCTGCCAATGGGACTTAGCCTCGCGACTGCCGATCCCTGTATCAATGACAACCCAGCTATCCTTGTCGCGCAAGAACCAGAGATTGATATGATCCAGGCCCTTCATCGGCAAGGACATGCGGAGCCAGAAAATACCATCCACGATATTGGTCACTTCACCCGGCAGTGGTGGCGCGTCTTGAATAAATTTCAAGAGCGGTGAGGATGTATCGCGCGGTTGTGACAGGGCCTGATCAGTTATCGACATGCAGCTTCCTTATTTTGATCGGCACCTTACGCTTTTAGGTGGGATTGGCAACGCCGACACTCATTTGTGCGACAAATTGCTGTGCAATATCATCGCCGCTGATCCGACCCCCCGCCTCATACCAGACGTTGAGCCAGTTCAGGGCCCCCATCAGGAAAAATACGGTGACTTTCGCGTCAGCTTTCTTAATCGAATCATCGGCCATGCCTTTTTCAACCAGCCGGGTCACGGCTCGCTCGATCTTGCCCCGGCGTTTTAAGACAGTTTCCTGATTTTCACCGTTGAGAGAGTCAATATCAGTCAGCAGTGCTAGCCCGTCTCGGGTCAGCATGTGCGCAAATTCGCCGTACAGTAATTGCAGTTTCTCGAGACCAGTGTCGCCTTGGCCTCGTACAGCTTTCACCAATTCATCCATCTTGTCGTACACCATGATATGGGCTTCAAACAGGATCTCTTCTTTGGACTTCACGTAATAGTACAGAGCCGCCTTTGTCAGCCCCAACGACTTGGCGATCTCAGTCATCGACGCATTGTGATAGCCGCGCCTGCGAAAAGCGGCTGCTGCTGATCGGATCACAGCGCGTCTTTTGGCATTGTATTGCGCCTCCCTATCAAAGGGACGGTTTTCTGCCAATTTATGCTGCGATGTCACACTCATATTCAGTTCACCATAGGTTAGAAATAAATTTGACTCAAGAGTCAAATTTATATATATAGAGTCAAATTTTAAGTGATAGGTGAATTTATGCCGAAATTGGCATCGAAAATTAATCCGGAATCGGAGGACTTTAAAACCAATGCCGCCCATATGGAGGCTTTGGTCAAAGACCTACGCGAAAAAGTCGCCAAGATTGCACTCGGTGGATCCGAACGCTCCCGCGAACGCCATCTTTCACGCGGTAAACTTTCGCCCCGAGACCGGGTTGAGCATCTGCTTGATCCCGGTACGCCGTTCTTGGAGCTGTCACAATTTGCTGCTTACGATATGTATAATGATGACATACCTGGCGCTGGCATGATCACCGGTATTGGCCGCGTTGCCGGGCGTGAAGTCATGATCATTTGTAATGACGCCACGGTAAAGGGCGGCACATATTATCCGATCACATGTAAAAAACAGGGGCGGGCGCAGGATATTGCCCGCGAAAACCGCCTCCCCTTTATTTATCTGGTTGATAGCGGCGGCGGCAATTTGCCCCATCAAGCCGAGATTTTCCCGGACCGCGAAGACTTTGGCCGCTGTTTCTATAATGAAGCCACCATGAGTGCCGACGGCATTCCGCAAATCGCGGTCGTCATGGGCTCGTGCACGGCGGGCGGGGCCTACGTCCCGGCCATGGCCGACGAAAATGTGATTGTCGCCAATCAAGGCACGATCTTTTTGGGCGGCCCGCCTTTGGTCGAAGCCGCCACCGGCGAAAAAATCACCGCCGAAGAGCTTGGCGGTGGCGCGCTCCACACAGGTGTGTCCGGCGTGTCTGATCATTTGGCCGCCAATGATGATCATGCTTTACAGATTACCCGCGATATTGTCGCTACTCTTGGCAAACCGGACTATTCATACCATCCGGATGAGGTTGAACCACCCGCCTATGATGCGGACGAGCTTAACGGGATTGTCCCTGCCGATATCCGCCAACCCTATGATTGCCGCGAGATCATTGCGCGCCTGGTCGATGGATCCAAGTTTCAAGAGTTCAAGAAACGCTATGGCGAGACGCTGGTCACCGGCTTTGCCAAAATTCACGGTTATCAGGTCGGCATTCTTGGTAATAATGGAGTTCTCTTCTCAGACAGCGCCCTCAAAGGTGCGCATTTCATTGAACTGTGCTGCCAGCGCAAAATCCCGCTGGTGTTTTTGCAAAATATCACCGGGTTTATGGTCGGATCAAAGGCCGAAGCCGGCGGCATCGCCAAGGACGGCGCTAAAATGGTGCATGCCGTCGCCAATGCCAAAGTGCCGAAATTCACCATCGTGGTTGGTGGGTCATTCGGGGCGGGCAATTATGGCATGTGCGGGCGCGCCTATGATCCCCGCTTAATGTTCATGTGGCCAAATGCCCGGATTTCCGTAATGGGCGGCGAGCAGGCGGCCAGTGTTTTAGCCTCCGTGCATCGCGACCGGGGAAAATGGTCAGAAGCTGACAAAGAAGCCTTCATGCAGCCAATCCGGGAAAAGTATGAGCATGAGGGACATCCCTATTTCGCATCGGCCCGGGTTTGGGATGACGGCATCATCGCGCCAACAGACACAAGGCGGGTGTTGGGCCTTGGCCTCGCCATGTGTGCCAATGCACCAGTGCCGGAAGCCAAATTCGGCGTATTCAGGATGTAATGATGAACGACAAAACAATCATACCTCTCCTTGGGGAGAGGTCGAGCGAAGCGAGGGTGAGGGGAAATAAAATGCTCACGCCCGACCCGATGTATGTCCAGCAATCAATATCGCCTCACCTCAACCCTCTCCCCAGGGAGAGGGAGAATTCAGGTGCGCACAATGTCTGACACAATCAAAAAAATCCTGATTGCCAATCGCGGCGAAATTGCCTGCCGGGTCATCAAGACTGCACGTAAAATGGGCATTCAAACCGTTGCCGTTTATTCCGATGCCGATAAGAAAGCCCTGCATGTCCGTATGGCCGACGAGGCCGTGCATATTGGCGCCAGTCCGGCTGCCGAAAGCTATCTGGTCATTGATAAAATCATTGAGGCCTGCAAACAAACCAAGGCCGATGCCGTACATCCCGGCTATGGCTTTCTGTCTGAAAATCCGGAATTCGCCCGTCGCCTCAAAAAAGAAAAAATCGTGTTTATCGGCCCGGCGCCTGAAAGCATGGAAGCCATGGGCCTGAAAGACGCCGCCAAGAAATTGATGGAGAAAGCGGGTGTTCCCGTCACGCCGGGCTATCACAGCAAAGATCAGGATGTGAAAACACTGAAAACAGAATCTACTAAAATTGGGTATCCTGTTCTCATTAAAGCGGTCGCCGGCGGTGGCGGTAAAGGTATGCGCAAGGTCGAGGCGGAGAAAGATTTTGAAGACATGCTCGCCTCCTGCCAACGCGAAGCCAAATCCTCATTTGGCGATGACCGGGTCTTGATAGAAAAATACATCCTCTCGCCACGTCATATCGAAGTGCAGGTGTTTGGTGATACGCATGGCAATGTCGTGCACATGTTTGAACGCGATTGCTCCTTGCAACGCCGCCACCAGAAAGTCATTGAAGAGGCCCCTGCTCCGGGCATGACCGATGAGGTGCGCAAAGCCATGACCGACGCGGCCGTCAAAGCCGCCCAAGCCGTTGATTATGTTGGTGCAGGCACTGTCGAATTTATCGTCGATGGCAGTGGCAAGCTGTGCACGGACGGGTTCTGGTTCATGGAAATGAATACGCGCTTGCAAGTGGAGCATCCGGTCACGGAACTGATCACCGGGCTTGATCTGGTCGAGCTACAAATCCGCGTCGCCCAGGGCGAGAAACTACCAAAGCAAAAAGACATCAAAATGCAAGGTCATGCGGTCGAGGCCCGGCTCTATGCCGAAGACCCGGCCAATGACTTCCTCCCGAGTATTGGGAAGCTCGATATTTTGTCGCTCCCCGATAATTGCCGTATCGATACGGGTGTAGAGGAAGGCGGCGAAGTTTCATTGTTTTACGACCCGATGATCGCTAAAATAATCTCATTAGAAAGTTCACGGGAATTGGCGATACAATCCCTCGCCTCGGCGTGTAAAAATTCGCATATATATCCGGTAAAATCCAACCCGCGTTTTTTATTGTCCTGCGTGACCCATAACGCGTTCTTAAAAGGTGACGTATCGACGAACTTTATCGCTGAACATCTAAATCCTGAATTAAATGGATCGTCTCTGGAATTTGATAAACCTGCCATAGCACATGCACTTAAACCCACGGCCGGCTCTTCTGTCTTTTCAAAAATCGACGGCTGGCGATTGAATCAGCCAGCCCAAACAAAGTTTAAAAGATCACATGCCGGCGAAAGCCTTTTTCTCGAAATAGATCCGGCTATTTCAAATAGCAGCAAGCTGACGAGGAGATACCGACGTCCGGAAGGTGATGTTGTGTTCGTAGATGGACTTGCCTATTTAATACGAAACGGTGAAGGCCTCGCGGGTGAAATCGCCGCGGGAGATAACATCACTGCCCCGATGCCCGGGAAAATTCTCGATGTGCGGGTGAAGGTCGGTGACAGTGTCATCAAGGGCGACAAACTGATCGTTATGGAAGCCATGAAAATGGAAATGAGCCTGGAAGCGCCGCGCGATGGGGTGATTGAGGTAATCGATTGTGCGGTTGACGATCTCGTCGATGACGGCGCGGTCTTATTAACATTGGAAACTGAAGAATAACCTCTCCCCCCGCGTTTCTTATGAAACGCTTTAGGGAGAGATCGCGCGAACGAAGAGAGCTGCGGGTGAGGTGAAACCTGATCCGCCGCTATTGAACTTAAATCGGGGGAAACTGATATCCCCTCACCCTAACCCTCTCCCCAAGGAGAGGGGAAGAGAACGGAGTAAATCATGAGCACTGCCTATCCTACTTTGAATTTCGGTCACGGCGAAACCGCTGACATGATCCGTGAAACCGTTGCCGCATTTGCTCGCGATGAAATCGCGCCCATCGCCGCCGAGATCGATAAAACCAATGAAATGCCGCGTCATCTCTGGAACCGCATGGGTGAATTGGGCCTGCTGGGCATCACTGTCTCCGAAGAAGACGGTGGCACCGGCCTGGGGTACTTAGAACATACCATTGCCTGTGAAGAGATCAGCCGTGCCTCCGCTTCCGTCGGCCTGTCCTACGGCGCCCATTCCCAGCTCTGTGTCAACCAACTCCGTCGCTGGGGCAATGACGAACAAAAAGCCAAATACTTGCCCAAATTGATGAGCGGTGAACATATCGGTTCGCTGGCCATGTCAGAATCAGGATCCGGGTCTGATGTTGTCTCCATGAAGCTACGCGCCGAGAAAAAAGGTAATGGCTATGTGCTCAACGGCACCAAAATGTGGATCACCAATTCGCCAAGCGCCGACACGCTGGTTGTCTATGCCAAGACGGATGTGGACGCCGGCTCCAAAGGCATGAGTGCGTTTATTATCGAGCGTGGCATGAAAGGCTTTTCCGTCGGCAAAAAGCTCGACAAGCTTGGCATGCGCGGCTCTGATACGGCGGAACTGATCTTTGACGAATGCGAGATTACAGGCGATCAATTGATGGGTAAGGAAGGCCAAGGTGCGGAGATCCTGATGTCCGGTCTCGACTATGAACGCGTGGTCTTGTCCGGCGTTTCCACCGGAATTATGCAAGCCTGCCTTGACGAAGTCCTGCCTTATATTCACGAGCGCAAACAATTTGGGAAATCCATAGGTCAGTTCCAACTGATGCAGGGCAAGCTGGCCGATATGTATGTGGCCCTGTCCACCGCCCGCGCCTATGTCTATGCCGTCGCGCAAGCCTGTGACCGTGGCGAGACCGCGCGCAAGGATGCGGCCGGCTGTATTCTGTATGCAGCGGAAAAAGCCACGCAAATGGCGCTTGATGCCATCCAGATGATGGGCGGCAATGGCTATATGAATGAGAATGCCCCCGGGCGCCTATTGCGTGATGCCAAGCTGATGGAAATCGGTGCCGGCACATCGGAAATCCGCCGCTGGCTCATTGGCCGCGAACTGTTTGGCGAAACCGCCTAACGCTTTAATGTGAAATAAAAAAAGAGGTGCCTTCCCCCGAAAGCACCTCTCCTTTTGCTGAGCGCAATCCCCAAGAGGTCCCATGCGCTCGAAGCAAACCGTTACGTCCGGGTCATCGGATATCGGTTGATAATAGGTGAACCTCACAGCTACACGGGGCGCTTGGTAGGTGAGGTTCCTGCGTTTCAGACTTGCGTCGTTAACGTGAGATTGGTTTAGCTAATCCAACCTGAATGAATCCTAAACGAAATTTCAATGTTCACCTAACGCGCGAACTGCTAGGCTCATTGCGGCGCAAAAAAAGAAAATTCGACTATTATGATCAATCGTCGCGACTTATTGGCAGGATGCATGGCGTTCTTGACCTTGCCCAATGCGGCTATGGCACGAGTTGGTCAAATTGATAAGAAAATTCCGTCGACTGGAGAAACCATTCCGGCCATCGGCATGGGCAGTTGGCTCACATTTGATGTCGGTGCCAATCAGGCGTTGCGCGCCCAACGGACACAGGTGTTAAAAACATTTTTTAACATGGGCGGCACATTGATCGACTCCTCGCCTATGTATGGTTCCTCCCAGTCGGTGATTGGGGACGGTTTGCAGGCTCTTCAAAAACGACCCGATCTATTTGCCGCCGACAAAGTCTGGACCCGGGACGAGACCGCTGGCCCAAAACAAATCAGCCAAACAACCCAGCGCTGGAAAATTGAAAAATTTAACCTGCTGCAGGTACACAACCTGGTCAATTGGCAAGCGCATTTGCAAACCCTGCTTGAAATGAAAAGCGAAGGGCAGCTTAAATATGTCGGCGTAACCAGCTATGCCGGTTTGCGATATGATGAGATTGAGCAGATCATGAAAACCGAGCCGATCGATTTTGTGCAAATCACCTATAATCTTGCAGACCGGGAGGTCGAAAACCGCATTCTACCATTGGCACAGGACAAAGGCATCGCTGTGATCGCCAATCGACCGTTTCGCCAGGGTGCATTGATCGATTATATGATGAAACGCAAGCTGCCGCCGCTCGCAGCCGAAATCGGTGCGCAGAATTGGGCGCAGCTGCTATTAAAATATATTATCTCGCACCCGGCGATAACAGTAGCCATCCCGGCGACCCGGCGCGTTGATCATATGCGCGAGAATATGGGGGCGTTGACGGGGCAACTGCCGGATCCGGCTCTACGTATAAAAATCGCGGCGTTGATCTAGCCCGCGACACGCTTATGCCATTTTGCGTACGGGCCCTGGCTCAACACCGCTGATTGAATTTTAGCCATGGCAGCATTGGCGGTATCACTGGCCATAGTGTTCGGGTGCACCGGTTTACGCAGTGGTCGTTGCCCTGTCGGCATCGCCATAATCTCCGCAATAGCACGCGGAATATCCATCGGATCCGTCGTTCCGCCGCCATTGAAGAAACCCTCCGCCATTTGCAGGTGGGCGCTATAATCTTCTTTTCGATCATCATCCAAACGCGCAATGAGATCATTGTAATAAACGCGACCCTTGTCCCAGATCTTGGTCGGATATCCACCGGGCTGAATAATGGTGATATCGACTCCAAATGGGGCCAATTCATAGGCCATCGTCTCAAACATCGCTTCGACGGCAAATTTTGTCGCGCAATACATGCCGATATTGGGCAGCAATAACCGACCGAGTTGCGATGATACATTGAAAATCTGCCCGCTTTTTGCATCCCGCATTTTCGGCAAGACGGCCCGGGCCATGCGCTGATATCCAAATAGATTTGTCTCAAATATCAATTGCGTTGCCTCAGTATCATTGATCTCAATCGGACCTGCCAGGCCGATACCGGCATTGTTGATCAGGACATCGAGCGCCCCTCCGGCGATTTTCTCGGCCTTGGCCACGCCTCTTTTGACCTGTTTGTCGCTGATTACGTCTATTTCAATAACATGGAGATCAAGATTCTCTTCCTTTGCCAATGTTTTTAATTCAACAGCTTCGGGCCGTTTTCCGCGGTCCAATTTGCGCATACTGGCAATGACGGTCGCGCCGAGCCGCGCCAGATGGATCGCACTGAGCCGCCCAAATCCAGAGCTCGTCCCGGTAATCAATACAGATTTACCAGAAAAATCGACCGTTACGTCTTCTGATGCAACTGCCGCGGTCCCGACACTAGCTGTCGCCAATAAAGATGCCCCAGCCAGCAAGGCACGACGATTAAGTTTTAAATCATTAACATTCATAATTACGCTCCGTTTTACCGGGATCAGCGTAACCCATTCTTCAGACTTGTCCAATTTCAGAATTGTAATGTTGGGGGAGAGTGAAGGTGGACCCCACAACTACACGGGGCGCGTGGTAGAGCAGGGTCCGGGTTAAAGGCGTACGCCGCTAACCGAGCGTTACATAAAGAATTGAACCTGAATGCAATCTAAACAAAGCGCGTGATGCTGGCCTTTTCACAGTAAAACGACATGTTCGGATCAGAAATCAGAAACCGATTTCTAATCTTGTGGCTCCCATTTGGAAATCAGCGCAGCCATATTGGGACGTGCGCGCTCACTCGGCTCTTGGGTAGCTGTTCCCATATATATAAACCCGGCCATTCTCTCGCTATCGGATAATCCCAATACCGACGCGATTTCTACGTCAAAGGCATACCATTCGGTCAGCCACTGGGCCGCAAATCCGCTCGCTCGTGCCGCTAAAAGCATATTGTGGCAAACAGCCCCTGCGGACAATTCCTGCTCCCACTTTGGTGTGCCGCGCGGGCAATTTTTTGGGCTGGACACAACGCCAACAATGACAGGCGCGCGCAAAAACCGTTCCCCTTCAAACTGGACACGGTCCTCCTCTAAATCGGGAAAATCCGTGTGAAATTTAGAGGCAAGATAGGTACCGAATGTGGCACGCGCCGCGCCTTGAAACACGATAAATCGCCAAGGCGATAGTTTGCGGTGATCGGGAACCCGGGCAGCAATGCGTAAAATCAAATCCAACTGTTTCTGGTCGGGGCCAGGACCGGTCATGGCACGGGCCAAAGTTGAGCGACGGCGCGCCAGGAATGATAAGACCTCATCTGATCGGTGTGTCGCGCTTAAAATTTCACCCTTTTGCGGTGCGTCAAGTTTCATATCATTCTCTAAAGTATTGTAGCCATGTTTTAAATCCTGTACCTGATTGTATAAAGGAGAATTTTATGAATGCCATCGATCAACGGATAAAAGAATTGCAGTTAGACTTACCCGCACCTGTTTTACCCGTCGCCAATTACGTTCCTTACGTAATGTCCGGCGATTTGGTGTTTATTTCCGGTCAGGTCTCTGTCGCAGCCGATGGATCGGTCATCACAGGTCGGCTCGGAGAAGATTTAACCGTCGAACGGGGTCAGGAAGCCGCTCGCTTGTGCGCGCTCAATTTGATCGCTCAAATGAAAGCCGCTTGTGACGGAGACCTTACGCGGGTTATGCGGATTGTAAAAGTAGGTGGCTTCGTCAGTAGTGGAACCAATGACAGCGATGTGGACATCCCGAAAATAATCAATGGATGTTCCGATTTGTTTGTCGACGTATTTGGCGACGCAGGTCGCCATGCCCGGTTCGCGGTCGGCTCACCATCACTGCCATTGAATTGCGCGGTGGAAATTGACGCGATTGTGGAAATCGAAAATTAATCCAGCACCAAATTATACCGCGCGTACCCTTTCGCGTATTTCTGAAGTCAAAAAGTCCGAATGGAACGGGCTGCAGGCGGACCGATCAAGCAAAGCTTATCACCCCTTTACTGACTGGGAATTCCTCAACGCATTGGAGGTTAGCGAATGTGCAACGGAAAACACCGGATGGGCGCCGTGCCACATTTGGATGACGGATGAAAATGAGCGGGCTTTAGGGGCGGCTCCGCTCTATGCGAAAACCCACTCCATGGGCGAATATATATTTGATCATGCCTGGGCAGATGCGTCCGAGCGGGCTGGGCTCGCTTATTACCCGAAACTGTTGTGCGCAATCCCGTTCACACCGGCAACCGGGCCGCGCCTTATTTACCAAGACCAACAATATGAACAGACCTTAGCATCGGTTATGCTCGGCGTTTGCGATAAATTTGAAATGTCCGGTGTTCACATCAATTTCCTGGAGCGCCCCGTGCAGGACAGGTTAAGTGAATACGGCTTTCTGGCCCGAACCGATCGGCAATTTCATTTTATAAACAAGGGCTACAAGAATTTTGATGAATTTCTCGCCGCGCTTAGCTCCCGCAAACGTAAGAAAATTCGCGCAGAGCGACGGCGGGCTACGGAGAGCGTTGAGATCAAACGGCTGCGTGGCGAAGATATAAAATCAGAACATTGGGATGTATTCTTCCGGTTTTATATGGACACAGCCCAACGCAAATGGGGACGTCCCTATCTCAATCGAGACTTCTTTACGGCTGTCCACGACGGCATGCGCGACCAAACCCTGCTGGTGGTTGCCTATCAAGACGGGACCCCTATCGCCGGTGCGCTCAATTTTATTGGTGGAAATACTTTATATGGACGCCATTGGGGTACGCTCCAACACATTCAGTTCTTACATTTCGAGTTATGTTATTATCAAGCGATTGAAGCTGGAATTGAATTGGGACTTGATCGCGTCGAAGCCGGCGCGCAGGGCGAACACAAGTTGGCGCGCGGCTATGAACCGGTCACGACGTATTCGTCTCACTATCTTGCGCATCCTGGATTGCAAAATGCTATCGGTGAATACTTGCAGCGCGAACGCAGGGCTATTGAACACAATGTGGATGTGCTATCCCAATATACACCGTTTAAAAAGGAGCCGAACTCATGAGCCTGAATGGTCAATATGATGATGATAATATATTCGCAAAAATCATCCGCGGTGAGATGCCCTGCGTCAAAGTCTATGAGGATGAGCATACCCTCGCCTTCATGGATGTGTTTCCGCAAAGCGAAGGCCATACTTTGGTTATCCCCAAAAACGAGAAGGCCCGAAACCTCTTAGAGGTCGGGCCCAAGGCACTGGGCCGGTTGATCGGCACGGTTCAAAGGATTTCGCGCGCAGTCAACACGGCGCTGTCGCCAGACGGCATTGTCGTCACACAATTTAATGGGGCCCCAGCCGGGCAAACCGTATTTCATCTGCATATGCATATCATTCCCCGTTATGAAGGCACAACCTTGGGCGGCCACGCAAGTGGCGAAATGGCTGATATGGATAAGCTTAATGTGTTGGCCGAAAAAATAAAAACTGCGCTCTAAAACGGGTTAAGCGTGTAGCCTTTTTGCTGCAACAGTGCGTGAGCTGTCATAGCGGACAATGACATTTGAACGCCGGGTAATAAGTCCTCATTGTTCAGGTCGTAATAGGTAGCAGACTGCCCACAAACGTAAATTTCCACACCATTATTCAACAAAGTCTTCACCAATTCAGCATTGGCATTGTCTTTGATGTCTTCACTGTCCTGATGCCCATGATAATAGTCGTTCTTGGCAACATCGCGGGTTGCACCACCATGGATGACAACAGCCAGCTTTATGTTCTTGAGCTTGACGCCAGCCTCGGCATGCATGTTGATAAAGCGGGCTGCGCTGGTCAGGGTCCGGTTCAATTCACCTGGATTCGCGGCTTTTGCCGTATCAAATGCGATTTTGAATTTGGAATAATTATGGACAGGCTGATCGACGTCGACCGGTGCGATCTTTCCGTAATTGGGAATAGTTTCCCCGGCAGTAAAATCATCTGGTCCAGCGAATGCCAATGTAGAAATGAGCATGCATAGCCCTGCTATGGCAAACGCGCGAACCGCC
Source organism: Hyphomonadaceae bacterium (assembly GCA_013001295.1). Classification (GTDB taxonomy): domain Bacteria; phylum Pseudomonadota; class Alphaproteobacteria; order Caulobacterales; family Maricaulaceae; genus Robiginitomaculum_A. Next base: position 24,002 of record JABDMW010000045.1, read on the forward strand.
AACATTAAGCGTCTTCTTTTGGCTTCGGAGCCGGTAGGCCTTTGCCGCCTTTTTTACCTTCGATTTTCAATTGAGCCGGCTTGAGAATCGTAAACTTGAGCTTGTCCTTCTTCACATCCAAACCAACTTTGACCAGCCCACCTTTTTTGAGCTTCCCAAACAAGATCTCGTCAGCAAGCGGCTTTTTGATATGCTCTTGGATCGCTCTTGATAATGGTCGCGCACCAAATTTTCGATCATATCCTTTAGCCGCCAACCATTTGTTCGCCGCTGAACTGACTTCGAACAAGATTTGCCGGTCTGCCAGTTGGGCTTCAAGCTGAATAACAAATTTATCCACGACTTTGGAGATGCTGTCCTCATCGAGAGGTGCAAAGCGGACGACTGCGTCTAACCGGTTTCTAAACTCAGGTGTGAAGAGGCGTTTAATGGCTTTTTCGTCCTCATCCGATTTTGTCCCGCGCCCAAATCCGATTTCGGCTCTCGCCGCGTCCGCTGCACCGGCATTGGTGGTCATGATCAAAATCACATTGCGGAAATCCACTTCCCGTCCATTGGCATCTGTCAATGTTCCGTTGTCCATCACCTGCAACAATATGTTGAAGACATCTGGATGCGCTTTTTCAATCTCGTCCAACAGAAGGATAGAATGCGGGTTTTGATTGACCTGGTCGGTGAGCAAACCACCTTGGTCATACCCTACATATCCCGGAGGCGCGCCCAGAAGACGCGATACCGTATGACGCTCCATATATTCGGACATATCGAACCGTAAAAGCTCGAGACCAAGGGCCTCCGCCAGTTGCTTCGCAACTTCGGTTTTACCAACACCGGTCGGACCAGAGAACAAATAAGATCCAATTGGTTTATTGGGTTCGCGCAATCCTGCACGCGACAGTTTTACTGCACTTGAGACCTGCTCGATCGCTTCATCTTGACCAAACACCACGCGGCGCAAATCAGCACCGAGTGTCTTGAGAACTTTGGCATCGTCCCGCGATACGGTTTTGGGTGGGACGCGGGCAATTTTAGAAATCACTGCTTCCACATCTTTAATGCCGATTGTTTTCTTACGTTTGTTTTTCGGTAGGAGTTTTTGATATGCACCTGCTTCATCAATTACATCGATCGCTTTATCCGGTAATTTACGGTCGCGAATATGGCGAACAGAAAGATCAACTGCGCCTTTAATCGCCTCTTGTGTATAGCTGACTTTGTGAAACTTTTCGAAATAGGACTTAAGTCCCGTGAGGATTTTAATACTGTCCTCAACTGTAGGCTCAGTCACATCGATTTTTAAGAACCGGCGCGCCAGAGCCCGGTCTTTTTCAAAATGTTGGCGGTATTCTTTGTAGGTCGTCGATCCCATGCAGCGTAATTTACCCGACTGAAGTGCCGGTTTAAGCAGGTTAGATGCATCCATCGCGCCACCTGATGTGGCACCGGCACCGATTATGGTGTGGATTTCATCGATAAACAAAACGGCGCCTTCGGTTTCCGTCAGTTTTTTCATGACGGCCTTTAACCGCTCTTCAAAATCTCCGCGGTAGCGCGTCCCGGCCAATAGCGCACCCATATCAAGCGAAAATATCGTCGCGTCTTTCAACACATCCGGTGTTTTCCCATTGACAATTTGACGTGCAATCCCTTCAGCAATCGCGGTTTTACCCACACCGGGATCACCGACCAATAGCGGGTTATTTTTCCGTCGGCGTGACAAAACTTGAATACAGCGCTCAACTTCCGCCTCACGACCGATTAAAGGATCAATCCCACCTTCCTTGGCTTTTTCATTGAGATTGACACAGTAAGATTCCAGCGGATCTTCCTTAGGCTTGCCGGGATCGCTGGCTTCGTCCTGGCCAGCGCCAAGAATAGGCCGGTTTTCCGTTTCACCGTTTTTAGAAATCCCGTGCGAAATATAATTGACCGCGTCGTACCTTGTCATATCCCGTTCTTGCAAGAAGTATACGGCATGGCTTTCGCGTTCATTAAACAGGGCAATCAACGCATTGGCGCCGGTCACTTCTTCGCGTCCAGAACTTTGAACGTGGATCACGGCGCGCTGTATAACCCTGTGGAAACCGGCCGTCGGGCGCGCCTCTTCAAAGTCCTCAACCACCAATGATGCCAGGTCTTCATCAAGATAACGGGTTAAATCAGCGCGCAAGGGTTCAAGTTCGACATCGCAGGCTGTCATCACAGCCGCGGCATCCTTATCATCTATGAGCGCAAGCAGAAGATGTTCAAGTGTGGCAAGTTCCTGTTTACGCTCACTGGCATAGGAAAGCGCCTTATGAATTGTTTCTTCTAGGACCGGCGAAAATGAAGCCATTTTATCTCTTTCTGTTTGGGCGCCTCGGGGGAGTCCGACGCATTACTTAAATGTGAGCCTTACTCACGCTTTTTCAAGGGTGCATTTCAGTGGATGGCCACCTCTTTTGGCCGAGTCGAGCACCTGTGCAACCTTTGTTTCCGCCACTTCAAACGTATAAACACCACAAACGCCGATACCGTTTTGGTGCACATTCAGCATGATTTGCGTGGCTTCTTCATTGGTTTTCTTAAAAATACCCATGAGAATGCTGACCACAAATTCCATTGGTGTATAGTCGTCATTCAAAAGCAGAACACGATATTGTGAAGGCTTTTTTGTCTTGGGCCGGGTCTTGGTTGCAACACCGCGTTCGGCGTCATTCTCGTCTTCCGGCGAATTACCCATGTTGGCGCTCATTGCCAGATTGATATGTGTGTCGAATAGCATCAGCCTAAGATAGGTCATTTTTTTGGCTTTTAAAGGGCATTTTACGTAAAATTATGTCCATTTTTTTGAGGCTAGATGCAATAGCTTAACGAACGTTAACCATTCGGTAAACAGGCACATACTAAGTCATGTGTTATGGGTCATCGAATACTGTATACGATAGCGGCAGCAATTTGGTTCGTCATGATGGGAATGGTTCCTGTTACCGAGGCCAAATCCAGCAAACCCAATAAATATGCGTCGATCATTATTGATAGTGACAGTCTGGAAATTTTACACGCCCGAAAAATTGATGGCGCGCGGTATCCGGCATCTCTCACAAAGATGATGACATTGTATCTCACATTTGACGCACTCAACCGCGGAGACGTCAAACTAAATGATCAGATGTTGGTCTCGACCAACGCCGCCCGCACCCCGCCGGTAAAGCTGGGGTTAAAAGCCGGGAAAACCATTACGGTCAATCAGGCTATTCAAGCCCTTGCTGTTCGGTCGGCCAATGATGCGGCGGTCGTCCTGGCCGAACATCTCAGCGGTTCAGAAGCGGAATTTGCCAAACGGATGACCTTGAAAGCCAAAGCAATCGGTATGCGCTCTACGGTATTTCAAAACCCGCACGGGCTCCCCGATCCCGGACAGATCAGTACAGCGCGCGACATGGCGAAACTTGCACATTCCCTACTTCGCAATCATAGCCGTTTTTATCCTTACTTTTCCCAAAAAACGTTCCACTATAATGGTCAGACCTACACCAACCACAACGCGTTGTTGGGTACAGTTGACGGTGTTGACGGGTTTAAGACGGGATATACAAGAGCTTCCGGTTACAATCTTGTGCTCTCGGCAAAACGAGATGGACGCCGGATCATTGCCGTGGTCATGGGCGGCGCATCGGGGAAATCGCGCAACAAGCATATGGCCGACTTGATCGAACGGGGATACGATGTTTTAGAAAAAAACCAGTCCCTGATCCGCCAGTCAAATCGTATCGACAATCCTGTTAATTTAAATGCCGACTTGCTCCCGCGCCCCACGGTCCGCAAACATGAAAAGCCCATCGAACGGATAAAGGCCTACTCATTGCGCGCCGCTTCAGGACACAAAACCGATACGGTTCGCATTGTGCATGGACGCACAGATATCGCGATCCCGAAAGCTCTCAATTTAAATGCCTGGAGTATACAAATCGGCACCTATCAATCCGAGTTCCACGCCCACCAGGCGAATGCTTACATATTGCATGATCCCGAGCTCAATATCGGGCCCGCCACGCCGCAAATCATTCCCGTTCAACGCGACAGAGGGCCGCTGTTCAGAGCCCGTCTTGCCGGAATATCGCACAAACGGGCAAGTGCTGCCTGTAAAACGCTTGCCAGCCGCGGACATTCCTGCTTAGTGATTTCTCCGTCTTAGACAAAGAAAACACGGAATGGCATATGTCGGCAGCACCGATCATCGTTAGAACCGAAAAAGCATTGCGTGCGCAAATTAGCAAATGGCGTCTCGCTGACCATAAAATCGGCTATGTCCCGACCATGGGGGCGCTTCATGATGGACATTTATCCCTGATCACCTTTGCTCGAAAACATACAGAAAGAGTTGTCGCCAGTATTTATGTCAATCCAACGCAATTCGCTGAAGGGGAAGATCTGGCAACCTACCCAAGACAAGAGAAATCAGACATACGGAAACTCGGTGGTGCCGGCTGCGACCTGGTTTACATTCCAAAATCTGGCAGCATGTATGATCGAGATCACAGCACGCAAATCAATGTCGGCGGCGCGGCTCTCGGACTCGAAACAGATTACCGTCCGCATTTTTTTGGCGGTGTCGCTCTCATTGTCACAAAGCTGTTCAACCGCGTCCAACCGGACATCGCTGTTTTTGGTAAGAAAGACTATCAACAATTTCTGACTATACGCCGGATGACGACAGATTTCGATATCCCCGTAAGGGTTTACGGCGCACCTATTATTCGGGAAAAAGACGGATTGGCCATGTCTTCGCGCAATCTATACTTTGATGCGGATGCCCGGCTCGTCGCTGGCCAGCTCAACAAAATTATGCGCGTATGCGCCAAAGAAATAAAAAACGGCTCTCATATTGGAACGGCCACCGCGAAAGCAAAACGGGCCTTATTGAAATCCGGGTTTCAGTCAGTTGATTATGTCGCCGCTGCCGATCGCCGTAATTTGTCACTTTTGCGCGGACCAATCAAAGATAGAAAAGCCCGCCTGCTTATCGCTGCCACATGTGCAGGTGTAAGGTTGATTGACAATTGTGATATCTAGATTTTTTCTACCATGCCCCCAGATCAACGAGTTTCGTTCGAAGAGAAGCCGGCAAATTTCCTGCTTCCCCGAGGCTCGACAAATCTTTCGGAGCATCATCGGAGCTTAAATACCTCCACCCCTGAAAAGCACGCCGTGGCATCGGGACGACGGGCACCAGCTCTGGATCCAAAACGATCCGGCAAGCCTTGCGTCCATCATTTGTCCGCATCTCTTGCAGATCAAGTATGGGGTTGCGGCATTGGATGATCCCTTTGATCACCCAATAAACAGACCCGCCATTGAGTAGCGCCTTACGCTGTTTGGGCATCATGCGGGTAATATGGTCGGGATATGCCGCAAGCCCTTCATTCCCGCGCCGTATCCTCAGGCGTTTCTGCCAATCGGCAAGCGTTTCAATAGACTCCGTACCGACGGAGAGCTTTTGCAAATGAATAAGCGTGGAATCATCGGTAGAATTGGCCATGTCTCGACATAACCCAGATTCAACTTATTTTGCAGAAATATTTTTTAGAATGCGCGCTGGTAAGGTTCGACATCCACAATGAAGCCCGGTGCATTTTTGTCCACTTTGAACGTGACCATGTCATCACTATCGGGATTATCGTATGCGCCGATCTTGCGAAGAACCCGGCCTGCAATAGACTTAACGTATTTCTCCGGCATCGAAGCATCCGCCCAACGGGAATCAACGCCAAATTTCTGGCGCAATACAGCATTGGTAAACATAACGGAGTTTTTAAACGCACTTTCCTTGGTGCTGTATTCAGTTGTCACCGAGACACAATAAGACTGGTTATCTACCCGGTGCGGCGCGTTCAGACGCCAGGATATCATTTCATCTTCACTGAGATCAAAGGCTTTCGCGCCTTTGTCCATGTCTTCAGAATAAGGAATATCATCCTCACGATCATTGGTTATGATTCTGTGATACGCTTCATCCGGCAAATATTCTTCTGTCGGCGGGTAAAGATACATGCGTTTTTTACCGCGCACATGCCAAAGAATGGTTTCGGTTTGATCGCAATGATAGGGCACGCGAGCCGCCGGCGATGAAATCAAGATTCCGCCCCGGGCATTAAAGGTTGGCTCTCCTGTAATGTCCGAAATCGCCCCGTACATTTGATCCAACACTGCCTTATATTCAGGATGAACATTCATGGCCTCACGCACATTGATCCAGATTTTACCGGCTTTGGCAGCTTCGATCAGCGTTTTGCCATCGCTGTCGCGAAAATCACCGGTGCGAAACTTGTTCGGGAAAAGCTCAGTACCTTTACCCATAGTGCACACATCGAGTTTTTGCGATGGATGTTTATTTAACAATCGCGCTAAAGCTTCATCTGTAAATAGCCCGGTTTCGCTTAAACGATGTTTAACCGTGATAATATCTTTTCTGAACTTTTTCGTATGATCATCGGTCCAGTTTTTAAAAATATCCATTCCCACAACTCCAGTTATTGTGTCTAAACCTATTCAAAAATGGTTTAATTTTTGCACAAATACACGGTTAACCCGGTGTTAAATTTGCCCTTAATGGGTAGTAAAAAACGATTTAATCAAGTAGTAGGTCGCGCCCAAAACAACCATCGCACCAACGATGGTTGCCACCGGTGCCAAAAAAGCACTTACCGGATCCAGTCCGCTTACGGGCCCGATAAACCATTTAAACACACCCCCGCCAAATAAGGATACTCCGATCAGTAAAGCTGCCCAGAACCCGCCTGAACCACCGAATTCTTGGTCAACTCCATTTACCGTCGTTTTTGATATATAGACATCAGGTGTGCGGATATCTGCCTGATAATCGCGCGTCGAGCGTTTGTATTCGTGATGCGTACCTTCATTCGCTGCTATTGGTAGATCTGGTTCTGAAACTGGAAACTGACCGGTCGCGTCATCAACGATGGCGACCTTTTCAGTTTTTAATTCCTCAACTCTGGTGTCAGGTGCGCTGTCTTCCAAATCCTGATTGACGGTTTCCGGTCTGTCAGCAATTAAAGCTTCCAGTCTCTCGCTGACCGCGGCAGCGGCAACAGCAATCGGCGAAAGTCCGTCAACGTTTTCAGGCAACGCCTCAGGCACATCTTGTGCCTCTTCATCTTGGTCGTCGTCAACGATTTCACTTAATGTCAAGGTCCCTGCAGGCCCGTCTTCGCGACGACGGTTTTGGGTCGGTGAAAAATCAATATCTTCTTTTGTTTGCGCCTCATACGGGGCACGGCCAACAATACCCTCTTCTGCATATCGGCCATACACAGGCATTTGCTCTTCAGATTCAGAGATAATTTGATCCCGCGACGGCGGAATTTCATTGCGTGGAGCTGCGACAACGCCTTCAATTGGTCGTAAAAATAGGGCCTTTTCGGCTGTACGGCGGCGAACCAATGCATCAATCACATAGGTATTGCCATCAATGATGCTTTTGCGCCATTCGTCGAACGCGGCTGCAGCATCGAGAGGGCGCCCATTATTCATAGCATGCAGCACATTTGAGGACAAAAACGCCTTCGGTCCAATATTGTAGCTCAGTGAGACAAGGGCATCGAATTGGCTTTGCGATAACGGCGCATATACAGACTCATTGATCATCGCCTCGTACGGTTCCAGGTCCGCAGACAACAACAATTCCGCCTTTTCCCGGCTAATCACGGGCTCTTCTTCGGGTGAATAGCGGTGACCGAATCCGATTACCCGTTGTCCCGAAACCAACGTCGTTTCAACGGGCCGAAACCCTTCATAGGCTTTAATAAGCTTCAAACCGAAGTCAGAAAGTTTAAACGCATGCGCCATATTTGTTCCATTACAATACACTATTCCAGCCAGAGACCGGTCACGAAGTGAAATTGCAATTCCCACGCCGAATTCGCGTAATTGAAGAAATTTTTACATAAGAAACAGTGACGCAAGCCCCAAAAATGCGAAAAATCCAACCACGTCCGTCACAGTGGTCACAAATACGGATGAGGCTACAGCCGGATCCGCTCCCGCCTTTTTAAGGCCCAATGGCACGAGAATACCCGCCAAACCCGCGCAAAACAGATTAAATATCAGCGCAGCTGCAATAACCAGCGATAATTCAGCATTCTGGAACCAGATATAAGTGATTCCGGCAAGCAGGACCGCGAATATCACGCCATTCATCAGGGCGGCGATCGCCTCTCTTTTGATCACCCGCCAGGCATTGGCCGCAGTCAAATCCCGGGTCGCCAGAGCCCGGATAGCAACCGCAAGCGCTTGTGTTCCGGTATTGCCGCCCAAAGATGCGACAATCGGCATGAGTACCGCGAGCGCGACAAGCTTTGATATTTCGTCTTTAAACAATGAAATCACAATCGACGCACCAATAGCAGTCATCAAATTAACCAAGAGCCAAGGTGCGCGCGCTTTAACAATAGTCACTGATGTATCTGTCAATCCCGCATCACTGACGCCCGCCAATGCGAGTAAGTCTTCTGTGTTTTCCTCATGGATGACCTCAACCATGTCATCAACCGTGATCATACCGGTTAATCTTCCGTCCGCATCTATGACCGGGGCGGAAATCAAATCATATTTACCAAATAAATAGGCCACATCTTCCTGGTCTGTGTCCGGCTCGACCAGGACCGGCAAATCTTTCATGATATCTTTGAGAGGTGTATTTCGGTTGTGCCGCATTAACGCGGATAAAGGCAGATATCCGATTGGGTGAAAGCGTGTATCGATGACATAAACATCGAAAAACAGATCCGGTAAGGCATCGCTGTCTTTCTCACCCTGAGCCCTCATGTGATCAATAGTTTGCCCAACGGTCCAGAACTCCGGTGCCGCAACAAATTCGCGTTGCATAAGACGGCCGGCGGTTTCGTCATCAAATGAGAATCCGGCCTCCAGATCCTCACGATCCCGGTCTGGCAGGACAGCCAGAACTTCTGCGCGCTGTTGATCATCAAGTTCTTCAAAGAGCTGAATGGCATCATCAGAATCAAGCTCTTGTACCGCATCGGAAATTTGTTTGGCCGGAAGGCGTGGCAGTACATCTTCAACCACTTCGTCTTCAAGTTCAGCCAATACGGCCGGGCTTAAAACTTCAGGAGACAGCTCAATGGTTGCTTGACGCTCTTCGGTTGATAATTGTTCGAATTTGTCGGCAATATCGGCCGGGTGTTCACCCTCTAATAGATTAAATACCTGCCCACTGTCTTTTTGGGCAATGGCGTCACGAAGTTCGACTAGGTTTTGCAGCTCCAGATCGGTTTTTCCAGTTGGCGTATCGGTATCGGGATGGGTCTGATCAAGTTTATCTGTCATGTCCCTCCCCTTTGTGTTGTGCCGATGGCATGATCCTAAGAATTAATGTTTAGCAGAATTCAGCGTGGCCTGACGTCAATCAGGCCTTATCGCCTCGAGAACTCTATAGGTTTTGCCTAAAGACAAATCAACATATCATTGGATTTCATGTATTATAAGATGTCCGGAAGAATGATCAGCGCATCTTCCACATTAAACGCCGCCGACCTATAAATAGAACCTCTTCACCTGGCGCCTTGTGAATAACCGTTTTTCGTATAGCGTAGAGAAAGACTGACACATTTTAACTTCGCGAGGTTTGCAAATATGGTAAAACGCGGTTTTCCAGAAAGTTTTATTGCTGCCGAAAAAGTCGAGGATGAAGGAGAGTTGACTGTCTCGGAAATCATTGCCATTGCGTGGGACGACAACACTAGCTTTGATGAAATCAAAGCTCAGTCGGGCCTCGCGGAAAAAGACATAATAAAAATCATGCGGACCCATATGCAACCGAGCAGCTTTCGCTTGTGGCGCAAACGTGTTACTGGCCGCACCAGCAAACACAGCGTTAAGGCCACCAAAGACTGAGGGTGCGCTGTGTGCAACTTTTTCGCTAACAAATCACTAGATCAAAGATGCTATCCGCCCCACACGTCGTCGTAGCGCGCAGTGCCGTCTTCCAATGGATAATCGCGATAGGTCATCGGGCGACTGTCGGAAGCATTCTTAAATACGATCGCTGTGACGGTGACACCGGTGATGAACAAGATATGAGCCGCGAGCAACGTTCCATACAAATACCATGCACTGATGCTGGTCGTGAAAATCGCGGTCCACATAGCGCTGAGCACAATCATGATTTGATAGCGTTGGGCGATGGGGAGTACCTTTAACGGGTTGGCATTCGGATCCATAATTGGCTGCGCAAGTATTGTATTTTCCTGTTTCATTTTAATCTCCTTATTAATCCCTACGCGGAATTGCAGGGATTGGATCAAATCAGGTTTGAACCAGGGTGTCTCGGCTGGAGGTAATCCGACTTACAGGGGTGCCCGTTTAGCCAACATACGTTGCAACGTCCGACGGTGCATTTTTAGCCGGCGGGCCGTTTCGGAAATATTGTTGTCGCACAATTCATAGACGCGCTGAATATGTTCCCAGCGCACACGGCTGGCCGACATCGGGTTCTCGGGTATCTCCTCATCGGCGGCTTCGGCAAGTAGCAAGGCGTTACAGATGTCATCTGCATCAACAGGTTTGGCAAGATAATTGACTGCACCAAGTTTAATTGCGGCCACGGCGGAGGCGATATTGCCATATCCAGTTATCATCACGATACTACACGCAGGCCTTTTTTCTCGAAGTTGCTCCACGATGCTCATCCCATTGCCGTCTTCCAGACGTCTATCAATGATCGCAAACGCGGGTGGATTTAGGTTTACCGCGATCCTGGCCTCTACAAGTGACTGCGTTAATTTCGGCTCAAACCCGCGGCTGGCCATGGCACGACCCAGACGAATCCGAAACGGTTTATCATCATCCAATATCAGAAGTGAGTTGTCGTCGGGAATGTTCCACTCAGGTTTATGAAACGACATCTATTTATCCTTTCGCGCTGTTTGCTATTGTTACGGTCACAAGCGGCGCGGAGATTGATGGCGTGGCAATTTGGCGCAATTACCGGACATTCAATGTTAGAGGGGTAGAACGGATGTCCGAATCCCACCGGCTCGCTCCGGGTCAGGTCATAGCATCAGTGTGTATACGGTTCGGCATCAAACGGTTTCACCCGCCTCCAGGGCGTCGAAAAACCGCTGGCTGTCTGCGCGTACAGCCTTCGCCTTATCCGACCCCATGCGCTCAAGCGTTCTGTAGGTCATGCCGAGCCTCGGATTGTTTCTCAATTTATCTTTATTCCGGATCAAGAAGTCCCAGTACAGATAATTAAACGGGCACGCTTCGGGGCCGTTCTTCTTGCTGATCTTGTAGCGGCACCCTTTGCAATAGTCCGACATTTTATTTATATAGGCGCCGCTGGCCGCATAAGGTTTGGACGCGAGCAACCCACCGTCAGCAAACAGGATCATGCCTGTGACGTTCGGGAGTTCGACCCATTGGTAGGCATCCGCATAAACCACCATGAACCAATCATTGACCTCGTCTGGATCAAGGCCAGCAATCAAGGCGAAGTTCCCGAGCACCATGAGGCGTTGAATATGATGGGCGTAAGCGTTTTCTTTGGTCTCTTGAACGCATTGCGACAGGCAATTCATCTGAGTCGGAGCGCCCCAAAACAGCGCTGGTAGCTTGCGCTCAGCACCCAAAAAGTTTTCGGTTTCATAATCCGGCATTTTTAGCCAGTAAATGCCCCGCACATATTCGCGCCAACCGATTATCTGACGTATAAACCCTTCCGCTGCATTGAGGGGCGCATTGTCTTCACGATAAGCCCGTTCCGCTGCCTGAACACACTCCAATGGCAGCAACAAGCCACAATTGATGTAAAAGCTGATATGAGCGTGAAACATCCAGGGCTCGCCTTCGATCATCGCGTCCTGAAAGTCGCCAAATTTTTTCAAGCGCTGGTCGATAAATTGATCAAGCGCTTGTAAGGCTTGGGACCGCGTGACCGCAAAATGAAACGGCTCCAAGTCTCCGAAATGATCTGAAAAACGTTCCTCCACTAGCGCCATCACATCCTCGGTGATTGTGTCCTGTGTAGTTTGATATGTCGGGGGAACGGATAAGCCATTCTTTGGCGGTTTACGGTTTTCACTATCATAATTCCAATCGCCGCCCGCAGGTTGGTCGCCGTCCATCAATATGCCGAATTTACGACGCATCTCCCGGTAGAAATACTCCATACGCAATTGTTTTCGACCCTCAGACCATTGCTGGAATTCATCGTGTGTACACAAAAATCGATCATCAGGCCGGATTTCGAGGGGAACGCCCAGGTCCCAGTTTCGCATGTCCGTGAGGACCCGATACTCCGCCGGTTCGGTCACGATTACTTTTTCAACGTCTGATCGGTCGAGTGCAGCATTCACCTCGCCTGAAAATGAGCCCGCATTGGCCGCATCATTCAGTTTTGTGTACTGGACAGTGTAGCCGCTTTTGATCAGCTCGTTGGCGAAATGGCGCATGGCGGAAAATATGAATGCGATCTTCTTTTTGTGGTGTTTCACATAAGTTGCTTCGTCCCAAACCTCGCACATCAATATCAGATCGTTTTGTTTATCGACGTCCGAGAGGCTGGAAATGGCTTCGTTGAGCTGATCTCCGAGAATTAGGCGGAGGACGCTCATGACTGGCTTTTCCTGCGTTGGTAACTGCACCGTTTGGAACAATAACGCACCTCTTCCCACACATCGGCCCATTTTTTACGCCAAGCGAAAGGACGGTTGCAAACTTTGCAGGTTTTGGTCGGCAGACGGGATTTATGATGCACCATAGTTAAAATACGCACAAACCAATGGTTTGGTTCATTATTGGGCATCCTGAACAGCTAAGAATGGTGCGGCCGAGAAGACTCGAACTTCCACGGGTTTTACCCCACAGCGACCTCAACGCTGCGCGTCTACCAATTCCGCCACGGCCGCACGTTAAGTCTGGCAGGCGGCGTACCAAAATAAACAGGCTTTGCAAAGCAAAAACTTTTGATCGCACTGCATGTCTTGATTTCAGCGCTTAAACCCGCCATGTCGGGACTATGTCCACGGATACCCAAAAGCCCAGCAGTTACAGCGCCGACATCATTACCTTGCGAGAAAGCGATCAATTGGTCGCCTACACCGACGCGGTTAAATTTATGGAAAATCGGGTTTTGGAGATTGCGACACAGGGTAAAGCCGAGATGATCTGGTTTTTACAACATCCGCCCCTATACACGGCCGGGACAAGCGCCAATGCCGCGGATCTGGTCGATCCGAAAAAGTTTGAGGTTTATAAAACCGGCCGCGGTGGCCAATATACCTATCATGGACCGGGGCAGCGGGTTGTCTATGTGATGCTGGATTTAAAAAAACGGGGTCGGGATGTGCGGGCCCTGGTTTGCGCCCTTGAGGACTGGATCATTGAAACCCTGGCAGAATTTGGGATCAAAGGCGAGCGGCGCAAGGGCCGGGTCGGTGTTTGGGTTGAAAAACCAGACGGCAGCGAAGCCAAGATCGCGGCTTTGGGAATTCGTATTCGAAAATGGGTCAGCTTTCACGGAATTTCGATTAATCTCAACCCGGATTTATCGCATTTTGGCGGAATCGTCCCGTGCGGTATCTCCGAACACGGCGTGACCAGCTTCAAGGATATGGGGCTTGGCACAATTATGGAAGAATTAGACGTTGCCCTTCAGCGCCATTTTGAAAAAAGATTCGGGCCACTCGTGGCAGAATGAACGGCCTTATCCTGCGCTCATATCAACCGGGGTCGCTTTATCTGCAATAACGAGGGTTAGAAAGCTCGCGATAACACCGGCGATCAGCGATGGCAGAGCCAGGCTCCCGGATTCTTGTTCAATCACGGTCATATATTCTGACATTGTGATTTCCTGTTTTGAATAGGCCATCACGGCATCCCACAAAGCCGTATTTCCAAACATCTTCAGTGCCACTACCGTTAGCGCAATGAGTAAAAATGCATAAAGCGCGATGTAGGCAATCATCATCTCGCCGCCTTTGTTTCCGGCGCGCAGGCGCTTGAGCCAAATGCAAATCCATGGATATAGAAGGAAGAAACTTGCCAGACCGGCGAAAAACCCTAAAGACGGAACGGAATTCTTTATCAAACTAAAAACGATGCCGGCGATGATCAGCATGACGCCGCCTTTCATGAAATCTTGAGATCCGATCCGTCCGGACGGTGATAAAAATAAATTGCCCATGGTGCGCTCCGTTAAATCACGAGAATTAGACAAAAAATATTAACAAAACTCAAGGCTTAAACGAGGCTGGTACCTCTCCATAGGTATTGGTCTCGGTATGTCCCGGTTTTAATCCCACCCAGAGCGTAAATAAAATCGGGATAGTCGCCATGATCAGTCGGGTTTGCGGCAGGTTTTCAGCGAGTTTCGCCTTATAATCCTCATGGACTTTTTTCATCGCTTCAGCATTTTCCGCAATTTCCGGGTTTTCATAAAGCGTTTCAAAATATTCCAGCCCGCCAAAGTTCAACATCACAAAAATAGCTGTGATGAGGACAAGAGCGAACATGCCTATCAATGGCCAGGTTGTGCGGCCAAAATCATGTAACCGCTTTCCGTACAAACAGAAGAGGATGTGAATATTTAAAAATAATAGACACAGCGCTAAAAAGAAGTTGAGTTGACTGGTTCCAGACACCGAGAACCATATCGCTTGAAGACCGTAAAACAGCAACCAAACCAATAGTCCTATGGCAAATGGAGAGCGGTTGATCCGGCCTCGAGGCGATAAAAATAAATGTCGAATACGAGCGAGCATAACGGGCCTTTTTGACGTCAGGGCCTTGTGGCATGGCTTAACTATACGTTCAAGATGCTATGCTAGGCAAAATGTCGCGACCCTCAATGCGGAAGGCCATTGGCTATGTTCAAGACTTTATTTTTGTCGAGCGTCCTAGCTTGTGCATTTCTGGCCGCTTCATGTTCACAAACCGAACAGGCATTAACGGACGAACCGGAGGTCGCACCTGTCGAACAAACCGTCACCGAATCCAATACTGAAACTTCAGTGACATCAAACAAAATCCAGCACCCGGCCCCCGCCCCTAAACAGGTGATCGAGGCACCAGTCTCCGCTCA
This sequence comes from Hyphomonadaceae bacterium, assembly GCA_013001295.1. Classification (GTDB taxonomy): domain Bacteria; phylum Pseudomonadota; class Alphaproteobacteria; order Caulobacterales; family Maricaulaceae; genus Robiginitomaculum_A. The sequence continues at coordinate 39,105 of JABDMW010000045.1, forward strand.
AACGTTGACGCAATTTTCAGAGAAACCACCAAAAACGCAACTAAGACAAACTTCGGTTGTGCGAACGCCCTTCCCGGTTAAACGATGTATGAATTTGGGCAATGCGTTGGAAGCGCCAAATGAAGGTGACTGGGGCTATAGAATTCGAAAGCGCGATTTACAAATCATCAAACAGGCCGGGTTTGATACCATTCGCTTGCCCGTAAGGTGGGACAATCACACGGCGAACCGGGCCCCATATCAGATTGACGCGAGCTTCATGGCCCGTGTTCAAGATGTTGTCCGCCAGGCACAAGCAGTCGACCTGGGCGTGATTGTTGATGTGCATCATTTCGAAAAACTGATGCGCCAGCCAAAACGACAGGAAGCCCGCTTCCTCGCGATATGGACCCAAATTTCCAAGGCCTTCAAAGGTGCGCCGGCCAATGTTTATTTTGAAGTGCTCAATGAACCAACATTGGAAATTAAAATGTCGCAGGTTAATGCGCTCTATGCCAAAGTCATTCCAATCATTCGAGCCAATCATCCGAAACGGAAGATTATATTGGGTGGGAATTCCTGGAATTCAGTCGAACGACTTGATGAAGTTCGCTGGCCTGATGATCCCAATATTATCGCGACATTTCATGATTACGGCCCGCATGCTTTTACCCATCAAGGTGCGGAATGGTCGGAACCCGCCATGCCCCTGGGACGATTATGGGGAGGACGGGAGGATGCGGATGAGCTCAAATCAACCTATCAAATTGCGAACGCATTTCTCAAAAAAACCGGCCTTCCGATCCTCGTCGGTGAATTTGGCGTTATCGATAAAGTCCCGCAGGCCCAACGCATGAATTGGACGAAGATCCGGCGCCAAACCATGGAGGCCAACAATATGGCCTGGTGCGTTTGGGATTTTTCAGGTGCGTTCAAATCCTACGATGCCGGTACCGAACAATGGTTGCCCGGCGTTCAGGACGCATTATTTGGTCCGTAAATCGCCTTAAGCCGCTTTGATCATTGGCTTTAAGGACTCATGGATGTCTGGGCACTCCTCGGCCAGAAACGCTAGCAAGGCACGTTCATTTGCATCCAGCTTTCCATCGCGGTTTAACCGTTCAATTAACCAATTGGCTTCGCCGTCGGTGATTTTCTCTGCCGCCAATACATTGCCTTGATGCATATGACTGAAAGTTTGATCTTCGGTAGATTTTAACAGCTTGAAGTTTTCCATGAATTTACCTGGCGTCATATTGCGTCCTAAATTCTGCAACGCACCTTTCCAAGTGGCCTTGGGGATAGAGTCTAAATCTTCCAGCCAGACTTCCCGACGCAAGGTTTCTTCCATGCTTGGTACCTGATATGCCGCCACCATCATCAAATGATTGGCAATGCCCCGAACAAACAATTTCTGCCAGCTCGTGTGATTTTCTTCACTTTGAAACCGATCATTAAGATCAAATAAGAGTGCGGCTTCTGCAGTCCTTATGCCGATCCCGCCAAGGCCGCCTGATGCATATAAAATTGCGCGAAGGACGTCGACTTCAGCTTCACCAATGATGCCGGGTTTTAGCGTCCGGCCTTGTCCGAGATAACCTGAGCCATGAGCTACCGCGAGTTTGACCTGATCAAGTGCAAACATTTCCAGTTCTGGCGTAACGTTTTTCGCCAGTTTTAAAACATTCATCAGAAGCTTTAATTCGGTCTCGGTTTCCACAACCCCTTCTTTTTCGATGCGCGCCCGTAGCCACGAGGCGTTGATTTCGCTGACATATCCTGCTGGCGGCGTCTGATGGATTAGAAACGTTGTGATGACCTGGATAAAATAAGCATTCCAGCTTTCCGGTTTCACCGGTAGATCGTTCAATGTGAACAGCAAATCCGCTTCATGAACATCGATATTAAAATCATCACCAATGGCGCGCCGTAACGGCAAAATATCGGCTTCTAAAATTTCGCCGCGCGCGATGATATCTGAAACAAATCTTTGTAATGTAGCGTTATCCATGACGATTCCCGTAAAAATTTGCACTTCTGATACCGAAAAAAACTTACGATTGCGCTAACATAACCAAAAGAAATCGTTAAAGAATTCGCTGGAATCCGGGCGATTAAAGCCTGTTAATTCACTTTATTCTCTCCTAAAACTCCAAAAATGAACAAGGCCCAAAACCCATTAACCGGCACACCCGCACCAGCGCTTGATTGGTCACGGGATGGAACGCCTGCTTCAACGAGTTTTGATGATATATACTTCTCGGTTGATGGCGGGTTGGAAGAAACCGAAAATGTATTCTTGAAGGGCAATGATTTACCCAATCGGTGGCTCGGCTGTGAAACTTTCTGTATTGGCGAACTGGGATTCGGATCCGGGCTTAATTTTTTAGCTTGCTGGAACTTATGGCAGGACACCGCGCGCCCGGATGCGCGCCTGCACTTTATCAGCATTGAGGCTTATCCGTGGAGCGCCGATGATCTGAGAAAGGCCCTTAATCATTTTCCCGAATTGGCTGATTATGCCGAGCCTTTGATCAATCAATGGCCGGGGCAAGTCAAAGGCATGCACCGTCTGCACTTTGGCAAAGTGAACCTGACGCTTATTCATATGGATGTCGAAAGAGCCCTCGCCCAATATCAAGGACCTGATATCGACGCCTGGTTCCTTGACGGATTTTCGCCCGCTAAAAATCCAGACATGTGGTCGCCTGCCGTCTTGGAGGCCCTCGGTAAATTAAGTGCGGATAGTGCAACCATTGGCACGTTCACGGTGGCCGGAGATGTGCGGCGCGGTTTGCAAAAAGCGGGATTTGCGGTTGAGCGAAAACCGGGCTTTGGTCGCAAACGACATCGTCTGGAAGCAAGGTATATCAAGACAGCAAAAGAAAAGCCCGATCATGTTATAGACAGTGCGCCAATAATAATCGGGGCCGGTATTGCGGGTGCCAGCATCGCTCATGCCTTCAGTCGACGCGGGATAAATCCGGTTCTTATTGACCCTGCTCCAGATTTATCCAATGCCGCCAGTGGCAACCCTGCCGCACTTGTCATGCCCCGGCTTGATCTACAGGACCGACCGGAATCTCGATTTTTCTTAAATGCTTATCTTTATGCGGTTCAGCTTTATGAAAAAGACGGTGATACCTTACAAACCGGCGCGGTTCACTTGGCCAAGTCGAGTGATGAACAAAACCGATTCGAAAAAATTGCCGCACAAGCCGCCCTCCCTGCATCGGACATGCAATTGATTTCGAAGGAAGAGGTTGAGCAGTATCTAAATCTGACCATCACACCGCCCTATTCGGGCTTGAAATTTCCACACGCTCTAACCATTGATCCTCTTGAAACCATCACCTCATTCACGGCCAAATGTACAAAGATATGCAAAAAAGCGACGAACATCGTGCGCAAGGGAAACGACTGGACTGTTCTTGATGACAACGAAGATGAACTTGCCCGTTCTTCCGTCATATTCATCACGTCAGGCGCTGATCTGAAGGCCATTTCGGGTATCAATGAACTGCCGGTTCGGTTCACGCGTGGTCAAATCGTTTGGGGAGAAAGCGAAGTTGTTCCAGGCCAACCAATTACCTATGGCGGATACGCCTTAAAATACGCAAATGGCTTAATGCTGGGCGCAACCCATGAGCATGTTGAATGCGGTCAACTAACAGATGTCCGCACAGAAGATGACGATGAAAATATCAAAAACTTCGAAGCGCTCACAGGTCAGTCTGTTCCACTTTCACAAACGAAATCACGAGCTGCCGTGCGCGTCACAACAAAAGATACGTTGCCGATTTCAACTGAAATCGAGCCAGGTCTCTTCGTTATGACGGGGTTGGGGTCGCGGGGGTTTATGATGGCCCCCCTCTTGGGAGAAGCATTGGTGTGTGAAGTTTTGGGCGAACCTCTGCCCATCACACGACTTACAAAAATGCGCTTTGGAACGAGAGAGAAAATCTGATCCAAAGCGCACTCGTCAGATCCGCTCATCTTTTGGGGATATACGGTCTAACGAATTCTGGTTATCCGTCGATGTGAACGTCGCCGGCAGCACTGTCTTCTGACTGTAGGCGGCCGGATGGGCGTTTAATATAGATGTCACTTGAACCGCTGGCATAGGCTTCCGCATCTACCGCGCGTCCATCATATTCAATGTTGGAAGAGCCAGATGCCCGCAATGTCATCTTTTCCACTTCGCCGTCCTCAATGTTTACGTCACCACTTCCACTGGTGCGGACAAAAAGGTCACCTTTGACAAATTCGACGTCCAGATTGGATGACCCTGATCCGCGATACTCCAAGCCGCCACTGACAGTTCCAAGTTCAACATCACCCGATCCACGGGTTGAAATATCGGCAAATCCGGCTACGTCTTCAATTTCGACATCACCGGAGCCGGAAACCGATAAATTTAGGCTGGCAAAATCATTGCCTTCAAGATCCCCAGATCCTGAGACGGAAACAGTTGTCGCGCCTGCATTGTTCATTGTCACGTCGCCGGACCCGGAAATTTTTAAGTCGAGCTCGCCTGTCACATTTGCCAGTTCAATATCGCCGCACGACCGGATTTTCATGTCTGCCGAACCGATTGTTCCAAATTCACCGAAGATTACCGCATTGTCGATTACGACGTGCGTTGTGTCAGGTGCAGTTATCTTGACCTTTGGGTATTCATTTAGGTTCTTGTAGCCACCAGATCGCTTCTTCCAGCCCCAATTTCCAATGCCGATATCGACGGACAACTTATTTTGGCGGCAATTGATTTTGTTTATTGTCTCACCGCCATCGATCGTGACGCCCGAACGGGTGCGATCGATTGGAGCGCCGTCCGCGTCAGTCACTTTGATTTCATTATAATCACCGGTGATCACATCGACGGTGCCGATAAAGTTCTCGATTTTTAGTACGGGTCCATCGTCGGCCATGGCGGCTGTGGATAGAGCCGCCAAACATGCGGCGCTCATAAATGTTGCTGCTATTTTCATACTTTCTCTCTCTCTCTGACATTGGGTCTAATTCGGGGGAGATTAGAACTTTATATGCAGGCGTTGATCGCCCTTTAATTTGATCGTCAACGCAAATGGAGAATGAGACGTCAATTTGGCGCTGACGATTTTACCATTCCCGCTTTCGATCCGGACCGGACCTGCTGCCAGTTCCAGACCCGTCGGCGCGATGCCGCTGACGGCGCTGCCTCCAACCAAACCTGTGCTCAGCGCTCCGATTAAAATTACTTTACTAAACATTTTCGCCTCCGTTTCGTTTAGTGTGGGTTAGTTCTCGAGGTCGCGAAATTGACGACGCAATTGCCACTCGCTCGAGGTGATTGATTTCTCCAAGTCCTGTAGCCGCTGCTCCAAGGATCTGAATTTGCCTTTGACATCTCTGTATGACGCTGTGGGCATCGGGTTTTCCGGATTTTTACGCCGGGCCTTACTGGCCTGACGATATTCCCGGTGATAAGGTGCACGCTTGTCGGACGGCACGAATATCCACATCAGGAAGTAGATAAATAAAGGCACGCCGAGGAATAGTACGCTTGCGACGTAGACCACCCGGACAACGACCGGGTCGATATCAAAGTAGTCACCGATACCGGCACAAACGCCACCCAGAATACCTTCGATCTTGTTACGGCGAAGACGTTTACCGGGCTTACCGGAATATTCGTACCCGTCGTCAGAACCGTCCCAGTTCATATCGTTAAATCCACGGTCGGTTTTATTTCTATATCGTCTTGTCATTATTCTCTCTCCAATTCGGTACTTCATCATCCAGGATTGATTCCAACACATTGACGCGTTGGTCGAGGATGTCGGCGATGCGGGACATACGTTCCAGCTCCGCCATTTGGTCATCGGACATTTGTCCCAATGACTTGCTTTTGAAATTGTAGTGGAGTTTAATCCAAACGATGAACGGGACCATCCCCACTGCAATTATCGGTATCATCAATGCTAACATATCTTCAGTCATAAACTTGTTCTCTCTCGTTTACTCAGACGTCGCGACGCGACTATTTGGATGCGACTTTTTTGGCAGGCTTAGACGCCGGTTTTTTCAAAGTTGCTTTCAGGGCCGCTAATTCCTCTTCGACCGCTTCGTCAGCTTCAAGAGCTGCAAACTGGCTTTCCAGGCTTTGGCCACTTCCGAGATCGAAAGCTTCAACATGCGCTTCCAGCTCGTCCACTTTGCGCTCCATGCGCTCGTAACGGGCCAACGCATCATCGACCTTGTTGGTGGTCATATGTGTGCGCATCTTGATTTGGTTCTTGGCCGTGGTGCCTCGCATCATCAATGCTTTGTGCTTGGCCTTGGCTTCATCCAATTTGGCTTGTAATTTCGCCAGATCAGCATCGGCCTTACCGACGGCTTCGTCAAGAATGTCAATTTCGCTACGGACAACTTCAGCCATTTGAAGGGCCTGTTGTTTAGCAGATACAGCGCCGCGTGCCAGATCTTCGCGATCTTTAGTCAGGGCCAGTTCAGCTTTTGCGCCCCACTCAGCAGCGCGCTCTTCATAAGCTTCTGCTTTGCGTTTAAGTTCTTTCTTTTCAGCGATATTGCTCGCTGCAGATGTCCGGACTTCAACAAGTGTGTCTTCCATTTCCTGGATGATCAGTCGTGCGATCTTTTCCGGATTTTCAGCTTTATCGATCATCGCGTTCAAGTTTGAATTGATGATATCGCCCATGCGTGAAAAAATTCCCATTTTATTCTCCTATTTGCAGTGTTGGTTTAGATTGGGGTTAAGTTAAAAGATTGTTGCGATAATGTAGCCGGCGAGGAAGAAGCCCCAGCACTCGATTGGACGGGTGCTGAGATATCTTACAAACCGCCAGAATTTCCCTTGCAGGCTCTGACGGTCCCGGATGCGGCTTTCAAAATCAAACTCGTCGTGGTTTGCCATCTTTGCCGCTCCTAAATGCCGAAGCCGCTGACAGATGGGCCAGCATTATAGTGTGACATTGCCAAAGCGCGACGACGACGGCGTAAGTGCCGAACCGGTGCGCTGGCGCCTGCGAAAGTGCGGGCTGTTGTGTTGTCAGTATCATTTGTACGATACGTCATGGTTTCTCTCCTTTGTGTGGTCCCAAATCTAATCAAGAGACCGATGATTTACTTCGCCACTTTTCCGGGGGGGATTGCGTGGCATGCCAACTTAATTGCAACAGCCGTGCCAGTTTGGAATTAATTTTATATCTCATTGATTTTAAACGTTTTTATTTTTATTTTTTAGCTATTCAAGAAATAAAATTAGCATTTTAGACTGTTTTTTAGTTTACATTGCCGCATATTTTTAGTATTTTTTACTAAATATGGCAGCCATTCCACAACAACTCATCGGCCAAAGCCCGGCATGGCTGGCCACATTGGACCAGATATCCGGCTCGGCGGCGCTTGACCGCTCAATGTTGGTTATTGGGGAACGAGGTACCGGTAAGGAGCTGGTCGCAGCCCGCCTGCACTTTTTATCTCCTCGCTGGGAAAAAACCTATATTCCGGTGAATTGTGCGGCTCTTTCCGACGAACTCCTGGACTCGGAATTATTCGGACATGAGCAAGGCGCATTTACAGGGGCATCCAAACGTCGTCTCGGCCGTTTTGAACGTGCGGATGGCGGCACACTGTTCTTGGATGAAATCGCCACTGCCAGTGCCCGCGTCCAGGAAAAACTGCTGCGCGTGATCGAATACGGGGAATTTGAACGACTTGGTGGTGATCAGACGCTGAAAGTGGATGTGCGCGTCATTGGCGCCACAAATGTGGATCTGCCCGCCGCGGTAAAAAAAGGCAATTTTCGCGCCGATCTTTTGGACCGTCTGGCATTTGACGTCATCACCCTGCCGCCCCTTCGCATCCGAAAGTCAGACATTTTTCCGTTGGCCGAGCATTTTGGCCGCAAAATGGCAGTTGAGCTGGGCGAGGAAAGCTTTCCGGGCTTTGCTCCGGAAGTTATGGAGTTTATGGCCGATTATGATTGGCCCGGAAATGTGAGAGAGCTTAAGAATGTTGCAGAACGGGCGGTTGGCCGCGCTTTTAATGATGAAGGCGGCCTTACGGCCCCGATCCGTCAGATCAATATTGATCCATTTGAAGCGCCGTGGCGTCTCACAAACGAGGACAAGCCCGACATACCTAAACCCATAAGCCCGGATACACCAGATATCCAGGGTACCGACTTTACGGAACGCACCCACGCTTTCGAACTGTCTCTCGTGAAAGAAGCCCTTTCGCAATGTGAGAACCATCAGGGCCGTGCATCGAAATATCTCGGACTCACCTATCACCAATTCCGGGGGTTGCTGAGAAAGCACGGGTTACGGAAATAGAATGCGTAGGCTATCCCATATATGGGTCAGCTAGGCTTTAAATTGGTTACATATATATGCCATATTAACCAAACAATTTAAATTTTTATTAGAAATATTATATTATTCTCGTAATAATTGTAATGGAGGCTTGAATGGGGCCCATCGACACAATTCCAAAACTACCCTACCCCGCATTTGAGATATCGCGGTTTGCACCGCTTGCGGCCAAAATCAGCAAAGAAAATGACTTTATCGCTGAAGCAGTCAAAAACGACCAGCAAAAGAAAAGCTCGTCCGATGTCTCTTCACCGCGAATGGGCCTGGAGTTTACATCATTACAGGAGCACTATAGCCGTTTAGACGCACTTGACGCTGCAGAAGATTACTTAAAGCTGGCGCAGGACTTGAACAATGTGTTCCAGCGTACGCTCGATACATATATGTAATCCAATCCCCTCTAAACGATCGCAATCCTTACTTTAGTAACCCTATTTTTATTTCCTGTGTGTAGAGGTTGGGAGAAATTGGGTGGGATATTATGCGCGCAGATCGCAATTCAGAAAAATCATATGGATTGGTACCGCCTGTGCCCCGCGGCGAAGACCGGCGCAGTGAAATCAGGGACAGTAACGATTGGCGCGTAAATCCAAGGAGTTACGAGTTTTGCGGGGCTGTGTTTGACCCGCTCGATCCGCTTCAGACCCTGGCCCGATGCAAGTGGGTCACCGCCGAACATGGGTTTCGCTATATTGTAACGCCGAATGTGGATCATCTTGTGCGTCTCAATAAAGAACCAGACCTATATGGCCCTTTGTATAAAGGATCGTGGCTATCGGTTTGCGACAGCAGAATTCTTGAACTTTTAGCGAAATTTACCGGCATTCCTTTGAAGGCCGTGCCCGGTTCAGATTTGACTGCGCAGCTGTTCGACAACGTCATTAAAAAGGACGAGCCGATCAATGTGATTGGCGGCGATGAAGATGTGATTACCAAAGTCAAGGAACGCTATGGATTGACAGCGCTCAATCATTGTCAGCCTCCGATGGGTCTTCGCCACAATCCGGACGAAGTGGTAAAGTGCGCAGAATTTATTGCCAATAACCCGGCCCGCTACACTTTTATCTGCGTAGGGTCGCCACAGCAGGAAATGGTTGCAATGGCCGCCAAACAGCGTGGCGATTGTGCGGGACTCGGGCTTTGCGTCGGCGCCAGCCTTGATTTTCTCGCGGGAAAAGTGAAACGGGCTCCGAAATGGATGCAATTTATGCGCACAGAGTGGCTGTACCGACTACTCTCGGAGCCGCGCCGACTTTGGAAGCGCTACCTTGTTGATGGCCCCCGAATTTTCGCGATCTGGGCCAAATGGATATTCAAACGCAAATAGGTTTACGTGTCCGCGTTTTCACCGCTTGCAAATCAATATTATCACGCGTATTGCAGCCCATGTTGGTGCCCGAAAGGGCTTGATAGGGAAGCCGGTGTAAATCCGGCGCTGCTCCCGCAGCTGTAAGCGGCGAGGATCAAATACAGGCCACTGGAATTTCCGGGAAGGCATTTGATCCATTAGAGCCGTAAGTCAGAAGACCTGCCAGCACCGTCGCCAGCGCGGCTCGGGCGGGATGCACCGAAACGCATGGATTTATCCAATGACGACATTTGTTTGAAACGCGCCTTTGGGCGCAAAATGGAGTCGTTTGATGAAACGTTTTTTACTTATAACTGCTGCGCTCGGTGCAATCAGCACACCGGTTCTTGCCCAATCCGAGCCGACCGAAGAGACGGAAGAAATAATTCTTTGGCACCCCTACCCTGATTCAACCATAATTACGGTTGGTCAGCGCAGTGGATTCTTAAAGACAGATGAAGCTACGAGCCCGTCCACATTGATCACTCTTGATGACCTTGAAAATCGCGGCAGCTCGACCGTCGCGGATTTCCTGCGCACTGTGCCCGGCGCGTCGGTCAACCGGTCCGGTCCCGCCGGCAGTTTAACGCAGCTCCGGTTGAGGGGCGCAGAGGCTAATCAAACACTGGTCCTGATTGACGGGGTGGAAGTGTCCAACCCCAATACGGGCGAGTTTGACTTTGCCTCACTACGCTCAGAAGACGTGATCAAAATCGAAGTCCTGCGCGGTGAACAATCAGCCTTGTGGGGCTCGGATGCCTTGGGCGGGGTGATCAATATCATTACCAGCGCCGGAACATTGAACGCAGCCACTTTGCCTGAATACCAGCTTTCGGTTGAGGGAGGCAGTTTCAATACGGGCGAGGCGCAAGTTTCGGCTCGAATTCCACTCGGGCTCGATACCAATCGAGCATTTCATGAATCAATCTTGTCCATAAATGGCAATCTATTCTCAACAGACGGATATGATATTTCGGGATCAGACGGCGACAAAGACGGATCTGAAAGTCGCGGCCTAAATATTGGACTCAATCATGTTGACTTAGCTGGCATTGAGTTCTCAGCCAAATATTCCGCGCAACATGCTGTCAATGAATTTGACTCAGATACAGATTTTAACGGGCGCCTCAATGACATAGATGCCGAAAGTGAAACCGATATAAAAATAGCCCTATTAACAGGGCGGTTTGAACTGGTCGGGTTCGATCATACGATCAACCTCAGTCATGTCAGTACGGATCAGGTGACCTCGGGCACTTCATTTAAAAATGACACGGCTGGCAAGCGCACAACGCTCAACTGGGTTGGGTCACAAACATGGGATGATCACACACTCACACTGCTCGCGGAAACGGAAGAAGAATCGTTTTCTAATTTCGGGGGTGTTGGTGGCGGTCAAAACCAGGAGCAGTCGATTCGCAACAACGCTTTGGCTGGCGACTACAGGTTTGACAACGATGCATTGACGTTAAGCGTATCAGCGCGGCAAGATTTCAATGATATGTTTGACGACAGCCTGACCTGGAGGGCTGGTGTCGGGTACAATCTTGAAAACTTAAATGGACGGGTGCGAGGATCCGTTGGGACGGGCGTGAAAAACCCGACAATGACTGAAATTTTTGGATTTTTCCCGGCCTTTTTTGTTGGCAATCCCGACATCCAGCCTGAAAAATCACTCGGCTATAATATCGGATATGAACAATCTCTTTTTGAGAATGATTTGTTTATCAGCGTTGATTATTTCCGCTCCGATTTGGAAAATGAAATCCTGACGGATTTCAGCGTATTTCCATCAACAGTAATCAATCTGGAATCGGAGAGCCAACGCGAAGGCGTTGAAATTGAAGGCCGTTGGAATATATCGGAATACCTCAGTGGCCGCGCCTCTGTTACCTTCCTTGATACGGAAGAAAACGGTGTCAAAGAATTGCGCCGTCCGGAATTCCAAGCCAGCGGCACATTGACATGGGACGTCGATCCTTTTTCACTTACTTTGTCGGCGGATCATACCGGTTCGCAGATCGATACCGACTTCGCAACCTTTAGCCGTGTTGAGCTCGATAGCTTCACTCTGCTTGGATTAAATGCGGTTTACCATATTAATGACATAATCTCGGTTTCCTTACGGGGAGAAAACCTGCTAGATGAGAACTATCAGGAAGTGGTGGGCTACGCATCGCAAGGAAGGGGATTTTATGCGGGACTACGCGCTGATTTTTAGCGCATTGCTGCTGATGGGCTTAGATGTGCCTACTCCGCGGATTGCCTCAACATCCCTTTGTGGCGACGCCTATGTGCTCGAAAAAATTCCACATCACCATATCGCGGCGCTGTCCTGGCAATCTGGCAGCGCTCTTTCTACGGCCCCACTAGAGTTTGAACCACGCCCCAAAGCCAGTGACGACATCGAGCGACTGCTCGCATTGAACCCAACTTTGGTCGTGTTTGGCCCCGGCGAAGGAATTAAGTCAAAACCAATTTTGGAAAAGGCCGGGATCGAAACGCTCCAGATTGATTGGGGTGAAAATCTTGAGGATGTGAATGCCAATCGACTAAAGCTCGCGAACAGTGTGGGCTATACGGTCAAATTAGAAGCTGACAACACGCCTATATTTATCAACCCGCCGCAGGTTCTTTATTTATCGCGTGCAGGCGGAACTGCAGGACCCGGAACCTATGTCGACGCCGCCATCGAGGCTGCGGGCGGTCTCAACATTATTAAAACTCAAGGGTGGCACACACCCGATCCGGAAACTCTCGTGGGGATTAAGCCCGATTTAATTATCACGTCGTTCTTTGAACATGGATATGAAAGCATCAATGCCAGCGGGACGCGGCACCGTCTTCTACAAGAAAAGCTTAAAACCACACCGCATGTGAATATCCCGGGAGCTCTCTGGCCCTGTGCAGGTCCAGGTTTGTCGACAGCGACCCGTATTATCAATTCAGCAATTAACGAGTTGCCGAAGTGAGTGTTCGCGTAAAATGGGGTCTTTTGGGGCTGTTTACCGTGCTCAGTGCGCTCATCTCACTGACTGTGGGCGCGCTACCATTATCCCCTTCGGAATTTTTTTTGGCTCTGATCGGCGCGGGTGAACCCACCCACAGAACGATTGTTCATGACATTCGCTTGCCACGTACATTACTTGCCTTGTTGATTGGCGCCGGCCTCGGCGCATCAGGTGCCGCTTTGCAATCCTACACTCGCAATCCTCTCGCCGATCCGGGCATTCTGGGGTTTTCAGCCATGGCGGCGCTCGGTGCCGTCATCGCTTTATATTTTGGACAGTCCATGTTTGTCACACCCGGCGCGCTGATTGGTGCAGGACTGGGCGCTCTTTTGATTTTAGCGATTGCGGGTCGGCAACAAGGTTCCACGCTTCTGGTCCTGGCTGGCGTTGGTGTCGGCTCCCTGGCCACGGCCTTAACGGGGTTGATCATGAATTTTGCCCCAAATCCTTGGGCGCTGTCAGAAATTGTGTACTGGCTCATGGGAAGTTTGCGCAATGCCAGTTGGACGGGTGTCGGGATGTGTGCCGGTCTTACCCTCGCAGGTTTAGCCGCATTGTTTATCTGCGCCATTGATTTTCGCACGCTTAGCCTGGGGGAAGATACGGCAAAATCCTTAGGCGTTTCTTTGAGTCGCGTCCGGTTTTTAACTGTCGTCGGCGTTGCGCTTTGTGTTGGTTCCGGCGTCGCCATTGCCGGTGCGATCGGATTTATCGGATTGTTCGTTCCTCATATCCTCAGAGGTATTTTTGGCCCTGACCCTGCAAGACTGCTGCCACTTTCTGCAATCGGCGGCGCAGGATTTCTTGCCCTCGCTGACACACTTACCCGTCTGCTCTCAACGCAGGGAACAATTCTTTATCTTGGGATTTTAACCGCCCTGATTGGGGCACCATTCTTTATCTGGCTGGCCGTAAAGGAAAAACTGTCATGAGTTTGGAACTCAGACATATATCCGCCGGATATGGTAAAACGCCCGTGCTTGAAAACGTCCATACGCGCGCGGCCAAAGGCGATTTCATTGGTCTCGTGGGACCGAACGGCGCAGGAAAGTCGTGCCTGTTGAAAACGATTGCCGGTCTGATCAAGCCTACAGAGGGCGAGCTTGGGTTAAGCGGTTTCGATTTGTCCACATTCCCGGCGAAAGCTCGCGCAAAACATATTGCTTATTTGGCCCAAGAGAGGAACGCCGCCTGGCCGTTGACCGTACGTGAACTGGTCACGCTGGGCCGCGCACCGTTTCGGGGCCCGCTCGGAGATTTATCCAAGGCCGGCGAATCGGCCATTGACCAAGCCATTACTGCGGTACAATGCGAAGATATAATGGACCGCCGCTTCGACCATCTGTCGGGCGGGGAACAGGCTCGTGTTTTATTGGCCCGCGCACTGGCCGTCGATGCTCCCGTTCTTTTGGCGGATGAGCCCGTGGCATCTCTGGATCCGTATTATCAACTTTCCATCATGCAGAGTTTACATGCAGAGGCGATACGGGGGAAAACAGTGATTGCATCGTTGCACGATTTGGGACTTGCCCAACAATTCTGTTCCCGCATTTGGGTTTTAGACAAAGGAAAACTGGTCCGCGATGACCTAGCAGAACGCGCCTTAGGCGCACAAATTCTGCATGAGGTGTTCGGTGTCCGGCGTGTCACTGACGGTTTTGCATTGAGCGGAGATGCAGCCGCCGATTCAGTTCCCCCGCCACCGGTTCAGTTTTAAGCTAGATTTGATTTCGCAATCGCAATCCATGCCACCGGCCAGCTTGTAGTTCCTGACGCACATGCACGCAAAACTGGTCCGGCGATAATACGGGTTCCGTGCGGTGCCGCGCCTGGTTGCAAAAATGACAGGCCGCGACAATATTGTCATCCGTGTCCGGGCCACCTTCTGTCCTCGCGACCAGATGTTCTGCAGTACATTTTAGATTGAGCGCCATATCCTTGGCCAGACTGAATTGCGTACAAAACCCTTTGATATCCTGAAGCCACATAGGCTGTTGGCAATAATAGCAAAGTCCGTTTTGTGCTCGCATTTGACGATTTCGGATGCGCACAATTAACCGCGTCCCATGCGACGGGCCAGACCATCTCCGATAGATTGAATTATATCCAACAGCCCGCCGTCCTGATCCGGTCGGTAATCTTGCAACTGCATCCAGATAAATCCGATGAGCGCGCTTAGGACGATCAACACGATTAGCCCATTAATGGGTCGCCGGCGCTTCATCTTATATATCCACGGATTATGTGCGCTCAAAAACCAACGAGAACGTCACCGGTACCGTTGGTGTTATATTTTCGAGGCCCGCAAGTTCGCGTAATTTCTCTACACCCGCCTCAAGACCGAAGTCCGAAGCATCGATAAGTACCGGCGCCTTGTTTTCCACGAGAACTTTGTTGACCCCCAGTCGTGTGACCATCACATAGGATTCCCGTTCTGCATTTTGGCCATGCATACCAAGATTGTAAGACAGAAGCGTTGTGCGACGCTCGCCGGTCTCCATGTCTTTAAATGCCTCGAGATCAAGGGTAGCGTTCACCGAAATATAAGGGTATTTGTCAGTTTTAAACAAATACTGCCGCATGCGCGGGTCCCGGATATCGTTATTCGTATCGATACTGTCGATGACGATGATGAATTCTGCAACCCCGTCAGCAGTAACCGTTCCATTCAGCGACTTAAACGTCCCGATCTCGGCCAGATTTGATTGCTTGATTGTGACGAAGCTCATGCCTGAATTATCTGTATCCAGCTTCCAAGGCCCCAAAGCTTCGACTTCTGGTGTGAAATTCGCATTTCCTCGCGCGTGATCATTGTTGCATGCGACCAGAACAAGCGCAGCGGCACCACATAAAAATGCATTTATGAATTTTGAGCACGTTTTCATCAAGATCTCCCTATTGCACCCAAAGTAACACGAAATCATTTTATTTAAAAACACGATGTTTTGAATAGGAAAGGGCCGCCCGGATTGGCGACCCTGACTCGCGCCCTTTAAATCATATTCCCTCACCCGACCCTCCGCGCCCCAGAAGGTCCAATGTCGCGCCCGCCATCGGTCTTCCCCCTTGATCAACAAGGGAGGAGCGGGTGAAGGAAAGAACTACCGGCGCATGAAGGGATTGCGCCCGGCAGTATTCCAATCAACCTTAAGCGATTTGAAGTATCGCGAGTGGCAGGAAAATCATCAGAAAGAGGAGCGAAAATCCGATCCCAAGATAAAGGAATTTACGCGTTCGCACGCTTTCCAATTCTTTGCGGTCAAATTCGAATTTGACCAATAGCTTGTCTATGGTCTTTGTCATATTTCGTCTCTCTCAAAGGCCTGACGGGCGAGATATGTCTCCCGATCAAAGGGGGAAAGACGGATTTTGACCCAAACGATTCTAGCAGGTTCTCTCTCCTTAACCCTTTGTAATCACGGGGGAAATCGTCCCTCCCTTGACGATATATGTGGGGATGATCCGGTTAGGTTTCAAGATATCTGCGACCGATTTTCGCAAAAATCGTACACGGGGACAAAGTAAGTAATCCCGGCCAAGAAATTTATACAAACCGCTTAGCCGGGATACATACTCGGGCCCTACAAAAACTCAATTATGGCGAGGGGGATAAAAATAATATTGACCAGAAGAAGGACGCCTATGCCGGCATAAAGATAATGACGTGATTTATCGCGGATCAATTCTTCTCGGTCGAAGTCCAGTTTGATTAAAAATTTGTCGATGGCGTTTACCATTGTTCGTCTCTCTACTCATTCGATACCCCTCCTCCCAGGAGGCATCGGTTTGCTGATATGGGGCAAGCCCAGCCCGTTTTGTGCGGTCCCGTCCCTTGGGTGCGCAATTTCACTATACAAGAAAATGAGTGCGCCCGCTTTCACCTTTGATCACATGAACGTGTCTAAAGTAAGGTGATATTAACCATAATTCTATCCCCCATTTGGGTGGATTGCCGTGATTCCTGTCACGCTTTAAACAAGCGGTTTACAGAAATCCGCGATACGGTCGCATGCCTGTTTCAATTCATCCATGCCTGATGCATAGGAAATACGGATATGGTCCGGCGCATAAAACGCGGTACCGGGAACGACCCCGACGTGAACCTCGTCAATCAAGGCAGTAGAAAATTCTATGTCGGTTTTAAACTTTCTGCCAAGCAATCCAGAAATTTCTGGAAAAACATAGAATGCACCATCCGGGTTCGGGCAAGAAATACCTTCAATCGCATTGAGCCGGTCTACTACAAAGTCTCGGCGTTCCTTAAATATAGTGTTGCGCTCCGCGAGAAAATCGTGAGGGCCGTTGAGTGCGGCTACAGCCGCCCATTGTGAGATCGAGCTAGGGTTGCTGGTCGTTTGACCCATAACTTTAGCCATTGCACCTATCAATGGGCGCGGTGCACCGGCATAACCAATTCGCCAGCCTGTCATCGCGTAGGCTTTTGATACACCATTCATGGTGAGCGTTCTTTCCCAGAGGTCGGGAGCGACATATGCCAGTGTTGTAAATTCAAACCGATCATATACGAGGTGCTCATATATATCGTCCGTCAAAATCCAAACGTGGGGATATTTGCGTAATACTTCTGCCAGCCCCAGTAACTCGTCCCGGTTATAAGCAGTCCCGGTCGGATTTGATGGCGAATTCAAAATTAGCCAACGGGTCTTCGGTGTTATCAACCTATCCAATGTCACGGGTGTTAGTTTAAACTCTGGATCAGGTTGGGCCATGACCGGAACACCGCCGGCAAGTTTGACCATATCTGGATAACTGACCCAGCACGGAGTCGGTATAATGACTTCGTCCCCTGGGTCCAAAGTTGCGACCAATGCATTGTACAGGACCGCCTTCCCGCCCGGTGACACATTGATTTGACCCGGCGTATATGCGAGGTCATTGTCCCGTGCAAATTTATCGCAAATCGCCTGTTTGA
Organism: Hyphomonadaceae bacterium; assembly: GCA_013001295.1. Lineage (GTDB taxonomy): Bacteria > Pseudomonadota > Alphaproteobacteria > Caulobacterales > Maricaulaceae > Robiginitomaculum_A. The sequence continues at coordinate 56,754 of JABDMW010000045.1, forward strand.
GCTCGGGAATACCGTCGACATTGGTATATTTGGTTTTACCCGCAGCGATGGCGTCAATGGCCGCCTGTTTAATATGATCAGGCGTATCAAAATCCGGTTCCCCGGCTCCAAGGCCAATCACATCTTTACCTTCGGCTTTCAAAGTCCGTACTTTTTGGGTGATAGCGAGCGTCGCTGAGGGCGCAATTTTTGATAGTCGTTGAGATATTAGCTTATCAGTGGACATGAAATCGTTTTATCGCAAATTGGTACAAGAGGGAATGCTTGAATATATTTGAATTTCCAGGTCTAAGGGATGCCCAAAACAATACTCTCTTTGGAGGGCTTTGACGGAACGGTATTTTCGATCTAAGGGGCGCACATAAAACAATGCACCAAGGGTGCGCATTTTTTACGTGCTATTACGCAAAAAGGGTCCCGAGAGGGACCCTTATTTGCTTTGGTAGGTTTGAACCCGCGTTGTGCCCGCAATCGATCAAGGATCGATTGCAACAACGCGCCGAACCGTCGTGAGACGGTGAGGTTATAGCTCCGTTGGTATCTCCGATTTTAGGGGCGCACATAAAACAATGCACCAAGAGTGTGCATTTTTTACGTGCTGTTACGCAAAAAGGGTCCCGAGAGGGACCCTTGTTTGCTTTGGTTGCGGGATGGCAGCGGGTAGGATTTGAACCCGCGTTGTGCCCGCAATCGATCAAGGATCGATTGCAACAACGCGCCGAACCGTCGTGAGACGGTGAGGTTATAGCTCCGTTGGTATCTCCGATTTTAGGAGCGCACATAAAAGAATGCACCAAGGGTGTGCATTTTTTATGTGCTGTTACGCAAAAAGGGTCCCGAGAGGGACCCTTGTTTGCTTTGGTTGCGGGGGTAGGATTTGAACCTACGACCTTCAGGTTATGAGCCTGACGAGCTACCGGGCTGCTCCACCCCGCGTCAATTCTGATAGTCATATAAGGCGTCTGTTCGCCAAATACAACAAAACGGAGCCTTGGCTCCGCATAATATGTGTTTTGTTTCGTAAGGAG
>JABDMW010000040.1 GCA_013001295.1 Hyphomonadaceae bacterium
CTTCACCGATGTCAAAGGACGCTCCGGATGCGCCGCACCGTCCCCGATCAGAATGGCCGCCCCGCCGAGCAACCGCGCTGCCTGCACCGCATTGTGCACAGCCCCGCGCACATTCATGTCCCGCTCGGCCTGCTCCATTTTATCAATGTCAGTTGCCGCGCCCTGCCAGCGCCGCCATTTGCGGGTCATGTCATGGGCCGGCTCGTCAATGATATTGCGCGCCAGCCAGCTCGAACGGTACAGCTCAATCATTTGCTGCGGCGCATAGGCGATCAGGGTGTGGGCGTCACCGGCGGTTTTATCATAAGCAGGGTCACCCAGACCCGTCGCCAGATTGGTCATCCGGTCGTTAAATTGTATGGTCATATTTTGGCTTTCTAGATTATTCCCTCTCCCCGTTTCGTCATTGCCCAGCCTGTCTGGGCAATCCAACTCTGATGGTATCTGCCACGCGACGGGTTACGGAAAGCGTCAGGGTTGGATTACCCACACGCGCGTTTCTTTCGAAACGCTTTGGCGGGTAATGACGATTGAGGAGAAGTTTTAACGGTGCTCAACCTGGCGAGCGGTCCCGGATCGGTGGCGTTGACGCGCCTGGTCCGGGATGACAGAAACAAGCGCCGCAACCTCCATATCGGGGGGGAAAGGAGATCGCGACGCCAATATAAGGACCTGATGTGCCGAGGCAGATTAGAACATAACATGAACATATGCCATTATACCGGCCCGTGTAAACCCCTAATTTCAGGTTTTTGAAAATAAATCATACGCCGCCGATCTTGTCGCGCACGGGTCACATCACTATAGTTAAATTATGGGCATTAGATTGTACGAACGTATTGTTTACGGAATTTCTGGTTTTATGATCGGCGGAATTATTGGTTGGTTGACCGCGTTCTCCAATAATATTTCCGGACCGGATGGTACGTTAATCGTGATCGGGTTTGCCCTGACGGGTGCGCTGCTCGTTGCTGCGGTGCCAATGATCATCGCATTAACAGCATCAATTCTTTTTGGCGGTGATGGCGATGTCGATCTCGGCTTTGACATTGAGGTTGCCAACCATGACGACATTCACATCGATCCCGTCAGAGTCGATGAGCTCCCCAGCGGCAAGCGTTCGCCGTGGCGACGCCATAGAAGAGATGAATCAACCTAAATGTCATCCCGGACTTGCTCCGGGATCGGGTGAAATTTAAGGCGCTTTCGTCTGCGGACGATCCCGGAGCAAGTCCGGGATGACAGTAGGATTAGCCCCGACACGCCTTAAGTGACCGTCGTTGGTGGCCGTCATCGTCGAAATTATCATCTGCCAGCCACGCTTCAAACCCGGCCTTTACCCCCGGCCATTCGGTGTCGGTGATCGAGAACCAGGCCGTGTCGCGGTTTTTGCCTTTGACGATCAGGTCTTGGCGAAATAACCCCTCATAGGCGAAACCGAACCGCAGGGCGGCACGCTTGGACGCCGCATTATCATTGTGGCATTTCCACTCATAACGGCGATAGTCGAGATCGTCGAACACATGCCGCGCCATCACATACATGGCCTCGGTGGCGGCACGGGTGCGCTGCAATTCGTGGCCAAACACGATGCATCCGACTTCGCACGAGCCGTGCTCAGGCCGCAGGCGCATATAACTGGCCATGCCGAGCGCCCGCTCATCCGACGCCCGGACAATCGCCATAGGAATCCAGCCAAACATCTTGGCCCCATAGTCCATGCTGGCACTAAGCTCCGGCAAATCTGCAATCGGGGTAAACGGCATATAGCGCCACAGTTCCGGGCGTTCCGGTCCGCAAATCGCTGCGGCCAGATCCGCGCCGTGCCTGTCCCAATCGAGCGGTTCAATGCGGACCGACTTGCCCGTCAGCGTCACTCCGCCGGGCAGCGCCCGTTTTTCATATTTGGATAAATCCTGCATGCCGCCCTCCTGCTCTCCGCCTGCATATCCAATAAAGCACGCGGCGTTAAATCACATCCTGTCACAATCCGTTAGGCAAGGATCAATCCTCTTTGTGATCCGGGTGTCCGCGCGCCGCGTATAGATAGAAGGATTTTACCATTCAGCGATACCGGTCAGTAGTCACCCACATGTGCGCTGGCCGGGACGCAAGAGACAATGTTTTCAACTCTTGCGTTGCTCCCCTAAGGTAAAATTCAGGCGGGTATGAATGGTTTTGCTTCCCCTATGACGGAAAGCCTGACATGCCCGTCGCTTGCTCTTTTAGATTGATTATGACTATTCCAGCGACCCGGATTGGCTCGTCACACCGGTCCACCAGTGCTTGAAATCACGAGCAACATCGGCCGGAATTTCTTCCATCGGCAAGTGCCCGACACCCTCATAGATGATGAGTTCCTCGCCTGTGAGAGCCTCCGCAAATGTGTCGGCCCGCGACACATCGATCAGCTGATCCTCACGGCCCCACATGATCAATATGGGCATGGTTAATTGGCCAATTTCGGACCATGGCGATAAATCCGCGGCACGTTCCATGGCTTTGACAGCAGCCCGTCGATTGCCGGGATAGCGCGTCAGCTCATAATACCGGTCGACCATTTCGTCTGTGACGATCTCATCTTTTTCAACTGTTTGTAAAACCGACTGTTTGACCATGGCCTTGGGGGTAAAATACGGCATCAGGGCTTTGCCCACGGGCGACTGCATTAGCTTGAAGGCCATATTGCTTTTTTCTGTATCCTCACCCGGAGCCCCCCAGGGATCGAGTAAGACAAGACCCTCTATGCGCTCGGGATGAGACACGCCCATGCGCCATGCCGTCCACCCGCCCATGGAATTCCCCATGATCACCGCCGTCTCCTCGTTCGCGGCGTCCATCACGGCCATAACGGCTTCAATATAAACCTCGGGTCCGTATTCACCATCCGGGTTAGGGCCGGTCAGGCCAAAGCCCGGCAGATCCAGAGATAAAATTCTAAAGTCGTCGCCTATTTCGGTGATCAGCGGTTCCCAGGTTTGGAGATGCGAACTCATGCCGTGGATCATTACGACTACCGGCGCATCCGCGGGGCCCTGATCGCGGTAATGCACTTCGAGCCCATTGGCCATTGTTGCAAACCTGGCCTGATCGCCGCCATATTTGGCCAGCATGGCGTCCTTATCCGTATCCGGTGCGTAGCTGAGCGCGAGTCCCAGGACAATCAATGCCAAAAGCGAGATCATGGCCCATTTCAACATTTTTTTCATGAGGCGTGTCTAGCACGGGTTGCAGCCTTAACCCACCCTTAACCGTAACCACCGGGAAATGTAGTAACCACACCAGAATTTTGCTACATTCACATTGAACGATACCTTTAAAAAAACCTGGGTGGGCGATAATTTAAAGGGGGCGCATATGGCGTTCGCAGCTCGTCAATTCGGTCGCAGAGAGGCCAACTTTATACCTTCGCAATTTGTCCCGGATACCGCTCGGGTGTTCGACGATGCCTTGGTTCCTTATATTTTCGAGGATTTCGCGTTTGAACTGATCCGCAGGGCCGTTGCCCTTCAGCCGAAGCGGGTGCTCGAACTCTCCGCCGGGACCGGCTATTTTTCACGCAAATTGCGCGATGCCTTACCGCCGGACACCGAACTGGTGATTACCGATCTTGATCCGGATATGCTCAATCTGGCCCGGTCAAAATTCCGTCCCGGTGAAAACGTGTATTTCGATCAGGTCGACGCGACAACGCTGGGCTTCCCGGCGGGCAGCTTCGATCTGGTGATTTGCCAGTTGGGCGCCATGTTCTTCCCGGACAAACGAGCAGCCTTTGCCGGCATTCGCCACGCGCTGGAACCGCACGGAACCGTGCTGTTCAATACCTGGAGCCCGATGACGCAAAACCCGTTCTCGCAGATCGTCCAGGAAGGCACGGCGAAATTCTTCCCCGCGCTCGCACCACCGCAATACTACCATCTTCAGTTCTCATACTCCGATCCGTATGAAATCTCGAAGGACATGACCGCCGCTGGGTTTGACAATATCGATTTTGAAAACATCGACGTCAAAAAACAGGTGAATGAGTTCAGAATTTTCGCGCACGGCCTGGTGCATGGCAGCCGCCTGATCGATGAAATCCGATCTTTGCGCATTGATGAAGTTGAAGTCGTCCATACCATCAAGGATCATCTGATTGCCGCCTTCCCGGATGGCATCATCCCGATGCGCGCCATTCTGTTTGAAGCCTGGGTTTAAACCAAACACTTCAGGGCCCTTCATACCAAATAAGTATTCATCATCCCGCACCAGTTGCGGGGTGATTAAGCTTGTCAGAATACAATTCCGCCCCCTCCGCGCGCTCATTCGCGCGGACGGATGACGGACGGGATCTCATGCGAAGGGAGGCGCCCCTTCCCACCATGAGATCCCACCTTTTTACGACAGAGATAAACGTCACAAACTGCACCCGTCCGACACGTTTTAAGAAAAACGTTGGGACGGGATCTCATGCGAAGGGAGGCGCCCTTTTACGCTCATCCCGCCATAGGGCGGGGCCCACCATGAGATCCCACCTTTTCCTCTGAAATTAAAGTAAGTTGAGATTGTGCTTCACTTATCGTTGTTGACAATCCCCCCTACTTTATGCTTTCGTGTCCACAGTCCAAGGACAATGGACAAACAAGAAAGATCAAAATGAAAAGCCAAGACATTGTCGTATTGTTAAAACTGATAAGTTTGCAAAAAAACGACCAATTCAAACACGATGAAAACCGGAGCGAGAATTATTCGGTGCGGGCTTTGGCAGAATTACTGGGTATAAGCAAATCTGAAGTCAATTACTCGATTAACCGAAGTAAATATTCCGGACTCTTAATAAAAAGCCGCAATAACTCAAATCCACATGTGAATATCCGCGCCTTCCATCAATTCATTGTGCATGGATTGAAATATGTATTTCCCACAAAGCCAGGCCCTTTAGCACGCGGAATTGCAACCGGATTCGCTGCTCCTGTCTTAGAAAACAAACTGTTAAGCGCCGGCGAAGAAATCTATGTTTGGCCGGACGCCAAGGGCGACGAGAAGGGACAATCGATAGAGCCTCTATTTAAAACCGTACCCTTCGCGATTAAGAACGATGAATTTCTTTACGGAGCCTTGGCATTAATCGACGCAATTCGACTGGGAAAGCCGCGAGAAGTAAAAGTAGCGACCGAAGAATTAGCTCAAAAACTGTTGAATGATGGCTGATATTAACGAAGAGCTATTGGCCATGATATCGACTGTTGCCCGTGCTCTGGACGAAGATTTGCGGCAACGAACAGTCTTCGTTGGCGGCGTTACTACAGGGCTGTTTGTGACCGATGAGATCGCCAAAGAAGGCATCCGGCTTACTGACGATGTAGACATCATTGTTGATATCGCCAGTCGTGCCAAATGGATGCAATTTGAACAGCAACTTAGCGAAAAGGGCTTCAAACACTCCTTAGATGACGAACACATTTGCCGCATGCGTCTTGGAAAACTCAAAGTCGATTTCATGCCAGACGATGAGGAAATACTGGGCTTCACGAACAAATGGTATGCACTTGGAATCGATACTGCAGAGATCTATACCGTAGCTCATGATCTCAAGATCCGCATACTGACGCCACCTTTATTTGTTGCAACGAAACTAGAAGCGCATCTCGGACGAGGAGCAGAAGATTTGCTCATGAGTCGCGATCTCGAAGATATTCTGACCTTGATAGATGGGAGAAAAGAACTGGTCACGGAAATTAGCGAAGCTAACAGAGAAATCCTTGCCTATATCATCGAGCAATTTAAGGCTCTACTCCACCATGACGATTTTGAATTTGCCGTCGAAGCCAATGTGTTTGGCGATGAAGGTAGAAAAGAGCTGATTTATGAACGCGTGAATTTAATCCTACAAATGGAATAAATAGCTGGGACAAATAGAAGCATATAAATACACCAGTGCCACAATACAACGTATAGGATTATACATGAAAACCTTACCCTCCTGCCCGCAATGCGCCTGTGAATACACCTATGCGGACGGCGCTTTGCTCGTCTGCCCGGAGTGCGCCCATGAATGGAACCCGGCTCATTACGCCGACGCCGCCATGATCCGCGACGTTAATGGCAATGAACTTAAGGACGGCGATACGGTCAGCGTCATCAAAGACCTCAAAGTCAAAGGTTCGTCCCTGGTGGTGAAGGTCGGCACCAAGGTCAAAAACATCCGCTTGGTCGACGGCGATCACGACATCGATTGCAAAATCGACGGTATCGGCGCGATGAAACTGAAATCGGAGTTCGTCAAGAAGGTATGAAATTTAGCATGCGTAACATCTTGAGGAATTCCTAAGCAATGTCAGACAAGTTCTGGCGCGGGAGGAATTAAAATGAATACCTTGACAAAACTTATCACGATTGGCGGGCTGGCCCTGTTCACCGCATGCGGCAACACAACCGAAGCGCCAACCACCACACCGTCAGACGCATCAGAAAAAACCGATCCGAATGCCGATGTTCGGGCCTCCCTGGCCACCGACGCTTCCCTGTTTGATGTGCATTTGGCAGCATTAAAACAGATCACCGATGACTTGAATGCGATCAATACGATGGACGACGCCATGCGCTTAAAAAAACGCATCGCCGCCAATGTCTCGGTTATGAAGACATCGTTCAAGAAATATGCAGCGCAGCCCTATGGAAATAAAAGTGCTGAAACCGACGCTTTTCGTGTCCGGCAAGACGAATACGAAACCGCCATGGAAAATTACTCGGACGCCATGCAAACCCTTGGCGAAAAGGATCCTAAATTATGGGGATTTATCGCAGATGAGCTTAGTATTATGCCCAGGAAAACGGATTAGTCTCGCGCAATCTTTGTCCTGCAGCACTGGACCCACAAATCCGGCCACGACAAACGCAAATACAAAATTGTGCGTAAATTACAGCAGCGGAAACGCGAAATAATTGGCTAATCATTTTCATGTATGGAATTTTAAACGCGCAAGCGTAAACGAATTTGGCTTGGAGGGCACACATGAACACGGTCACAAAATTAATCGCTATCAGTTGTTTGTCCTTGCTCACGGCGTGCGGGAGCAAAACCGAAGCGCCGACCACCCCACCGTCAGAAGCAGCAGCAGAAAAACTCAACCCGCATGCCGATGTGCGCGCGTCTATGCCGGCCAATGCGAAACCCTTTGATATTCATCTGGCGGCAATCCGACAAATCACCGAGGATATGAACGCCATCGAAAGCATGGGTGACGCCTTGAAATTGAAAAAACGTATTGCCGCCAATGTTGTTGTGATGAATGACGCGCGCGAGGAATACGAAGCGCAGGCTAAAACCAATACGGCGGCCGAAATTAATGCGTTTCGTACCCGGCAAAAAGAATACACTATCGCGATGGAAAACTACATGAAAGCGATGCGGGACCTTGGTGAAAAAAACCCAAAACTGTTCGGGATCGTCGCGGTCGAACTGAGCAAAGCGGCAATGGCGCAGCGCAAATAAAATATTTACGGGTGGGTCTCGACCGGTTCCATATTGCGGGCGCCGAGCGCCTGATAAACAACCCCGGCCAGAACAACCGCGCCGCCGATCAGCGTGGTTGCACTCGGCGTTTCACCGGCAAACAGCCAGACCCAGAGCGGGCTTAACACCACTTCCACAAGCGCCAGGATCGAGACCTGCGCGGCTGGCACATGGCGCGCGCCCATCAACACAAACAAACCACCCAGTCCGATTTGCACAACGCCCAACCCCAGGCAGATTAAAAGATCATTCCTCGTGATCGCAAACCCGTCGACCAGAAACAGCATGGCGACAATGGTCAACGCCGCATTGAGCGTACAGATCAGAATGATATTGGCATGCGGAATGGTGCGCACGATCACGATTGAGGCCGCGTAACAAACCGCCATCATCATGGCGAGCGCCATGCCGATCACCCCTTCGCCGTTCATATTGGTGCCGAAAATAATCGTGACGCCGAGCAAGGCGATGGCCAAAGCGAGCCCGGTTCGGCGGCTGACCCGTTCGCGTAAGAATATCCAGCCGAGCATCGCCGCAAACAAGGGCGTCAGGGACACGAAGAATATCGCATTGGCCACGAGCGTATATTGGAAAGACATGATCAGGAAAAACCCGGCCGCCGCCATGATAGCGGCTGCCGCCCAGCCCCTGCGCCCGATGTCGCGGAACTCCTGCGCGACCGAATTCTTTTTAAGCGCCCAAAACACAAAACTGAAAAACACGGTTTGTCCCACGGCCCGGTACAGCGCGATCTGCGGGCCCGTGGCCGCTTCCATATTGCGATCAGCAATACCCAACAGGGAGAGGCACATGCCGCCCAGAATCACCATCAATACGGATTTATTATATTGCGTTGTCGGCACGCCACCCTCTTTTAAAGCGAACGTGCACCTTCACCAAAATTCATACAGGTTTGCAAGGCCTTATTTGCGCCGCGCAATCTGATCAAGATCTCGGCGCATTTGTGAGCGCTGAAATCTCTTGCCGGCAAACACCCGTTTAAGATCGGCTTTATTGTCGAAGTAATTGAGTTGCCGGTGGTAGTAATTAATATATTCCAAAACGGCGAGGACGGCCATAACAGTGATGGCGATTTGATCGGGACGCCCCCTGGATAAATCCGGCTTTACCCATAACAAAACACAATACCCTGCAGACAATAAGGTCAGAATTAAAGACGGCAGCTGTAGTGATTTTATCAAGTACATCGTCGGTTCGAAATTCTGCCCGCGCCCTTGGATTTGATGCAGTTTTGCCCGCCAATACATCGTTCCAACACCCAGCAGTAAAACCGCCGCCAAAGTCGCAATGACTGTCCACCAACTGATTTGCAATTTGGTCAAAAACAACATTAAGGCGGGAATCGCCAGCATGTTGAACCCCTCCATTTTCCAATACCCGGAAAGGCGCTTGATCAAATAGTCTTTGGTGCTGAGTGTCATGGATTTTTATCGCCTAGTCGCGGCCGTGCACGGCTTTAATCCAGGGCGCAAGTGGTGACTTTCCCAGGAACGTAAGTTGCGCCTCGGCCGCCGCCTTATTCAACTTTTCCTGTGGGCGCCAGGTGGGGTGGATTTCCTTGCGCAAGGGCCGCGTGCCTTTCGGCAGGGCCATGAGGCGGGCGATCTCGCGCGGCACATCCATCGGATCAGTGGAGCGCGACGACCCGTCTTCCACGCCCATGCCTTTGGCCAACATTGGATAACCCGCCACCCGCGCCGGGTCAGAACGTTTTTTCAAATCCCCGGTATAGACATTGCGGTTGACCCAGATCTTGGTCGGATAGCCGCCGGGTTCGATAATAGTGACATCAATACCGCGCGGCACCATTTCATAAGCCAATTGCTCGCTTAAAGATTCGAGCGCGAATTTGGTGGCGCAATAATGCCCGGCGCCCGGTACGACCAGCCGTCCGATCTGTGAGGAGATATTGAAGATCTGCCCCTCGCCCGCCGCGCGCATGGCCGGCAGGCAAGCGCGCAGCATACGCTGGACACCAAATACATTGGTATCAAAAGCGAGCTTGGTCGCTTGCATGTCCTGCAACTCGACCGGTCCGGTAATGCCGATACCGGCATTGTTGATCAGCACGTCCAGCTTATTATCGGTCGCTTCCAAGACTTTCGTGACACCGCGCTCGACCTGTTGGTCGGACAACACGTCGATCTCAATGATCTCAAGTTCAAGCTTATCCTTGTCGGCAATCGCTTGCAGTGATTTAGCCTCCTCGCGCGGCAGATTGCGCATGCTGGCAAACACCTTGGCGCCGAGGCTGGCATAATAAATCGCGCCCAGGCGCCCGAACCCGGAGGAACATCCGGTGATCAGCACCGACTTGCCGGAAAGATCGGGTTTTGATTCTGATTCGCTGGCGGCACAGGCGGCAATCGGCAGCGCCGCGCCCGCGATAGCTGTCCCGATCATCAATTGGCGGCGATTAAAATCTGTTGGTTTTGGCATGAGCGCCTCCTGTCAGCCCCAGACTAACGCGGATCACCTAATGGATAAAGCCCGCTCTTTATTTTCGGTCGGCTTCACGCCCGCGCATTACAACGGCGACGTCTTGATCGGCATGACTTCCGGATGCCAGTCCGTCAATTGCGCCCACCCGGTTCCCTTCGGGATGGTTCTGGCTCATCTTCCAAACGCCCCTTAAATCCGTCACCTCCATCCGCAGCCCGACAATCCCCTCGAGCATGGTTTCCATATAATCCGCCGGCGCGTCCGTGATTGCCCAGGGATCAGCACGGCCCTGCTCCATGGCCTGGCTGAGCACGTCGACATGGGCACGCAACCGGGCCTCATCGCGAACAGTTTCCACCACGCCGCGTGCCTGTACGGAAATATAATTCCAGGTCGGGACAACTTTGCCGGTTTGTTTTTTGGTGGCATACCATCCCGGATGCACATAGGCATGCGGGCCCTGGAAGACCACCAAGGCTTTGCGGCCCGCGGCCTGTCTCCATATCGGATTGGCAACACCCACATGACAGTCCAGAAACAGTTTCTCGCCGGCCTGTTTGACCAGCATGGGTACATGGACGGCTGAAAGTTCTTCGACGTCACACGTCGTCACCAACAGGCCCAGACGCAAGGTCTCCATTGTTTCAATCAGGACGTCGCGACGGGTTTCCCGAAACGGTTTGGGCGGATAAGAGGATAGCGTCATGAAGGTAGACTCGCTGTGCATTTAACCAAACGGTAACACGACCAGAAAAGCGGTAAACCCATAAGTGTTCAAACTGTAAAACTAAGGCAGGTCTGGAAACTCAAACAAAACGTCATCAAACGGTTTGTTGATCCGGATTTCGTGAACGGTGCTCGTCTCGGTTTTATTATTTCTATCCAGTTCGCTTATCATCGTCATGGTGAATGAATGCGGAAACATTGTTCCCCTGACTTTCCGGTAATCGGAGAAGGTCTCCTCTATTTTGAATCCGTCCAACATACTACTATTTGATAGATCATTGACATATTTGTCCATCATGAGGGAGTCCGTATTGATGTAATAAATCATGGTCGATTGATTGTCGCCCATTTGCAGGCGGTGATAATTGGTTCCGGCCTCTTCGATATCGCCAAGACGTTTTAAACGATATCCGGCTGTTAGCATTCGATAATTGACTGGAAAACCAAGATTAAGATCAACCTGGTTTTGTATCATCGGGCCCGCCATTTCGGCCGGTATTTTCGTGCCTTTTGAGTCTGCGCCGCCGACTTGCCAACCGCCGGTTGGGAGGATGGCGAAACGGTTTTGCATTTGGTAGTCATCATCACTATTTTCGCGGTGAAACGTTTCCGTATAATAGCGTCCGTCCCGGTCGATATATGTTCGTGATTTTTTCTGAAACGACACTTCCGGATAGCGCTGGCCCGTAGATGTGGTGACGATTTCGCGCGAATGTATCGCGTTCAACGCTTTTTCACCGCCCAAGGCCTCGATATGATTGGCCATAAGCCAGTCAAGACTGCCATCATTTTTCTGCGCTTGCGCCTTGCCGGAACACGCGGTCACCAACAGGAAGCCAAAACAAATCAATATGGCCAGAGTAAATCTTTGTGGCATGTGGTGCCTCCGTATAACGCGCCTCATCGATACCGGAAATCGGTTCCGTCAACAATCCATATTTTGGAAACCGGGGTTTAACCTTATGGGTATAAAGGGGGATCGAAATTCGACGCCAAACCCTTTTTCAGGAGATTCAAATGCGTGCCATCGTTAAATTCACTTTGATGTCCTTTGCAGCGACAAGCCTGCTGGCCGGGTGTGACATACAGCCAAAAACCAAAACCATGGCGGACGTGGTTAAAGAGGTCGGGCGATGGAATATCCCGAAAGACCAAAAGGCGAAATATTCGCATCTGCCGACCAATGAAGCCCGCTCGCATTACGTCCGTGATACCTATTTAAACCAGATCGGCGTCATGGAATCTGACGCCGAGCGGCACCGGCTCGCTGCCGCTATTTACTTGAATTACGCCATGCTGCAGGGCGAGGCTATTCCCAATTATTGCAAAGGCATGAATGTGGATATCTCGGCGTTTCAAACCGGATTTAAACGGATAAACGGCCGCATCGAGTCCGGCGTTAAAAAAATTCTCGCGGCGGAAGGAACAACCCTCGAGGCGATCCATACGGAATTTGTCCCCAAATATAAAACCGCAGCCAAGTACGAATTGATGAGCACGGGCAGTTCCTATTCCGCCTGCCAGACCATCAAGGAAAAGTCGGCCCAGCTGACCAATATGGTGAAGTTCTCGAATTTCTATCCGGGCATCGCCCAGACCCTGCGCAATATTAATTAGACCACCCCCGCGAGCGATACGCAGAATTAAAATCCAGAGAGTGAAGGCACCAACTGGACGCGCATGAATTCTTGGCGTAAAATAGGCCTAGTCCCTGCACCTCTCAAAAACGCAAAGGTCAGACTATGGAACAAGACACCTATCAAGCCATGCTAAATTCATCGTTGTCGGAGCTTCGTAAAGCCCGTCAATTATTGCTGAGCGAGATTTCGGCGTATCCCTCGCCGATTGCGGGATGTGATGAACAATTCAACAAACTCCTGAGCGATCGCGCGCGCATTTCAAACGCGATCAAGGCTTTGGAATCGAGCCCGTTCGTCGCTACGCCGTGCGACCTGCAACCCGGATCCGTTTCTGAAAGCCGCTAGCGTCAGACTTGCGCAATATCAATTAAGGTCGACTGAACCGAGCTTTAAGAATACGCACCCACAGGCGAAACGGAAACCCTTTGTAAAACGGGAGATCTTCCGGCACCGGTAAGTCCGAACTGCGGGCATCTAATTTGTGCCGCCACTCCAATGGCGGGATGTCATCCACATATCTGTTTCTATAGGTCGACACCCAAAACCCATATTTGTTTTTAAGATATAGCGCTGAATTGCAACACGGCGCCACATAACGCGTCGTCGGTGCTTTTGGAGTCAGTTGCATTCCGGTCAGCAGGTCCTGCCCATCTATGATCTGCCATTGATCGTCCCTGTACGTTAAATATTCGGTGCCGCCATCTTTTGTGCAAACGGGCTGCGCATCCGCAAGCGCTTCGATTTTTTGCCCCGCCGTTTGACAATCAACGCAATAACAAGCGGCATTTAAAAATGGTTCGCCCCGCGCTTGCCCCATAACTTTGCCACACGCGCAGCGCGCTCGGCGGAGCATCGCCGTCATGCAGACTGCGCCGCCTCTATCGCGGCCACATCATTAAAGGTCAAAGCGCCGAGCACGTCGCCCTTATCGTCGAGAATTTCAATGATCTCGGCCACGCCATGTCCGCGCACGGAGTAAAGGACAATCGCCCCGTCCGGCCCGCCGCCTTCGGTATGGGCATCATCCCTTGTGCCGCGATAGTATTTACCAGCGGTGCGCCGATCGCGTATGGAACCATCTTCTTCGAAAATCTGAAGCTCGCCGTCCAGGATCATCATATTGGTTTGCGACACATGCCGGTGCATGGCCACCAATTGATTGGGCGGGAACCGGAACACGGCATCGGCGATTTGCCGGTCAAGATCGACATCGAGCACCCGCACCTCGAGCCCCTCAATCGCCGGCATCGGTCCGAATTTTATATCTTTGAGTGTTGGGATATTGGTCATGATCGCTCCTCTGGGCTGGCCACAACCCTATAGATAGAGATAAACTGTGTGAAGAGACTAAGTGTCCGCAAAATTTTTGCGTCAAAACACCGCCGCCGGCAGATGATCGGAAGTAACGTGCAAAGCGACTAACCCTCGCTGCGGTAAATCGGATCAAACCCGGCATAGATCATGCGTTTGCCGTCAAACGGCATTTCGCCCATCTTGGCGAAGCGTTCGTCGGCTTGCATTTTGTCCGCCGCCGCGTCACAGGTCGCTTTGTCTGGCCACTCCATCCATGAAAACACGATCGCCTCGCCGTCCTCCGCTTTGACCGCGCGGTTGAAATCCGTGACCTTGCCGTCGGGCAGGTTCTCGGCCCAGTTTTCGACAATGCGCGTCGCGCCGTACTCGCGAAAGATCTCGCCCGACGCTTCCGCCAGTTTGATATAGTCCTGCTTCTTTGAAGCCGGAACCGGAATAATAAATCCTTGGGTATAGCTCATGACACTCTCCTTAATGGCTCAGGTAGTTTCCCAGTCTAGCAAGATTTCGCGCAAAAATCTATGATGAGTAAAATGTCGCTCAGTTAGAGCCGACGACCTCGCCGCCAATAATCGTCACGGTTCACGCCGCGCTGGTTTGAACCGGGTGAATTATTTCTGCCCTTTCCCAATCACGTCATTGCCGGGCCGGTTGGCACGGCGCCCCGGCCGGCAATCCAACTCTGAGATTTTTCGTCTCCCGACAAGAGAACAATTAGCACAGGGTTGGATTACCCCGACAAGCGGGGTAATGACGGGCGAGGATTTGAAGTTAAATTTATCGTCATTGTCGGGCTTGTCCCGGCAATCCAACTCTGGTGTAATCAACTGGTGAAAAAGGGATATGTCTATCTGCTGGCCTCGCGGAAATACGGTACGCTTTATGTAGGTGTTACCAGCGATTTGCAGCGTAGACTTCACGAACATGAAAACGGACTTACGCCCGGATTTTCCTCAAGACACAAGGTATCGATACTGGTCTGGTACGAGGAATATGATCTGATAACTGACGCCATTGCCCGTGAAAAACAAATCAAAAAATACAAGCGGCAATGGAAAATCAATTTGATTGAAGCGGGCAATCCGGACTGGAAACCACTTTTGCCTTACTGACCTCAGGGTTGGATTACCCCGACAAGCGGGGTAATGACGCAAGGAGCCCTCGAGTCTCACATACCCGCTCATCCCCGCGAAGGCGGGGATCCATCTTAATATGTGGGCAAGTCCGAGAACGGGCCACGGAAAGCGCGGTCGATGCGTCAGACATCCGATTTAAATCTAAACACCCATCACGCGGAACCATCAAGATGGATCCCCCTCTCCAGGGAGATGATCGGATGGTTGGGAGATTGGTTTTCTAATCGCCTGGTTTATAATCATCCAAGGTGATCATTCCTTAGAACCTTTATCACTAAAGACAAGCCGCCGGGCAAAACCCAAGAGGCCAAGTTTGTACAGAAGATAAACGACTATCGCGATCATGCCCGCGATATATGTCAAGATTTTGATAACAGCTTGGCGCGGGCTAAGAGTTACCACAGCACTGTCTTCTGTGAAGGTTACGTCCTTAAGCGCCAGGCTGGCGACGGATCCTTTGAGGCCTGCATTATTCAAATTATAGATCGGGACTGTTTCAAAAAATACCTTCGCCGAGTTGACAGCATAATCTTTGGCTTTTTTGTCACTGTTGGCCACAATGCGGCCGAGAGCGTTCTGCTCCTTGCCAGCTAATAGTTTCTCTTTCTCACGTTTGATATAATTGTTGGCCACATCTCTATACTCCGAGAATTCGCTAGCCACGTCTTCTTCAACCACGGTTTCG
This sequence comes from Hyphomonadaceae bacterium, assembly GCA_013001295.1. Classification (GTDB taxonomy): domain Bacteria; phylum Pseudomonadota; class Alphaproteobacteria; order Caulobacterales; family Maricaulaceae; genus Robiginitomaculum_A. The sequence goes on from JABDMW010000040.1 coordinate 15,460, forward strand.
AGTCCAGTAGACTGTACATCCGCTAAATATAATCTGGGCTGGTTATACCTAATCCCGGTTGCCATATCCCCGCGGAGTTTGCCCGCATAGCCGTATCCGTCCGCATCAATATCAACATTGATGGCCGCCGTGTTATTGGCTTTGAAATCGACGATCGCTGAATTCAAAGTGAGATTTATACCTAACGACCTAACCGAACCTTTCTCGATCTGGGCGTTGACCGATTGCTGGACTGTCGATTCAGAGATCGTCACATCCACATCTTCAACAAACAACAACACAAAAGTGCACGCCACCGCAAACAGCAGACCGACGCCTATCAAAATCTTCTTCACGTAAAATCCCCAAAATGGTGAGGCAGCTGACCCGCCCCGATACTAATTATGTGGGGATGAATAGTGGATCTTCAAGGTGCACCACCCGGCTATTCGGGTCACCTAAATCCCGACGCATTTCCTGATCAATCTTCACAAACCCGTGCCGCAGGTGAATGAGTGAATTCCTAATATGATGGACTTGGAGGCAGTTTTTGTGTATACTCGGAAATCTGGGGCGCGAACGGATATGTTTAGACGACCATCTCTTTTGGTCGTTTATGACGCCATCGCGGTGTACACTTCACACAGGAAAATTCTGGGGACCAGCTGGGGAATGAGCGGGCGGCTTGCCGTCTACCCGGGAGTGGTCGCAGCGTGTGGGTTTTCCGGCCTTCCTCTCAATTATCTTGTGAAGGAAATCGCAATGAAAAAATCTACATTGACACTCACCCTTTTGGCCACCGTTCTGGTCTGCGGCACGGCGCAAGCTGAAAGTTTCACCTATGAAGCCACCCAAACTAGTTTCAAAACCATTGGCGGCGTCGGCCCTGACGGAACACAATATGTCGGAGGCTATGCTGAAGGCGAAAGCACAGCTGTACGAGAAGACGGCAGAAAAACCAAATCGACTTTTGTGTGCGTCTCGACCTCGCAACCGCCAAATGCCAAGATTTTTGATTACCACATGATGTGCGACATCACGGAAGGCGAAAGCTCGTTCAGCGCGGTCTTCGGTTGTCAAATCAACTCCGAAGACGGCAGCGAATCATCCTGTGTAGGCGGCATGACCGGCAAAACAGGGGATTATGCCGGCCGACGAGGAAATGTGTCGTCTTATGGCAAAGACGGCACCTCAAAAGGCAGCGGCCAATGGTTTGACTGAATAATAATAACAAAAAACCCCTTCAAACAAACTTATTTCTTGAGAGAGAAGACCCCGATTTTCGGGGTTTTTTTGGTCGTCATCGCCGGCTTGTTCTCTTAAAAGCCGTGCAGTGCATGCGCTGGAGAGCTCAAACCGGCAACAGCAACCTGTAAGATATTGACCAATTTCTCATAATAATATACACACTGCTCCGGGCGCGACAAAATATTATCTGGTTTACCAACAACATCGGGGCAGATAACTCTCTCAACAATCGAGCGTCCAACGCGCACTTCTGCGCATTGAATGGTACCGTTTCACTCTGCAATAGCGAAACACAGACCGCTGTGGCAATTCCGCCACGCCAAGGGAGAAACACGCATGCAGACCTCACCACGTACGACACTTTTCACATCCACCGCCATCAAGACGATGGCCCTCGCCGCCGGCCTGACGCTGCTCGCCGGGTGCGAAACCGCAACCAATTTCGACGCAACCACATCCAAAATCGTCAAGACCGAAAAAATGGTCAGCACCATGGTGTTGCCCGCAACCACCAAAAACGAATCCGCGCAAGCCCATTACGACGCCGGATGGGCCGACTATGAGAACGCCCGCAATGTCACCGCGCACAAGCATTTCGTAGCCGCCGCAGCCGCTGATCCATCCTTCACCATGGCCGATATGATGGCCGCGTGGACAGCCAATTCCACCAAAGGATTTGTCACCCACACCAGAAGAGCCGCCGCCAGCAAGGCCGGGGCCAGCCAAGCCGAACAACACCTGGTCGGCATGATTGAAAGTTTCCTCGCCAATGACGCCGAAGGTGCAACCAAGCACGCCAAATTGGCCACCGATCTGGTGCCGAAATCCGCGCGTGCGTGGGATTTCCTGGGTGCCACTTACGCCAACACCAACTCGACCGACAAAGCCCGCGCCGCCTATAAGATGGCCACCAAGCTTGACGCCGCCTATGTGCCGGGATTCCTCAATCTCGGAAATAATTACATGACAGCCGAACCGAAGGACTTCGCCAAGGCCGAGAAATATTTCCGCAAAGCGGTCGCCTTGACCCCGAACGAGCCCAACCCGCACGACCTTCTGGGGGATGTGCACCGGGCGCAAAACAATCTAAAAGCGGCCTATAAGGATTACACCAAAGCAGCCGAATTGGCACCCGAACTCGGCTCAGGCCTGCAGCAGCGTGGCCATGTCAATTCCTTCATGGGCAATTACGCCGAAGCGCGCGCCGACTACACAAGAGCCGCAGAACTTGAAGAAGCGCGCGGCAGTAATGCCGGTCCGGCATTCCGTGTCTTTGGCGCTTATGTGCACTTGCACAAAGGCGATCATGCCGCCGCGATTAAAGAGCTTCAGGAAATTGCCGATGGTCTGGCGGGCTCCACGATGGAAGGGGCCTCCGGTCAGCGGGTGAACGCCTTGCAAAATATTGCCTTGATCGCCACGGAAATCGGGAAGTTCGATATCGCCAAGCAAGCCATAGCCGACGCGGGCGAAACTGCCATGAAACAGGCCGAGGCGGTGGATTCGGACGACATCAAAAGCGCGGTCAAAGCCAATCAGTATTATATGAAAGGCCTGCTGGCAGCGCGCATGGGTGACTCTGAGAAAGCCATGGCCAAGGCCAAAGCGTTCAAGGAGCAAGTGGCGTCAAACACCAACCCGCGCAAGCATGAACGCCTGTATGAAATCAAGGGCATGACCGCTTACCATCAGGGGGATTACGCCAAGGCGGCCGAGTATCTGGCCAAGAGCAATCACGTCAATAATATGCACGCGAAATATTATCTGGCGCGGGCCCATGAAAAGGCCGGTAACACGGCCGGTGCCGCGAAACTGTATGACGAAATGGCCGTCTATAACTTTAACGGGCCAGGCTATGCGATGTTCCGCAAGGACATTGTCGAGCGCGCGAAAGGGTAATTCGCGCAACGGCCGGCATGCCCCCTGGCCTACGGTTTATGGAAAAGGCCCTCCGAGCTACTTTTCCGCAGCCGTAGGCTTGGCGGGACACCTACATCCCGCATCTGCTTAATCTGGTCGGACCACTCGTCCTCTTGCCGGTGCGGCGTCTAGGATTTATCCGCTTTGATAAACTCCAGGCACCCGGTTTGAAACCTGGTTTCCCGGATCCCGTGAATCGTGCGGTAAGCCACCGTCACCGTGCCATAGTCAAAATCGACCACCATCATATCCGGCCCGCCGCTATTGAGGCGTACTGTGTCCCCAATGCAGAACGGGGTTGAAATGCTGTGCATAGAACTCCCCTCCTTCCCCGGTTGATGGGAAAATCTAAACACGGTCGGATTAACAAAAGGTGAGTCGGTGTGGAATTTTGCGCGCAGGCGTTCCCCTTTTCCGATCACCCCGTCATAGGACGGGGCCCATCTTAATGTATGGACAAGTTGCAATGCGTGCCGCGGAAGGCACGGTCGATGGGTCAATCATCCAAATTAAAAAACTAATAACCATCACGCGGAAACATCAAGAAAAATCCCGTCCCGTGCGCATATCTTCAACGTCAGGACGGTATGATCGGGTGGTGGGGACCTCAGATTCCATCGCCCCTTCTTCCGTCATTGCCGGGCAAGGTCCCGGCAATCCAACTCTGAAGTATTCCGTCATACAACAGGGTGCGGATCGGCACAGAGTTGGATTACCCCTACAAGCGGGGTAATGACGAGCTGAGGTTTTAAGATTATATTATTCCGTCATTGCCGTCTTCATGACGGCAATCCAACCCTAGTGTTTTCCGCCGCACAATTGGTTGCAATAAAGCATAGGGTTTGATTATCCCGAGGGGTGGCGGACCGACGAGCGGGGTAATGACGGATAGGTTTTTGAGGCGTTTAATCAACATCCCATCTGGCCAGCGCTCCGGCGGGCTGGCTCCAGTGGCCATTGCTCACCCAAAGCCGACCCAGGCCAGGATTTTGAACAGCTTGACCGAGAGCCAGCCGCTGATCAATCCGATGAGCGCCGCCCCGCCCCATTGCATCAGCGCCGGTTTTTCCATCACGCCCAGAATTATGAATGTGAAATAGCCGATAAACCCGGCCGCAATGGCAAACACAATCCAGTCCATCACCCGAAACCCGACATCCAAAGCCTTGTCGACTTTTTTCACGCGGTCGGGACGTTCATCTTTGGGGGTGGTCATGGGTAAGCTCCGCGGGCGTCAATAAAATTCGTTCATCGCATCATACACGATTGCGCGGGAAAATCCCGCGAAAATCGACAGATCGGCCAATCACGCTTTTTTGCCCAAGATCAAATTTTCGAACCGCGCCCGTTTTAGGGTCTCACAAAATCCGGTGTGAAAGGAGCACATGATGAAACCCAATGTTGGAACTGCGGACCGGTTGATCCGGTTGTTGATCGGCGTCTTGGCGATCACCGCCGTTTTTATCGGCCCATTTGCCGTGCCCGGATGGGAACGCACCGCCCTGGCCATAGTCGGGGCCATTATGGTCGCCACGGCGGCCGTGAAATTCTGCCCGCTCTATCAGATATTTGGCTGGCGGACCTGCCCGGCGAAATAAAGCGCGATAACAGCGCAGCAAAAACCCCGCGCCGGTTTGGACGCGGGGTCATGTTTTCTAAAACCGCCAGGCCTTTATGCGGGGCGGTTCGTCAAAGCATGGGTCTATTTATAAACGCTGGCTTTGCGGAAATGCTTGGTCAGCATGTAATAGACAACCGCGCGGTATTTTGTACGCTCGGTGTAGGCCGCCATGACTTCGGCCAGGCCTTCGTCGGTTTTGGCTGTGTCTTTCAGGCCAAGCTTTTTCATCAGGAAGTTCTTCTTGACGGTTTCCAGCTCTTTCTTGTCAGACGCGGCAACGGTTGATGCGTCGCGGTTATAGATGGACGGGCCGCAGCCAATCGTGACAGCGCGCAGCAATTTCATGTCCGGCGTCATGCCGAGTTTCTCTGTCATTTGTTTGGCATATTTTTCGATCAAGTCGTCACGTTTTCCCATGGGTATTTCCTTTTGATAAGAGGCGCGGCCTGTGCCGAACCTGAATTTTTGTCTGTGATAAAACCGCCCCGCCCGGAGCGGGCAAATCAGTATGCTCGCCTGATGCGGGTTTGAAGCTGAACGATTGCTGAATGGTTTGGCCAAATGGATTGCCCAAATGGATGGCGTCGACGGGTTGATGATGGCGCGGCGGCCAAAAAAAAGGCCCGGACCTGGTCCGAGCCTAAAAGTTGAGTATCAGGGGAGTGATACTTAAGTGTGTTAAAACCCGAGCCCGCGCTTTTGCCTATCGGTTTTTGCAGTCACGCTTAACAATTCCTGTCCCGCGTAATTTTTGGTGAAACGCTGGGCAGCAAAATCCCGCAATGACCAATCCTTGTGCAGGGATGTGGTGGGGATGTGAGGATTACGTTTACTGTCGCTGTAAATTCGGTGCGAATGGCAATCATCCTCCCTTACTTCGTCATTGCCGGGCCGGTTGGTCCGGCGCCCCGGGCGGCAATCCAACTCTGAAGATTTCCGTCACACGACAGGGTGCGGATCAGCACAGGGTTGGATTACCCCGACAAGCGGGGTAATGACGAGTGTTTTCCACTCCCCTCCGCTCATCCCCTCGTAGGAGGGGATCCGTCTTAATGTATGGACAAGGCCGGGTGCGGGCTGCGGAATGCGCAGTCGAAGCGTCGCCTGTCCGATTTAAAATTCAAATAGCCATAACGCGGAGACACCAAGACAAATCCCCGCTGCCCTTCACGCGTTTCGAGAGAAACGCTTTGATGAGCGGGTGGTGGGGATTGCTGACTGTCACCGCAATTCATCACCACTGGTGCTCAGCGGAATTTTTTAGCGTCTTCGAGCTGCGCCGCGACACGTTCGCGTTGGATATAGTCGATGTCACGGGCTTTATCGCGGGCGATCCGCCGATCCAGTCTTTTCAGCTTACGTTTCAGATAGCTGACCGTGAGACTATAGCGTCTTGACCGGGGTTTGCGGGTCAGATTCGGCGATAGCTTAAACACTTGCGCAACGGATTTCGTCACCATTTCCGCCTCCTTTCATTCGTCCGGGATGGCCAAGGCAGTATGGCACAATACCGGCAAAAAATCCAGATGTCTGTTTGCAATAAGAAAATCCAAAAATCGGAAAGTGTAACTGTGTATTTCTAACCACACCTACCCCGCTCATCCCTGACAGTCGCGAAGCGACGCCCGATCAGGGATCCAGCGCAAAAGCATGCGCATCGCGCATTCCTTTGGACTCGGACTGGATCCCAAGTCAAGCTTGGGATGAGCGGAAGGTGGAGAAATGCGGTAACTGTCACCGTAATTCCGAAGTCGAGCGAGGTGTGGAGAAACCTATTTAAGTTAGTAATTTGCGAAAATATGGTTCGAGTTCTTTATATGAGTTCAAAAGGTTGGAAGTCTGGCCCAGATGAGTTCCGGCACGCCAAGCAAAGAACAACTCTGTTTGCAAATCAATTAACGTCTCACGTTTTTTAAGATTGGCAGCATCCGCACAGGCTTCAAATGAACCATAATGATCATACCCGTTAAAATTCGCCGCGAACAATATGATCTGTTCATAGTCATTTTTGTCCGGAAGATCTTGTATTGAAATCATACCGACACCCTAATATAAATTCGCGATAAGTAAATCTCGCGCTAAGCCCTCCGCGCTTCCGATCGCCAAAGCGTTTCGAGAGAGGTCTGTTTGCAATAAGAAAATCCAAAAATCGGAAATTATCACTGGGGTTTCAGTCGCGCGACTGGACGCTGATCACCACAGCGTAGGATGACCCCGACAAGCGGGGTAATGGCGGGTAAAGATTAGCTCCACCCAAACGCAGGGAAATCTTTACCTTCCGGCCCTAGCATATCCGCATGATGACCGACTTAAATCCAGGCCAGCGCTGCGCCCTCTGGTTTGCCTTCGGCTTTACGGTCTATGTATTTTGGGTGTTATTCGGTATGCCGAGCAATTTGCACTGGGCGGTCAAGGTCACGGCGCCGCTGGCGCTGATCGTAGGCATGCTGTGGTTCATAGTCCCGGGCATAAGGTTCAAATCCATCAAACAAAAATCCGACAAATTACAGTTCTTCGCCGCACTCGCCGGTGCCCTGGTTGGCATCTTCGCCGGCCAAGTTCTAAAAGCCATGCTCTAGGCGCGCCCGCCTACAGAAGCCTCACCCCCGCTCATCTAAGCGTTTCTTTTGAAACGCGTGGAGGACAGTCGCGAAGCGACGCCCGATCAGGGATCCAGCGCATAAGCATGCGCATCGCGCATTCATCTGGTTTGGGACTGGATCCCAAGTCAAACGGTCCGGCGTCCCGGTCGAGCGTTTTCCTTAAAACGCAAGCGGGATGAGCGGGAGGTGGGGAATTGCGGCGCGTTCTACCTTATCTCGTCATTGCCGCTCTTGTAGCGGCAATCCAACTCTGAAGATTTCCGTCACACGACAGGGTGCGGATCAGCACAGGGTTGGATTACCCCGACAAGCGGGGTAATGACGGTTAGGAAATGGTCGCAATTAAACAACATCCCACATGGTCACGCGCCTCGGCATGGGCGATTTCTATATTCCGATCGCCCCGTCGGAGGACGGGGTCCATCTTAATGTGCGGACAAGACCGTAAAACTGGTACTTAAGGCGCGGTCGAAGCGTCACCTGTCCTATTTCAAAAACAAATACCTGATACGCGGGGACACCAAGATGGATCCCGGCCTCCGCCGGGACGTACGGAAGTAGGGTGTATCTATTCCTCAAACAACGTCCCACATGGTCACGCGTCTTGGCATCGGCCAGAAGGCCATCATCACCGCGTCGGCGAGGTTGGGGGAGCGGGTGCCGGCGGGGGCTTTGTCGACTTTGAGGCGCAGGCGGGCGCTGTGGGTGGCGACCGGTTGGCTGAGTTCCTTGATCAATGTGTTGAGGTGGGCGAGGTCAGCGGGCAATGAGATGAGCTGGTCGGCGGGATAAATAATGCCTTCATGCACGGCGCGATAGGTGCGCTGAAAGCGCAGGCGCAATAGCCACCAGCCCTGGGCTTTGAGGTTTTCATAAAAATCGCCGTTCAGCGGTGAGTTTGGATCGTCCGACCCGTCGGCGTTTTCCACCACATGCCGGTCGGGCCACAACACCCCGGCGCCCGCATCCCAAGACACGAAGCGCACAGTTTTCTGCACCAGCCCTTCTTCAGCCAGCCGATTGACTTCGGCTTTGACACCCGCGCCCACCCCGATGCAATCATAATTGATCTCGATTCCCGGCTTGCCCCGGGCCAAGGCGAGAGACCGCCGCGTCGTCTCGCCGGTATCGCGCGCCGCCCAACAATCCAACGCCCGCAGCACCGGCCCTTGCCGGGCCGCGAAGGCGTTTTTGTCCATGCCGCCAAAAGCAAAAGAGTCGGCAACGTCCAATGCCCCGACCCACGCCCCGCCTTCCGCAAATCCCAACAGTTTGTGCGCGTCGACAGCGGCGCGCACCCAGTCGGGCGGGATGATCACGCCCTCGACCGAAGCCGCGTAATTGCGCTCCACTTCCTGGGCGAATATATGCGCCAGACCGTCGGCGGTCGCCTTACGTTTGCGCGCCTTATACCATGCGTTGGTCTTGCCGGGATGATCACGCCAATCGAGCACAAACACATTGGTGACGCCCGTGTAGGCTTCTCCGGATTGCCACTCCCGTCCCGCCTCCCGGCGGCGGTGAAACACATTGCCGATGCCGTTGACGCTCGACATATCGATCTGCACATTCGTCGTGTCGGCGAGCGCCGCCTCAATGCTTTCGGCCTGCTCATAATGGGCGCTCTCATCCTTGAAATAGATCAGCTTGCGGCCGCCGCGCCCGATATTGTGGCCCGCCTCGCCGGTTATACTGGCCCCGTTTTCCGGGTTGAGGATTTTCATACGGGCACAGTGCAGGCGCGGGGTGAAGCCGGTGGGTAAAAACTCGCGCGGGATATCGGCGAGCAGCATGCGCATTTTCTCAAACAGGCTATCCGGATCGCCGGCCCGGTCGACCAGCTGCTCCTTGCGTGATCCCCAGCCGATGCTGGCCCCGTCCCAGAACAGGAACAGCCAGACCGAGAAAGCGCAGGCGAGCCAGCTCGCCCCCATATCGCGGGATTTCTCGATCAACCCGTTTTCCTTCGCTCGCAGGCAGGCGAGCAGGAACTGCACCATCTGCTTTTGGCGGGCGAACAAGAGGAACGGCATGGTCGCGGGGTGGTCACTGCCCGCCAATCGCGGATCATAGGTGTTCATCCAGTGCTCGATAAAGTCCACTGGGTGGGTGCGGTAATAAGCCTTGGCACTGGCGAGCAATGCGGGGTCGGCACGAAGCGCGCGCAGCTTCGCCTGCCGCCATTGATAAACCGGCACCGGATCCGGCGGGAAAGTGTGTGGGGTCATATGTAAACTTAAATTTTTCCGTCATTGCCGGGCTTGTCGGTCCGGCCATCCGGTGGGCAATCCAACTCTGGTGATTTCCGTCGCCCGACTGGATAAGGGTCAGCACAGGGTTGGATTACCCCGACAAGCGGGGTAATGACGTGTGAGGTTTTGTGATTATATTTTATCGTCATTGCCCACCAGAGCGTTTCAAGAGAAACGCGTGCGTGTGGGCAATCCAACTCTGGTGTAATCAGCTTGTGAATTAGGGATATGTCTACCTGCTGGCCTCGCGAAAATATGGTACGCTTTATGTGGGTGTAAAGAGTGATTTGCCGCGCCGACTTCACGAACATGAAAATGGACTCACACCCGGATTTGAATCCACTTCTGCCCGACTGATCTCAGGGCTGGATTACCCCCGGAGCGCCGGACCGATAAAGCCGGTAATGACGGGTTGTTTTTATCTACCCTCCCCGATCTCTTGCTGATAAAGAAACGGCATGAGCTTCTTCTTCCTATTTTTCATCATCGCCTACTGTATCCCCTTGGTTTTACGGGGCTGGAAAAGCTTGACGGTTTGGGCGCTGCTGATTCTGGTGCTCGCCGTCTACATGTTGACAAAGGGTTCAGGCCCACAGGTCGAAGGGGCCGCCATTTTAGCGTTTCTGGGTTGGATGATCGTGGCGGGTGGCGTTTTCGGTACGCTGATCCGTGCCCTCATCCTGTATTTCAGGCCCCGCAGGGATGTGCCTCGGATGGTTTATGTTTTGGCCGCTTTGTTGTTTTGTTCGCCATTCGTCTGGTTTGTGCATCTGTTAGGACAAGCGTAAGCGCGGGCGCTAGCTCTCCAACTCTCTCGCATACAGATCCGCCGCGGTCGCTGCGGTCATGTCGGCCGTAATGGTGGGGAGGTCTTCGGGGGCGAAGAGCAGCGGTTGTTCCGGCTCGCGGGTCATCAGGCCGAGCTCGCGCGCGACCAGGGCCGGGTTAAACAGGCCGACACAGGCGCCGGTAAATTTATGCTCGAAAATCACGGAGTCGACCGTGGCGACCACGTCGGCGAACGGCTCCTCGCGTTGGCGCCAGCTTTGCCAGGTTTGGTGCGCGATCCCCAGATACACACACAGGCCCGCCTGGGTCATCGGGCGCGGGCGCGGTATATGGATCACGGTGGCCTCGCCGGCATATTTCATCACATCGACGGTGGGCACCGGATGCGCCTCGACCCATTCAAAATACGAGATGCAGTCGAGCCACGGCTCATTGGGGTCTTCATAATACGGGTACGGCCCGAGCTTAGGGCGATGCGCCCACAGTTTCTCATCTGTCGGCACACACAAGGGTGTCAGGGTTATGGTCATGGGGTTCTCTTGGTTAATTCCGGATGTGTATTCACGGGTTCTCGGACTTTTCTCTTCCGCTCATCCCCGTCATGCGTTTTTTCTCTTCCGCTCATCCCCCTGGAGAGGGGGATCCATAGAGATCTAACCGCGCCCTTGTCCGAGAAGAACTAATGATATATGTTCGTGTTATGTTCTTTACTTACATGGTGACAAATCAATATCTGGGCACGCTGTATACAGGCCACACAGATGATCTTTCTCGTCGCATTGATGAACACAGAAACGGTGCCCTTCCGGGGTTTTCAAAGAAGTATGGATGCACGCATTTGGTCTGGTTTGAACTTCACGAAACGCGTGCATCGGCCTTTCGACGCGAGCGTCAAATTAAAAGATGGAACCGCGCCTGGAAAATTCGGTTGATCAAAAAACTCAATCCGAAATGGGATGATTTATATCCCAAGCTTTCCGAAGCTTTCGTCTATGACGAGCAAAGAATTTTCAATCCGGCGCGTCTTTAACCCGCCAGCCGCGCTGTTCCGATATTTTTATGGATCCCCACCTGCGTGGGGATGAGCGGGAGGTTAGGTACGACGGTTTTTCTACGGGGATGAGCGGGATGTGGGGTTGGTGTTTCTGCGCATATGAGCGGGATGTGGGGTTGATGCTTCTGCGCAGATGAGCGGAAGGAGCGGAAGTTTACCTTCCCTTTCCCCTCGCGCGAAACTTGAAATTGTGCTATGGTGGTCGGAATCATAATTTGTGGGGGCGCCACAATGCGGGAAACTCTTTCCATCATTTTTTTAGTTCTGATTGTTTTTTTTCTATTGGCTTCCATTCTGGAAGTCCTGTTCGGGCTGATCGCGGCCGCTCTGGTAATTGTCTGGCTGGTGATCATTTATTTTTGGCCGGGTAATGCGATCGACAATTATATGGACCTTGCCGTCATGGGCATCAGCTACGCGATTTTACTGACGGCTATTTTGTGGTCCTGGGTGTTTCGCGTGCGGCATGTCGAGGTGTCCGATTTTGCGGACCTGATCGCGAACAAACTGCATCTGGACCTGCTTGCCCTCACCTGCCTGTTTATTATCGGCGCTCTGATCGCGATGTTATACAATCTGGCGCGGCAAAAATAGGTGCTGGTTCGTGGTAAATTGTGCCCTTAAAAACGGCAACGGGCCGAACAATTAAGCCCCTCACCCGCAGCTTACTTGGTAAACGCGACCTCTCCCAACGGGAGAGGCAAACAATTAAGTCTCCTTCCCGGCACTCCCTTCACATGCTAAAAATTGTAAGAATCTTGACCTGACCTCCGCATCCTGAGGCGCTGCGGAGCGGCATCTCGAAGGATCGGGGAGAGGATTGATCGCATTTATATCGGTGGCGATATCGATATTTCAGACGAATGTGCGTAAGGTCGTTATACAACTTTTAGCTTTACTTACTTTCTTCTTAAACCTATGCATGTGTATTGCATCGATACTCTCGGGATCACAATATGGATTGGAAATCTTGTTTCAAAACTGTCGGCATTGTCGTGCCGCTATTGGCGCTCCCGGCCTGCTCGACCATCGTCAATGGCAAAAACCAAAGCGTGAAGGTCAGAACCGGCTATGTCGGCGGCGCCGATTGCCTGTTATCCGGCGGCAGCAAATATGCAGTCAAAGCCCGCTTTACCACCCCGGCGCAAATCCAGATTCCCCGCAGCAAGAAAGCGCTCAAGCTGTATTGCAAAAAAGACGGATATCTGGACGCGGTCCAACAGGTTGACGCCTATATGGAAGAAACCGCCGTCGGCAATTTGCTGTTGGTCGGCGCCGGTGTTGATGCGTATACGGGCGCGCTCTACAAATATCCGGACACGATTATATTAGAGATGGTCGAAGCCTCCCGGTAAGGGCTTTCTTTTATCCACTCATCCCGCTCACTCCCCTTGCACGCGAAAAGTTGATAAAGTTTTCCCCACCCTTGCGGTCAAGTGAACATTATGTTAGATTGTTACTACATCACACATCGCCGTTTGGATTTTCCTATGCGCGTCAAGACCGTCACATCCCAATTGCCGACCCTGCTGGCTTTGTGTGTGTTGATGTTTGCCGCCACAATGGCGTTTGGCGGGCGCTATCTGGTCACCTCTGAAAAATCGATCACGGAAGGCTGTGAGGCCTCATTCTGCGTCGGTCAGGACCAGGCCTCGGTCGATGCCGTATTGCAGGCCAGTGATGACCGCATTGACCAGACCCTCAAATCAAAGCCGTTCGATGTCTTGCAGATCTCGGCCGAAACCATCAAGAATAACGAAGTTTTGGGCTATGACCGCTTTGATTATTGGCATGTGATCTTGAAAAAAGACCGCGGCTGGGAAAAGCATGTGCGTCTGAAGTTCAAAAACGATGTCCTGATCGAGATCGATATCAAATCCTACGGACCGCTGGCCATCAGCTAGACAGTACCGTTATTAGGACTGACATTAAGCCTTTGTTTTTACAATAATTATCATCATTTTACGTGTGTCCTAAGGCGCGGCACACGCCGCTATCCCCGGCTATTTTAACCAAATGCTAACCCTGTTTTTTCAACTGGTTTTAAATGATCCTCCTTAAGCTTTGCGTTGAGCGGGCAAGTGGGCGATTAAAATGTTGAGAAAATACCGTAAAAACAGCGACGGAAATGTCGCCATGATGTTTGGCGCTACGGCTCTGTTGGTATTGGCCCTGGTAGGTTTTGCCGTCGATTACAATGGCATCACGGCAAGCAAGGTTAAATATCAGGCCATGGCCGACGCGGCCGTGCTGATGGCGGCCGGTTCCGGTGTGCAAGACGAAGCCGAGCTACAAGCCCTGGCGGAACAGGTGGTTGCCGCCCACAATTATGAGAGCGAAACTCTGATCACGGATTTGTCGATCCTGGAAGACAATACCTTGCGGGTCGAGGTATCCGCCCAAAAACAACTCGCCATAATGAGCATGTTCGGGGCGCCTACTCCAACAGTCCGGGTCGGATCAGAATCGCCCCCCAAGGGCGATGTCAAACTTAACCTTGCACTGGTTCTGGATGTGACCGGATCAATGGAAGGGACAAAAATCACCACCCTGAAATCAGCGGCGACGACACTGGTCGATGATCTGGATACCGGCGAACCGGGCGATGTGATGATCAGCGTCGTGCCATTTTCACGCTATATGAAAATCCCGACCAGCTATCTTGGCTCACCATGGCTCGAAGTGGAACCGACCTCGGAACATTGCTGGAACCGGCTTGACGAGGATGCCTCGACAGGATGCGAAGTCGATGTTGACGATGAAGACGGGGATATGGAGTGCGACGTCGAAGTTTATTATGAGGTCTGCGAAATCTTGTCCTGGAACGGGTGTATGGGCTCACGCGCCGAGCCATGGGACAAGCGTGACTATTATGGCGGCACAAGATTGCAGGGATTTGCAGGTGGTGGCAGCTGTCATTCAGAACTGCAAACACTGTCCTCAAATTTTGATACTGTCAGGAGTGTGATTGCCGGACTCGATACGCGCGAAGACACATTCATTCCATCCGGCCTGATGTGGGGCTGGCGTACACTTTCTGAAGACATGCCGTTCACCCAAGCCAATACCGCCGATAAAAACGAACGCAAAAGCGCCATGCTATTGATGTCGGACGGGCAGAACACCCGCTCTTACGGCGGCACCAATGCAACCTTTAACGGCGTCTTCCACTGGAACAGCGACACGGATGATGCCAATGCCGATACAGCCGAAATTTGCGCCAATATTAAAAATGACGGCATTATCATCTATTCGGTCGCGTTTGAAGTTACCGATCCGGATACAATCGCCATGATGCGCAATTGTGCCACGGATCCCGGCAAATTCTTTGACGCAGCAGATACGGCCGCACTTGAAATTGCCTTTGCGGATGTCGGAAAAGACCTGGCCCAAATCCGCCTGTCAAAATAGATGTATCACTTAAGATCAGCGCGCAAATGTCACGCACATGTGTGAGGCGCATTATCTAGAACATAAAGTGAACATAGCCCGGTTTACCGACCCGTGTAAACCCCTTTTTTATTGAAAATATTATCCTGCCATTCACCCCCGGTATATCCCCTCTTCCGCTCATCTAAGCGTTTCTTTTGAAACGCGTCGAAGACAGGCGCGGATGCGCCGCCCGATCAGGGATCCAGCGAATGAGCATGCGCGTCAGCGCATCCCGCAAGTCTCGAACTGGATCCCAGCTCACGCGTTTGGAGAGAAACGCTCGGCTGGGATGAGCGGGGTGTGGGGTTGAAATTATCTGGTCTTGCGGGAAGAGCGGGGCTCATTCACCCGCGAGATAAAACTGAGCATCTTCGCTCTTGTCGGGGCGGACGATCGCCCACGCCACCCCGGCGGTAAACAGGGCTGAGGGGATGATGATTGCGGCCACTAAACCAATCAATTGCCAAGAAATGGCCGCGCTGCTCAACATTGAAATTCCCATCGCAGCGACAGGAACCAATCCGATCATGCCGGCTGCGATTAAATAATCCCTGAGCGAATATTGTTTGGATTTGTTGAGAACAATATGAGACGGCAGCCCAAACAACAGCGTCCCCAAAAAAGCGAAAAAGAGCGAATACACTGCAACAAACAAAGCCTGTTGCCATAGACCACCCATGATCAACCAAATCAGCCCCCATACACATGCGAGGGACAGCGGTGCTAAAAACACCGCCGCGATCAGGCGATTGGTTTCGGGTTTCATGTGCCGGTTTAAATCCGCTGATTTATGGGTCGGTTTTTGGGTCCGCTTTCCATATCCCGCTTAATGACAGCTTGCGCTTGGGCGAGGCCGCCGCCAGCACCAACAGCCCGGCCATAATGCCGAGGTTTTTGATGAAGTTCTGCATTTCGTGCGGCTTGATGTCCGCCTCCATATTCCAAAACCCGTGCATCATCACATTGATGACGATGATCAACAGGGCCAGACCCAACGCCCCAAAGCGCACAAACCGGCCGGTGATCAACATCAGCCCGGCGATGATTTCCGCGATCGTCGCGATCATCAACAGCGCCGGTGCGGCCGGGATATCGAGCTCGGTCATCATGTCGATATGCATGTTCCAGGCAACGATTTTCATCACGCCGGGAATGAGGAAATATAGCCCGAGCAAATACCGCCCAATGGTCATTAAAACTGTGTCGCTCATAGCGCGCTCCCCGTGTGTTATTGTGTGGCGTAAAGCCTACCCTTGCCTAACACAAGTGGGTAGGATTGTGAAATGGCGTGTTGGGGTTGTCGGCTCAGCATTTATCCGGTTAGATTAACAGCGAATGGGAGGCATTTATGAGTGAAGAATGGAATACATTTATGCGGTTCAAAGGCGAGACACCCGTTTCCATTGCCTTGGATACCGGTATCGCGCGCGAGTGCCCGCTACCCGGCTATCCAATTCTAGGCACATTAGCGCTGCAACTCAATGCGCCGGGTCTGCACGGGCTTACAGACAATCAGGAATATGAACGGGTCGGTGAGATTGATGACCGGGTGACGGCGATCCTCGATGTCGACGATCTGGCAATCAATGTCGGTCGGTCGACCAGTAACGGCATTCGCACACTCTATTTTTACACCAGAGATGCCGATACATGGGCGAAGGCGGTCAAAGCCGCGATGAAACAGTTTCCAAATTATAATTTCGACGTTAAACAAGTTGAAGATTCAAATTGGGATCAATATTGGCAGGATTTATCCCCGTCGCAATGGGAATGGCAATCCATCGGAAATCAGGGCGTGCTTCGCTCTCTTCACGAACACGGCGATGACCCCTCGGTCGCGCGTATGATCGATCATATGGCCTTATTTGCCAGCAAAGCGGCGCTCTATACATATTCGGAGTTTCTCAAAAGCCAAAAGTTTGACATTACGCGAATCCGCCGGGAAAAGCTCATGCGCGGCAAACATATGATCGAATTCGAACGCGTGGACATTCCAAATGATATCGACACCATCGTAAAACCCTTGTTTGACAAAGCCCTGGAATTGTCCGGCGAGTATGATGGCTGGGCCAGCATTGTGGTGAAACGGGAAGACGGGTAAATTTGTCGGGACAGCTGATCCAACACAACAACTTTGTACATCATATGAGAAGCACATCCTGATACATCCCCTCTTCTGATCAGTGTGAATTCGATACATCCCTACTCCGCTCATCCCGGTATTCGTCATTGCCGGGTTTAGCCCGGCAATCCAACTCTGAAGTTTTCCGTTCCGCGGCATATCACGGCTCGGCACAGGGTTGGATTACCGCCACAAGGGCGGTAATGACGGATTAAAGATGTTGAGCAACTCCATATATCCCCCACCCGCTCATCCCTGTGAAAACAGGGATCCAGCGAATGAGTATGCGCGCGAGTGTATCCCATTGATGCGGCGTGTGGGTTCAGCCACCTTAATCGTCTTTTAATTTCAGCTCCGCCAGCCTTTAAAATACCCAAGCTCCTGTAAGCTGGCTTTGTGTTTTCTTTTAAAATACCAATAGGCGGCGATGGATTGTACGAGCAATAAAATTTGGGATGTCCAAGGAATCCATATCTGTTTTGTCTCGGTGAATTCGAGGTGCAAAGTAAGAATGTTTATCAATATTATAAGGTATGCAACAAACGCTATCTGTCCGACAACAAATTTTGACGACGGCTGAAAACGTGTTCCAACCCAATACAAAAAATGGAAATAACTAGCCGCGGCGCAGGCAGACAAAGCAAAACTTAATACCAGAACAATTAGGAAATTCATGTCAGCATTATGCTGGACAACCTTACTTTGATCAACGAGGAATACTCTAACCCCGCACAGCGCGGGCATTGACAAAACCTCTCCACGTCGCCGCTTCTTCCCTTGGGATAATCTTACACCCTGAGACATGGGCGGCGTGGCGTAGCGTGCGTTCGAGCACGGTGAGCGAGTTGCGCACATAGGGGATGTGGTGCTCGCGTTCGATCTCGATGCCCGCCTTTGAAATGATGTAGAGGGTGCGCGACAGCACCGCATCGGCCGCCTCATCATCCTCAAACCACAGGATCGGTCCGGGCTGATAGTCGAGCCCGAGTTTGGCCGCGCTATTCAGCGTGCGTTTCTGGGCCCGTTCCGGGTATTTACCGCGCCGCAACGACGTGCGCCCGTCCACCCGGTCGAGGAACACGGCCCGGCACGGCAGGAATTTGCGCCTATCCTTGTTTTTGGTATCCTTGATCATGCGGCCGCGACCTCATCGCGGAGGCTCGCTGCCTCGATCAAATCATAACAGGCGAGGATTTTGTTGCGAACGGCCGTGTGAGAACAGCCGAGCCGACGCCCGATCGCCGCGTAGCTGGCGCCACGCCCATGCCATTTTAAGGCCCGCCAATGATCGGCGTAATGGGCATTGGAATAGATCAGCCGCGCCAAGCGCATGGCGGGCAAATAATCATCAATATCAGCGGCACTGGCGCGCAGCCCCACATGCGCCTCAGCCGCCAATTCCAGATCGCTCTTTTTGTCCTCATCCCACGCGCCCGCGTGCCAGTATTCCTCGCGCATTTCCGGGCGGTAATCGGGCCAGCTGGTCAGGTTGGCATAGAGATGATGGGCGTCGCCGGCCCGGATCATCGGCTCAATCATCAGAGCCCGCAACACGCGGATCACCGGCGCTGATTTTTGTTTTCGTTGAGTCATATTTGTTCCTTCCATTCACTTTGTTTTTTTGTCGTAGACCTGATCCATCCAAGCCCCTCACCCTCGCCATGCGTTTCTCTCGAAACGCCCGGCTCGACCTCTCCCCACGGGAGAGGTTAAGTTACGGATTATCCCGTGCGTCCCCTCTCCTGGGGGAGAGGGTTAGGGTGAGGGGCTCGGATTTAAGCATGCGGGCCTCCATGCTCGGTGAACTCCTGCATCTCAAACCGCGCGCAGCCGTCGCCGGGCATCATATCGTGGGAGCTGAGCAGGTTGCGCTTCGCGCCAATCGCGCAGCGCCCGGTCAGGGGCATATTGGAGCGCCAATGCACGCATTTGTAGCAGCGCGGTCGGTGCGTCCCGTCCGGCCTGAGCGGCCAAGCCTGCCCGGGGTGTTTGGCGTGGGGCGGGACGATCGCGCGTCCTTCGGAACAACTGAGCGGCCCTATTTCCCTATTACCGTCATTGCCCACCCTGTGTGGGCAATCCAACTCGGATGATTTCCATCGCACGTCAGGTCGCAGGTCAGCACAGGGTTGGATTACCCCGACAAGCGGGGTAATGATGGATTGAAGGCAAACCCCCATCATCGCACCTCCCCCAGCTCGAAGCCGGCATCGCTCAAAGCGTCCTCATAATCGTTGCTGATCTTGGAGCGAATGAATTTGGTGCGCGGCCTTAGGGTCGAGCCGTACAGGGTCGCCTGCCCCGGCCGGAACCAGGCCAGCCACACGCCCTCGCCATACGCCGCCACCACATGGTCATACAGGTGCCGCAACGGCGATCCCACGTCGGGTGGCTCGATGGTCGAACCCGCTCCCTCTTGATCAATTTTTTTGTTTATTTTTTTATGGAGTCTGGCTTCTAGCTTCTTAACCTCAGCTAAGCCCTTGATTTTACGCCATTCCGGGAAAATTAAAACGAGATTATGTAAAGATAATGTCGAGATAAAGTCGGGTTTAAGTTCTTTAAATACCCGTTTGTTGAACAGGCGGTCATGCCTGTGGATAACTTTTCCCTCGTCAAAAAGGCGCTCCATAATGATGTTGAACCGCCGCGTATTGCTACCGCAGGCACTGGCCAATCGCGCCGGTGATCCGGGCCGGTCGGGACGGGCATTTTTGATATAGGGTATCGACCCACCTTGATCATACATCATGTCGAGCAGGCTGGCATACACGCCCCGTTCTTCTGCGGTCATACGCGTCACACCATGTAGAAAATCCGACGGGAAATGCTTGTACCAAACAATGGTCATGGGTTTATTCCCCCTTCCATGTCATCCCGGCCAATCCCACACCACTCGTCATTGCCGGGTTTATCCCGGCAATCCAACTCGGATGATTTCCGTCGCGCGATTGGAAACGGGACGGCACAGAGTTGGATTATCCACACAAGGTGGGTAATGACGAGCCGTATATGATGTCCCTGTACCCACCGCTTGCGTTTTATAATGTTCATGTTATGTTCCCTAATGAATCGGGTTATTGCCATATTGTCAATTTTTGGTCAAGGAAAAATTGCCATAATGGCACTTTTAATTTATGAATAAATTGCCATAATGGAAAAATGATCTTGCGTATCAAAGAATTACTGAAAGACGCCGGCCACACGCTCGAGGAGCTGTCCGAGGCCATCGACATGAATCCGGGCCAGGTGTCGCGCTTCGTCAATGGCCGCCGCCGCACCAATACCGAGTTTCTGGAAAAAACCGCCGACTTCCTGGGCCTTGCCGTGTCGGATCTGTTCCAGGCCCGTGAGCTTAATGTCGTTGGTTTTATCGGCGCCGGCGCGGAGTTCCACCCCATCGATGATCACGCCAAGGGAGCCGGCATGGATACGGTTGACGCCCCGCCCGGCTGTCCGCCTGATGCGGTCGCCGTGCAGATTAAAGGCGACAGCATGGTGCCCGCCTATTTTGACGGCGACATTTTGGTCTACGCCGAACGCCGCCCCGACATTGATGAGTTTTTCAACCGCCGCTGTGTCGTCGGTCTGGCCGATGGGCGCATCTTGGTCAAAACCGTGCGCCGCGGTTCCGCCCCCGGTCTCTACACCCTGACCAGTTTCAACTCCGGCCCCATCGACGACGTGGTCATCGACTGGGCCGCAAGGATCATCGCGGTCATGCCACGGTGAAAGGAGTATTAAAATGGATAGTCATAGCTTTGTTAATCGGATTGGCGGCCTTTACCGCTCTGATCGGTTTTGGAGTTGCAAGCGGTGACATACAGGCCAGATCAATTTATCAGGAATGGCAGTACAATCGGCTAACCAAACAGCTCGCCGGAAAGACTGACCCCGACAGTCTCCATAAAACGAAAGTCCTTGCGGCGTGCGATGAGTTTTTCGGTGTGCAAAGGCCAGACGATGCGTTCCATTGTTATGAAAGTGTTTACAATGACCAAAAGCGGAAGTGGGCACCATATATCAATTTGGGAACTGACAGACTAAATGTGCTTGCACTGAGTTCCGCAAATATAATTTATGACGATGATCGCGTTAAAATGGCTGACATAGAGATGGTCTGTGAAAAGAACGCCGTGAATATTTATTGGGTGGCATATGAGCGCAATGAAGTCGGGCCTCATAACCTGCAAATTTTGCTTCAGGGTGAACCGCTCGAAAATATCGACTTTGTGTATTCTCCTATTACAGGCAGCGTAGGTTTCGCAACATTAGAAAACCAGCAATACTTTTTGGAGAAGGTGAAGAGACAACGCCAACTAGTGTTAACTTATTCGAACGAGAATGGGGATAATCGAGAATTCCGGTTTGATGTTGCTAAGCTTCCCAAAAAACTGTCGATACTTCGTGAGGCCTGTGGATTGTGAAACGCCGCGCGCAAACCATCCCGGAAAAAATGATCAAGGTCGGCATGCGATGACCCTACCCCCTTCCGCTCATCCCCCTGTCGAGGGGGATTCATCTGGAATGTCTCGGCTTGCAAAAAGCTATGTCCACCGAAACTCGGTATCGCGGTGATATCAAAGACGGATCCCCACCTCCGTGGGGATGAGCGCGGGATGGAGGCATCAATTATTCATTTCTGACGCATTTCCGCAGAAACGCGAAAGCGGGACGAGCGCGAATACCATGACAGTGCCAAAGAAAAGCTCGACCCGACACACAGGCTCAGCCGGGCCTTAATTATCATTGTCAAAGCCTGCACCGAGGGTGTCATCGGGTTCGGCATGCGATAGGAATAACGTCGGTCTTCACACAGTGCATCCTCTCTTCCGCGTTTCGAGAGAAACGCTCTAAGGAGAGGAATGAGGTGAGGGGAAATAAGATTACCTACTTCCGAGCACCGCGAAATCGGAAACCTCATCCCCTCACCCGCAACGTGCTGCGCACGCGCGACCTCTCCCCAAGGAGAGGTTAGGAATGACCACTATGCCTAATATTCGCCACCGCACTCATGGCCTGGCTTGCCGCCATAGTGGACAATAGAAGTTTTGGTTATTGTCTAAGACGGCTACTTGAAATAGATAGAAGCTGTCTAAAATTTTAATATGTGCCCTGAATAATAATATGGTGATCGTTCTTTCATGACAGACTTACCGCAATATCTTGTATTAACATCGTCACGGCTGAAATGGGCATTTTTGCTGATCGGATTTTTGATTTTTGTCAGCGGTGGCATCGCTCTCCTCCTGATCGGCGACGAAACGGATGCCGTTTTGGCGTGGGTCTGTATCGCGTTGTTCGGGTTTTTTGCTGTGGTCAGTCTGGTGCAGCTGTTTAATCCGGCCCGACTTGAATTGGGGCCCGACGGTTTTCGCCGAACGATGAATTTCAGGCAATCATCTTATCAATGGCGGGACATATCCGAATTCAGGCTCTTTCAATATAAATCAACAAAAATGATACAGTTTAATGTCCTGGGGCGGCCCGCCGGATTGCTCAAAAAAATGGCCGGCAACTATGAGAGTCTGGGGGATAATTACAGTATGAAGCCGCAGGCCTTGATGGACCTCATGAACGCCTTTCGCCAACGGGCACTCGACTCCACACAATTTAGATAAAGCATGATTTTTGCAGGACAAGAAATTGATGTTTCGCGATTTTATATCGATGCGGTTTGGCGCTGTGTATGATGGGATGGTTGAATGGATCGGGAATGCGTAAAGGTGTGCATTCGGGGCGAACTGGACATAAACGCAGTGCAATTTTAATATTTAAAGTGGACCCCGTTCGTCAACCACGCGTTTCGGTGAAACGCTCGAGCGAGCGGGGGATGGAGGCATCAATTATTCATTTCTGACGCATTTCCGCAGAAACGGGAGAGCGGGACGAGCGAGAACATCACGACACGGCCAAAGACAAGCTCGGCCCGACCCACAGGCTCAGCCGGGCTTTAATCTTCATTGTCAAAGTCTGCATGCAGGGCGTCATCAGGTTCGGCATGCGATAAGAATGACGTCGTATTTGACGATACCGCTATTCCTCCAAAGCCCACTTTCCCCGTCATTGCCGGGTTTGTTGGTCCGGCGCTCCGGCCGGCAATCCAACTCTGATGCTTTCCGTCGTACAACAGGCCTTTTGTCCCTACAGGGTTGGATTACCGCCACAAGGGCGGTAATGACGGATTGGGAATTATGCAAAAAAAAGTTGTTTTCCCTCAAACCGATTTAGATGACAGGCGCGGCCAGGTTGGCTATTCCTCAAACCAGCAGGATTGCCCACCGACAATCTATTCGACGCACGACAGGAGCAAGCATGGCAGACACTGAATTTGGCCCCAAAGGCTGGACGCCCGACCGGCTTGGTTCCCTTGCCGGCAAGACCTATCTGATTACCGGGGCCAATTCCGGTACCGGGTTTGAGGCCTCGCGCATATTACTCCGTAAAGGCGCGAAAGTTGTGATGCTCAACCGCAGTCCGGAGAAGTCCGCCGCCGCCATCGAGACTTTAAAAGCCGAGTTCGGGCCCGATGCGGACGTCAGCTTTGTGCGCATGGATTTGGCCGAGCTCGCCAGCGTGCGCGACGCGGCAAAGCAGGTTTTGAAAACTGTCCCCCGGATCGACGCACTGATTTGCAATGCCGCCATCGCCCAGGTGCCAACCCAGAAATTCACCAAGGACGGGTTTGAAAGCCAGCTCGGCACCAATCATTACGGCCATTTCGTCCTGTGCGGCCTGCTGTTTGAGCGCATCGAAAAAACGGCCGGGCGGATCGTGGTCGTGGCCAGCCTCGGCTATAAAATGGGCATCAAAACCATCCAGTTTGACGACATCAATTGGGACAAAAACTATAGCGCCAATCCGGTGTACAGCCAAAGCAAGCTGGCGCAGATGATGTTTGCCTATGAGTTGCAAGACCGGGTCAAGGCCGCCGATAAGACCGTCGAGGTTTATGTCTGTCATCCCGGCTCGTCCGCAACCTCGCTGATCAGCACCAGCGGCGGTCTGGGCACGCGGATCGCCTGGTGGCTGATGACCAAATCGCCCATGGTCCAAACCGCCGAAAAAGGCGCCTACCCGGAAGTGATGTGCGCGACCGAAGAGGGCTTAGAACAGCGCGCGTTTTACGGGCCGACGGGCCGCATGGAATTTGTCGGCCCTGTCGGCACAGGCACGCTCGAACCCTACGCCCACGACAAAACCGTCATGAGCAAGCTCTGGGACGTCTCGGAAACTGCTACAGGATTTAAGTGGGATATTTGAGTCCTATAATGGATCCCGGCCTTCGCCGGGACAATCGGGTTGGAAGGAAATTGTGGTGCCGTGATGAAGATTGAAGCGAATGTCTTCTGTGGGGGCCAATGAGACATTCGAGCATTTAGGTTTATGTCTCAATCTCCGTTTTTAAGCCGCGGTTTATAGAGGCGGAGCCGCCCACTTCGTTACTTTGGATTTACGAGGCCAACGTCATAGCGTCCTTCCGCGCTGATATATAAAACGCAGTCCTCAGCCACCCTGCATGTTATCGTATGCGTCCCGCCATCTTTAGAGCCAAAATAGCTGCCTGTTCCTAAGGGGGTAATGTCTGTTTCGGCATGGTAGGAGAGATCACCCTTCGTCACGACGGCGCGGAGCCATGCTGTATTTCCTTTTACGGTAACAGAGCTTTGTGGGGGAAGTTTGAGAAAGGTGCCGTTCTTTTGACCGACTTGCGTGTCGCCCCAGAGAAACGCCATTTGTACGCTATTGTCCGACGTGCTCGCGTTTACCCAACTGACGTCTGAAGCATCGAGCCAAACAACATTATTCGCCGCGACGTTGATAGGCCGCTCGCCAGTATCATAGGCTTGATCTGAAGGCTGAACTAGATAGGGGCCCTCCATGATTTCAAGGAAGGCAGTTGCACCTGCGCCGGGCCGTCCTGCTGTGATGTGATTTTCTCCGGCAGGCTGAGTCCAAAATGAGCCCGGCTCCATCCACATATTCACTGCAGTGGGGTCATCATTATGGACGGCGCCTTCAATCACAACCGCGCGATAAGTAATGTTGTGAATATGAGGTGGAGACGTGAAGCCATCTGCGAATTTCAAAAGCACGCCGCTTGGCATATCTGCGCGAATATCGCCCCACAAAACACCTGCTTGTGGGGCAGCGTCGCCCCGCGCAGGATTTAGAGGGATGAAGTCGAGATTTGCGTTAGTAACAATTTCAGGGACAGCTTTAACTTCAGTTTTGACGTTAGTTTCGGACTGCGAGCAGGCTGCAATTGTAACGGCGCCGAGCAAAATCGTCGCATTTTGCGCCCGTCTCATGATTTTATAATTTTGCAAGCTCACATTCAACTCTTTCTTTGTAGTTGTTCCAACGTATCGGTACTCTAAATTATGTAAACAGCCTTTTCACACGGAAAACGTCCTTATTAAAGTAAAGTAGGCATCTTCTTACTTGGGCTAAATCCGTTTCCGGGTTTCGTCCGCAATGGGGATCTTTCCATCAAAAACTTTACCCCCCAAACTCCCCAACATGACAGGCGCGTACTTTCGCGCTATTCTCTCCTTGCGGGAGGATACACATGACGGACGCGAAGAAATTATCAGAGAGCTTTGTCCACTTGGGATTGGGTGCCACGGCTGTTTCCCAACCCCCCTTGTCGGGGGCGGAGTGGTATGCGGATTATGTGGCGCGTCACGGATCGGACGGGGCGGAAGGCCGGCTGGTTTCCTATTATACCTTCACGGAACCGTGGGACGTTTGGGAGATGCACCCGAAAGGGAGCGAAGTCGTTGTGTGCACCGTCGGTGAAATCACGCTTATTCAAGAGGTAGACGGGAAAGAGCAACGGATCACGCTGGCGGCCGGAGACTACGCCATCAATTCACCGGGCGTCTGGCACACGGCCGATGTGGAGCGCGAAGCCACCGCCCTGTTTATCACCGCCGGTGAAGGCACCGAGCATCGCCCGAGATAGGGACAAGTAGGTTCGTGCGCTCAGATCAGCAATGCAGTCATTTAAAAGATCACCTTCCCGGTGTGGATAAGACCTTGTTTTTGGCAATGTAAATATCGTCATAGCGAACACCGCCATTGCCGTAAGGTTGTTTTTTGGATCCGGTATTGCTGATGGCGATGAAGGCGGTCAGCGGGGCACCGCGTTTCATGCGGAAGCTCGCACCGCTATACACCAGCGTCTGTGAGGTAAATTCGCCGCCGCGCACATATACTTCATAGCTCTGTCCCCCCGCATCTGCTGCGCTATTATCCATCACGGCCCAGACCTCATACCAGACATTGGGCGCCAGAGGCTTTGCCGCCGCGCCCGTTTCCGGATTGATGATTTTGGCGTAGCTTTTGTACCCGCTTGACACCATCAGCGTCCCGTCATTTTTGGTGCCGTCGGACTCCGCCTTGTCGGTGATGCGGATAATGGGCTCAAACGCGTCATAATTTGCATCAGGAATTTCAGAAGCCGTGAGATTGCTGAGACCGAAAGAATGATTGTTGGGAAAATACTCGACATTGACCCTTGTGTACAGAGAATAGGTCTCGCCAATCCCGATGGCGGTTGGCAGCGGCACAAAGCCGAGCGCTTTTCGATTGCCGATAACGCCGTCGGCGGCAGGTTTACGAAGCATATATTGATTGTCGATCCCGGCCTCAGCGCTCAGTTCCGTAATTTGTGCATCGGGCACGAAGGGATCGGTTTCATTTTCAACATCGACATTGGTCCACGCGTCCAACGCGTCTTCCCGTTCAAAATCACTGACGAGAAGCCAGTCTCCCGGCTGATCTGCGGGCGGCATCGTTGTGGCACAGCCCACCAGCGTGAGCATGCCAACAAATAAGAGGACGCTGTTTTTAATCATCGCAAACTTTATGAATGTTTTAAGGCGCCCTCGCAAGATTCTGCTTTTGTAGACGCGCGTGTTTTCCAACACATAGAAATTAACGGGCGTCTCTCGTCCGCCGCCCTAATCCGCCATTATTCGCGCCACGTCGGCTTCGATCACTTCCGCCCACAGCCGGTAGCCTTCCGGGCTGAGGTGCAGCAGATCCGGCATGATGGTTTCGGAAATCACTCCGTCATCACCCACAAAAATAGAGCCGATATCGCGGTAATGCACATTGGCATGTTTGCGTTGCCATTTTCGGTTTACCGCATTGGCCTTGAGACGTCGATTGATTTGTTGATTGCGCAGGCGCGCGGGATCATCCGGTGTTGCCCCTCGTGGGAAAATGCCGAGCAGCAGAATATCCGTAGCGGGTAATTTTTGTTTGAGTTTTTTGAGAATGGCATTTATGCCTGCGACCGTATCCTCGACACTGTCCATACGGTGGCCCGTATTGTTGGTCCCGATCATCAAGATCACGAGTTTGGGCGACAGACCATCAACGGCACCGTTATCCAGCCGCCACAAAACGTTTTCTGTGCGGTCCCCGCCAAAGCCGAGATTAAAACCATTGCGCGGCGCAAAGTATTCATCCCAAACCGCTTCGCCTTCGCCTTCCCATCCATGGGTGATCGAGTCGCCCAGCACAATCAGGTCGACCTTTTGCTTGTCCTTATCTTTAAGTTTTTGTTTGTGGCGCGGCAGCCACCACTCCACAGCCCATTCTGTATTCAGCGTATCGGCCTGAACCGATAAGGGCGCGGGCCCAGCTGGCGGCGCATCGCAAGCTGATAAAACGGGTGCGATCAAAAACAGCGCCGCCAACAATATTGTGAATACCCTCATCGTGTCTGTTTACAGGCGCCGATGGAAATTTCCAAGGCCTTCCTGCGTTTCGGGTGTGGGCAGGTATTTGCGGCAATATACTTCAGCAAAATGGCTGGTAAGCCGTTTCACCAAAATTAATTTACAACGGCAGTGGTGGTTCGAAATAAGAAACTTCGCCCGAAATTTGCGTGGCGCTGAAAACCCCTGAACGAATATAACTGGTGAGGCCCGCACCGGAATATGATGCAAGCAGTGTAACCCAATTTTGTGGCAAACCTTCGATATCATCCAAATTAATTGTCTGGTCTGGCATTAACAAGGTTGTTTGTAAGAGCCAAATTTCTCCAGAATAAAAGTCGGAAAATATCAAATGGCTTTCACGCGCTACGTCCGTTTCCCAGTACGAAAAATCCCCTACAATTATTGAACGACGATCGCCAGTGTGCGCATATTCCAGGACAGGTGGCGTCAGTCCCGTAGAGTCCGTTCCCGTATTTGGCAATAACCCTTCAAATAACGGCCAGCCAAAATTCACGCCAGGCTCGGACAAGGATAAACGGTTTATTTCTTCTCGTCGATTTTGCCCGACATCTCCAAGATAAAGTTCGCCGGTAAATGGTTCCACCGCACCCCGAAAGGGGTTGCGTAGCCCAAGCGCGAAGACTTCAGGCGCCCCTTCACTACCATCTGCAAAAGGATTGTCTGATGGGATTGCATAATTTTTAGAAATATTGCTGGAGTAATCGTCTCCGGTGACATCAATGCGCAGAACTTTTCCTTGCAAAGCAAACGGATCCTGAGCCAAATTATCCGGGTCATTGGCACCGCCACTATCACCGGTAGGAATCCATAATGTGCCATCCGGTGCGAATCCTATCCATCCTGCATTATGGTTAGCGCGCGGACGATTAATCGTAATAATGGACTTTTGAGTTGCGGGATCAAACATATCGTCTTGATCAGCAAATAGGCTATAGCTTCGAATTTCGATATCGCCGTCCAGATTTGTGAAACAAAGATAGATCGTCCGGTCGGTATCAAAATCGGGTGACAGCGCACCGCCCAGAAGCCCTCTTTCTCCTTCACTCGTTATCTGACTTCTTAGATCAAGCATGGTTGTGCTGGCCATGGTCGGAAAACCGTTTTCATCTTCTAAAACCACTCGACCGGCTTTTTCTAAGATAATTTCGCGACTATTTTGAAATCCAACAATTTGCATTGGTGCAACAAGGCCACTGGTACTTGTTATTTGCTGACCGATAGCAATCGACCGATCAGCAAGGGTCAGTTGGCTATCAATTGAATGTGTCGCTTGACCATCATCAACGGTCACAGTGACGTCGTAAATACCATCCCCATTCGCGTCAGACGGATTTTCAAAATCCTGAACCAGATTAACAACAAGATCCAAATCGGCTCTTGTGCCATCATAGCGCGGGGCGCTGAGGCTAAAGAAATCGGCATCCGGACCTGAAATAGTATGGACTCGCTGATCACGATTGCCATCTGTTGACGTGAAACTGAAAGCGATGCCTTCACTGCCCTCCAGAAAATTTTCGGCAAGGGGAAATTGTACGCGCGGAGGAATGTTGTCAGCTACAGGTGGCGGGTTTACAACAGTTGAAGAATTTCCGCCGCCGCCACATGACACCATCGTCGTCAGCAAAGCAGCTACAAACATCAGTTGAAATTCGATTTTCACCGGTCTGACTCCTGAAAGGTTAAAAGGTATACATTTAGTCTTTAATTTGTCACTTCAAATTGCAGTTAACCAGAAACATTGAGTTAACCCGATGAATGAACGGTTCAAGAAGTTGCGAGATCGATACCCTTCGCCTTGCACGACCGCCCAAACTTCGACAATGGCAAAAAACGACGGCCTTTACAGCTGTGGACGAAAATTTCACCTACGTTTAAGGTCTCGCTCATGGACAAAAAATCGCGGCAATAATACGATAACGGCAACACCTGAAAGCACATTCAAAACATCAAAGACCAGACGCTTGATTTGTGCGTTTAATCAAAATCAATCGCCATTCAGGTTTACGCGCGGGCGTCCCCCAGCATGATTTTTTTGATATCGCCGTCGGTTTTAAAAGTCAGATAGAACAGATAAGCCGACAGGAACAAGATGCCGCCGAACACGGCAATCAATCCCAGGATCAAGCCCGCCGGGGTAAATTGATTGCGCCAACTCACCCACAGGCCGGACAGCAGTAAGAACCCGAAGAAATCAAAATTGAACTGGCCCGGCCAGGTCATCGCTTTCATGTCGCCGAAAAAGATCGGGAGCAAATTCCAGCCATGGTTGGAAATCGTGACCAGTGTGTAGCCGAGCAGGCTGATAAAAATCACGCTTAAAAATATACGAAACAGTTTCATACCGATACTTCCCCCTTTTCAGTCTTATTTTGGCCGTGCCGGGATATTCTGTCCAGCACTTCCTTTTATCCAAACTATCTCGGCAGCGTCATGGAACCAACTCGCTATCCGTGCGTTTGGAAGGTGAAATTTAACGAGAGACAATACCATGGCAGCACAACAAGACAATAATTCGAGTCCGGACTCGTCCAGCACAGCAGCGGACACAGCTGGTCAGATTGACCTTAATCCGGCCATCGCCATCGAGCGGATTGATTCCTGGCTCGACGGGTTGGTGCGGTTATTGCCCAATATCGTGGTCGCCATCATAGTCTTTATCGTTTTTTGGATGTTGGCCAAGCTCGTCAAGCGCGTAATCAAGCGTACCACCGAGTCGCGCGGACGCACGAATCTGGGCGAAGTGTTAGGAGGTTTCTTCAAGGCCGCTATACTTGTATTCGGTGGGTTGATCGCCGCGACCATCGTTGTCCCGACCTTGAATCCCGGCGATCTGGTGGCCGGGCTCGGTGTCAGCTCAGTCGCCATCGGCTTCGCATTTAAGGATATTTTGCAAAACTGGCTCGCCGGTCTGCTGATCTTGCTTCGGCAACCGTTTGAAGTCGGTGACCAGATCGAAGTCAACGGGTTCGAAGGCACGGTCGACCATATCGAAACTCGCGCAACCATTATGAAAACCTATGACGGTCAAAAAGTGGTCATCCCTAATAGCGATATTTACACCAATGCCGTAACCGTCAAAACCGGCTTTGATTTCAGACGGTCGCAGTATGATATCGGCATTGGCTATGGTGACGATGTCGAAGAAGCGCAGAAAATAATCCTCGACGTCTTGAAAGACGTAAAAGACGTGGAAACCGATCCGGCACCGCAGGCCCTGCCCTGGGATTTGGCTGCAAGCTGGGTTACCATCCGCGCGCGCTGGTGGACCAATAGTCACAAAGCGGATGTGGTTGGCGTGCGCGCCGACGTGATCATGAAAATGAAACGCGCGCTCGACAAAGCCGGTATCGACATGCCGTATGAAACCCAGGTGCATCTGTTCCACGACCAGACTGAAGACCGCGATGGACAACCCGGCGAACAGCGTGAAGGTTGGCCGGCACCGGCGGACAGAGAGGTCAAACCACGCTACAAAGCGATCGAAGAATCCACGGGAAAGAAGTCCTCGACCCGCAGAAAGAAACCCGCTAAAACCGGTTCATGAATGCCCGCCTGATCAAGCTGTGGCAGGACCTGCAGAGCAGCTATTATTTCATCCCCGCTTTGATGGCCATTGGCGCTGTGATTTTGGCCTATGTGACCAGTCATATCGACCAGACCATGGATATCGCGGTGGTTAAGAAATTCGACTGGCTGTACGCCAACAGCCCGGGTGCCGCGCGCGCCATTCTGTCAACCATTGCGGGATCGATGATCACGGTGGCCGGCGTCACCTTCTCCATGACCATGGTCGCGGTGACCAGCGCCGCTTCCCAGTACGGGCCGCGCCTGATCGGAAATTTCATGCGCGATAAGGCCAACCAATTCACTTTGGGGACCTTCACCGCAACATTTGTATATTGTTTGCTGGTGATGCGCGTGGCGCGGACCGGTGATGATGCGGATGCGGCCAACCGGCTGACGGAAATTATTCCCAGCGTCTCGCTGCTTGTGGCGATGATTATGACACTAATGAGCGTTGGCGTGCTGATCTTTTTCATCCACCACATCCCGGAAACCCTCAATGTCGGCAATATTACATCGCGTGTCGGCTACCGCCTGCGTGACAATATCAACAAACTTTTCCCCACAGACATTGGCGAGTCGGGCGATGACGACGTCGATCTGTCAAAGTTCGATCTGAAATCCTCGCACAAGGTTGAAACCGACAATGAAGGCTATTTGCAAACCCTGGATGATCAAGCGGTTCTCGATATTGCCTGCGCGCATGACCTGGTTATCCGCCTCGAATACCGGCCCGGTGATTTCTGTGTCACCGGCAATGTGCTGGCTCATTATTGGAGCGACAGTGACGATCTCGACCATGATGAGATCAAAAAACAGATTAACTCCTGCTTCGCCCTGGGCAATGAACGCACCGAGCACCAAAACGTCCTGTTTCTGGCCGACGAACTTGTGGAAATATTGGGCCGCGCCCTGTCGCCCGGCATCAATGATCCGTTCACGGCTATTAATTGCATGAACTGGTTCCACAGTGCCCTGGCCGCCATTTGTCAGGGCAAAGCGCCGTCGCCATTCCGCTATGACGCCAGCGATACCGACAGGCTACGCCTGATTGCTTACCCGGTCTCGTTTGAACGCTTCCTGTCGGTGATTTGTGACCAAAGCCGGCCGTATATCGCAGCGGACCGCAATGCGGCGCTGCATATGATGACGATTCTGACGGAGCTGGCAGCGACCGCCCGCACCGGGCATCAAAAGGAATTATTCGTCAAACAGCTCGACAATCTCACCAAGGCGGCCGCGCAACAACTGCCGTCAGACGTGGATAAAAAGGAAATCGAGACGCGCCACAAACAAGCCAAGAAAATCATCGACAGTGACGAGGTTTTCCGGGAGGAACGCGACCGGCAAAGCTGGATTGGCGGCCGGGCGTAAGGGCAGTATCTGAAACAAAACCTGCCCGGGCTCATATGCGCAGGATTAACTTCATTATTTATTAGCCAAAACATTTCACAACCTTTTCATGTATTTTTATTATTTACCCGCTTGTACACATTTGTCGAGGCCGCGGCTTTGAATACCTGGGGGGTAGTTTTGATTGAAAAATTTGCAACGAGACTGCAAGAATTCCGGACGAATACCGACGGCAGTACGGCCGGTATCGTTGCCATGGCACTGCCGATCCTGATCGGTGCTTTGGCGGTGAGTATCGAAGCCGGATTTTGGATGAAGTCCAAAACCGACGTCCAACTATACGCTGATCTGGCCGCCTATGCAGGCGCATTGGAATTGCAAACGGCAACGCCGGTAAACGCCAAAAATTATGCCAAACTGCACGCTCTTGATAATGGTTTTGATTTCAGCAAAGGATCCATAACGGTAAACTCCCCGCCGACCAGCGGTGCACATCAGGGAGACAGTGACGCGCTGGAAGTTTTAATCGATCAAAGCAGCTTAAAATTTTTCAGCGGTATCGTCAGCGACAAAGCGATTACCACCCGGGTGCGATCCGTCGCGGCCATGGTGACGGAAAACGGCGACGATGTCTGTGCCCTCGCCCTGAATACGACCGATCCAAGCACTATCAACATTGCCGGCAGCACAACCGCCGATCTGGCCGGATGTGACATGCATTCCAATTCAACCAGCAGTTCGGCCATTGCCATCAAAGGTGGTCCTGTTGTGACGGCCCGGTGCGTCAGCGCCTCAGGCGGCATACCGGCAACGTTCAGCAATTTGGAGTGCGACGACGTCATAGAAAATGCCGATCCGGTTGTCGATCCATACGCTTCTCTTCCGGCCCCGGATATCAGCACAAAAACATGTGAAGCAAACCCTGTTGCCGACTCGTTTGGCAATATCAAAATTGATCCGGGTCTGTATTGTTCAAGTATCTCCGTAAATAACAAACTGACTTTCGATAAGCCCGGTACTTATTATTTTAATAACGCTGATCTCAATATCAAGAAAAACGCCTTGATTACGGGCACTGGTATTACGATCGTTTTAATGAACGGTTCTGCGATCAACGGATTGAACGGCCAGGCGGTTATCCAAGTCAGCGCAGCACAGGCACCCGAGCCCTATCCGGGCGTCGTTATTTATAGCGACCCGCTGACCCAGCCCGCCGGCTCAGCAACAACGTTCAAAGGGAATACAGGGTCGTTTTTCGAAGGCCTGCTATATTATCCGAACCAGAATTTGAGCTTCGGCGGCAATGGATCAACGTCGGCGGATTGCACGATGGTCGTCGCCAATAAAATTTTCATGAGCGGGACGTCCAGTTTCGTTTCGACGGGCTGTAAAGCCAATTTTGGATTGGATGTCGCCAGTGCCAATTCAACTACCGTCATACGGGTCATGGAATGACCTCATGCGGTCAAGACGCTATATAAAAACGGCGATTCCGCTGAACGTATCGGTCTAACCGCATATATTTTGCCATTTTGGCATTTTATGCCTTGATCCAATATTGCCATTATGGCATTATTTGTAAAAATCACACAGGAATGAATATGGGGGTTATAAATCCGGCGTCAGCGCCCGTCCCGTCGGTGCCTGAGGCGACGGAAACCACGCATTACGACAAGATACGCGCCGAAATCGCCCGGCTCGACCAGGACGCCTCGTTATTGCGCAATCGCTCGCAGATCACGCCCTCCACGCGCGTAAAAATGCAGGCCCTTGCCGCGAAAAGTGCCCGGCTTTCGCATAATATCCCGAAATCTCCGGCGGACTGCGATCAATTAGATAAAGCAAATAAGGCCAAGCGTCTGGCATTTGACCATGGACACGCGCTTTATCTCAAGCATCAAGCCCCGGCCCTGTCCCGGGCTCGCCAATCATTAAGCGAATTGATCAATTGTACGGTCCCGCCGCCTCTGGAGCGGGCAATCCTTGCCCTGCTTGCCGATCTCGACCGTCAGGACGCCGGCATGCGACATTTCACGCCGTCCCAAGGCATACCGGCCGCCATGGCGCGCCTGATGACGGCGTATGGACGCTGATGTTTACCCGCCATTAACCGTGTCGCTTAGCCGTTATTATACCTTTTTCTAATATAAATCGGGCGATTAAGCCGCATTTGGGTGGCTTTTACACGGGGTGGTGGGAAAAAGAAAATGTCGATTAAAGACCTATACACGTCCTATATTAGAGACACCCAGGGCAACTTTGCCATGATGTTCGGTGTGCTGTCAGTGCCGATACTGATCGCGACCGGGATGGCGATTGATATCAGCCGGCTGCAATCCTTTGATTCAAAATTGCAGGACGCCGCCGATGCCGCCGCCATTTTCGGCACCGTCATACCGGACGGCATGAATAATGAAAATTACAATCAAAACGAATTCGAAGCCAAGGTCAGGGAAATTTTTGAACTTAATCTCGGCCGGGCTGACGCGATCATCACCGAATTTGATGCGACCCCGAATGAAGACGGGTCGGTCTCCGTATCGGCCCGTGCTCATATCCCGGCCACCTTCGCCCAAATCGGCGGCTTTCCCCGTATGCACACGGTCGTTGGCACGGACGCCGATGCCGACTCCGGTAAAGATCTGGAAATTGTGATTGCCTTTGATACGACAAATTCCATGGGCTTTGGCTCGACCTGGACCACCGCCATGAATACACTGAGCAATGTGTTGCTCGAACTCGAACAATACACGGGATCCGACAATTTTTACGTCACCCTGTTGCCGTTTTCAGACCGGGTCAATATCGGCACCACCAATAGCGACTGGCTTTCAGCCGCAGCGCCGGTTGGCTGGAATGGCTGTGTGGAACCGCGCGAATTTGATAATGGAACCGTCACCTGGGCCATCGACGCTGCAAAACCCAATGGGTCCAATAAATTTGACGCCTCGATTGTTGGTGTCACCGGTGGCCTGGTTGGGTTTAGCGGCTCCTATCCGTATTGTCCAAGTGTAGCAATCACCGGGCCCACATCCAATGTTGCTGAAGTCATTACCGCGGCTAACGCCATTACCAAAAGCGGCACCGGCCGGTTTGACGTCGCCATGGCCTGGGCCTGGCGCGTCCTTGCCAAGAAATGGCGTACGGAATGGCCGGGCATGCCCAATTCATTTTCAGCCGACAAGGAACGGCGTCAAATCGCGATTTTGGTCACGGACGGAAAAACCGAAGCCTATACCTGGGAAGTGGACCAGGTCAGCTCCTGGGGCTGGAATAACGGTTCGGTTGGCGGATTTGAGAACATGGTCGCGGTTTGCGACGGCATGAAGGACGAAAACATGGAGATTTTCATGGTTCGCGTTAATGGCAATGTCAATGCGACCGGCTATATGCAGGACTGTGCCTCCACGCCCGATCATTATTACGAGATCAGCACCAATGCCGATCTGGAATTGGCGCTTGTCGACGTTGTGAAAGTGGTCAAATCAAACGTGCGCTTGACCGAGTAAATCCCGCTTATCCAAACAAATTCAGTGTTTGTTAACAGTGTCTCTTAGCTGAACATACATGCTCTCTGTATAATAAGTGTTCCTGGGAATGTCATTGTGGGAAATGGCAGTGGGAATAAAATGCTGATTAAACATCTATGCAGATCCTATATCGAGGATACGGGTGGCAATTTCGCCACCATATTCGGTGTGATGGCCGTGCCGATTCTTATGGCGACCGGTATGGCGATCGATATCAGCCGCGTGCAATCCTTTGACCAAAAATTACAAGACGCTGTTGATGCAGCAGCAATTTACGCCACGGTTGTGCCGGACGATTCCGGCAACAACAGCAATAATGGTCGCGGCGGCGGAAACGGCGACGACGATAACGATGATGATGATGACGGTAACGTTTCCAATGGCGGCGGCAATGGCAACGGCAATAGCGGCAGCTTCGAAGAGCGGGTGCGCGCCTATCTGGAAAATAATTTAAACGTCGACGGCGCGGAAATTTCCTATTTCAAGGCCACACCCTTTGATGATGGATCGGTCGCCGTGACAGCGCGCGCCTCAATCCCGGCCATGTTCGCCCAGGTCAACGGATTTCCGAAAATGTCAACCCTGGCAACCACCGACGCGGATGCGGATGCGGGTCAGGATTTGGAACTCGTCATCGCATTTGACACCACAAATTCAATGGGGTTTGACAATACCTGGACAGCCGCCATGGGCACGCTGAACAATGTCTTGAACGAGCTCGACCAATACACCGGATCTGACAATTTCTATGTCACGCTCGTGCCGTTTTCAGACCGGGTCAATATCGGCACCGGTAATGACGGATGGTTATCCGGTTCTGCGCCTGTCAACTGGAATGGATGCGTCGAACCGCGTGAAGTGAATAATGGCACCGTGAGCTGGGCATTGGACGCCGCGAAACCCAATGGGGCCAACAAATTCGATGCGTCCATCGTCGGCGTAACAGGTGGCCTGGTTGGCTTTAGCGGCAGTTATCCCTATTGTCCGGGCGTCCCGATTACCGGCCCCACCAACAATGTCAGCCAGGTGATTACCGCGGCCAACGCCATCACCAAAAGCGGCACCGGCCGCTTTGATGTCGCCATGGCCTGGGCCTGGCGGGTCCTCGCCAAAAAATGGCGCACGGAATGGCCCAATATGCACAATTCATTTGCACAGGATAAGGAACGCCGCCAGATCGCCATCATGGTGACAGACGGCAAAACCGAAGCCTATAGCTGGGAAGTGGATCAGGTCAGCTCCTGGGGCTGGAATAACGGCTCGGTCGGTGGGTTTGAAAACATGGTCGCCGTGTGCGACGGCATGAAAGCCGAAAACATCGAACTGTTCATGGTCCGCGTCAATGGCAATGCCAATGCAACCGGCTATATGCAGGACTGTGCGTCCTCGGATGATCATTATTACGAAATCAGCAGCAATGCGGAACTGGAACTTGCGTTTGAGGAGGTTTTGAAAGTTGTCAAAACCAATGTGCGCCTAACCCAGTAAAACAGTTTTGGCTTCCCACAGCCAACCTTGGCGGCTGACCCTTCCCGGGTTGGCCGCCTTTTTTTTTATTGTTTCTTTGGCACCTTACATAAAAAAACACCCGGCGTTAGCCGGGTGCCGCAACGACCTCATTAATCGTAATAATCGTTTCTATGTTTGTTTTTGCTCTTGTGCTTGGTCTTATGCTTGTTCTTGTACAGGCCTTTGCCCTTGCCCTGTCCGGGATGCACGGCAAATACCGGATGCGCTTTTTTACGCCCGTCGCGGTAATAATAAGGATCACGGTCCCCGATCGGGAATGAAACAATCCCGTATTGATCGTCGCGGTAGCGGCGAAAGGCTTTTCCGTCTTGCTGGTAATACTCACCCGGGCCACCTGCATGCCGACGCGCCACATCCCGGTCCCCTTCAAGGGCCCCGCCAACGACATATCCGAGCGCTCCACCGACCAGTCCGCCAATAATCCGGCCTTCGGTTTTCGAGCCTTTATTATCGAGCTCGCCGCCGACATAGGCGCCAGCACCGCCGCCAATAACTGCACCGACAACTTCTTCCGTGGACTGGGCATAGGCCGGGCTGCCGAGCGCTGCCATAAGGCCAACACAGGCGACGGCTGCAAGTCCTGGTTTTTTAATCGATCTGGTCATAGTTCTACCTTTCGTTTCCTTATGTGTACCAAGTCCAAATGAATGGGCGATGTACGCATATATTCCAGTATTTGCCTTTGCTTTTCATACCTTTGCGCCCAATAATGGCAATGTTATGGCTGATTTTTTCGAGTGCTTTTCCTTTATTGGCGGGGCATCTACCAGCCCCCGGTCCACAAGCCGAAACCGGGCACAGGACGGCGTTTCACGACCGTCCGATTTCGACCGACTTCGAAATAAATCTATGGTAGTGAATCCCTAATATATAAGGGGACGCTGCCTGAATTCACTGTTCACAGAACTGAAACGCCGGAATGTGTTCCGGGTTGTCGGGGTCTATGCCGTTGTCGGCTGGTTGATGGCGCAGATAGCGGCCCTGGCGGCAAAGTGCTTCGGCGGTGCGGCGGAGGATCACGGGGCCGTGTCCTCTAGCTTTGACTGGATTTGTTGCAGGGCAGAAAGCTCAATTCTCACCCGCTGCAATACCCCATCAGTGCGCGCCAAATTGCTAAGGAGTTTATTCTGTATCGTCTGATTTGCGCGTATGACATTTGGAACGCATGAGGTTTTAAAAGTTGAGTCGGTAATCCGCGCGACTTTCTCCCCTTCCTGCGCATTCTCCGTGCGCGTAATGTCCGGCTCGGCAATCACTCTACGCGGGAACGCATCACTGTAACTATCGCCTAAGTTAGCCAAGCCAACCATCGAAGAATTGAGTTGTTTTATGACTTCATAATGGTCTCTGAAACGCAAAAGAGACGGACGTACCAACAGGCCTTGCGGAGTGACCAATCTGCCCTTGGCAAGAATTTCGTCCAAGGATCCAAGTGGAGCGACGGGATAAAATATAAGGTGAGATGACCACATGGCCTCACAATGGGGATCGTTTATAGTCTTTTGGCCGGGTTTATTTTGGATGATATTTATGGCTTCAAGAAGTAATACTCGATGACCCTCCATATCTGTAAGCCACTGGGTCTTTTGGGTTACAGCTGCCGACACGTCGCTGTGCATTTGTGTTAGCACCTGTCGTTCGTCGGCTCTCTCAGTAGCGACATCGTTCCAGTTGGCGACCTGGATACCGATGAACACACCAATAACGACGATGGCAAAATCAATAAAAACAGCGAACCAGTTTTCTTTTTCAATATGGGATTTGATACGTCGGAAGATCATAACCTCGACTCTCTAATCCGGTTGTCCCGTCGCAGGACGGCATCCATTTTAAATATTAAAGCGTCACCGCGCCCTGATGGAATTAACACTTTGCTAGCGGAGATATTCCAGATGGACCCCGTCCTCCGACGGGGCGATCGGGAAGTGGTTGGGTTTGCAACCGCGAACCATTTTTCCTTTTCAATATGGGATTTGATAGGAGCATTTTGCGTAAACGCAAATTGCTTTAGGCGGAAGATCATAAACTCGACTCTCTAATCCGGTTGTCCCGTCGCAGGACGGGATCCATTTTAAATATTAAAGCGTCACCGCGCTCTGATGGACCTAACACTTTGCTAGCGGAGATATTCCAGATGGACCCCGTCCTCTGACGGGGCGATCGGGAAGTGGTTGGGTTCCCTACCGCAAACCAGTTCTGCTCACGTACGTGTTTCGATATGCGTCTCAGTAACATTGTGCACCCCTGCCCTTTGGAGCATCTCTATCATTAGAGAATTCGGATGTCTAATACCTGTTTGTAATGGACCGGGCTTCTATTTTTTTGTGTAAGGTTTGCCGTTTATTTCGGCGTCAATAAAGGCGACGAAGTCCGGGTTGAAAATACGTTTTTGCTCGTCCCAATACTGACCAAAATCAGTGCGCTCCCGGATGGCAATGCCGGCAGCTTAGCAGCAATCAAACGAATTCATATGGCAATTATTGTGAGCTCAAGACGGGACGTTGGGTAATGTAACATGGCGTTCTACCGTAGGCGCTTTAACCTGCGCAGCAGAAGCTCACCTCGTTGAGTATGTCTGCTGAGTAAATCTAAACCCGAGGAATTTTCTAGAAAATTTGGCTGCAGGTCTTCTCGAAAGACGCCCAATTCTCGCGCCGGCCAATTCAGCTGGCAATTGTTTAGCAAATAGGCTATACATCACGCATGGAGGGCCTGGCGCGCACATCGCAAGCCAATTTAGCCGCAATGATCGATAAATCATCAGTGGCGTTCATCATATGCGATCCAAATTTACCCGACACACCCATCATACATTGTAACACCGCATTTATCGAACTCACCGGCTATGATCGAGATGAAATCATCGGGCATAATTGTCGTTTTCTCGCCGGTCCCGAGACCGAAGCCGATAAATCCCAAAAGCTCGCCGACGCGATCCGCGAACACCAGCCCGTCCTCGTGCATCTTACAAATCATAAAAAAGACGGTACGCCGTTTTGCAATGCCGTGATGATTTCGCCGATACTGGGTGATGAGGGGGAACTGGCCTATTTCCTGGGGTCGCAATTGGAAGTCCCGCTGAACGCAAAATCTGCGGTCACCTCACGAAATAAATTAGCAACAAAGCTGGTGAAAAAACTTTCACCGCAACAGAAACGCGTTCTCACGCTAGTGGCCAAAGGCTATATGAACAAGCAAATTGCGCATGATCTGGCGATCAGCGAACGCACGGTAAAAATGCACCGCGCCGAGGCATTCGCAAAGCTGAAAGTTGCCACGACGGCCGAAGCCATTCGTCTGGCGGTGGAAGCCGGGTTATAACCCCCGACAAT
This sequence comes from Hyphomonadaceae bacterium, assembly GCA_013001295.1. Taxonomy (GTDB): domain Bacteria; phylum Pseudomonadota; class Alphaproteobacteria; order Caulobacterales; family Maricaulaceae; genus Robiginitomaculum_A. Next base: position 56,546 of record JABDMW010000040.1, read on the forward strand.
CGCACCTGTTCTTAAGGACATGTTGCAATACATCGTCGCCTGCATAATTTGGGAAGGTCTTATTGGCCCCTACCTTGTTTCAGGGAAGTAACGTGAAACAAGCCCCAAAGACTTATCGAAACGCGCACCGCGATCAGTGTCCCACATCATTGCTCGGGTGCGGCGTTTCGCAAAAGAACAGCAAACCGCAAAGAGACTGTTCATACACGGAAGTCGGTGAACACGCGCCCCGTTTTCATCGATTAGGGAGGCGGCCTGCAATGTTCGCCTCCCGCCCCTTTCCTGAATTTTCTGAATTCTGACACGCGAAAATATCAACAGAACGGGGCACACCCATAACCAGCTTAGCGATACTGGATCCGCGCCATATCCACGCTTCCCGGCACTGTACAAGTGAAACCCAAAAGGGGATCAGGGCGGCGATAACCGCAATAAAACCCGGCGTTAATATCCACATGGGCCATCAGTAAACGTAACTTATCTCACATAAAAATGAGAGGCCGGGTCTAAAGGGTTGACCTATCCGCGTACAAATACCAAGCTGCCTGAAAACGGGTATTAAAACGAGATCGATCAACATATGAGGCCAAGTGACCAAACCTAGAAATATCGTGATTTGTCTTGATGGTACCGGCAATAAAATTCAAGAAAACTTATCCAATGTTCTTAAGCTCTATCGGGTTTTAGAAAAATCCGATACGCAAATAGTCTATTATGATCAAGGCGTTGGCACCCTGGGCCAAATATACACCTGGGGATGGCTAAAGCAGAAAATAAAAAGCGGGCTGGGATTGGCTTTTGGATTGGGTTTGGACCGAAATGTCATTCGCGCCTATCAGTTTCTGGTCAATCATTACCAAGAGCATACGGTCCGCGGACAAACGTCCCCCGTCAGGGATAATATATTCATCTTTGGCTTTAGCCGAGGCGCACAAACGGCCCGTGTGTTGGCGGGAATGATATATGAAATCGGTATTCTTGCACCGGAACAAGTGCATCTCAGCGGCGCCGCATTCACCGCATATAAACAGGCCAGCCCGCCTCTCAATCCAGACGAGACAATCGATGAAAAGTTATATGAAGGCGAAGCTGCAAACTTCCGGCGCGTCGCCCGAACCAAGGTTGGTGCTATTAAATTCCTGGGAGTCTGGGATACCGTAAACTCTGTATTCGTTCCCAACCCAAAAGGGTTTTTCCCGCCCTTAACCCGTGAAAATCCGCCGCATACGGCAATAAATCCGGCAGTGAAAACATTCAGGCAAGCGGTTGCGGTCGATGAGTTTCGCCGTATGTTTCGCGTCGATCACTGGACGCCCGATCAGAATTTCAAACCCAATATTTACGCGCAAGGAAAGCCCGAACCTCAAAATGCTTCGGAGGTCTGGTTCGTTGGGTCTCACGGTGATGTCGGCGGCGGGTATAAAAGAAAACAAAGCGGGCTCTCTCAATTTCCGTTGATATGGATGATGGACGAAGCCAAGAAGTCCGGATTAAAACTTCCGAATAGAATGGCGAAATATGTTTCGGGGGTTAAACCTTGGAGTGTCAAAACGCACTATTTATACCCCGAACCGGATGTTAAAGCGCCGCTGCATAAATCACTGACATGGATGTGGTGGCCCCTTGAAATAATTCCGAAATCAGTCAAGCGGCGGGAATGGCCAAAGCGTAAATCATTATTCGGATTGTACATTCCCTGGGGTGAGCCCAGGTTTATTCCAAAAGATGCAAATATTCATTGGTCCGTCAAAGAGCGCATAAGTGAATGCCCTAAATACCGGCCGGTAAATATTCCCAAATAGCGTGTTTACGCCGCGTCATTGCTGTGAGATCTCCCGGCCCGAAATCCTGATCAGCACCTGCCAATTTCAATGACTTTCGGTAAGCACGGCGTCAATGATTGGGATACGAGTTTCCATTCGTTGTCTTGGTACTGGAAAACGCGCATGGATTTGAGCGGGCCCCATCGTCCAATAGGCTGCATGGTTCCATCAATATCCAGCCTGTTGATGACGGTCGCAATATTTTCATGAATTGCAACTGTCGCGCCTGAGATTTTGATGTCTTTCACATCCCAGGCGGATAGGCCACTGATCGCGACCTGCTTGTTTTCAACGACACCTCCAGGGGCGAGCACGTGAAAACTATTCACGGCCGTGTCCTCAAATAACGTCTTGTCCCGGTCCACAATCATCGAGCGTGACAGCTCTGAATTGAGTTCTAAAATTTGGTCGATATTACTTTGAGTGTCTAAATTATAAGATGTTGCACATCCGGAAAATAAAACAGATACCGTGCAGCACACTAGGACAAGTAGATTAGATTTTTTCATGTTCGCGCCTCCGGCTCCGACGCTAACAGACACCACGCCGACTGTCTATTCGCCTTCCGTGGTCTCGGTTTTTGGTATTATCCAATCGGGCTTCGGATTAGCGAGTTGATCGTCCCGTCCTGGGGTTTCAAGAGAAACGCGTGAGACGGGATTCATCTTAAGCGGTAAGGTGTCTCTGTGAAATGATAGACGAAATACTTTGAAAACCGAGTCATTCCAGATAGGCCCCGTCCTCCGACGGGGTGATCGGAATAGTCGAGAGCTTGCCTCCAACCAGATTTTTTTCGATATGGGATATTGTCCGGCGAAGCAGCATTAGATGTACCCCCCAATCCGATCATCCCATACAAGGCGCGACAGCGCCGCCGATATGGGATCCAGCATACCTGAACCTGCTCGTGCATACTCTGCGTGAATATCTTGAATAGGTTTGGCCTGTAACAATTATTTCATGTCGTAAATTCGAACCATATAGTGTGCGCGTTGCCTTCAAAGCGCACTATAAGGATGGGATATTAAGCCACGTTTTGTGTTATATCGTTCGAGTTTAGCGACGCCCAAATGGCTTTTTCCAGGGTTTCACGGTCGATTGGTTTCGGTATAAAACCGGAGAAGCCAAAGGTCGAAAAATCTTTTTTAAAATCGTTCAACGAATGTGCGGTGACTGCCAGAATCGGTATTTCCGGCAATGAATGATTTTTTTCAAAAGCGCGTATTGCTTTCAATGCCTCTATACCGTCCATCACCGGCATTGAAATGTCCATCAGGACAATATCGTATTGGTTCTTTTGAAAAAGCTGGTAAGCGACGCGGCCATTAACCGCGACATCAACATCGATCCCAAAGCGGTCAAGCAATACTTGGAAATATTGTTGATTGATCTCATTGTCTTCAGCAACCAAAGCCCGCGGACGGCCTTTCTTTGACGGAACAGAATTGTCGGGCAATGTCGTTTTGGAACAAGTCGTCAATTTTTGTGAGTCGACCAAGCTGGAATTTGGCGATGCAGCTATAATGTCCGCTATAACTTTCCTAAACCCGCCGACCCGAAACGGTTTGGAAACATTCCCCGCAACGTGATAATCCGGTTCCCCAGCCCTGCCATCAAGGTCATCGTTTTCGACGGCAAAGATAATTTTTGCATGCTCAAAACCAGCCGTCTGACCGATAAATTTCAACAAGGCGCGGCCTTTTTTACACTTCGAACCGGCATCGGCAAATATCGCAAACGGCTGACCATTTCTCGCTGACATTCGCTTGACGAAATTAACGGCGTTTTTGAGATTTGCCGTTACGAAAGGTGAAAATCCTTCATTTACAACAAACTGCCGCAGCGCAAATCGTAATTTGTCGTCCCTCTCGAAAATTAAAACCGAAAAGTCATCATCCTTTTCTGAATCCATCTCCCCTCTGGAGGTCAAACGACGCTCGCAAACAAGCGGGATTTTGACATCGAAAGTTGACCCTTTTCCATATTCCGAAGTCACGGCAATTGTACCGTCCATTGCATCCACCAAGCCCTTCGTAATTGACAGGCCCAGACCAGTTCCTCCAAAATTCCTTGTGGTTGAATTTTCCGCCTGTGTGAATTTATTGAATATTGATTCAATCTTGTCCGGGGGGATTCCAATTCCGCTATCCTGTACGCGAAAAATCGCATTTCTCATTTGATCTTTGCTATCGATATCAACACTGATCGAAACGAATCCATGGTGAGTGAATTTTATTGCATTGCCCAATAAATTGGTCAAAATTTGGCGAATGCGCCCGACATCACCAATCAATCTATCCTTTAGATTCGGGCTAAAATAGCTTTTGAGTTCGATGCCTTTCTCGTCGGCACTAATTTGCAAAAGCGCACAGACGTCCTGCACAGCTTCCCGCATATCAAATGGAGTTGGATCAAACTCAATTTTACCTGCTTCCACTTTTGAAAAATCCAGTATGTCGTTGAGAATAGTTGTTAAGGCCGAGCCGGATCGGTAGATCATATTCGCATATTCGAGGTTTTTTTCAGATAAATCGGAATTTTTCAGGAGATCGGCCATTCCGATGACACCATTCATTGGCGTTCGAATTTCGTGACTCATATTTGCCAGAAATTCCGATTTAGCAATATTGGCTCGCTCCGCAATTTCCTTTTGAACCGATAATTCGCGGGTTTGTTGTGCAAGATGCATATCCCGAGCCTCGATTTCACCAAGCATCTCGTTAAATGCTTTGGCTAGTCTATTTACTTCACGTCCGGAAAACACTTCTGCTTTGTAATTATAATCATTTGTTGATTTGACCAGAGCCATGGTTTTCGCCAAGTCCTCGATTGGTTTGGACAATCTGGCACCAAATAATTTTCCGACCAAGAACGCCAAACCGGTCATGACAAAGAGAATTACCAGCGCTGTTTGAACGTAGATTTGTATTTTTTCGTCGAGCGCGGTGAGCGACGTCTTTGCCAACAATGCACCAACAATTTCTTCACCTACGGACACGGGGGTTTGGACCAAAAGAAAATTTTCTTTGAACTCTGTGCGACGGTCACGAATGTTGTAAAATTGATCGGGGTCGTTATCGAAGAGATCAGTATTGTTTTTTCGACGGTACTGTGATCGAACGGAGCCGTTCTCATCCAGGAGAATTACTGTTACCACATCAGGTAAATTTTCGAAAACATTTAACGCCTCATCTATCGCGAACTGATCATCAAAAACCAGGGGGGCAGCCAGATTAACGCCAACCACTTCCAAGATATTCAATTGTTGATCTTGCAGGTTTTTCTTATATTCGCGAATTTCGATAGACACGAGACCGGCGCATGCAATCGTAATCATCAGGCTTGCTGTTATGGTCAGGAAAATAGTAATTTTTACTTTAAAAGCCTGCTTGTTGAACCATTTCGATTTAAACATTTTAACTCACCTTTTCAGCGAGTTTGAGTATTTTCGAACTGGGGTTGATGCCTGCCCGATGCATATTGGTTTGACTGATCGAAAATACTAATTTTTTTCCTCGTCGATGAATTGCAATGCAGCCACCTTTTTCAATAAATTTTTCGCTGTCGCCTACCGTAAGAATATGTGAATCGGCAAGCGCGTTGAGGTCGAGTACCCGTTTATTTTGTTTTGTTCGAAAAATAATTCGGCAAGATTTATCAATGGGCTCTTCGTCAGAGATTTTTTGAATGACAATGCTTTGATCCTGAATTTTTTTCCCGTTGAGCGCGGAAAGCGCGTCCAGCATATCTGCATTGGTCAGGGCACATATCTTAAACGGTTTTCTGAGGTTGGTGTTAGAATCGGACGGCCATTCGCTAAACCTTACCAAATTGTACAATATGGCAGCCGTCACCTTTTGTTCCTGATTGGATTCAGCATATGCCACACCGGCGCTCATGACAGCCAAAAGCAATAGTCCAGAAAGAAATTTAAGGTGTCGAGCCACGTGCAGTCCTTTCCAGGTTAAAATTTCAGGGCTGCACCGATAGAGAAAATATTACGCTTTTTTGGTTGAATCCCATTTAGATTTTGATAAAGAGCCCCTCCATATTCAGCATTAAAGCTAATTTTGCATGATGCGTCTGTGCAGGATTTTATCATGCCTGTTAGACCAAGTTTATCACCGCCATAATTGAGCGGATTGGTGATACTTGCCGGATAGGGAAAGGCCATCGGAACTTTCAAAGATGCATCTTCTCCTTCGATCCGCCCAATATGCCGATAATAAACCTGAACGCCGGGCTGAAAAGCGTAGTGTTTATTGAAATGCCCGAATATGGACGCACCGACGCTATTGCCCAACCGATATCCATTTTCATTCATGCCCGTACGAACTGTTGTCCTTAGCGTAGTGCCATAGGTAAAAGCGTTCGTGTTTTTCGCATAGGTAACAGATCCCGTTAGATCCAATGTACCCGACCCGGTCTGCATTGTGAACGGTAAGCGCTCATCCGTCCCGGACCCGTTGCGCGGCGTATCTCCTGTTTCGTTTATTGAGCCAGTTGGAATACGAACGCCGACATTGCCTTTAATTGAGGATCGCTCAGAAACGCTGACTAACTTCGCCAAGTTTACACCGATGTCACCAAAGCCTGAAGATTTTAATGTAAAGTCTGAAAATCCCGGAACGGAGCTGATGTGCTCAGTCGATTGAGAGATATGTGGAACGAATAAATTGACCGCCATGTCCTTACCAAAAGAATAGGACACGTATACGGTTTGAATATGTTGAGATATATATGTCGGTACAACGGGGAAATTATTATTGGTCCGGATTTCACCGGGCGAAAATAATACATCATCAAAACTCACGTTTTCGGTACCAATTTGATAACCGCCGAAACTCCCTTGAACATAGGAATATCCGATATCCCATTTATTCTTTTTGGCATCTTTATCCTTGGACGTGACATCGATATTGAGAAGGTCTTCGAGGCTAAGATCCACCAATTCCGAGGGTGTTGTTTGCGCATTGGCGACCGGCCCCCAAGCCAAAAAACAGGTTTCAAGAAGTGCGCACGCTAAGGCGATTTTATTGGTTTTGATGCCCATGGTTTAGATACCCTCTTTTATTTTGGTCATTTTTTTACACTATAAAAGTGTATTTTTTCATAACACCCTTTCTTTTTGTTTATGTAATGAAGAATGAAAAATGAAGTGTCGTATCACCGCGTGCATTTCAAAATTGCAAACGATACGGCATTTGGTTCTAAAGTGATTATAGGCTTGGTGCGCCCCATTGATCCGTGCTAATTTTCGGCAATCGATCGTTTGGAGAAAATGGGGCACATATGACACTACAGGTATTTAGCGCCGGCTTTGGTCGCACAGGCACAATGTCTTTAAAACTCGGGCTCCAAGAGTTGGGTTTCGGCCCGTGTCATCACATGCTCGAAGTGGTGGAGAACGGTGCTGAACAAGTGCCGATGTGGAACGCAGCGCACGACGGCCAAGCAGATTTCGACGCGATTTATAAGGGTTACAGGTCTGCAGTGGACTGGCCGACAGCTGCCTTTTGGCGCGAGTTGTCCGAACATTATCCAGATGCCAAAATCATCTTGTCATCCCGCTCGGCCGAGAGCTGGTACGACAGTTTTTCCCAAACGATTTTAGCTGTTCTTATGGACGAAGACAATTGGCCGGCTCCGGCTGTAGAATGGTTCAAAATGGCGGGTAGAATTTGTATTGACCGCAGCCTTGGTGGTAAGACGGACAAGGAAAGCATGATTGCCGCTTTCAACGCACATGAAGCCGAGGTGAAAGCCGTCATCCCTGCCAATAACCTTCTTGTCCATGAAGCCAAAGAGGGATGGCCGTCGCTCTGCGCTTTCCTCGGTGTGCCGGAGCCAGTTACGCCTTATCCACGCACGCACAGCAAGGATGAGTTTTTCGTCTCCATGCAAAAAGCGGACGATATGTAACCTCGATTTGGGACATGTCTAATGTCCGCCATGGGGCTCTTCACGACGTGAACCGTACATCCCACGGCTCAGAGTCTGCTTCGCATCCGACCCACGCACCGGGGTATCATAACCCAATGTTAACTGTGTCTCTTACCTCAAAATTCACGCTCTTTCGCTAAACAGTTGGTAGTCAATGGGGGATTGGCGGAATTCTTGGTGGGATAGATGAAACCAAATACAAAATCAGGCGCAAGCGCGGCCAAAAAACAACAATCGCCGGACGAGCGTCGTAAAACACCCCGTGCGCCGCAAAAACGCATGCGGCACGGGCCGTTGGAAAAAATGCAGCCGCACCCGGCCGCGGAAACTCGCAAACGTGTTGCCTTGTCGAGCATCAAATTTCCCCATAAAACCAGCAATATGAATGCGATCCGGTTTGCCCTGCGCATCTCGGATGTGATTTGGGTCACGGCCCTGATCCTGCTCGGGATCTGGAACGCCTATATCGGCATCAACAACAAAGACGTCATTGCGCCCCTGGCGGCAGGGGCCCTGGGCGCTGTCGGCTTTATCGGCGCGCTGATGGCCATGAAGGCCCACCAATTCGCCCCAACTGAAACCTATGGCCAGCACATGAAGAAAGTCGGCCTCGCCGCCTTCGCCGCTTTAGGGCTTTGGTTGTCCACCGCACTGATCCTGAGACCGGATACTTTCCTGCCCGACGCTTTGGCCATTGCCGGCATTACGGCCACGGCGGGCGTCATGCTGCTGCACAGCCTGTATTATTCACAAATCCGCCGCATGCATGAGAGCGGCCAGATCATCCCGACCATTATCATGCTGGGTGCCACCGAGTCGGCGCGCCGTTTGATCGAAGAAAACGCCCGCACCCGAGAGCTCAATATCCTGGCGATATTTGACGACCGCTTGTCGCGCGCGCCACACAATATTTACGGCGTGCCTGTGGTCGGCAAGATCGAGGACATGCTCGAGTGGGACGCCCTGCCCTATGTCGACCGGATAGTCGTCACCCTGCCCGGCATGGCCGAAGCGCGCAAGCAAGCCTTTATTGAGCAGGTACGCCTGCTGCCCAACCGCATCGCCTTCGTAGTCGACGAATTTGAAGATTTGGACCATGTGCAACAGCGCCTGACCCAGATCGCCGAGGTCGGCATGCGCGAATACACCGGCACACCGAAATCCGGCCGCCATACTTTCCTTAAACGGATTATGGACATTGGCATCGGCACGACCGCCTTGGTCGTCGGGGCGCCGTTCCTGGCCCTGATTGCCATCGCGATCAGGCTCGACACGCCAGGACCGATATTCTTTAAGCAAAAACGCCACGGCTTTAACAACCGCGTGTTTGATGTCTATAAATTCCGCTCTTTCCGCACCGATGTCGCGGACCCTCTGGCCAAGAACCAGGTGATCAAAGGCGATGGCCGTATCACCCGTGTTGGCAAATTTATCCGCAAAACATCCTTCGATGAACTACCGCAATTGCTCAATGTGATTAAGGGCCAAATGTCCCTGGTCGGGCCGCGGCCGCACGCTGTCGGCATGCATACGGGGGATATTGAGACTTACCGCCTGGTCGATGAATATGCCCACCGTCACAAGGTGAAACCGGGCATGACCGGCTGGGCCCAGATCAATGGCTCACGCGGACCCTTACACGACGCCGAGAGTGTGGCATTACGAGTCAAATATGACCTCGAATATATCGAGCGTTCCAACTGGTGGTTCGACCTCGTCATCATGGCCAAAACCATTCCGTGCCTGCTGGGCGATAGTGAGAATGTGAGGTAGGGTACCGATCCCGTCATTCCCCCAACCGCCTTGCCCCTTACGCCCAAATACGGTTTACTTAGCCGACACTGGGGAGAGATATGGCGACCATAGAGATTTATTTTAAAGATACGCAGGGACTGGGTGATGCCTTGACCGCCCATGATAATATTGATGTAAGCCCGCCGGATGAAAAACTGATCGGGCGTGGCAGGGCAGCCTGCATCTGGATTGGTGTGAGTGTCCCGATCGAAGAAATTAAAACCGTCTTGGCTGAAGCGCTGCACATCTATCCACATCTGCAATATTACAAGCTCAGCACCGATTATTATCAAGCACCCCGGCACGCCCATCATATGATCGGTATTGGCGGTGAAACCGACACGGCCACAAGGCTCGGGCTTAAATCAATCGCGGCTGCAGATCTGCTGGAGGCCCTTCCGCAAATCACCTCGTCCGAAATTCTGTTTCGCATTGTCCGGGCCACCTATCCAGGCGCCTATAAGGTTTTTGACAGCGAGAAGGAACGCGAATTTATGAACAATCAGGCGGCCCTGACCGTAACCGAAAGCGACAAATCCGATGAACAGTCGGCCGTGATCAAGGCCCGGGACGCCTTGGATCAAAAAGCCATCGCCGCAGGAAGGCGTCCGAAAAGCCCCGAGGCGGCCAGTGAAACCGGCTATGAAAAATACCGCATTACATGGCTTAAATATTTGGCCGGCGATACAGATAGCGACAACATACATATGGACGAAAATCATTGGCCCGTACAAAATCTGTCGAGCAAAACCAGTGCGCTCGGACATTTGGAAGCCCTGGTCAATTTTACCACACGCACGCCCGAAGACGGCCTTGCCGATTTCACCGAACTCAACGGTACCAAATTCCTGCAAGAGTTTGATGAACGATACGATATTTTATGTGGCAAGTTTAAAGACGGCACTTACGAGGATTGGCTGGAATCGCAATACCTGCCCAACCCGACAAAACTGTTGGATTTCGTCACCCTGATGTGGTTTGGCGGCGAATGGGTGCTGGCGGACAAATATTTGAAAATCGCCAGGAAAGAGCTCGCCAATTTTCCGGACAATTTTCAGTATTACAAGGATAAAGCGCGCGTGATGCAGGCTTTCGCCAATGGCAAGACTTTCCGCGCGCCCAAGCCATCAGAGCACTATGATAAGTCTCAGCTCAAAAAGGCAAGCTTGCTCGGCCTGATGGCAGCCATCGCCAATAAAGGCGATGTGAACGTCGCCCTCGCCCAGGTCGATAAGGATTTCAAAGCCGCCAATAAATCCAAAAAAAGCCCACAGGCCAATCCAGACTTTGGGCACGACCGGTTACGCATACCGTGGAATTTCGAAAAGCAGGCCATCCTGATGTGCGCCCAAGGCCTCAAGAAAGCATCATAGAATGGCGTAACAAGCGACCATCTATGCAAAAACCGCGCTCGAAAGTATATTGCCTCCACCGTCAAATCCTATAAATTGAGCACAATCAGGAGGCGTGAATTATGGGTGTATCTGTTCGCATTGTGGATGAGCATTTCGGCAAGTCGAAACTGTCGATCTTTGATCTTCAATATCCGTCGGACACGGTGACGATGCGCGAGTTGATCACCCGCCGCGTCGAAGAAGAAGTCGCCCAGGTCAATCACATGAAACGCAACCCGGACCGGATCAAAGCCGAACACCGGATGTTTCTGGCCGGGCTCACACGTCGCTCTCCCGAGGTTCTACTGAACCCTGACGCCGGCGGTAAAAAAGGAAAACCGGTCGACGCCGCGGCCGCTGTCAAAACTGCATTAAAAGCGTTTGATGCGGGCAGCTTTTTCGTCCTGTTCAATGACAAGCAGTATGAAAATCTCGATGACCAGATCGTTCTCACGCCGAACAGTGAGGTTGTGTTTCTGCGCCTCACGCCGCTGATTGGTGGATAGGCCGGTTGGATTTTTTCAAGAAAATATTGGGGCAAAACAACCAAGGCGCAGTAGACGGCACTGCGGATCCCGCCTTCGAACAGGCGCAGCTCTTTATCAATGAATATCTGGCGCGCGGGTTTGCTAAATATGGCAATCCGGTCAAACTGGCTGACATGGAAAGCTGGGCAAAGATCAAAGCCGCAGATCCGGAATTCATGGCCGATATTTGCCTGCTCGCCCTCAAACGCAAAATTTCAGAAGCCTGGATTAAATCCAAAGCCCCGAAACCGGGAGAGAACATAAATAGCTATGCCTACCGGGAGGCCGAGCTGAAACTGGGCAGCACATTGATGCGTTCGAAATTGCCGTTTTCGGAAATACAATTAACGGATTTGGTCCACTCATGTGCCAAGCGCCGCAGCATGGAATGGGACAACCCGATCGTCTCGGTTCTCGGTGCCACGGAACGGGTTTTGGGCGACAATCCGCCCGGTGCACAGCTCACCAAGGCTTTGCAAAAGGTGCGCGCGAAATGCATCAAGAAAATGCGGTATTCGAACACGGAGGCGAAACGAAAGATAAAAACCCGTATCGAAAAGCTGCTGGACCCGGGCATAAAAAATACGGCGTTTGTCCTTCCCAAGGGCAAATGGATGCAACGGGCGCTCGAGGACATAGCCGCCCTCACGGACAAGAAACGCGCGGCCTGGCTGGCGCTCTTGGAATATGCGGCGGACGCCAAGGGATCCAAGCCGAGCCAGAAATGGCTCAAGCAAGGCGGAGACCTTATAACGGCGCTGGGCAAACAAAATTTTCAGGCCTTGATGACCGACTGGATCGATGGCACCAAGATCGATCCCGGGGATCCTGACCCCGCCGTTGACTTAATCAAGGGCCTTGTCTGGCTTACTGCCAATACACCCACGAATGAGATGGCGTTGTCCATCAGCCGGTTGGGCGAAAACTGCTATGTCAAAGTGGCGGGTATCGGGGCGCGGTCAAAAAAACTCGGCAATGCCTGCTGCGTGACCTTGATGAATATGCCGGAAAACAAAACCGCCATTGCCGAACTCGTGCGCCTGCGGGGCAAGATCAAATACCCAAGTGTGCGGGGTGATATTCAAACCAAACTGGAAGCCATCGCCGAGAAACAGGGCGTGACCGTCGCCGAGTTGGAGGATGCCTCCCTGCCCGATTTCGGATTTGATGCGGGCGGTCAGTTGATAAAAACATTGGGTGACTTCAATGCCACGATCAATCTCGTTGGCAATAAGGCCGTTCTTGCCTGGGCCGATCAAAACGGCAAGGCCCGCAAGACCGTGCCGGCCGCGGTGCGTAAGGAATCCAAACCGGAACTTACGGACCTCAAACGGCTCGTCAAAGACATGTCCGGTGTGCTGGCCAGGCAAATCACATCATTGGAGCAGAGTTATCTGAATGACCGGTCCTGGGATTTTGCGTCATGGCAAACGCGCCATTTCAACCACCCGGTGCGTCATAATCTCACGCGCAGCCTGATCTGGTTCATCACCGATGGCAAAAAATCCACATCGGTCCTGCCCACAGACACGGGCCTGCAAGACTTGGCCGGAAAGACTATTAATCCGTCAAAGACGGCCGCGGTTAAGCTCTGGCATCCTTTATTCGAAGACACCAAAACCATCGTCGCCTGGCGCGACAAGATCGAGGAGCTCGGTCTTGTCCAGCCGTTCAAGCAGGCTCACCGCGAAGTCTATGTGGTCACGGACGCGGAACGCACAACCGGGATTTATTCGAACCGGTTTGCCGCCCATGTACTGCGCCAGCATCAATTCAAAGCCCTGTGCGAGGCGCGCGGCTGGACCTATGTTTTGCAAGGCATGTGGGATGGCTGGAACATTCCTCAAAAACGCATTCCCGCATTCGGGATCGCGGTTGAATATGCGGTGGAGATGATCGCAGACGAAGGTGAAAGTAATCACGGCATCGCTTTGTACTTGTCATCAGACCAGGTGCGGTTTTCATCGAGCGAATCCAACCAGATGAATATTGAGGATGTACCGCCGCTGGTGTTTTCGGAAATCATGCGCGACGTTGATTTGTTTGTTGCCGTCACTTCCGTTGCCAATGATCCGAACTGGACCGACGGCGGCCCCAATGGGCGGTTCGGCAATTATTGGGAAAGGTTTGCCTTTGGTGATCTGGGCGAAACGGCTAAAACCCGCAAGGAACAAATTGCCAAACTGGTGCCGAAACTGGCAATTGCCGACAAGCTGGAAATCGAGGACAAATTCCTGAAAGTCGAAGGTAAGGTCAACACCTATAACATCCATTTCGGGTCGGGCAATATCATGATGATGCCCGGCAATAAATATTTGTGCATCGTGCCCGGCCGAAGGCCTAAAGAGACCGAGAAAGTTTACCTCCCCTTCGCCGGCGACACGCTTCTCTCCATCATTCTGTCCAAAGCGCACATGCTGGTCAACGACGACAAAATCACCGATACGAATATTTTGAATCAGTTGCGGTAAGCGGGAAAAACTAAGAGGGCGACTATGGAGAAGATTGAATAAAATTCAGTGATCCAACAGTTCGATCAGGGTTCTGGATTTCGAAATTTAGAGTCCAAATCGTAGTTCACATTTCCTGATAGAATCGCTTCACGTAAATTTTCGCCCGATATGACGTAACTTTCTCGGCGGAACGAGGATGTTAAATCCTTGGTATGTATCGAAATGTCAGGAATATTATCCCCATCGACATCTGAAAGATTGGTGACAATACCTCCAAACGAAGAAACGGAAGCGTTGAGTATGTGGAGCCCCTCTCCCGCTTTCATTTCGTCTAACCTGAATACTTCATTTGTCTCCAGTGTCGAAAATGACTTCGCTAGAACAATACTCACTCTGTGAATCACATCAGAGTCAGCGCCGGTTGCCGTTGTAGTGAAGTAGGAGAGAGCAATATCGTCCTGATTGTCTCCGTCCAAATCGCTCAGCACACTTGCTTGATTGATTTGACTATCGAGACTGGGATAGTCGAATTTTATGACACCGGGAACTGATCCGTTTGGCTCAATTATGTTGCCAGGTAGATTGTTTGCGAGCGTGCTCCCTGGCACCATATAGGCCAATGGAGTATCGGTGTAAAAATCGATTGTGGCGACTATAATGTCCTCAAGGTTATCGTTGTCGACGTCGCCACTCATATCGCCTAAAATCGGATTGTCCGGCGTTTCAAAAACCGTGATGTGATCGTTAGCAATATCTTCGTATTCGATAAGGCCCGTCCCCGTTTTCGCCTCTTTTAAAGCTTGACTGCTGATTATTCCGAAATCTGTAATAAATTGGGTTTCATTGGATCCAATTGTCATTAACTCGTCTGCGCCATCACCGTCAATGTCACTTAGAACAGATAATTGGCTTCCCGCGCTCGTTAATAAGGGAAGCTCAGGTGGTAGGGATATATCGTCGTCTTGATCTTCAGCTGTCAGTATAATGATTTGCTTTGGGTTTAGCGCGTTTATATCATCGAGAATATCAATGGTGCCATCGACTTTCGACGCTCTAATATAATCACCAAAAACAATGAAAACCAAACCACGATATTTGGATGTGTCCGTTGCAATTAATGATTCAGCTGCAATTCCTATCGCGACATCAGCGATTCCGTCTCCATCAAAATCCCCACTTACAGATACGTTTCCCTTGCGGTTGATCCCGCCTACGCCTTCAAATTTTAAACCTTCCGCAGGTGCCAATAAATCTAAATTTAATTCGCCATCAGTTTGACCCCGTATAGCGTCCCCCCAAATTATGTACGAAAGTGGTCTATCGAAAAACGTACTTTCGCGCGCATCAGCAGGCGTTTCCAAAGTTAACAACAATTCGGGTATACCATCCCCATCAATATCATCAGCAGGCCCAGCGGCGAGATTGTTTCCTATGTATCTAAGCGGAGATATCGGTGGAAAGTCTCCGAAAATTTTTATCGCTTGCGTTGGTTCAAGGCTATCGAGGAGTATTTCTTCTGCGCCATCGACGAGTAATTCGCTTTGTAATGTCTTTCCAAAAATCAAATAGCCCTGATGATCCCACGGTTCATCTGTCACAAATTTTGAAGAAGCCAGAAAAATATCCGTCAACCCGTCTTGATCGATGTCTCCAACCTGATAAGTTTCCATGTCATAGTTATTCGGAAAAGACCCGGAAAATTTAATCCCTTCCGTTACTTCGTTTTCAACATCGACAATTTGAACTTCGACAATACATTCAACTGTTTCGCCATCTAATTCTGCTTGCGTAGAAATTGTGTGAAATTCATCAAGGTTTCCCTGCGTCTCGGCGTTAATTATGTCTCGGACCGTCAGAGATAACGTTGCATTATTGCCGTCGACCGAACTTACTAACCCAATCGAATTCCGTAAATCTTCATTTGCCGGACCCGCGCTGCCTCTGGAGTACATTAGTTCAATGTCAAAACTGATCGCTCCCGCTACACCATCCGGTTTGTTGGCTTCGAACGTATAAAAAGGTCCACGAACGTTTTCCGTTATAGTTGCTGTATCTCCTGTCGAACAAGTCAATGGCCCATCTACATCTGTAATCGTGATTGCAATTGTTTCAGTAGAGCTCAGCTCGCCATCTGAAACCGTAATCTCAATCGAATAAACATTATCTCTATTTCCGTCCAATGGATTTTCAAAATTAAAAGGATCAGATCCAATGTTTGTTGTAACAATTCCTGTGTCTTCATCTAAGCTAAATAGGCCACTGTCCCCATCTTGCGCTAGCGAAATCGAGACAGGCGACCCTTCCGGATCAGTCGCTTCGACTGTAAAAGTCACGTCAATATTTTCTTCGAAAGAAATATTCGTAGGGCTTGTGATTCTGGGAGCCTGATTGGTCGGAGGTGGAGGTGGTAGAGGTGGTGGTGGAGGCGCTACACCGGATCCGCCGCCACTACTACTTCCGCCACCGCATCCAGCTAAGGTCAGAAATACAGACGTCGCGAAGCCGTAAGTTAGTTTATATATCCGCATGATTGACCCCATCCCCACAACTTTCTGGTGCACAATCGCACAGCGCTTGCAGTGATACAATACAAATTGTCTCGATCTGTCGGAACAAGTCACACAAAAATATGATTGAACTGAGCTCCGTATTAAACATCAGTTTCGTTTAATACCGCTTGCATCATTATTGTTTTTCGATATATATTTATCGAATGTCAGATATAATTTCCCCAACTCCCCGGTCAATTAAAGCTCTCCGCATCGCGGCGTCGGCCTGGTACACCCCGGTCTTGCTCGGTCAATGGATCTTTGTTGCTTATATATTCTATGCGTATGGCGGACCGCTGCTGGGCGGGGATCTCACGGACTGGAACAAGCATTTGTCCGAGGCCTATGTGCCTGACCGGACATTGGGCAATGTGTCCGTGGCGGTGCATTTGACGCTCGCAGTGATCATCCATTTCTTTGGCCCGTTGCAGCTTGTGCCCGCGGTCCGCAATCGATATCCCGCCTTCCACCGATGGTCGGGCCGTGCCTTTGTCGCCTGCGTCATAATTGTCGTCGCGGCAGGCGCATATATGCTGGTGGTGCGCGAAATCGGCGCCTGGACGCTGCGCGCCGGCTTTATCTTCCAAGGGTTTATGATTTTGTGGTTTGCCTGGCAGGCCGTGCGCTATGCCCGTCAACGTAAATTCGCCATCCACATGCGCTGGGCCACACGCCTTTTCCTGGCCGCGAGCGCCGTCTGGTTTCTCCGGGTGATGATTATGATCTGGTTCGTGTTGACCGGCGGCATCGGCATTGATCAATCAAACGGAACCGGCTGGTTCATCGACGCGATGTCGGGCTTACAATTCCTACCGCTTGTTCTCTACGAAGTCTATTGGCGCATCAAAGCGGGAAACAGCACGCGTGCGCGCTACGCCTTCGCGATATTCCTCTGGATCGCCGCGCTCCTCACCACGGTGGGTGTCGGCCTCGCAACGCTGGGCATGTGGTTCCCGGTATTGTGATGAGAAATATGATTAAATGCGAGCCGCTATTTAATCCGTTTCAACGCTATGGGCTGGAAGGTGACGATATCGCATATGAACGACCAGGCGGCTCACCCCCCAGATCATCGCAAAGACACCGCTCAAGCTCAGGCATAGCCACAAATCGGGGTAGAAGGTTTTTATCCCGCTGAGTTCAATTCCGTTGAGCCGCGGGAACACGACGAGGCAGCCATAGGCCAGACCGAACAGCAGCAGCGTTGGCAATAGCGTCAAGAACCAATTTCTTTTTTTGAATTTCGGCGGACGCGACATGATTTGCCGGATGGACCGCACAGCAAACATCAGCAGTGATATCACGGTCGCGACAAGCCCCCAAAGATTGACATACTGCATGACGCCCGGTTTGGCGGCACCGGTCGGCACGCCCAGGCCTTTTCGCAATACCGCTCCGGCAACATCGCCCTGCAGACTTCCGGAGAGATTTGTCAGCACGACACCCCCGCGGCCAGTGCCCGGGAAAAACGCCACTTGCGTGCTGAACCCGCCGTTCAATCCGCTATGATAGATCACGTCGCGCCCCTCTAACTCCGCGAACATCCAGCCATACCCGTAAGGACTATCGGTCGCCCCATTGGTTTCGATGGGAAGCAACAAAGCATCGGCGAACTCCGGCGGAATAATGCGGGAGTCCCGGGATGAGACAGCGCGAACATAAAGCGCCAGATCATAGGCGCTGGCCACAACGCCGCCCGCCGCCATCATAACACGACCGGAAGTAAAAGCCCGCGCGCGCGGCATGCCGAACCATTGCCGAAACCCAGTGGCTTCTTTTAGGTGATCGCCTTCGAATTTCTGCACATAGCTATTGGTCATGTTGAGCGGTGTGAAGATGCGCTCGTCCATGACGGTCTCAAATTCCTTTCCGGAAATTGTCTCGACGAGCGCGGCGACGATCATGTAGTTCGCGTTGGAATATTGGAACACGGATCCCGGTTCAGACTGCAGCTGAACCGTGTTCAGTTTTGCGACCGCTTTTTCAAATACATCCGATCCTCGGTCTGTGTTGTCTTGCTCGCGGTTGCCGTCCAACGTCGAAAATCCGCTGCGGTGTGCAATGATTTCACGCACGGTCATTTCCCGCCCCGCTATTTTGTCTTGCGGCCGAAAATCGGGAAGGAAATCGCTGACCGGCGCATCCAGATCCAACTGATTTTCCGCGGCGAGTTGTACAAGCAGCAGAGCGGCAAAGGATTTGCTGACGGAGCCCAGTTGAAATGGCGTGTCGAGCGAGACCGGCGTTTTGTCCTTGTCCGCGATGCCGAATGATTTTTCGTAAAAAACACCATCGCCATCAAACAAGATGACGGCCAATCCCGGCACGGACGACGCATCCATTGTTTCCGCGATGAATTGTTCGTACCGGGTTTCGTCAAAGTCTTGCGCGAATGCCGCCTGTACGACACCCGCAAGCAACAGGATGAAAAGAAAGGATATGATGCGAAACATTGCGCCCTCTTTCAGTACCACGGACACCTTAATCATACAGGTTTTATCGCCCGTGAATGACCCTTAAAGCCCGTAAAGCGAAGCGACGTCGGGCGGGATTTTTGACATGTCGATATTGATGCCGCGCTCGGCGCTGATGCGTCCGAGAATAGCACCGACGTCCTGCGGTGTTTTGGCGTTTTCCTCGCGCGCCGCGATGGCCACCGCATCAAAGAAATCTCCGAATTTGCCTTCGGATGTCCCGACCAACAGGATCGCATCAGCGTCACCGGCGTTCCAGAACCCGTGCAGGCCGTGGCGCGGCAATAGCGCCAGACCGCCGGGTCCGATCGTCTTGGTTTCCGCGCCGGACAAGAATGTGACATTACCTTCGCGCACATAGAAAAACTCGTCCTCGTGGGAATGGGTGTGCGGCGGTGCGCCGGGTGAGCGGGCCGCGATCTTGAGTTCAAAGAAACTCATGCCGGCAATATTGGTGTCCGGATCTGCCAGCCGGCGGGTGGGATGTAACGGGAAAGCAATCGCCTCCCCTTCATCCCCGTCGACAATCAGGGCCGGCAATTTGGCTTCAACCGGCTTTTGTGTGCTGACAGCGCTCGTAACCGCGGCATTGCCTGGCGGTTCGTCTGCTTTGGTACAGGCGCCCAAACTCAAACCAACCATTGCGCTCACCACCCATGCCAGTTTCGAATAATTTTTTGAATGTAACACGCCCCGTCTCCCTTTTTAATCCTGTTGAAATAATAGCTGTACGTGTTTTTTTTGACCAGATCAAATCCATCTGCGCACGCGGGTTTTGTAGGCCAGATAGGTATCGCCGAATTTACGCTCGAGATATTCTTCTTCGGGCAGGATAACCAGGACATGCAGTAAGATCGCGCATACCGGTGTCAGCAGTAAAATCCACAGATTGGACAGGGCAATGGCGAAGCCAAGGCAGGAAAGCACCATAAATACATACATGGGATTGCGGGTGATGCGGTACGGGCCGCTCTCGAGGATTGCCGTAGTTTTCTTAAACGGGTTTTCCGACTGGCCGGATTGGCGCATCAACCGCACGGCGCGAAACCCGAAGAAATACAGGGCGAATAATATGATACCGCCGCCCACCCAATAGCGCAGCGGTGTAGGCAATAGACCGTCCAAACCGACCGGCATAAATTTTTGCAACGCAATTCCGCTCAATACCGTGGCCAACGGCACCAGCGGAGGCACGACGCGGATCGCGGCGGCGTCTCGTATTTGAGGTTCAGGTTCAGTCATGCCCAAAGCCTACCCGATTTCCAGCCGCCTGTCACGGTCGTCGGAAACGCTCTGCCAAACAAAAAAGGGCCGCTAGGGCCCTTTTTGAATTCATGATTTAAGACTGACCTAGAACGTCACGCCGACCGGATCGGAGCAGACAGAAGTACCTGTCTCACATACCATGTAAGAATAAGACGCGCCGCCTTTGGCCCCGATATTATCGGTGAAAGGTTGAGCACTTACATTTGTGGCAATGGACCCACCATCGCGGAAGATATCCACCGCAGTGCTTGCGCCGCTCCAGCTGACATCGACCGTGTGCTTGCCTTTGACTTTATAGCCGGACAAACTCACGGAAATCGGGGCACCGACTGACGTCGTGGCTTCCGCCGCATTGGAACACCCATTGTCGCCAGCACCATTATAGGCCTTGGCCCAATACCAATATGTGGTGGATGGCGCTGCAGATGTGTCGGTATAGCCGACAGTTCCGGTTCCGGCATTGGCGCCGATTGTACTGATCTCGCTTCCGGCATTACAATTGGTGCCGGGATTGGATGACGCACGCCAGATTTCAAATCCAAATTCATTATCCGCATTATCCATAAAGCTCATGGCAACGCTGCCGGCCGTCACTGCACCCGTGACCATATTGCTCGGGTTGGCCGGTGGATCACCGACTTCGGTATTTGACGTGATGATGATCTGGTCAACGCTGAGGCTATCAACGCCTTCGCCGTTGGTTTGTGCTGCATCTGTTGCCCGTACGCGGACATTGCCGGATGTCGACCCCGGCATCACATAGGAATATGACCCGCTGGTGTCATTGCCGGAAACAGTGAACATCTGCGTATATGAACTTCCGCCGTCGGTTGAGAACGCGAAGTTCGCCGCTTCCGATCCGGAAACCCAGGCATTGGCGTTCAGGACAACGCCGCCGGCACCGCCGGTCACGTTAAATGTCCAATCGTGGGTGAAGGATTGTTTGCGACGACGCTTCGGTCCGCCGGAACTCGCCTCGGTAATGGACTGGGCGACACCGTCATCCGCATGCGTATCGGCAAATGATCCTGAAACCGAACCATTGCTCGCGATCTGCCCTGTCGCAACATCGTCAACCGTTGATGGTTGCGGATCTGTCGTGGCCGACGCCGTATTGGTATAGGCAGATGACCCGGCTGCATTGGCGGCACTGACCCGATAGAAATAGGTCGTGTCGTCATTTAAGCCATCATCGGCGAAGCTCGTGGCATTGCTGCCGAGCGTCGCTATAGTTGACCATGTACTGCCGTCCGTCGAGCGTTCAACGGTGAATGAGGTTTCATTCGACGCATTGTCCGTCCACCCGATATTGATGGCATCAAACCCATTGGCCGCAGCGCTCAAGCCCGTCGGCGCGTCCGGCACAGTTGTGACCGGCGCATCGCGGAAACTGGAAATATTTGCCGCACTCTCGTTAAGCGTCCGCGCGGAATAGGCCGCATTGGCCGGATCAACGTCCGGATCAACACCGCTCGGAATGCCGGAATACAGAACATTGGGATTGGCCATCAATCCGATGCGGGCAGCGCCGGAACAGGAATATGCCATCACAGTTGAAAAATAAGGCGCGGACCCCGGATCATCGACGCCGCCATTGTTACATCGACGGAACCCGTAATTATAATTGCCGGAAGGCGGGTTCGAATATTGTGAGCGCGCATGCAGCGAGCCCTGGTTGTGACCAAGCTCGTGCGTCAATGTCCGGTTGGACAGGCATCCCCGCGCGGTTTGGCTAAAGGCATAAGACTGGCTAGAGCCGACCCAGGCAATGCCGCAATAGCCACCACCCGACTGGGTGATCAATGCGACCAAATCGGCGCCGAGCGCATCGCGATCGACGTGCACCTGTTCCAATTGACCATCGTTTTGAAATGTCACGTCGTCCAGCATTTGGTTGGCGGTTTTTCCGCTTTCGTCATAAACATATTCGTTCATGCCGACGACATTCATCACGATGTTGACTTGACTGTCGAGATAGACCTGATTGCCTTCGACGACCGCGGCCTGAATTTGCGATTCAACCTGGCTACAATCGGACCCGCTGGTACCGCCGGCAGCGACACAGGCGTCATCCGTATAAGCGACGAGTAAATCCTGCTGGATAGCATTGCCCGATGTTACCGGTGACCCGGATGCGCTGGCACTTTCCTCGGCACCGCCTTCCGGCAGGGCTGCCGGTTCCATTGACGGAAACGCATCGAGATCAAGTTCATTTAAAACCAGTCCCGCATTGCGCGTGCCGACCAGTTCGAAATTCCGGTTCTGGTAATTGATCAGTGCCGCGTATGAATTGCCGCGTGCGGTAATGACAACGCGGTCCTGGATATTGTTGCCAATACGTCCGACCCAAACCAAACTGCCTTTATGGCGTTCGACCC
Organism: Hyphomonadaceae bacterium; assembly: GCA_013001295.1. Classification (GTDB taxonomy): domain Bacteria; phylum Pseudomonadota; class Alphaproteobacteria; order Caulobacterales; family Maricaulaceae; genus Robiginitomaculum_A. The sequence goes on from JABDMW010000040.1 coordinate 79,147, forward strand.
GGTCACGTACGGCTGTCACTTTTTCACCGAACAAATCGATTTCGACTGCCGGTGCGTTCAGTGCGCGACGATTGACGCGAACAGTTTGCGAGGATGTTGCCTCGGCTTTCACGGCATTTCTTGGCGAAATGCTGTCGAATAATGGTAAAGCCTGAGCCATCGCCGTTGCTGGCAAGCAAAGTGCGGCGGCCAGACTTGTGGCTGCTAATAGTTTAATCTTCATGATGTTGCCCCTCTTAATGTTAAACACGAATATCATTCTGAGATTCAGATTTCGTGTCAAGGATGGGCCCCCGCCGCATCTACATAGCATGTTATAAAATTATTAGCGTGGGTTGAACAAAGACAGTTAAGCTCGCCTTAAATGCGAATATTGGATATTGGGCCGTGCGGCGCCAAAAAATAAAAAGGCTGCAGGACGGCAATCGTCTGCTATAAATAACGGTATGTCAAAAAATAAAAAAACCATCCTCGGAACGTGCGCCTGCAAGGCCTCGGATTTCGAGTTGAGCCAAATGCCCACCCAGCGCATGTATTGCCATTGCTCCATCTGCCAGTTGGTTTACGACGGCCCCTATTCCGACTTCATGCTGGCAAATGCAAAAACCGTGAGCGTAAATCCAGTCAGTAAAATTCACTATAATCGATATAAAAAACCGCTCGCGCTGGACCGCGGCGTGTGTACAGAATGTCAGAAACCGGCGATGGGGTTTTTGCAAATAGTGCCCGGCGTACGCTTGGCCTTTATCCCCGCCTATACTTTGAACGGGCACAAAGATATTCCCGAACCATCGCGCCATATCTGGTATCACAGCCGCGCCGCAGATATCGAAGATGATCTCCCGAAGATCGAAGGGAAGATGCGCAGCAATATGGCCTGCCTTGGCCCATTTTATAAAGGCTTTCGCGGCAAGCTTTAATCCTATATGTGAAAATGGGTAAAGAAGAAGTCCGTATGAGCTCACCTGAAATAAACTGGCCGGAAGACTATCATCCTGACGCCTGCCCCATCCACGTCGTCAATTCTCTGATTATGGATGTAACGTGCGAACAGGCCTGGGATAAATTGGTGCGCCCGCTCGATTGGCCAAGCTGGTATCCCAATGCGTCGAATGTCGAACTGATCAACACCACCACTGAGGCGCTGGCCAAAGGCAACCGGTTTCGCTGGAAAACCTTCGGCATCACGATAGAATGCACGGTGGAAGAATGCATCCCCTCCACGCGTATCGCCTGGTCGTGCGAGCGCTTTGGCATGAAAATATACCATGCCTGGCTTCTCAAACCGCACCCGCATGGCTGTGAAGTCATCACGGAAGAAACCCAGAAAGGGTTCCTGCCCCGCCTGTCCCATATGCTCCGCCCCAAACGCATGCACACATATCACCAGATCTGGCTGGAGCAGTTGGAGAAGGTCGCACGTCCCCAAACGCGGTAAGTTTCGTCATCGGCGAGCATGTGCAAATCAGCATAGTTTATCAGGCCGAATCTTGTAAAAGGGAAACTGAGTTTTCGAAAACGGCAAGAAAAGACCAATAAATATGCCTGCAATTTCCAACCTAAACATAACAAAAATTGCCCTCCTCTCCTTCTGTGTTTTGGGGTTGACGGGGTGTGGATCCTCAAAACCCGGCACTCAAAATTCGGCATCGATAGATTACACGGCCAAAATCGTTGACGGATATGAAGTTCCGGGCCCGGTCAAGTCCGCTGACTTCCTGCCGGGCGAACTGTTGGAGAGCCCTTTTCATTTAGTAGCGGCCGCCGCCCATAATGACGGTTTTGCCAATGCCTACGAAATTGAGACCGAAGATTATGTCTTTGTTGTCCAAGGAACGGAATTGGCCCTTCGCCGCATATTGGAAATCGAAGCCACGGAACGCGCGCGTGACATATCTTCATTAAAGACCGTCGGCGGGACCGCCGCCAAAAAAACCGGCAACCTTGTCGCAACACCTTATCGGTTCTTAAAAGCCGGATTTAACCGCACAAAGAAAGTCGATTCCGCCAAAGATGCGCTTTTATTGGTCCCGTCCGGGGTCGGTGAGGTCTTGGGCAAGGTTGGAACCGGTATTTATGAAATGGGCAAAACCGGTGTGGGTGTCGCCAAGGATGGTGTCGAAGCGGTCGCCGACGGCGACGGGGATCGCTGCAGCGTCGGTGAATGCGCCCGTGACGCCGGCTCGACACTCAAGTCAGGATTTGATTCCCTCACCGGCACGAAAAGCCGGGCCCGCCGTCTGCATCAGGAATTGGGTACGGATCCTTTTACTGACAATCATTTACTGCAACGCCAGGTCGCCCGCGTTGCCTATTCCGGCAGCTTGACATCTGCCGGTTTTTCGGTCGGCCTCGGCTTTGTCGGGGTGCCCGCGTTTAATGCGTATGCCAGCGGTGTCGGCTATTATAATAATGCCGAATACCTGGCGCAATATTCTGACCCGGATGCGCGCCGCGAACAAGAGCGGGCCCTGCTTGAGAGCTGGGGCGCTGATCCGACCCATATCGATAATTTATATAGCAATGATGCCTTTACACCGACCACCCGCACACGCCTGGTTCAGTCCCTGTCCAAAGTAAATTCACCTGAAGAACGGCTCAACATCCTCGCCGCTGCCGTGCCCATGCGTTCTCGATATCTGGTGAATGTCCAGTTGCGCACCTTGCGCCACATGGTCGAGTTACAGCAAAAAGGTGGACGGATCCTGACGCTGCAGCGCGCGCCACTCACCATTGTTAAGCGTACCGACGGGACCGAGGTGCTGACCATCGCCGCAGATCATTTAAAATGGACGCCGCTGGTGACCGATTATATTGGACAATTTGCGCAACTCCCGACGCAGGGCGCACGAAAGGAAGTGCATATTCTAGGCGCGGGTTCCAAGCTGTTCAAACGAAAAGCCAAGGCCCTGGATCTGCGGGTTGTTGAGATACCGAGCCACAACACGCCCGGACCGGTGCCAATTTCATCGAGGCCTGCTCGATAATGCATACGCGTCGCAGTTTTATTCAACACTCCGGTGGTCTGCTCGCCGTCGTCTCGGCAGGAATGGCAACCGCGTGCACGAAGAGTCTGGCACCGCCGCCAACGTCGCCTCCGGTCACCACAGGGATAAGCCAGCTGGACGATATCGGTCCCTTATTGGAAGCGGATCCAAACGGAGTCCGGCTCCCAGTCGGATTTACCTCGCGGATTGTCGCTCGGTCCGGCGAGGCCCCGACGCCGCAATCCGACTATATCTGGCATGATGCGCCGGACGGCGGCGCCGTATTTGAATTGGCGAACAATGGCTGGGTCTATGTTTCCAACAGTGAAGTTTCCAGACGGTCAGGCGGTGTTGGTGCTTTGGTATTTGACGCGCATGCGAATGTCGTCGATGCCTATTCCATCCTGTCCGACACGACAAGCAATTGTGCCGGGGGCGCTATGCCCTGGGGTAGCTGGATGTCGTGCGAAGAATTTTCAGACGGCCAGGTCTGGGAATGCGACCCGCTGAATAGTAAAGCGGCTCAGGTCTATCCGCAATTGGGATCATTTGCCCATGAGGCCGTCGCGTATGATACCGACACCGATATCTTGTATATGACCGAAGACCGACGTGACGGTGGACTGTACCGGTTTGTACCAGACCAGTTAACCGCCGACGGCTTTGCGGATTTTTCAGCCGGGCAGCTTCAAATCGCTGTCGTCAATCCGGCTGATTATTCGATTGACTGGCAGCTTGTCCCCGACCCATTGGCCCGTACCACGCCGACGCGAAAGCAAGTGGTAAGCGCGACCCGTTTTAATGGCGGTGAAGGCATTGTTTACTTTGGCGGAAAAGTCATCTTCGCCACCAAAGGCGACAATGTCATTTGGTCCTATGACACCGTCTCCAATGCGCTTTCAACCCTATATGAATTTGCATCCTCACCGTCTCCAGTTCTAAGTGGCGTCGATAATATTGGCTTAACGCTGGACGGGGAGCCGATCATCAGCGAGGACGGGGGCGATCTTCAGATTGTTGCCTTGACCAAGTCCGGCAAGGTTGCGCCAATCGTTCAACTGATCGGGCATGACAGATCCGAAATTGCCGGCCCGGCGTTTTCGCCGGACGGGAAGAAACTGTATTTCAGTTCGCAACGCGGCACCACAGGGCGATCGCGCGACGGGCTCATATTTGAAATTTCCGGCCCATTCCACACCTAATAAACCCAAGCGTCGATCATGCCGGAATGTCGTCCCAGGCGAATGACGGTTACAGCTTCAGCCGTCGCAGGCGCAGGGCATTGGTGATGACGGAAACCGATGACAGGCTCATGGCGGCGGCGGCGATCATCGGGCTCAGCAATAAGCCAAACACCGGATAGAGCACCCCGGCTGCGACCGGCACGCCCAGCGCATTATAGATAAAGGCGAAGAACAGGTTTTGTCGGATATTGCCCATGGTTGCGCGGCTTAACTTCCGCGCTTTTGCGATCCCCATAAGATCACCTTTGACCAAGGTAACGCCGGCGCTTTCCATGGCCACATCGGTCCCCGTCCCCATGGCAATTCCGACATCGGCCTGCGCCAAGGCGGGCGCGTCATTAATCCCGTCCCCGGCCATGGCGACCCGTGCACCCGCGGCCTGCAATTCCCGGACAATCCGGTTTTTATCTGCCGGTGAAACGTCCGCATGCACCTCATCAATACCAACCTTGTCCGCGACCGCCTTCGCCGTGCCGGCACTGTCACCGGTCAACATCACCACCCGCAAGCCGTCCGCGTGAAGACGGGCAATCGCCTCGGCAGTTGTCGGCTTGATCGGATCAGCGACACCGATTAGCCCGGCGGTCTGATTATCAATCGCGACGAACATAATGGTCTGGCCTTGTGCGCGGTAAGTTTCCGCTGCGTCGGCGAGCGTTTCATCGTACACGCCGATCCGGCGCATCATTTTATGATTGCCGATGGCAACGGCTTTTCCGCCGACACTGCCTTCGGCGCCTTCGCCGGTAACCGATTGAAAATCCGAGGCCGCGCTGAAGTCGATACCGCGCTCGCGCGTTCCCGAAACGATGGCTTCTGCGAGCGGATGTTCACTTGCCAGTTCAACGGCTGCGACCGCAGCAAGCAGCGCCGACTCGGTCAGCCCCTTCACCGGATTGACGGTGACCAATTGAGGACGGCCCTCGGTCAGGGTTCCGGTTTTATCAACAATGACCGTATCAACTTTTTCCAAAGTCTCCAACGCCTCGGCGTTCTTGATCAAGATGCCGTTGGCTGCGCCTTTTCCGGTGCCCACCATAATCGACATCGGTGTGGCCAGGCCGAGGGCGCAGGGACAGGCGATGATCAAAACCGCGACGGCGTTGACGATGGCAAAGGCCATAGCGGGCTGCGGCCCGAATATGGCCCAGACAAAAAAAGTGATGATCGCAATCGCGACGACAGCTGGAACGAAATATCCCGACACCGTGTCGGCCAGTTTCTGGATGGGCGCCCGCGACCGTTGCGCTTCTGACACCATGCGTACGATCTGGGCCAGTAATGTATCTTCTCCAACCCGTAAGGCTTTCATGACCAGTGTCCCGGTGCCGTTGACTGTGCCACCGGTCAGCATTTCGCCATCGTGTTTCTCGACCGGGATCGGCTCGCCGGTGACCATGGCTTCCGTAACGCTTGAGCGTCCCTCGACCACCTCGCCGTCGACCGGGATTTTTTCACCGGGCCGGACCCGCAAACTGTCGCCCGTCTGCACCTGTTCCAGAGCAATTTCTTCTTCGCGACCATCGGCGCGGATAATGCGGGCGGTCGGCGGTGCCAATTCCAGCAATTCCCGGATCGCGCCGGAGGTTGACGAGCGGGCCCGCAATTCCAAGACCTGTCCCAACAGGACCAGGGTCGTGATAACGGCGGCTGCCTCAAAATACACATGCACATTGCCGGTATGACTGCGAAACGAACTCGGGAACAGTCCGGGCGCAATGGTCGCGATTACAGAGTAGAAAAAAGCGACGCCGACGCCTAAGGCGATCAGGGTAAACATATTAAGATGGCGCGTTCGCAAGGATTTCCAGCCGCGCTGGAAAAACGGGGCAGCGCCCCATAATACAACAGGCAGAGCCAATGCCAATTGTCCCCAATTGGCAAAGCCTTCGGGTATCAGCTGTTTGAATGGCTGGCCCGGGATCATATCCCCCATTGCATAAATAAATAACGGCACAGCGAACAAGGCGCTGACCCAGAAACGCCGCGTCATGTCCCGCAATTCGCTGTCGTCCTGTGCGCCAATGGTTACTGTTTCCGGCTCCAGCGCCATGCCGCAAATCGGACATCCGTCATTCTTGACGTGGCGCACCTGCGGATGCATGGGGCAGGTCCAAACCGTGCCAGTATATCCGATCGGGATTAAATCAAATTCGGTGTTCGCTTGATCTGTTTTGCCCGCACCAGTGGAGCAATGTGTGTGGTCATGATGATCCATCTCCAGCATACTATATGATTGGGCAACACGGTCAAACGGACATATATCAAGAATTACTTATGTAGGCAGACCAATATTTGGCGATTAAGCCCGTCCGTACCCACCACCTGGGCATGATCCGCGTTTTTTATTGCATGAAAGTATCATTTGCATTGAAAATCGCAGTGATCATTAAATTATATTGTCCCGTAACAGCTGATTTAACAGACTGGTATCGAGGGAAATGTACGGCTTGCCGTTAAAAATCCGATGAAAATCCGGGCAAATATTAATATCTGACGCCTTGATATTGTGCAGGGTAGGCTAAGCTCAGCAGACCTGTCGGTTTTTTCTTGGCTTGACGAGATTTCCAACGCAATGAAAAGCTGTGACGTGGCAAAACCATGTCACACATAAGTTGCGGCAAGGCTGCCACCTTGCCGCTATGTGTCAACAAGCATTAAAGAAAGGAACTCCCAATGCTTACTCAACACAATAAACTTTTGGCCCGTTCTCACAAACGAGTCAATATTGCCGCCGCTTTTGCAACTGTCGCTATGCTGTTCTCAACGCCGACATTCGCGTCCGAGATTCAGGATAGAGAGATAAAAGTCAGATTCAAAAAAGTTGAACTGACCAGCGAAAACGGTGTCCAGACAGTCTATAAAAAATTTCAGCGAAAGGCCAAAAAAGCGTGCAAATTCCGAAGCGTAACACCGGAGGGAGATGTCATGACCAAGGAGGCCTGCATTGAAGACTTGGTAAGCCAATTCGTCAGCGACGCAAATATTCCCGTCCTGACGGTTTATCACAACGAGGCAAAAACCAAAGTCGGATAAACTTAGCGTCCGGGATATCAGTTAGGGAGGACACTGATATCCCGGGCGTGAAAGTCCGTTCAGCCATGCGGATCGGACACCGCCAATTCGCTCTTCAAAAAACCGGTATCTTTGCTATACTTACCCTGCGTAAATCAGGGGATGCAAATGAGCGATACCACAAACCGCAATGACAAATTCCAGAGCTTTGAGGAATTTTATCCGTTTTACCTGGGCGAGCATGCCGACCCGAAATGCCGGCAGATGCATTATATGGGCACTTCCCTCACTTTCGTCATGTTGGGATTGGGCATTTTTGTGCACCCGCTCTGGCTGTTGGCAATTCCCTTTGCCGGGTACGGATTTGCCTGGCCGGCACATTTCTTTGTCGAGAAGAACAAGCCCGCCACCTTCACCTATCCGCTGTGGTCGTTGATCGGGGATTACAAAATGTTTTTCTCTTGGCTCACCGGCAAGCTCCCGGCCCAGCTCAAGGCCGCCGGCATTAATTAGCACAAATCACGACGATAATTTGACAAGGAAATTCGTTTCCGACACAGTCCGCCGATAATAATATGTCGGGGGTTCATCATGGGCAAATGGGGTAAGTTTTTCGCAGTTTTGGTTATCGGGATTATTTTGGCCATCGTTGCGATCCTGCCGCCTACGCCATTATCCGAAGATGCTCCTGCCGATCAATTCTCGTCGGGACGGGCCATGCAAGATGTGCGCATCATCGCCGCCGAGCCGCATCCGACCGGCACGCCGGAAAACGCCAAGGTGCGCGCCTATTTACAAACCCGCCTCATAGAGCTTGGGCTTGAGGTCAGCACATCGGAATCGCAAATCGACGAGCTGGGCCTGAAACGGCTGAACCGGTGGAAGGGCGAGTCCAAGACCGAGCAAACCATTGTCAACATCATTGGGGTCATGCAGGGTGTTGATCGCTCCAAGCCGGCGCTCTTGCTCATGGCGCACCATGACACGGTGTGGGAGTCCCCGGGCGCTGCTGATGCCACCATCGGCGTCGCCAGTATTCTCGAGATTATTCGTGCGATCAAATTGGATAGCCAACCGGCGCGTGATGTGATTGTCTTGTTCACTGACGCCGAAGAGGTCGGGCTGGTCGGGGCCGAAAACTTTTTCAGGGATAACCCGATGGCGGACACCATTGGCGCGGTCTTGAACTTTGAAGCAAGGGGCGGTGGCGGCACCACTAATATGTTCCAGACTTCAGCCAATAATGGCAATGCGGCCGCGCTCTATGCCAAGTCGGTCAAGCAGCCGAGCGCCTCATCGCTGTCGATATATGTTTACAATGCGCTTCCCAACGACACGGACCTGACCCCGGCATTGGAAAAGGATTACGTCGCCTATAATTTCGCCCATATCGGCCGGGCCGGTTTGTATCATTCGCCGAAAATTGACGCCGATGCGCTCGAAGAACGCACGCTTCAGCATATGGGTTCGCAAGGGCTGGATCTGACCCGCGCCCTGCTCGCGGCAATCGATTTCCCTGCCCAGAAACGCGACGCCACATTTTTTGATGTGTTCGGATTTTTCACCATCATCTACCCACCTGCACTGGGCTGGCTGTTTTTAATTAGCACGACGCTGTGTTTCACCGTCTTCGCCAATTTCAAACAACGGCGCGCGGACTTTTTCAACGGTGCTGTTCGCATGGTCAGCTTTTTGGTTGTTGGCGGTGCCGTCTTGTATGCCCTGAACTGGCTGTCCGGTGCCAATGCGGGGTCCAATTATTACGACCGGCTGGCCGCGATCCCGAAACTGGAAGTGGTGGCGATCCTGGCAGGTCTGGCGCTGGCCATCGGGTTTTTCGGGACATCAAAATATGGGTTCGACAAATTTCTCGGCGCGGCTTTTCCGATTTTGCTCATCGGGTTCGCCGGGCAAGCCTTGGCCCCGACCGCGACCTATTTCATTTCCCTGTCATTGCTGATGTGTGTCGTGCCTGCCTATGCCCGTCACCGCTGGCCGGACAATGCCTTGATCCCTTGGGTCGCCGCCTTGCTCGCCGCTCTCGTGGTCGGGTATATGATCATGCTCGGGCATTTGCTGTTGCTGGGCGTCGGGCCGACCATGCTACCGGTGGCCATCCTGACAGCCGCCATCGCCGTCATGGCGCTGCTTCCGTTCTGGCAGGGCCTGACCAAAAGCCGCGCCAAAATGCTGGCGCTTGTCGGCCTGGCCCTCGCGGTTGTCCTGGCGCTCTACATCCGGCTCGACCCGATGGCCGCCACGGTACCGATCTATTCGCTTCCGGGCTCAGTGATCCACTAAAAACATCGTTAGTTAGTCAACACCCAACTCTTGTTGACGATCATCGATAAGCGCGCCGATTTCGATGTATTTGAGCCGCATGCGTTCATACGTCGCTTTGCGTTCATTGGTCAGTGCAGAACGCATCAGAAGCGAATTGCGAAACTGCAAAGTCTTGAATACTGCTGGAATTTCTTCAATTTTCGGCAACTCTTTCAACCAAGGGACCCGAACAACCGAATCAGTGAGACCCGGTTTGCCCATAATCTTCGCCAACTCCACATGGTCATATAACAAGGGATCGCCAAACCGCTCCAACGCGTACAATTCATGTTGTTTTTCAGTTTCTGTTTCTTCTACTAACGCCGCCATTTCCTGTAATGCCGTCACAAGATCTTCGTTGGCCAATATTCCGAGACGGCCGGACCCTTGCAGGGTTTCGAAGGTCGTTTGCCTGATTTCGACGGATGGAAATGACCAGAGGGCCGCCTCGATCAGCTCAACCGCTTTATCCGGATCAAGTTTGGATCGTGTTCCGATGCTATACTCATACAAAGTTTCGCGGGCTTTTTCTTGGATTTCGGCTTTCGCAGTAATTTCTGCAATTTCAATAAGGGACTCATTGGTATCCTGTTCCAAAGTATCGAGATAGCCAAATTCAGCCCGACGCTCGGCCCGTTCTTCATTCCAATTGGTAACCTGGAATGCGATGAGGATTCCGGCAACGACGATGAAAAAATCAAGAAAAACCGCAAACCAGTTTTGGTCACGTACATGTTTTGTGAGGGAACGCAGCAGCATTAGTTAACTCCGTCCATTCCGTCATTACCCCGCTCGTCGGGGTAATCCAACTCTGGGCCTACACGATTCCTATTGTACGACGGAAAACAACAGGGTTGGATTACCGGGACAGGCCCGGCAATGACGAAAGGTGGAACATGTTTTGTCAGGGATTGGAGCAGCATTAGATCACCCCCCCGCCCGCTCATCCCCACGGAGGTGGGGATCCATTTTAGATGTCAAAATCTCACCGAGGTTTGACAGGGATAACATTTTGCAAGCAGAGACATTCCAGATGGGCCCCCGCCGCCGCGGGGGTGAGCGGAAGATTGGTGTGTTTTTCGCGTACCAGTTTTGGTCTTTGACGTGTTTTGTCAGAAAACGTATCAGCATTATTTGGTCTCCTCCACCGTGTGGTCAATGCCGAGGACTTTGTCGACGCTCGCGTGCAGTTCATCGAGTTTTTCGCTGGCGGGTAAGACGCCTGAGAACGTATACTGGGCGAAATTTATGTTATTTTTGCTCAACATATTGAGGAAGGCCGCATTCTCTTTCATCGCCGCGTAGTTGCACGTATATTTCGGGCGAGGAAGCCCTCCAGTATCATAACGCTCTTCATATCGAATTGTAAAAAGGTCGGGAAACTTATCAGAAGGTTGAATTGTTTGGCTCTGCACTATTGATATTAAACCATTGCTACGAGCGATTTCCTGGCTGAACGATAAGAGGCGAGTCCGCACGTCCTCAGAGCTGATGTCATTGACACGGCCTGCGGACAGCAACTCCAAGGCCGTGGGGAGATCCGACGGCGGTATGGTCATAGCTGCTGACCAGTCAATCATATTACACAAGGAGGATTCGGCACGCTCATTCCTTCCATCCTCCGGAAATATTATGCGAATTTGAGCCTTTGCCGAAGAAAGATCCTTGCTATCCCCATTCAAAAATTGCGCGATGTCTTTAAGGGTTTCAGACATAATCGGACGGGATAATGTATATCTCGAACGGCGTTCCGTCAGCTCTACTATATCGCTGTGCAACCGTTGCAGATAATCAAGCTCACTAACTTTTAGTTGCCGCGCCTCATTCCAATTCGTGATCTGAAATGCGATCAGAATACCCGCGACGACGATGAAAAAGTCGAGCGCGACTGCGAACCAGTTTTGATCCTTCACGTGTTTTGTGAGTGACCGCAGCAGCATTACAACATCTCCCCAAAACCGTCATTACCCACTTTAGGTGGGTAATCCAACTCTGGTCTCAGCAGCTTCCCGAAGTGCGACGGAAAACAACAGGGTTGGATTGCCGCCACAGGGGCGGCAATGACGTGATAAGGAACGTGTATTGTCAGGGAACAGAGCAGCATTATTATACTTTCCATTCCTCTCCGATCGTCCCGGCCACGGCCGGGATCCATTTTAGATATTGCTGTTGCACCGAGGTTAGATAGACAAAACGCTTTGCAAGCCGAGACATTCCAGATGGACCCCGTTCGCCAACCACGCGTTTCAGTGAAACGCTCGAGCGATCGGAAGGCACGTGTTTTGCCATCGCGAACCGGTTTTGGTCTTTCGCATATCTTGAAATATTGCGTAATACCACTGAGCGCCCTCCCCCTTATGGACATCAACATAAGGGTTTTCGTTTTTGTGTCCAGCATTAGAAGATTGGCGATATACGTTGGTGTGAACACGTGACAGGGTTGGCGACCCATGTTAATCCCTACATATAAAAACCAGAAAAACCGAGGTTCCCATGGCGCAGAAAAAATTCGATATCATTGTTTATGGCGCGACCAGTTTTGTGGGGCAGATCATGACCCGCTATATGCATGAGCAATTTGACGACGGCGCGATAAAATGGGCGATCGCCGGACGGTCGCAAGAAAAGCTTGAAAAACTCAGCGCCGATACGGGCCTCAAGGATATTGAAATCATCACGGCGGACGCCAAAGACGAGGCAGCGCTGACAGCCATGTGTGCCCGCACAAATGTCGTCATTTCAACCGTTGGCCCCTATGCGCTTTACGGGGACACGTTGGTCAAAGTCTGCGCCGAGTCCGACACCCATTATTGTGATCTCACCGGGGAACCGCAATGGATCCGCAAAATGCAGGAACGGCACGAAGACACCGCCAAGAAAAGCGGCGCGCGCATTGTCCATTGCTGCGGCTTTGATTCAATCCCGTCTGATCTGGGTGTGCATTTCCTGCAAAAGCATGCGCAGAAGAAATTCGGACAGACCTGCAACCGCATTGATATGCGGGTCGCGAAAATGAAGGGCGGCGCGTCCGGTGGGACCATCGCCAGCATGATCAATATGGTCAAGGAGGCGTCGGGAAATGCGGAGCTGCGCCGCCAACTGAAAGACCCGTACAGCCTGTGCCCTACCGATCATAAATTCACGGTACGCCAACACAATGTGAAAACAGCCTATGACGAAGAATACGGCGCATGGACAGCGCCGTTCATTATGGAAGCGATCAATGCCCGCGTCGTGCATCGCTCCAACGCGCTGAGCGGCAATAGCTATGGCACGGATTTCAAATATCAAGAGGCCATGGTGACCGGCAAAGGCGGGCGCGGCAAAAGCATGGCGCGCGCCGCAAGTTGGGGCATGGGTGGTCTCATGATGGGGCTGGCCGTACCGCCAACGCGCTGGTTCCTCGAAAACATCGTCCTTCCCAAACCGGGTGAGGGTCCAAGTCCGAAGGCCCAGCACGAAGGCAGTTTCGATCTCGTGTTTTTGGGAACCACACCTGACGGCGACAAGATCAGATGCCGGGTCACAGGTGACCGCGATCCGGGCTATGGCTCGACGGCAAAAATGCTGGCGCAAGCGGGCGCCTGTCTCGCACAAGACATCCCGAAAAAAACCAAAGGCGGGTTCTGGACTCCGGCCACGCTCATGGGTGACAAGCTGATCAAACGCCTGACCGCACATTCGGGCCTGACGTTTGAGTTGGAGGAGATCTAGAAACTGTTTCTGTGGCGAAGTTGCGGCGCAACCCGAGTAAGGGTTAGACAAGCGAGCACACACCAACCACTCATCCACAGCATTTGCGTGGGGAGCGCAATGCCCAGATCAATCAGAAGTCCTGTGATACCCGGCCCAAGCGCGCTGGCAAATACGCCGGCGGCGACGATTATCGCGCGGATGGAGCCGAGGTTTTTAATACCGTACATTTCCGGCCAGAGCGCACCGACCAATGTCGTCGAAAATCCATAACTGATGCCGATCAAAAACATGAAAACATACACGCCCCAAACCGGAGCGATCACGCCCGCTGCCAGACTGGACAGGGCAAGCGGGATAAGAAAGTAAGGCAGGAGACGAAGCGAGCCAAACCGGTCGACCAGCTGGCCGCAAAGCAAGGCGAATACCACGGTTGTGATGGCCATCAACGGAAACGCGCCGGAAAATACCAGCGGGTTGTAGCCTCTGAACTCGATAAAATAATCCTGATGAAAAAAGATCGTGGTACCGATAAATGGCGGCGCCAGAACGCCGGTCAACACGGCATAAAACATAGGATCGCGGATCACTTCTGCGCGGGTCCAGTCCCGGGCTGTTCGTGACGCGTCGGCCGACGGCAAATCGGATTGTGGCGTCCGTTCGACCCGCCACAATAAAATGACCGCGGGGAACGCGAAGAAAAGCAGGATTACTGCGCCGCCGACCCATGCCGCCTGCCAACCCAGGCTGAGGGCAATAATGGTAAAGGTGACCGGCAGAACCGCTTGCCCGACCTGATAGCCCGGCACCAGCAGCGACATAGCCCGCCCACGGTTTTGGGCAAACCATCGTCCGGTTTCAGTCAAGGCTGTGTGGCTCATCATGCCCTGGCCAAACAGGCGCAGAAAGTATATTGCCAGGACCAATATGAGGACACTCGGCGCAAATGCTGTCAGCAAACAGGCAGCAGCGAGGCACGGGATGACGAAACGCGCCACCTTCCATCCCGGCATAAAATCAAGCGTGCGGCCCAGCCACGGCAATGTCAGCGCACTGGCCAATGTCGCCACCATATATAGAAGGCCGAATTCACCGTCGGTCAGCGAGAACTTACTGCGCAGTTCTTCACCCGACAGACCGATAAAAAACGTCTGTCCAAACGAGGAAAACATGGTGAGGATAAACCCACCGGCAATCCACCGACCATTGCTTTTCAGAAATAAGAACATGGGCGGGCTTACCGGGGTTACGGATGAAACAAAAAGCGGCGAAGGAATTGGATATAGCCCGATGAATATGAGCGTCCAAATATTATTGCAAGACGCAAATAAGGTTTAATCATTATTCCTTTTCAAGGCCACACTCCTCACAGTCATAAATTTTGACTTTCAACCGTTTCGTGCGGGACCGCAGGAGCATAAGGTCAAACCTCTAATCCGATTGTCCCGTCGGAGGACGGGATCCATTTTTATGCCAACATGTTATCGAGTTTTAATAAATATATCATTGTGCAAACAGAGACATTTCAGATGGACCCCGTTCGCCAACGGGGCGATCGGCTGGGGGTGATGTCTCAACCGCGAACCAGTTCTGGTCTTCTACATGGTTTATGAAGGAATGGAGGCGCATTAGTACACTCCCCCACCCCGCTCATCCACCCTCGCGTTTTCTTCAAAAACACTCGGAGGGGGATCCATTTTAGATGTTAAAGTTTCATCCAGATTTGATAAGGATGACACATTACGAACGGAAATATTCCAGATGGACCCCGTTCGCCAACGGGGCGATCGGCAGGGGTGGTGTCGCCACCAAGAACCAGTTCTGGTTTTCCACTTGGTTTGTGATGGAAGTGGGCAGCATAAGCTCCGCGCCTTAGTCCGACTGTCCCGTCGGCGGACGGGATCCATGGTTGATGCTAACGTTTCACCGAATTTTTATGAACATAACATTCTGTAAGATGAGACATTCCAGATGGACCCCGTTCGCCAACGGGGCGATCGGAAGGGGGTGATGTCTCAACCGCCAACCCGCCTAAAATTTGATCTTCGACAAAACGGCCCAAGCGTGATTTGCCAATACTCGCCCATGATGTTGAATTTTTCATCCGGCCTGCACCGGGATTGCACAGTGAAAGTGTAAAGCGCATGCAAACCATCACGCCGCAAATCATGGCCCTGATTGCCGCCCTCGGTATCGGTTTTTTGATCGGGGTTGTGCGCGAACGCCAGAAGCATGCCGGCGATGACCGGGCGCCAGGTGGCATTCGCACCTTTACCCTGGTCGCACTTTTAGGGGCGCTGTGCCAGATGTTCGGCAATCCCTATATCCTGGTGGCAGCACTGGCGTTGGTCGGCACATTCGCCATCATGTCGAATTTCCAAGCTCGCGACAAAGAATCCAGTATCTCGGCCGACATCGCGATTGTCCTGACATTGCTTTTGGGCGCGCTTTCGGTCACGGACGCCCAGCTGGCTGTGGCCCTGGCGGTGATCACTGCCGTCCTGCTGGCATCAAAAAATATCCTGCATGTTTTTGCCCGCGATCAGCTGAGCGAATATGAAGTTCGCGATGCCTTGATCTTCGCCGCTGCCGCTCTGGTGGTTTGGCCGATCTTGCCGGACAAACCGCTCGACCCGCTTGGCGCCCTTAATCTGAAAAGCATTTGGGCCCTGGTCGTGCTGGTCATGGCGGTCGGGTCGTTCGGCCATATCGGCACGCGCATTTTGGGCGAGAAGCTCGGACTGCCTTTTGTCGGGTTTGCCTCGGGCTTTGCCTCCAGTACCGCGACGATTATGTCCATGGGCACCCTATCACGAGACACGCCGAAAAATCTTAATCCGGCAGTGACCGGAGCCGCGTTTTCATCCGTTTCTACCTTTATACAACTCGGCATCATTCTCATCGCCATCAGCGTGCCGATGGCGATTGCCATGTGGCCGATCCTATTTGTCGGCGGCGCGACCGCGATTTTATACGGCGCCTTGTTTATGCGCCGGGTGCTGGCCGACGGTGACGTCGCCGAACAGGTCGAGGCGCGGGTGTTTGATCTGCGCGCCGCCTTAATGTTGGCGGTGCTGGTTTCGGTTGTGCTGATCATCACCGTGCTGCTCAACAATAAATTCGGATCATCCGGCGTGCTGGTTGGGACTGCGGTTAGCGGCCTGGCCGACACCCATGCCCCGGCCGCCGCAATCGCCAGCCTGGTCTCGACAGAACAAATAACTTCGGTCGACGGGAGAATTCCGATTGTTGCCGCCATCACCACCAATACGGTATCCAAACTCGTCGCCGCTCTCGGCAGCAATAACAAGGCGTTTATCTGGCGAGTAGCCCCCGGCCTGATCCTGATCGTGATCGCGGTCTGGCTGACCGTGTTTTTGACTTAATCGGTATTTATTGCGCCGAACCTCCGCTTTCTCAAAGACATATTGCGGCATGTGCGTTAGTGTGGCTGTGCGCTGAAGCAAGCAAATGGCTTTGACAAACCGCAGCGCATTTAAACCGGGGGGTTACGACATGCACCGCATCGTGAAAATATTGTTGATTTTATCCGTCGCCATGTGGGGGACGCTTGGGGCTTTTGGAAATTTTGATGACTGGGAGGGAACCAAAGGTGCGGTTGAAGCAACCACATCAATGGTGACCTTTGAGGAAAGTCTCGCCCATTGGCGGGCAACCAGCAACACCGTCATTATCATGATCGGCGCGGTGCTTATTCCCTTCTTGAAATTGCTGACGGCGGCTCTGTGTTTCTTGGGTGCATGGAAAATGTGGGGCGCCCGCAAAGCCGACGCAGCGGTATTCCATCGCGCCAGTTACTGGGCGTTGACCGGATGTGGGGTCGCCATGTTCATGCTTTTCGCAGGCTGGATCGTGATTGCAGAAACCTGGTTTGAGCTGTGGCGCTCCGATGTGCTCCGGGACGCATCGTTGCAGGCAGCTTTCCGCTATTGCGGCATGATCGGCGTCATCGCCCTATTCGTTGGCATGCGCGAGGACTAGTCGGTATTTTCAGTAGTTCCCGCCATCACCAGCGGCTACGCCTTTTCTCTATCCGTGAGTTCGTCCAATAGAAAATCGACTGCTAGACGAATTTTTTGGATACTGTATTTAGGACGGTGATAAACGAGATAAAGCCCCGCATTCTGATTTCTCGAAACCGAAACCACGGCGTCTTCCAATTCTAATTGCTCCAGGGCTCCGGAGGCGAGGTCATCGGCTACGCCCCAATCGGGGATCAATCCAATCCCTGATCCAGCGCGGGCTTCTTCAACCAGAGCTTCCCCATCATTTGATATGTAAGCGACTGGATTGCGGAGTTCGGCCCAACCCTTCTCTGATTTGACTTGCCAATATAGCAGGCTATTGGGGCCACGATAGAGCAAGGTTTGATGGTTTTGCAAATCAGCGGCGGTTCGCGGAATACCATGTTTTTGCAAATACTGAGGCGAGGCCACGAGAATAAATGTGTTGTTTGAAATTTTTCGTGCAACCGATCGTTCGGGCGGCGATGCCGTCGCGCGAAACGCAATATCGACTTGGTTTTCGGCCAGACTGACAACTTTATCTGTCAATTCGACATCGAGAATTATACCCGGATAAAGAGTTTTTAACTTCCGCAATGCGGGAAGAAGCCGGAACCGCCCAAATCCGGGCAGTGCCGTGATCCGTAATATCCCGGACGGCGTATCGGCATGGTGCTTGATGACCTCGTTGGCATCATTCATTGCTGTGACGGCGGGACTAACCTGATCTCTGTAAAGAGCACCCAATTCGGTTAATTTCACGTGGCGCGTGGACCGTTGAAACAAAACAGCGCCCAATTCGGTTTCGAGGTCCTGTATCCGTCTTGATACGGATGAAACCGGCACACCAAACGATTTAGCTGCTCGCGAAAAGCTCCCGGTTTCAGCAACCTTCAAAAAATATTTTATGGCTCGTAACTTATCCACTTCACTGCCCTTATTATTGCCTTTTGGACAATTCATATTCGCTAAATCGGTCTATTCCCATGAATATAGCACTTAATATACCTATTACGACAACAATAATGTGAATCAAATGGATGCAATATGACGCTCTTGATCGTTCAAGCCACAGCAGTAAGCCCCTCGACACCCGATGGGTGGCTCCCTCATTTTGAAAGCGTGATAACGCTTGCGATTATTATGACTGCATTTTTGATCGCCTGGCTTCTTAATCATGCAAAACCAAAAGCACGGGCGCTGGGAACGAGCTTATCCGCCCTTGCCTGCTTCGGAATTGTTGCGTGGTTTGGTGCGGTATTGGGAACCGGCGTCATCCAAAACCCAAAGGAGTTTCAGGTTCCCATGGATGCGTGGAAACCCGCATTGCTTTGGATGCAAATGATCGTCGCATTCTGTAGCGGGCTATTTCTATTGATCGTGGCCAATCGCCAATTAAATCACGGCAGTGTTCTTGACCTCCCTAGCAAGAATGAAGCGAGCCGTTACGGGCGGGTTTCGCGAATATTTCATTGGACGACAGCAATATTATTCATATTCATGATCCCAACAGGTATCTTCGCTTCCATGATTCCCGAAAATGTGTGGTTCCGAACCGAGTACAGTGTCATGCATAAAACGATCGGCTTTATTCTTTTGGGACTAGTGATAATTCGACTGATCTGGAACCACCGATCAACGCGCCCCACACTCGACCACTCTCTAAAACCCAAAGAGCGTAAGCTCGCACACTCGGTTCATATTCTGATGTACATTTTGATGATTGCTGTTCCGGTGACCGGTTATGTTATGACCAGTTTTCACGGATACGCTTCTTATATCTTCACCTTGAAACTGGAGCCTTTTCTTCCCAAGAGCGACGCTTATATAATTTGGGGATTGTTTCACAAATATCTGTTGCAATACCTCGTATATATAATTCTCGGAGCGCACGTGCTCGGCGCGCTCAAACACCACTTTATCGACAAACACGCAGATGCCATCAAGCGGATGGTGTCATAAGAAACTGCCAAATCAATGCGCCCTTCGATTTGGTGCTTTGTCCATGACAGGCACTAATTAACCAGCTACAAGACCTATTCTTAATCCCACCAAACCTTCGGAGCCAATTATGTCCCTGCCTACTACTTACAAACAAATGATTTCAACCGTCTCCGAGAATGGCAAGCTGACCATGAAATTGCGCGACCGCGACATGCCGGTCCCTGAGTCGGACGAGATTGTTGTGCGCATCGAAGCCACTCCGATCAACCCGTCCGACCACGGTGTGATGTTTGGCTGGACCAATATGGCCAAGGCCAGCTCAGAGGGTTCCGGCGCTGACACCGTCCTCACCGCGCCGGTCTCGCCGCAGGGCATGGCCGTAATGAAGGCACGTGTCGGTCAGGATTTGATCGTCGGCAATGAAGGTGCCGGCACCGTGGTCGCGGCCGGTGACAGTGACTACGCGCAAAGCCTGATGGGCAAAACCGTGGCCGTCATGGGCGGCGGCATGTATGCGCAGTATCGCTGCCTGCCTGCAGCCATGGTGATGCCGCTTTTGTCGGATTGTACGGCCAAAGACGGCGCGTCGAGTTTCGTCAATCCTCTCACCGCGCTTTCGTTTTTGGAAACCATGCGGCTTGAAGATCACACGGCGATTGTCCACACGGCAGCGGCGTCCAATCTCGGGCAGATGCTCAACAAAATTTGCCAGGCCGACGGCGTTGATCTGGTCAATATTGTCCGTCGCCAGGAACAGGTGGATATCTTGAAAGGCCTGGGCGCGAAATATATCGTCAATTCCAGTTCCGACACATTCATGAAAGACCTGACCGACGCTATTCACGAGACCGGCGCGACGCTCGGCTTTGATGCCACCGGTGGCGGTGATCTCGCCTCAACGATCCTGAGCGCCATGGAAGCGGCAGCAGCCCGTACACCCGGCGCCTACTCGATCTATGGGTCGATTAAACACAAGCAGGTGTATCTGTATGGCGGGCTTGATGTCAGTCCGACCGTGCTGACACGCGGCTATGGCATGGCTTGGGGTGTCGGCGGGTGGCTGTTGCCAAACTTCCTGGCCAAGGTCGGCATGGAAGTCGGTATGAAACTGCGCACCCGCGTTGCCAAAGAGCTCAAAACTACTTTCGCCAGTCATTACACCGACGAGATCTCTCTTTCCGAGGCATTGGACGCGGACATTGTCGCCAAATATAATGCTAAAGCTACGGGCTCGAAATTCCTGATCTGCCCACAGAAGGATTTGTAGACGGGGCCTATTACGCCAGGACAGAAAGTTAGGTAAATGAGTTTAGAAAGATTGAATGGATTGAGCAGTGCAGATCTGTTCGTTCTATTTCTGATTATTGTTGTCTGGCCAATTTACAGCGCGGTGTCTTTAAAACGACATCCCGTGGAAAAAATCCGTCATGAACCCAACCTCCGTATCTCGTCATATACGGTCACGATCTTACAGCTTTGGGGTCTGACAGCGGCCATTGGCCTGGTCTGGATTTGGCTTGAGCGCCCGTTAAGCGAGCTCGGGTTTCGCCATCAACTGGACATGCCGACAATGATAGCATGGGGGCTTGCAGCGGCAGGAATTCTGTTCAGTGCTGTGCAGCTTTACCAGGTGATGACGAGAGAGAAAGCCCGCGAAAGTGTCAAAAAACAACTGGCGGACGTTGGGGAACATACGGCGCTCTTGATGCCCCGAACCCAAAACGAATACCGGCTCAGCATGCTCGTCGCGATCACGGCGGGCATCACCGAAGAGATCATATTCCGGGGGTATCTGATCTGGGCCTTTGCCCTGTTCGTTGATCCGTGGATTGCCGGTGCCCTGTCGGTTTGCCTATTTGTGTTTTTGCACCGATATCAAAGTAAGGCGGGTCTTATTCAAGTCGCCGTCTTCGGCGCCGTGACGACGATCATGGTCCTGATCTCCGGATCGCTTTGGCCCGCGATCGTTTTGCACATCCTCGTCGATATGCTCAATATCAGCCTGGCCTGGCAGGTCAGAAATCGTTCGGCATCCTCGGCGCAAACCTAAGGCTCACTATTACACGGCGTTGGGCTCGGACTGGCTCTGGATATAGTTCTGCAAGCCGACCAATTTGATCTGTTCTTGCTGGGTTTCCAGCCAATCCAGATGCTCTTCTTCGCTGGTCAGGATTTTGGCGAACAGATCACGGGTCACGTAATCGCGTACACTTTCGCAATGCTCGACCGCGTCGCGCAGCAGCGGAATAGCGATGTGTTCGATCTTGAGATCGCATTCAATGATCTCTTCCACCGTTTCGCCGATATATAATTTGCCCAAATCCTGTAAATTCGGCAGGCCATTTAAAAACAGAATGCGCTCGATGATCCAGTCGGCGTGGTTCATCTCGTCGATCGACTCTTCGTATTCCTTCTCAGCCAGCTTGCTTACGCCCCAGTCTTTGAGCATACGCGAATGCAGGAAATACTGATTGATCGCGGTCAGTTCATTTTTCAAGGCCGCATTTAAAAACTCAATTGTCTTGGGATTGTCACGCATAGGGGGACTCTGCTGTTAAGTGTAAGATTGAATTTTAAGTATACTGATTCACAAATCGTATTGCGACCAAAAAGAAACTGAATTTACTCGGCGGCCTCTAAATAATCGACCCCGGAGATTTCAGCCAGTCGTTCGCGGATCGACTGGGCGCATTTACCGCAATTAAACTTGTGGCCAAAATGAGCTTGCACGCATTTCGGGCGCCGCGCACCGCACGCTGCGGCCTCGTCGACCTTTTTAGTATTAATTTGGTTACATAGGCAATGAATCATAGACCCTGTATAGCCAGTTAAGAATGATTATCAAGTAAAATGCGAATCATTCTCACTTGCATTTACAGTTAACGGTAGAAAACCCTGCTTTTTAGGGGTTTTTCGCGGCGCGACAGCCTTAAGGACGTCTAAGTTTCAGCACGCACAACGGCGTGTGAGCAACCTAAATCTGGCTTTGCTGTCTATTTATAGTTTTTCGCACCGTGTAAGGTCATGTCACGCAATTGATTGGCGTTGGACGCGCGCATATCATCCC
Organism: Hyphomonadaceae bacterium; assembly: GCA_013001295.1. Classification (GTDB taxonomy): domain Bacteria; phylum Pseudomonadota; class Alphaproteobacteria; order Caulobacterales; family Maricaulaceae; genus Robiginitomaculum_A. The sequence continues at coordinate 101,444 of JABDMW010000040.1, forward strand.
ATTGCTGTTGCGACAGGCACACTTCCTTATTGCCCAGCCGGCTCCCGGTCAGTCGTTCGGTCTTGCATTTGAGCTCGCCATTATCGGACGTTTGCACATCAGCAATTTGGGTCGGCTTATTTTTGACCTCAGACTGCGCGACAGTTTTTAGGTCTTGTTGTGCAGCTGACTGCGTCGTTTGGCAGCCGGCGAGCCCCACCGCAACGATGGCGCATGCGCATGATACTTTAATAGAAAGAGTTCTCATAAATGTCTCCTCATCAGAGAACCTCAACCCTATACCTTAAATGAGCAAAATTTTCAATGATTGCTGTACGTGCAGATTCATTTTACCAGAGACGCCATGACGAAATCCAAAAACCAAACCATGTCCACCGCGGACGCGATCAAATATTTCGATAGTCTCGGCCCGATCATGGCTGACGAAATGCTCGGTTTTTATTGGCGCGGTGAAGGCATTGATACGGATCACCCGATGGACGGCATGCTTGAGAGCTCGCGTTGGTGGGGCAAGATGTTCAAAGGCCCGGATGATGTGCATCCGCTGATCCACAAGGGTCTTTTCAAGAAACGGTTTTCGGTTAACCCAGCCCTGCTGCCGATCCGGCTCGCAACCCACCTGCCCTTACGCGATGTGTTGGGGCCGGTGTTGTTTCCGCCGCTGAGCCCGTTGGCCTCGACGCGCAAACCGAAAGCCCGCCTGCGCATGATGGAGTTTCGCGGCAAGCTCTCAGCCGCTATGTGCTATGATGCCAAACCGATCAATGATTGTTTTCGCAAAATCGACGAAGACACTGTCATTGGCTGGATGGACTTTAAAGGCATGGACCAGCCCTATTTCTTTAAACTGTTCCGGGATGAGCCGGTTTAAGCCTCGACAGCGCAGGCTCTGTCCGGAGCGTCCATGACGATGACCGGGGCCAAGCCGCCGCCGGCGGTGCGCATATTTGTAGTTTGGCCCTGATACACCCGCGCCGCGAGCAAGAGAGCCCGGCCTTCATAGGTATAGACCCGCACATCGTATTTGAGCGAAACGGTTTCCGCGTCTCTCTCGACCAACCTGAGCGGCGGCGAGATAAACTTCTGGGCTACATAGCCCCCTTGCAGAATATGCGCCCAGACTTTCCTGGTAAGCTTGCTGCCCCGGTAAGTCGCGCGGCTGCCAAACCCGGCATTGGGTTTGAAGAAATATTGACGGCGCTGGGCCCATAACCAATCTGCATATTCCGGTGTGACTTCGACGGTGGTTGGAATTTGCGCGAGTACGGCCCGGTCTGCAGCGGACACGTCCCAAGATTCCAGTCGTTTTTGATCCGACCATAATACCAGATTGCGTTTATCGGCGTAAAGCGCGTGATGGCGCGGGCTGGGTGTCAGGACGATTTTGTCATCCATAAAGGCGTCACGAATGATCCGGTTTTTCGGGTCGTCCAACGCGAAGTCCGTCAACCGGTTATAGATCAAATCGATACGGGTATCGCCGATATACAGGCCGTCTTTGTCGCGGCGCACTTCACCGGGGTCAGCAATGACGACCTTAAATCCCTTACGTTGCAAAGCCGCCGCGGTCAGGCGCATATCCGGGTAATGGAATTGTTGCTTGGGGTCAGCATCAATAATCGCTATGGTTTTGAGCGCGGCGGTCAGCCCCGCCAACACCCATTCGCGTTCAAACATATGCCGGATCAGGTTTTCGCTGCCCTGCACATCGCGCCCAATGGCCTGTTCGATGCTGCTGACAATCGCGGATCCGCCGGCATTAGAATTCACTTCGATCAACCTTGGCCCCGTTGCCGTGATATGAAAATCATATCCCATGAACGCGCCGCGGGTTTGTGGCTGATGGGTATAGACAGGATCTGGGTTGCGCGAGAAAACAGCCTGTTGGAAAGCGGGCAGGCTCGCGACTTTTTCGATGGCCGCGATCTGCGCCATCATCGACGACACATCGTCCCGGGACACAAACACCGCGGTCGCCGCGAAATAATTTTCCCGTTTCGCCAGTTCCGCTGTCAGTTTTTCACTACCGGAAAGTTCGAGGATTTTCCGCTCAATCTGAGCGCGATCAATCGGCATGCAGTTGCAGGTCTGATTGAGATCGAGCAAATGGGTTGGCGGCACAATCGCATTCATGATTAAACCTCAGCGTCCAATCCACAACAGATCTCGGCCCGATTGCCACAACAATCGTGCATCAGGAATTTCAGGACCGACCGCAGGCGCGTATAATCTGCAAAATAGGTCACATGCCGCCCTTCCCGTTTCGAGCTTACCAGTCCGGCGTTGGATAAAACCAAAAGCTGGGCTGATGCCGTGGTCGCGCCGATATCGGCGAACTTGCCAAGCTCTCCCGCGCCCACTCCATCCGGCCCGGCCTGTATCAAACGCCGCATCAGGGTGAGCCGTCCATCATGAGCCAGCGCCGACATTGATTTGATAATATCTAATTGTTCCATATTCCATGTATTCATGGATTATTAAACAGAGTCAAGGATAAACTGAACAAGGACGACTGCAATTTCCTCAAATAATTCTGGTATTTTTGTCGCGATTAGTGAAAATCAACTTTAGAGCGCACTTTTGTTCACTAGGGGTATTGGCATGACGGTTTTGAAATTTGCTTTGGGCGTTTGCGCGAGCTTCTCCCTTTTCATACCCGCAGCTTTCGCGCAATCAGACGCTCCCGATACGTCAGCCATGCTTGTCCTCGATTCTTCGGGCAGTATGTGGGGCAAGATCGGTGAAGACACCAAACTATCCATCGCCCGCGACGTCATCGACAATATGGTTGACGATTGGGACGACAAGACGCCGCTCGGATTGATGACCTACGGGCATCGCCGCAAAGGCGACTGCACCGATATTGAACTGCTTCTGCCCGCTGAGAAAATGGATAAGACGGTATTCAAAAAAACCGTGCGCGGTCTCAATCCGACCGGCAAAACGCCTATGGTGCAGTCGGTTTTAAACGCGGCTGGCAGCCTTTCCTTCGAAAGCCAGAAAGCTACGGTGATCCTGGTCAGTGACGGTGAAGAAACCTGCGGTCTGGATCCGTGCACCATTGGCGCCTCTTTAAAAGAAAAAGGCGTTGACTTCACCGCCCATGTAATTGGGTTCGATGTCTCGTATGCGGAGTCTGCCGGATTGAAATGTCTGGCGGAAGAAACCGGCGGTCGTTATTTCGCGGCTGAAAATGCCGACGAGCTTTTCGAAGCCTTTGAACAGGTCGCGCAAGATACGCAAGCCCCGGTCGACGACAAAGTCGGCGATGCAACCATCGAGGTCGCCGAGAAGGAAGTCGTCGCCGGTTCGAAATTTAACGTCAAATGGACCGGACCACAAAATCAGGGCGACGGCGTCACTGTTTTCGATGTCGACGGGAAGAAGCGCTACGACAGCCGCTATGTTTTTGACCCGGAGACACCGGACACGGTCGGTTTAGCGGCTCCGGAAACGCCCGGCACCTATCATGTCCACTATTACACGCGACATAAAAAATCGCTCGCCTATGATGTCGTCACCGTCATCGCGGCCACGGCGAAAGTCGATGCCCCGGACACGCCGGTTGTCGGCGGTGCTAAAACCGCATTCAAGATTGAAGGCCCTAACAATGCTGGTGACAATCTCGTTTTTACCACAGCCGCAGGCGAACGCGTCGGCATCAGTGCGCGCTACACCAATGTGCACCTGAAAGGCGGCGGCATGAATTTAGTCGTTCCTGAAACCCCTGGCGAATACATCGCCCAATACCGGACACGTGGCGGTAAAGTTCTCGCCAAAGACAGTTTCACAGTTATTGCGGCCGAGGCCTATCTGGAAACGCCGAAACAGGACATTATCGGAGGGCATAAATTTGACGTCAAAATAAGCAAGCCCAATGAAAATTCCGACGAAGTAAAAATTTATGACAAAAACCGCAAACGGGTCAAAGATGAGTTTATTCACATCTATTATAAAGACGGCGTTATTGAGCTAACTGCGCCGGAAACACCCGGCACCTATAGCGTCGAATATGAGACGCGCGGCAAGAAAACGCTGGCCAAGGACACGATCACGGTTATTGCCGCCACGGCATCCTTATCTGTGGCAAACGATACGCTCAAAACCGGTGAAAAGTTCAAGGTCACAACCAGCGAACCAATGGTAAGTTCGGACAGGGTAAAAATTTACAACAGCGACAACCGGCGGGTCAGCGAAAAATATATCAAGTCACAATTTAAGGACGGCGGCATCATCATCTCTGCCCCCAAAAACCCCGGCACGTATACGGTCGTTTACGAGACGCGCGGCAAGAAACGATTGGCCAGCGACACCATCACAGTCATCGCAGCGGATCCGTAAATTTGGAGCGCGAGAAATGAACGCCAAACATATCCACCGCATGACTGCCGGCCTCCTCGGGCTTTTCATTCTCACGCATCTGGGCGTGCACCTGACCGCGCTGATCAGCAAGGAAGCGCATTTTAAAGCGCTGGATATTGTGCAAGTCCCCTATCGCCATCCGGTCGGTGAGACCATATTGATTTTGGCGATTTTAACCCAGATTTTCACGGGATTTAAACGGCTGAAAATCAAGCGTAAATCCAAAGACAAATGGGCGCGGGCACAGGTGTTGAGCGGGATCTACCTGGTCTTCTTTCTCCTGCTCCATAGCTCCGCTGCCCTCTACACCCATCATATCTTCGGCATTGATACGGATTTTTACTGGGCCGCAGGCTCCATGCACTTCTCGCCCATTAAATATGGATTCGCGATCTATTATTTCCTGGCCGTCACCGCCGTATTTGTGCATTTGGCTGCCGCCTTGCATTTTGGCTGGAAAGGATCGTCCGGGCGGCTCGAGAAAACCATCTCCATCACCGGTGCCCTGGTCGCGGGCCTGATTATATTTGCGTTCTGGGGCGTGCTGTACGACATCACCATCCCGGCCGACACCGCCGCCTATTATGAAAAATATTTCGGCATATTCGGGTTGGGCGGATCTTGATCTTTTAAAGCATCTTACTTTGACCAAGGCCATTAATGAAAACGATCAAATTTCTTGATTGGGTTACCGCTTTATCCCAAAGAACCGCTCGGCATTTTTGTATAGTATTGCCGCCCTTTGATCTGGTGTGAGCCAATCGATCGAGTTTAATCGCCCAAGAACCAGCGCCGTCGGCAAATTATCGGTACCGAACATAATGCGATCGCCAAATCCTGCATCGATCAAAGTCCGTAAAGCTTTGTCATAAATTTCGATGGGTAATGGCCCGTTGGTTATCGACAAATCAACATTCACATTCGGGTAATCCGCAAGAATGCCCAAGGTCTCCTCCCAGAACGGTTCATATCCTCCCGCACGTCCGGCGCCGATATGCTGCATCCAAACCCGCAAACCCGGATATGTTTCAAGCACCGGGCGCAGCAAATCCGGGTTCCCCATTTCCGCATTATAATCCGGACAACAGTTCGGATCGCCGCGCGTCGAGTTGACGGCCCGAGGCGGCGGGCCTCTTTGGGTGTGGACGCCGATCGGTAAATTGAACTCGGCGGCAAGCGCAAGATATGGATCGAGCTTGGGATCATTTATCGGTATCCCCATATAATTCGGACCGATTTCAAAAAGTGTCTCTATTTTGCCGTTCTCGACTTGCGTGCGTAGCCACTCGATATCAACCCATCCCTCGCTGGACGGGAAACATTTATAATACGGTTCGGCCGTATTGCGCGGACAAGGCACCATGACACCAGCAACAAACCGATCCGGCGCCACGTCTTTCCAGTTTTCGATATCGTCATAGTCAGTCAATGAAATGACGGCAATCCCAACACCGTTCTCATCCATTTCAGCAAGTATTTTATTTCTGTAAGGAGCGTCGTCGCTTTCCGGCCAAGTGCCGTGCCGATGCACGTCAATTATTTGAGATGCTTCGTTTAATGGCTCGACATGCACACACCCTGAAATCAGCACGGCAAATATAACAATCCAAGCTTTACAATAAGTCATGGGTTTAGCCTTTGTCCGTTTGTTCCACAAAGTCGCCGAGTTCGACCGGACCAATGTCTTTGGACACATTGGCCTTGCGCGCCCGGAAGAAAAACACGACCGAGCCGATATAGGCGGTCACGATCATGAACAGGACGAGACGCGGCAGGACATAGAGAAAATCAGGCGACGTGGCGACCGGACCAAACCATCCCAAAGCGGAATTTGGCTGTGCACCAATTTCGGCGATCTGAATACCAAGGCGGGAGAGGTCAGAATAGAGCTGAAAAATTTCGTTGCAAAACCCAAGCGCAAAAAACGTATAAATAATCAAGGCAATCCACATCATGAGCCGGTCAAGACGATGCGCCGCCATGTAGCTGGTGACGATCATGGCAAATACAGTGTCATATAATTGGCCATGATGGCACTCGATGCTTGCGCAAATTCAAGAAACAGAATCGTGTGTTCGTATTCAGTCATAACGCCCCCGTTTGCGATTCAAACTACATGAAGACAATTGAAACGCAATGGATATGAGAAATGAGTAACGCATTCGGAATCGACCGGGCGTCTACTCCATAATCTCCTCAGCGACGCTTTGGAAAACCTCACCCACTTTTTCAAACTTACTGGCCAGCGGGGACGCGTATCGCCAGATCAGGCTGATCTGTCTTTGGGCGAGCGGGTGGTTGATCGGGCGCACGATTAGCTGATCATCTCGCTTGGCTTCCGAGATTGAGTACAGGCTTGGTAGAACTGCGATACCACCGCCCATCGAGGCCATTTGTCGGATTGCGTCCAGGGACGTGCCTTGATACTCGCCACTGGTCGTCGCCCCGGCGCGCGTGGCCAGGTTTTGGACAACGGTTGTAAACTTGTGCCCGTATCCTAGGGTTAGAAACTCCCGCCCGGCCAAATCACTGAGATTGACGGGATCGCGGGACGTCGCCAAAGGATCGTCCGGGGCCATACAGATATAAATATTCTCCCGGACGAGCGGAATGCACTTCGTGTCCGGGTGATCTTCGGGCGTCGATATGATCAAATCAAATTGTCCCGATGACAAATGGTCTTGCAAATCAACAGTGCGCTCTTCGCGGACAGCAAGACGCAGTTCCGGATATGCCCGATGCAATCGGCGTGTGGCAAGCGGCAAAAGATAAGGTCCGACCGTCGGCAGCACGCCGAGCTTAACCCGACCGGCCAAGGTGCCCTCGGCTTCACGTCCCAGGACTTTCATTTCCTCGACCTGCCTGAGCACGATCCGCGCGCGGGCCACCATGTCTTCACCTAAAGGGGTCAACAAGGCGCCGTGCCGCCCTCGTTCCAGAAGCGGCGCACCGATATGCAATTCCATGTCCTGGATTTGTGCTGACAGGCTGGGCTGCGCCACGAAGGTTCGCTTGGCCGCCTCGCCGAATGTTCCGGTATCTGCAATAGCAACCAGATATTCCATTTGTCTCAGTGTCGGTTTCACAGGGATTTTATTACATAGCTCAAAACTATAGTAAATATAGTTATTTTATATTTTAACTATGCATGATCGATTGCTACATCAGGGATGCGACAACGAAAGGAGAAACAAAATGTTACGCGCCAAACAAAGTCAAGTCACTTCAAACAAGATCAGTGCATGGTTGGATACCATTCTCACCGATGCCAAGCTGGACACCACCAGTGCGGTCGTTGCCGGAGGTGACATGACGAACTTAACTTACACCAGGAAGCCATCGACGTCCCCGTCTATCGTCAGAAGCCGACGCCTGCGTCGCAGACGCCCGATCAGCGCCCCGTCGATTAAAACGACTTGGTTCTAAACTTCAACTTTGGCAACAAGGATCTCGGTATGACTTTTAGTTCTGTATCTTACCCTTCTCACACCTCCCCCCATGAGAACCCGTTTAATCAGGATGACGGTCATGCCGGATCACTTTTTTCCTACTTCACTGATCCGGTTCCAACCGGACCTGCACCCGTCAAGACCAGTGTCTTGAGCGCCCACATCGAAGCTGCCGAGCAGCTCATGGTTGCGGGCGATTATGACGCGGCCTATGCAGAATTAGAGGCCGCAGCCGAACGGTTTATGGATTATAAGAGCAAGATCATAGGCTCATTTAACAGCTCTATTGCACGCCTGACCACTCTGGGCACAAGGGCCACCGCGCCTCATCCCAAGGCCTTGCAGCTCACGAGATTACGACGCGACTTAACCGCGTAACCTAACCGAAAATTTGAAAACCGAGCGTGCCCGTTCATAGACGGGCCGCGCCTATATTTATGGAAGAAACATGACCCGTATTGTTAACAAAATTCAGGACTTCTTACGCTACGAAACGTCAGCCGGCTTTGTGTTGATGTTCGTCGCGCTGCTGGCACTGCTGGCCAACAATACCATGGTCAGCGGCGTGTATACGAGCTTTCTTTCGACGCCGGTTGCCGTTCAATTTGGCGGCTTTGAAATCGCTAAGCCGTTATTTCTGTGGATTAATGACGGTTTGATGGCGATCTTCTTCTTCTTGGTCGGCCTGGAGATCAAACGCGAAGTTCTCGAGGGCGAGCTCTCCAGCTTTGACAAAGCGTCCCTGCCGATCTTTGCTGCCATTGGCGGCGTGATCGCCCCGGCGCTGATTTACGTCTTCATCAATCAATCCAACCCTGAGATGATCAAGGGTTGGGCCATCCCGGCTGCCACGGACATTGCCTTTGCGCTTGGCATTTTAGCGCTGGTTGGATCCCGTGTACCGGTCTCGCTTAAAATCCTGTTGCTGGCGGTCGCCATCATTGATGACTTATTTGCCATCGTGATTATCGCCCTTGTCTATACGCAAGATTTATCTCTGACGGCTCTGGGCTGGGGCGGCGTGGGCGTCGCTGGGTTGATTGCGCTCAACCGGGCCGGTGTCATGCGCATCACGCCCTATGCCTTGATCGGTCTGTTCGTCTGGGCCTGTGTGCTTAAATCCGGTGTGCATGCGACGCTGGCCGGCGTCATCACCGCACTCGCCATCCCGCTCAAGCACAAAGACCCGCGGTTAAGCTCGCCTCTGCACCGGGCCGAGCATGGCTTGCACATTTGGGTCGCCTATTTGATCCTGCCCCTGTTCGCTTTCGCCAATGCAGGCGTGTCATTACAAGGCATCACGCTCGCCGATGTTCTGGCCCCCTTGCCGCTTGGCATTGCCCTCGGCCTGTTCCTCGGCAAACAAATCGGTGTGTTCGGATTCTCATGGCTCGCCGTGAAGCTGGGACTGGCCAAATTGCCGAGCGGGGCGAATTGGTGCCAGCTCTACGCCATTGCCTGTTTGACGGGTGTTGGATTTACAATGAGCCTGTTCATTGGCACCCTGGCCTTTGACGGCGACGAAACACTGAACGCCGTGCGCCTCGGCGTGTTGATGGGATCCATTGCCTCCGGCGTCCTCGGCTTCACCCTGTTGCGTATGTTCTGCGGATGTCCACTCGACACCGCGAAAGGTAAAACCGTCGCGCCTGCGTGATCGTTTCAAGAGTTCGATGGAAAAGCAATAAACACCACGACTCATGCCATTGCTTTAGCCACACTCAGTCGTTAATCCGAAGATATGGAAAAGCGTCCGTTCACCTCTAATAAAAGCTTCTGAGCCGCAGTCGTCATTCTGTTCGTGGCCTCGGAAGTGTTTGCTTATAATTTGCGATTCGTGTTTGCGCCGTTCCAATTTCTGTCGACCTGGGCGCATGAACTTGGACACGGTATTGGCGCGTTCCTTGGGGGTGGCAGTTTTGATAATATGCAAATCACACCGGGGTATGGAGGCCTCGCATTTTGTAAATGGCCGACAAATTTCTCCTATGGGCTCAGCATCATCGTTGGATTGATCGGCCCGAGCCTGGCGGGTTTTTTCGTGCTTTTATTTGCCCGCCGGCTCGACAAATCCCGCGCCGTTCTTTGGGTGTTGACGGCCGGGTTGATCTTGACCGGTCTGGTTTTTTCCAAAGACTTGTTTACGCGCGGCGTCGTTTTTGGCCTGGCGTTTCCCATTGGCGTCATCGCTTATCACGGGAATGGGTATATCCGCTCTTTGTTCGCGCAAATCATCGGCATTGTGTTCTGCATACAGGCCATCGCCGGGTTTGACTATTTCTTCCTCGATGCTAGCAAAGCGGTCGGCGGCACCGACTCGCATCTCGCGGACACGCAGATACTGGCTGAATATATTGGCGGTCCGCAACTATTCTGGGCGCTCAATGTGACGCTACTTTCGCTTGTCATTCTTTATCTTGCCGCGCGGGTAGCAACAAAGAAGTCACCCGAGCAGCCTACAAAATAAATCGTCCGGCCATGGTTTTGATGGCGGTGCCGGAGATGGTTACGCTGGTCGGGTTATGGGTCGTGGTCGCGAAAATTTTCGAGGTGCGTCCCATATCTTGGCCTTGCGTGTAAGTGAGTGTCTGCGGTCCCCCGAGCAGATCGGTGAGCATGGCGGCGAGTGCGGCGGACGCGCTCCCTGTCGCCGGGTCCTCGGGTATATTGTCCAAAGGTGCAAACATGCGTGAGCTGATCGTGCCGCCGTCGCGGACATAAGCAAACACGGCGAAGTCGAGCCCAGTCGGATAGCGTTTCGCTCCTTGGCGAAAAACACTGGTATCCGGCACGCAAGCCGCGAGGCTTCCGCGATCCGTCAGTTCGACCAAAACGAAGGGGAGTCCAAGGCCGGCCTGTATCGGGTTATGGGTCGTCGTATTAATCTTGCCCGGATCAATCCCGACAGCCGCCGCCACAAGATCGATCGCCGGCTCGGCAAATCGTTCGAGCGGCACTTCGGTGGTAAAGGCCGCGTTGTTTCCGTCCAGTGTACACCGGAGCGGCCCGACGCCCAGTTCGAGCACCATAGGTGCAGGCGTGCCCTGATTGGCGAGCGCAATCACCGTACCGATAATCGGATGTCCGGCAAATGGGATTTCGGACGTGGGGGTAAAAATGCGGACCTTGGCCGTATTATCCGGATTTTCCGACGGATAGACAAAGGTGACTTCCGAATAATTAAACTCGGCCGCGATCTGTTGCAGCTTGTCCTCATGGAGGGTCGTCGCATCCGGAAACACGGCCAGTTGATTGCCGCCAAATGCGGTGTCGGTAAAAACGTCATACACGACATATTCGGTCATTTCAGTTCCTCGCTCAACTCGATTACTAAATCTTTTAATTCATGTTCGACCGCATCGAGCACGCTTTCATCGCGTCCACGGGCGACAAAATTTACCCCCCGGCCCGCGTCGGTGAAATAGGGATAGCTGCCGAGCGAAACGCCTTCGTATTTTGTCTCAATCTCGGCCAGAGGCGCGGCTGCGTCGCCCTCGCCAATGCCAACCGCCGGCACGGACCGGGAATAGACTTTCGCGCCGCCTTCGATCCGGTGCTCGATGTCCGGCAACATGCCCTTCATGATTTGCGGCACACCGGCCATGGTAAACACATTTTCAGTTTGAAAGCCCGGCGCTTGCGACACCGGGTTCTTGATCAGGCTGGCCCCGTCGGGGATGCGGGCCATGCGCCGCCGCGCCGCGTTAAGCTCCCCGTCCTGGTAGCGGGTTTTCAGCTCGGCAATGGCGTCAGCGCGTTCTGAAATGCCGCGCCCGAAGGCGCTCGCCACCGCGTCCGCCGTAATATCATCATGAGTCGGGCCAATCCCACCCGTGGTGAACACATAGTCAAACCGGTCAGAAAATTCCCGCACCGTATTGGAAATCGTTTCAGCGTCATCCGCCAAAATACGCGCTTCCCTTATTTGCACGCCGAGCGGCTCGAGGAATTTTGCGATGGTGCGTAAATTGGTATCCTGGGTGCGGCCGGACAACAGCTCGTCCCCGATCATTAACACCCCTGCCGTGACAATTTTTGCGCTCACATTCACCTCCTGATTTCAGTGCGAGATTAGGTGGTAAAATTCAGAAGGCAATATGAGAATTGCCTACAATTACAAAGGAAAGACACTAGTTGCCTGGACCACCATCTCCTGCGGATGTTTCAGGATCGAAAGAAAACACTCGGGAAATAGTTGCCGTATTGTTGCCTCTTTTATAGCTCGCTGACAAAAACCCTGATACTGCCCACAAGCCATTTTTGACAGTAACCGGTTTAAAATTTAGTTTTCTTATATGCACGGCGGTTCCGTCGTCAGTTTCAATGGGCAAGGAACCCCTATTATCCCACTCACCGTCGGCAAAAGTAAAAGATGCAATATCCTTATCGAAAGGTGAGAGTGCCTGATCACTTCCTGCGCTATTTGGCATACCGGTAAAAACGAATGTGCAATTGAGATTCAAGTTTCGAACCGGTGTTTTTGGAGTCGTATTATAGGCTTCAATTTCGATATACAATTTGTCATTTTCTACGAAGTTATAACTGCCAGCTACACGCCCATATTTCTTAATTCGCATAGGTTTCTTTTTTGTAATACTGTAAAACTCATAGACAAGCGATTGAGTTATCTGATCAACATCAAAGCTAAGTCGCACTCTGATATCTTCTGGATCTCTTTGCTTTGTAGAACTCGTCATTGTTCTTTCTCCTGGGCCGCTAATAATAAATGGTATTCGGTGTCCTGACGCAGTTCCGCGAGCTCCGGATCATTGAGAATTTCCGTCATCGTATAATTGGCGTCGATGGCTCGCTTCAGCATCGCCAAGGCCTGGGTACGGTCGGCGAGAATTTCGTAAGCTACGCTCATGCGGTAAAAGACTACTGCAGGAGTCGTATCCGAAATGGGAATTCGGTTTAGTAGGTCTTGCGCTTGGTCGAGATTGCCCCGTTTGGCATTGTATAACGCGGCCCGGCTTAAATAGGTATGGCCGTCTCGACGATTATCGTATTCATTTTGCAAGAGTTGCAAAGCCCGGTCGTAAGCGGCATGAGCATCCTTCTGTTTTCCGGGCACCCAACGATAGGCATCGGCCAAATTGGCCCAATATAAATAATCATGGGAATCGCCAGTCATATCTATGGATCGTTCGAACGCTTCGGCGGACATTGCGTACTGGCCTTGAAAAAACAGGAGAGCGCCGAGATTGCTGTACAGGAGGGCTGCGTCATTGACCTCAAGCCCGTCTTGTAAAACTTTTATTGCCTCGGTTGTTTTCCCTTGGTGATGCAGGGTATGGGAAAGTTGAGCATAGGCGCGTGGATTGTCCTTGGTAAGCGTTATCGCGTGTCGGAACATCGATTCTGCTAGCTTGTTCTGGTCTCTGTCTGATAATTTATTTCCGGCAATCAAATAGAAAACAGCGTATTCAGGGTACAGAGAGATTGCTTTATCCAGTACTTTCTGCGCCTTTTCGTATTCCTTTTTTGCGAATAAAGTTCGAATCCGTCCTTCCAACGAGAACATTGAATCTGGATCAAGAATATCGGCACGGTCATAGGACTTGAGCGCCGCTTCATAATCGCCTTCGAACATCGTCGTCCATCCGACTGCGATACTGGACAATGCTAAATGTTTGTCGGCTCGGAGTGCCGCTTCCGCATTTGCTTTCGCCCGTTGCAATAATGCAGGGTCGCGCTCCAAATGCATGTATTCGCGGATCAAAGCCATAGCCAATCCAGCGCGCGGTGCAGCGTGGTCAGGGTTATCCGCGAGCATGCTGGAGAACAACAGTTGTGCCTGTGGGATGGCATCTTTGCGGGTGTAGTTTTCGACATATTCAAGCCCGGTCTGCATACGCCGTTTTTGCGGGATTTCAGAAATCGAGTTTCCGACCGGACTGATCCAGGCGACAAGCAGGCCTGCTATGACCAACCCCATCACGCCGAGCGTGCGAAACCGGAAGAACCGTTTCGGCTGTGGTGACAGCTCGACAATCTCCAGCTCGGTGAAAGGCGATGGCGCGGGTTCGGGTTCGGGTTCGGGAGTATCCGCTTCAGCCTGCGGTTGGTCCCCGCTCTCAAGTTCCGCAATCAGCCGGTAGCCTTTGCGCGGGATGGTGATGATATGTGTATGGTTGCCGCGCGTATCGCCGAGTGCTTTGCGCAACAGCGATATGGCGCGCGACAGTCTTTCATCGCCGCCAAATTCAACACCCCAGACGGCATCAATTAAATCATTGCGGGACATGACGGCGTTGTGATTGTCGACCAGGACCTGGAGCAGATCCATGACTTTTGGTTCCATGGGGAAATGCCCTGCTGAACTTTCAATCAAGAGCCCGTCAAAGTCGACTTTCGCGGAACCGATCTGCATTTTGCGCCCGTCTAACGGCAGTAAACATGCCGCAATTGCAGTCTTGCGCATTCAGCCGTTCGAGAGAATATACATTAATGAACACAAAAAATCCAATAAAATCGGTGAGATACCGCGACCTAAGAAAAACCTAAGAAATCGCTCCAACCTCCCACAGGACTTACAACCTGTCTCCGCTCATGGGTTGGTTGTCATCGATTTTGGTGGCGAATTTAACGGAGCGTAAAATGACTAGTTTAATCAAAATCCCCCTCACCGTCGCAGCCTTCATCATGATTGCGGCACCAGCCCAGGCGCAAGACAGTTTCTCGGCGAAGATCAAACAATCGGCGAACGCGTCGGTAGAAGAAAACTATCGGTCCATGGAACAGCAAGCCACACGATATTGCAAACGCGAAGGCCGTCGCCTGGACGGTAGTGGCAAAGACCTTGAAGCCCGCCGGTTGGTCAAGGTGTGCATCGCACAATTGATGGACCGGGCGGTGAAGCAAATTCAGGATCCAATCCTGCTCGCCTATCATAATGAACGCAACGGTGTGGAGACCGCAGTCGTAAAAAACGAAAACACAACGCAACAGGAACGCTAAACGCGCCCCCTGTTTTGAGAGCCAAGCGGGGCGCAGCCCGCGAGGGCCGGTTCGGACAACCCTTCAATCCGAGCCGGTCTTTTTTATAGATTAAACGTGTTGGTCGATCAGGATCGGATTGCCGTCCGGATCCGTAATCATCAGACTGCCCGGGCCACTCGTATCCGCGTCCACGGGTTTGACGATATCAATCCCGGCCTCTCTTAGGTCCGCTTCCAATTCCCGGACATCGGTGAAGCTGTCAAGCGGTCCCCCACCCTGGGCCCAGCCGGGGTTAAAAGTCAGCATGTTGCGCTCAAACATGCCCTGAAAAAGACCGATGATACAATTGTTGTTGTTGAGGATCAGCCATCCCTGCGCTTCATCACCCCCCATGGGCTTAAATCCGAGTTTTTCGTAAAATGCCTTGGACGCCTTGATGTCTTTCACGACGAGACTTGAAGAAAAATTACCGAGTTGCATGACGCTCTCCATATATTGCGGGTTTGGAAAGACACTATCACAAGCGAAAAGCAGCGGCCAGTTCGCTGATGCGATCGAGCATTGAAAATTCGGCGCAAAATGTTAAGCTACAGCCTACGGGGGTAATTCATGGGCTATATATTTACTGTTTTGGTTTCCACAGCCTTGTTGACGTTTTCGACAAGTCTCACGGCTTTCGCCAAAATTCCAACCGAGGTTTTAGCACCCTACAAAGCCTATACAGCAGCCAAAGAAAAAGGCGACGATAAGGCCATTTATGACAATGCAAAAAAGGCCTGGGAAACCGCCGAAAAAGTCATGGGTGATAGCAAAACGACCGGAGATCTGGCGAATAATTTTGCCGAACTTTTTGCGCTTGGAACAAACCCTTACAAAAATTACAAACTTCGCCGTAAGGCGCGCGAGCGCAGTATCGAACTCGCCATATTTTATCCAGAGGATGAAAAATCCATCGTTGAAATCGATCGCCGTTTGAAACTGGCGGAAATGAGTTTGTCCTTACGGGCGTTCAAAGGAAACAATCGAACGGAAGTCAGTGCCAAGAATTCCGATTTTGACGCAGTCGAACGCGCTTTAAAAAAATATGATATGCTCGACAGCACATTCGCCGGAGATTTATATGTTCTAAAATCGCGGCTTTATAATCTTCGCAAAATGTACAACAAATCAATCGAATATGCAGACCGGGCTGAGCGGGTTTACGAGTCCGCAACGGACGATCAGTTTACACACTACCCCTATGTTTTACCCCTTTATAAAGGCGACAGTTTGAAGGCCTTGAACAAGCCGGTTCAAGCGGCGCTCGAGTATCAAACCGTCATGCAAAACCTGAAAGGAAAACTTCCTGCAGACCATCCATTTATTGCAAGCGCTTTTAAAAGCTGGATGAAGTTGCGCTCTAGCCTGGAAGATGCCGGACGACTTAAGGAGGCGGAAAAAGCCGGGCTATGTGAATGTTGGCCCTATGAAGATTACAAATCAAAAGTAACCCCGTTAAAACGCACCCCGCCCAAAATGCCGGGCGGCTTCGCAAGCGGCAAAAAATCAGGGCACGTCGTTGTCATGTTCGACGTCGATAATGACGGGAAACCATTCAACATCCGCAAAGTGAGTTCGACATCTTCGAAACTTGACAAAGCCGCGATGAAATCAGTCAAAGACTGGGAATTTTCCAAACGCAGCCCCGACGAAGCCGACAATGCGCGCAAAGATGTGAGCACAACGATCACATTCCGTCTGATGGACGCGCGCGGCAACATCCTGCCGGAGTAGCCACGTATTCCTGAACGCGAGCTATGCATTTCTGAAAATTGACTTCCGGCAGCCAGATCGTAGAGTGAGCGGAGCGCAGGATGCAATATGGTTAAGCTTAAAGATCGCCCGAAGCCCCGTTTTGAGGACGACAGGTTTATTGCCGCGGTTCCTGTTCCAGACCAGCGCGAAGTTGATGACTATCGTTGGTATGACGGATTCTCAACGATTGCTGCCATTGCCAACAACCCGCTCGAGAGTTTCAACGCAGCGCAATATCGTGACCCTTACACCCAATATAAAATGTTTGGCACAGACTTTTGTGTCATCAATTGCCCGGAACTGATCCACCATTGTTTTGTCGCCAACCGGCACAATTATAAATTCAGCGCAATCCGGCAAAGGATTTTGCGCGCCGTCATCGGCGATGGTCTGATCTCTGCGGAAGGCGAAAAATGGCAACATGCGCGCCGGGCCATGTCACCGATGTTCACACCGCGCAATGTCAAAGTATTTGCCGAGATGATGAAGCAAACAACCTTGCGCGAAATGCCGGCGGTTTTGGAAGCGGCCGCCGACAATAACGGCGAGCTGGAAATTGCCAATCCGATGGCGGCCCTGACATATTTGGTGCTCAGCGATACTTTATTTTCAGGTGACATAGACCGGGGAAAGAATGAAATCCTGCGTGATGTATCCACCGCTCTGTTGTATGTGGGGCGTCCCGATCCGCTCGATTTCATGGGCGCGCCTGATTGGGTGCCCCGGCTCACCCGGTTGCGGGGATTGAAAGCGGTTAAAAATTTAAGAGAAATGATTGCTGAATTGACCCGCATTCGCAAGACGGAGCGCGACCGCGGCGATAATCTTCCAGACGATTTTCTAACGCGGTTGCTGCAGGTCGGCGATGACGACACGCGAAGCTTCAGCGATCTGGAAGTTGAAGAGCATTTGCTGGCCTTCATCGGCGCCGGGCACGAGACAACGGCGCGTGCTCTGTCCTGGTTATTCTACTTGTTGTCCAACGACACCAATGCCAGAGACCGCCTGGAAGCAGAGGTTGATGCGCTGGATATCGACGCCGTGCCGCCAGAACAATGGGGCGACCAATTGCCGTTCGCACTCGCGTGTTTCGAGGAAACCATGCGCCTGTTCCCGCCCGCGCCGTTTATTGCCCGCACGGCGATCGAGAAAGATCAGTTTACGCGGACCGATGGCGATACGATTACGATTCCCAAAGGCACCAATTTAATCCTGAACACGTGGCAACTGCATCGCCATAAATCCCTATGGGAACATGCGGATGCTTTTATACCCGAGCGATTCATGGGTGAAGCACGTGAAAAAATCGGCCGATTTCAATACCTGCCGTTCGGTGTCGGAGAACGGGTTTGCATCGGGCAACGTTTTGCCATGCAAGAAGCGATGATCCTCGTGGCCTTATTGGCCCGCCGCTACCGGTTTGAGTATGCGGGCAGTGATGTGCCCTGGCCCAAACTTCGCATCACCATCCAACCGGAAAACGGCATGCCGATGCGGATTACGCGACGATAGCTACCGCTCGACAACTGCACGTGGCGGGACTATCATCAGCGTCCATAAAAAGGCTTTCACGGGGACACACATGCACATCGTCAGCAAGATTTTGATCGGGCTCGTCGCTCTCATCCACACCTACATCCTGGTGTTTGAAATGTTTTTATGGGAAAGCCGCGGCCCGAAAGTCTTCTCGGATTTTCCTGTTGATTTGTTTGCGCCGACGAAAGTCATGGCCGCCAACCAAGGCCTGTACAACGGCTTTCTGGCCGCAGGCCTATTCTGGGCACTTTTGTTGATCAAAGACACAACGTGGAAACGCAATGTTTCCTACTTCTTCCTGGGATGCGTCGCGGTCGCGGGTATTTACGGCGCGATGACGGCATCGGTGAATATCATCTATGTGCAAGCCGTACCGGCCATCCTTGCAATTTTGAGCTTGATGTTTTTGAAACCAAACAAAAGTTAAGTGAATTAGATAATCGCTTTTTCAACAATGGGTTTATTGTCGGGAATACGGCGATAGTGAAACGGGCTTAAATCCAGGCTACGATACGATCCATATGTCAGCAGTTCCGCCGTCCCGCGCCCCATGGCTGGTGACTGTTGCAAGCCATGACCGGAGAATCCATTTAAAAAGAAGAAATTTTCAACTTCATCATGCGGCCCCATAATCGCATTATGGTCAAATGTGTTATAGGCATAATGCCCGGCCCATTCGCTTTGCACTTTGATCGCTTCGAATTGTGGAATGCGGGTGGCCAGGATCGGCCAGACATGGTTCTCCCAGATTTCGAAATCCATAACGAAATCATCATAGGCCACCGCCGGATCAACATCGCTATGGCCGCCGCACTGATAGGTTCCGCCGCCATTTTCGCGCACATGAACCCCGGACGGATCGATGGTCAGAGGAAGGTCCTGATCGAGGGGTTGCTCGGCAGAGAATATCCATGAGTATCTTTTGCGCGGCTCGACCGGCACATCGATCCCCGCCATTTTTGCGGTGCGCGAGGCTCGTGGGCCGGACGCATTAAGAACTTTCCCACATGATATCACATCGCCCGACTTCAGCGTAACAGACTGGACGCGGGTCCCGTCTTTACTGTTCGACATTGCTACGACTTCGTTGGAAATATACTCGACGCCTTTTTCCTGTGCTTGGCGGCGCCATCCGTCGAACACGGCTGTTCCGTCCCAATATCCTTCATCGATTAAATTTATGGATCCCAAGACGATGTCATCCACATTGTAAAACGGATAGGCCTGTTTGATTTCCCTAGGGGTCATCAACTGCGTCGCCGCACCGGCCTCGAGCTGTACTTTCTGGCTCGCGCGCAGCACATCGGCAAATTCTTCATGGTTCGCCAGATACATATACCCGAAACTTCTCACCGAGAGTTCGGGCACACGGTCGTCTCCGCCCATATAGTCGCGAATGTTTTTGACAAAGTCGGCTGCAAATTGTGAAATTTGAACATTCAGATGTTCGGAAAATTGCTGTCGCATGCAGGAATTGGTATGCATGGTCGAGGAAAACTCGTAGCTCGGATCGCGTTCGACCACGAGCACAGAGCCGTTAAAATCTTTGTTGTCAGATAGGAACCAAGCCGTGGATGATCCCATAATCGCACCGCCGACGATAACGATATCGTAAGTCGTTTTGGCAGGAGATTGCGGGTTATTCGGAATCGTCATTCATATCCCGCAATTTATTATTTATGCGCATTCAATTTTTACGGGCACGCCATTGAGGACAGCGTTGCCCGACAGCTTATCGATGATGGACGGGTCGGTCAGATCATTGACGGAGACGCCGGGGCGTTCTTTGGCAATGGAAAGCTTCACGCCCTTTTTGCCGTGACCATAGCCATGCGGGATTGAAACCACGCCCGGCATCATTTCATCGGTAATTTCAGCCGCCAGTTCCACTTCGCCAACATCATTGGACACCCGCGCCATAGCCCCATCAGTAAGACCAAGAGCGTCCGCACTGTCGGGATGGATCATCAAGGTGCAGCGGTCCGGGCCTTTGATCAGCCGGTGGCTATTGTGCAGCCAACTATTGTTGGAACGCACATGCCGGCGGCCAATCAGCAGGAAGTCATCACACGACGTTGATGCGAGACTTTCCTCAAATTCGTCAAGGTCCGGCATGACCATATCCGGCATGCATTCGATTTTCCCGTGCTCGGTTTTTAAGCGCTCGGGCAAGCGCGGCTTGAGCGGCCCCATATCATAACCGTTCTCATGGGCAGCGACGTCCTTGAGGCTGACGCCCTCGGGTGAAGATTTCATAATCTCGTCGAGCATCAGGCGCGGTTCGATTTTCGGCGGCGCGGTATCATTGTTGAGCACGCGAATGGCCGAGGTCAGCCCATGCAGGATTTCCCAATCGTCGAGCTCATGCTCTTCCTTCGGAAACAGGGCTTCGGAAAAACAGGCGACGTTGCGCACAGACAGCGGTGCGAAAAACAGATTGTAATGCTCTTTTTGCAACGGCCCGCACGGCGGCAGGATATAGTCGGCATGGCAAGTGGTCTCGGTGATATACATATCAATGCTGACCATCAGATCGAGCGTTTCCAAAGCCTTGCCGATATGTTGCCCGCCGGGGGCGGAAAGAACCGGATTTCCAGCCATGGTGACCAGCGCCCCGATCTGTCCCTCGCCGGGCGTGGTGATCTCTGCGGCCAGTTCGGCGGCTGGGAGTTCGCCCAGAACTTCAGGCGAGCCTTTAAGTCGCGTATGATAGCGGCCATAGGAGCCGGTGCCGCTGCGCTCAACCGGGTCAAACAGGGCGGCGGGGAACATGGTGCCCCCTTCCCGGTCGACATTGCCGGTGGCGACATTGATCATCTGGATCAGATATTGGTTGAGCGTGCCGTAGCGCACCACCGACACACCCATGCGGCCATACATGACTGCCGGTTGCCCATTGCCGAGCTCGGCGGCTAAAGCATCGATAGCCGCGACATCGATGCCGCAATGATCAGATAAGGATTGCAGATCAAAACTGTCGAGCCGCGCCACAAATTCCGGCCAATTGGCGAGCATATCTTCAAGGCGTCCGGGCTTGATCAGGTTCTGGTTTTTCAAGGACTTCAATACGCCTAAGAAAAACGAGGTGTCGGTGCCGGGCCGCACAAAATGATGCTCATCAGCGATCTTGGCGGTTTCCGTACGGCGCGGATCAACCACGACCAGTTTACCGCCGCGCTCCTGCATGCGCTGTATGCGTTTTTTAAAATTCGGCACGGTCCAGATCGACCCGTTCGACGCCATCGGGTTGCCGCCGACAATGACGATCATCTGGCTGCGATCAATATCGGGCACCGGATACATGGCATTGTGACCATAGACCCATTTCTGGGCGATCATGTGCGGCACCTGATCCAGAGTCGTCGCGGAATACACGCCCTTATTGCCCCAGGCTTTCAAAAATCCGCGCATATAGAAATTGCTGGCATAATTATGGGCATTGGGATTGCCGAGAAAAATGGCCGGCACTTTCGGCCCGGCTTTAACCTCGTACAAACGTTCGGCGATTTCGCGGAACGCCCGCTCCCAGCTGATTTCCTCCCAGACTTCGCCCGTACGTTTGACCGGCCTGCGCAGCCGGTCCGGGTCATTTTGCAGATCAGGGATGGCGGTCGCTTTTGGACAAATAAAACCTTCGGACAAAACATGATCCGGATTGCCTTTGACCGACACGACCTCGCCGTCGCGCACCGTCATCAACACCCCACAATTGGCTTCACAAATATGGCAGGTACGGGCGTGGACGAATTCGGTCATGGAGATCTCCTCGTCACGAGTTTAACCCCAGTCTGGGAATCTATGCAATTTATTTCATATAATTCTGGGATGCGATATTTTTTCATGTTCTCGCCTCGGTAATTAAAGTATGCAGGAGCGAAACAAAAACGGGGACAAAACATTGGAAGAAGGCAAACCAAGCCAGACCGCATTCATGGTCGCCGTGCACCGGGCGCATCATTACCTGACCGCACCGGAGCCCAAAATTTTAAGAGATAGTCTGGCTTTGCCCTTGTCCGGGGCCGGATCGGAAGCCGCGATACAGGCATATATGGATGCGATCGAAGCGCGCTTTACAGAACTGAGCGACGCGGAAACCTCCCAAATATTTGTGCGCCGTATTGTTGACTCTGTGTGCATGCGCAGCCGCGTCGTGGAGGAATGCCTGGCCGCGTCGTTGTCGCGCGGCATGCAACAAGTGGTGGTATTGGGTGCAGGCCTGGATTCAACCGCCTATCGTTGTACCGATCTAATAAAAGGGCTCGACGTTTTTGAGGTTGATCATCCGGCGACACAGGCCTGGAAACGCCAGCGGCTTGCAGATGCGAACATAGAAATTCCTGAAAATGTCCGTTTCGTCAGTTATGACTTTGAGAACCAGACCCTGGCCGAAGCCTTACGCGCCGGCGGGGTCGAGGCCGACAAAATGACCTTCTTTACCTGGCTCGGTGTGCATATGTATCTCACCGACGCGGCCGTGAAATCGACATTTGCCGTGATGGGCGACTATCCCAAGGGCAGTGAAATGGTCATGGATTTCATCAGCCCCGACTATGTGGACACGGGCGGTTTGGTCGAAAACTCGGTTGACTATCTGGCCAAGGTGGTCACGGAAATGGGCGAGCCGATCAAAAGCCGGTATTTCGAAGCGGAACTGGAAGACATGCTGCTGGCCAGCGGGTTCGGTCGTGTCGAATTTTTAAGTGCGCGCGCCCTGATCGACCGGTATTTGGACGGCAAAAACGCCGCATTTGATATGCCGGATGAAGCCACATCGATTTTAACGGCGCGGGTTTAATTGCCGCGCAAATCGAGCCATTCCCAATCTATAGTCTCAACACGTTGAGCAAGGCTCAGTCAGTTGGAACCCGGCTTCCTGCCATCCTTTTATGCCGCCGTCCAAATGGGCAATATCAGTGAACCCCAATTCCGCCAATATCGGCAATGCCAGCGTGCTGCGACGTCCGGACCGGCAATGGACAAGATAAGGCGTGTTGCGATCGAGCGCCGTTAGTTGTTCCTTGAAATCCGCAGCTTTAAAATCAACATTGATCGCGCCGTCAATATGCCCGGCATTGTATTCTTTTGGCGTGCGTACGTCTAAAATCACGGCGTTTTTATAGGTGTCCATATGACTGGCAACACCGTTAGCACCTAAATGTTTAGGGCCATTGTTTTGCGTAATTACAGCCGATTGGCTTTCAACATCCGGTGTTTGCCCGGGTGCTTCCGCCGTGCACGACGCGCTCAGGATTAAAGCTGCAACTAATAGTGCTGTTTGTTTCATTATTTTTCTCCGTCTTTGCAGTTGTAATATATCACATCAATATATTGTGGCCAATCTTGGTTTTTTTAAAGCCTCATATGTTGCAATTAGCAACACAGCCGCTCATACTAACTGCACATCGTGATTGAGGCTGGACCAAGGGAGAATATATTATGCGGTATCCGATATTCCTAACCGGACTCGCACTGATCCTGAGTATGAGCCTGGCCGCCTGCCAGCAATCCCCGACGACCACTGACAGTACTGGCGACAAATCGAGCGAATCTACCGGCGACAATATCAATGAGGACTTCATCGAACTTGGACAAAAAATCGTAAAGACGCGGTGTGCCTTCTGTCATAACACCACGACATCCGGCGATAGCCCGCGCACCGATGCCCCGCCCTTACGCACGGTTTTGGCCAATTACAATCCGGACGCCCTTGCTGATGATTTTCGGGAAGGCCTGCAAGTGGGTCATCCGGACATGCCGGATTTCAATTTCAGCGTCAAAGAAGTCGACGGATTGCTCGCTTATTTAATCTCCATTCAAGAACCCCAAGAATAAGTAATTGAAGTTTTCAGTTTGATGTGCGCATAAACCTTATGGTTTCAATACGCGCTGCCCTCGTGAATCGTCTGCTGTTTCTAACAGGCGTTAAAACTTTTCTTTCCAATCCAGACAAAGTTGACGACAACATTGTGAAACTGCGCCGTAAGGGCCCGGATCTGCCGCGCGCTCGTTATCGTAAAATATTCAATGTCACCGAGACCGAGCAGGACGGCATTCGCGTTTTCACCGTTGCGCCGCGAGACCCGGACCAGAATATCAAAAAGCATGTCCTGTATCTGCATGGTGGCGGTTATCTGATGCCGATTGCCTGGGCGCATTGGAACTTTATCGGTCGCTTGGTTATGGCGACGGGCCGCAGTGTCACCGTGCCATTGTATCCGCTCGCGCCGGAGCATATATTCTCGGAAACACTCCCGGCTATGCAAACGGTTTTCCACCGAATTGCTGAAAAATATGGAACTGAAAATATCGCGGTTATGGGCGACAGTGCCGGTGGCGGCATGACGCTG
This sequence comes from Hyphomonadaceae bacterium, assembly GCA_013001295.1. Taxonomy (GTDB): domain Bacteria; phylum Pseudomonadota; class Alphaproteobacteria; order Caulobacterales; family Maricaulaceae; genus Robiginitomaculum_A. Next base: position 125,874 of record JABDMW010000040.1, read on the forward strand.
GCTCTTACACATAAACTTCGAGACGAAGACCAAATCCAGCCCGAGAAACTGGTGCTCTTATCACCCTGGCTCGACGCAACAGGAACGCATCCGGATCAGCCGGGTATCGAACCCAAAGATACCATGCTTGCGGTCTCGGGACTTAAAATGGCTGGGAAAATGTATGCGGGTGATGCACCTTCAAATGATATCCGTGTCAGCCCGCTGTTTGCTAACCATGCTGATCTTCCGCCCGTTCAGGTTCTGATTGGGACGCATGATATTTTACTGCCGGACAGCCAACGCTTCCGCGATCAAATGAGCAAACTCGGGACACCGGTCGATTACCGTGAATATTCCGGCATGTATCATGTCTGGATGCTGATGGCGGTCCCGGAAGGCAAACAGGCGATGAGCGAAATCGCAGCGTTTTTAGCGCCGGCCTAGACGCATTTTTGCTCTGTATTTAACGACGACAATTGCATGTTCGGCTCAAGCATCCATTCATTTAGAAAACTGGCGATGCCGCACCGATAGGCTTCGGTGACCCGCGGATCCTCGAAAAAATCACTGACCAGTTGATCCGCCGTTTCCGCGCCTTTTTTAAGGTGAATACCTGCGTCGTTTTCACTGTCAAAATGGATGACATTGGCCTCCGGTCCAAAGCGCGGCCATACGGGCTGGCCATCAACATCCGGCGTCCCCGTCCGCGCGAATGCAGCCCAGTAAGCACCCATCGCGCGGCTCAACTGATCCCGGGTTTTGAAGGTCTTCTTTTTGAACATGATTTTGTCTGCATCTCCTAAAATCGAAAACCGGTTAAAGACAAACGGGATTTCAATACCGTGTGCAGCCCCCAGCATTTTCGATAAGTCCATCCACAAGAATTTGCCCCCTTCATCCCAGTCAAACTGGTAAGCATAAATGTCTTCGTGCCCACCGTCCCGCATCATAGTGAGCGGCGCATCGACCGAGCGGACCCGCCAATTGCGGCTGCCATATTCGGATGCGGCGTCATAAATATCTTGATCTCGGGCGACGATAAATTGACCCATCTTTGTTTCCGTCAACCGTTCATCAAACAGGTTGAATAGTTTCATCTCGTCCCGGTTAATGCCGCTAATGGTTGGAACAGTACTGTAATTATCTGCGGACGCGAAAACTTCGCGCAAAGGAATAGCAGGAAGCACGACGCCGTCTTCAACGATGCGCGGCAAATCCATAAAACCGCCCGCGTCAAGTTCGTAGGCGGCGAAAACGTCGGCGAGGCTGGCTGTGTGAAATTTATCGAAACCGCCTAACCGTTCCGCCACTTGTAACGAGGGGTTGGGTTGATCACCGGATAACCCCTGGGCTTCGTCCACGGAAACGCTGTCAAAACTTCCGGATTGAATGATCGCTTTGTGAAACAGGCCTTCCGCCAACGGGCTCGCCAAAAGCGAGACCACATTATGACCGCCGGCGCTTTCACCAAAAATGGTCACATTGTCTGGATCGCCGCCAAAGACGCTTGCATTGTCCTGCACCCATTTCAACGCCGCGATCAGATCAAGAATACCGAAGTTGGCGGATTTTTCTTCTTCGCTTTCTGCACTCGCGACCAGATCGGGATGGGAGAACCACCCCAGCGGCCCAAGCCGGTATTGCACCGACATGACGATGACGTTCTCATGTGCTGCTAATTTGTCGCCGATATAAAGCTGGGATGCCCCGGATACATTGCTGCCGCCGTGAATCCAGACCATAACCGGTAAGGATTTTCCTTTTGCATCAGAAGGCGCGTAAATATCAAAAGCCAGGCAGTCTTCAGAGCCCTCAAGCTCGCCATTTGTGAAACTTTCAATCGGTGTGAATGACGTCGCGATTTGCGGACAGACGGGTGCGAATTTGAGGGCTTCCCTATTGCCGTTCCAATCAGGCGCAGGACGCGGGCCACGCCAACGGTTTTCGCCAGATGTATCAGCGGCGTAAGGAACACCGCGCCAAACATGGGCGCCGTTTTCCGCGATAAATCCAGTTAATTCCCCTTGTGCGACACGGACTATCGTGGCGTCAGCCAATTCAGGAACAAAGGTTTCCTTCGGCTTAAAGATCACCCATCCGATCAAAAGGAATACTAAAATTATCGCGATTATTTTCTTCATCAGCTCGGCTTTTAAATGTCATGGATTATTTTATTCCTATTTTCCATATAGCACCCCCCAGCTTTGTGCAATTGGCATCCTTTATGCCGGTGAAGTTCACGACCCCACAAAAATCGTTCGCTTAGTATCTGACTCATTTTGTCATATCGACAAAGTGTCGCGATAAAGTATAATTGGCGTTACGGAGAACATTATGAACGATACCAAAGACCATGGCGACCGCGCCCAGTTTAAAGAGATGACGGAAGGCACCAAGGATGATTGGATGATCATCAAGGATCATGCCATGGAGTTCAACACGGGCCTGGCCGATCGTGTCCTGGATCATCTCAGAATTTTAGACGGCGACTTCGGTGGTTTTCCAATCGACCGATTGGCCCATTCTTTACAAACCGCGACGCGCGCGCATCGGGATGGCCGCGACGAGGAATATGTCGTCTGTGCCCTTTTGCACGATATCGGCGATACACTTGGCAGCTACAATCACCCCGACATCGCGGCCGCCATCGTCAAGCCGTTCGTATCTGAGAAAAACCATTGGATGGTCGCCAATCACGGCATTTTTCAGGGCTATTATTTCTTTGATTATCTTGGTCTGGATAAAAACCTGCGCGACAATTTCAAAGATCACCCACACTACGAATACACGGCGCAATTCTGTCACCTCTATGATCAGAAAGCCTTTGATCCGGACTATGAAAGCGAGCCGCTCTCGTTCTTCGAACCCATGGTTCGGCGCCTGTTTGCCGTGCCCAAAAACTCCGTTTACAAGGCCGCGCTGGAAGCCGCAGAATAGCCTAAAATATAGCGTTTTTGGCGAACTTAAACGTCCCCATTTCCTTAACCCCAAGTAAACCTGCGTGTTTACGCATTATTTTCCTTATTTTGCTAGGTTTTCGCCCAATTAACGACCCGGAACGGGCGCAATGGTTTTTTGGTGGAAAAAGGCACCCAGATGATCTGGAAGCAAATGCTCGGATATATCCCCGTAAATGTGGCCAATATTGTGGTCAGTTTCGGGACGATAGCCATCCTGACCCGCCTGTTTGACGGGGCAGAGTTCGGCCGCTATGCGCTCGCGGTTGTCAGCATGCATTTCGTCCACACTATGCTGTTTTCCTGGATTGAGGCCGCGATGGCGCGCTATTATGCCCGCGCCGAAAGACACGGCAATCTCGCCTCCCATATCAAGACCAGTTACGCCATCGCCGCATTACTGGGGATTGTTGGCCTGCCCTTGCTGATTGGGTTAACTTATATCTCACCATTCGATGACACGATGAAAATGGTGCTGGCCTTCGCCCTTTCCTCGACCTGCCTGACCTTAATTTACAATATCGGGATAGAGGCCCATAAGGCGGCTCACCGGATTGGGCGCTATAGCGCTATTCACTCGTCGCAAAGCTTGGTCGGCTTTTTTGCCGGGGTTTTGTTGATCCTCATGACGCCTTTGCGCGAAACTGCGCCGTTTGTCGGGATTTTCATTGCTAATATTTTTGCGCTCCTGATTGACCTGCCCTTTATGCTCAAACAAGCCAAGGGCGGCAAAGTCGAACGACGACGCAATAAGGAATATTTCACCTATGGCATGCCCGTCTGCCTTGCCTTGATGCTGGCCTACATGCTGTCCCAGGGCGATTTGTTTTTTATCAAATACTTTATGGGCGACGCTGCAGTCGGTGAATACAATGCGGGGTATAATCTCGCCAACCGATCGCTCGACGTCTTATTTATGTGGGTCGGCATGGCAGTCACACCGATCGCGATTACCGCACTGGAACACGACGGTCTCGAAAAAACCAAAAAGGTCTTGCACGATTATGGCGCCACGCTTCTCCTAATCACTCTGCCCGCCGCCACAGGCGTGGCTTTGGTTGCAGAACCGGCGGGATTTATCTTGGGCGAAAGTGTGCGCGCAGAAGCCATCAAGATCATTCCCTGGATTGCCTTCGCCGGTGTGATGAACGGGTTCATATCCTTCTATGCACAGCGGGGATTCGTCTTGGCCCGCAAAACCGGCGCGCTTGCTATCACCATGATCATTCCAGTCATCTTGAATTTCACGCTCAACTGGTATCTCATTCCCATTTATGGGTTGAAAGGCGCGATTTGGGCCACCTTAGCCGCCTATGGCCTCGGCCTTGTCGCCTCTATCATCGTAGCGCGGCGGTATTTTCCCTTACCACTGCCTTGGACGGCTCTGGTCAAAACCAGTTTCGCCTGTCTGGTGATGGCGGGCGTAGTCTTTGCGGTGAAAACGCCTGAGAACATGCCGGATGTGATCGAACTGCTGTTAAAAGCCGCGATCGGTGCGGGTGTGTACGGACTTGTTGCTTTCGCCACCAATGCTGCGAATTGTCGTGAACTGATCAAAGGGATTGTCGCGCGATTTAAAAATCCAAAGTCCGGAGAACCGGTCGATCAATTGGGGAATGCTTCCTTATGATCGACATTGTAACAAACACTCGCAAAGGTGCATGTAAACCCAAGCTATCCGTTTTGATCCCTAGTTATAAGGACGACGCGACGCCGCTGCTCGAACGTCTCCTCACGGAAACGAATGAGGTATTGAACGTTGAAATTCTAATGTATGATGACGGGTCCGGCGACGCGACGATCAATGCTGAACTCGCGGCGATGTGCAAGAATGCAGCGACGCCCGTCAGCTTGTTTTTTGCCAGTGTCAATAAAGGCCGCTCAGTGGCGCGCAATTATTTGGTCGAGAATGCCCGCGCCGATTGGGTGTTGTTTCTGGACGCGGATATGCGCCCCGAGACGGATGATTTTCTCGCGACTTATCTGGACGAGATTAAAAAAGATAAGGCGGATATTTTGTTTGGCGGTTTCACCGTTCCCAAAGAAAAACAATCGCGCGCAACGGAGCTACACCGGGCTTTCTCACAGACCTCGGATTGTCTGGATGCCAGAGCCCGCACCGCCAAAGGACCACAATATGTCGCCAGTTCCAACTTGTGTGTTCGAAAAAGTGTGCTGACAGACGAGCCGTTCGATACAGGATTCTCTGGCTGGGGATGGGAAGACAGCGAGTGGGCCGCCCGTGTCGCCAAAAAATACAAACTGAAACATCTCGATAACCCGGCCCTGCACTTGGGCTTGGAAAGTACGGAAACTTTATTGTCGCGGTTCAAAACCAGCGGCGGAAATTATATCCGTTTTACCTGGAAACATCCGGAGCTGGCTAAATCTCTGACCCTTTTCAAAATGAGCCAACGCTTAAAGTCCCTCCCCGGTCAAGCAATGATGCGGCCTTTTCTGGCGTTCACGGTCAGGCGCTCATTCATGCCGATTAAATTGCGTCTCCTGGCGCTCAAACTGTGGCGAGCCAGCTGGTATGCGCAAGCTTTCAAAACATCGGCGAAATTAACGAACGCATTTGTCACGGAGGCCTTGTAATGCCGCTGGACCTCACGTTGAAAAATGCACATCCGTATGAGCCATCAAAAAGCCTGGTTGCAAAAATCGCGCGGCGGCTCGTACCCTTTCAAGAGCGCCGTGATGTCCGGTTCAAATTGGACAAGCCGGTCGTCAGCTTCACGTTCGACGACTTTCCCCGCTCCGCCATTGAGAACGGATCGGACCTTCTTGAAAAGCAAGGCTGGAACGCCACTTTTTATGTCGCGGCAGGCTTGCGGGATGTTTTCAATCATCACGGCCAACAGTTTGCTGCCGAGGACCTGCCTGCTTTGGAAGCCCGAGGTCATGAAATCGCCGGGCATAGCTTCGGACATATTGATTTAACCTATCTCTCGCAAACGGCTTTGATCGCGGAAATCAACCGCAACAAAAAGGCTTTACGCGCCATGGGCGTCAATGGCCCTATCGATAATTTCGCCTATCCATTTGGGGCGGTATCTGCACTGTTGAAGAAAACGCTTGCAGGACAATTCAAGACCTTGCGGGGGATCACGCCGGCAACCCATGTCAACAAGGCGGATTTAAACGGACTGAAGTCTGCGCCTGTGTTCAGCGGCGCCAAACTCGATCATACGATGACCCTGATCGAGGGTCTGAAGTCTCAGCCCGGATGGCTGACCTTGTTTGCCCACGATATTCGCGACACGCCGAGCGAATGGGGCTGCACACCGGAAGAGTTTACAGCGATCATCGAGGCCGTCAAAAATACCGGGGCACTGGTTCTCCCTATCCAATCAGCAATTCAACATGTGGAGTCCAACCGTGTCGACTAAATCAAAAATTGACAATGGTGTGTCGGTTATCGTCCCGACATTCAGGCGGCCTGACGGGCTAAAGATCGCGCTTGAGAGCCTAATGACCCAAAGCGCAAATGGTCTTACCATAGAGATCATCGTTGCCGACAATGATCCGAAAGGCAGCGCCAAAACTTTTGTCACGAAATTTGCCAAAACCGCGGCAATTAAAACCCGGTATTTGCATGTGCCTGACCCGGGCGTCTCCAACGCCCGCAACGGGGCGCTGGCCACTGCTAAAGGCCGCTATCTGGCGTTTCTGGACGATGATCAGGAAGCGGGCGAGAATTGGCTCTCGACTCTGCTCGAGATTTCACAAAAATACCAAGCTGCCCTGGCCTTTATACCAACACTGGCACGTATCCCGGGTCAATCAAAATACGATGATTATCTGCAGGACTTCTTTTCGCGCCAGGGCCCGAAACTCGAGGAAGGCATGATCAAAGAGTTTTTTGGCTGTGGTAATTCCTTGCTGGACACCAAACTCTGCACCCTGCCAAATCCGCCATTTGATGTCGAAATGAATGAAACCGGCGGCGAAGATGATATGCTGTTCTCAGAATTGCAAACACAGGGTATCAAAATCGCCTGGTCGCGAAATGCGATCTGTTATGAAGACATCCGTCCCCACCGCGCGACGCCGGAATATATCAAAGTCCGCAGTTTCGCTTTCGGACAAGGCCCGGTTCAGATGTGCTATGAAACCAGTCCCACAAACTGGCTTGGCGTCATTAAATGGATGGTGGTTGGCGTCGTGCAATGGGGGATCTACACACCCCTCGCATGGGTCACCAAGCTGTTCGGTCACCCCTCATATATTCATTATCTGTCGCGCGCCGCGCAGGGTAAAGGCAAGATCTTCTGGTATGGCGACAACCGGCCGAAATTATACGGCGCAGCTGTTGTTGAAAACAAAGCCTTTTGATGAAGGAGCGGAAAAACCGCTCCTTCAAATTGCTCATGCAGAAATGGCTTAGCCTTCTGGCTCAGCTTCCGCGTCAACTTCAACTTCGACATCGACGTCAACAGCTGGAATTTCTGTTTCAGCAGATGCGTCGATTTTATTCGCATCGTCAGATGTCACGGCCTCTTCAACAACTTTTGTCGTTTCGGTTGAAATTTCAGTCTCGACAGTTGTTTCACCAATTGTTTGTGTTTCGTACGCATCAACCTTGATTGAATCGATCGTTTCAACTGTTTCCACAGTCTCTTCAATAACAGTTTCCTGCGGAGCCGGCATTGCCTTTTCCGCTTCTTGGGCCTGCACGGCGCCTGCGCCAGCCATCAAAATTGAAACCGTTGTGATCGTGAGTAATGTTTTAGGGGATATAGTCATTTTTTATTCTCCAATTTCGGCGTGAATCGCCAATGCCCCGTGCTAAGCCAAATTGAGGCGGGAATATGACTGCAAATATGGCGGAGTTGATTGAGCAGCACCCCCTCTTGACAGCGAAATATTGTTTAAATTGAAAACACTAGACTCAGAAAACCGAGTGCACGAACGGCCAACAAAATGTGGCAAACATTAAAGTTATTTAACCGTACTGTTAGTCTCGGGGTGCAAACTTGGCAGGTATCACTTTCAATGGGTAAAACATCAGAATGATTCGCGCGCTTTGATCCGTGTTTTCGTGATCAATGACACAGTCGCAAATCGATCTACGATATATAAATCGACTCATTATCACGAAAGGAAATGAGCTATGGCGTATTATCAATCCATAAAACACGATCGTAATACGTATCCGCTAGGCGATAGCGCTCCGGGACAAGCCGGGTGGATCGCTCAGCGAATTTTACGCTTGAGAGCGATGTTGAATGGTCAGATCAATTCGGTCCGCGATCCAAAGTCATTGATCGTCGGATCCTGGAACATCAAGCATTTCGATGGCGGTCGCAAACGTCTTCCGGAGAGCTATCACTACATTGCGGAAATCATCGATCATTTTGATATCTGCTCGATTCAAGAAGCAAAAGATATGACGGCTCTTCGACGTCTCAAGAAACTCCTCGGGCCCAATTGGGATTTTTTCGTCAATGACCAGACAACAGGAGATGCGGGAAATGATGAGCGCATGGCCTATTTCTTTAATCGCAATAAAGTCCAATTTCGAAATTTGATCGGAGAGCTCGTTTACCCCAGCAATGAATTGCTCGACGGTGAACAACCCAGCCGCACGCCATTTTTTGCAGCTTTTCAGGCCGGATGGTTTAAATTCACGCTATGCTCAGCTCATATCGTATCTGAAGATAAACCTGGCAAACCAACCCGCCAGCAAGAAATCGCATTGATTGGCAAAACGCTTAAAGACCGATCGAAACGGGAAGACGAAGTTCATATTTTTCTGGGCGACTTCAATCAAGACGATATGAATGATGACGGACTCATCGATTTAAACAATATGGGATATGTAATTCCTGACTTTGGGCCGACAAACCTGGCACAGGATAAGAAACATTTCGATCATATTACGTTTATCGGTCCGCAAGAGGAAAGTGATCTTCTCGAAAGCGGTCGTGTTGATTGGCACGAAGCCGTTTACTCAGACAATGATCGCGACGCTTATGAAGATATCGCAGCGCAAATTCGCGAACATCCCGATACAGGTGTCCCGTATGGGAATTGGTCAAGTTTCTACAAGCGCTGGCGCACGGATGAAATGTCGGACCATTTGCCAATCTGGATTGAAATTCGCACCGACTATTCCAATCGATATCTGCACAGCATTTCCGAACTGGTGTAACGCACTTAGCGCTCCGAGTCGTTTCTCGTCTTTTACAACCGGCATTAGTCTGCTAGCTCTCACTCAAAGGAGCACAGATGTTCGATCCGGTAGAATTCACACAAGACCTTGTCAGATTTGATACGATCAACCCACCCGGCAATGAGGAGGCGTGCGGGCTGCATGTGGCAGCGGAACTGGAAAAGCAGGGCCTGCCCGTGGAACGGCAATTGTTCGGGGATAAACGCATTAATGTGGTGATGACTCTGGATGGTGCGGACAGTGACGAAGACCCCCTGCTTCTGACCGGGCATCTCGATACGGTTCCGCTGGGTGAACTTGCCTGGACCCATGCCCCATTGGGCGGCGAGATTATCGACGGAAAACTTTTTGGGCGCGGCTCCAGCGATATGAAAAGCGGTGTCGCTGCCATGATGGCGACCGCGATCAAAATCGGGCATACACCAAAGAAAGATCGCAAGCGTGGCATAAAATTGGTGTTTACCAGCGGTGAGGAAATGGGATGTGACGGCGCTCATCATTTAATTGCCACAGGTGGGCCGGATTTGGGCCAGGCCAGCGCTATGATTGTCGGCGAGCCGACCGAGAACCAATATTCAAATGCCCATAAAGGCGCTATGTTTATGCAAGCCGTGTTAAGCGGCAAGACGGCGCATTCCTCAACGCCGGAACTGGGCGTCAATGCGATCTATAAAGCGGCCCGCGCCATCTCCCGTATTGAAGATTACGGCTTTAATGTCAGCCCCCACCCGCAACTCGGTGCACCCACAATCAATGTCGGCTATATGGGCGGTGGGCTCAATGCCAATTCGGTGCCGGACCGGGCCTTCTTTACCATCGATATCCGTACCAATGCCATGAAAGACCACGCCGCTTTTTTTGATGATCTGAAAACCTATCTCGGCGATGATGTGGAGCTTGAAATCACCAGTCAAATTCCGGCCGTATCAACCGATCTCGCCGATCCCTTCATCAAGGCAACGGCAAAAGCCTGCGCAGAAGTCCTCGGCGATGAATTTAATCCGGATCCAGTCGGATTGACCTTCGCCACCGATGCGGGCGTCTTGCATCCCCACTATCAGTGCCCCACAGTTATCCTGGGACCAGGCGAACAATCCGTCATGCACCAAACGGACGAATTTGTATATGTTCATCGCATCGAGCAGGCCGTACGTATTTATACGCATATTGCTAAGAGCTGGTGTTTGGGATAAAGAAGAGGGCCTACCTCTAATAAAAAACGTCAAGGGGCGCCTGACGTTTTCTATTATAGTGGCGTATACAAAACGATTGTCTTGGGGCAACCTTATTGCATACGCCGATGTGGAAGTAGGGCCCTCCACGCAAATTTATTAACATAAGAAAACACTTAATAAAAAATTTTTCTTTCTAACTTAGTGTTCAGTTTTTTTAAACATTGGGTATTATAATTTTATGGACAAGCTTCGCCGCATGAAAATTTTCAAAACCGTTGCGGAAGTCGGGCAATTCACACGCGCCGCGCGAAACCTCCGCTTGTCAAAATCTGCGGTCAGTCAAGCCATATCGGATCTCGAATCTTATCTCGGAAGTCGCCTAATCACGCGCGACAACCGGAATTTCCAGTTAACAGAGGCCGGAACAGCGTATTATGAAGAATGTACACGTATTTTGGCCGATATCGCTGAACTCGAAGACGAAATGCGCAATGAGAAAGGTGTAATTCAAGGGCAAATTCACCTGACAGCGCCGATCACTTATGGTGTGAGAGTGCTCGCCCCGATTATAGCCGAATTTTTACGCCGAAATCGAAATGTGGAATTAAACCTGTCCCTGTCAGAATCCAATATGGATTTGGTACAAGCCGGTATTGATGTCGCAATCCGGATTGGCAATTTGCCCGACAGTTCCATGATCATGCGTCATTTATCAGAAACACAAATGATCTTATGCGCGAGTCCGGATTTTATTGCAGCGCATTCGCCTATTCACACGCTCGCTGATTTGTCCGGTCTCAATTGCTTTCGCTATCGCTGGACGCCAAAATGGATTTTCACGCTAGACGGCAAAACCAGTGAATTTGTTCCGTGCGGATCGGTGATATCTGACTCAGGAGAAGCCCTGCTGCAACTGGCCATTGGCGGAAACGGCGTATGTTATCTTCCAGATTTCATTTGTGGCGAGGCGGTTTTAAAGGGTCAGCTCGTTCCAATTTTACCGAGATATAAAGCCCATTCGATTGCCATACAGGCGGTCTTCCCGCCCCATCGTCACATGCCGGCTCGTGTACGTCGGCTGATCGATTTCTTGGCCGAAACATATGCCTCGCCTAAATTGATATGAACAGGTCTTAAACGGCACACTCAGAAAAAGTTCAATCATGGCCCGCTAGTGATCTTGTTAAGAAGAACACGGAGGCGAGAATGAAAACATCGATACTTATCGCAAGCGCGGCGGCATTGACTGCCTTGTCGATCAGCGGATGCGCAACCATATCCGAGGATCAGTGCCTGGCCGGAAATTGGGCCGAGCGCGGTTACACAGACGGTGCGCGCGGCGTTTCGCGGGGTCGTCTCGTTGATTATGCGGATACCTGCGCCAAATATGCGGTCTCGCCGGACAACCGCGCTTATATCGACAATTATGAAGCCGGTTTACGCACGTATTGCACGTATGAACGCGGCTTTGCGCGCGGCAAAAACGGTGACAATTATAATCAGGTCTGCTCAGGCGAATTGGCCCGGGATTTCGCGCCGGGATATGATGAAGGCCGGGTAATCTATGAAATCTACAAAGAACACAAGCGGTTGATCAATGTCTATGAAGACACGCATGAGCAACTAGTCGATGTGCGGCTACGCCTTAAGAATCCGGACTTGCCAGACGACGAATATAAGCGCCTCAATAAAAAGAAGCGCCGACTGGACAAGCGTCGTGAAGACCTGCGCATAGATATTCGCGCCCATGAACGGGTGCATGATCTACCGCGCTATGATTTTCGTTAAAATTTAACCCGTGAATATCCGAAGCAGGATGTAAACAGCCGCGTACACGATTGTCACGACGGTTAAAATCGCACCTATTGTGCGTCCTTTGCCCGCATGTCCCGGCCGGGTTATTCCATGTGCATGAAAAAGTCGGCCGATCGTAAATCCTGCACCGACAATATGAAGCGCTAATGGGCTGGCGCTTAAGGACGCCATTACTATCAAAGCAATTAAAACTTTTGGTGCATTTTCAACAAAATTTCCCTGCGCACGGATTTTTCCCAGCAAGGTCGCGTCACCGCCGTCACCTAAACTGACTTTGGACTTCATCCGCTGGTTGCCGACCTGAAGCATCAGGAAAATATGCAAAAGCAGGTTCAAAGCCACATACAGGCCAACAATTTCAAAAAGTGTCATAGGAGTCCCCAGTCTAATTATTGTATTTATGTGACTTTCCTAACATGAAGCCGTGGTCACGCCAACAAGCGGGTTTGAATATCCAGGCTGCATTTATGTTGGACGGCGAATTGCTGGCATTTGCTAGATTCCGCATTATCATGTCCTGATGAACAAGCTCGAACATATAACAAAGCCAAAAAGAACGCGCACGGTGTTTCGACGTATTTTTTGGATTCTGGTGACAATCTTTGTTTTCATTCACCTGTACGCACTTGCCCTAAAAATAATGCCCGTACCTGGCACTATTTTGATGGCGCAGCGTGCGATTGGCGGTGAGGATGTGAGACGCCAGTGGACACGCATCGAAGACATATCCCCCTTTCTGGTCAGCGCCGTCATTGCCGCCGAAGATGCCCGGTTTTGTTCTCACGAAGGCATCGACTGGGATGCTGTTCAAGACGCCATTTCCGACAACGAAACCCGCGAACGCCGGCGTGGCGGATCAACCATCACACAACAAACGGCTAAAAACGTGTTTTTGTGGAATGGCGGCGGGTTTGTCCGCAAAGTCCCGGAAACCTGGATGGCCAGTTTTGTCGACTTTGTCTGGGGTAAAAAACGGGTGATCGAAATCTATCTCAATGTCGCGGAATGGGGCGATGGACTATTCGGGGCTGAGGCAGCGGCGCAAGCTCGGTTCAACAAATCGGCCAAAGCCCTGACGCCCCGCGAAGCAGCCCTGCTCGCTGCGGTGCTGCCCAGCCCTAACAAGTGGAGATTGGCCCCGCCGAGTGAGTTTGTGAATGGCCGCGCACGAACCCTGCAAACGCGCCTCTATGTTGTCCGCAATGAAGGCTATGCGGATTGCGTCTTGGGCACGCCTGAAAAACGCATCGGCCCTGCCCCAAAGGCAAAATTGGATGCAAATCCCGAACCTGGGGTCAACAAATCCCCACCGCCGGAAACAGCTGATCCAACTAAACAGAGCCAAAAAGCGGGAACGGGGATCATCGAGGAACCGCCAGACACCATTGTCGAAGACCGGGAAATAGTTGCTCCGGAATCTGACGAAAACGAAGGAGTTATAATAATACCGGACCCCCAATAAAAAACGCGCCCGAAATGGCGCGTTTTTAAAACTCTTAGGCGAGTTTTAGGGCCCTATTATTTTTTAAAACTATCGACAACTTAATTGTGCGAAATTTGTGAGCCGCTTCCCCAGAAAGCAACTCTGAGGCGGACATAGAGTTTTCATATGAACCCTAGCTGAATAGTTGATATGTGGATTAGACGTTAGGCGCCGGAGGCTGGAAATATGGCCTGATCGGCTTATCGCGCCAATAGCCCGGTTCGAAGGCGAACAGCTTGGCGACAGTGGCAACAAAGATCACCCAACTGAGATCATTTTGTTGTAGGATCGTACTTTCTGACATCGAGATCATAAAGAACTGAATTGTTCCCAAAACGACCCAGTAGTTTTCTACACCGCCCCGATACAATCGATCGAGAGCTAAAAACAGGCTGCAGACATACAGGAACCCAAACAAGATAACTGCGATCGCGCCGGCCGAGAGCCAGGTTTCAACCCAACCATTATGCGCCGTTGGCACGCCCCACTCCAGACTGAAGCGCACCCAGTAGGACGGGCCAGTCGGATCACCCCAAAATGTACCATACCCGTAGCCGAGCCAAGGGTGTTCTTTGATGGCAAGCACCAGGCTGTTCCAGATATCGGTTCGCCCGGTCAATGTTCGTTCCTTCCCGATCAATTCGAACATCGCATCGGTCTGGAAGATCAATAAAAATGTGAAGGTACTGATGGAAATCACAATCCCGTACATTAAAGGAATCCGCAGAACCGGGAAGCGGCGGAAAATGCGGATGGCGAAAAATCCGATCAAGGCAAAAATCGCCGATAGGAGCGCCGCTTTCGACGTGGAAAGCAGCACCAGCGCAAAGCACAAAACGCCAATGGGAATCCAGAACCAGCCACGCTTCGGCATCATTGCGAAAGCGCACATCATCAAAAGCAGTGCCTTGGCCATACCCAAACCGAAGGAGTTTTTCTCCAGCCATGCGCCGCGCCATGCCCCGTAATGGATTTCTTGCATACGACCGAGCTCCGGCATGCCCAATGCCAGAAACAGGCTCAGAAGTGCGAGAATTGCGTAGGCAAGCGCCAACCGCTGAACGAGTCCATTCCAATCATACCGAGCCGCTAAAAACAGACCGAATGTGGTTGTCATCAGCAAGGCCACACTGCGTCGCATGGTGACAGACGGTTCAATTGACCAGAAATAGCTGATCCCGCACCATAGAACGCAGATAACGATAAGCGGATTAAATATCGCCATACGTACCAATGTGGGTAACTGTTTGAGACACAGCAATAGCACCACGATATATCCCGGATACCAAAGTTTACGCGCCAATGGCGACTCGGATGCAAGATCATTTGGATCTGTCAACACGAGCGCAATGAGCGCGCCGGAGAATTGTAAAATCAGAAGCAGGACGACTACGTTTTCAAGGAATTTGAACAAACGCATCGCGGCTTGATTGCGCGCCTCTATCGCAGCGGGACTGAAAGACGCGTTGTATGTCAGGCTCCCACTATTCATAGTGAGCACCAAACGGGTTCACTACGGCTTGATCGTCAAGCGGTCCATCATTCAGGATCACCCCGGCAAATTGCGCGCCGAGTTCCGTTATCGTCCGCATTGTGTCTGACAAAGCCTGATCATGGGCATCAGCCGTCGCACTGACCAAAATGTTTGTGTCGGCTTCGGGACTGATCGTGGATAGAATATTCGCGCGGTCAAGCGCCGGCATGTCGACGAAAACCGCAAAGAAATGTTCGCGTAAGGCGTGCCAAAAAGGCCGGGCATTTTGAATATGGACGCTCTGCCCGTCACGGAAACGATCCCAGTGAAAATGGGAAAAACTGATTTTGACACTTTCGAGGACATGAAGGCTCATGAAATGCGTATCGTTAATTGCCCGTCCCTGCTCATCGATGGATGATGGCGTCACCCGCCAAAACGGAATTTTCCCGAACGTCGCATCATAAGGACCCGCGGGCGTACCCAATTGGGCCTGCACATTGTGGTCAAAAAAGTAAGCGGACTGGGCATTGTTTTGTAAATCCATGTCGAGGATTAATACGTGTTCGTCATGCTGGGCCTCTGCCGCCGCTATCATCGCCATGCTGCGGACAATATGGGATGTACCGGCTCCGGATTTGGGGCTCGCAAACGCGTAGATTTTTCCTTTTTTGTCCGGACGAATATCAGCAGCCAGTTGCCGATAAACGTTTCTCAGTTTTTCATCATGCTGAAGGGCCTGCATGGGTTCGCCCGCTAACTGGTCGTCGGATCTGAATATGTGCCGCCCAATATTGGAACATCCCCCTGCGCCCCGGCATAACTCGGCGCAACCGGTTGCGCGGGATAGGCAGAAACTTGGCTGCTCACATAAGGTTGCGTATTGGCGACTGTTCCGTCCGCATACTTTTGAGCACTTTCATAGGGCTGCGGTACATAGGGTTCGGGCGATTGTGGTTGAGGTGAAGGCTCATACGCCTGAGCGTAGGCAGGCGTAGCGGCTGTTGGGGGCATTGGTTGAGGTGTCGTTTGAGCCGTAGTCACATCGTCAAACGTTCGTGGGATGCTCCGCGCAACAGCGGCCGCAGGTGCCGTTGCAGGCTCTAACTCAGGAACTTTGGCAAAGGCCGGTACCGGTTCCGGAATCTCGTCATAATCAGCGCGACGACGTCCACGACGTCCTTTGTTTTGAACGCGTTGGGCTGGACTCGGGCCGTACAATCGCGGATCAAGGAAAACACGTAACAGAGCCAGCATCATCACAGTAAATACAGATCCCATAGACGCCAGGGCAAACAGGACCTTCTTCATGTTCCTGCCTTTACGCGGCATGGTCGGTGTGGTGATGACTTTGATATTTTCCGCATTGGTTCCGTCCAATGCCCGATTGACCAAGGCTTCACCTTCTTTGGTGTTGTAGCCTTTCAAACGCTCTTCCAGTGACGTTTTTTCACGCACCAGAGACGCATAAGTCGGACCGAGCTTGCGCAGACGGGTAACGGACGCTTGCGCCGCATTCAACTGCCGCTGCAAGGTAATTTCCTGTTCTCTAAAACTGTCGGCCTGTGCCTGATATGTATTTCTTTGCGTCATGAGCGCCTGATAGACCGTGTTGGGTCCGACGCGGCGTCCCCCGGCGGGCTCGCCGCCATTGGCGCTAATCTGCGCCCGAATTTCTGAAATTTCGGCTTCTTTTGCACGCACAGGATTACTGGTGGGCAGATATTTCGCCAGGAGTTGACGTTTCTCAAGCTCGGCCTGTGCCAATCTTTGCGACGCCCGGTCATCGACATAGAGATTTATTGTTGGAGGCGTCGCGCGCAATTGATCTTCGGTAGCCGCCAATGCAGCCTCCACTGCAGATAATTGCCCGCGTAATGTATTGAGAGCCGCTTTTTGTTCTTCCGCACGCTTTTGTACGCCGGCTTGCTCTGTGGCAAATTCAGAGATGCCGTTATTATCCATTATACGTTGAATTTGACGCTCAACCTCATTGAGCTGCTCTTCGGTCGCCGCGCGGCGTTCAGCAATTTGTCCTGTTGTTTCTAAAACGAAAATGTCTTTCCGGAAACTTTGGTAGGCCGTCATAAAGGCGTTTAAAGTTTTGACCGCGACTTCACCGTCTTCGTGTTTATAGACAAGATTGACGATCGAGGATTTCGGTTTTGGCATAACAACGTAGTTACGATCGACATATCTGACGATACTATTCCATTTATCGACCTTGTCAGCCGGGCTGGCGCTGACCCATTTTTCATAAAGCTTGGGAGCAAAACGTTCTCCGCCGACACCACCATTGGCCGGCGAGGCAATCATCTGGTTGATAACCTGATCGATAATTTCCGAGTTTTTAATGATGTCGATCTCAGTCAAAACGACTTGGTCGGGCGTTATCGTAATACCTGAATTATTGCGCTCGGTGCCGGATGCCGGGCTATAAACATATTCAGGTCCGAGCTGGACGAGAATACGGCCATCGGCCGTGTAAGTTCGCTTGATATCCTTTGTGAAATACCAGCTGGCACCGATCATGACGGCGAGCGTCGGAATCATCCAAGGAATTTGCCGCGCAAAAGACGCCGGAATTTGAGAAAGGCGAATATTTGGCGCACCATTGGCGTAGTCGCCAAGGGTCAAATCGCGCCCTCCTGAATTTCGGCCGTTATCGGTCATATCCTGCCCTACAATTTAAATCGTTAACGTAGATGACGACCTAAAATTTAATATTTCCTTATCCATTTTTGTTAACAGTCGAAAAAAGACGATTCATTTCTGATTAAGGTTGGTTAATATGCGAAAAATTGGCAAAAATGCGCTGATTTCCCTGATTTTAGGGGTTTCTTCGCTTTCCATCATGGCCAGCACTCCGGCGCATGCGCAACATCCATACGCAAAAACGAATCACTCTTACGCAAAACAGCAGGCAAAAATTAACCATAAACGGGCAAAACAGCTCCGGAAAATGCGCCGCAATCAGTCGAGGTTTCAGCAACCCGTAAGATACGCCAATTTTGGCGATTGGATGCAAAACCGTCAGCTGGTGCACATGCAACAGCCTGCCCCTCCACCCGGCCCGACCGGCATGTTCCAACAATGGGTCGAGTACGAACCACAATATCAACTCTATCCCGGCGATCAGATCGATGTCGTTGTTCAATCTGCCCCGGAATTGTCCCGAACGCTGACCGTCGGCCCGGACGGACGCATCACCATGCCGATGAGCGCGCCGATTATGGCGGCTGGTCGTTCCCTGCCCTATGTGCAGGATCAACTCAAAGCTGAACTGGCCAAACAATTACGTGACCCAACTGTCGCTGTCACCAGTCGCGCCTTCGCACCACAACAAATATTTATCGGCGGTCAGGTTGGCCAGCAGGGATCTTATACCATTCCGGGCCCCATCGGATCTCTGGAAGCTATTCTCATGGCCGGCGGCTTCCTGCCGTCCGCAAAAACCACCGAAGTTGTTGTCTTGCGGCGCGCACCCAATGGCGGATTGATGATGCGGGTGATCAATCACAAGCACGGTATGAAAAATATCCGCTCGTACGCTGACAATATGCAGCTGCGCCGCGGTGACATCATCTTCGTACCGCGCAGCAATATTTCAGAAGTCGGTTTGTTCGTGCAGCAATACTTCCGCGATGCGCTGCCCTTCACACTCGGCTTAAGTTACAATCTTGGCGACGGGTTTTCGGGAAATAACTAGGATGGGCAAAAATTAGAGCGAAATACCAAAATCCGCTGATTAAGCGGCGCATTTGGCGCCATTCCTACCGCGCATCCAGTTTTGTCAAAAGACAGTGTCGACTCAATCATAAATTCTGGCGTCGGTTTGGCCCGCCCTTACCTGATCAAATAAACTGACGTCTGGCCTGTTGGATACAGACTTTATCCGTTGATCAACCTTCATGCCTTCGTGTTTATGGTTAAGGGTCTGTGTACCCCGATTACGCCGTTTATTAATCATTTTTTGCTAACTTGCGTTGCAATAATAAATGAGTGGTGTGGGGCGCATGCAAGGTGCAAAACGATCATATGACGCGAGTGCGTTACCGGACGATGTATGGGCATCGTTTCAAGCGCTGCGCGATCGCCAGTCCGCCTATCTCAGCCCGTTTTTTGACCCTGACTTTGCCCGCTTGATCGCGGACGTCCGCCATGATGTTCATGTGTTGATTTCTGAAGATAATGACGGACTCCACGCCTTTTGGCCGATACATATCGCAGCTGGAAAATGGGGTCGCCCCATCGGCGGTCCATTTTCAGATCGCAATGGTCCTGTTGTACGCGCCGGAAAACAAATCAACTTGACTGAAATCCTGGAAACCAATGAGTTATGCGGATTTTCAACAGCGGGATTGATCGTCAATAATCAGGTCCTGCTTCCCATGATCGCGAAAGAAAATGCCTACATGACCAACTTGAAATCAGGATGGGAAGATTTCTCAGCCAAACAAGTTGATCTTTATCCGAAATTCTTCAAAAAATTCAACAGGCTCAACCGAAAGCTCCATAAGGAGCACACCGATATTATATTTACATTCGATGATAGATCGCCCGAAGCCTATAAGCGACTAATTGAAATTAAAGAAGAGCAATTTGCTAACACGAATTTACACAATGTATTGTCCCCCAAATGGGTGCGCGGCATGCTGGACGGTCTCAAATCAGGACAGTGCCCGCAAATAAAGCCCGCTCTTTCAACTTTGTATGTCGATGGTCAATTAGCAGCAGCGGAATTTAACCTGCGCAGCGGCCCTTTATTGCATGGGTGGTTGGTTGGGTTCGACATGGCGTTTGGTAAATATTCACCGGGATTGATTTTGACCCATGAAATTATCAGGCACATGCAGGCGAACGACCTGAGCCGTTACGATGCCGGCACAGGAAGCGCTCACTACAAGAAATACTTCTCCAACGAATTAGAAGCGATCGGCAATGGCGTCGTCGAAAGCGGTTACACAAATTTAAGTCCCATCAATATGTTGCGCGCGGTTTGGAAACAGATGGAGGCTGCGGCCCCCGCTTCAATGTCTGAGCAGCTGTTAAAAATCAGGCGCAGAAGCCGGCAAATTGTCAGCGCGGAAACAGATCTAAACGCCCAGATAATGGGGTTTGCGCAAGCCGCCTTTCCGGCTCTTTCAAGGAGCGATAAATGACCCCAAAGCACACAATCTTGATCCTTGGCGACGCCCGCATGGCTTTTCCAGTGGCACGCGCCATGTCGCGCGCCGGCCATATGGTGCATGCCGGCGTTTCCATGTATAGCAACTATTTCGAATGGTCGCGATATGTCGACGCCTCATTCTGGCATGAGCCTTTGGAGCCGGGAACCGACGAGGCGTTTCCCCGCGTCCGCGAATGGCTTCTCACCCACCCCGAAATTGATACCATCCAGCCGGTCAATGAAGCTGCAATCCGGTTTGTGACCCGTCACCGCGACTTTTTTGAAGATCAAGCCATACTGATATTGCCTAACAGGGAGATTATCGAGCTCGCCAGTGATAAAACCGCGATGTTTGACTTGTGCGCTGAACTGGACGGGCCGATCGCCCCGTATCGCGCGGTTTGTAATATGGATGATCTTGAAGACGCGATTTCTGATATAGGGTATCCGTTTATCTTGAAGCCCTCGAAAGTCGATGCCTATGTTTTTGGCCGCAAGGCCCTCATTCTGAAAACAGCTGAAGAATTTAAAGAACAATTCCCGCATTGGCCGGAACAGCATCCGGAATTGCTGTTTCAACGCTATATGACGGGCCCCAGGCACAGCGTGATCTACTCGGCTAAAGACGGTGAACTGCTGGGTGCCATCGAAATTTGCGCGGGTCGCACTCATGAAAATGACGGCACTGGATATACCACTTACGGCATTACGGTCACGCCCAACAAAGTCATTCAGGCCTCGGTTGAAAACTTTGTTAAGCACATGAACTACACGTTCACGGGCTGCCTGCAATACATCGTCGACCCAAACAATGGTGACATCACATTCATGGAACTCAACCCGCGGGTCAGTCTGGCACGATTAGCAGAATGCGCCGGTTTGACCCACAGTCTGTGGGGATTGGCTCTGGCTCACGGCGAACCGGTAACACCGTTTGAGGATGCCTGGGAGTTGAAACCCGGTGTCGAATATGTGTGGACCAAGGGTGAATTGACGCTTCTGGCTGGATTGCTCAAACGCGGTGAAATCAGCGTGGTTGAGTTCGCGCGTCGCCTCGTTCGGGCTGGATGGGACGCGGTACGATGTCACCATGCGATCTTTGATCCGGTCGATCCATTGCCTGCGCTGGGCGTTTATACGAATAAGTTAATTGCACCGATCCGCGAGAAAATGCGCCGTAAAAAACGCCAGCAACAAGATCATGACTTTCGCGGAACGCCGATAAAATAAGCTGTGCATTAAGCGCGTTTTTTGAGCACTTTCTGAACCAGATTTCTAGCGCCACCGGCATTGAGGGCAAAAACGACCACCCCGTAGACGAGCGCGCCCGCCAATACTTTTGCAAACAATTCCGACCAGCCCCCTATCTCGGGGACGAGCTGAATTGCTGGCCACATGCAGGCGCACGCCAAGCCGATACGCGCAATATCCATCAGTGGAAATTGCAAGGCCACATATTGCCGGCCGACAATTCCCAACAAGATTACAGCAGTTAGATAACTGGCCACAGTGGCATAGACCGCCCCCATAATATCGAACATGGGAATAAGCAGTACGTTGAGCGCGATATTCATCACCACAGGTACCGCCATCAAATAGGCCCGTGTGCGTGTTCTGTGCGCCAGTTGAAAACTTTCGGAATAATAATGGATCAACAGCCCGTTCAACAGGCCCGCCACGGCGATCCACGGAATGACTTCAATAGCCTGAGCCCGGACATTTTCACCGATCATTACATTGGCCAGAGGCGTGGCGACAAACGCCAGGCCCATTGCAGCCGGCATGGCGACCAGTAAGAGGGTTTTAATCAGGCTTCCCGATTGATCCCGCGCGGGCGATTTTCCGCCATTCTCATAGGCGGCCATCAATAGCGGTGAGCCGGCCATCGCCACCCAGGCACACAGCATTAAAACCGTTTTATCAGCAATGCCGTATCCGGCCGCATATCCGCCAACCGCTGCCTCATCCAGATAATAGACAATCAAAAACCGATCGGCCGATGACAGGAGCATATCGAGCCCCAAGGCAATCGCGGTTGGTATCCCGTAAGCCAACCAGGCCTGATGAGTTGCCTTGTTTGATACGCCGCCTTCCGCCTGTTTGAGCAGCCATCGCCCTTCAAACAAAAGCAGCAAAGCGGACCCGGTGAGCAAGCCGGCAATGGGTGACAGCGCGCCCAACCCGATCTTCCACGCCAGTAACACGCCGACGATGAAACCGATCAGCAATTTACTGGTCGCGGCCATCATATACCGCTTGACCTGTTGATTGGCCCGGTGCGCTTCAAAGGCGGTTTTGACCACCGCGTTGAACGGCAAATGCAGAGCGATCAGCGGCACAAACAATAAATATTCGGGCTTGTTCCATGTCATCGCCAACAAGATCCCGACCAGAACCAGGGTAAAGCCGAGGGCACGGACGATCAAAGTTAGCGCGTTTCGAAAATGATCCGGCATTTTGCCCTGCGCCTTGGCGGTGCCCGAAAACCGGTACACCGAAGCTTCAACCCAGGTGAGGCTCAATGTATGGATCAATGCCATGACCGAAAACATCAAGGCATAGCGACCATATTCATCGGCGCTCAACAGGCGTGTATAAAAATATATGCCACCAAACGAACATAAAGCCGCGACCAGCTTGACAGGCGCGTACCCTAAAAGATGTCGGGCGAGTTTCATGCAGCGTCAGTCTGGTTTTTTCTTTGCATCACCAACGCCAATGCCGTCACATGGAAAACAAACCAGGCGAAAATGCCAAAAAATTTGGCGCTATCCTCTAGGACGATAGCGTTTGTTTCAATGCTGTGCAGCACTTGATCAACGCCCAGGCTGATGGCCATGGCAACTGCGGAAAGCCCGAGAATCCAGAACTCGCTGGCAAGAATGACGCGCCATGAGGATAGGACATAGGCAAGTGCCAGGACAACATAAACGGCCAGCACTGCGAATTGCGGCACGCCCAGCTTCGGGAAGACAACCTCATGTAATAAAAAGGCATCATCCATCCCCAACCAGCCCGACAATAACCCGGCAAACAAGGCAAACTTTATATATTTTCCCGACTTTCCATTTATCCACATCATAAGCGCTGCAAACAGGCAGACTGCCGAAGTCGCGATCCACAGGAAAATTCCGAGATTGGAGATAAAACCGTAATAAACATGGCAGCAATCATCGGAAAACTCGGCTGCGGTTAAAAAATCAAAGAAAAACCATTTGGGATCGACCCAGGGCTGGCCGATAACGGCGCCCAACAAGATAAGTGGCGCTAAAAATACGATGGCACCAATCCAGAAGCGCGCTTTCGCACTCAAAATTATCGGATCAATGTTAAACTGATTTCGGACAATGTTCCACATATGGCCCCCAAAACTGACCATTTTTGTATATAGGGGGACGAATAAGGAATTCTTAATCGTGGTTATTGGGAAATTATGGGCATGAACCAAATTTGGGGGAATATCGGATTGGAATTATCCCGCGTTCTCCTGCTTTTTCAGCGCCGTTTAATTCTTACTGATCACAGCATGCGATCGTGTGCGCCAGTAAATCCGGGCATGGACTGTTTATTGCCCATCTTTCCGGCAATCCATGCTGAACCCGACAACAATCTTCGACGATCGCTGCCTGTTGTTCCCACCCAAAGGATAAAAACCGGTCCCCGGGATTTAATTGATATTGATAGCGGCGGTCATATGCCCATCGCGGATGAAACAGGCTGATGCCGAGATGCAGATATTGCCAGACATGCACAACTTCATGCACCAGATGGGCAAGGTGGAGAGGATGGCACGACGGCCCGGGATCATTTGGGAAATAAATCTTATTCCCCCGAACCACTGAGCAATAAGCCGGTGTCAGGAATGTCCATTTTCTTTTGTGAATTTCGATCGCATCAAGATCGATGCCAGCACTGATACTTGCCGGAATGATATTACTTTCAAACGCCGACAAGCGTCGTATCGGGTATGATTGCGACTTCATACCTACAATATAGCGAAGAAAATCGCCACGTCTTGTGCTGTCTGCAGTTGATTGAAATACAATCAACTCGACTGAATATCAGGCAATAACTTACCCAACAGGTCAAACACGAACCATAAGCGCGGTTCGGTATGCAGCTCGCCCCAACCGGTCAATTTGACAATCGACCCGGTTTTAAACTTTTTAAGCCGCTTCTTTAGTCGCGGTTTCGGATTTTTTCTGGTTTTCCAGCATCCAACCGCGCGCTGCGCGTTGAGCAAGGGTTAAATCTTCCCGGCTCATTTCCATTTTCAGCTCGGAACAATAAGACCGTGCGGCCTCTGAACCCATCATGGCAGCCAGGCTGAACCATTTATGTGCTTCAATGAAATTTGGTCCCCGATCTTCGTGATCTGTCGAATAGATCAATCCAAGACGAAATAAATCCGCTGCGTCTGCTTTTGCGCAAACCGCCTCGCGGGCTTCTTGTACTTCAACATCTGTAAAGGCCATAACCTTCCCCCCAATGTTTTCCACTTACCTAACACCTTTGGATCATTCCTTAGGTGATACCCGTTTCTTAAATGCAAGGTCTGTGCCTCTTGGGTATGAAACTATCATTGCGAGCGCTGACTAACATAAGGTTAATAGAAATAAAGGTTAATCAAGATTTACGACTGTTAAACCAAGTAAATAAGTATTTATATTCAATTTATACAAGATTAAAGAGCTGTTACTTTAGAATTTTTACTTAGATAATCAAAGTATAAAAAAGAAAGCTCCAAGCAATTGCCAAATATAAATAAGCTCAAAAAAAGATGATATTTTTTTAAATTAGGTGTTTGCAGGCCCATATGACCCAATTCAGGCGCATAAACTTAACCTATGGTCAACACTTGGTAAAAGAATGGGAAAGGATTTGCGTCGCTTACCGGGAACCTTGGTTTATCCCGAGTTAAAATATCGGCGAATTCCTTGCTTATCAAATGGCAGGTCTGCGAGAAAATGTGCTTTGCCCAGCAATAGTGTCCTGAAATGTCACGGAATTGGGCTTTTTACGCGGAGAACCTTTCACGACGACCAGGACTCGCAAGATGTCTCAGTATTGAACCGCCTCAATCTGCGAGTTCCAGGAGTTTGAGCACGGTCCGCAAGTTGCGCGCCGTTGCGGGCACACCAAGTTTTTTCTCAACTTGGGTCGCCAGTTTGGAACGCCCGATCCCCTCCGGCGCATATAAATAAAATACGCTGTCAATGAGCTTAAATTGTTCTGTATCTATTTTTATGGCTTCTAGTGCGTGGAGATCGGGATCTGTGGCCGGAGACTTCAGAAATGAAAAATGCATGGTCTTGGGATCTTTGACCAAGGTCGCGAATGGATTGCGTTCTACAACTTGTTGCAAATCCTGTCTTTTTAAAACAAGTACGGCGGGTTTAAATCCGAACATTCTCTCGATCCGCCCTGCAATCTTGTCGGCAAGTTCATTGGCGTCAGTCGCGCCTGCCATAAAGACGCAATTACCGCTTTGAATATAGGTCCGTATATTTTCAAAACCTTCGCCTTCTAAAAGCGCGCGCAGTTCTTTCATCGGTAGAATATTGTTTCCACCGACATTAATCCCGCGCAACAGTGCAATCCATGTTGTCATACGGGCATCCTAATATTGACCCGATGCACTGGTAAAGGGTTCGCGCAAGCGGTCCAAAAAACTGCAGACCAATACTTAACTGCCGACACCGCCAAAATTGACACCGGACAGGTCTGCCATATCGCGCTTCCACGTGACAAGATCATCATGAGAAAATTTTGAAAGATCGTCATGACCGCAGGCGCGGGCGAGAATTTTTATCAGTGTCACAGACGTTTCAAAAAACCTCGCTAATTGTTCGGCCGATTTCTCAGCTATCAGACGTGCAACGAGATGCTCCTTCTGGGACGCAATGCCGACCGGGCAATTGTTGGTATGACAAGCGCGCATACCCAGACAACCAATCGCTTGCAGCGCCGAATTTGCCACCGCGACGGCGTCGGCACCTAGCGCCAGAGCCTTCGCAAAATCGGCAGGTGTGCGCAAACCACCTGTGATAACCAAGCTTACATCTTGATGTCCGGTGCTGTCTAAGTGCCGGCGCGCGCGGGCCAAAGCGGGAATAGTCGGTACGGAAATATTGTCCCGGAAAATCAACGGAGCGGCACCGGTCCCGCCGCCGCGACCGTCCAGAATAATATAATCGACGCCGACATCGAGTGCGGCGTCAATATCTTTTTCTATATGTTGAGCGGACAATTTGTACCCAATCGGAATACCTCCGGTAAATTCTCGTACCTTGTCGGCGAACTCTTTGATCTGCGAGGTTTCCGTCCAATCGGGAAAGCGAGCCGGCGAGACTGCCGGTTCCCCTGCTGGCAGATCCCGCACTTCAGCAATTTTGCCTTTGACTTTCTCACCAGGCAAATGCCCGCCCGTACCGGTTTTGGCGCCCTGCCCGCCTTTGAAATGGAAGGCCTGGACTTTCGAAAGCTTTTCCATTTCGAACCCAAAGCGTCCGGACGCGAGTTCATAGAAATATTTGCTATTGGCTTCTTGTTCTTCCGGCAACATGCCGCCTTCACCTGAACAAATACCGGTGCCCGCTTTTTCAGCCCCCATTGCCAGTGCGACTTTGGCGGAGGCAGATAACGCTCCAAAACTCATATCCGATACAAACAGCGGAATATCCAGCTCCAGCGGTTTTTTGGCACGCGGGCCAATCACCGTTTTCGTCGCGACCGGATCATCATCGAGCAACGGCACTTTGTGAAGTTGGGCCGTGATAAACTGGATATCCTCCCAGCGCGGTAATTCGGTGAGCGGCACACCCATGGCCGCACTTTTCCCGTGATGGCCGGTTTTGGACAATCCGTCGCGGGCATAGGAATGGATCAACCCCGTATACGGCTCAGCAGGCGCACCGCCTGACGGATCCGCATACTGCCCCAGATAATCATCTCGCGCATAAGGCTGCGGGTTATCTTCATGCCATTCGGCGACTTCGTCTTCATCAACAAAAACCTTGCCATCCTCAATCCAGGCCTTGAATTTATGCAGGGCCTCTTTGTTGTCATACTCGCTGACACCCGTGTCGATCCGAAAATCCCAATTATGGACGCCGCAAATCAAATTGTCGTCGTCGACATAGCCATCCTCAAGCAATGCGCCGCGGTGAAGACATCGCCCATAGAGAACTGAGACATCGTCGTCATAGCGGATTATGACAAGATCGACATTCGCAACTAGGGCACCCGCCGGCTCCCGGTCTTTTAAGTCATTCCATTTGGCGATTGCAGTCGAATTCATAAGTAGCCTTTAAAAAATATTGGGTGATTGCGTTTGTGACAGCCGTGTCTCAATTTGTGAAGTCACGATTTTGGGGCCTGGCCATTATTTGAATCCCCAAAACAACAGAACCTATACTTCGTACATATTGCGACCTTGACAAAAAAAACATGTTCTTTATTTGTTCTTTTTCACTAGAGATCGGGGATCATGAGAACGACCGCCTTTGGCATGCGCGAAACAAGAACGGCATTTAAACCGCCGACCCTGCCGCAATTCTATTATCATGAAAATTTTACATCCATGCTCGACTTTGTGCTCGAGCGGTATGCGCCGGTCCTGAACACCGATCACCAAGAGTTTCTCGACAGGTTTTCGGACCTGCCCTTCCCGGCCCAATGCCTGTATGTGCGCATCGCCGGACGTAAAGGATCTGTGTTTGATCTGGCCAAACTCCCTTATCCTGAAATCCCGGACATATTCGGACAAGCCGAGCGTCTCCATCAAGGAGGACTGGCCTTCCCCGTTGGCCCGCATGATTTTCCGGCCTTCCTCAACGTACTGACCAAGCCAGATCTGATCGCGCTGATGGCCGACCACCTCTGCGCATCCGCCTTCAAGCGGTCATGGAAAAAATCCATTCTGGTCGAAACCGCCTTAGCTCATCTCGATTTTGATATTGTGCATATTCCCGACCGGTTCATTGTTCAGGGCGGGCGCAACCCGTTTGCTTATCTCAGCTTCCTGTATTTCGGGAAGATCACGGAAAATCTACAACGCTTTACGTTGCGAGATTTAGGGCTGGTAAAAACCCCGGACTTCAAGACCGAATATGAAGCCCGGTTCGACACGCCTGACGAAGCGGACAGCGCCTTCTTCTTCGCCAGCGCCCTGCACGACTTCAAACATGGGTGCGATGACGCCACCACAGGGTTGATCGACACACTCGAGCAGTGGCCGGCTCCGATCGGCGATCAGGCAATCGCGTCCCGCGATAAACTCTTACAAAAGCTCGGTGGCCTCGCTGAACGATTGAACGATATCGACACGGCGGTTCATCTCTATGCGCAAAGCGACACGCCCTTATGCAATGAACGCCTGATCCGACTGCGTTACGCGCGCGGCGATCAGGATTGGTGTCGGGAACGGCTCGAAGCCTTGATCGAAAATCCGGGTACGGATGACGAATATTATTTCGCCGAAGATTTTTATCGCCGCAAGTTTAAGAAAAAACGCACCAGCCGGATGACCGAGCTCTTACGCTCTGGCGAAACGCTGGAACTGGATGAAAGTTTTCGTGGGCAACCGGAATACGCGGCCGCGAAACATTACGAACGTCAAGGATGGACGGCAACGCGAACGGAGAACGGGGTCTGGCGCATGTTGTTCGGCCTGTTGTTTTGGGATGAAATATACTGCTCCAAACACACGCGCATTCACAACAGTTTCGAACGCCTGCCTGCTGATCTAAAATCCGGGGCGTTTTATGAACTCGTAAACGACAGCGTCGAAGAAAAACTGGCCGGGCTTGCCGACGCGGGTAAAACCCATATTCAACTCCTCAAAACCATGGGTCTTCATCACGGAACGCCCAATGGTATTTTCCGGTGGTCAGGCGCCGGTTTCGACAGTGTACAATCCCTGCTCACTTGCGCCCCGCCGGACGCGCTCGCGCACATGCTGCGCCTGATGGCCAAAAACTATGCCCAATCCAAGGACGGCTTCCCAGATTTGATGTTAGTTCGTGATAACGACATCCGGTTTATCGAGGTTAAAGCGGAAGGCGATGTCATCCGTCGCAATCAGCTCACTCGGATACAGCAATTGCGAGCCGCCGGGCTTAAAGCTGATATCGCCCGCATCAATTGGGTGATGGATCCAAAGCAAATCTATGTCGTTGTCGATGTCGAGACCACAGGCGGGCGCGCCGGCAATCACCGTGTCACCGAAATCGGCGCGGTCAAAGTCCAAAACGGTCACGTGATTGATGAGTTTCAAACATTGCTCAATCCGGAGCGCGCGATCCCCGCCAATATCACCACCCTCACCGGGATCAGTAATGAAATGGTCAAAGACGCACCGCTGTTTGAAAGCGTCGCCGACGATTTCGCAACCTTTCTCGAGGGGTCAATTTTCGTCGCCCATAATGTCGGCTTTGATTACGGGTTTATTGGCACCGAGTTCGGCCGCCTTGGTCGGCAATTCCGCATGCCGAAAATGTGCACGGTCGCCTCTATGCGCAAAATGTATCCCGGACATAAATCCTATAGTCTCAAGAATTTATGCCGGGAATATCATATCGACCTCACCTCCCATCACCGCGCCCTGGGTGACGCCAAAGCCGCCACTGAGCTGTTATTCCTGGTCAATGAAAAACGCGTTGAGTTGTCAGACAAATAAGTCGCGCATAACGGTTATTAGTAGCTCTTTGCCCCTTCTCCCCATTTGCGCTATACTCGCCGCAAAAGAACAAGGGGGAATGCAATGAAGACAACATCAAATATAACGATCGAGGCACCGGCCTCACTGGTTTTTCTCTGGCTAGAGGACGCTGATCGACTCAAGCAATGGGTGCCGAATTTGATCGAAGACGAAGCCCTTGTGGAAACGCCGGAAAAAGTCGGGTCAAAATTCCGGCAGGTCTTTTCTGAACGTGGCAAAGAAATGGTGATGATTGGCGAAATCACCGAATATATCGAGAATGAGCGCATGCGCGTCGATATATGCGGGGATATGTTTGATCTTGATTTGCAATACTCATTTAAGGCTGAGGGCGCAGCCCGGACCCATCTTACCCAAGAGACAAGCATCAAATTCAAGGGTATGATGAAACTGTTGACGCCCATCTTTGCTGTAATGAATATATTCATGGGCAGTAAAGCCCAGGACGAAGCGTTAAGCAGGATGAAACAATTGGCCGAGGCTGAACACAAGGGCGCTTGATAAATAAGTTCAGCTATTGATCCGGATGTCGCTCCAGGATGATATCGCGGATCGCGATGCAATTGCCTTTGTCATTGCGCTTGAGCGACACACCACCGTCGCCGTCTTTAGAAGTCATGCGTTTTCCGGTCTTTGCGCATAAATGACCTGGCGAAATAATAGAGGAAACAACAAGGGGGAGAATTATGAAATCCAATGCGACTGTTACCATCAATGCACCCGCAGATATGGTGTTTTTATGGCTGGAGGACAATGACAGGCTGAAAAAATGGGTGCCGAATATTGTTGAAGACGAAACCATTCTGGACACACCGGACAAAGTCGGATCAAAATTTCGACAGGTCTATCTGGAGCGCGGCAAAGAAATGGAAATGTTCGGCGAGCTTACGGAATACATTGAGAATGAGCGTATGCGGCTCGACATCACCGGAGATATGTTCGACATGGATCTGATCTATATTTTAACGCCGCAAGGCCCGGAAACATCCCAGTTAGAGCAAAACACAACAATCAAGTTTAAGGGCTTGATGAAATTCCTGTCTCCAATCTTTAGCGTGATGGCTAAATTGGGCGGCGACAAGGCCACGAAAGTCAGCCTCGACCGCCTAAAACAAATGGCGGAGGCTGAGCACAAAAACACCTAAATTAAAAAATTGCGACGGAAATTGCTGGACCGCCCGTTGGTATAAGTGAGAGAGGCATGATAAACAAAGCGGGGAGATACCAATGCGCTTTCTTACGACACTTGCATCTGTTGCCTTTTTAACGGCCGCAATCAGTTCCGGTGCGATCCCGGGCACAGTTCCACAAGCCGAAGCCCAAGCGGCCACCCAGAAAACCCACCGATTTACCCTAGAAGACTACAAACGCCGCTATATCCTGTATACGCCGCGCGGCGCCGACCGGTTGGCCGGGGACCGTCCTCTGGTTCTCGTCCTGCACGGCGGCGGTGGTAAAGACCGCGGCATGGTCAATGTGACAAAGAAACGGTGGAACCAGCTCGCTGATCAGTACGGGTTTTACGTCGCCTACCCCAATGCCCTCGATGGTCATTGGGATTTTGGCGAAGGCAAGGTCTCAAACGGGCTGAAACGCCGCGTCGATGATCTCGCCTATTTCGATTTCGTGATCAATGATGTCAGCGCCCGCGCTAATATTGATCAAAGCCGGGTTTTTGCGACCGGGATTTCGCGTGGTGGACAGGCCTCTTATTTTCTGGCGTGCAACATGCCGGAGCGAATACGGGCTGTGATGCCGGTCACCATGCCGCTTCCCGATTTCATGGGCAATGAGTGTAAGAAAGGCCCGCCTGTCGGCATTGCGATCATGAATGGCACGGCCGATCCGATCGTCCCCTATGACGGTGGCCAGATCAAAGTGTTTCGTAAAACCCGCGGCCTGGTCCGCTCTACGGACGCGACCGTGAATCTGTGGCGCACTCGTAATCAATGCGGCCAGCGCCCCACTTCAACCCGTCATATCGATGAAAAGGACGATGGCACTTCGGTGGATATTTATGATTGGGCCAATTGTCGCGGCGCACCGGTCATGCTCTACCGCGTCAATGGCGGTGGGCATACCTGGGCCTCAGGAAAACAGTATTTACGCGAACGCCGTATCGGTAAAACCTCGTATGAAATCGATGCGGCCGATGAAGGCTGGAAATTCTTTTCGAGATTTTCTGCCCGCTAGTTGAAAACTGCTTAAATAACTTGCGGTTTTGGCAGCTTGCGAAAATTTGCAATCCACGGGAAAAGTAATGGTAGATACCACGGTAGGCTTAGTAAAAGCATCATTGAGATCGGATACAAAGGCTCCATCGCTCCCATTGTGGGATCGCGAAGCTCAATAATTCGGGCTTCGAGTGCTTTTAAAAACCAGATTTGTCCCAAGAAACATGCCGTCACAAAAACTGTAACGATGACAACAAGTCGACGTCTTTGCCGATATAGTTGTCGCAGCGCCGTAAAAAGGTAGAAAGCCGCCAAGCAAAGCGCCAAGGTTATCAACCCGATATTTACGACAATGCCAGAGCCCTCGAGTCTGGCCACGAATACAAACGAGAACGTCATATAAGCAAGATAGGTCAGGCTGATAAAGCTGAGCCATCGCAGTATATTTTGCGACAAACTCAGTGGGTAGCTGGTTGTATCAGACATATTAGAATCTCTCCTTACCGCCAAAGGTAACGGTAAGGCTTAAAGTCTAAGTTAAAGCAAACGGGAAGGAGCTATGACAATAACTACCCGTCGTAAAATGTCACCAATTCTTCGAGCGCTGCGCGGTCAGAAACCAGATCGTTGACCGGCTGATCGGGATCCGCATAGCCCATGCTCATGCCGACCAGGATTTCCTGGTCTTCCGTATGCTTGGTGAACTCTCGCACTGAGTCCGGCCAGCCGCGCCAGGCGCCTTGCGGCGCCGTATGCAGGCCTTGTTCACGCGCCAGGAGCATCAGGCTTTGCACATAAATCCCGATATCCAGATGCTGCGGCATGCCCAGTCGTTTATCACCAACGATCAGAATGCCAACCGGGGCTCCGAAAAAAGAGAAATTCTTGGCCACTTGCATCAAGCGCGCCGTCTTGTCGTCTTTTGGAATTTCCAGCAACGCATACATGTCCTCGCCGAGCTTATAACGCCAGCTACGCATTGGCTCCCACAAGGGCGACGGATAGGCTTGGTGGGTTTCCTGCTCAAAATCCTGCTTCATCATTTTTGCCATAATGCCATTTCTAAATGTTTCCAAAGGCTCACCGGTCAACACGTGTACATTCCACGGCTGCAGATTGCCGCCACTGGCCGTACGGCGCGCGGTTTCAAAAATACCAGTCAGTACATCCTTGGGCACCGGCTTATCGAGAAAGGCCCGTGTCGTGATACGTGTGTTGATAGCGTCCGTGACGCTCGTCGATTTATCGGTATTAATTGTCATTGAAACTCGCTTGAAATTCGGAAGATGGGTATTTTTATGCCCAAGTTGGGGCGAACTTCAAGCTACTTCTTTTTGCGAAATCTATTCACCCAGGCCAGCAACACATAGTCGAGTGCGCCGACGGCAAAACCTGCCCCAATACCGTAAGAAATACTTTCAAACTTTTGGAAAACCAAAAACCCTATACCGACCCCGATTATCAGAGCGCTGAAAAGAGGTCCTTCTTCGAGCTTCACTTTTTATTGAATGCGCTGCAACGCCGCAGCTGCTGAAGATTGGCCTTTGAGTTCGTCTTCCAGTTTCGCTTTCCAATTATCAACAAGCATGCCGACGAGAAAATATTCCATGACACCGACCGCGAAGAAAATCCAAGCCAACCTAGGGTCGATCTTGTCATGAATATAAAAAACGAATGCCAATACAAAAAATACAATTGGAAAGAAATATTGTATTTTTGACATCATACGAATTGACTGTTTGCGATCTTCTAGCTCTTCCTGATCCATTGTTTACCCCACTTACATTTACGCTTCCTGCCATCCGAAATAGCAAGGATAATTGCCCTAAACATTATCGGGCTACGTAGGAAAAAGTTATCAATGCCAGGTTAATTTCGGGTTAGCCAAGTCAATATTCGGGGGAAAAAGGCGGCTATAGTAAACAAAATAAAAACGTAAAAAATTTCAGTAAAATTGAACAAATTTAACCTAGGTCAATTTTCCATGATTTTTGTCTCCTAAATCGGACCTATGGAAAAGCAAGATATGAAACTGCGTACAGCAGAGGGGGAAGATATGGCCGACGCTGTCTCCCCCCAACAATCCGAACCGGATCTAGCCACTGATACACGTGCGCTAACACCGGAACTGGAATATGAAGCACTCATGGAAGAAATGCGCCGTGATCCCGATGCCATTCGCCACGCGTTTGAGACCGGAAAATACCCTTACAAGAACAAGATGAAAAAAAGCGGGTATAACAATCGCAAAACCGAGCTTCAGACCGAACTTTTAAAAGTGCAAAAATGGGCGCGGCAGACCGGCCGTCGCTTTATCATCCTGTTTGAAGGTCGCGACGCCGCTGGCAAAGGCGGTACAATCAAGCGGTTTATGGAGCACCTCAACCCCCGTACCGCCCGGGTTGTAGCTCTGGAAAAACCCACCGATAAAGAACGGGGACAATGGTATTTCCAACGCTATGTCGAGCATTTCCCCACAAGTGGTGAAATGGTCTTGTTTGACCGGTCCTGGTATAACCGTGCCGGAGTTGAGCGGGTTATGGGCTTTTGTACGCCCAAGGAATATCTCGAATTTATGCGTCAGACGCCGGAATTTGAGCGCATGCTGACTCGTTCTGGCATATATCTGTACAAATACTGGTTCTCGGTCACCCAAGAAGAGCAGGACAGGCGCTTTGATGCGCGCAATGAAGACCCGCTTAAACAGTGGAAACTATCCCCCATCGATAATGCGAGCCGCAACAAATGGCGTGATTATACTGACGCTAAAGAAGCTATGTTTTATTACACGGATACGTTGGATGCGCCATGGACCGTGATCAAATCCGATTGCAAGAAACGGGCCCGTCTCGGTTGCATGGTCCATTTCCTGAATTCGTTGGATTATCCGGGCAAGGACACGCATGTTGTCCATGCGCCGGACCCTCTGATTGTTGGTAAAAGCGCCCATGTCATACACGGGAATGACAGTATTTTGGGCACTGCACTGCATCCACAACGCCCCTCACAACAAAAGCCGGCAGAACAAAAAGGCAAAAAAGTCTAACTTGCAACATATTCAGATAAATCTACGGAATTTCCTATTCGGATCACAGCTTTTGACAGTATCGGGCCGCAATAAGCCTTTTAATATTGTGCCAATGTGCATTCGAATGAACTAAATCAGCTGGTTTTTAAAATTTATTTTGCGGACATCAAATTAATTTTGAAAAGCACGAAAAAACGACTGAAATCGTAAGTCTTTGATTTCATTTAATTTTCAAATATTAGTAAGATTTTGTTAAGTTAACCTTTTGGTGATTTATGAACCACGGAATTCAAAAACAGGCGCTGCCCCAATCTTGCCTTATTTTGGCCCACGTCTGGCCAAGGTCGAGCGGCATAACATAATCATTGATCGGGACAGGATTTAAAAGACGGTTTTAATCAGCCCCCCAGCCCCCGGATTTTAAAGTCCCGATCGATTTTTCCCACTAAGATACGGGGCCTTGTTTTCCCACGAACAAGGCCCTTTCTTTTGCCTGATCCTCAGCTAAATCATATAATTGCTTTGCATTGCTAGTGCGAGCCGCACAGGTTAATGTCGTCGATATCGCAAATGGGGAACAGGTCTATGGCGCAGCGAATTTCCAAACTAGGCATAAAGAACTGGAAACCGGACCGGTTGCCCAATCTCAAGGGAAAAAATTATCTGATCACGGGCGGTAATTCAGGCATCGGATATGAAGCAGCTAAAATGTTAGGCAGTGAAGGCGCCAATATCATCATTGCCTGCCGCAATACAAAAAAGGGACAGACGGCGCTCAGAAAATTGGCAAAATACGTCAAAGGTGATCTCAGCCTTATAAAACTGGATTTAGCCGATCTCAATTCGGTACGCGAAGCCGCAAAAGAGGTGAAAAAACGATACAAATCTCTGGATGGACTCATCAACAATGCCGGCATTATGCAAACGCCCGAACTAAAAACCGCGGATGGCTTTGAAATGCAATTGGGCACAAACCACCTCGGTCATTTCCTGTTATCCGGTTTGCTGTTTGATTTGGTTGAAAAAGCCGAGGGTCGTATCGTTACCGTCAGTAGTCTTGCGCATAAATTTGGTAAAATCCATTTTGACGATTTGATGCTGACCGAAAATTACGATCCGACAACCGCTTATTGTCAAAGTAAATTGGCAAATTTGATGTTTTCGCTGGAACTCGACCGCCGGCTCAAAGCCAAGAACAGTCCGGTCAAAGCCATTGCCTGCCATCCCGGGTATTCCAATACCGCCTTGCAAAGCACCGGCCCGGAAGGTGCCTGGAAACTATTGTATAAATTCACAAATCTGACCATGGCACAGTCGGCACGTGCAGGTGCGATCCCGACCGTTCTCGCAGCCGCGGGCAAGGAAGCTCAGGCTGGCGCCTATTACGGTCCCCGAACGATGAGTGAGTCCCGTGGCCGGGTTAGCGACGCCACGGTTATTGGCCGCGCCTTAAGTGAGGAAAGCGCCAAACGCCTGTGGGCGGAAAGCGAAAAACTCGTCGGTTTTGAGTGGGAAAAAATTTGAACAAAGGCGCCAATTCCTCTCCTAAGGGAGAGGACTGCGTGCAAGATCGATTCTTAATCGAGATTGCACTGCAGGGTGAGGGGAAATGATGGCGCGATTTTCGAGTTTATCGGATGTGGTAAGTTGACCCCTCACCCGCAGTGAGCTTCGCTCACGCGACCTCTCCCCAAGGAGAGGTTTGATCTACTCTAAACCCCCAATTTCTTCCGTAAAATTTCGTTCACCGCTTGCGGGTTGGCTTTGCCCTGGGAGGCTTTCATCACTTGCCCGACGAACCAGCCCATAGATTTGGGATTTTCCGCCACTTTGGCTGCTTGGTCCGGGTTGGCCGCAATCACATCGTCTACGAGTTTCTCAATCGCGCCCATATCGGTGACCTGTTTCAGGCCATCTTTCTCAATGATGTCATCGGCCGAGCCTTCGCCCGCGAACATTTTCTCAAATACTTGCTTGGCGATCTTGCCGGAAATTGTTTTATCCGCGATCCGGTCCAGCAGCCCGCCGAGCGCAACCGCATCAACCGGGCTGTCTTCCAGCTCAATACCGGCCTTGTTAAGCGCGCCAAATAAATCCCCCATCATCCAGTTGGCGGCGATTTTGGCATCCCGGCCCTTGGCCAATGTCTCGTAGAATTCCGCCTTCTTTTTGCTGGCCGTGAGAATGCCGGCATCATAGGCCGGAATGCCATAGCTCTCGATAAACCGGGCTTTGCGCGCATCCGGGAGTTCCGGTAGGTTCGCTTTGATCTTCGCGATAAAATCGTCGGTGATTTTGATCGGCAATAAATCCGGATCCGGGAAATACCGGTAATCATGGGCATCTTCTTTGGAGCGCATCGTCCGGGTTTCGCCTTTGGCATTGTCAAACAGGCGAGTTTCCTGATCGATTTCACCGCCGGATTCGAGGATATCGATTTGACGACGGGCTTCATAATTAATGGCCTGACGGATAAAGCGCATGGAATTGACGTTCTTGATCTCGCAACGCGTGCCAAGCTCACCGCCTGGCTTGCGCACAGACACATTGACGTCAGCTCGCAAGTTTCCCTTCTCCATATCCCCGTCACAGGTGCCGAGCGAACGCACGATCGCGCGCAGTTTTTCAACATAGGCGGAAGCCTCTTCCGGCGAGCGCATATCCGGCTTGGACACGATCTCCATCAAACACACACCTGAACGGTTGAGGTCGACAAAAGTATCATCTGGCGAGAGATCATGAATGGACTTGCCGGCGTCCTGCTCCAGATGCAGGCGCTCGATCCCGACGGAAACAGGCTCGCCGCCTTCCGGCTCAATCTCGATCTCACCTTCGCCGACGATCGGAAACTCGAATTGAGAGATTTGATAACCTTGCGGCAAATCCGGATAGAAATAATTTTTACGGTCAAAGCGCGAATATTTGTTGATTTCGGCATTGAGGCCCAATCCGGTGCGCACAGCCTGCTCGATGCAGAATTCATTGACCACGGGCAACATGCCGGGCATGGCCGCATCCACGAGGGAAACCTGCGTATTCGGTTCGGCCCCATATTCGGTGGCTGCGCCTGAGAATAATTTGGCGTTCGAAGCGACCTGCGCGTGAACTTCCAATCCTATGATCATTTCCCAGTCGTGATCCCGCCCGGAGAGCCAGTCTTTCTTGTCGGCGACGCGTTCAGCTGTAAACATTACTTTATTCCTTAATTAAGCAGTTTTCCAATCAACGGCACGGTCAAAATCTTGGTCCATTTTACGCCTTCTCTCGTCGTCAACTTTGACTTGGTCTTCCGGCTTGGGGATAGCTATTGGTACGGAAAATGAAATGCTATTCGTTGCGGATCTTGCTTCTCCAACCGTGCCATCTGCTTTCACTGCCAATACATTAATTTGTCCAGCACCATCAATTGAGGTTGATATTTCGGCGGCAACGTCAAATTTTACCATTGTGATACTGTTGCCCTGGAGGTCCTTGTAATCTGTTTTAGATGCGGTTCTACCGACATACTTTCCTAAATTTTCATCGCGTTGGGCCGAAACCACACCGATCAATATTTGGCGACACACTTGTTCGACATAATCACTTAAGGCCACGCCCGCTGCAGTTTTTTTAATACTTTTTTCTTTGGCCATTATGCACTCCACCACTTCTCCGGTTCCGCTTTGAAATCGGCGGCTTTTTCAAGCGCGGCGCCCGCAGCGAACACAGTTTCTTCATCCAGAGCCCGGCCGATGATTTGCAGGCCGAGCGGCAAACCATCTTTGTCGAGCGATGCCGGAACAGACATGGCCGGTAAGCCTGCCAGATTGGCCGTCACGGTGAAAATATCGTTGAGATACATCTGAACCGGATCATTGACCGGACGCCCGACCGGGAAAGCCGCACTTGGGCAAGTTGGTGCCAACAGTGCATCACACTTCTCCCAGGCATTTTTGAAGTCTTGAGCGATGCGGGCGCGGACCTTCTGTGCCCGGAGATAATAAGCATCGTAATAACCGGCCGACAGCACATAAGTGCCGATCATGATGCGGCGACGCACCTCTTTGCCGAACCCGTCAGCGCGGGTGCGCTCATAGGTATCGTTCAAGTCTTCGCCAGCAACGCGGTTGCCATAGCGCATACCGTCATAACGCGCGAGATTAGACGAAGCTTCCGCCGGCGCCACGATATAATAGGCCGGCAAAGCGTATTTCGTATGCGGCAAGGACACGTGTACGATTTCCGCGCCGGCTTCTTCGAGCCATTTAATCCCTTGTTGCCACAGCTCTTCAATATCAGACGGCATGCCGTCCATTGTGTATTCTTTCGGGATGCCGATTTTCAGGCCTTTCACGCCTTTATCACAGGCGGCCATGAAGTCTGGCAGGGCTTCATTGATGGAAGTCGAATCTTTCGGATCATACCCGGCCATGGATTGCAGCATGATCGCACTGTCTTTGACGGTGCGGGTGATTGGTCCGGCCTGATCCAGCGAGCTGGCAAAGGCGACAACGCCCCAGCGGGAGCAGCGGCCATAGGTCGGTTTTATGCCGACTGTTCCAGTAAAGCTGGCCGGCTGGCGGATCGACCCACCGGTATCGGTCGCAGTCGCGCCCAGACAAATGCGTGCCGCCACGGCTGAGGCTGAACCACCTGAAGAGCCACCGGGAACCAGATTGTCATCGACCTTCCACGGATTGATCACAGGACCGAAATACGAGGTCTCATTGGCAGAGCCCATGGCAAACTCATCAAGATTAAGCTTGCCCAGCATGACCATGCCGTCTCGCTTCATATTGGACGTAACCGTGCTTTCATATTGCGGGGTAAAATCACCCAGAATTTTCGATCCCGCTGTCGTGCGCACGCCCTCGGTACAGAATAGGTCTTTGACGCCAAGCGGAGCGCCTTCGAGCAAACCGCCATCACCTTTGGCAAGCTTCTCGTCCGACGCCTTAGCGGCGGCGCGGGCATTGTCATAATCGGTTGTGATGAAGGCGTTGAGTTCGCTGGCGTCTTCACAGGCTTTGATATGCGCTTCGGTAATTTCGAGCGAGGTAAAGTCTTTGGCTTTCAATCCCGCCAAAGCCCCTTCGAGTGTCAAGTTGGTAAAGTCAGTCATGCTCTACTCCACCGACCGAGGCACAACGAAATAACCGGCTTCTGATTTTGGTGCATTGGCCAGAACTTTTTCACGCACGGCACCGTCGGTGATTTTGTCTTCACGCAACGGCGCAGCCATCTCGACTGCCGATGTCATTGGCTCGACCCCTTCGACGTCAACCTCTTGCAATTGCTCGATCCAGGCCAGAATGCCATTCATCTCGTCGGCCAAATGGGCCAGACGATCTTCTTCGACATGCAGGCGCGACAGTCGCGCAATTTTCTTCACAGTTTCGGCGGTAACGCCGGTCTCTTTAGCACTCACGGGAACTCCGTTAGATCGGGAGGTTGATTTAAGCGTTTTCACCTATCAGGACGGGGGCGATTGGGCAAGTGGGGAGTGTGTCGCATCTGCGAGAAATTCAGATCATTATTTATGACGTACCTTGTGACTGCCCCTCACCCTCGCTTCGCTCGACCTCTCCCCAAAGGAGAGGTTAAGATAACAACTGCATATGCATTGAATTTCATATTGATTGGACGGTGTGCACGTGGCACAAAATCGTCCAAAGGATAAATTATGGTCTATCAACT
The DNA here is from genome assembly GCA_013001295.1 of Hyphomonadaceae bacterium. GTDB lineage: Bacteria > Pseudomonadota > Alphaproteobacteria > Caulobacterales > Maricaulaceae > Robiginitomaculum_A. The sequence continues at coordinate 166,707 of JABDMW010000040.1, forward strand.
GCTTTTCCCCCTCGCCGTGCCGGTCGCTGCTGTGGCCGCGATCACGAAATTTCACCTCAAAGGGCCGAGCCTGAAGAAATACGACAAGCCTGTGGATCTGCATTTCAATTCTGATCCAAATTCCAAAGGCGTCAAAGACGTCAGCGACTATCTGATCGAGAAATTCATCAAACCCGCCCAAGGGGATGGCGGCGCAGTCGAGAAACTGAGCGCCAAGCGAGAACGCTTCGAGCAAGGCGGTTTAACCCGCAAATTTCCGTCTAAATTCACGCGGTTTACCATTAAAGACATGGGTGTGCCGGATTTGACAGGTGAATGGACCGAGGCCAAAGGTGCCGATCCAAATAAGCGGATCCTATATTTGCACGGTGGTGCCTACACGGTCGGCAGCGCCATATCCCACCGCGCCATCACCAGCCAACTCTCTGAGCGCACCGGCTGTGTGGTCTGCGCTATCGACTACCGCCTGATGCCGGAAAACTCCCGCTCGGCACCCATGGAAGATGCTCGGGCGGCCTACCGCTGGGTCTTGGAAAACGGCCCTAAAGGCCCGGCGCCAATTGAGAAATTTGCCATTTCCGGCGACAGTGCCGGCGGCAATCTTACCCTAACCACCATCAATTGGGCGCGTGACGCCGGCATGCGGCAAGCCGATGCCATCGCCGTTCTGTCGCCCGCGACGGATGCCACGGTTTCATCGCCCAGTATAAAAGGCAATTTTGCCACTGACTTGATGCTGCAGCCCTTGGTGGGACCTCTATTGAAACTACCGACCTGGGTGTTGTTGTGGGGATCATGGCGACAAACCGGCTTCCGCCCGTCCGACCCCAAGGTTTCCCCTATTTATGATCATCTTCGGGACTTGCCGCCCATATTGGTGCAAGCTTCCGAGACCGAAATGCTGCGCGATGACGCGGTGCGCTATGTGGCCAAGGCCAAGGCAGCCGGCACCGATGCGCGTCTGCAACTGTGGAACCACATGCCGCACGTGTTCCAGATCTTTGATGAAATGTTGCCGGAAGCCGGCGATGCCCTGCAAGAAATCGCCAATTTCTTCGCGGAGTTTGGGGTGAAGAAGTAAAATTTTTAGAAAACCTATAGACTACCTCTCCCTTGGGAGAGGTCGCGTGACCTCGGACATATTCCGGGGGAACTGCGGGTGAGGGGAATTTATGTGACCCCGATTAGCCGTTCAATATCAGCGAATACTCCGTCGATATTTTCGGATATCTCATTATTTCAGTAACGAAGCACCCTATATCCTTGATCCTCAAGGAATGCAGATCACCTAGCATCATATTCGCGTGCATCATCTGTTGCATGTTGATCACCATAAAGCTCGACAATCAGCATTTCTGTTTCGCAAAAAAAATCGACAATAAATCGACCGATTGGAACCTGTCTCTTGAATTTTAAATTATAAAATTGGCGGTTTCTAGCTTCATTCCAAAAACAAGTTTCAGCGTTGGTTTGATCTCGACGGAGTTTTCTGGCGAGTTCAATGCTATTCATATCCCCTCACCCTCTCCCCAAGGAGAGGGGATAATATTAAAACCCGCCGCCGGTTTTGAAACCACCTCGGCGGGAGCCGCCGCCGCGCGATCTGGGTATGCGCACACGCGGTGCGCGTCGTGTCGGGGCTGATCTGCGGGATCGGCGAGATGAGCCACCGCCGCCGCGTCCCCACCCACCAAATGGATCAGAACCTCCCCCGAATATACCGCCGGAATTCCGACCGGAACCACCGCCAAATATACCGCCGGAAGAGCGCGGCAAGCGCATGGCCTCACCCCAGTCTATGCCGCCAAAATCACCGTCTGAGCGGCGATGAACGGTGCGTTGTGCCCGCTCAATCTGGCGCCAGACATCATTGCCGGAAATCAGCCCGCTTATCATTTGCCCCAATAGGGCCGCGATCAGATTGGACGTAAATGTCGAGGACGGTGCATCATAGCGCCGGCTTTTGAATTTGCGTCGGATTTGCTCCATTTCAGCTAGTGATCGTTGATATTTTTCAATCAGTACGCGGGAATCCTGTTGATCTTCTTCAAGCTCGCGGGCTTCACGTGAAAGTTCGATCAAATCACCAATGGCCCGGTCATCATCGCGGCTAATTGTCTGGGAGGCGAGTCGGCGTAAGGACGGCAGCTCCTGACGTTCCAATGTGTTGACCAAAAGCGCGATGGCTTCCCGGTACGGGGCACTGTCCCCGGCGCCCACTTGAGCTTGCTCGGTCCTGATGGCTTGATGTTCCGACTCGGCCTGTTCCAGTTTTTCATCAATGCCGTCGAGCTTGGCCTGGGCTTTCAAAGAGGCTGTCTTTTTGGCTGTGACACCGGCTTTCACCAAGGCCTTCTCTTCCGCCTCCTTCAATGTGATCCGCGCCTGTTCTTCCTTCTCTTCCAGATCCTCGACATGGCGTGCCAAACGCACCGGAATATCAGTCAGGCGTTTATAATTAAGCGCGGCGTCGCGGTATTTCCCGCGCCGGGCAATCCATCCGTCCAGCATTTTTGTCAGGAACCAGCCTTTGGCTTCCCGTGTCCCAAATTTGCGTTTTTGCAAGTATTGGAAATACGGATCATTGCGATAGGCCGCTCCTTTTTCTTCCACATCTTCTTCGGCCAATGCCTGCTTGGCGTCGGCGCGTTCCGTCGTCGCTTCCGCGGTTTCCACGGCCGTCAACAAGGCGATATAGTCCGGATCCGCCACCAGTTTTTTCTGAGTCGCCTCAGCGGCTTTGTCATAGGCATCAACCGCCTTTTCCACCACGCTTTCCTGGGCGCGGCGCTCGGCTTCCAGCTTGGCGATTTTAGCCAGGCTGGCATCGGCTTTTTTGGCCAGGCGCGCTTCTTCCTTTTCATGGGCGTTCATGAGTTTGGCCGCTTGCCGGTCCACATAGCCAAGGTCGCCCCCTTCACCTTGATCGAGGAGTTCAAGACGGAGTTTGGCAATTTCACCGTAGGATGCCGCTTGTTTGCGGCTGACATCGGCAAGCGCCGCGGAGGCACGTTTGGGCAATTCAGATGCTTTGGCCAGTTGCGTGCGGGCCTTGGCGATCGCCTTGTCAATTTCGTGCAGTGTTTTACGTCCGCTCGCCATTACCACTCCAGGATGAGACCACCGGAGGTCTCGATATTGTATTCAGGGTTCAAAAAGCCACGCTTTTTTGCGCCGATCACCGCATTTTGGATGATCTGGTCGTCCTTTTTGTCGGCAGCGACGCGGTTAAATACAGATTCGGGCACGCGTACCCCCCAGATCGTGGTGCGTTTTGCGGTTTGATCTTCTTCGCTGGTGATATTGACCGTCACGGGCTTGCCGCTGGCATCGAGCCCTTCGACGATCAGATAATAGTTTTTGATATCGGTGTTGTCTTCGCTGTACCGCCAGGCACCGCTCAACTCGTCCGGGCGCGAGACTATTCGCAAGGTATAGGCTTGATTGAGGTCCATGTTCAGCGTCGTTAGCGCTCGTTCAATGCGCTTGGCTTCATCCACCTTCCCGGACTTGGCAGCTGCTAATCCGTCATTATAAAGCGCGTTGACGCGCTCCTGAATTTCAGCTGTTTTGGCAATGGAAATCGCGTCGTCGCGGGCGGTTTCTAACGAGCGCGGGATTTCGATTTTAAGCTGACGCTCCAATCGGTTAGCAGCTGCGTTTTTCGGGGCTTCAAACGCCGCATAATTGACGCCCCACGCCATGCCCAAAATACCAAAGAGTAAAATCAGCGGCTTGCCCCATTTGCCGCGATTGATGTAGGCCTTGGCGAAAAAACTGTCCTTCTGCGGTACATAGGCGAAACGGTGATCATCAAGGGCCTGCACCCCTTCGCGCAATATGGAGTCGGGCACTTCGATGCCCTGGGCTTTGTAGATTTCGCGCAAGCGTTCAATCAGTTGTTGCTCACGATCCTCAACCGACAAGTCCCGCGCAAGCAGTTTGGTTTCGTGGCGGAGGGTATCCACCACGTCCATGGCCAGCATAACGTCGTCGAGTTTATGCGGTTCCTGTTTTTGCGCGTCCGCCAAAGGTATGGGCCTAGGTTAAGTTCAACGTATTGGTCGCGCCCATTTCTGCCAATCGTGCCATACGGCGCTTGCCGTCTTCAACCGCAACACGGATTTCCTTCGAATTCTCGGTTGCCATCGTCCGCATCTCGGCGATGATTTCAAGCGAGCGCTCCTGATAGGAAACGACACTATCGAGGAGTTTTTTCACAGCAGCGGCAGAAACTGTCGGGCCATATCCGGCTTTGACGGCTGCTTCCTGAACCTGGTCGCCGACTTCAGACAGGGTTTCGAGGCTGTCCTCGACACCTTTCTTCATGGCGTTCAGCGTTTCTGTGCTTTCGTGCAAGCCATGCATGCCGGTCAGCGCGGCGGTTAAAGCCGTCAACACGACCTCATTGGTGCCGAAGAAACTGATACTTTGCGCATAGACGCGCTCTTTGGCGCTGGTCATCTGCACGAGACGCGCCATCACGACTTCGGATGTATTATATCCGATAGTCAGATTATCCGAGAGATCTTTGGCGATTTGATATTTCTTGTCCATGGTCTGCAAGGCCCGCAGACTTTCATCCCGGCGGAGTTCCAACTGCGCCCGTGCCGCAGCATCATCGCCGGAGAAAGCTTCGACATCTGCAATGCGTGCGTTCACATCATCTTTGGCTTCGGTCAATTTTCCTTCTGCTTTATCGAGAACTTTTAATGCCAGGACTTCGGAGTTTTTCATGGCCCCGCGGAAATCCATATAAGCGTCCAAAATCAATTGCTCGCGTTCGATCTGGTTTTTGGTTTCTTCCGCCACATCCAAATACAGTCTTTTGATCTTGCCAAACCGGCTTTCGATCGTTCCGCGCCGCATTTTCATCCAGGCTCTGGAGATTTTCTCGACGGTGGAAACTTTCCCGTCTGCATATTGGTCGACGAGGTTTTTGGCGTCATCGCGGATGGAGTTAAATGCGGTTGTAATCCCTTCATAGCGTTCGGCAACGCGGATGCCGCTGACTTGCTCACGCACGACTTCGTTAAAATAGGATGCCTGATCCAGAGTTCGGGCGATCGCCGTGACTTTGTCCTCATCAAGATCTGAAATCTGGTCGAGCAGCGTAATAACAGGAACCGGATCCGAGTCGCCGCCTAAAAGCCCCAACTCGCGTAATTTACCAAGTGCGCTGTCCAAATATTGCAATGTACTGAGGTTTTTAGCCATAATTTGTTCTCCCGTTCACCAAAGATCCTACTTTATTGCCATCAACCGTCCATGACAAATAGTTTCCCATAGAATTTCGCGCACAGAAACAGTATGCACACAGGCATGAGCAGCTGGGTTTACAAATAATGGCGAGAAAAAATAGAGCGGAAAATCATGTTCCAGAGAACGCCCCGCGTTTTGGTAATGCTTTCACGCGCTGGATCGGCCGGTGTATTCTCTGGTGCATGGGGTTTACGATCGAGGGAAAGTATCCGAACGAGAAAAAACTCGTTATGGCCGGTGCGCCACATACCTCAAATTGGGATTTACTCCTGGCGATCGGCACAATTCTGGCCATGGGTGTAAGGATTAATTTCATGATGAAGAAAGAAGCCTTCGACAACCCATTGGGAGGGATGTTTAAATGGCTTGGCGGCATTCCGATTGACCGATCAAATCCCAAGCGCAGTGTCGTTGAAACACTGCATGCGTTCAAAACCCGCGACAAGATTTGGGTTGCCATCCTGCCGGAGGGCACGCGCAAGCCGGTCAAATCCTGGAAGGCTGGCTTTATTCGGATCGCCCGCACGGCAGGGGTCCCGATTCTGATTAAAGGCTTGGATGGACGAAAAAAAATTCTCTATCTCGATAAAGTGGTTGAGCCGGCTCACAACACGAAGACCAAAACCTCCGGCAGCGCAATCGCACAGGCCGAAGAACTCCGATTGTACTGCAAAGAAAAGTTCACAGGGATCAATCCCAAAAACGACTAGCCCCAACGCGAAGAACACCTGGACACTGTGGTTTACGACTGGTGTTTTAGACAATTCTCCTTAAATAGGGGGTCATGAGCATTATCACCCTAAAGGAGTTGGCCAAAACCAAGGGCCCGTTATTGGGCATCGACCCGGGCAGCAAGACTTTTGGAATCGCCGTAAGCGATCTTACTCGCCTGATTGCCAGCCCAATCGAAACCATAAAACGCAAAAAATTCACCAAGGATGCACAACAGATTTTTGCTCATTTCGATGACAAAGAGTGTAGCGCCATTGTCATCGGCTATCCGGTCAATATGGACGGCTCGGAAGGGCCGCGTACCCAGTCCGTCAAAGACTTCGCCACCAATTTGTTAGGGGTGCGCGATATCCCGATCGTTTTCTGGGACGAACGCCTGTCGACGGCTGCGGTCACGCGCACGCTGCTGACGGCCGATACGAGCCGGGCAAAACGGGCCGAGAGCGTCGATAAGCTGGCCGCCACTTATCTATTGCAGGGATTGCTGGATCGGTTAAGAACCTAGCGCCGCGTCGCCTTAATTCTATAGACATCGGTCCAGGAGCCATTACTGGAAAGATCCATTTGCATGGTCCAACCCCACCCTTCATCGGTGGGTGGCCAGAAAATGATCCGGCGCGGCGGATTTTGCACAGGCGACAGGATGTTCATCAAAATTTCGCCGCCCTCTTGCTGTTTGGCATTGATGTTCATGGTGCCGGGCGCGCCGGTCGCCGTCCAGACAATGTCCCAGCTCTCGGTTTCGGGATTATAAATCCGCAAATTGGTGCCTTTGCCACCGCCATTGGGCATCCAGAAATCCTGTACCGCAATGCCGTCCCCGACACAGGTAAAATTCCACCGCGCGCCCTTTCCTTCTTCCCAGGTTTTACCGTCTGTTTTTGACAATGTTTCATCTTTGATATTCCAATCGCCGACATAACGACCAAACTGGGTCATAGGCCCGTCCATACATCCTTTGCTCTCATCCATGAGAACGGACGAAAGTGCCGCGTCTGATTTCTCGAGTGTATTTTTTGTTTGAGAATTTGTATCGGCGGGAGCGCAAGCCGAAAAACCGCACAGTGCCAGAATGGGGATAAATTTTTTCATTCTCAACGCTTACAGGTTTATGACGCGGGTCTCAACCACTCATCAAATCGGCGATTTTCGTGGCATCCTCTTTCGTGAGGTCCTCAAGATTTCCCATCGCCACAACCGCTCGGCCAATTGCGGCCCGCTACATAAGGACAGAACGATATTCAAAATCGTCCCCAGCAACCCCATTCCCGCAACTGGGTTTCTTCAAACGCGTATCGCTGTGCATCGATCTTTTCAACGCTTCGTACAATATGCTTTGACTCCCGTTACCCATATACTTATGATTGTATTGCTGTTGAAATGCAGTAAGGTTGATGTGGGGCAACTAAGGTTGAGACCAGAGAGCACATTTAACCGCATATGAAAGGGGCGATTTCATCCGAGGATGAGATATTGAGAGCGTACGCCAGTCTTTTCTTATGTTTGTCGCTTTCTGGTCCCACCGATCACATATCCCGCAATTGAGCCGAAATTCATATTTTATTCGGGTTTGGTCTCAATATTATTGAAAATTAACGATCTTTTGTCCCCATAACCACCCGTTCGGGTGATTGTTCTAGCTAGGGATATCTATATCTTACCAATTGTACAAAACATGTGGTTTGAGGTCATTCTATCGCATGGGGCGTACCGGGGCTAAATTTTGCCGATGTAGGTGGGACTACATCGGCAAAAATTTTTCTATATCTTGAAAATCACAAAATAGTGTTTCAATGCCTATGGCTATTGACGTCACGCGCATTGGAAAATAGCATTCCCATTTCATGCGCGGATATCTAAAAATACTTAATGTTGGATTGTTTTCAGCCCTCTTTTTTACAGTGCTATCATTATGTGCCTGTATGAGCTCGTATCAATCCGATCATATCAAAACCGCAGCAAGTGAAATGAAAATGGGCGAAGTGGCGCATCATGATCATGGAGCGCAAGTGGAGAAGCAAAACAACAATGACCATCCTTGCGCTCATTGCGAACAAGGCATTGAATCGGCTATCCAATCCACAATTATCGTTGCGATTTTTGCTCCAACCCACGACGTTGAGATTTTAAAATTTCAAGCTCGGAAGCATATTGCAGGGATAACGTTCACGCCACCGCCTGAAACCACGGAACGACACCGTTGGCTGGACCCACCGCCGCCTAAAATAACAACACCTATTACTTTGAAAAACCGTCTCCTGACTTGATACGTCGATGCGCATGAAATCCATGCGTCTCACTTTCCCGTATCCAGTTCATAGGAGTTTATTGTGTTTCATCGTCGTCATTTTTTAAAATCATCCATTGGTGCAGGCGCCCTCGTCGGTCTTGCCAGCAATTTGCCTGCCTGGGCCATGCCCAGCCATCGGGGCAATATGGGTATTCCATCGCTGCACGGAACCAAATTCGATTTGAATATCGACCGCTTTCCCGTGTCCGTAAACGGGCGTACAGGAAACGCGATAGGCGTCAATGGCACGATGCCGGCCCCACTTATCAGGTTCCAGGAAGGCGACGATATCGAGATCAATGTCACCAACAATTTGAAGGTGGATACATCGATTCACTGGCATGGATTATTGGTCCCTTTTTACATGGATGGCGTGCCGGGGGTCAGTTTCCCAGGGATACCGTCTGGAGAAACATTTCAATATAAATTTTCAGTGCCGCAGAATGGCACCTATTGGTATCACTCCCATTCGGGTCTGCAGGAACAAGCGGGGCATTACGGCCCCCTTATCATCGACCCCAAAGGCACCGACCCCGTTAAATATGACCGTGAATATGTCATGGTTATTTCTGACTGGAGTTTTTTGGACCCCAATCACATATTCGCCAAGCTCAAAAAGATGGGCGAATCCTTTAACTACGCTCAGCTTACCTTTGCGGAAAAGCGACGCAAAAAATTGCATCCGATGTGGGATCAAATGCGTATGTCGCCGCGCGATATCGCCGATGTCACCGGCGCCACCTATACCTATCTGATCAATGGTCACGGCACCGAGGATAATTGGAACGCGATTTTCGTTCCAGGAGAACGCGTTCGGCTGCGCATCGTCAATGCATCTGCGATGAGTATCTTCAATATCCGCATACCCGGCCTGCCCATGACAATCGTTCAGTCTGACGGGCTGAATGTTCAGCCTCTCGAAATAGATGAGTTCCAAATGGGAGTCGCCGAAACCTACGACGTGATCGTCGAACCCAACGACAATCGCGCCTATGCTTTTGTCGCTGAGTCCATCGACCGTTCCGGCCAGGTCGTTGCTACATTGGCCCCCACCAAAGACGCTCGCGCCACCGCGCCGGCGCTGCGCGAAGTCCCGACACTAAAAATGATCGATATGGGTATGTCCGAGCACGACATGGGACATGAAATGGAAGGCGGGCACGGCATGTCTTCTCCAACACACACAATGCCCGATGGCACAGTGATGAGCGGTGCAAGTCACGACGGTCATGACATGAGCAGTGATAAAATGTCAGGACCAACACACACAATGCCCGATGGCACAGTGATGAGCGGTGCAAGCCACGCCGGTCATGACATGAACATGATGGATCATAGCCAGCATGACATGTCGCCAAAACCCGAACCCGCGAGCATGGATCATTCCATGCACGATATGTCAGATGCAGATGCGCCGATGGTCGAACGTGGACCAGGTGTCGCAAACATCGCTATGAACCCGGTCAGCAGATTGCACGAACCGGGCATCGGGCTCGAGAACGTGCCCCACCGCACTTTGAATTATGCCGATCTCAGGAGCCTGGAGCCTAATCCCGATACGCGTGCGCCCGAGCGGGAAATTGAGCTGCATTTGACCAGCAATATGGAACGCTATATGTGGTCCTTTAACGGCGTGAAATTTAATCATGTCAAAGAATCGATCAAACTTTACGAAGGCGAACGGATTCGCTTCGTCCTGATCAATGACACGATGATGCCACACCCTATTCACTTACACGGCATGTTTTTTGATCTGGTCAATGGCGGCGGCACTCACAAGCCGCGCAAACATACCGTCATTGTTAAACCCGGTGAAAAACTGGCCTATGACGTGACCGCCGATGCGGTCGGTGACTGGGCGTTCCACTGTCACCTGCTTTATCATATGCATGCCGGTATGATGCAGGTCGTCTCCGTGATGCCGTCAAGTGAAATAAAGCCATCGCATATGGATCATCAACAGATGGATCATAGCGAAATGGGGCACGGGTCGATGAAACATGACCAAATGGATCACGGCAAGATGGATCATGAAATGCCCCTGGAACAGAAGCCAAAACCGGATCACTCCAATATGGATCACTCCAATATGGACCATTCAAAAATGGGACATGGGGGTTAGTTATGCATCATTTTTATTTATTCCTTACGTCCCTGGCGATCAGCGCACATTCTTTTGCCCCGTCTGCATCAGCTCAACACAAGAATGATGAAACACCACCCTGGTCGCAAGCCGACGAATACTGGGACAAAGACGCCATGCAAAAATCCCGTATGGAGGTCCAGCACCATCACGGCGGTATGAATCATTGGTTCGTTATGGCCGACAGGCTGGAAATTCAATCGACGGACGAGGAAGCACTCGTCTGGGACCTGCAAGGATGGTACGGCGGCGATATCAATAAACTCTGGATTAAATCAGAAGGCGAATACTCCTTCGACGGGGATGAAATCGAGGACGCTGAAATTCAGGCTTTGTGGTCGCGTGCCGTATCCCCATTTTGGGATATCCAGGCCGGTGTGCGCTATGATCTGGAACCGAAGGGCCGTACCCACGGCGTATTTGGTGTCCAGGGCCTCGCACCTTATTGGTTTGAAATCGATGCAGCAGCATTTGTGAGCCATAAAGGCGACATCACGGCGCGCGCTGAAGTCGAATATGAAATGCTTCTCACACAAACCCTGATCTTGCAGCCGCGGTTGGAAATCGAGGCCTCAGCTCAAGACATTGAGGAATTTGGCGTGGGCAGCGGGCTCACCGGGCTTGATCTTGGCATTCGTCTACGCAAAGAAATCAAACGCGAGTTCGCACCTTATGTCGGCGTTGAATGGCAAAAGGCGTTCGGGAGTACCGCAGACTTTTTACAGGCCGATGGTGGCGACCCCGATAAAATTGCCGTAGTCGCCGGTATCCGTGCCTGGTTTTAATTCCTAACTTGGCATTTTTTCAAATGCCGCCAGTTTTGGATCAAGCGGTGTCGATTCAATTTTATTGCCGGTGAAAACATTCATCGTGGGCTTGACATTTTCATGCTCATTGATGACGCCGGCCCGCAGGCCAATCATCGTCGGCCGCATTTCATTTTCGGTAAACATTGGGCATCCACAATTGCCGCAAAAATGCTTGGTCAGGACATTGCCGCTGTCCGCCTTATGATCATAAGACGAGGTTTTGCCGGTTAATTTGACATCTTCTTTGTTCATAAACACAAATGTCGAGTAAGCAGCACCTGATGTTTTCCGGCAATCTTCACAATGACAATTCCCCGAGAAAACCGGCTCACCTTCTGCCTGGAATTGAACATTACCGCACATGCATGAACCTGTGAATTTTGCCATGGACTTCTCCTGTTTCTAAACGATCATAATAGCACAGGAGCTATTTTCACCCAAGCTCCTTAATCCCTTTTAGGCACTTTGACGTATAAGCATTATGGAAACACAGTCTAATCAACTTAAAAACTATCAAGCCCTCGTCATCGGTGCCACAGGCGGCATCGGAAATGGATTCGTTTCGATATTGGAAAGAGATGCGAATTGTCGAAATATCTTCAAGCTTTCGCGGCGTGACGGATTTGACTTAATGGACGAAACTTCGATCAAAGACGCGGCCGAAACTTTGAAGCAGCAGGGCCCGATTGATATTATCATAGACGCGACGGGATTCTTGCACGACGACGTTCAGCACCCGGAAAAAGCCATTCGGGCCATCGAGCCTGAAAATATGGCGCGAGCCTTTGCGTTGAACGCGACCGGGCCGCTATTAATTCTCAAACATTTTCACGGCTTGCTGCCCTTCATGGAACGTGGTGTATTCGCGACACTATCAGCTCGCGTCGGAAGTATTGAAGATAACCGGCTCGGCGGTTGGTATGCCTACCGCATGTCAAAGGCCGCGCTTAATATGGGTCTTAAAACAGCCGCCATTGAAATTGCCCGCAAACGCAAACTGGCTATCTGCGTTGCGTTGCATCCGGGTACGGTGGAAACACAATTGTCCGATCCATTTTCTTCAAATCGGGACCGGTTCACACCCGAACATTCAGCCGAGCAGATGTTGAATGTGCTGCACGGATTGGCTCCGACCGACAATGGATCGTTTTTCGCCTATGACGGCAGTGTTATTCCGTGGTGAATTGATCAAAGAACTGTCGGGTTGGCTCATCGGCGGCAAAAAACAGCTCAACCCGGCGTTCACTCATGGTGACGAAATTTATGTAAAACGATTGGAACATTTACCGTTTGCAACATTTACTTTCGTGTGATTTTGTGCTAGATGCATAATCAATAGAGGGAGCGTTTTCGAAACGCAGATCGTTGCGAAAACATTTGGAAACGTAACCCCCTAAAATGGATTTCAATATGGCGGCCAATAGGCGCAATTGCCTCGTACGGGCGAGCACCGGCGGCTGCTTAGTAACTTAATAACTGGACATGCCTATCAAGATTACCGAGTGAAAAATTTTCGTAAATTGGACATGGTCTAGTAGACGAGAGGCGGCCTTCGGGCCGCCTTTTCAATATTTTGATATCTCGCCCATGAACTGTTGGAGCCCGCCCTAACCTAAATCATAAATATTTTTTGCCGGACAATTTTCATCCTGCACCAAATGCCCGGTTTTCACATAGATCAAACATCCTTCCTCTGAAAAGGGTGAATGTGAAGACATATGCGGTGAACGCAACCATGTCCCTTTCGGATAATCGCCAAATTCGTCCTGGAACGTGCCGTCGAGCACAAAAATCTCTTCGCCGCCCCAATGCCGATGGGCGTTGAATTCTGTTCCGGGTGCCCATCTGACCAATGCAACATTTTCAGAAGGTTCTATATGTAATGGCAAGACGGTTAGTCCCGGTGCGGATCCCGGTAAGAAAACCGCCGAACTGGTATCGATGACTTTTTGCTCTGTATCGTTTTTGTCGAACTGATGCAGCTTGACCAATATTGTGCAGCCTTCTTCGCTGTGCGGTGTGTGCTTCGTGCCGATCGGATTGCGCACATATGATCCAGCGGGGTAGTCCGCATGTTCATCTGAAAACACGCCTTCCAGAACGAAAAATTCCTCGCCGCCACTATGGGTGTGTTCACTGAAATAGGATTTTGGCGCGTAACGAACTATGGATGTTGCGCGCGCCACCTCGTCGCCAATCCGGTCGAGCATTTGACGTGCCACGCCGGCCATTGGTGACGGCACCCATTCCACATCGCCCGGACGAACGACGACGCGTTTGGAAAAATCAGCATTTATTTTCATATCGACTAGATCGCGTGATAGCCTTCGTTCGTCAAATCACAAAATTATGAAATTTCCGCCATGAACTGTTGAAGTTTGGCCATGGCAGGCATTGAATTGTCCCTTAGTTTTTTCAAAATAGCTTTTTTTTCGACATCGTCCTTATCAATTTCCGCAACCATTTTAGAGAAACCGTCGAGACGGTTGCCAAGAAGCCACTCCCGGATATCGGGATTTCGCGACCAGTTGTACTGGTTCATCATAAACCCTGCCGTGAAACGGATATAGTCGGTATCGTGATTGGGCAGTGGCACCACCCCACAAATATTGTTTTTATTCACTTCATCGTCTTGGTCATAACCGGCTTCAATATGGGCAATAAATGCAGCACTGAACACGGGTTGGTAGGAACGTACGGTTTGGGGAACAATCAGATCTCCCTGAAAAACCGGGACGATCACATCATTGGTGATGGCCGTGGCGGAGCAGTCTACATGCACCACACCGGGGCCCGTCGAAATCTCGCCTTGGTCAAGGATAATTTTGTCATGTTCGATGGCGGTGACCCGTCCCAAACGGACAATGTTTTTAATCCTGCGCAGCTCTTCCACTTCCATTTCGCTGATGGTCGCGCCGTGGAACATTGTTGGTCGCACATCCGGATCAAGCCGCACAAAATACCCGCAGGCTTCGAGCCGGTCAAACATGTCTTCGATCGAACTTGCCTTGGCAATTGATTCAAATTGATTGGCCTGAGCGCCAATCGTGTGCTCAAAAAATTCAGGCGTCGGCTGCGTGTTTTTCCGGTTGAGCAACCAGGCATCGCGGGACACGATCCATCGTATCTTGTTCGGAGCAACCTGATTTTCAAGCAACCACAAACACGCATCGATCCCGGTTTTGCCGCCGCCAATTACCACATAGCCCTCAGGTGCTGACTGGATTTTTGGCAGATCATTGAGCGGGATAAAATTCATACCTTCGGCAACGCTGAAATTGGGCGTATGCGTCAACGGAATTGTCGTATTTAAATAGGTCGCATCGACGGTTTTTGTGCGCGTCACATGGTATTTATCGCCGGTGAGCAGTGAATAAAAATTACCGTCCTCGGTGTATTCGCACATGGGAAAATACTGAACCCGTCCACTGGGCAAGAATGTGTGCTTCATCACCTGGTCGAAATACGCCATGACTTCCGCCCCGGATGCAAGTTCGTTAAGCCCCCTGTTCAATCCGACCTCGTCCTTTCGGCCTTTGCTGAGTTCTTTGGAGCTGACGCCGTAAAACTGTGACGGCTGATGCAAAGTCACAAACGGATAAGCGTTATTCCAATGCCCGCCCGGTTTTTGAAACATGTCCACAATAATGATATTGGCATCGGTTTCGTGCAAAAGCGTATCCGCAAATGCCATCCCGACGGCGCCTGCTCCAACTATGAGATAGTCCGTTTGTAATTCTGTGACCGACATTTCCAAAGACCTCTATCAGGAGTTGATCGTTGTCGATAAAACACCGTCAGCAACAATGCAAAAACAATCAGGATTATTTTGATGATGCTTCGTTGCGGATGCGTCTTGAATTCATAAACGCGCTCACAAGAAAATCTGTATCCTCTGGGCTGACCTCGCGCACCAAGTCCATTTGCAAAGGATTGGGCCTTAAATCGATGAGCGCCCCTGTCGCCAGATCCACACCTGTCGCCGCGCCTGCAACGGGCATCGCCAAAATAACAACGGCTGGCCCCGCAGCGGCAGCGGGGAAAAATATCTCCGAAAATATAGTCGCACTTGCAGCCGCATCAGCTACCGCGATTCCGCCGAGTACCACGCCCCCCGCCATAACGCTCATACCTGTCGCTTCCGATTTACGAGCCTGCATCTTATTGCGTTCTTTGAACACCGCATATGTATTGGG
This sequence comes from Hyphomonadaceae bacterium, assembly GCA_013001295.1. Taxonomy (GTDB): domain Bacteria; phylum Pseudomonadota; class Alphaproteobacteria; order Caulobacterales; family Maricaulaceae; genus Robiginitomaculum_A. Next base: position 182,139 of record JABDMW010000040.1, read on the forward strand.
TTGGTACCCCGGTTTTATAACCATGACATTGAAATCGGATCTGCGCGGAAGTTTGATGCCGCACGGTGTGGCTTCACATCCGTAATAAATCGTCTCTCCTTGTTTCACACCATCGAATTTCGCCGGATCTCCTTCGTATTTGAGATCAGTAACTACGCGCGCCCCATCCGGAACGGTTTCAACTTTAAAAATTGTATGGCTGCCGCGCGTCGCAGTGGCACACGACGTTAACAAGAGGCCAAAAACCGTCGCAACCAAAATCCGACCGCCGTGCTTCAAGTTCATGACGGCGTCTCTGCTTGCTTGGCATTTTCTTTTTCCAGCCGTTTGCGCTCCCGCTCCCTTTGTCGTTCCTCAAGCAATAACTGGCGCTGCTCCGCTTTGGATTCGCGCTTAGTTAAAGGAACGTGCATGGCATTGCGGTGCTGCATTTTGGCGAAATCGGCTTTCACAGCATCGACATCCTGCCATTCCGGATCAGCGTTTTCGATTTCATCCAAGGTGAGTGGCAGCGGATTTGGCCATACGTCATAATTCGCCCCGGTCGCAGCGTCGACTCCTATAGATACACCGCCGACGACGACAATCGGTACGGCAACCACGATTCCCGCCGCCGTGCCGGCGGCGGCACCTCCACTGAACAAAAGACTAGACGTCGCGGTAGTGCCGACGGCAATACCCGTTGCAATTCCAGCACCACCAGCAACTAAAGCCGTATTTTTGAGCGACTCATTCTTGATTTCCTTGCGGTGCATATAGCCGATCTTGTGCACTTGTGGTGCGTAGCCCTCTTTCGTGACCAAGACGTGAAAGTTTTTTTTACGCGGCATTTCGATCCCGCACGGCGTCGGTTCGCAGAACCTGTATTCAAAATCAGGTTCTTCCAGTCTTCCGGATTTTATTCGGTTCAACCTGACCTTGGTCATTTCGCCGAACTCTTTGGTCGGCAGGGTCGTTGTCGCTTTCGCACCAACCGGCGTTGTCTCCACAATGAACATTGTCGTTGAGCCACGGGTCGCCGTTGCACAGGCCGACAAATTAACAGCAAGGAAGATTAGAACAATTAAGTGACCCCATCGCGGTATAGATATGAGCATATCAATTCCCCCATTTTGAGTAATTGGTAGGCTCATTCTCAAACCGACCTCAATTTAAATATCTGTAATCTGCTTCCCGTTTTGTTTCATTTCGTTACAAGAACTTGCTGACCAACACGCGCAAACTTGCCATATCATATTGTAATTAAACGTTTATTTTGAAAATTTTGCCAATTGAAATCTATAGTGAAAAGAACGGCGTAATCTCGCGCAAAACCTGATCCGGGCCTTCGGTGTGTGGGTAATGCCCCAGTTCAGGCAGCAGAACCGCCTCCCCATTGGGCACAATTTCGCGAAAATACTCATACATATGTTTGCCGGACACCGGGTCCATACCACCATCGACCAACCGGATCGGAACTCTGGAATTTTGTAAGGCCCCGACCCAGCGCTCACGATGCTCACGCCGATCAGCGATATAGTGGAGAAGTTTATGAAATGTTTTGTGCCCGTCATTGTGACAGATTAATTTCCAGAAGCCGTCCAGTTCTTGCTCACTCGGTTGCGTGTGAGGGCCAAACACTTCCGAGAACGATTTTCCAAATCGTTTCCGATTCATCAGCCAAGGCAGCACAAATCCAAACGGGCTGACACCCAGTTTCTGAACGGGTCTTTGTCGGTGTTGCTCCGGAAACAGACCGCCATTGAGAAAACACATACGTCCTAGAACGGCCCTGGCACTGTTTTCATTGCGCCGCGCCAATAATTCCTGTCCGACCGTATTGCCATAGTCATGGACCAGTGCGTCATAAGTATCGATGTTTAAATGCGTAAGAAAAGCGTCCTGTAAATCCGCCTGTAAATGGATGGAATATCCGGATTTGGGTTTGCCAGACAGGCCAAAGCCAAGCATGTCACAAACGACGACCCGGCGGGTCTTGATTAAATCGTCCCAGAGCCAGCTCCAGTCCCAGGAGGCTGTCGGATATCCATGAATGAGCAAAAGTGGATCGTGCTTGCTTTTTATTTCGCCGGAATCCCAGAAAGCGATTTTGTAATTCCTAAATTCGAAATACTGCGCGCGGGCGCACCAGTCATCAACGGAAATCGGGCTTATGGGCATATTGCTTAACGTCCTGAAAACGCGAGCTTCTGTCAACTCATATCAAACTTTGTTTACTTAATGAAAAAAGCATGTTACCGACTTTACCGTTAGGGGCGATTACTTGGTTGACGGCATTACGATTGCCTGAGATTACTCTCACCTTTCCTCTGATAATATCTGCAAGCTTGCCAATAGGCGTGCGCGGTCCTTTCGGACCGGGCCTTGACGCGTGCTTGTTTAATAAAAAAAACGGAGCGTAAAATGAAAAAATTAAAACCAATTGCAAGCATTTGGGCTGTGCTGTTTCTAGCACTGGCCTCGCTGGCTCAGCCGGCATTTGCCGGAGATGGGGCAAAAGCCAAATACCTTGTCGAAATGATTGAAGTTAATCCTGCTACAGGAAGTGAATGGAATGATGGATGGGAAAATTTAAACAGCCTTGCTGAAGAAGGTGACTATCCTTTCCGTGAAACCGTTCTCGTCGGACAAGGTAAGCGGTGGATTGTTACGAAAGTCGACGACTATGCCGGTTTGGACAAACTCATGATGGCACGCGATAAGTATGCAAAAAAGCACGGCAAGAAATTTGACCGTGCTATCGCCAAAATGGACGGAGCAACTTCGAATTCGGATTCTTTCATTAGTGCCCTTGATGACGAATTGTCTTATAGACCAGAAGGTCAAACACGTGGGGCATATACCAAGATCGAAACCCATTATTTCCGAGCGGGGTCACACGAAAAAATGGCCAAGGTTGGAGCAGACTTCAAAGCACTTGCGGCAAGTTTAGATAGTCCGACCGGTTGGGACGTGTGGTGGAACGGCGTCGGTTCGCCGGGAAGCAGCGTTACACTTATTTCCTGGGCCGACAGCCCACTTGCTATGGCACAAGCAGATGCAAATGATCAAAAACTGTTTGCAACCAAGCAAAAGGAAGTCGACGCTATCGTGAAAGACTTCACAGATATTCTTGTTCGGACAACGACGGAATACGCGATGTTTAAACCGGAAATGTCAATGAATTTGGAGGACAACTAAAAAGGTTTTTTAAATTTGAAATGAAGACGGCCCATCGGGCCGTTTTTTTATGTCTTAAACTGTGAAACTTCGCCATACTTAAGACAATGGCTTTCAGAATCGACAATAAAACGGCACGGCGATTGTGGCTCGCAACCAATGGGTTGGCGACAACACCCACTGGACCGCTGGATGTGCTGCAAATCGTCAGGGAATTGGGATTTGTACAGCTTGATACGATTCGCAATGTCACGCGGGCCCATCATCATATTCTGTGGAGCCGCAATCAGAATTACCGCGAACCAATGCTGTGGGACTTACTTGCGAAGGACCGATCGGTATTCGAACACTTCACTCATGATGCCTCAATCTTGCCAATGGAATTTTATCCCATGTGGAAGCGGCAATTTCCACGCATCAAAAAGAAAATTGACGGAAGCTGGTATGCCGGATCGGACATGAGCGATGCCGCTCATGCTTTGATCGTAAAACGCATCGAACAAGAAGGCCCGTTGTGTACGCGCGCATTCGACACCAAGATCAAAGGCGAGAAAACCATGTGGAAACGCCCGCCCCACAAGCGCGCCCTCGATTATATGTGGTATTGCGGCGAACTGACCACGTCTCACCGGGAAAACTTCATCAAATTCTATGACTTATCGCACCGAATCATCCCTGAGCACCATTATGAAGAAAGTCATTCGGAAGAAATTCAAATCGACTGGCTGTGTTCAAATGCGCTCAATCGTTTGGGTTTCGGATCGGAGGGCGATATCAAGCGGTTCTGGGACGCCACTGATATATCGGAGGTCAAATCATGGGCTGCTCGAAAGCAAGATCTCGTGCCCGTGCAAATTCAACACAATAGTGGTGATTGGACCGAAGCACTGGCTCCTGCGGATATCGACGTTCGACTTGGTGAGCTTGCCAAGCCAACATCCCGATTGCGTATATTAAATCCGTTTGATCCGGCCATCCGCGACCGTGACCGTCTAAAACGCCTGTTCGGATTTGACTATAAAATCGAGATTTTCGTACCTGCTGCAAAGCGAAAATACGGTTACTACGTTTATCCTTTGCTGGAAGGTGACAGATTTGTCGGACGGATCGAGCTGAAAGCGGACCGAAAGAAAAACCAATTGAGCGTTCATAATTTATGGCTTGAACCGAAAATAAAATGGACCCCGAACCGGGCCGAAAAACTGGATGCAGAGCTTGCCCGGCTTGGTCGGTTAATCGGCGTCCAAAACATCAAATGGCTGTGCAAGCCGTAACGCAGGATCTCAACGCTATGGAATATCATTGGTATGACTTTATCGGCAATATCGGCGTCGCGCTGATCTTGCTTACATATCTGGCCTTACAACTCGACAAGATTGATGCGAAAGGTCTCGCCTACTCTTTGATCAACGGGATCGGAGCATTGTGCATCCTGATATCTTTAGCCTATGCGTTTAATATGTCCGCGTTCATTATCGAAGCGGCGTGGCTCCTGATCAGTATTTTTGGTGTTATCTTGACCATGCGCCGCCGCAATATTTAATACAGCGTCTTTAACGCCTCACCGTCATAATCCTTTAGCTCGTCTTGACGTCCTTCTTTGATTTTTTTCACCCATTCCGGGTCTTGTAGAAGCGCACGCCCGACGGCAACCAGATCAAACTCGCCTGCGTCCATGCGTTTCACGAGTTCATCGAGCGGTGCAGCTTCAGATCCGACGCCGGCAAAAGCCGAGAAGAAATCGCCGTTGAGGCCAACAGACCCGACCGTGATTGTTGGGAGGCCGGTGAGTTTTTTCGTCCATCCCGCCAAATTCAGATCAGAGCCTTCAAACTCAGGCTCCCAGAACCGGCGTTGTGAACAGTGCAAAACATCAACACCGGCATCGACAAACACTTTCAGGAAAGCCTCGAGTTTTTGCGGTGTGTCAGCCAAACGCGCCGTATAATCCTGTTGTTTCCACTGTGAATAACGCAGCATAATCGGCATTTCATTGCCGACGGCTTTTCGGCACTCCTTGATGACTTCCGCAGCAAATGTGGCACGCTCAACCATGCCGCCCCCATATTTATCTTCGCGTTTGTTCATCACATCCCAGAAGAATTGATCGATCAGATAACCATGCGCACCGTGGATTTCGATGGCATCAAATCCAAGCTTAGCGGCATGGGCCGCGGACCGGGCATAAGACGCCACCATGTCGGCAACTTCGCTTTCGCTGGGTGCTGGCTGAACCTGCTTGCCGGTATGGGTAAGTCCGGACGGACCATCACTGACCGCTTCGGGATTGTGACCAGTTCCCGGTTTACGGACCATGCCGATATGCCAAAGTTGCGGGGCAATGCGTCCACCCGCTTTGTGGACGCGGTCGCATATCCGCTTCCAGGCCGACAAAGCCTCTTCACTATGAAACACGGGTACTGATGTGTCGTTTGATGCCCCCGGCCGGTCGATGGTCGTACCTTCGGTCAGGATCAACCCAACATCCGCTGCCGCGCGGCGTTCATAATAGTCACCGACCTTGTTACCCGGGATTCCATTGGGTGAAAAACTGCGCGTCATCGGAGCCATCACAAACCGATTGGGCAGCGTCAGACCGCGGCATTTAAACGGTGTAAACAAGGAAGATGTCATAACTAATCCATTTGCAAATTTCGAAACAGGTATATGCAACTCATTGCATTAGAATACTAGGAAAATATCGCGCCCCGTAAAAACCGTTCCACTTGATCCAATCCTAAATTAAAAGGGTATAAATTGGTGAAAAACCTAAAATATGGGGAAAATATGAAACACATTTTGATACTTTTGACGTCCGGTTTGCTAATCTCTTGCGGCGCTCAGAATACAATTGTCGTGAACACGGCTCCGCTCGAAGAACAAAAACTAAGCGCGGTGTCCATTGACGACTTTAAAGTTCTCAAAGGCAATGATTGGCAGGGTCGTTTAACCTATTTGAATTACGGAAGTGACGAGCGGTCAACCATCCCGGTCAATCTCGAAGTATCCATAAATTCCGATCAGGCATTGATTTATAAAATGATTTTCCCGGACGAACCTCACGCTAATTCTGAATCGTCGCTAAGCATATCTGATGACGGAGCAAAACTTGACGGTCAAAAAATCACTAAACGTTTCATGAACGAAGATGGTGAAACCGTCATCGTCACAAAATCAAAAGGCTATGACGACAATCGTGAAGTGACGATCAGGACGACATATTCTATTTCTGAAAATGAATTCAAAATGAAAAAAGACGTTCAGTTCGACACAGGCGAAGCATTTATAAACCGCAACGAATTTGCCTTTAATCGCTAGTCAACCATTTTCACAACTACCAGCCACTTGTCACGTTTGAAAATGTAACCTACAAAACGTGCCATGACAGACGAGGCGCACACTTCAGCAGAATTGATTCCCAATGCGGAACACCGGTCAAAATTGGTGGGCCTGCTCGGGCGCATGACAATTTACTACATGATCGTTTTGGGTCTCGTGGGATTAACATATTCAGCAGCCCCGTCATTGTTTTCCAATTTTCCGGTCGGCGGGCTCAGTGAATATTCATCATTTCAAAGTGAAACCGCACAGCTGCTCGAAGAAACCCTCTTAAATGGTGACGGAGATGAGCTTGAGGTCATTGCCTCCGGTGTTCAGCAAGCACAAGTCCAGGACGGGCCGGCTTGGCTGACAAATATGAAGTCATTGTTTTTTGCCATGCTGACGACCCTGGTTTTGATGATCCCCGTATCTTGGGTTTACAAATCGATCCATCAGGGCAGCGATTTTGACCATTCCATCGACGAGACAGCCTTGGTTCTTCCTGCCGTTGTCGCCGGTATTGTTACGGTTGTGCAGCATTCACTGGCTCTCGCCTTTAGCTTGGCGGGTATCGTAGCCGGTGTTCGGTTTCGACGCGCACTCAGCGACACATTTGACACCTTGTTTATTTTTGTTGCCATTGGCGTCGGGTTAGCAGCTGGCGTCGCGTCCGTTGAAATCGCATTCGTGATCACATTGTTTTTCAATTACACAACCGTACTCATCTGCGTGTTTGGTGACGGTTTGGAATCGCAACATGTCGCTCAAAAAAAGATCGATCGCAGGAAACGGAAAAAACAACGCACTGAACAATTGGCGTCTCACTCTAAAGAAACGCCGTCAGAATAATTCTACTTGAATTTTCTAAGCATCGCATCGCGACGGGATAATAGCGCCGCGATTTCTCGTGCGGTCAACACCTCCCCCAACGCAGAATTTAATTTTTGCTCGTCCAGTTGAATAAGTGCGCTTTTCATTCCTGCAGAAAGCTTGATGGCGTCGCGGCGTATGCCCGAAGGTAATATGCGATCATCATCAAAGCCGCGAGTGAAGTCCGAGAGAAAAATGAGTCCCTGATTGGGGCGGTAAAATAAATTGGCTGCGGTTCTGCCTTTATTCGCCGTCAATACATCAAAGGCCAACATTAATTGATGTTGGCGCGCAATCGGACACCAGCCACCTAGTGTAATATTGTCGGCGCGACGTTTGGAATCTGTGACAGCATTTTTGTAGGCGAACTGGAGGGACCCGGCCTCATTGCCAATTGTCCGGCGGACCGTCGGCGGAACCACATCGAAACCCAGCATCTGATCGAGCAGATAAGCCGCGCGTTCTCTTTCTCCCGTATAAAAAAGACCGTTAAAGATATTGCCCAAATGGCTTATTCTGACGTTCGCAGGTGTGTCGCCAGATCGGGGCACAAGAACTTCAACCGAGCCCTCAGTTAAGGCAGTTTCAATATCGGTATTGGACTGCGCGGCCGACGATTTTATGTCCGTCGATATCCCAGACGTTTCCATGGGGTCTAAATACTGGATTTTGATATCGCCGCTCTTGATCACGAGCGCAGACGGGCGTCCTTTGTAATGGGCCACCAACATGCCGGTATCGAGCTGTATCAGTTTTCCATTGTACCGAGCATGAACCCGACCATCTCGACTGGGTGTATGACCGACGACGACTCTCTTTGCATTCAGTTTGGAAAGCGCATTGTCCAGAATAGGTTTTTCTAACACGGTTCGGCACATCATCGCACCGCGATACCAAACCGGTCCGTCAGCGTTCAGAATATCGCTTTCATCCAATTCGATAAATTTGCGGAGTTTTCGTTTCTCAGCGGATTTCAAGGTCTTCGCACTGAGCAGGCCCCTCGCCATAGAGGTGAGATTTTTCGTCTCGTCTTTGGGCAAAATATTTTGATCGAACAGGTCTTGTCTGATCTCCATGAAATCTACTAACGCGGATATGAAGGCCTTATTGGTTTTCTCCAATCCGTCTTTTGCGACCATCGCCGACAAACCGCCATGGACAAATACCGTATCGTTGAGAACGATGATCGTCGGGAGCGACAACAGCCACTTTCCATATTTGCCATTTGGCGCAAATGCGGCACGGTGGGCAAAATAACCCGGCGGAAAAGCAAGATCGAAGTCGGTCCGCGAAATGTCCGTGGCAACATTCAGGTCCTTATAGGCCGATGCACGCATGTCTTGAGTTTCGTCACCTGCAAAAGCCGCATATTCACCAGCCGACACATACCGAAGATCTCCCATCAGATTCATCAACTCGTGATTGCCAGCAACGACATGTAGCTGACCGCCGGCTTTCGATGCTTGGCTCTGCAATTTCATCAACAAGTCCATGGATTTTCGCGAATCTGGACCGCGGTCCAATATATCGCCAAGACTGACAAAATGAGTCTTGCCCCCAATCCAATTTTGATCGGAGTCGATGAGTCCAGTCGCTTTCAACAATCCGACCAAGGCGGAATGCGCACCATGTATATCCCCGACGGCGACTATTTTTTCGACCTGTTCAAACCGATAATTATCCGCCGCCAATGAAGGTGTCGAAAAGCCGCCCAAAACCAATATGAATGCAAGAAAAGTGGAGTACGATGTTGATCTAATCGATCTATTCACGGCATTTCCCGATCACCTGCCTATCGCGTTTTTTCTTATCGCTCAGCATGTCAAAAAAAGCGTTCATATAGTCGACACTACTTTTCTTATTTCGCTCATCCAAATGCGGGGAGTTCGCAAACAGAGAAACGATCTCGGTCCGTTTTCCATTGAAAAGCGCAAAGTTTGCTGCCCAAATTTCCGGAGTTCGACATCTTCCGGTGAAATACCGGCGTCGCACATTCGATATCGGCAAATGATCAGGAGGTTTCGCGTATTTCGCATTCACTATACCGGCGGAATCAAAGTCGTATGGGATCGGTGTTATTTTGCTGGACGCGCTTTCGGCCTTCATCAATTCAATATTGTGGCAACAGTCTTTGCCCGCCGGGCTTCTAATTGTTGAGTAATCCGTGTTTCCGATCATCAATTGAAACAGTTCGACCAATGCGGTTTTTTTGACGTCGAGTTGCGACCGATTGATATGCGGCGCTGTAACGACCTCCATCCCCATGCGCCTGGCCATGTTTTTATCATCTTCGATGACAAACCCGATATGGGTCCAGGGCTTTCGCTTGCCATCGCTATCCACATAACTGACGCGCATAAGCCGGGATTTAAGCGCATCATTTGTCAGAATTTCTAATGATTTATAGGCAAGATACTCCAGAACGATGTCTTGCTGAGATTGTTTATCTGTCGCGCATGGCGCGACCAGCTTTAATTTGTCCTGACCTTCAAACAGCGTCCCGGCAACCTGCTTCTTTTTGAAATTCAGGCGCAAGGGCGGTAGTTTACAATTCAGTCGCCGAAACACGCCGCGTGTGCGCACGGATACCGGTGTTCGGTACGTCGTCCCATCGCTGGTTTTGTACGCGAACTGTCCCTGCATCCACAGCCGGTCTTCTTTTTTACGCTCACTATATGCTTGGGATAGTGGTGCTGTAAGCACCACATTCAACATTTGATCTGACTGAAAAAGAGGAGCTTCAGACGCAGAGACCGGCGTCGCCATCATGCAAATGGTCAATAGGGTTATTTTTATGTGTTGCGCCCGCATGTCCCATTCCTATCGCGATTTTTCGGGCATTGCAATCATGCACCTCTTACAGGGGTTTGGGTAATTCCATAGGTGGAAGATTGATTTTAGCGCGCTCGAGATTTATCGCTTCGGTAAGTTTTTGTTTAAAGGCTTGATAACGAGGCATTTCATACAGTGGCGCATATCCGGGATCGATGACCATATATAAATCGCGCGTCCCCTTGAAAAAAGCACTTTCCACCATACTCATGGCCTCTTCGTTTTTTCCTTCCAAAATCAGGAGTTTAGCTTCGCGTAAATCCAAGCCAACATTATCGCGTCCCCATCCGCGCTCTTGGTTAACACGCAATCGTGTCGCATCTACCATTCTTTTCCCGTCCGGGTGATCTGCCGCAATCAGCGGCAGGGCAAATGTTAAATAAGGAGGACGATTAAAAGCGCGCTGAAGATTTTCCAGACTGCCCCATGTGCTGTCATAATATTCGACCAATTCATCGAAGGCACCGGCGAGATAGAGTGTCGACGCATAGGCGGCCTGCCATCCAGGGAAATCCGGTCTGGCTTCAACTTGCGTGCGCGCAACTTCAAGCGCCTCCGCTTTCAGTCCTTGAAACAAAAGGGCATCATCTTGCAAATAGTTCAAATTTTCAGGAAGATCGATATCAAACTCGCCAATATTGAGATAGTCGCGGAATTTGTCCCGTTGTGTGCGTTGATTAGTCGGATCGAGTGCAATCGCGCGTCGACGAATGTCTATTGTTTCGGCAAGTGCACCACTATCACGGGCAAAAGCTGCTTCATACCCAAGCGGCGTCCCATTTTCTGGAGAAATCTGTTTCCATCGGTCGATCAATGCTTTTGCCTTTTCTTGTTCATTGCGATGGCGGTAAATCGTCAATAGATTATTGTTGGCGTCAGAATGCCCTGGATCATGTGACAGCACCAATTTGTATTGCTCAACCGCTTCATCAATCCTTCCCAATTCGGAATAGAGATAGCCCAAATCATTTCGTGCCAATGGAAATGTCGGTCGCGCCTCTAACGCCAATTCGTAAAAAGTTTCCGCAGATCTTCGATCTTCTTTATCGAAAGAAAAACTAAAAAGCCCGGCTTTGGCAAACAAAGCATCCGCCGATGTCGGATCAAGGCTCATAGCATTGTCTATCCAGACTTTAGCATTTTCAAGCGCCTCCTCTGCCGGTATATTACCGACTGCCCCCGGCGAGTCCGACATCATCAATTCGTAATACCCCCGCCAGGCCAATGCGGGCACATAATCAGCGTCGATATCCAATGCTTTATCCAAATCCTTTGTAGCTGCCGCGTAGCCGCCAAAAGATCCGAGCGACGCTTTCTTTTGCGCCGATAAATACAGTTCATAGGCACCGACATCCGTACGTTTGGCTTGCGCCACCTCTTCTTTGTCGCCCAAAATTCGTGGCATCAGTTCTTTTATGATCGCAGTCGAAATTTCATCCTGAACAGCAAATATATCATCCAGTTTTCGGTCATAATTTTCAGACCATAGATGAAAACCGTCTTCGGTTTTAATGAGCTGCGCCGTCACACGGATCCGATCGCCGGATTTTCGAACCGACCCTTCTAGAATATGGTCAACTTCCAGAATTTGCCCGATTTCTTTTAAGTCAGTTTCTTTACCCTTGAATGAAAATGAGGAAGTGCGTCCGGCGACCGATAGTTCGGGAACCTGTGCCAATTGATTGAGTAATTCTTCAGAAATTCCATCTGAAAAATACTCCTGGTTTTGCTCAACGCTCAAGTCCGCAAAAGCCATGACCGCGATTGACGGCTCGAGGTTCGCATTTGCACGATCTGGCGACCGCGTAAAAATAATCAGGCCGGCGACAGCGACCAGGCTAACGAGAATCCCAATATCTAGTCTACGCCCAACTTTGTCGCGCATCGCCTGCTCACCTTCGAGGGATTCCGTTCGCTTCACGCCCTCAGGTGTAATCTCGAAGGCCCACGCTAAAAGTAGCGCTAACGGGAAACCGCCGATAATCGCAACGGCAAAAAATGTGTCGACCCAATCGGGCAGGTGCAAGGCCGGCGTAAGAACAGCGATGACTTGTAAGATAAGCCACCCGACGACAGCATACATTCCAGCCACGCGGAACATATTGCGACGTCTAAACTCGCTCAATACCTTTAAGATAACGCACCCCTGCTTTCGTTATTTTTCAACACGTTAGCACATGGTAAAGCGATGCGATACGTCAAAATAAAGATGTGACGTGTCCTACCCCTCGCCAGCTTTTTCAAGCATCAGGTAATAGGTCTGAATACCTTTGACGAAAACATCTATATCCATTCGCTCGTTAAGACCGTGAATTCGCGCCATATCTGACGTATCAAATTTATACGGAGCAAAGCGATAAATATCGTTTGTGACGAGCGCCATGTAACGCGAGTCGGTTCCGCCCAGAACAACGTTTGGTGAAACCAGCAATCCCGGGAATGTGGTTGTGATCACATCTTCAATCCATGTATATGGTCCCGTTCCAATTTGCGAAACCGGCGATGGCTCGGACCCGATCCCGTCCGCTTTAACAATCTCTATATTCGGGTCGTCTATCAAGCGACGTACGCGATCCATCACACTAGCGACACTGTCACGACTGTGCAGTCGGAAGTTCACATAGGCCTTTGCTTCGCGCGGTAGTGCATTTTCTTTAAAGCCCGCATCGATGATTGTCGGGGCAATGGTCGTGCCAAGCATGGCGCGCGATTGATCCTGTGACTTCATCTTTTTCTCAACCATTGGTCGGAACAACCACAAATTGGCCATGGCCATCCGGGTCTTGAAATCCTGTTCCGTCGCCATCGCTTGCAGCATTTTTTTGGTGACTTTGTCCATGCCACTGTCAAACGGGTTGGCTTCGATTATGGCGATCGCTTTGGAAAGAGCGCCAATCGCCGTGTAAGTCGGCGGTGTAGAGGAATGTCCGCCGCGAGCCTTGGCCGTCAGAACCAGTGTCAAATACCCCTTCTCGGCGACCCCGATCATGGCAATGGGTTTTTCGATACCGTTTAGGCCCGTGATTATCGCGCCGCCCTCATCGATCACGGCATAGGGCTTAATGCCGCGAGATTTCATCAACTCGGCCGCCGTCTTCGCACCCGAGCCTGAAATTTCCTCATCATGACCAAAAGAAAATATCAGCTTGCGTTTCGGTTGATATCCGCTTGCCGCCAGACGGTTCGCGGCCTCCATCAACCCGATCAACGTGCCTTTACAATCGATCGTGCCGCGCCCGTAGACAAACCCATCAATAATGTCGCCGCCAAAGGGTGGGAACTCCCATCCGCTATTCGGATCTTCACTCGCGGGAACTACATCCTGATGCGCCATGAATACGATCGGATCCAAGGAAGGGTCGCTGCCCTCCCAGGTGTGGTAAAGCGCATGATCGGCGATGGTTTCAGTTTTAACGGCGTCGTAAAATGCGGGATAGGTTTCGCGCATCCAGGCTTGAAATTTTTCAAACTCCTGCCAGTCGGTGTCATCTCTCACTTGCTCGGTTACCGTCTTAAACCGGACGGCTTTGGCCAGATTTATAGACGCAGCGGTTTTGTCGATGTCGATGAAATCGACGGATGCATCAGATGTGGTGACAGTAGATTTTGATAATGAATATGTCCGCACCAGAACGATTATCGTCAATATCAGGAACAGCACAACCAGCGCTAATACGAACAATTTTATCTTTTTCACAATCGAACCCCGTTTTTTTCATTATTCATACGGAACAATCGCCAATGGGGAAACCCCCTTTACAAAACCATTCAACGTCCGTAAAAGCGCAAAAATTGAGCAAGGACACATTATGTCGAACCCGCTGGCTTCCAAAGCGCTCAACCTGCAGCATTTGCTGGCTATTTCCGATTTGAACAGACCGAATATCGAATTTCTCCTCGATCTGGGTGAGAAATATCTGGATCTTTCTGTCCAAAAAGGCCCGGCAATTAAAATTCTCGCGGGCAAAACCTTGATCAATCTGTTTTTTGAAAACTCTACGAGAACTGAAAAATCATTCGAGCTTGCCGGGCGGCGTTTGGGCGCAGATGTCATCAGCATGGCGATTGCGCGCAGCAGTGTCGCCAAAGGCGAGACCTTGCTGGATACAGCGGCAACACTGAACGCCATGAACCCGGATTTACTTGTCATACGCCATGGTGCTTCCGGCGCACCGGCACTTCTCGCGCAAAAAGTCTCCTGTCCGGTCATCAATGCCGGTGACGGCACTCACGAACATCCGACGCAAGCCTTGTTGGACGCGCTGACACTGCGCAACCGTCTGGGTCAATTGGACGGATTAAGGGTAGCGATCTGCGGCGATATTCTCCACAGCCGCGTCGCGCGCTCCAACGTACAGCTTTTAAACATATTGGGTTGCGAAGTCCGGCTCGTTGGCCCGACCACACTTTTGCCCGCCGACGCCGACCGCTGGGGCGTTGAAGTTTTCCATGACATGCAAAGCGGCCTCAAGGGTTGTGATGTCATTATGATGTTGCGTTTGCAACTGGAACGCATGGCCGGATCTTTCGTGCCGTCAAAACGCGAATATTTCCATTTTTATGGCCTCGATCGCACCAAACTCGACTATGCGAAACCGGATGCGCTCGTGATGCACCCGGGACCGATGAACCGCGGTGTCGAGATCAGTTCTGATATTGCAGATGATCCTGATGTCAGCTTGATAACACGCCAAGTTGAAACAGGCGTAGCGATGCGCATGGCAATCCTGCACGGGCTGGCTGATGCCAATCCAGGAGGTGTATCATGAGCCGGTTAGCCATCCTTGGCGCCCGCCTTGTCGATCCGGCCAGTGGTCGAGACGAAATCGGCGACGTGCTTGTTGAGAACGGAAAGATCGCGGCACTTGGCGCTGGGATCTTTGCCGATGGGATACCTGAAGGCACGGAAAACATAGAAGCCGATGGCTTGGTGTTGGCACCAGGCCTGATCGATATGCGCGTCGTGACCGGGGAACCGGGCACCGAACACAAAGAAACATTGGCCAGCGCTGGACGGGCCGCGGCAGCTGGCGGTGTTACGACAATGGTGGTGATGCCGCAAACCAATCCTGTCATCGAGGATATTTCACTTGTTGATCATATCCGGCGCAGTGGTCGGGAAAATTCTCCCGTAAATGTGTTGATCGCGGGCGCCCTCACCAAGGGTCTGAACGCGGAAGAAATGACCGAACTTGGCCTGATGAGTGATGCAGGTGCCGTTATGTTCTCAAACGGTGATACTCCGATTTCCGACACACGGCTGATGCGTCGGATCATGGCATATAGTTCGACATTTAATGCCCTGATCGCACATCGCCCCATGGATCCATATCTTTCGCAAGGATCATGCGCCCATGAGAGCGACTATTCCTCACGTTTAGGGCTACCGGCCGCACCGGCTGTATCTGAGCGAATTATCGCAGAGCGGGACATTGCGCTTGCAGAACTGACAGGCGGTCGCACCCTGCTCGACTTAATTTCATCTGAAGAAACCTTACCTGCGATCCGGCGCGCCAAAGCGCGCGACCTTGAAGTTGCCGCTTCGGTCAGCATCAATCACTTGGCCTTGAACGAAATGGATATTGGCGACTACCGGAGTTTCGCCAAACTCGATCCGCCCTTGCGTACAGAAAATGATCGCAAGGCGTTGTTAAATGCAATTGATGACGGAACAATTGATGTCATTGTGTCGTCGCACGATCCGAGACCCGCTGGTGAAAAACGCCGTCCATTTGCTGAAGCATCTGCGGGTGCAGTTGGTTTGGAAATACTCCTTTCAGCTGGTCTAACGCTTGTTGCAGATGGTCAAATGGATCTGATGGCGTTTCTTGCCGCTGTGACATGCAACCCCGCAGCTCTTTTGGGATTGGAGCAGGGTAATCTTGAAGAAGGCGCTCCAGCAGATCTCATTCTTTTTGATGCCGGCGCCCCATGGTTGTGCGACGCGGAGATGCTGGCGTCTAAATCCAAAAATACGCCATTTGACGGACGTCATATGCAAGGCAAAGCCGTTATGACGATTTGCAATGGCAAAATCGTCTTTGAACGCAGAACAACCGCGAATTAATTGAAGGCATAACTGAAGATCGCGCCGGCAAACGCTTGGTCTTCTGAGCCGCGTTGTTGAACCAAGGGTGCATCGGCAACATCACCAATCAATCTTGTATAGCTTGCGATAAACGTCATCGCGGCACTGTCTGTCAGAGGCATTATCGCCGTTCCAGACAAACCGTATGAAGTGATGCCGCCTTCAGCCTCGTATTCCGGCAAGCCCGACGCCAGCGCTTGCGCCTGCGTCACGCCAAAATAAGCATTCGAGTAATCAGCATCACCAAAATTCAGTCGCGGACCGATACTGTATATCAGAGGCGGGCCATTGAATTGTAACGTGCCTTTATAGCTTATCCCCAATTCGGCGACGAACCCTTCATGAGCACTGATAGCTTTGCCAACTTTGAGAGATGAAGTGACATTTCCCAGATCAAGCTCAGCAAAGCCTCCGAGTTCGACACCCGTATCGACATCACCAAGACCAATCAAGTCGGCTGTATCGTCACCGGAAATGCGAAACGGCCCACCGCCGTCTTCATCGCGGCCAAAAACGATCTGCGCTAAAGGCCCCGCGCGAAAGATTTCCGAGTTGATCAAACTATAACCAACACCACCTTCGACGGAGGCAAAAAATTTGTCCTCATAATTGACGCGAATAGAGGGAACCAAATTGAGTGCATAATCATCATCGCCGAGATATTGCGGTGTATAAATTGCGCCGCCCCCAATAGAGACCTCCCAACCGTCGTTCGGAGCAGGTTTTCCGCGGTCTGGCTGTTGAGCCAAAGCTGGTGAGGATATCAGGCACGCGGTACCGACCAATAAAACTATTTTTCTCATACTGTTTATTCGAGTCCAGCTGTCAGGCGGATCACCCAAAATAGCATGAACCTGTGTAAAAGCAGAGTCCCGAAACCTCTTAGCTATCGTTGGGACAGAACGTATTGACCCCGTATCACCCCCGCTTATACCAATAGGGTTATGATCCGATACCTTGCACCTCTTTTTATTGCGCTTGGCTTGGCTGCGTGCGGCGGAAGTAACTCCTCTGCTCCACCTGTAAATGTAGTTCCGCCCCCGCCACCTCCACCGCCAGCTTCATTTGGCACTGGACCCGCTGCGTGTTTGAGTGGCAAGGCTGATGGATATGACTGCGCCGCGGTTGATCTTGAAAAGCATCTGACACTCGCCGATCTTGGCGGCGGTTTTGGCAATGATATCTGGGGCTGGACCGATATGAACGGGAATGAATACGCGCTCATGGGCCTCACCAATGGAACAGTATTCGTCAATATTTCGGACCCTAAAAATCCAATTATTGTCGGCAATCTCCCCACGCAAACCGTTGCATCAACCTGGCGCGATATCAAAGTTTTTGGTGACCATGCCTATATAGTTGCTGATAATGCAGGCGCTCATGGTATGCAGATATTTTCACTTGCCAGACTGCGCAACAGCACGACCAACCAAACCTTCACGGCGGACGCACTGTATTCGCAATTTGCCAATGCACATAATATTGCAATCAATGAAGACGCCGCCTTCGCCTATGCGGTCGGCACAAATACGTGTGACGAGGGGCTTCATATGATCAATATTTCTGATCCACTGGTACCGAGGTTTGCGGGGTGTCACGAGGGCGGCGACACCCATGATACGCAATGTGTAAATTATCAGGGTCCAGATACCGATTATACGGGACGGGAAATTTGTTTTAGTTCAAATTCTGATACTGTCGGGATCGCAGATGTCACGGACAAAAGCACTCCCGTTCAGGTCAAGCAATTTACCTACCCCAACCTTTCATTTGTCCATCAAGCCTGGCTCGATGAAACTCATACCTACCTGATCGTAAATGATGAGACCGATGAGATCGATAGGGGACAGAATACAAGTACAATCGTTGTCGACGTTTCGGATTTGGATAATCCGCGATATTTGTACACGCATGCCGGAACGACAGGCGCAACCGATCACAATTTGTACATTGTTGGAAATAAGATTTTTCAGGCCAATTATCATGCAGGTCTACAAATATTGGAATACTCTGACCTGGCTACGGACACGTTGGTTGAGACTGCCAGTTTTGACACATTTCCGGCAGATGATAGTTCTGGTTTTGATGGCGCTTGGAGCGTTTATCCATTTTTTGCCAGCGGAACTATAATTGTTTCAGATACTGAGCGAGGTCTTTTCGTTTTCAGGCCACAATAATTATCGTTGTAACGGTGGTATATTTTTAAGCTTGGCGGTCAACCCCGCGATATTATCTTTGGAATAATTCAGACTGCGTTGTTTCGTCGACATCGGTTGATGCACGATTGATAGGCCTTTACGCCATGATTTTGCCGGACGCTTTGGTCTTGGCGTAAACCCACCCCCGCAATTCGGACAAACATTTTCTAAAATAGTTTCGACGCAATTGGCACAAAATGTACATTCATACGTACAAATGCGCGCATCCTCGGCATCATTGGGCAGATCCTTGTCGCAATATTCGCAATTGGGTCGTAATTCGAGCACCATAGCTAATCTCCGTTAATCGCTAACAAACCTAGACAGAGCAATCTGAATTTACAACTTTTAGTGAACAGGCTGTCTGTTAGGAAAAATAAAACTCTCATCTGCTAGTTGAGACGCAAACAAGTATTTGGAATCGACGTGGAAATTTCAACTGAACCCACAAAAAAAACAGCAAAAGGCTGTATCATCCTATTTGGATTAATGTTTTTCCTTGCGGGCCTTTTTGTTGGCAGCATTGCATTTCATGGCGTTTTTAAAAGTTTAATTGCCAAAAACTGGGTACCAACCGAAGCCATTATTCTGGATGCCAGCTTGAAAGTATCGCGCGGGGATGAAGGCGATACTTATCGGGCAACCGGCCAGTTCCGGTATGAATGGGGTGAGCATATCTATACCTCGGATCAGGTCTATTTCAATAAAACTGCTGATAGCGATCGAAAATTTCATGACGGCAATGTCCGCGAAATGAAGGCCTTCAAATCGAGCAATCGGCCAATGACGGCCTATGTAAATCCTAAAGAACCCGGCGAGGTCGTGCTTTACCCGAAAATCAGATGGGGAATGTTTAGTTTTATGATGCTTTTCTCGGTTCTGTTTGCCGGCGCCGGCGCATTTATCATGGCAGGAGGGCAATATGCGGGTCGTGTGATCGAACGGGAAAACAAACGCAAACTCTTGCATCCCGATCGTCCGTGGCTTTGGAAAGACGAATGGCAAACCGCTGAGATCAAGAACTCAGGTAAAGCCAAATTTTATGGTGCCCTCGGATTTTCTGTTTTTTGGAATCTGATCTCCGCACCGCTCTGGTTTGTCTTGCCAGAGGAAATAATTGAGAAGAAAAACTATCTTGCGGCCATCGGCTATTTATTCCCAATGGTGGGAATTGGCCTCGCGATATGGACGATTCAAACATACAAGCGGTGGAAGCGTTTCGGCGAAACCAATTTTATTTTAGATACTTATCCGGCCGCACTCGGTCATGCCTTGCAAGGTAAATTGGTATTCAATAAGCCCTTACCGCTTGATACTGTTTTTGAAGTCAAACTCAGCTGCATCTATAAATACAGCACGGGGTCCGGCGACGATCGCCGAACCGTTGAGAAAATCAAATGGCAGGATGAACAGCATATCCCTCTCAGTGCCAATCGCAATGCGGATGGATTCTCAATTCCACTTCGTTTTAAATTGCCCGCCGATGAGCATCCGAGCGCCTGGGATGATGGTGACCGCGAATACATTTGGCGCTTAAGTGTGAAATCGGAACTGACGGGCGCGGATTTCGTCCAGGAATTCGATATCCCGGTATTTGACCCTAATGTCTATAAAATCCGTATTCCTGCAAGCGCGCAGTTGGATGCCAGCGTCACGGCGGAAGAAGTCTTTACCTATCAGGGAGATTGGCAAAAAACCGGTGTTCAGGCGTTCGAGATTCCAGGCGGTCACGCATACTATTTCAAAGCCGCACGGCATAAAACAATGGGCGTAGGCCTGATCTTCATGGTATTGACTTTTGGTGGTATTGGCATTGCGCCGTTCTTTAGCGACATACCGATCATCTTTTCGTTTTTCTTTGGTGGGTTTGCCCTGCTGCTCGGTTGGTTTGCGTGCCTAGTTTGGCTGTATAAAACCCAGATCGAAACAACTAAAGGCGCGTTGAGCGTGCGGAGCGGCATGTTTCGGGGATCGTACAAAACGGTAAATGTAGATGATCTTGACTCAATAAATATGACCAGCACAGCGTCATCCGGTAACGTGAAATACTATGATATAAATGCAAAAACCATATCTGGCGAGAAAATCAAGATGGCCTCTCTCGTGCTGGGAAAACGCGATGTTCAGGCATTGATTGATAAGATAAAATCCGACTTGGGTATGCCGATTGAAGACTAAGGGGCAATAGGTCGCAATTGATTATCTGGTTTTCGATCCTGCGAGCACATATATATTAGCCATGGATAACAGCAACAACCCCAAGTTTAAGACAGTTCGGCATGAGCTGGACTTGACCACCCATGTACAGCCCAAAACCCTCAGTGACAAAGTCGCCTTTAGTTTTGTCAAAATGCTGCGGTTTTTCGCCGATAAATTTTTTGCCAAACGATATGGTCACAGAGCCGTTGTATTGGAAACTGTCGCGGCGGTGCCCGGAATGGTTGGCGGATTGTGGCAACATTTACACGCCATTCGCAAAATGCGAGATGACGGGGGTTGGATTCGTGTCTTATTGGATGAAGCCGAAAATGAGCGCATGCATTTGATGACATTCATCAAAATCGCTCAACCGAATTGGTTTGAACGGTTAGTCATTATGATTACCCAGTTTTTCTTTTATAACGCTTATTTCTTTCTTTATCTTTTCGCGCCACGAACAGCGCACCGGGTTGTCGGATATTTTGAGGAAGAAGCGGTAATTAGTTACACACAATACCTGGCAGAGGTTGATGCGGGGCGTCATGAGAACGTACCGGCCCCACAAATAGCCATAGATTATTGGGGCCTGCCAGAGAGCGCTAAATTACGAGACGTGATCATCGCAGTTCGGGCGGATGAAGCTGAGCACCGCGACGTAAATCACAGTTTTGTTGACGCCATAGATAAAAGGCGGGCCGTTTCCGACCCGCCTTCTCATTCAGCTGCAGAATAATTTATTCTAGCTACCATTCAACTGTTTGCGCAGTGCACCTTGTCCTGTGCGCTCATCAATACAAGCCTGTAAATTGGCATTGGGATTGGCACGACAAACTGTCAACGCTTCATCAAATGAGAGAAGTTTTTTAGGTTCCGTCGCGGCTGGTGCAGCCTGCATCGCAGCCGGAGCCGACATCTTGTGCTCCATGCCATGCTCTTTGCCCTTTATCATCTTGCCGTCTTCCATCATGTGCTCACCATCGGCATGCTTCATCTTGCCTTTGGCATGATCCATCATTTTCTCTTCAGCTTTGTCCATGGCGTGGTCCATGGCCTTTTCTTTCATTTTGTGTTCCATTTGGCCGGCAACACCGGAACCAGCTTTACCAAGAACCTTATCTTTTGCCATGCCTTTGGCTTTATCCATCGCCATGTCTTTGGCTTTTTCTTCCATCGTGGCGCTTGCGCCCTCCTCCTTGGATTTGGCCTCACCAGCGACGGCCTCTTTGGCTTGATCGGCAGCCATATCCATGGCTTTGTCTTTTGCCTTATCTTTCATATGTTCCGCCGCGGCTTCGCCCGTTTTGTGTTGATGGGCAGATGCTGTGTTAACACCCGCAAATACAAGTGCTGACGTACACATGAGAATTTTCAATGTAGTTTTAATGGTCATAAGTTCCTCCAAAAGTTATTCACTTAACTCGAGTATTGTCTCCGGTCTTGTGAAGTGGGTCAATGCTGCCCTTGGTTAAAAATTATTTAGCAAATGAGACCAAATTATGTTTCTTCTGGAAAAATAAACCACTATTTGATAGTCCTTTCGGGGAAACCGCTGTGGGGGCGAATGGTCTGAGTTTGCACGGGGAGTTCTGTGAGAGCGCATAAAATAGCATTGTTGGATGACCATCGAATGTTTTTGGATGGACTGTCACTGTTTTTCCAAGGGCACAGTGACCGGTTTGAGGTATCGACCTTTGAAAATCCGGCGAATTTAATTCATACAATCGCGTCCGGTGTACGATTTGATCTGTTGATATCCGATCTAATTATGAAAGAAATGAGCGGACTGGCGTTTGTTTCCGCGATCCGGTCGCACTCCAAATCACTACCGATATTAATGTTGTCGGGCATTAATAGCCCGCCACCCGTGCGAGAAATTGTCAATTTGGGTGCCAATGGGTTTATCCACAAATCAGCGGATAACGAGACACTCTTGAAGGCCGTCAATGCACTTATCGCGGGAGAGAGTTACTTCCCGGAAGAAATGATGAATATTGATGACGAGCAACTGCACGGCGCTAAGAATGACGATGACTATTTCGATGAGCCTGAGCACCTGCCAAAACTGAGTCCAAGACAGATTGAGGTACTACGCCTCATTGCCAACGGGGCATCAAACCGGCAAATTTCCGAAGAAATGATCATAAGCGAAAACACGGTAAAATCCCACTTGAAGTCCATTTTTTTTGAAATGCGCGTGAATAAACGCACGGCTTGCGTTCGCAAGGCCCGGACATTGGGGTTGATCTAATCCAACGATTTTAGATCGGAACAAATTCACCCGCTACAAACTGATCGCGCAGCACAAAACGTTGTATCTTTCCCGATCCGGTCAAGGGCCATTCATCGATTTCAATCCAATGCGCAGGTGTTTTTGGGGCTGCCAAATGGGCGCGGCAGTGGGCCACAAGCGTATGTTTATCCAGCGTCGCCCCCGGCGTAGGCCTGATGAATGCGGCTAAAATTTCACCCCATTTTTCATCCGGAATCCCGACAATTGCGATATCGGCGACGTCTTTATGTTCAAGCATGACATTTTCAATTTCAGCGGGGAACATATTCTCGCCGCCGCGAATGATCATCTCTTTGACCCGTCCGGTTATCCGGATATAGCCGCGCGAATCCATCGTCCCGAGATCTCCGGTGTGCAGCCAGTTATCGGCATCGATGGTTGCTGCTGTTGCTGCGGGGTTATTGTTGTAACCCGTCATCACACAGTAACCGCGGGCACAAATCTCGCCCTGCTCGCCGATTGGCAGAACTTTGTTGGTTTTCGGGTCTCGGATCGACATTTCTGTTTGCGGGAGCGCCTGCCCGATTGTTCCGCACATGTCTTCAAAACTATCATCGCTCCAAACCTGTGTCAGAACAGGAGACGTTTCGGTCTGGCCGTAAATGGGCTGCACCGGGCATTTCAGCATATCGCGCGCCATGCGAACCAGTTCCGGCGATACCATGGATCCACCGGACCCAATGCCTTCTATATGGGATAAATCACGCGGTTGGGCAGCTTGAACCTGCAACATAGCCAATAACATTGTCGGAACCCCGGACATATAACTCGCTTTTTCCGACTCGATAATGTCAAGCATCCGGCCCGGATCGAACAGTTTAGCCAGAATAAGTCGAGCTTCGTTTTGGCAAGCGCCCAGGACGGCTAATGCACATCCCGTCGTGTGGAAAAGCGGCATGTAACTTAAAAATGTTTGCCCCTTTTTCGCACCGATACGTTCATAACACAGACGGGCATTATTGGTGAGACCGCGGTGATGGAGAATTGCCCCTTTCGGAAATCCTGTTGTGCCCGATGTATATTGAATTTGGGCCGGATCATCCGGTTGAACATCCGGCAATTCAATCTGCGTATTCGAACCTTTAAACAGTTCAGATGCTTTTTCCATATTTGCTATTTCACGCAAGTCTTTGTTTTTCGCCGCGAGAACTGTGGCGATCTTTCCCATCGGATTGCCACGAAATTCATCTACGTAAAAAAGTCCGACGGCGCCGGATTGTGCAACAACATATTCCAGTTCACGGGGCTGAAACGCGGGATTAGCGGTAACAAGCACGATCCCGGCCAATGCTGTTGCGTATTCCAGCATGATCCATTCCGGGATATTTGGTGCCCATACAACTACCTTTTCGCCGTGTTTAAATCGGCTCAACAAGGCGCGCGCCAGATTCTCGCTATCGCTTAAGAGTTGGGTGTAGCTCCATTCGCGCCCAAGATCGCCACTGATGTCAGCCTCAACAAGCGCAATCGCATTGGGCGAATTGGCCGCCGCGGTTCTTAATACACCGCCAACCGTCGTCGCTGCGATTTGACTACCCATTTGAGCCGGAAAATATGATTCCTTCAGATCAACATTGTACATACGACACCCCCGATTTTTTAAAACGCCTAGCATAGGCACGTAATGCTGTCGAGGAATTGAAGTTTTGCCTCTTAAAATCGAAGCAGTCCACGCGAGAAGATCAAACGGATACGTCTTGTCGCAATAAATCTATGATTGTTCGTTGAAGTTGCCCCGGTCCAATTGGTTTGCCCAGGAATTGCACATTGTCCAACGGAATTCCTTCCTGGGGTGTTGACAAATCCCCACTCATGAGAATCGCCGGGATATCTTCATTCACTTCCTCTCGAAGATCGCGGATGAGATCAATACCGCTTTCGTCATCTGCTAACCGTTTGTCAATAATGAGTAAATCGGGGATGTTTTCATGAGCAGCCAACCCCGTCATTGCTTCAGCCGGTGTTGCCGCAATGATGAGCTGATATCCTTGCTGTTCGAGTAAGTTCGACATCGATTGCCGGATATCTTTTTCATCATCAACCAGGATAATCAACCGATCGCCGATATTGTTATGGCCCATGATTGGCAATTGGGACGGATCAATATCCCTTTTGCTCGCGGGGAGGACCAATTTGAATTCAGTCCCTTGGTTCGGTTCAGAAACTAAAACTATTTCGACTTTCAACAATTTGCTCAACCGTTTAACGATGGATAGGCCTAACCCAAGACCAATCTGCTCACCATGAAGTGTTTTGCTTTGCAACTGAACATATTCGTCGAAAATTTGAGACTGTTTGTCCCGCGGTATCCCCTGACCATTGTCCTGAATACTGATCTCTACATCATCTCCGAATTGATTAACCGATAACTTTACTTCACCATTTTCGGGCGTATATCGGAACGCATTGGTCAGCAGGTTTTGGACAATGCGTGTCAATAGCAGAGGGTCTGACTCAACACAAGCGGGCTGAAGATCGACGATAAATTCAATCGATTTGTCTTTTGCCGTAAACTCAAATTCATCCACAAAGGATTGAAACTGATCCGCTATATTGATGACTTTGATTTTGGGGACAATCGTCCCGCTTTCCAATTGATTGATTTCAACAAGTCCGTTGAGGAGGCGTTTTTGATGTTGCCAACTTGCCTCGATTTTTTTCAGTAGCGTTTTTTGCTCCGGTTTGTCTAAATGCTGTTCCAATGCCTGAATAAAATATCCCTGCGCGTGCAGGGGTTGAGAGAAGTCGTGGCTGGTCGCCGCGAGGAACCGTGTTTTTTCCTCATTTGTTCGTTTAATCTCTTCGTTTTGCCCTCTGACTTTGGCATTCAACTCCCGCAATTGACCAAGGAAAATACTTTCATCGGTAACGCGTTGCGCTCGAATACTTGAGATCACACCTGTGATATAGAGGATCACAACGCCCACACCCGCTATCCGAAACCCGCCTTCCGCAAATAGAAGTATGTAGCCAGAAAATGGAACCAACATGCTGGTTGTCTGGCCGATATAACTGGGTCGATATGTTGCCCCTGGCATGAGCCCCGAAAGCGCTATGGCAAATACGATCGCGCTTGCCGCAACTAAGGAGAACGAAGACGTAAAATCGATAAAATAAATGACAAGCGACCCCCAAACCGCACCTGTAATGCTCGAAATGGCGACATGACCTTTCAAGAATTGATCCACATTATCGACGCTCAGTTCGCGCGGTTTTCTGTGTTTCGTGTAAAAATATAGGACGCCAACCATAATTGAGGAGGCGAGGAACCAGGACACAGCGTAAACCGCATACCCACCGACCCAGATAATCACGGTAATATATATGATAATCATGAGCATATAGAGCGAAGACTCGCCGATTTTCTCGTGCAAGCGATTCGCCTGACTCACCCTTATCGACGCACTGGGGTCGAAAATATCCGGTTCATTTCGGTTCATATCGACCTACATATACGCGAAATCTGATAGATGCGTTAAATCTTTGCGCGAATTCTACGTGAGGATAGCCGCAAAATATATGGTTAACCACCCTTTCGGGTGATTGTGAATCGAATCTACAATTGTATTCTCAAGTTGTACAAAGCATGTGGTTTGACGCTCTCAACCACATAGGGCGTACGGGGCAATATCTGCTGGTGGTGATTTTTTCGGCACCAGCAGGATTTGCAAACTTTCCACAAAATCATAAAGATTTTTGCCCGGCTGATTTCTTCCCAATCGGCCGGTTCTTTATGGCTTTTGCGATCATTGACGTGTCTAAAAATAATTTTAGCTTATTAGTTCAACACTAAATTCCATTTTGACACTCAGGCAGTGTGCATGCAAACTGCGTTCATGTCTTTAGATTTGATATCGGTGTTGGTTTTTTTAGGGGGTTATATTCTGGGGTCCATCCCATTCGGGCTCCTGATAGCACACGCTGCCGGTCAAGGGGATATTCGGGCGATCGGCTCAGGGAATATTGGCGCGACAAATGTATTGCGGACAGGGCGAAAAGATCTCGCTATTGTTACTTTGCTGCTCGATGCAGCCAAAGCCGGCGTCGCCGTTCTTGTCGTCACTCATTTATTCAACAAGGAACTTGGGCTATTGGCCGGCGGTGCGGCCCTGATTGGACATTGTTTTCCTATTTGGCTGAAATTTCGCGGCGGCAAAGGTGTCGCAACATTTTTCGGTTTTCTTTTTGCCAGTGCCTGGCAAGTCGGCTTAATTGCAGGCGCGGTGTGGCTCCTGAGTGCCTTTATGACCCGAATGTCGTCATTATCCGCATTGTTAGCGGCGGTCGCCGCGCCAATATCAGCTTATTTTCTCGGGTACAAATCTGCTGCAATTGCGGCACTGATTCTCAGTGTCGTTATATTCGTTCGACACAGAGAGAACATCGCTCGCATATTGGACGGGTCGGAATCTAAAATCGGAAAAAAGGGCAAGTCGCAAACGCTATAAGAGTTTGAAGATAGCTCTTTTGGGTTGGGAATTTTTGCGCAACGAAATCCAACGTTCCCACTCTTCCTTTGATGGTTTTAACGTCCGCACGCGGTCACGCACAGGCGATTCGTCTGTTGTATCAAAAAGGATTGCGTGCGTTGAGCGCATTTGTCTTCCCCTACAAATTCGGTGTATTCACCGTTAATCTGCGCCCCGGTGCGCAACGCACTAGCACAATATGGTTAATAAAGCAATTTTTATTTTACCTTTGCCTAATATACGTAAGAATTGGCTAAATGTTGCTTGTTTGTTCTTTTATTTGCCAGTAAGATGTCGGAATGGAGGGCAATCTATCTTTTTCTGAAAAATGTGACTGGTTACGACTTTCACGTACGCCCAACGTGGGGCCGGTTGCTTTTGGCGAGTTGATCAAAAGGTATGGAGATGCGGAAACCGCGCTGCTGGCTCTTCCGGAACATCTAAATAAATTTGGTAAAAAGTCCGCAAATTCGATCCCGGACAGACATCTTATTGAACAGGAATTGGACGCGCTGGAAAACATGGGCGTACGTCTGCTCGCAGCATGTGAGCCGGAATACCCTGCCTATTTAAAAGCAGTTGACCCACCTCCTCCCCTGATCAGCGTGCGTGGTGATATCGGTATACTTCACGAACCGTGTGTTGCGATAATTGGATCCCGCAATGCCTCCGCAATTGGATTGCGATTTGCGCGACAAATTGCAAGCGAGCTCGGTGAAGCTGGATATACCATTGTTTCGGGGATGGCACGCGGAATTGACACAAGCGCCCATAATGGCGCTCTTGAAACAGGGACGGCGGCAGTTCTCGGCGGCGGCGTTGACCACATTTACCCCAGACAAAACACGGATCTGTATCACGCAATCGCTCAAAGCGGAGCCTTAATATCGGAGAGCCCGCTGGGCTACCGCGCAACCGCGCGCGATTTTCCAAGGCGCAACCGGATTATATCCGGACTGAGCATGGGTGTTGTGGTTATCGAAGCCGCTGAACGGTCCGGCACTCTCATCACCGCACGTTATGCTCTGGAACAAAACAGAGAAGTTTTGGCTGTTCCCGGGTCGCCGCTGGATCCGCGGACCAAGGGGTGCAACCGGTTGATACGGCAAGGCGCAGGCCTGATCGAAACGAGTGAAGATATCATCAATGCGCTGACGGACATTGTGTCTCCGGGCCTTGCTGAACCGGTAAACACATACGTCAATGTAAAATCGGATTGGCGAGCGCTTGAAAAGGACATCGAGAAAGCACACAGCATTTTAATCGCCCTATGCTCGCCGACTCCGTCCCCGCGTGACGAAATCATTCGTCAAAGCAGCTTGCCGTTCCCGGTTGCCGCTGCCGCGCTCATGGAAATGGAGCTGGCCGGCATCATCCATATCGAAGGTGACGGACGCGTTTGTTTGAACGTATAGAAGACGTTTCGGTATTGCCCTACCGACAAGATCAACTCGGATTATTCAGGAAGAACTAATTCCAGCGGCTTTAATTTTTTGGAGCCTCTCGCAAAACAATCTCAGGGCTGGCTTGCATCGCCGCTTCTAATGGAACCTCTCGGGACAATGAAACCGCCTTATGTTCTTGCAAAAACCAGCGCGATGTCACGTCTTTTACCACGTGAATAAAAAATCGATCCGGTGCACTGTCATCCGAATCCAAAATATTGACGCCGGGTGTGGATTCGCATTTATCTGACGGCTCCATAATGTAACACAACGTTTGTGCAAGATCGTCGAGAATAACGATGCGGTCGGAATAGGCCAATTCCTTAGTCCTGTTGCCAGCTGGTTTGATCATTAAGAATGGCTGGTAGCGATCAAACCCAAAGTCCCTGTTCCCGTTTATACGGAAATTATGCGGCGGTTCATTGTAGTAAAGCACGGGTTTGCCATGGTCGCTGAAGAACACGATATCCGTATTATCGTAAACCCCGATGGATTTTAGGGTATCGATCAGTTCGGAATATTTATCCAGCCCACATTTAACCCCTTTGATAACGCCGGCCTTATTCGAGTTTTCCGCCATCCAACGTTTATCCATTTTCCGCAAAATGCAATCTTCGCCCATCGACACAGGCCAGTGCGTGAATGTGAAATGTGAAAATAAAATTGTCGGCTTGTCGCTGCCGGTTTGAAGCGAATTTACGACGGTATCAAATCCTTTGACAGTCGAGTAAAATTTACCGCCCCGATTGGGAAAATATCGTTCGTCGATCACCTCCAGGGCATTGACCCCCGGTTTTGCAAAAATTCGAACGGCAACATTCCGGTACATTTCGAAAAGCTCGTTGCGCTGTTCTGCGACGCCATAGCGTCCGGCTGATAGTTTTGTGCCTTTTTCGTTATAGGTATTGAACTTCTGTCCCGTATATAAATTGTATTTCTCAGCATTGTTGAAATACAGGCTGCGCCAATCAATTGGAAATGGTTCCGTCCAACGCGTGAAATCATGGTTCCCATACATAATCCCCATGAGCGACGCATCAGTGGCAGGTGAAGTCGACGCGACATTGGTGTAAAATGTGAAATCTTTGAAATTTTCTGCGAGTGCCGGGTTCTCTTGAAACAGATCGGCGACGATGTGGCCCGGTACACCGTCCATCCCGATCAGCAACAAGTTCTTTTGTGACGATAATGGGAGTTGGTGCGCTTCGCCGCTTTGTTTTTCAAATTGTGAGACAGATTTTGGGAACGTCGGGGCGATTGCGATCGCAAGAAAAGTTGCCAAAAATATAGTGACAGTCCTCGCGTATTTTGACCCCCAAATAACAGTCAACCCCAATGACAGGATTAACACAATCATCAAGTTTAATTTATGGGTTGGCGACGATATCAGCTCAAACATGCCGTTATTAGTGGTTAACGGGAATAAAAAGCCACTCAATGCCACCCAGCAAAAAAGGAAACGCACAAGGCTTGCAGCAATCTCGCAGCGCTTCATGAATGAAAATAGCCAATAGATAATACTGGAAACCAGGGTGAAAATCCCGACCAATATGAGGATATCTAAAACAACCTGGATTTCACGCCCGTTATTGAAAGTTTGTTTGGCCTGCCCCGGCGTCAGGATAAATAATGGCACAAACAGGAAAATTAAAAACCCGCTTGCCAGTATGATCAGATGATAGTGCCAATGCGATTGCAGAACGAAAAAATCGTCACGTTCACGAGCAGGTTTAACCATTTTCTATTTCCGACATCCGATTGAGAATTTTTTTCAGTCGGCCCATAAACGGGTAATTCGGTCAATAAACTCTTAAAAATCGAATGTGATAGATGTGGAAACTGACAATATTCTACGACACTCGTCCGGCGATCGCCGCCTGCTTTAATGCCATATGTTGATCGGGGGTTGAATGATCTTTGAGAGAGATCAGAGATTTGGCCGTTTTGGCGGCCTTGCTGCTGCCTTTCAATGTTTTCAAGGCTTCTGACGTATTTGAATCCAGCGCCTGTCTGACCATGGATTGAGCCTCAAGTAAAACTTCGAACATTCTGAAAATATACCGTTGTTTCAAATCAACGTTCTGAATCCATTTTTGAACGAGCGAACCGATAACTGCCGCATGTAACGGCGATGTTTCCGCCACGGTCATCAAATTATCCCCGAGCCTGTTTAATTTGAGCCATCCGCCACTTGCCAGTTTTATCAATACGCCGGCACAAATATCGACATCAAACAATCCGGCTTCGATCCCTTCAATCATGGTATCAATTGCCAGCCCTTTAGCGTCGGCATCTTTGCCTGCAAGTGCCATACACAAAAGCAGATGCGCCGGTTCATCCCACGGACGACCGCGTTGGAACAATGCGTTTAAAAACCCGAAATTCGGCTCCCAGCTGGAACTGTCCTCATCTATACGTGAGAGCAAATTTTCTACCCCGGTAATGTGCGCCGTACTCGGGCATTGCGGCCATTGAAAGCTCAACCATTGAGACAGATAGATTGCGTTCAACTCGCTGCCCCAATAATATTTTTGACGGGTACGGGCATTCGGTGCCGCAGTTGGCATGCGTTCCCATTCAGTCGTCAGCAGGTTTTTGAGCTTTGGCAACAAGCCTGCTGACTTTTGTTCCGATTGCGCCATCGATCCTTTTGCCAAGATCTGTATGTCCAAGCGGGAAAAGTGATACGTCTCGTCTCCAAAATGCGATTTTTGCGATTCTGTAAATGGGCGCCAATGATATTCAGCAGGTTGTAACCCGCCAGGCCATTTATCTTTCAACTTTAATTCAGTCAGAAGTTCGGAAACACCACCATAGGGTTCGCGGCACCGCGAGGCGCTGACCCACATGCCGTATCGTTTCTTATCTTGCGCTGTCGGGCGATCATCCCCCCCAAGTGCAAAGCGGGCCAGTCTTCCGATATCGCCAGCTAGATCGCTGACTTTTTTCAGCGCTTTATCTCGATTCTCGGGGGCGAGCCGCAGAACCGAAAGCGACACTTCATATTCTGATAGTTGAACGTCGTCTTTTTCAAACTGCGCTAGGCGTTCGACCCAGATGATGGGATCAATCCAGCCATTCGAATGGGTCGGAAACGTCAAGAGCCCTCGCGGCTGGTTTTTCTGAACCCGCGCGGTTATTTCACGAATATACAGCGCGGCCGGAATAAGCGCCGTCACATGCTTTTCAAATTTCTTTTGTGGCGATTTATGATGTTTTTTGGTCAACCATGTATAAATGAGGTCCATAATCGCGGCACTGACATTGCCATAATAACGTAGCCCTTTCTGACTATCTGAATCCCTCTTTTTCTCGATCCGCAACAGCAGCGGTGCCGTTTTATCTTTGAAGTCGCCAGATGCCGGATCGGCACATCGGCTGATTCCATCGACAATTCGCTCAATATCATTGGGACTGTCAATGACTTCCACCGCATGTGAAATAGCAGAAATTAGCTCATCTTCGTCTTCAATCGGTTTTAATTTTTCAAGCCCGTTCAAGACATTATGGTCTAAGATATTTTGAGAAACGGGCCAGTACTCAAACGGGCCATCACGCAAAATTTCGTTGATTCGTAACGCTTTCTTTTGTCGAACGTCCAATCCTTGAGTGTCGATTTCTATTTCGGTCTCTGCCTCCTGATCAAGTTCATTCTCGGGTTCAACATCCAAGTATGGGGCCAGTTGACTGCGAACCGAGGCGGAGACAAAATCGGCAGCATCAGAAATGCTTGATCGGATATCACCGTCAATGAGATCAGTATTTTTCCCGATAATCTCAAGCGCCAGTTTTTGCACGTCGGCATTTTGATGCCGCAATGCATCAGGAAGCACGGCCAAAACTGCTTTCGCTTTTTTAGGTTGGCTTTTGAGAATGCGCCCCATCAATTTGACGGCCGCAACGGCATTGCCTTTGCCGTCTTGCAAAAATACGTTGGGGACTTCGGCCAGAAACGCATCGACATCAAGCAGTTTAGCCTTTTCCAGTGCGCTTGCATTGTCCAGTCCAAATTTAATGACATGTCCAACTGAATGCGAAAGCAGCGTTAAATAGGCGGATTGTCTGGCCGATCGTTCTTCCGGCGTTGGCTTTAGAGCTTTGTGAAATTTATGAAATCCACTCAACTGGTTTTGTTTCAAATCCGTCCACAGCCCGTCAAGAGATGCGTCTAATAAACGTTGCCGGTCAAGATCGCCAGCTATCGACATATTGATCAACGCTTCCGTCCAGGTTTCGTGATCATCGGCTGCGCCTTTCTTAAACCATGAATTTGTATTAAACGCATTGCTTTCAATCCTGAATAATGACCAGACAAATTCCTTGAGTTCGGGTTCTTTGTTCAACGCCTTGGAAATTGGAACACCCGGACCTTTGTCATAAAACCCCGTCGACATCATATAATTAGCAAACCGCACATAAAAGCCGTCTACGTCCGGCTGCTTACAAATGCCGTCCTTCATCCACGCCCAAATCCTGTAAAAACTAATACTTGAAAATTCCTGCTCCAGATCATGCGCAATCCAATCATCCAGCCACGCGGGTTTTCTGTCGACGATAATTTTATCAATGATGGCCCACAATTCATCACCCCAGTAAAAATGCATCCTCTTGACCGCGCTCAACGGACCAGCCGCGAGAACTGATAAGCGTGCATTCACGGTATCTGGTTTATGCCAGTGACTCCACACTTCGCCTTTTCGTGAATTGATATGTTTCGCGAGCCGAGGCGAAGCCAATTTATCGGCCTTGCTATTTTCGAGCTGCTTGAGAAGTCTTTGGGCATGGGTGGACAAAACCTTACGGTCCTTCTCATCCATGCCCGAAAATGCAGCCGCAATCTTTTTCGGGTTTTTCGCCCGCAGTATTAGGTCTTCGAGTTCGTCCTTTGTCATGACTATTGCTCACCATCATTTACAATATTGGCAGCGAGAATATGTTTACAGGGCCCACGTTTCCCCAGATATTTCGAGAACCACGGGCAGGTGCAGGTGTCGCCGCTTTCATTTAATTTAACCCGGTGGGTGGTTCCGGACCCAGGGACAGCGTAAGTCGACGCGTCCGGCGCGACAGGCTTGATACCACCAGCTTCAACCAGCTTGCGGGCGTTTTTAAGGCGCGGCTGCAGGGCCTCAACTTTTGACAAATCAAACGGGAGTTCTCTGTGGAAAAACTGCCCGGTCGTCACATCAAACCCGGCCAAGCCCCGGCTTCCCAATACGGCCAAGGCATTCTTTACGGTTTCCGCGTCCTGCCCCAATGTATTGGCAATCTTGTCGGCATCGATCTCTGATTGCCATTTCAATTGCGCCCGCACTTCCGAGACCATTTGATCTGACGGCGCATTGGCGAGCGCAGACAATACCTGTCCCTCACCTGAAAACCCACGGTAGACTTCGGGGCTAATCATCAAAAAGAATGAGCCGACTGCAAACCGGACTTCCCAGGCACTCGTGCCTGTGTCCTCATCTGCCCAGATCCTGAGTGATTTGGCGCGCGGCAAAAGCGGTTCAATCGCTTTGACCCGATGGGTTCCCATAATTTTCACGGCTCCCCGGGAAGGTCGTTGAGACAAGCGCAACCTCCGCCCCACACTCACCGCATAACTGGGCATTTTGGGCTTGGCCGATTTCGGTAGCGATCGAATAAACCGCAAAGCATCCGCCGCACTCACTTCCATTTTTATATTGAGTCTAGGCTGGTAGGCTTGGACTTCGGAAAACCCTTTGATCCACCGAACCGGGAGTTTGACTTTCTTTTCAACCGTTCGTTCATTTCCTTTGGTGAGTGCGACCTCATCCTTTCCAACAGCAAACCGGACGTCCTCATTATCGCGTAACCGCATCAATGCGTTTCGCATCGGCGTATTGAAATCGACATTGGTCGTGCCGCGCCCATGGCGATCGCCATCAAAAGCGTCTTCAGGAAGGTCGACGCGCGCATACACGCCGCAACATCCACTGAACCCTTCAAGCCGCAACAGGTTTTCATTACTGGTAAGAACAGGGTCAAGAATGGTGGGCATGGGAAGGAAATAATGTGTGCGCACAACATCACTCAATGTGACCAGCATATCACCCAGTTCACGCGGGTGCCGTACCTTGCCATCGAAGAAATAAGGCTGCGTATGATTGAGATCACATGTCGCCAGCGACAATTGCCGTGTACGATCATTGGCAACTTCCAGCCCTGAAGGAAATGCATATTTATACGTGAAATCAAATGATGCCGACATGAGTGCGCCCTTCCTCAGCTAATCCCTTTTTATATACCGAATTTTGCATTTGAACCAAATAAATGCGAATAATTGTTGAACGCAATCGCATGATTATATTAACGCAAAACATATTGATTTCACACGGCACTGTTGACAAGCGCGCGCCCTTCCCCCAGATAACGCCAGATTTTCTCCAGCCAATTTGGTGTTCTTATGAATGTTGTCGTCGTTGAATCCCCGGCCAAAGCCAAGACCATCGAAAAATATTTGGGCAAGGATTATACCGTCCTGGCCAGTTTCGGTCATGTCCGTGACCTCCCCTCCAAAACAGGATCTGTACGTCCAGACGAGGACTTTGCCATGGATTGGGCCATCGATGCGAAATCGAAATCCCGGATCAATGATATCGCCAAAGCCCTGAAAGGCTCTGACAAACTCATTCTCGCAACTGACCCGGACCGTGAAGGTGAAGCTATCAGCTGGCACTTGCTGGAAGTCTTGAACAAGAAAAAAGCGTTGAAAGACAAAAAGATCGAACGGGTTGTTTTTAACGCCATTACAAAGAAATCGGTAACGGACGCAATCAAAACGCCGCGCGAACTCGATATGGAATTGGTTGAGGCCTATTTGGCACGTCGCGCGTTGGATTACCTTGTCGGCTTTACCTTGTCGCCAGTGCTATGGCGCAAACTGCCGGGATCCCGCTCAGCCGGGCGCGTTCAGTCCGTCGCCCTGCGCCTGATCTGCGAACGCGAAACCGAAATCGAAATGTTCAAATCGGAAGAGTTCTGGACCGTGGATGCGGACATCGCCTCCAGTGGCAATAAGAACTTCCCCGCCAAGCTGGTCAGCCTCAATGGCGACAAGCTTGAAAAATTCACGCTAAACAATGAAGAACTCGCAACAGCGGCTAAGCAAGCTGTTGAAGCCGCGTCCCTGTCGGTGGCCAGCGTTGTTGCCAAACCGGTCACCCGTAACCCATACCCACCATTTATGACATCATCCATGCAACAAGAAGCCAGCCGCAAGCTCGGCTTCTCGGCAACCCGGACAATGCAGACCGCGCAAAAACTGTATGAAGGCGTGAATATCGGCGGTGAGACCGTTGGTCTGATCACCTATATGCGGACTGACGGCATTGATATGGTCGGAGAGGCGGTCACAGAAGCCCGCTCCATGATCGACAATAAATTCGGGAAGGATTACCTACCGGAAAAACCACGCGTCTATAAATCAAAAGCCAAAAACGCCCAAGAGGCCCATGAGGCAATTCGCCCAACAAGCTTCACCCGCTCACCGGATTCCACCAACTTGTCTGGCGACATGGAAAAGCTGTATGCCCTGATCTGGAATCGGGCCACGGCCAGCCAGATGACATCCGCGAAATTTGACCGCACCACCATTGAAATGGCTGACAAGGCCGGCACGGTTGGCCTGCGCGCCACTGGTTCCGTCCTGAGATTTGACGGTTTCCTGAAACTCTACAATGAAACCGCGCCGAAAAACGGGGACAAAGACAATGACGAAGGTGTTCGTCTGCCAGCGCTGAAGGCCGGCGATATGATCATCGCCGAAAAAGTGAACGCCGAGCAGCATTTCACCCAACCGCCGCCCCGATTCTCGGAAGCCTCGCTGGTCAAGCGCATGGAAGAACTTGGCATTGGCCGTCCGTCCACTTACGCGTCGATCATGAAAGTGCTGCAGGACCGCAATTATGTCACGCTGGATAAGCGACGCTTCATCCCGGATGATAAAGGCCGCCTCGTCGTTTCTTTCCTGGAAAACTTCTTCGCGAAATATGTCCAATACGGATATACGGCGGACCTCGAAGAACGGCTCGATCTGGTCTCGGATGGAAAGCTCAACTGGAAAAAACTGCTTGAGGACTTCTGGACCCAGTTTTCAGCTCATGTTGACGGCACAAAGGAACTCCGCGTTACGGAAGTCCTTGATGCGCTCAACGAAGCGCTGGGTCCGCTTGTCTTCCCTGAAAAAGAAGACGGATCTGACCGCCGCGCCTGCCCGGTTTGTGATGATGGCCGCCTAAGCCTTAAAGTCGGCAAGTTCGGCGCCTTTGTCGGCTGCTCGAATTACCCGGAATGTAAACACACCCGTCCATTTGGCCAAAACGGTGATGCAGCTGCGCCAACCGAAGATAAAGTATTGGGTGTTGATCCCGATACCGGTCTTGATGTCTGGCTGAAAACCGGACGCTTTGGTCCCTATGTCCAGCTGGGTGAAGAAACCAAGCCCAAACCAAAACGGACAGGGTTGCCAAAGACTTGGCCCGCTGCCGATATGGATCTGTTTAAAGCGCTTAAACTGTTGTCTTTGCCGCGCCCGATTGGCGACCACCCGGAAGACGGCAAA
Source organism: Hyphomonadaceae bacterium (assembly GCA_013001295.1). Taxonomy (GTDB): domain Bacteria; phylum Pseudomonadota; class Alphaproteobacteria; order Caulobacterales; family Maricaulaceae; genus Robiginitomaculum_A. The sequence goes on from JABDMW010000040.1 coordinate 219,594, forward strand.
CCTATCGTTGGCAATCTCGGACGCTATGGTCCTTATATTTTGCATGCTGGCACCTATGCCAATTTGCCGGACATTGATGAGATGTTTGAAGTTGGCCTCAACCGGGCCGTCACTTTGCTTGCGGAAAAACGCGCCAAAGGTGGTGGTCGTGGTGGTGCAGGTGCGCTTAAAGAACTCGGTAATCACCCGACCTCAGGCAAGCCGGTCAAAGTCATGGGCGGACGCTACGGTCCATATATCAAACATGAGAAAACCAACGCGACCCTGCCCAAAGACGTCGCTCCTGAAACGGTTACCATGGAACAAGCAGTTGAATTGATCGCTGCAAAAGAAGCCAAGGCGGGGACCAAGAAGAAAAAAGCCCCGGCCAAGAAGAAAACAGCGAAGAAAAAACCGGCGACCAAGAAAAAAGCGACCGCGAAAGATTAAAACCGCGCCGCTAAATTAATCCGGTCAAGAGCGCATATTTTGAGTTTCGTACTGTTTATGTTATGCGATATTGATAACAACATAACGAGGACGCAACATGAAAATAATTTCATCCTTGGCGCTAATTTTTGGGATCGGCTTGATGGTCGCACCGGCTCAGGCACAGCAATCAACTAAGAACAAGCCAATTCCTAAATCAAACATGCAAATCAAAGCACCAAAGGTCACGGCGTCCGGCACATTTATTCGCTGTCAGGTCAAGGATGTCGCCATGACAAGTGAGGGGCTGGGCTTTTATTGTAAATTGCAAGAAGGAAAATCCTACCTCGTAGCCACAGACGGAGGAAGCGGCTCTGGTGGCTTGGCGGCATTTAGCAACATCGTTTTGAATATGGCAGAGGAACCGAATAAGTTTCGTCAACTTCGTGTAAAGGAAGCCAAGGGAAGCGCATTGAAAGTGTGCGGATTAATGGCCCCCAAAGCAAGAAATAGAAATTGTGTTCAGGCTATGTTCGTAAAAATCAGCGCGACCGATAGCTCTGTAAATGTCGGTGATGCGCACCCGAACGCTCCGTCTGTCCCCACTCAACCAGCCAGCCCAAACTATCCTAATGTTCCGACCGAGCCAGCTAGGCCTGATTAAATAATCAGGAAATACAAACTGTTTTTATTATCGAGTCTATTGCGCTCACCAATCTCCCATTAAAAAACCCCGGCAGGTCATTGCCGAGGCTTTGAAGCGTCCACTACGGGGCGCGTGAGTAGACACTTTAAATGAGTTATCCCCAGCCCCAGAGAACCTCTATAACTCACGATTAGGTGTATAGGATCTTTAGACTGAACGGTTTCTGAACAAACATGTTCAGGGTTAATTGCGGTAAACCGTTATCAAGGCAAAGCCGCTCGACCACGCTCACCGCAGTTTAAACAGCGATTTTCTCATATTAAATGTGTTGCAACGGCGCGATCAGGCCGCGAAATCAAACTCTTTGTCGAGAACAAATAACTCTGTGGTCTCGCGCTTGACCCCGTCATATTTCATGGCTTCCGCCGTGGCCGGGGACTCCAATACTTCACGGAATTTGTCGAGATCCTTGACTTGAGCCGACAGGGACACGTGTTTGGTTTCAGGGTTTATCGCAAATTTGTACGGGCTGACAATCGCCTGGGATTTGAACAACTCTCCGTGTGTCCGAAATCCTTGTTCCCATTTGTTCACGTCCTCGACTTCTGCCGTCATGACTATTCTGACCATGATCATTCTCCTTAGTTTTGGGGGAACGCCAATATACCATAAAATAGACGAAATTTCAATCAGAGGCGCGCCGGCACTTAATATGTAAACCGTGGAGGATGTCACGGACGAATGCGGCGAATGCATTTATCGGGGTGGCGCGGAGCCCACCTTCGGGGACTATTCACTGGCTTGCCGGTTGACATTTTCCTTTTACGGGGTCCGAAAGGGAAGGAGGCAGCCCCACATCTGCCTCCTTTTATTCTTTGCGAAACTTGCATCTTATCAAAAGCTATCAATAAATCAGCCCCCGATATTTCGACCGCGCCGGCCACCCCCTTTTTCGCGTCGTGAGCCCTCTCCGCGCTCTGCACGTGCGCCTGAACGCCGGTCCGGAATTTCAATCACACGCATCAGTTCGGAAAACGCCAGTTCGCGGTCCGCATTCACATCATGTGTTTCAAAAATATGGCCGAACATTTCATCAAACTCGACTCGACTGATTGTTTGATCAAAGTTGCGATCAAATGCCATGTTGGATGGGGACGCATCCAATGACCCCAGCGCATGCAGGCGCCAACCTTGAAGCTCGATCAATGAGATAGCGCCGTTCCCGTCGCCGTCCGCCATCATAAAATTTGCATCTCGACCCCCTCCATATTCTTCCACATTGACCACAAGATCTCCGTCTTTATCAAAACTTGCAATCAGAAGCCCGGCGGTATTCAGCGTTGTGACAGCGCCGCTGGGCAGCCGTTGCTCAGCCTTGTGTTTAGAGTCTTCCAGGGCTTCAACCTGCTCATTGGCGTGGGCCTCTAAATTGGCTTCTAAGCATATTAAACAAGTCAAAGCTGCAGATACAGCAGTTGTAAATTTTATCATTATTATTTCCTCGAAAAGATTGGAACATTCCAGTACCTCCAACGCACGGGCCCGCGCGTTCCGTCTTTGACATCAAGGACATGGATAAAGTTTAATTCTGATCGCCACCACCGAGCGACCTACCGATTGCCGTGACGGCTCAATCGATCGTTTACTTCGTTTTATTTTCAACTCACTACAGCCGCCCCCTAGCAATCCGCGCACTTCCTGCTATAGCGGCCCCATGAAACTCAACCATGACAAAATCATTGCGGCTGTGCGTAAAGGCGGCGGCCGGTTTGGCAAGCGTGAACTGGTACGCGAGCTTGGCCTTTCAGGCGAAGACCGTCGGGAGCTGCGCCACATGCTGAGCCAGATGGTCGAGAGCGGTAAATTGATCCGTACAGACCGCAAATCCTACCGGATGGCCGATGAACTTCCCAATGTCATGGTCTTGCGTATCGATCATTTGGACACGCATGGCGATATGATCGGGATACCGGCGCGCTGGGACGGTGAAGGCGAACCGCCCCACATCCTGGTTATTGAAAAAACCAGTCACAAAAAACCGGGCAAGCAGGCGGGCGCCAAACTGGGCGTCGGCAATCGGGCTTTGTGCAGGATTTCCAGGCATGGCGATGACTATCAAGCCGAGTTGATCAAGGTTCTGGGCTCAGGCCCGAAGCGGGAATTGGGCGTTGTGATCAAAGGCGGGCGCGGCATGCGCATTCGCCCGGTCTCGAAGGGATCGCGCTATGATTATCTGCCAGAGCGCGGTGTAAAACTGAATGCCCAAGATCTGGTCATGTTCGAGCTGACCTCTGCCCGTCATAAAGGCGACCGGATTGCCCGCATCGTCGAACATATCGGGACGGCCGATAGCCCGCGTGCGGCATCGATTATTTCGCTGTTTGAGCACAATGTACCGGTCGGATTCGAACCGCAGGAACTCAAAGCGGCAAAACGACTGAAATTGGTTGGCCTCGACAAGCACCGCGAAGACATTCGCGATGTGCCGCTCTTGACGATAGATCCGGAGGATGCCCGTGATTTCGATGACGCGATTTTTGCCCATCCGGATACCGCCAAAGCCAATAAAGACGGCTGGGTTGTTTGGGTCGCGATTGCGGATGTGGCCGCCTATGTGCCGCCGGGCAGCGTGCTCGACAAAGGTGCATTTAAACGGGGAAATTCGGTGTATTTACCGGACCGGGTTGAGCCGATGCTCCCCGAAGAACTCTCCGCTGATCTGTGTTCTTTGCGCCCGAACGAAGACCGGGCCTGTCTGGCCGTGCGCATGCGGTTTAACGCTGAAGGTGATCAGATTGGCCATAAATTTGTACGCGGTTTGATGCGCTCGCATGCGCGTCTGACCTACGGGCAGGCCCAGACCATATTCGCGGATAATGCACCGGAGGATACTGCAAAAGCTGCCCTGCCCGTCGCCGATCATTTACGCGATATTTTTAAAGCCTATCAATGCCTGCTTAAGGCCCGCGAACGCCGCGCACCCTTGAATATTGAAGTCCCGGAGCGGCGGGTGAAGGTGAATGAACGCGGCGAAGTGGTCAGCATCACAGTAAAAGATCGGTTTGATGCCCACAAGCTGGTCGAAGAATTTATGATCCAGGCCAATGTCTGCGCAGCCCAGGCGCTGGATAAAAAGAAGGCAGATATGATCTGGCGTGACCACGAACCGCCGGAAATTGAGAAAGTACAAGGATTGGCCGACTTCCTGCCCGCTCTAGACCTTAAATGGTCAAAGGGCGAGCGCGTGACGACGCGTCGGTTCAATAAATTGCTGGCGGTTGCGGCGGAACGTGATCTGACGGAAACTGTCGGCATGAGCGTGCTCCGCACTCAAATGAAGGCCTATTATTCACCGAAAAACGCTGGCCATTTTGGGCTCAATTTAACCCATTATACCCATTTCACATCACCGATCCGCCGCTATGCCGATCTGATTGTACATCGAGCTCTTATCAAGACATTTGATTTGGGGGAAGACGGTACCAGCAAAGAAGAGGCCTCACGCCTTGCCGAAATATCGGAGCATATATCAGATACCGAGCGAAGGGCCATGGCCGCCGAGCGTGACGCCAAAGACCGCTATATCGCCTCATATTTGAAAGATCGGATAGGCGCTTCATTTCATGGCCGCATAGCTGGCGTTACACGCGCAGGCCTGTTCGTGCAGTTGGATGAGACCGGCGCTGACGGGTTTGTTCCGATCAGCCAACTCGGGCTCGAGCGGTTCCTGTTCGATGAAAAGTCGAAATCCTTGATCGGAACGGAAACCGGCGGCACTTACAAATTCGGACGGCGGGTCGAAGTCAAGCTTATGGAAGCCATGCCGCTTACGGGCGGGCTGATCTTCGAGGTTTTGACCCAGCCTGAGAAAGGCAAAATCCCGAAAAGGCGACCGCATCATGGCCACGGCTATGCCAAGCCCCATCGCGGTAAGCATAAACATAAGCACAAAGGCAGACGACGTTAGGTGCAGGGATGAAGATGAAAATCCCGAAATCAATAGCCGGGCAGCGGGCCCCGCGCCCGAAATTGGCCGCAACCATCGTATTGGTGAGGCATATCAATGGTTACCCGGAAATATTGATGGGCAAGCGCTCGAAAAAGCACGATTTCATGCCGTCAATCTTCGTGTTTCCCGGTGGACGCGTCGATCCCTCCGACAGTTTTGCCCCCAGTCGCGACCATATCAGCACCCGGACACGCGAAATTCTTGAAAAAGCGATGCCGCCGGCCCGGGCCCGGGCCTGTGTGATGGCAGCTGTCCGGGAAACCTTTGAAGAAACTTCGTTGGTATTAGGCACACCATTCGAACGCCGACCCCGCGCGATCAATGATCCGTCATGGAAAGATTTTCACGCGACTGGGAATATTCCCGATATAAGTGATATCGAAGTTATGGCCCGTGCTATCACCCCGCCCCACCGCCATAAACGTTTTGATACCTGGTTTTTTCTGGCCAAGCTGGATCCAAAAACAGCCAAAAGACCGATCAAAACCAGTCCCGAACTTGTGGAGATCGGCTGGTTCAGCTTCGAGCAGATTGAAGACCTGGAAATGCATCGGATGACAGAAATAATGATCGAAATTACGGAGAATTATCTTGAAACCGACAATCTGCCGCGCCAGGTGTTTTTCTCGCGCGCCGTGCACGGCAATCTCGAAATGTCAAAATTTCCTGAAACACTGATAAAAGCTGAATAGAACCTGTCTTAACGGTTGACAGCCACAGATTCGCAAGTATGTTCCGCGCTTCAGATTTAGCGTAAGGAAAAACGCCATGGCGAAGCCAACAACAGTTAAAATCCGTTTGAATTCCACAGCTGGAACCGGATATTTTTACGTCACAAAGAAAAATGCGCGCACAATGACCGATAAAATGGTCAAGAAAAAGTACGACCCGGTTGTACGCAAGCATGTGGATTTTAAAGAAGGCAAGATCAAATAGATCAGTGATCAGCTTTTGTGAAATAACGGAGAAATCAGCCGCTTATCAAGCGGCTTTTTTTATGATTGCGGCTTCAACACGGTCACGACCATTCTGTTTAGCCCGGTAAAGGGCATCGTCAGCCCGCTTAAACACGTCCCGGAAATGATCGCCATCAAAGACTTCTGCCACGCCGGCACTGATCGTCACATTGATCGCTTTTCGACCCACTTTAATCGTTGATCCACCCAACAGCGCACGAATACGGTCGGCCGCCATCATTGCATCTTCCTGTTTGGTGTCCGGCATGGCCACGATAAATTCTTCTCCGCCGTAGCGGCTCAAAACGTCTATAGAGCGGACATTGGTCGCTAACCGGGCAGCGACTTCTTGTAATACCTTGTCACCGACATCATGGCCCAGCATATCATTAACGCGTTTGAATTTATCAACGTCGAAAACGACCAGGCTGAACGGTGAACCTGTGTCCGAAAGCTGCGCAAAAAGCGGTGCGATTGAGCGGTCCATATAGCGCCGGTTTCCAATGCCTGTTAGGGGATCTGTAACCACCATTTCCAGGCTTTCGTTAAAATTTTCCTTCAAATTGTCGGCATAAAATTTTCGTTTCAATTGCGTACTGACCCGGGCAACAAGTTCTTGTGCTTCGATAGGGCGCATCAGCGTATCATTGATACCAATATCATATGCCCGCACTAATCGTGCTTCATCGTCGACCTGTCCAATCGCCAGGATCGGTAAATCGCGGGTCCGTGCCTCAGAACGCAAGCGTGCGCAAAACCTGAGCCCATCAAATTTCTCGGAAATCAAACTGACGATGGTCAAATCGGCTCTGATCGCTTTTTTAAGCGCAACAACAGGATCTGTCTCCATGGCAATATTGTTGTTCGCTTTCAAGGACTTCGCCAAAAACTCCATTTTGCGCTCATTGTCATCGACAATAAGAATGTTACCCGCACGTTGGGAAAGTTCGTCAAGAACAGGTTTAGAGCGTTCAATCGTATTGCCCGTATGACTTAACAACTGGTCAGTGACCATTTTTAATCGAAGCAAGGATTTTACGCGTGCCATCAAATTAAAATCGTCAATCGGCTTGGTGATGAAATCGTCAGCGCCGGCTTCCAGTCCCCGAATACGGTCCCTGCTCTCTTCGAGGGCCGTCACCATCACGACCGGTATATGCCAGGTCTGTGGATTGCTTTTTAAGCGTTTGCACACTTCAAAACCGCTCATCCCCGGCATCATCGCATCTAATAGAATGAGATCAACGATTTGATTGTCGGCGATTTCAAGTGCTTCGACGCCACTCGTTGCCGTCAGCACATCGTAATAATGCGCGGCAAGCTTGACCTCGAGGAAATGGAGATTTGGAGCCAGGTCGTCAACAACGAGAATACGCGCACTCATGTCGGACCCCTAGCCCAGGAATTTGCGGATCGTCGCCAGAAATGTTGTCACCGTAATCGGTTTGGAAATATAGGCCTGACAGCCGCCGTCCCGAATGCGTTTCTCATCCCCCTTCATGGCGAATGCAGTGACAGCCACGACCGGAATATCAGCAAGATTTTTATCGTCCTTGATCCATTTGGTGACTTCAAGGCCTGACACTTCCGGCAGTTGAATATCCATCAAAATCAGATCGGGTTTATATTTTTTGGCGATATCGATTGCCTTCAGACCTTCGCGCGTTTGCCGCGTTTCGTATCCGTGCGCCCCCAACAAATCTGAAAAGAGCTTCATATTCAGCTCATTGTCTTCGACGATTAGAATTTTTTTGGGCATAGCTTGCAACATATCGACCATTTCACCTGATTACGCTTTGCGCGTTTTTTGATTGTCCCTATTAAACACCAATAACCTTAATCAACGGTGTCCTTGTGAGTAAGGAATTGTTAGGTTCTGGACTTTGGAACGTATCAAGAACATAATAAAAAACGGTAAAGACATTGTTTTCAGTTTATAGCCATAGATATGCAGACATTAAGCACGGATAATTCAGGATATTGTCGCGATTGTGGCAGTCGTGCAACTGCACGTGCTCAAATCTGTCCGCAGTGCAATTCTCACAAGCTTTTGTTTCATCCCGAACTTCATGATCTTTCCATCGCACATGTTGATTGTGACGCGTTCTACGCGTCTGTCGAAAAGCGCGACAACCCAGACCTTGTCGACAAGCCGGTGATCATTGGCGGTAGAAAACGTGGTGTGGTTTCCGCTGCCTGTTACGTCGCTCGCGTTTACGGTGTGCATTCCGCCATGCCTATGTTTAAAGCGCTGAAAGTCTGCCCACATGCCGTTGTCATTCGTCCGGACATTTCGAAATACAGCTATGAGGGCCAACGGATCAAAAAAATGATGCTGGACCTGACCCCATCGGTGCAGTCCCTTTCCATCGACGAAGCCTTCATGGATCTCACCGGCACCGAACGCCTTCATGGCGGACCACCTATCTCGGCATTAATCAGATTGCAGCGCGATATTTTTAAAGAAGTTGGCGTAACCGTTAGTGTTGGATTGTCCTATAATAAGTTTTTGGCCAAAACCGCATCTGATCTGGATAAGCCCAACGGATTTTCCGTGATTGGACGCGCGGAAGCTCTCGAATTTCTGGCGCCAAAACCAGTGGACTTTATTTTCGGTGTCGGACCTGCATTTAAACGAAGCCTCAATAAACGTGGCATTGTGACTATCGCCGACGTGCGGCAACGATCAGATACCGAAATGATGAAAAATTTTGGTGAAGCAGGCTTGCGATTGGCACAATTGGCACGGGCCGAAGATTTTCGGCCGGTCAAATCGGAAAGTGTTCGCAAAAGCATATCCAGTGAAATCACATTTAACACCGATATCGGCGATGAAACTGAACTTGCAGATCGGCTGTGGCAGGTTTGTGTCCAAACGGCAGATCGGGCGAAGGCCAAAAACATGGCAGGGTATGTCGTGACAATGAAACTGAAAACAAAGGATTTTAAATCACTGACGCGTCGGCGCAAATTGGCGGAGCCGGTTCAATTGGCGGATACAATTTTCCACACATGTTTGCCCCTGTTGCAGGCGGAAATTAACGGCGTGAATGCACATCGCAAATTTCGTCTAATCGGTGCAGGTATTTCTGAACTCTGCGCGCCTGTTGGCGATGCAGGTGATTTGCTCGACCCACAAGCGAGCAAGCGCGGGAAGGCTGAACGCGCCAGCGATCTGGCCCGCGCAAAATTTGGTAAAGATGCGATCGTCACCGGACGGACATTGCGCCGTAAAACCAAACCAACTGATACCTAGATTTAACTATTCCGCCGCATGCGGCAGGTCATCCACTCGGCCAACCTGATACCCGGTCGGCACTCGAATCTCATCGACCATGTCCTGGATGTGTTGTGGCGGTGGCGGCGTTAATCGCGAGACGACCAAAGAAACCGAAAAATTCAAGATCATACCGATTGATCCGATCCCTTCTGGCGAAATGCCAAACAACCAGTTTTGGTCAGCTGGCGGACGTCCGTCAAAGAATTTGAACTTGATGATATAGCTGGCGGTGAAGAACAGTCCGACGAGCATGCCTGCGATGGCGCCTTCCTTGTTCATCCGCTTGTCAAAAATGCCAAGCAACAATATCGGGAAGAAACTGGCGGCCGCTAATCCAAAGGCGAAAGCAACGACCTGGGCGACAAATCCGAGCGGGTAAATCCCAAGCATGCCAGCAAGAACAACCGCCACGCCAGCTGCAATCCGCGCCAATCTGAGCTCTTGCTTATCGGTCATGTTTTTAAACAATAGCTTTCGCCCAATATCGTGACTGATAGATGAGGATATCACCAAGAGAAGACCTGCAGCGGTGGAAAGGGCTGCTGCCAATCCTCCAGCCACGACAAGGCCAATAACCCATCCGGGTAGGTTGGCAATTTGAGGATTGGCCAAGACCATGATGTCTCGGTTGACTGTGACCTCATTTTCATCGCCTGCCAGATATTGAAGTTTGCCGTCACCGTTCTTGTCGTCCCATCCGACGAGGTCTGTTTGTTCCCAGTCTTTAAACCAGTCCGGTGTTAGCTTTGCGCCGTCTTGCGCATCGGCAACTTCATATGTCGACTCGTGTACAGTATCGATGAAATTATAGCGCGCGAAAGCCCCAACCGCCGGTGCGGTTGTGTAGAGCAGCGCAATAAAGAACAAGGCCCAACCCGCTGATTTTCGTGCACCGGCAGCTGACGGAACTGTGAAGAACCGAATAATTACATGGGGTAATCCTGCGGTTCCAACCATCAATGCTAATGTGATAAAGAATACATCCTGCGTTGACTTAGTATTGTCGGTGTAAGCTTTAAAGCCCAAATCCGTGACGACTTGATTGAGCTTTGACAGCATAGAAATATCTGTTCCTTTGACGTCGCTGATAAAGCCCAATTGCGGGATCGCATTCCCGGTGATCATCAACGAGATAAAGATCGCCGGCACGAGATAGGCGAAGATCAAAACGCAGTATTGGGCAACTTGTGTGTAGGTGATGCCTTTCATACCGCCCAGAACGGCGTAGAAAAACACAATCCCCATCCCTATGAAAACGCCAAGTTCGAATGGCACGCCGAGGAAGCTTGAAAAAGCAACACCAACGCCTTTCATTTGCCCGGCGATATAGGTGAAAGATACAAAAAGCGCACACAGCGCAGCAACCGTTCGAGCCGTATCAGAATAGTATCGGTCACCGACAAAATCCGGAACGGTAAATTTGCCAAACTTTCGCAAATAAGGGGCAAATAAAAGAGCGAGCAAGACATATCCGCCGGTCCAACCCATCAAATAAACGGATCCGCTATAGCCCATAAATGCTATGAGTCCGGCCATAGAGATAAAGCTGGCTGCGCTCATCCAGTCTGCTGCGGTCGCCATCCCATTGAGGAGCGGCGGGACATCATGGCCGGCAACATAGAAATCGTCCGTCGATCCTGCACGCGACCAAATGGCAATGCCGATATAGAGGCTGAAAGTTCCTATAACAAAGAACCAGGTCCAGAAATTCGCATCCATAACCGGGCCTTATTCTTCGTCGTCCGCGATACCATGCTGTTTTTCGATAGCATGCATGCGACGGATATAAATGACGATCAGGATCAGGAACACATAGATGGCGCCTTGCTGGGCAAACCAGAAACCCAAGGGAGCTCCGCCAATCGAGAATTGATCGAGAAAAGGTCGAAACAGAATGCCAAAACCATAGGAGACAAGTGCCCACACAAAGAGAAGTTTGATCATTAAGGAAATATTCGCGCGCCAATAAGACGCGACGGCTTTTTCATCAATAATTTTCTTGTCTGAACCGTCCGTATTCATGGTGTCCCCACTCCCTCATATTGTCTGCTAATTTTGTGACAAGCTTTTCACCGCGATGCAAGCCAGATTAGAAAAGGGATCATTCGAATATACGCATAAAAAAAGACCAACAAACGGTATAAACGTTTAATTGGTCTTCTTGCGCCCCAAGATATATTAGGAATACTCTAAAGTGGGACTTTATGCAATGGCTAATTTGTATAATTTCTTGTCTTTATAGGCCAAAATTGTCATAACTATACGTAATCCCGGAAATAGAGGGAAATAGCCGCCAATGCACTCTGTATCATCACTGTATTTGTCCCGTCTTGTAGAGGCTTGGAACAAAATGGGATTGCCCCCAGACGAATCGGTCAAAAGTGTTGGAACAAGTGTTCAAGATCTTAAAAATCCTAAGTTTCGCCTTCCATACGACCAACTTGAGCACATACTAGAGCACGCAGAGAAGAAGTTAAATCTCTCCAATATCGGGCTAGAAACCGCATTTCAATTTCGCCTTATGAGTGTTGGCCAAACCGGATCGGTGTTGTCCTATTGCAACTCGTTAGCCGATGCAGCTGTTTTTAATACGCAGATCTCCAGCCTCATCGAGACAATAGGAGTCCCCTCATTTGAAAGGCGCCCGGATGGCACATTTATAGCCTGGAATCCGCATTTTTATGAGCATAACAAATACCGGCATGTCACGGAAATGATCTTTGGCGGCTATATCATCACGATCAATATGTTGACTTGGTCGTTTGAAAAAAACTTGAAATCCGTCTCTTTTCGACATAGCGCACCAAGCGACACGTCCCGACACCGCGAAATTTGCCTTTGTCCCGTAAAATTCGACCAAGAGGAAAACTCACTGGAATTCTATCCTGAGTATGTCGACCGCCTACTTCCATCCGCCAATCCAAAGAAACTGGAAAAAATCAAAACCATACTAAATAATATGCAGCGCAGTTCCGTGCATCAGGCACCAGTAGTCGTAAATGCATTTGCCGCGATAAAAAAAGCGATCATTGAAAATACTTTATCGACGCAAACAGTTGCGACCGCTCTCAATATGAGCGAACGGACATTCCGCAGGCGACTTTTGGCTGAAGGACTGACCTATCGAAATTTGGTCGATGAAGTGCGTCAGGCCATGTGCAGAGATTGCATGGCCAACAATATGTCCTTTACTGGAATCGCCAAGACGCTGGGCTTTAATGATCAAAGTGCTTTTACGCGGGCGTTCAGGAAATGGTATGGCACTGCGCCCAGCAATTATCGCGCGATTGAATTTACTATTTAATTTAAGGGGATTTCCGCTGACGTCTGGTTTTATCCAAACCCGCGGCGAGTAGCGCAAATACGGTGTATGACAGCAAAGCCGTTACCGTAAACTCAGGTACCGATTTCGGTGCTGGCATTGTTTGTCCAATGAAATGAACAGCAACAAATAATGCAATAAAAACAATCGGATAATATTTACCCACAACTCCTGTCGCAATGGTCCGGCGTAAATACCAGATCATTCCGGCCAGAAACAATCCGAGCTCTAGAATATTCGCCATTACCGGTTTTTCCCATAAGCCAAATCAAACCTTAGGTGAGTCGAACCAGAGCGCGAGGTCAGGCTTGTGAACCAGCAAATCGGTGATCCAGTGCGAGAACACCAACAGACCGAATAAGATCGCTCCAATGCGGGCCTGCTTGCGAAAAACGAGCGCGAATACGATCGCGGCACCAATCGACCAGATTATACTCATTCCCAGCGAGTGCGAGTACGGCATATAATAAAGATCTAAATGACTATTGCCGGCGAACCCTTCGATGATGCGGGTTTTCTCGACGCCGGCGAGATTTAATCCTGCCCATGCAAAGTCCAGAAGCTGAACGGCTACAAACGCCTGCCATAACTTGATCTTCCCGTAAGCGCCGACGGCCAGCGCCGGCGCATAGTGCCCAACAAACATAGCGCTCCCTATTTTTTTGCGTAGTGTTGCAAGTAAGCGTAAGTCATATCGACCGGAATACTGTCAGCTCGTTTCCAATACCCGGTACTCTCGTCATTTAAAACAGTTCCGTCAGGCTCGACGATAAATATCGTTGGTGTTCCCTTGATTTTTTCAACGCCAAATCTTTTTGACACGTCAGCATTTTGATCATTCTGTCGTGGCTTATCGCCCGCACTGACATAAACCAACTCATATTCGCTGGCGATCAGCGTTATAAATTCCGGTTGCTGCATGCGTCCTGCAAATCCGCGACTGTCATGGCACCAATTGGCCCC